>NZ_MDFM01000102.1 GCF_002939985.1 Xanthomonas hortorum pv. cynarae | reverse complement strand
GTGTGGATTGCATCATGGCCGTGGCAAGTCGTGGCAGCATCTCGCGCAAGCGGAATCGACGATTAAAACGATAGGCCGCTTCTCCCAGGTAACGCCTTGCGTATTTGCCTTGCGCGATGGCGTGATACACGCCACTGATGGCGCGTTTGAGATTGCCCAGCACCACGTTGAGCCAACGTGCACCGGCCGTTTCGGTCGCGGCACGACCACCGCCAGTGTCCAGCGTGGTGTGCGCGTGGCCGGCGTCTTCTAGCCGGCGCAAGCAG
>NZ_MDFM01000101.1 GCF_002939985.1 Xanthomonas hortorum pv. cynarae | reverse complement strand
TGCGGTGTCCTCGCCGATTGCGGGACCGTGTGGCGGCATGGATGCCGCCACCGAGCCTCCAGGGATGGATTCACGGCGTGTCCCGCAGGCGGTGAGGGCATCGCGCCCTCGACCCGCTCGGCTTGGAACATCCAGATTGCGCTGAAGTTCAATATCTCGTTCGCCTTGAGAGGTAATTGAACGGTGCGGATACGTCAGGTGTAAAGCTGCTGATCTGCGGCCTGGTTGCAGGGCCCTTGCCCGCCCACCCTCGCGGGACACGCCGCAAGTACGTCCCTGTAG
>NZ_MDFM01000100.1 GCF_002939985.1 Xanthomonas hortorum pv. cynarae | reverse complement strand
CACCTCGTTGGCTTCAGGTGACAGCAGCATCCACCCAGCGCGGCGCAGATCCTGCGACAGGCGGCTGATGGTCAGGGCTAATCAGGAAGCCTCATAGATGCATTACCCAAATATAAATTAATTCATCTGAAGTACATCGGTTTCATTAACACACAAACCTCAGTCTCGTCCATATCTGCAGTAACGCTACTGATAAAGTGTGATACGCCCAGGGTTTCCTAGACATCTCAAGGCCATGGAAAATGGTCGATTCGGAGGTGTCTATGAGCAGCAAGCGATATACGG
>NZ_MDFM01000099.1 GCF_002939985.1 Xanthomonas hortorum pv. cynarae | reverse complement strand
AAAAAAAACGGCCCGCAGGCCGTCGGCAAGTCCCGCGGTGGATGGAACACCAAGATTCATATGGTTGCCGCAGATGCTCGAACAGCCATCACCTTTGGATTGACGCCTGGCAACGTGCATGACGCACCTGCAGGCCGCGCGTTGCTTGAACACCTCGGGCCAGTGGAGCGGCCGATTCATTTGTTGATGGACCGTGCTTATGAAGGCAACGAAACCCGCCAGTTGGCGCTCGATCTTGGCTTCGTTCCGGTGGTTCCACCGAAATCCAATCGGGTCGAGCCTTGGGAATACAACCGGGAGATGTACAAGCGGCG
>NZ_MDFM01000098.1 GCF_002939985.1 Xanthomonas hortorum pv. cynarae | reverse complement strand
CCGACCCGCGACGTCGACCGTCCGTTCCTGATGCCGGTCGAAGACGTGTTCTCGATCTCGGGTCGTGGCACCGTGGTGACCGGTCGTATCGAGCGCGGCATCATCAAGGTCGGCGACGAAATCGAAATCGTCGGTATCCGCGACACGCAGAAGACCACGGTCACCGGCGTGGAAATGTTCCGCAAGTTGCTGGACCAGGGTCAGGCAGGCGACAACGCCGGTCTGCTGCTGCGCGGCACCAAGCGTGACGACGTGGAGCGCGGCCAGGTGCTGTGCAAGCCGGGTTCGATCAAGCCGCACACCGAGTTCGAAGC
>NZ_MDFM01000097.1 GCF_002939985.1 Xanthomonas hortorum pv. cynarae | reverse complement strand
CGATAACGTATACGGATGAAGCCTCGTAAGCCATATCCAACCGATATCTCCGACGAAGAATGGGCCTTCGCTGCGCCATATCTCACACTGATGGATGCGCAAGCACCGCAGCGCAAATACGCGCTACGCGCGATGTTTAACGCACTGCGCTGGATCGCACGCGCCGGCGCACCGTGGCGATTGCTTCCCAACGATTTCCCGCCTTGGGAAGCGGTGTATCAGCAAACGCAGCGCTGGCTGCAGGCTGGCTGCTTTGAGGCCATGGTCAGCGATCTGCGCTCACTCTTGCGTGTGGCACAGGGGAAGAAAGGCCAGCC
>NZ_MDFM01000096.1 GCF_002939985.1 Xanthomonas hortorum pv. cynarae | reverse complement strand
AACAAGATTGGTATGGCGCTGTTTGTGGGCTTCGGTCCCTTGTTCATCATGTGCCTCCTGTTCCAGGCGACGAAGTCGTTGTTCAGCAAGTGGCTGCTATATGGGTTAGGTATGGTGTTTTCGTTGTCGGTGCTGAGCTTCACGGTGAGCCTGGCAACGAAGGTGATCGGCGCAGTGGCTGTCGCATTCCTGGTGAAGTACGCGATGCCAGGAAACAGTGGCGAGGGCATCAGCAGCATGGCATTGCAACAAGGAGGGCTCGGCTTGGTCATGACAACCTTGATCGTCACCGCACCACCGATGGCAGCGGCCTTCTTCCAGGGCACGCTGGG
>NZ_MDFM01000095.1 GCF_002939985.1 Xanthomonas hortorum pv. cynarae | reverse complement strand
TTTGTTCTCCGATCCGCGTCCGGCCTTGCCACCGTTACGCTCGCCGCCGAGATAGGCATCGTCGATCTGCACGAAACCCGCCAGTTTCCGCATGGATTCGCGCTCGGCCATAACCTGCATGATCTTGTGTTTCATCCGCCAGGCCGTCTTATAGTTGACGCCCAGATGCCGCATCAACTCCAGCGCGGCCATGTTGGTTTTGGTCGAGGTCAGCAGGTGCAACGCCAGCATCCAGGTGCGCAGCGGCAGCTTGGTGCCTTCGAACATCGTGCCTGCAATCAGGCTGGTCTGATGCCGGCACGCGCTGCATTGGTAGTAGATCGCAGCACCCCG
>NZ_MDFM01000094.1 GCF_002939985.1 Xanthomonas hortorum pv. cynarae | reverse complement strand
GCTTCGAGAAGCTAGATGTCATGTTCCTTGGATTCCTCAGCTTCGTCCTAGTCGTTGATGGGCTTCGGATGTGTTAACAGGCCCTAATCCAGCGAAGTTGTCTCTCACAAGCCAGGTTGGATTATAGCAGGACCCTGCTTCGGGTCGTCTTATTACCCTCGGGTGCCAAGCGGGCGCAGCTTCGTCTATCGACAGAGCTGCGCAAGGGTTTCCCTTGTAGGCTTTACACCAGATAGCTGCCACCATCATGCTAGGGCCTGTTAACACTAATGGCCCGAGCG
Organism: Xanthomonas hortorum pv. cynarae; assembly: GCF_002939985.1. GTDB lineage: Bacteria > Pseudomonadota > Gammaproteobacteria > Xanthomonadales > Xanthomonadaceae > Xanthomonas > Xanthomonas hortorum_D. Next base: position 53 of record NZ_MDFM01000094.1, on the reverse strand, counting down.
ATTAAACTATTGAGCATGGAGATCACGCCAGCACAATTTTCTCTGATCGAACA
>NZ_MDFM01000093.1 GCF_002939985.1 Xanthomonas hortorum pv. cynarae | reverse complement strand
CAAAAATCCGGAGAGATCCAAACGCGACTCTCCAGAACGATGCGACATTCCGCGCTCTCAGGCCGCGTTGTTCAGACCTTCCTTAGCCAAGGAGAAGGACATGCCACACGAAACAGGACAACCAGCGCCACCGCAGCTGAGTGACAACGAACTCAAAACGCTTGCTTATTTTGCGATCGGCGTTGCTTCTGAGGGAAGCATGGCAGGCAAGAACGTTGCCTACAGGCTTTCATTTGCGGGCTCCATCAATGACGGCGTGATGAAACCCATGGCGGATTCAACTCCGATTCGCAACGCTGTTGAGGACCTCCTCGGAGAAGACTTCGAGGGGCGTTTTGAATCCGAGTATCTTGCGC
>NZ_MDFM01000092.1 GCF_002939985.1 Xanthomonas hortorum pv. cynarae | reverse complement strand
GCCCCGCCGACGGCGCTTGCGGCGGCGCTTGCGTAGATGCGTGAACAACTGGCCACCGCGCTTGTGGTCAGCGTAGATGTGCCGATAGATCCATTCGTGACTGGCCAGGCCGGTGCGACCGGCAATCTGTTCCGGGCTGAAGTCCTCGCTCAGCAGGACCTCGATCTGTGCGATGCGCTCAGCGTCGATGCGTGGACGCCGGCTGGCCTGCGTGCGCCGATGCTCGCTGATGCGCTGTGCGTGATCTGGCAGATAGTGCCGAGCGTGCTGATTGCGGCGCAGTTCGCGGCTGATCGTGCTGGGCGCGCGCTCCAACGCATCGGCGATGGCCCGCATCGACATCCCGGTTTCATATAAAGCATGCAAACGGTATCGTTCGGCCTGGTCCAGGCG
>NZ_MDFM01000091.1 GCF_002939985.1 Xanthomonas hortorum pv. cynarae | reverse complement strand
AATCGCTCATAGTCGCGCGCCAGTCGTCTGAAGCGATTGACCCAGCCGAAGCTGCGCTCGACAACCCAGCGGCGCGGCAGCAAGACAAAGCCTTTCTTCGCTTCTTGCAGCTTGATGACGTGCAACTCAATGCCCTCTTCCTTAGCCGCTTGCGCCGGTTCTTGGCCGGTATAGCCCTGATCCACAAAAGCGATCTTGACCGTTTCACCGGTCACGTGTTGTACCTCCTGGGCCAACGAACGGACCTGTGCGCGTTCCTGCTCGTTGGCCGGCGTGACCTGGACGGCAAGCAGATGTCCCAGCGTATCGACGGCCATATGCACCTTGCTGCCTTTCTTGCGCTTATAGCCATCGTATCCAGCACGCGGCCCGCTTTCACAGGTGGACTGCAGCGT
>NZ_MDFM01000090.1 GCF_002939985.1 Xanthomonas hortorum pv. cynarae | reverse complement strand
TCCAGCATCCGCGCGGCAAGGCCATGGGTCTCCAGCAGGCGCCGGAAGTTCAGAATCGTGGTCTCGTCCGGAACGTTGTCCAAGCCACCGAGCTGAGCAAACCGCCGCAAGGTCGGGATCTCGTGCAGTGCTTCTTCCATCGCCGGATCGCTCAACGCATACCACTGCTGCAGCAGATGAATCCGCAACATCGTCGCCAATGCGTACGGCTGCCGACCTGGCCGCCCCGATACCGGATAGTGCGGTGCGATCAGACCGAGCAAGTGCTGCCACGGAACGACCTGCTCCATCTCGGCCAGGAAGATCTCCCTGCGGGTCTGCTTGCGCTTGCCCAGGCCCTCAGCGTCACCGAACGTCAGTTGCATGGATCACTCCTCAACAATAGGCGGGTAGTGTCGCGTATCTGTGGTGCGTTGTTCAGAGGTTCC
>NZ_MDFM01000089.1 GCF_002939985.1 Xanthomonas hortorum pv. cynarae | reverse complement strand
TGTCGACTCCCCGCAATTCAATGCCAGCTAAAACTAGAGGTCTGCGGTTGATGTTGCTCATGGAACTCGGCGGGTGTTAGCCCGCCCAGGCTGTCGTGCGGTATCTGTTGGTTGTAGTCGGCCAGCCACTGTTCGGTCTGTTCACGGACCTCGCTCAGCGTGCGGAAGATGTGCATGTCCAGCACGCCGCGCCGGTAGCTGCCGTTGAAGCGTTCGATGAAACCGTTTTGCATCGGGCGCCCCGGCTCAATGAAGTCCAAGGCGATGCCTTTGCGCTCGGCCCACTCGGCCAAGGCCAATGCGACAAACTCCGGGCCATTGTCCAGGCGAAGTTTGGCGGGATAGCCGCGCCAGGCTGCGATGCGTTCCAAGGTGCGGATGACGCGGGCGGCCGGAAGATTCAAGTCCACTTCGATCGCCAAGGCTTCCCGACTGAAATCGTC
>NZ_MDFM01000088.1 GCF_002939985.1 Xanthomonas hortorum pv. cynarae | reverse complement strand
CACGCCCGTAGTCGCGTGCCAGGGTGAGGAAGCGTGCCATGTTGTCCTGCTCGCGCTTCATCTGCGTGTTGTGCAGGCAGGCATAGCCTTCGCGGCCGCCCCAGAACACGTAGTTTTCGCCGCCGAGTTCGACGGTGGCATCGATCGCGGCCTTGACCTGCACCGCTGCACGCGCCACCACGTTGAAATCTGGATTGGTGGACGCACCATTCATGTAGCGCGGGTGCGAGAACAGATTTGCCGTGCCCCACAACAGCTTGACGCCGGTGTCGGCCTGGCGCTGCTTGGCGATGCCCACCATGTGCTTGAGGTTGCTCTCGTACTCACCGATGTCATCGGCATCCGGCGACAGGTCGATGTCGTGGAAGCAGTAATACGGCACGCCGAGCTTGGTGAAGAATTCGAACGCGGCATCGGCCTTGGCTTCGGCACGATTGAGTGCGGT
>NZ_MDFM01000087.1 GCF_002939985.1 Xanthomonas hortorum pv. cynarae | reverse complement strand
ATCGGCACATCTACGCTGACCACAAGCGCGGTGGCCAGTTGTTCACGCATCTACGCAAGCGCCGCCGCAAGCGCCGTCGGCGGGGCATGCGCGATGGCCGCGGACAGCTGACACATCGGCGCAGCTGGATGCTGGCCTTGTACCTGTTAACCTCGACCAAGACCAACATGGCAGCGCTGGAGTTGATGCGGCATCTGGGCATCACGTTGGCGTTCAAATTAGGGCCTGTTAACACATCCGAAGCCCATCAACGACTAGGACGAAGCTGAGGAATCCAAGGAACATGACATCCAGCTTCTCGAAGCGCGAGAAAATCCGGCGGTAGCCTTTCAAGCGACGGAACAGTCTCTCCACTTCGTTACGCCGCTTGTACATCTCCCGGTTGTATTCCCAAGGCTCGACCCGATTGGATTTCGGCGGGACCACCGGAACGAAGCCAAGATCGAG
>NZ_MDFM01000086.1 GCF_002939985.1 Xanthomonas hortorum pv. cynarae | reverse complement strand
CTAGAGGTCTCCGGCACACTAGCCACCAAGGAGACCACCATGCGCAAGAGCAAGTTCACCGAGAGCCAGATCGTCGCCACGCTGAAGCAGGTCGAGGGCGGTCGCCAGGTCAAGGATGTCTGTCGCGAGCTGGGCATTTCCGATGCGACGTACTACGTCTGGAAGTCCAAGTACGGCGGCATGGAGGCCGCTGACGTGCAACGCCTCCGCGACCTGGAGACTGAGCACAACAAGCTCAAACGTATGTACGCCGATCTCGCGATGGAAAACCATGCATTGAAGGATGTCATCGCAAAAAAGCTGTAGACCCGGCGCATAAGCGCCCGCTTCTTGCCTGGCTCATCGAGCAGCATGGCTGGAGCGAGCGCCGGGCTTGTGCGGTGGTTGGCGTGGCTCGCTCGACAGCACGTTATCGGCGCCGTCCCGATCGGGATGAGGAGGTTATTGCGCTGTTGTCCGAGTTGGCCGAGCGTTTTCCCGAGCGCGGATTTGGAAAGCTTTTTCAGATCAT
>NZ_MDFM01000085.1 GCF_002939985.1 Xanthomonas hortorum pv. cynarae | reverse complement strand
GGGGCGTTTTGAATCCGAGTATCTTGCGCGGACGATTGTAGAGTCGCTGTTCGATCCATCGCAGGTGCGCATCGGTGATGGTGCTGAAATCGATGTGTCGTGGCAAGTACTGGCGCGTCAATCCGTTGGCATTTTCGTTGCTGCCTCGCTGCCATGCGCAGTACGGATCTGCAAAATAGAAATCGCTCTGCAAGCAGGCGGCGATGAGCCGATGATCGGCGAATTCCTTGCCGTTGTCGGCGGTGAGGGTGTGCACCGTGTGGCCTAGGCCGCCCAGGCGCTGGACGATGGCGTTGCGCACGTTCTCGGCGGTGCCGTCAGGCGAGTAAGCCAGCAGATGCAGGCGACTGCGGCGTTCGGTCATGCTGACCACTACGGCCTTTCCGTGTGAGGCCCGGAGGGTATCCAGCTCCCAGTCGCCGATGCGGCTTCGCTGCTCCACCACGCTGGGGCGCTGTGTCCAGCTGCGCCGATGTGTCAGCTGTCCGCGGCCATCGCGCACGCCCCGCCGACGGCGCTTGCGGCGGCGCTTGCGTAGATGCGTGAACAACTGGCCACCGCGCTTGTGGTCAGCGTAGATGTGCCGAT
>NZ_MDFM01000084.1 GCF_002939985.1 Xanthomonas hortorum pv. cynarae | reverse complement strand
CACCGAACGTCAGTTGCATGGATCACTCCTCAACAATAGGCGGGTAGTGTCGCGTATCTGTGGTGCGTTGTTCAGAGGTTCCTTAGCTCAGCGGGAAAGGTGTGGGCTGAACCTCAGTTGCAAGAGGCACGCAATTATCCAGCACCGGAACTCATTGCAAGATCCAAGAACTTTTCTTCCCAGATGGCTATAGAGCATCCGGAGACCGGGGTGATCCTCAAAAAGCTTGGACTAAAGTATTTGCATGAATTGGATCCGAACCTCGTCTATCAACTGAACACGCGTACAGGCGACGTGCGGACGCTTACTCGTGAGCAATCCGCTGCAGGTGGAAGTGTTGGTCCAGCAGCGATCTTCTGGGGATTTGGTACCCCAACAGTTAGGATATCGGGTGGTGCTGCCATCAACGGCGAGGCAGCGACAACGGTAACATGTCCTTTCTCTGCACAGACTGCAGAGGTCAGTGGCTTTATGGCTTCTACAGTGTCACGCGATCCGATTGCGGGTATCCGTAACGGCGTTCTTGTAGTAGACGATCCACTTACTAGGGCCTGTTAACACATCCGAAGCCCATCAACGACTAGGACGAAGCTGAGGAATCCAAGGAACATGACATCTAGCTTCTCGAA
>NZ_MDFM01000083.1 GCF_002939985.1 Xanthomonas hortorum pv. cynarae | reverse complement strand
ACCGAACGTCAGTTGCATGGATCACTCCTCAACAATAGGCGGGTAGTGTCGCGTATCTGTGGTGCGTTGTTCAGAGGTTCCCTAGGCAAGTTCCAGGACATGTCCTACTACAAATCGTCGCCGTGCTTCACCTCGGCCGGCTGCTCGGACACCGAACGCGCCGCGCTGGAAAAGACTCGCGCCTTGGCTTCGCAGTCGCAAAAGGCTGCAAATGATGCGCTGTTCAAGGGCATCAAAGATCAGCAGGAAAATCTCAAGTCAGACGCGCGACAGCTTGAACGTCTGCAATCGCAGGCGCAGGGCGCAAAAGGGCAGATGGAAGCCATCGGATATGCCAACCAGATTGCCAGCCAACAATCCAACCAGCTCCTGCAAATCCGTGGCCTGCTTCTCGCGCAGCAAAACGCCATCGGTGCGCAGTTGCAGGCCCAAACCGACCGTGAGGCGCAGCAGGAAGCCGCGCATGAGGCATCGACGGAACCCAGGATCGGGAAGACTCCCAACCCGAAAAACTGGCTGCAAGTGAAGCCGTAGGAGGGCCAGAACATGAAGAAATTGATACGCCCAGGGTTTCCTAGACATCTCAAGGCCATGGAAAATGGTCGATTCGGAGGTGTCTATGAGCAGCAAGCGATATACGG
>NZ_MDFM01000082.1 GCF_002939985.1 Xanthomonas hortorum pv. cynarae | reverse complement strand
CAGAGCCTGCGGTCGGGCACGATCGTCGATGCGACGCTGATCGCGGCGCCCAGTTCGACCAAGAATGCCGACCATGCACGCGACCCTGAGATGCATCAGACCAAGAAGGGCAATCAGTGGTATTTCGGGATGAAGGCGCACATCGGCGTGGATGAGTTTTCCGGGTTGGTGCACCACGTCCATTGCACAGCCGCCAACGTCGCCGATGTCACGGTGACGCACACGTTGCTGCATGGCAAAGAAGACAGCGTGTTTGGCGATAGCGGCTACACCGGTGCGGATAAGCGCGAAGAACTGCAGACCTGCAAGGCAGCATTCTTCATCGCCGCCAGGCCCTCGACGACGCAAGCCATCGGCAACAAACGCGAACGTGCTCGGGAACAGCGTTGGGAACACTTCAAGGCCAGCGTGCGCGCGAAGGTGGAGCATCCATTCCGGGTGATCAAGCGCCAATTCGGTTACACCAAGGTCCGCTATCGCGGCCTGGCCAAGAACACCGCACACGTGCTGACCTTGTTTGCGCTGTCAAACCTGTGGATGAAGCGAAAGCAGTTACTGCCTGCTATGGGGAGCGTGCGCCTGTAACCCGGGGAATTCCCACGGAAAACGCCAGAAATGGCAAAAATCCGGAGAGATCCAAACGCGACTCTCCAGAACGATGCGACATTCCGCGCTCTCAGGCCGCGTTGTTCAGACCTTCC
>NZ_MDFM01000081.1 GCF_002939985.1 Xanthomonas hortorum pv. cynarae | reverse complement strand
GGCGGGCTAACACCCGCCGAGTTCCATGAGCAACATCAACCGCAGACCTCTAGTTTTAGCTGGCATTGAATTGCGGGGAGTCGACATGCTCGACGTCCCCCAATTTTGAGTGGCGCTTCAGTTTGGAGTCCAATTCCCTACCTCGAGGAAATTGGACGTGAAGAAGCGTTTTTCCGAAGAGCAGATCATCGGCTTCCTGCGAGAAGCCGAAGCGGGCATAGCGATCAAGGACCTATGCCGGCGGTATAGCTTCAGTGAGGCCTCGTACTACCTGTGGCGCAGCAAGTTCGGCGGGATGAGCGTGCCCGATGCCAAGCGGCTCAAGGACCTCGAGTCCGAGAACGCGCGGTTGAAGAAGTTGCTAGCCGAGCAGCTGTTCGAGAACGACCTGATCAAGGATGCGCTGCGAAAAAAGTGGTAAGCGCACCGGCGCGTCGTACGCTGGTGCGCGAGTGGATCGGGCGCGGTGCCAGCGAGCGTCGTGCCTTGGCAGCGATCGGCATGAGCGCCAGTGCGCTGCGCTATTGCCCGCGCGAAGACCGCAATGGCGAACTGCGCGAGCGCATTGTTGCGCTGGCGCATCGCCATCGCCGTTATGGCGTGGGGATGATCTATCTCAAATTGCGACAAGAAGGACGCATCGTGAACTACAAGCGCATGGAGCGGTTGTACCGCGAGCAGCAGCTGCAGGTCCGGCGTCGCAGACGCAAAGAGGTGCTAGGGCCTGTTAACACATCCGAAGCCCATCAACGACTAGGACGAAGCTGAGGAATCCAAGGAACATGACATCTAGCTTCTCGAA
>NZ_MDFM01000080.1 GCF_002939985.1 Xanthomonas hortorum pv. cynarae | reverse complement strand
CGCCAGGAATGCCAGGTGGATCATCTGCAAGCTGGTGTTGAGTTGACGCTCGCAATTTTTCCATAGCCTTCGGTTCTTCTCTAACCATGCAAAGCTGCGCTCCACGATCCAGCGCTTGGGCATGACCTTGAAGGTGTGCAGCTCGCTGCGCTTTGCGATCTGCACTTTGACCGTCTTGCCCAAGCTCTCGCGCACTCCCTGCGCAAACCGCTCACCGACATAGCCGCCATCGCACAGTAAGCTTTTGACACGCTTCAAACTCGGCTTGCCGTGTTCAAGCGCGATTAGCGCACCCTTACGATCGGTCACCTCCGCCGTCGTCACCGCAATGGCGTGCGGCAAGCCTTGCGTGTCTACGGCGATGTGCCGCTTGATTCCGGCAACTTTCTTGCCTGCGTCATAGCCTTTCTGACTCGCCGTGTCCGTGTTCTTCACGCTCTGCGCGTCGACGATCAAGAACTTGCTGCATGCGTTGCGCCCCAGTTTCTCGCGGGCCGCGCCAACCTGATTTTTTTAACGCCCGCTCCAGCAGGCTCACTCCGTGCTCATCCACTTCGCTCCAAATCTGGAAGTACGCATGCACCGTGCGCCACTTGGGAAACGTCTCGGGCAACATCCGCCACTGGCAACCACTCTTGAGCAGATAGAGCACCGCGCAAAACACCTCGTACAAATCGACCTTGCGTGGCGCGGTCTTCTTGCGTGCACCTTCAAGCAAAGCGCGGATCTGCTCAAACTGCTCACGGCTGATGTCACTGGGATAGCGTGCTCTCATCTCCATATGATCGGATATTTCGGGCAGACTTTGAACAGGTTCT
>NZ_MDFM01000079.1 GCF_002939985.1 Xanthomonas hortorum pv. cynarae | reverse complement strand
ATGTTCCAGCAGGCCGAGACCGTGCAGAAGGGCAAGCGGGTCAAGGACGCGCAACTCGATGCGGTGTTCGCGCAGTGGGTGGAACCGGCGAACTAGGCACCTGGATGTCGTAGGAGCGTACCCGGGCGCGATGGGGCATTCCCGGTAACGCCCATTGCGCCCGGGGTGCTCCTACAAGGTCGCGCCCTGGTGCGCTCCTACGAGCAAGACGGCGGTTAGTCCTTCAAGGCAGTTATTCCTTGAACATCAAGAACGCGGCCACCAGAATCAGGCCGAACGCGGCCCAGTGATTCCACTTCAACGACTGCCCCAGGTAGAACGTCGAGAAGCCGGCGAACACCAGCAGCGTGATCACCTCCTGCATGCCCTTGAGCTGCGGGGCCGAATACACCGCGCTACCAAGCCGGTTGCCCGGCACCTGCAGGCAGTATTCGAAAAACGCGATGCCCCAGCTGACCAGGATCGCGATCATCAACGGCGTGCTCTTGTACTTCAGATGCCCGTACCAGGCGAAGGTCATGAACACGTTGCTGGCGAGCAACAGCAGGATCGGGTAGACGTAAGCGGTGAAGGGCGCGGTGGGCATGACGGCGGTCGGGGTGTGAGCGGGCCGGCAGCATAATCCAGCCCCGTTAAGCGCACGCGACCGTGCCGATGAGCCCGGTGCCGCCTAGCGCTGCATGCCCCAGCGGCGCACGGTCAGCCGCTCGATCGCCTGGAATACCACCCCTTCCACCAGCAGGCCCAGCACGATCACCATCGCCAGGCCGGCGAACACCCGATCTGTATACAGCTCGTTGCGGTTCTGGAAGATGTACCAGCCCAGACCGCCCTGGCCGGAGGTGGC
>NZ_MDFM01000078.1 GCF_002939985.1 Xanthomonas hortorum pv. cynarae | reverse complement strand
CTGAACAACGACTTCGTCGCCTGGAACAGGAGGCACATGATGAACAAGGGACCGAAGCCCACAAACAGCGCCATACCAATCTTGTTCAACAGCAGCAGTGAGCCCCCCACCACACCGGGGCCTGCCATCCCTACCCCAGTGAACCAGCGCGCACGGGTCTTCTCGTCGTCGCGCTGTTGGTTGCCTGCTGTCTGGATCTGATCGATGCTCATCATCGCAATCTGCATCAAGCCCAAATTCTTGTCGATCGCATCGTAGGGACTTTCCGAATCCCCGGTCACCACTTGGGTAATGGACTGGCTAACACCGTCAGTCAGCGTCCAGTACAGTTTCGACGAACCTTCGGCCATGCTCGTCGCCAGACCGATGATCAGCGCCGCACGCAACGCCGTCACCACCAAGCCCATCGCCGCCTCGCGCGACTGGCCGGTCACGATGCGATACCCCTGGAACAGGACCCACAGCGTCAACACCGTCAAGGACACAATGCCAATCAAGGCCGAGGTGCGCTGCAGTAGCGTCCACTGAAATATATCGATCTCGTCGCGCAGGAAATCGTTGATCAGCGAGAAGAACGCGTAATTACCAAGACTGCTCAGAAAATCCATATGTCACCACATTCCACTGGACGGCCAGGCCGTGGAGCACTCGCTGCTCCGGGTTCGATTACACCTGCGACGGCACGCGCATCCTGCGCGTGCCGAGATCTCACTTGCCCAACTCTAATGGCTTCATATCACGAGGCCTGTCGGATCTGACCGAATCCAACGCCACCTTCATGGCGGCCCCGGCGACCACCGACTTGCCGAAATCGCCCAAGGTGTTGCCCAGACTCTCGAAGAAGCTGCCGACCCCTCCTTGACTGGAGGGATCGCCGGAGGGCGCCTTCTTGCCCCGCATCGCCGCCCATGCCTGCGCATCCTGTTGCTTGGTCAAGAAGCCCAGCCGCGTTTGATACGCAAACATCGCCGACTCCATTTGCTGGCGATCGATGTCCATCAGCGTCTTCAGCGCGATCAGCTTGTTGGTATTGTCCTCCAGCTTGCCCAGTTCGTTGTCTTTAATCTCTGTGCGCTCTTGTTCAATCTTGCGCAAGCGCTCAAGGCGCTTTGTCGTGATGTCGTACATCGCCACCAT
>NZ_MDFM01000077.1 GCF_002939985.1 Xanthomonas hortorum pv. cynarae | reverse complement strand
GATTCGGAGGTGTCTATGAGCAGCAAGCGATATACGGATGAGTTCAAGATCGAGGCGGTCCGGCAAGTGACTGATCGTGGGTTCAAGGTGGCAGAAGTCGCCGGGCGGCTGGGTGTCACGACGCACAGCCTGTACGCCTGGCTGCGCAAGTTCGGCAAGTCTGGCGTGGTGCATCGCGCCGAGGTGGACCAGAGCGCCGAGGTTCGGCGGCTGAAGGCAGAGTTGCGTCGAGTGACCGAGGAGCGCGACATCCTAAAAAAGGCCGCCGCGTACTTTGCCAAGGGGTAAAGGCAAAGTACGCGTTCATGCAGGCCCATCGCAGCGAATTCAGGCTGTGTGCGATGTGCCGGGTGTTGCGGGTCAACCGGGCGGGTTTTTACGCCTGGTTACGCTCGCCCGACAGTGAGCGCGCCAAGGAAGATGATCGCTTGCTGGGACTGATCAAGCACCACTGGCTGGCCAGCGGCAGTGTCTATGGGCATCGCAAGATCACCACGGATCTGCGCGATCTAGGTGAGCGTTGTAGTCGCCATCGGGTGCACAGGCTGATGCGCACCGAGGGACTGCGTGCCCAGGTGGGCTATGGTCGCAAACCGCGCTTCCATGGAGGGATGCAGTGCAAGGCGGCTGCCAACCTGCTTGACCGACAGTTCGACGTGACTGAGCCGGACACGGCCTGGGCGAGCGATTTCACCTTCATCCGCACACATGAAGGCTGGATGTATTTGGCTGTTGTGATCGATCTGTTTTCCAGGCAGGTCGTCGGCTGGGCGATGCGCGATCGGGCCGACACCGAGTTGGTCGTGCAGGCGGTGTTGTCTGCGGTGTGGCGGCGCAAACCCAACGCTGGTTGCTTGGTTCACTCGGACCAAGGGTCTGTCTACACCAGCGATGACTGGCGCAGTTTCCTGGCGTCCCATGGCTTGGTGTGCAGCATGAGTCGGCGTGGCAACTGCCACGACAACGCACCCGTGGAGAGCTTCTTCGGCCTGCTCAAACGCGAGCGGATCAGGCGGCGGACCTATCCCACCAAGGACGCCGCTCGCGCCGAGGTATTCGACTACATCGAGATGTTCTACAACCCCAACCGTCGCCACGGTTCAACTGGCGACCTGTCCCCTGTAGAGTTTGAACGGCGCTACGCGCAACGAGGGTCTTGA
>NZ_MDFM01000076.1 GCF_002939985.1 Xanthomonas hortorum pv. cynarae | reverse complement strand
AAGAGCCTTATCTGTTCGGATTCTGGCAGTTTAGGTGTCGAGAGCCGGCGTGGGCCACCGTGAGAGCCTGGATCGTTACCGATCGTCTTGTAGCTGGGTGCCCACGCCGGTCTCTCCCCTGTATCGCCCGAACAGTTGCCAGAGTTGACGCTCGTAGACGTAAGGCTGGGCAGGCGGGGGAGCTCTCGACCCTTCAAGCCTAACGGAGTTTGCCTATGAACGGCATCGGGATTGATGTGTGCAAGGCCATGTTGGATGTGGCCGTCCATTGCGGCCCTTTCGCGCGGTTTCACAACACACCGGCGGGCCATCGCAAGCTGCTGTCCTGGCTGGCGAGGCAGGAGGCTGGCCAGGTTGTCCTGGAGGCCTCCGGCGGTTACGAACAGCGGGTACTGGATGCCTTATTCGATGCCGGTCACCGGGTCGTGCGGGCCAACGCGCAGCGCTGCCATGCCTTCGCCACTGCCATCGGCCTGCCGGCAAAGACAGACCGTCTGGACGCCATCAACCTGGCCTGCATGGCGGCAACGCTGGAGCTGCGTGCCTATCAACCAATGGAGTCTTGGCGGCGCAAGCTGCGCGAGTTCGTGCGCGCGCGCCAGCAGCTGGTGGACCTGGCAACAAGCGCGCAAAACCAGTTGGAACAGGTGACCGACACGAGCTTGTGCCGTGTGCTGCAGGCCAATATCGCGCAGATGAAAAAGACCTGCGTGATATTGGAAAAGCACATTGCCGAACAAGTCGGCCAGCAACCGCAGTTGGAGGCGCTGCGCGCGTTCAAAGGCGTCGGAGCGATCCTGCAAGCGGTGATCGCTAGCTACCTGCCGGAGCTGGGTAGGCTCGATGGCAAGGCCATTGCCAAGCTGGTCGGCCTGGCCCCCATCGCTCACGACAGCGGAAAGATGCGCGGTCTCCGACAAATTCGCGGCGGGCGGATCGAGGTGCGCAACGTGCTGTACATGGCCTGCCTGTCGGCCATCCAGCACGAGCCACGGATCCGGGAGTTCTACCGGTCGCTGCGGGTACGCGGCAAGCCCGGCAAGGTCGCCGTCGTGGCGGCGATGCGCAAGATGCTCGTCATCCTCAACGCCCGCGCCAGAGACGCTCTCGCTGGAGAGTCTCAAGCCATCCCGGCCTGAGTGTCCATGCGCTGGATGGGGCGATGGCTGCTGCCAGCAGCCGGCACCACCGTGCCCGGCTTACGGAGTGGCCAAAGCCCCTCCAACAACACAGTTGCTACA
>NZ_MDFM01000075.1 GCF_002939985.1 Xanthomonas hortorum pv. cynarae | reverse complement strand
ACGCTGCAGACCACCAACGGGCAGCCGTATTACTTCAACTTCCACGCCACACATCCGGCCGAAAATTCCCTCGGCGAGAAGGCGATCGGCAACACGATGGTCATCGGCAAGTCCGGTACCGGCAAGACGGCGTTGATCAACTTTCTGCTGAGCCAGGTACAGAAGTTCGATCCGATCCCGACCATTTTCTTCTTCGACAAGGACCGCGGCGCGGAGATCTTCGTGCGCGCCTGCGGCGGCAATTATCTGGCGCTGGAAAATGGCGTACCGACCGGCTTCAATCCGTTCCAGTGCGAGCGCAATGAAGCCAACACGCAGTTCCTCGCCGAATTGATCAAGGTGTTGGGCGGCAAGGCCGAGTACAGCGCCCGTGAGGAAGAAGACATCTACCGCGCGGTGGAAGGCATGCTGGATACGCCCATGCACCTGCGCAGCATGAGCAACTTCCGCAAGAGCCTGCCCAACATGGGCGACGACGGCCTGTATGCGCGCCTGCGCCGCTGGACTACTGGTAACTCGCTGGGCTGGGTGTTCGACAACCCGGTCGATACCATCGACCTGACGCGGGCCTCGATCATCGGCTTCGACTACACCGACGTGATCGACAACGCCGAAGTGCGGGTGCCGGTGATCAATTACCTGCTGCACCGCCTGGAAGCGTTGATCGACGGCCGGCCGCTGATCTACGTAATGGACGAGTTCTGGAAGATCCTCGATGGCAAGGGGGGCCTGAAGGAATTCGCCAAGAACAAGCAGAAGACCATCCGTAAACAGAACGGCCTGGGCATCTTCGCCACGCAGAGCCCGGAAGATGCATTGGCCAGCGATATCGCCGCGGCACTGATCGAGCAGACCGCCACGATGGTGCTGCTGCCCAACCCCAACGCCAGTCGCGACGATTACATCGAAGGCCTCAAGCTGACCGATGCCGAGTACCAGGTGGTGGTCTCGCTCGACGAGCGCTCGCGCTGCTTCCTGGTCAAGCAAGGCCATGCCTCTGCAGTGTGCCAGCTCAACCTGCGTGGGATGGACGACGCACTCTCGGTGATTTCGTCCTCGACCGACAACATCGAGATCATGCATGAAATCCTGGCCGGCAAGGCCAGCAAGCTCGGCGTCACCGTCGACCAGCTGACGCCCGAGCAGTGGTTGAACGATTTCTATGCCAACCGTAAGGGCTCTGGGAAGCGCAAGTCTGTTAAGGACAAGGAGGCCGAAGATGCGTAACGCCAACATTCATCAAGAAATTCATCCGGCAACATATCCATCTGTGTCACAGGAGGCGAAGAACACCATGACAACCAAGTTCAGACATTTTTCTCGGGTAGTGACGGGACTGGTGCTGCTCTGCATGGCCGGAGCCGCCAGTGCGCAGTGGGAAGTCGTCGACAAAGACCTCAACAAAAAAGTGGAAGAGGTCCAAGATTCGCTGAAGCTTGGCAAAAAGCCCAAGGACAAGGACAGCGGGACAGAAGTCGACAAACCCAAGGAAGAGATCAAGGTGGTCCCGGACGACTACGGGATTTCGGATTGCTCGAGCACCACGGCAGGCACGCCGGTGGCGACCCAGCAGAAAGAAGGGTGCGAGCTGAT
>NZ_MDFM01000074.1 GCF_002939985.1 Xanthomonas hortorum pv. cynarae | reverse complement strand
TTGCAGGTTGGTCATGCTGACATTGCCGCGCTGCGCCGGCAGGCAGTGTTCGATCAGAGAAAATTGTGCTGGCGTGATCTCCATGCCCAATAGTTTAATCGCTCGGGCCATTAGTGTTAACAGGCCCTAGTTCGCCTTTTTTAGGATGTCGCGCTCCTCGGTCACTCGACGCAACTCTGCCTTCAGCCGCCGAACCTCGGCGCTCTGGTCCACCTCGGCGCGATGCACCACGCCAGACTTGCCGAACTTGCGCAGCCAGGCGTACAGGCTGTGCGTCGTGACACCCAGCCGCCCGGCGACTTCTGCCACCTTGAACCCACGATCAGTCACTTGCCGGACCGCCTCGATCTTGAACTCATCCGTATACCGCTTGCTGCTCATAGACACCTCCGAATCGACCATTTTCCATGGCCTTGAGATGTCTAGGAAACCCTGGGCGTATCAGTGCTTTGTTCAGAGGTTCCTTAGGAAACGCCGGGTGCAAGGCTACCCGCGACGCCCGAAGGCTCGGCGCCCGTTTTTTCACCGCGGGGTCAATCGCGGAGCTACTCCGTAGCGACGAGCCGCGTGATGAAGTCGATTGAATAGTCATCATTAATGACTGCACCGAGTGGTGTCTCCCCCATCCTTTTTTCGCATGTCTCATCGAACTCTACGGGCACCTGCTGGCTATCAAAAAGCGCCCGCAGTGCGCTGGCCGTCGCTAGCGAAGAGTCACTGCTGCTCAATCCGCCGTGCATTGCAATACGCAGTGTCAACCCATCCTCCCGGATCTCGTCGATATGGCGTTGGATGGCCTTCATTACTGCCTTCGGCGCAAGCTCCATCCTGGAAAACGGATACACATGAAAAACGCGGACCTTCGCCCCAGGCATCGGACGCTTATTTCTTGGATCGATGCGTTCAGCCGCAAATGCTACACCAATACAAGCACCCATGCCGTCCGTGATGACCGGGATATTAGGCAAGCTGGTGCCAGTGCTGTAGAGATGCGTGGTATGTGAATCGTTAGGAACATTGTAGTTAAAACCCGCCACCTTGACAGTGGTGAAATGATCGATCGCGAATGCTCTACCTTGCGCTGCGTTGGCACCTCCAACATCGATAAGAGGGAAGGCCGACTGGCTACGATCTTTGATCTGATTATGTGGATGTGATCGTGCTTCCTGGTAGTAGCTAACAGGCACCATAACGAGCGTGTCACCGTCTTGTGCAAGGCGATGGTGCGAAAGCTTGGTCGGACGACCTCTTAATCCCGTCAATGGACCGCTATCGACAGGTGTGAAATGCTGCTCCGGGAAAGTCAGCTCCGGCTCAGGACTCGGGGGCGTGTTGTAGGCTTGGCTACAGGTGCGTCCCTCAGCACCGGAGACTTGTGAAAAACAGTTACCCATGTGAGTCCTTCATTTCAAAGTGAAGGCGCAAGATGCTAATGCCGTGCCCGGAGAAGCGCATGAAATTCCGGAAGATTCGTAGTGTATCGCGAAAGATCTGGCGTCGGCCGTCGCCCACAGGTGAATGCCGCAGGATCTGATTTTCCGAGCGCGCTGAAGCGCTCGCAATATCTCCATTTCAGACAATGTCATCGCCACGTCAAGCCTTCTTAATTTCACCCCGGATACTTAGAGCGTGTTATGAACTTTGAAATAGAGCGGCTGCATTTCCAAGCATCAGGATCGTGAAGACGACAAAGTGCAAACCGGCCAA
>NZ_MDFM01000073.1 GCF_002939985.1 Xanthomonas hortorum pv. cynarae | reverse complement strand
GCGGGCTAACACCCGCCGAGTTCCATGAGCAACATCAACCGCAGACCTCTAGTTTTAGCTGGCATTGAATTGCGGGGAGTCGACACAGCCTGATGCGTTTGCCTTCGGCATTACCGTGGAGCAAGTAGATGCGCTGGATCAGTTATTGCTGACCATCGCCGCCCATGGCGATGTGATCGCTGCCGGCAACGCCGATCGGCTGGACCGCCGCACCTTGCCCGTGCTGGGCAGCGCGATCTTTGATGCGGCCGGTGCCATGCGCGCCATCCTGGACCAGTTGGCGCTTCAGCGGCTTTGATGGGCCGCTGTGGCCTGCGCCTGCGGGCCGCGCTGTTTGGTGTGTCCATCGTCTGGTCGTCTGGTCGTCTGGCAGCGACGTGGCCAATCACTGCCTCCTTCAGAGCAGCAAACAAAACGACTGCGCTCACCGCCAGGCGGGCGCGGCAGGTGCTCGGAATCGGCATGTACCACTTGTACACTGCGGTTCTGAGCACGCCGTCCACGCGCACCTGACGAGTGCTCGCTACGCTTTGTTGGCCGCTCTTAGATGAGATGGTCAGCGAACGGCGCGCCAAACCCCGCTCATCGCCTCGCACCGTGCGGTGCAATGGTTGCGCACCTACCGCGTCCTGCGCGATGCTCGCCCATGACGCGTGCAAGCTGGTTCGCCAACTGCCAACTGCCAACTGCCACCTTGCTGCGGCGCGCAGCACTGGGAAGGGCGGCAGGTCGCAACCCTCGGTGTCACGCGAACCGCGCATGCATGTTCTCTGCGCATTCGGGGTACTGGCAGGGCGTGGATGCGCCGATGGCGCGGCTTGTGCTATCTCGTGCAAACACTTCTGCTCGGTGCGGTTGATTGCCCTTTGCGAGTCTCGGGCTGAATGTCAACAGGAGCGCGACGCTATTTGCTGGCTCCGATGCATCGCTCACATGCCATGGGATTTATATTTCTTTCTGATGGGAAGTCCGTGCTCCTGCCTGATCGAGTTTTCGCTGGGTTCTCCGGTGGTGCGAAAATCATATTCCCCGATCCCAACTGCCCTCAGCTCTTCTTTACCTGCTTCCGATCGTTCGTCGTAGCGATCGCCGCCATCATATGCTGTTGAGGTTCCCGCCAGAAGATGCCTGGCGTGTACAAGTTCATGCGCAAGGACCACGAACGCTTCGTCAGCATTGGAGCCAATGCGAACAGGGGAGCCATTTCCGTTCAATTCGATGTGACTATGAGGGTTCCATTCGACCATGGCATTGCAGCCTACGCCTTCTTTTGCCAGCTTTTTGGCAATCTTCGCGCTCTTTTTGAGCGTAGATGCCCTGCGTCCGTCGGAGTCCCTGTGTTCCTCAACTTGTCTCGCGCTTAGTATCGCAAAAGTATTGGGTTGGTCTGTAGGGGGGATCTCCTTGATAATGACATTTCTGTTTTCGCGGGCGTTGAATGCCTTGAGTCCCTGCAAAAGGCTGTTGCCGGAGCCGCCTTCAGCAATTTTTCCTAACGCAGACTCAACTTGACCTTTAAATTGATTTTCCTGGCTACTTGTTTGGCTGGATGAATAGATACCTGGATAATTTGTCTGAATTGGCATATTGGTTTGCGTTGTGCTTAGGGGTGTATGGGAGCGACAGTATGTTGTCGCGACATATGGTATTTTTAAAAGGCACACTGATGTTGCGGGCGCATGAGGTTTTGTAACTCATTGCGAACCATTTACTGCATCGGGTAGCGCGCAAGCTAGAGCGTGTTATGAACTTTGAAATAGAGCGGCTGCATTTCCAAGCATCAGGATCGTGAAGACGACAAAGTGCAAACCGGC
>NZ_MDFM01000072.1 GCF_002939985.1 Xanthomonas hortorum pv. cynarae | reverse complement strand
TCGCGGGACCTTACGCGGCATGGATGCCGCGTAAGAGC
This sequence comes from Xanthomonas hortorum pv. cynarae, assembly GCF_002939985.1. GTDB lineage: Bacteria > Pseudomonadota > Gammaproteobacteria > Xanthomonadales > Xanthomonadaceae > Xanthomonas > Xanthomonas hortorum_D. The sequence goes on along the minus strand of NZ_MDFM01000072.1, from coordinate 1,874 downwards.
CTACATGGACGTACTTGCGGCGTGTCCCGCGATGGTGGGCGGGCAAGGACCCTGCAGCCAAGCTGCAGACATCAGCTCTACAACTGATCTATCCGCCGCACTGTTCAACGACTCCAGGGACAACCGAGATTTCGGTCGTGGCGGCTTTTAGATGCAGTCAGAAGCCCATGTCAAACGCCTGGTCGGTCGAGGGCGCGATGCCCTCACCGCTCGCGGGACACGCCGTAAATCCGTCCCTGGAGGCTCGGTGGCGGCATCCATGCCGCCACACGGTCCCGCAAGCGATGAGGACACCGCACCAGAATGTTGGTCGGTCGCCGGGTAAAAAGCTGAGCGTCTCGCAGGTTGCGTGGGCTTGCTGGTGTGGGTCGCAGAACGACACGATAGCTAGCCAATTAGGTGTTCAGTCCCGGCATTAGATGGATCGGATCCACCTTGAACCGCTCGGATTCGGATGTCCACTGCTTGCAGACGAATTCGTACGGTGTCAGACCCTTCAGGGCTTTGAGCCTGCGACCGTAGTTGTAGGCGTCGATGAAGTTGGCTAAATGCTGTTGCAGTTGTGCGTGATCGTCGTAATGGAAGCGTTTGACAGTGGCTTCCTTGATCGTCCGATTCATCCGCTCGACCTGCCCGTTGGTCCAGGGATGCTTGATCTTGGTCAAGCGGTGTTCGATGCCGTGCTCCTCGCAGACTCGACTGAAAAATATGGGGGAAGGCATATTGGTCGGAACTGCGGTTGGTGAACTGGATGCCGTTATCCGTCAGAACCGTATGCAGGGTGTAGGGCACTGCCTGGATCACATTGCGCAGGAACTGCGCTGCAACTAGCTTGTTGGCCGAGGCGTGGAGTTCGGTGAACGCAAACTTGGACGTCCTGTCGATGGCCACGAACAGATAGAGCTTGCCCTCGGCCGTCTGCACCTCTGCAATGTCGATGTGGAAGTAGCCAATCGGATAACTTCTGAAACGCTTCTTGGCGGCTTTGTCGCCTTTAATCTCGGGGAGCCGCGAGATGCCATGGCGTTGCAGGCAGCGGTGCAGCGATGAGCGCGTCAGATGCGGGATGCTCGGCTGCAGTGCGTAGAGACAATCGTCCAGCGGCAGCAACGTGTGCTTACGGAAAGCGACAATCGCCGCCTCATCCGCAACGGACAACACGGTGGAACACGGCTGCGTCGGCCCGGTTGGCAAATCGGCAACCGAGGTCCGCTTCTTCCACTTCGCCACCGTCTTTTGATTGATGCCGTAACGCTTGGAAAGCGCTCTCAGGCTCTCTTGACTATGTTGTATCGCTCGACGGATCGCCTCTGTCGTGGTGGCGCTCCCATGCAGAACCTGGCCCATCGTGCTTCCTTCCATTCGAGGGAAAATAATGCACCATCAAAACCTGGGATCAAACAGCTAGAAGAACGTCATTCATGGCTTGCAACCGTGCACACCAACCATCTCGACTGGTCCTTGTCCGCTCACCGTCGCGGGACCTTACGCGGCATGGATGCCGCGTAAGAGCCTACACGGACGTACTTGCGGCGTGTCCCGCGATGGTGAGCGGGCAAGGGCCCTGCAGCCAAGCCACAGATCATCCGCTCTGCAATCTACGCACTCATCGCGTCCAATCTTTCAAGACAACCAAGATCTCACGACCTCGAAATGCCTGGAGAACGGCACGAGCAATGGGCAGCTGGATGTGGATGGCGCACTCAGTAGCGACATCTACGCGTGGCATATGTGCAGTGAGCGCAGCGGCGCCCGCCTGATGGCCGCTAAGTGGGTTTTGTCAGCCGTTACTAGGGCCTGTTAACACTAATGGCCCGAGCGATTAAACTATTGAGCATGGAGATCACGCCAGCACAATTTTCTCTGATCGAACA
>NZ_MDFM01000071.1 GCF_002939985.1 Xanthomonas hortorum pv. cynarae | reverse complement strand
GCTCTTGCGCATGGTGGTCTCCTTGGTGGCTAGTGTGCCGGAGACCTCTAGATTATGGCTGGATCAATTTTACGGGAGGCTGACACTTCGAGCTCTATAGGAGACACTTAGAGCGACCAGAAATCGTCACTTTTGACGAACTCTTAGAACGCGCCAAACTACTTGTCGACGTGTCACTAGCGTGACGAGGTCTGCACCATGAGGTCGCGCGAAGCGCCCAGCGGTCGTCTCAGCGAGGATTCGCGAACGTCGGGGGCTTGGAGAGATAAATGAGCATCTGCGACGCAGGTGCGCTCCTCAACAGGGTCTCCGGCATGCGCAGCGATAGCGCATGGATGCGAAGCGGATCACGCGGAGCATATCGCGGAAGAGGCGAGTAGGGCACAGAGGGGTTGCGAAGTTGATCTATCCATACCCCTTGAAAATTCTGTTAGAACAGCGATCTCTTTCTGGGTGGCTTACCGCGCTTCGGTTCGTCGCACTTCGTCACGTGTGTTTTCTCGGTAGTGAAGTTGACCCCCTTCACCTCCAGAATCTCCAGTTCATTCAGATCGATCTCTAACGCCACCGTGCGCTCATCCTGATCAAACCAACGGGGCACCTGAGTAAGATCCTCGGGATGCATCACCCTAATCTCAGGATTCCAGTGGTCACCGTACTCATCCGACTCAAACAGTTGAACGTGGCTGGTCGGGCTTTCCTCGGTGCCCGAGGAGGCAACCCTCGATGCCTTGTTGAACAGCACGACGTTCCGCCCTTGCTGTGCCCCCGGCCCTTGATACTGGACTGAGCGAAAGAGAATGCCGTCCAAGTCTAGCTTGGGATGAGTGGCTAAGAAGTCAGCGATTGCCTGCGTAATCAAATAACCGTTGTCTTCGTGCTCTGGCATCACAGGCATGACCATTCGACTCGAAAGCGTGCTCAGGAAATTATTGGTACCAACGGCCTCTTCGGTGCTCGGATCAAAACGGCTCGCGTTGGCGCCTCAGGCTAGTTCTTCCAGTTTGTCCAGGTCCAAGACTTTCAGCTTGCAAGTGATGTTGAACGCCCCTAGCAGCACATGGCTTCCCACGGGAGGCCGGACCTCCGCAACCGCAATCTCTGGAATACTCGCGCCGTAAAGAACAGAAACACCGCGTGCGTTCATTCGCCCGGCACGTGCAACGTCAGAAGGTGGCGGTCCTGCTTCCCTGGAGGGATGGGCGAGAGCGGTCTCAAGGGCTTCGAGGGATTGGAACACGCGCGCTCGATAGAGCTTCGGCAATCCGGTATCAGGTCCGGCATCAACGATGACTCCATTTCCGCTGGCCGTCCGGTAGTTCAGAAGTGGTCCGAAAATCCTCTCTAGGATTGAGTTCACCTTCGGATTGACGATACGTGCCTCACTGCGGAGGCTCATTTCCATTTTTCGCCATTCAACGCCCAAGTTAGAGGGAAGTCGCGAAATTTCAGCAAAATACGGGTCATCGCCGTACTTGTGCTCATGCGAGCTCCAGTCAAACCACCGATCGGTAAGGGATTCAGTAAAGTCGTTGATTACGGCTTCGTCAGCTCCGAGGAGCTCTTCGAGAACATCCCTGAGGCTATCGCCCGCTGGAGTCCTGTCGTAATACACGACCGAATCTTCCAGGCTCGTCACCTCATAAAAGGTTTCGATCAAATGCTCACAGCGGTCTACTAGCTCTTCGAGGACAACCGTAGGCACAGTCTTTCCGCAGTAGTCGCAATCGGCAGCAGTGCCGGTAGAGGCGATGATGGAGCCGAGATAAGGCTCCTTAATACAGGCCGCGCAGATGCGATTGAGTTCCGACACGTTCCGATTCCTGTCTTTATTCAAGAGCGACCTAAGGATTGCCCGAGGGAAACTGATACGCCCAGGGTTTCCTAGACATCTCAAGGCCATGGAAAATGGTCGATTCGGAGGTGTCTATGAGCAGCAAGCGATATACG
>NZ_MDFM01000070.1 GCF_002939985.1 Xanthomonas hortorum pv. cynarae | reverse complement strand
CTGGCGACCTGTCCCCTGTAGAGTTTGAACGGCGCTACGCGCAACGAGGGTCTTGAGTGTCTACGGAACCCTGGGCGTATCACACCGCTTTCAATTGCCTCGCGGTATGACTGGCGCATAGTGTTCAAGGCTTGCGCCGTCTCTGCGCTGGTGATCGAGGCATGATTCGAGCCACCGGGCTTGTCGTAGTAGCTTTTCCCAGTATCTGGATCGGCAATACTCGCCCACTCTTGCGCGAGAGCATTTTGTGCATCATGTAACGATGAACCCGGCTCACCGGTAATGTAATTGCGAACGTCAGACTTCTTGTGCGTTATCAGGTAGTCAGAAAATACCTGATCTTGAACCTCTGGAGTAAAAGCATGGGACCGATCAAGACCTAATTTATCTACAGCAGCGCTCATTGTAGAGGGGATGACCTGATAGCGTCCCACCGCAAAAAGCCGGTCTTCATCGCCTCTAGGTAAAGCCTGACTATCCATGACATCGCTAACAGTCATGGATGAAAAATCCAAGGGGCCTGTGCTTCCGCGGATATGCTCTCGCCCATCAGCTCCAACATAGGTGCCTCGGTTATAAGCATTATAGTTGCTACGCCCAGACTCACCGCGCTGAATAAAATCCGCTAAGGGACTACTCATATCTCGCACCTCCTGTGAAGTTGAAAAGACTGAATTCAATCAGTCGCCACTGGATGAAACATCCCACCAGGAAACAAAAAGTCGGGACTTCTTACCTTCCACCAAACCGTCATGGATCTCACCATAGGTGGACACTTTCAAGACTTTACGGCCATCGTTAGTGGAGAATTCTGTTATGCAGTGACCATCACCACTACAGACATTCAGTTCAGGCAAGTCATCACAAACCGCACATTGTTGAGGATCCTTTGAACATATGCTTTGAAAGTCATCACCGACCACATTTTTTTTACATTCGGGATGATTTTTTGGCTTCCAGTTGCGGGAAATCACACTTTTGCGTAGATCACCGTATGGCATACCCTCTTTAAATCCAACCGCGAGCTTCTGGATATCAACCGATTCAGAACTTGACTGTGCGCTTACATTTTCTTTATGAGCAGAAGGAAATTCCGAATTTTCACTTCCTTTTGAAATATCGCCCTGCGGAACAGGCTTACTTGCACCGTCGCTCAGAATCTGGGATTGGCTCGCAACGATTCTCTGCTGCGGTAGACTTTCTTGCTTGCATGCACTCAGACACGACAGTACTGCGGAAATTAATGCAAAGTATAATCCTTTTGAAATTTCAATCACCCCGAAGCCCTCATCAATGCCAAGATAATTAAGATAGATAAAGTATAATTAAAATTATATAGGCATTAGCCTAGCGCACGGGAGTCACCCACCATATTAACCTTCATTACTCGCAAGTCGATTACTTATAGCCGGCGCATCCCACTAAGGCTTTAAGGCAAGACCATGCTAGCCCGAACTATCAAGCATTGAGCACGCTATCAACTGAGCTAGTGCAAACAGACGCATCAAACCGAAAGATAATTTTACAACCAGTTAAATCAAGGGGAGCTCTAAAACTTTTTGAATATCGGCTTAGTACAATCTTTATAAATAACAGAACAGTTTGATCCGCCCTTTTTTCTACACATATCCATTGCGTCGGCTTCTGCAAGAGCCATACTTGGTCCACCTGCCACCCCTGACCTACCCTGCGTCGAGCTCGGAGACGCAAGTGCAACACATTGATTCCGATAAGTGAAAGTAACAGTACAGCCATGAAACCCTGCGACCTGACATTGATCTATTGCGTCAGCCTCCGCATCTTTTTTTGATGTCTTTCCTATGGATGCCCAAGCCTCGGAACTGTCTTCTGCATTGACAATAGCCCCCCAAGTTTTAATCCATTCGCCTGTAGGCCTAGGTGGAGGCATTGGGCTATCGCCCCTAGAAGTCCCGGAATCGGGTCCACATTGCGGGCTACCCGGCGCCACACCGACAGGGCAAGCAGTTTGAGCATCTGCATTGCCCACAAAAGCCAATAAAAAAAATAATATATATAAAATTCGCATACACATTGCCTTATTAGATTTAGCCATTCTGATTGTTGGAAGCTATTCCGCGAGCACCTGTACTTACTGTAGAAGTAGGCGTCTCATTACCACTGCTTCTCGTATTAACTTGACTGACCCTTCTTTGGTCATCTACAGAACGCACATCATCATTACCCGGCGCAGCCGGCTGATAAGGCCGCCCAGCCCCAGGCTCCTGATTGGCCCGGTCCAATTGCCCCAGTGCCGAGTACGCCGTGAACTGACCCAGCGTGCCCTGGAAGAAGGCCGCTGCCATCGGTGGTGCGGTGACGATCAAGGTTGTCATGAC
>NZ_MDFM01000069.1 GCF_002939985.1 Xanthomonas hortorum pv. cynarae | reverse complement strand
GCCAGGCCGGCGAACACCCGATCTGTATACAGCTCGTTGCGGTTCTGGAAGATGTACCAGCCCAGACCGCCCTGGCCGGAGGTGGCGCCGAACATAAGGCCTGTTCAGGCTGGCGCAAAAAGTGTGTCTCCGGCGCCTGGGAATCCCAATGGACGCATGCATGTGCGCCAGGATGGGTGCCGGTCAAAATGAGTGTAAATGACAACCGACGCTGGTCAAAGTGCGTCCAGCAAATGCTTCATAAGCGGTGAAATTTTTCGGTGATGGTGGTCAATCGCCTCATACTCGATGCCAAGTTTTTTGAACCACCCTAGCAGAATGAGCAGGGCAGGCTCGTTCTGATCGACACGGTCGAGCAGCCTTCGATAAAGATCCAGCATTATCTGTTTGGTATTATCGTTCGCAAATGAGCCGCATATGTTTACCAGGTTTTGGGTCGCCGTTGAATTCAGCTGGGATGTATAATGAATGGATTTTATTCTCAGCCTCTGAGCGTCGATCCTGTCAAATATGTATTGTCTTGTGAGCGATGAATAAGGTTGAAAAATCAGGTTCAGCGAAACGGAAGGCTGTTCGGGAGGGAGTTGCGTGTGAACTGTCTTGTTCTTTTCCATGAATAGGGCGCTTCCCTGCGTCAACCGAAGCTCTCGGTATGCTGAAGTATCTACCTCTTCATCCCTTAATCCGGTGCAGGCGTTGAAGTCGTACTCGCAGATCTCGGTTCCGTACCCCGGTCCAAGCAATCCTGCGGTAAGAAGATGAAATGAATGGTCATGCCATAGATTCTCGGCGAATAGATTTTTTCTGGTATTCCTTCGTAAGGAGTCCGCTGCAGCTAGCCAAACGTTTGCTCTCACCAAAAACGAGTAAGGCCCTGATTTTTTATGCAGCAATTTTCGATCGAGAACGAACGAATTGGATGAGAATAAATTGCCATGCGTTTCATCGCTATCGAAGTTGTTCTTGAGTTGCTGGTGCAGGTATTCAAGGAACCACTGGGGATTCAAGCATAGGCCTTGCAGCAGGTGGCTCATTGATTTTATTGTTTCTACATCCAGGTCATCTTTCTGCGTCTGTATTATTTCTGATAATTCTTCCAGCGAAATCGTATTATGCACCTTTGCTTCAAAGAATTTCGTGCTCATACGCACCTGTACTTTTCGATTAGTTTTTCACATGTTTCGCGGATATTTTTGTTGTCATCGCAAGCGCCTTTCTGAAGGTAGATGTCTTTTTTTTCTGGATCCAGGCAGATCATCGCTCTTAGGGCAAGCCAGCGAATCGTGTGGCGGTCATTTTCTGACGCGACCATAAGGGCGGGCAGAGAAGATGCGTTTCCATATTTTTCCAGTATGCGAATCGCTTTCTCCTTTCTGCTGATTTTAGGTTCGAATTCTGAGATGTGGGACAGTCTTCGGGTCTCCTTGTGGAACGCATATTGGTATTTCGATCTTTTTTTTGGGTTGCAGATTGCCAGCATTACCGACGGAGAAATATCATCGTGCACGATAATGGTGTTTCGTCGGTCATGCACTATGACATCTCCTTTTTTCAGTTCTGTGCTTTCAGGCGCCGACAACTGAATGTCTTCGTAGATGTTCGGACTCCTGATTTCGCTTGGAAACTCGATGTTTGACGTGTACCGCTTATGCGACGGACTGCCCTGCAGTACCTTGCTCACAGTCGAAAAGTTGGGCGTCGAGACGATCTTATTCGAGTCGCGCGAATTCGTCATGTCAAGCGATGAGTCGAGGTGGAGAATGTTTGCAGAGGTGCACCCGGTAAAAATGAGGCAGGCAAATAATTCTTTGTGGTTTTCCCCTGTCACGAGAGGTATCGCCTGCTGCGTCAAAAAGTGGCTCAAGCCGGCATCGGCTTGAATGGAGGCTGCTGTATCTGCCACTAACTGCCAGTGGTCGATGTTTCCAAGTGCGTCTAATTTAGATTTACAGTAGTCGATGAATGCTGAATCGTCATCACAGACTGCCATGACCTCATCTTTGATGGTGGAAAGCGATTGCATATATTCTCCAGCAAAAGAGGCAGGCGATTTATGTTCGCCTGCCTCGATCAGCTGTAATCAGCCATGACTATGGATAATCACACCAATAACAGCCGGAGTAATAATAACGGGCAAGCCTGATTCGCAGCTGTCGACAGCCGATTCAATTTCGATGTTCTCAATTTCTTTAGCAATGTTCATGATTGACCTCTTAGTTGAAGCAGCGGTTTTTTGTGGTTCATAGAGCTAAGAGATAAACACCTCATAGCAAACCGACGTTACCATGCGGGTTCTTGTGGATTCCTAAATTTGCGACGTGGTTTGTCGTTTCGCGAATGCTCTGTGTGCATCCACGTTTTGTGCGATCCGCGCAGTTACAGGAAAGTCGTGCGGAACTTTGAGAAGCTATTAATTTGATTAATTTCTGTGCGCCGGAGTGATGCGTTGCTCGCGGAACACCAATACGTGACAGTCCAGATGCGCCTGATGGATGCGTGCAAAGGTGTCCGCATCCAGCGGCTGCGACAGATCAAAGCCGATCACTTCGGCGCCCAGCGGGGCATCGAACGGCACGATCCGAACACTGGAAGAGTGCACTCTGGAATAGGGATCACGCGCAAGATCGATGCTGTCATTACAGAATTCGACGACTGCGCGATACACCATATCCAGCCACGGGCCCACTTCCCTGCAATTACATCTGTCTCAGCACGGCGTAATAGCCCTGCCGATGGCGCATGAGCCTGCCAGGATCATGCCGATGTTCCAGCAGGCCGAGACCGTGCAGAAGGGCAAGCGGGTCAAGGACGCGCAACTCGATGCGGTGTTCGCGCAGTGGGTGGAACC
>NZ_MDFM01000068.1 GCF_002939985.1 Xanthomonas hortorum pv. cynarae | reverse complement strand
GTCATGACAACCTTGATCGTCACCGCACCACCGATGGCAGCGGCCTTCTTCCAGGGCACGCTGGGTCAGTTCACGGCGTACTCGGCGCTGGGGCAGCTTGACCGGGCCAATCAGGAGCCGGGGGCTGGTAGGCCTTATCAGCCGTCGGAGCCGGCTAGGGACAATCAGCGCTCTGAAATTACTCCTGTCCCACAAGTTAGTGGCCGAGTTTCGGGGGATGAATCCAATTCTAGTCAGACCGCAAGCGGTAAGATGGGTAATGCTAATAACATCGATAGGCAGCGAGGCTAAGAATGCGTAGTATTATATTATTATTAGCGCTTTCCCCCCTTTTTGCGTTTGCGCAAACGGCGTGTCCGGTTGGTGTAGCGCCTGGCAGTCCACAATGTGGACCTGACTCTGGGACGTCAAGAGGAGGCATTCCTGCTCCGCCGCCGCAGCCTACAGGTGAATGGATAAAAACATGGGGTGCCATTGCCATCGCTGACAATGGTGACGCTGGTTACACTAAAGGTCGCCTCACTAGCGAAGAGGCTGAACATGCCGCTATACAGAACTGCGAAAAATTGGCTGGCATGCAATGTACTATCGCATTGACTTTCCATAATCAGTGTGCCGCTATTGCCTCGCCTAGTTCTAGTTCTGGTAAGGGGGCAATAACTGGAGGGCCATCATTGAGTGATGTGGAATCTAGAGCGAGAAAAAATTGCAAAAAGAATTCAGGAGGGGATTGCAAAATTGCAATGTCCACTTGTAGTGATCCGATTTTTAAGAAATTCTGATTTTATTTAATGGCTCAGTTTTCCGCGTTGCAGAAATACGCCAAAGTGTCTGGTGCCAAGTGCGTGGTTAGAGGTACTGATTGCTCTGATCCATTTTTTAAGAAGTACTAATTTTTCCTGAATTGCGTGGGGTTTTTAATGCTTGCTTTTCTCAGGGGTATGCATCTTTTCTTTGCGGGAGCCATTTTTTTATTGCTTCCAGCTTGCGGGAAAGAAGCCATGTCGGAAGCGGCTGCTGACCTCTCTAATCACTCTCGAAAGCTGGAGCAGAGTGTAGGCGCGTCTATGCCTCAGACTGGAGGTTCTGCAAGCATCACCGATGAGCAGAGGCGTATTGCTCGCGAGCAAGATCAGCTATTGGAGCAGGCGCTTAATAGCGACCAACAACAGCAGCGCGGCGGCCTAGCCAAAGATGTGAAGCTACGTGCTTCCTATGCCCAGTGCGTTAAAAATGCAGATGCGGTAATGCCAGCATTGATGGATTGCAATCATCAAGAGTATGCGTATCAGGATGCTCGCCTGAATAAGGCTTATGTTCGTCTTTTGAAAAGCGTACCGGCGGAAAAGAAAGCCTCGCTAAAACAGGAAGAGCGCGATTGGATAAAATGGCGTGACACGCTTTGCCAATCAAATGGCGCGCTCGGTGGTGGGCAGGCGGAAGAGTTGGAAGACAGCTCTTGCGAATTGAACGCAACGTCGAAGCGTGCCGAAGAACTGGAGAAACGTTAAAAAACCTGGTTTTTCATAATAAACTGGTTGAATATGAGGGTTCAATTATGGCGGCTATGGATGGATGGCATTTGGGCATGACTTCCGCGCGGCACGAAAGTGGTCGGCGTGGAGCTGAGACCATTTCGACGGGTAAGGGAGACCACGGTGGCGTTTCTTACGGCGCCTACCAGCTTTCCTCTAAGTCAGGGACATTGCGGGAATATTTGGATCAATCGCGTTATGAAAAGGAGTTCGTAGGGTTGTCGCCCGCGACAGATGAATTTAATGCTAAGTGGACTCAGCTTGCACGGACCGATCCCGCCTTCGGTCAGGATCAGCATGATTTCATCAAGAGTACGCACTACGACAAGCAAGTTTCCGCATTGAAGGCTGGTGGGCTTGATTTAAGCGATCGTGGTCCTGCTGTTCAGGACGCGATTTGGAGTACCTCAGTGCAGTACCGCGCCTTGACTCCATCGCTATTTCGGAACGGGCTCGAAGCGAAGTTTGGTGATGACTATAAACTTTCCGATTTGTCAGATAAGCAGATCGTTGAGGCATTGCAGGACTACAAATATTCTCGCACTGAGACGTTATTCAAGAGTTCACCCACGCAGTGGGATTCGTTGCGTAATCGGGCGCTTGAGGAAAAGAAGGATTTAGTTGGTCTGACCGAAGGTCGGTTACCAACCCAGGGTTCGATGTCACATGGCTCTCCCTCGGCTGACGACGGCAAACTGGAACAAGGCGAGCGCGGCGAGCAAGTGAAGCAATTGCAAGGCCAACTCGCCCAACTCGGTGCCATCGGACGTGACGGCAAGCCTTTGCACCCAGACGGCGACTTCGGCGCCAACACCAAGCATGCCGTCGAGCAGTTCCAGCGCGAGCATGGATTGCAGGTCGATGGTGTGGTGGGACGGCAGACGCAAGCTGCATTAGGCCAGGCATTGTCGCAGCACACTGCCAAGCAAGCCGAGCAGACGGCCGCTCCGGCTGCGCCGGCACAGGCCGCAAGCCCATTGCTGTCGGACCCGCGTCATCCAGACAACGCGATGTACAACGGCGCGGTCAGCAAGCTGGAAGCCTTGGGCGAGCGGGGTGGGTTCTCCAACCGTCAGGAACTCCAACAAGCGGCCGGGCAGATCGTGTTCGAGGCCAAGGTCAGTGGTTTGCAACGCATCGATCATGTGGTGCCCAACAAGAGCGGGGATGGCTTTTTCGCAGTGCAAGGCGAGATGACGGACCCGGCAATGCGCCGTGTCTACGTGGATCGCGCACAAGCGGAAGCGCAGCCGTTGGAGCACAGCACCCGACAGGTGGCGGAGGAAAGCCAGCGTCAGGCGCAACAGACGCAGATGCAAGAAGCCGATACGCGCAGCCGAACGCTCTAGCTAAAACGTGGTCCGGCTCACCTGATGGCCTTGGCTTTGCCAAGGCCATCGCCGTTTGGCTCTTCTGTTCGCTCACTGAGCGCATAGAGCGTCTGCATATATCCTGCACTATCATCCATTAAATATTCACATTAAAGTCGACTCAGTATTGCGGGGCCGACAGCAGGAAAAGCTCGCCCGTCAGATTGCGACCACGCGCGCGGAGCTGTCCAACGCCGGTTTCGTATCCGCAAAGGAAGATCTGGCAATCGCCTCGTCGTTCTATGCGCAGCTACCGGGTAACTGGCGCTTCCGCACGCGCATCGCCAACCTGAGTTCGCTCAACTTCCTGGGCCTGTCGCCGCTGCACAACTTCGCCCAGGGCAAGCAGCACAACAACCCGTGGGGCGACTGTGTCACCACGCTGCAGACCACCAACGGGCAGCCGTATTACTTCAACTTCCACGCCACACATCCGGCCGAAAATTCCCTCGGCGAGAAGGCGAT
>NZ_MDFM01000067.1 GCF_002939985.1 Xanthomonas hortorum pv. cynarae | reverse complement strand
TGTTCGATCAGAGAAAATTGTGCTGGCGTGATCTCCATGCTCAATAGTTTAATCGCTCGGGCCATTAGTGTTAACAGGCCCTAGTACATAGCGCGACAAAGCGCTGTACATCCGCCATCACCAGTGGCCCCCGAAGGCTGCGGCGCCATTGTTGGTAGATCTGCATTTCAAGAGTTTCGGCCTTAGCCATCGCAGTCAGATCGAAAGGCGGCATTCGCATGTGCACCGACAGCGGGTGGCGAAGTTCGCATACTGCGGACTGTAGCGCCGGTTGCCCGCGATATGCCCACAGTTTCTCGCAGGGTCGAGCGCAATGCACAATTGCGGGCAACTTTAGTTCGCAATCTCGCAGCCGCTCCGCTAGCACTGCAGGCGGGGCCGGGGGCGGCAATGGCATAAGCGTCCTACTCGTAGTTCCGTGCTCTTGTGTAGGCGCGGTAGCAGTATAAAAGCCCATCGCCGGTCTCAGCTCTGCATCGCATCCGGCACCAATAGCACCACTCCATGACGACGATCCTCCGTGCCCGGTCTGCGCGATAGATAAAGCATGGTGAAGTAAGAGGTCAGCTTGACCAGCAGCCAAGGCTCGGCGTCGCACGGTACAAAACGCATGTCGATGTGCTTGAGTAGAAATTTGCGGGTCAGCCGCTGCAAGGCCCGCCCCGGCTCAAAGCCCACGTCTCCTCGCGCCCGATAGAACACAACAATATCCAGGTCGTTAGGTGCGGCATTCGACACATCCACGAAGCTGCCGCCAACGAGGCAGCATTGCACGTCCACAACCTGCTTCAGGTTGTCGAAAGCCGTTCGCAGCACCTCCAATCGAACCTGCCGCAGCGCGCTACCGCCAAAGGCGCGCTGAAATCCCGAGCTGTCTGTCAGCCAGGGTGAAGCATTTCCAGGTGTCGTTTCAGTAATCGGCAATGTGTATTGCGGTAGTCCGGCGTCTACGATGCGTTGAAAACCTGTATCAGTTGCGTCTGCAGAGGCATCGAGGCCGTGCGCGCGCGCAGACGTCTGCTCAGTTCCGGCAAGATAGGCGCGAATCCTTACTGCCTGCGCGCGCGCCAACGTCGTGTTGTCAGGCCATACCGCTACCGAGACGTAAGCGAAAAGATCCACCAACGTCCTTGAGATCGCGTCGAAAGCATGTCTGATTTCGATCCGTTCAGCTGGTGGCAAATCTCGTTCCGGAAATCTTGCTGCCCCGGTGTTCTCATTGGCACCAGCGCAACGCATGTAAAGAGGTTTGTCGACGATAGCTAAGTCAAGATCGGAGTAGACTGAGTCAAACCGAGTCCCGTCACGCAGAGAAAAGCCAAAGCGTGAAGACCCTACTACATAAATAGCCTCAGGAGCGACGCCCAACAGAGCGGCGACCTGGCCAAATATTGATTCGACCCTGTTATTACTGATCAATGAATTGACCGGCCCGCGCAGCGACTCTTGTGCTATTGCCTCCGCACTCAGGCCCTGACGGTATTGCGCTCGAATCCATTCCTCGTATTCCATGGACACTCCTGATTCTGGTCCTTCTTGGGACGGCTTGTGTCAGGCCGACTCCATCGCCACAATGCAGGCCTTGTGGTCAATGAAGTCCAGGTAGAGAGAGACGCTACGAAGAATGCCGCCTCCCAGTACATAGCGAGTCTTGTTTGGATGGTTGCCGATATATGTGCTCATCTGCAGCCTTGCCGGCGCCCCCAGGGTCTGCACAGTGACCTCACGAGAGACCGATGTCTCGCGCTGCTGTCCTTGCACGCCTTGCACGACGCTGTGTTGCACTGGACTTGGCGGGAGCGCAGTTCCAATCGGCAGCGATTCCATTAGCTCACCACTGTAACCAGTGTCCAGCATAGCTTCCTGCTGTTTCCCGTTTACCGTGAAGAACATTCTTGGGACCATCCGAGTGCCACTCAGGTCCATTGCGGAGAACATAGGTGAATGACAGGCCGGCGCGGCGGAACCTGGCGCCAAGACTTGCAAACCGGTCTTGCTGATGAGTACACGACCAAGGCGGGATATTACGTCCAAGCCAAGAAGATTCGCAGGCACCCGATCACTGACCGCCAGAAAGGGTTGATCAATGATCAGCGAGCCAAATTGAATAGCCTGCGGCTGAGCTAGCGCGCTGCGTTCGGACGTATCCCCAAGAACGCCTGAAAGCGTGAATCCATCCATGAGCGGGGGCGTACTTAACATTGATGGATGAACGATCGTCAATGACGATCCCGTGTCGACCAGAACCTCCGTGCTTTTCCCATCGATTTGGATTTGTGCCATGTTCAGATAGTCAACCCGGCCACCATCATGACTTGACCCCGTAGCGACCATCACGGATCCAGTGTGTAGCGGAATTCGCCCCTCCGCAGTAGTGCGCACGACAGGAGTGGGCCGCTTGGACAGGGCCGCGTAGTCCGGGATCCTTGTAAAAATATCAATATTCTCTACCGTCTTTCCACGTTCGCCAGCGGCGAGACGGACCCGTTCTTGTGCCTCCACCGTGAGGCGTGCCCATGCAGGCAGATCCCCAGAGGCGGCCTCGATCCCTGCGCGCAGCGCTCCGCAGACCGTAAGCCCAGCGAGATGCGTTTTCTGTTGTGCCACATCGAGACATGCTTCCGAAGCCTTACGCGCTCCGACGAGGTCAAGAAGAACCCGACGTTCGGCGGCTTTGGCCATCTGCTGCACGACGGGGCTGGTCGTACTAGCTTGGATCCTTCTCAGCGCGGAGACATCGCCTTCGGACAGTGCTTGGGTCACCTGAGTCGGGTCATTGAAAATTTGGGTGACACGCCCACACTCGACCGCACCTGCCGAGAGTGGAATGAATAGTAGAAGAAATAAAATTGGATGCATAGAAGTCCAAAGAGGATGCTGCATCCGACGATGCAGCATCCAAAAGTGCATCAGGGGTTCTTGTTGTAAAGGAACTGAGCTTCACCCTTAATGTCATTGTTGGCGGTGTTATAGGTCACGTTTACTTGGAAGCCGAAGCCGCCGCCGATATCCCAGTAGTAGCCGCCGTTGATCGTGGATTGCCAGCTGCCCTGTTGCAACTCCCACTTCAATAGACTGCCGTCGTTGGCAACAAAGTCCATGGTGCCCTTACCATCCTTGAAGGTCCCGTCGGTGTTGAACTGGAGCTCTGTCCTCACCGTCCACTGCCCGTATTGGTCGGTAATTGGGTAGGTAAGAACAGCTTGGTTGAACCCCACTCCACCATTCTCGCCCGGAACGTATGTCAGCTTGCTTTCGAACGGCTTTACGTCGATAAACGTAATGTCAGGCGAGCCGTCACCGTCACCGCCGCCACCAACATCATCACCACCGCCGCCACCGCCACCGCCACCTGGGCCCCATGGATCCGAGAAGTTCGGTGGGTGTGGGTACCAGTTGTCGTCAGGCGGTAGAGTTGCATCGATCGGTGGAAGATTAGTGGTCTCCGTCTGCGCACCACCCGAAACGAGTGAGCGTTCTTCCATGGAAAGGGTCCGAATTCCTGTGTGAGACATTCAACAGCTCCTTTGTTGGCAAAATCGGTTGGCTTGCTAGGGCCTGTTAACACTAATGGCCCGAGCGATTAAACTATTGAGCATGGAGATCACGCCAGCACAATTTTCTCTGATCGAACA
>NZ_MDFM01000066.1 GCF_002939985.1 Xanthomonas hortorum pv. cynarae | reverse complement strand
CTGAACAACGACTTCGTCGCCTGGAACAGGAGGCACATGATGAACAAGGGACCGAAGCCCACAAACAGCGCCATACCAATCTTGTTTAACAGAAGCAGTGAGCCCCCCACCACGCCGGGGCCTGCCATCCCTACCCCAGTGAACCAGCGCGCACGGGTCTTCTCGTCGTCGCGCTGTTGGTTGCCTGCTGTCTGGATCTGATCGATGCTCATCATCGCAATCTGCATCAAGCCCAAATTCTTGTCGATCGCATCGTAGGGACTTTCCGAATCCCCGGTCACCACTTGGGTAATGGACTGGCTAACACCGTCAGTCAGCGTCCAGTACAGTTTCGACGAACCTTCGGCCATGCTCGTCGCCAGACCGATGATCAGCGCCGCACGCAACGCCGTCACCACCAAGCCCATCGCCGCCTCGCGCGACTGGCCGGTCACGATGCGATACCCCTGGAACATGACCCACAGCGTCAACACCGTCAAGGACACAATGCCAATCAAGGCCGAGGTGCGCTGCAGTAGCGTCCATTGAAAAATATCGATCTCGTCGCTGCAAGATCTTCATGTGCAGACAAGATGACCTTGGCAATGCTTATGTCAAATGCCAAGGTCATCGGTTGACCCCTACGGCACGATCAAATCGTCCTGCTACGCGCCTCGGTTTCTTGCACCTGAGACTGCACCTGTGTCGTCTGGCGCTGGCCTTCCTCGGCCGCTTGTCGGGAGCTGTTTTCTAATGATTGGCTCTGCGTCTGGTCGCGGTCCACAAAAACCCGGCGCATCGCCGGATCGGTCATCTCGCCTTGCACCGCGAAGAAACCGTCACCGCTCTTATTCGGCGCCACATGATCGATGCGTTCGAGCCCACTGACTTTCGCCTCGAACACGATCTGACCAGCTGCTTGCTCAAGCTCTTTGCGGTTGGCGAAACCGCCACGCTCGCCTAGCGCTTCGAGCTTACTCACTGTGCCGTTGTACATCGCGTTATCTGGATGACGAGGGTCGGACAGCAGGGGACCAGATGCTGACTGTGCCCGCGCAGCGGGAGCAGCCGTCTGCTCGGCTTGCTTGGCCGTTTGCTGCGACAGTGCCTGCCCCAAGGCTGCCTGCGTCTGGTTACCCACCACACCATCTACCTGCAAACCACGCTCGCGCTGGAATTGCTCGACGGCGTATTTGGTGTTGCCGCCGAAGTCGCCGTCCGCCTGCAGCGGCTTGCCATCGCGGCCGATTGCGCCAAGCTGAGCAAGCTGGCCTTGCAACTGCTTCACCGACTCACCGCGCTCGCCCTGTTCTAGTTTGCCATCGTGCGATTTCACGGCGTGATGGGAGGTCGAACTGGGCGCTATGCTGGCTTTGAGATCAACACCATCGCGCTTGACGCTCTCGATCAAATCAGGAACACGACGCTCCCAACTTTCCGCGTGCCGTTGGCAGTCTTTGGCTGCTTCAATACTCCAAGGTTTGCTGGGCGTAACACCATTTACTACACGCCTGGCATTATAGAAGTCGTGGCTATCGGCATCAATATAGCGATCAAGAGGCTTGCCGGTAAACAAGCCATCGCGCATACCAACAACCAATACCTTTGCGGCGATTTCTGGATCCTTCGCCATATCTGGATTGCGGACCATTTCACCATTCAGGCCCAGCAACTTGTCAAACTTTGCATAATTGTAGTCATGGGTGAGATGCACGTAGCCACGGCCATAAAATTCTTCGCCGCCGCTATATCCAAGCTTGCGCGCTTGGCTACGCCCGAAATCTTCTTCAGGCGCCTGAAAGTTACGCGTCTCATGCTGAGCCGTCGCCAACATGTACGATATTTGCTTTGGATCGGTCACACCGTTCTCAAGCGCGGTTTTGACGATCAATCTAACGGAATATTCTCGATCCACACCAAAGCCTTCGGTGCTCCGGCCACGTCCATCACTCATAGTATTCTCCGTACGTGCATGTCATTAGAATTTGTTATTGCATCATCGGCACTACAAACCCGAAGATGCGTTGCATGTACTCACTACAAACTACCACCCACTTCCTATTTAGTTACCTCCTTCATCTCACCGTTTTGAAGTCGCTCGATTCGTTTCTTCGGGTTGGCCGGATCATTCGTGTCTTCGGCTACCCGCTCTATCAGCACTGCCTCGTTCTTTCTGAGTTCATAGGTATCAAAAACATGGATACAGCATCCATCCCCAGAAGTAGACGTCAGTAGATTTCCTTTCACGGAGAATAAGCCATTGGCCATTACCGTGATATCGGAAAGCGACTGATTGAAGACAAGGCGTCTTTGCGCAGAATCGAAAAGATAGACACTGTAAGAGGGGCCACCATAACCACCCTCTTTTCCAGACCACACCACTACATCTTCGTGTCCATCGCCATTGATATCGGCCAAAATGATTGAGTGGCGGTTTTTCTTGTAAGTGTCGTCTAGCGGACCATGATAGAACGTGGAATTGCTATCCACGTACAATGCCTCAGGCTCGACAGAAATTGCCCTGACTCCCGGAAATGCCACCTCCACGACCGGCGAACGGTTACATAGCATGATCCCTGGACTATCTTCGTTGCAGCCCTGCGCTTTGATTGAAACAGCGATACCGCTGATATCTGCTCTTATCTCGCCCTGACCATTGAGTGTGGCATTAACGGTTGACGGCATTTTCAAATCCTTTTGCGGCGAGGATTCAGGCTTTTTACCAACTTCCGCTCCGTCAGTCTCTGCGGACGGAGCATTGCTAGGACTGCACGCTGTGATCGAGACGACACAACCTAAGTACAGCGCCCCCACCAAAGCTCTGGCTAGTGCACGCTCCAACATAGAAAACCCTTTCATTAATATTTTTTAAATATTGGATCAGAGCATCCGGAATACATTAATTTACAGTCCTTGCCACCACTTTTTTCACACCTGCTTGTAGCCAGATCAACTGCCCGCTCTTTTGTAGCAGAAGCCTGAGAGAAACCTCTCGTATCGCTTGAAACAAGAGCAGCACATTGGTTTTTATAAACAAAATCAACCTCGCAATCAGAAGCCCCCCCTAAAGAGCATTGATAAAGCGCAGAGTTCTTAGCATCCTCTTGTGATAGCTTACCAACCACTGCGCCAGACTCGCCTGTAGAGTCTGAGCCTGCAATTGCGCCCCACGTCTTTATCCATTCTCCAGTTGGCCGAGGAGGCGGAGATGCAATTTCCCCCCTTGAAGTTCCTGAATCGGGTCCACATTGTGGGCTACCGGGTGCGACACCATTTGGACATGCGGTTTGTCCAAAAGCTGGGAAGGAATTAAATACAAAAAAAATGAAACCGTAAAAAAATATTCTAATTCTCATAAAAATAACCTTATTTTTTACAATTTCGTCAGTTATTTCGTGGCGATACCACGGCTACCAGCTGCAGGCTCCTGAGATGGAGCAGGCTCGGTCCGCATAACGGTATTTCTACGTCCATGATCTGCACCAGAGTCATTACGCTCCTTAGCAGGCTCCGAAGGCTGATAAGGCCGCCCAGCCCCAGGCTCCTGATTGGCCCGGTCCAATTGCCCCAGTGCCGAGTAGGCCGTGAACTGGCCCAGCGTGCCCTGGAAGAAGGCCGCTGCCATCGGTGGTGCGGTGACGATCAAGGTTGTCATGACCAAGCCGAGCCCTCCTTGTTG
>NZ_MDFM01000065.1 GCF_002939985.1 Xanthomonas hortorum pv. cynarae | reverse complement strand
AAAATCCGGAGAGATCCAAACGCGACTCTCCAGAACGATGCGACATTCCGCGCTCTCAGGCCGCGTTGTTCAGACCTTCCCTAAGGCAACCATCCCGTTCCGACGTAGTTAGATTCTGGTGCAATAAGAACGCCTGGGGAGGTCGGAACCTCCCCAGCCGTAAACAATTAGTTGCTTTGGGGGAAGCTGATGCCCGGAGACGTACCGCCAAAGGAGGTACAGCTACCGCGCGTCAGGTTGTTCTGCTCGAATGTGGTGCCGGCATCGCCCAGACAGGCCGGGGCATTTGTCGTGCCATCATTTACGGCTAAATTCACCGAGACACGCGAGCCTGGGTTGAACGACACTGTTTGGGTGTTGGCGCCGTTACCGAAGACGTTGAATTCGGACTGGCGCCAGATCTTGTTGATGTTCACTGTAGAAGCGCTCTGGCTCACGCTATAGGCTCTTCCATTCACCGAGAACGTCAAGGTGTCCACGCCCCCTGAGGTTGCCGAACCTGTCAGCTTGACGCCGCCAATGCCCGACACTGGCACCAGAGGCACCGTCACCGAGTCGCTGTTGATAACGCAGGCATTACCTTCGTACGCATCCCAGCCGGATGGGCAACCTACCGCGTCGTACTCCGAGGAACTGTCCGCATAGACCCAGCTTTCGATAAAGATAACCGGCTGAAAACCGTTACTGGAATTCTCATCTGAGTCGCTGGAGTAAACGTACTGTTGCCAGGTCTTGCATGAGGAAAAACCAAACTGCGCGCAGGCGGCGGGATTGCTGGCATTGTCGGTATTAATCTGAAGAGAATATTGAACCACGCCGGTGGTCACTCCGCTCACGCTAGGGAACGAACCGACCGCCGAGCGGGTTAGCCTACTTGAGCGCGCTGCATAATCGCTGCCGTTACCGGTGATGAACGCCCTGTCGGTGGCCATTGTGGTACGACCCTTGTCATTGGCAAGGTGCTGCGACCCCATGACTACCTTCGGCGGTGCCTCGCAGCGCACCGCCTTCCAGCCCATGTCAGGAAAAGTCGAAATGAAGCAGCCCGTCATCGCTGGAATTTCTTGCCTCAGGGTCGTTTCCCATGCAGACATAGCCTCAGCGCGGCCAGCGTGATTGATCGCGGAGACCTGCGTAGCCGCCCCTGCGTTAGCCGCGCAACCTACGATACAAGCGGCGAATAGATATTTCGATTTAATTTTCATGTTAATTTCTTGTTAGTTTGGAGTTAACGATCATCCTCCGTTATAAGAGGAGGCCTCACTCAAATCAGAAGCAGCAGATACATCGACGAAGTAATAGCGAAATGGCTAAGCCATACTTTCGGCTCGATCACACTCCTGCCAAGTGGTTCCGAGACTAAGACTAAGGAAAGGGCCATATTCCAACGCAGAAAAAAAGATCGCGCGTCAAGGGAGCCAGGCGCAAGGCGACTTGATCCGACTGCACAAATGGATGAACTATATATTTCGGAAGTCTCTGAGTAGCCCCTGGACATTTCTCTACGAAGTGGTAGTAAAAAGCCGCCCATGTATGGGCGGCTCTTGGCCTTTTATTCGAGCGGCTGCGTTTTCTCCAGGCGATCACGGGTCACGGCGGCGTACTGATCGATCATCTCGATCCCTAGGGACTCGAAGCCCTCCAAATATGCGGCGACCAACGTCGTACCAGATCCAGCAAACGGATCAAGCACACGCCCACCCGCCTCGCAGATGCGCACCAGCTGCCGCATCAATTCGGTGGGCTTGCCGGTCAGATGGTGCTTGTCGGCTTTACGCACCGACTCACGGATGACACCTGGCAGCACCGGCGCACGACGATCCAGCGGCATGTTGCCCTTGCTGCCCCACACGATGTATTCGGCCTGGTTACGGAAGCGCCCCAGCTGCGGCCGCACGCCCTCGGTCTTGTCCCAGACAGTGATGCCGCGCCAGGTGAAGCCGGCGATCTGCAGCGCGTCGGTGGTCAGCGGCAGCTGCCGCCAATCGGTAAACAGCAGCACCGGTGCGCCGTCCTTGAGCACACGCGCGCATTCGGACAACCACAGGTGCATCCATTTCAGGTGCGAGCGTTGGTCGCGTTCGTCACCAACGAAGTCGGCGTGCAGTTGGGCGCCACCGCCCTGGACGTACTTCTGCGATGGCGGCTTGGCCCGTGCCGCAGCGGTGAGGCCGCCGCTGGCATACGGAGGGTCAGTGATCAGCGCGTCGAACGAATTCGCGTCGAGCGTTGGCAGGATGGTCAGGGCGTCGCCCTGGAGCAGCTGGTTTTTCATGGTGAGAGCCTTCTTGGATTCGCTCGCGGCGATCGGAGGTGAGGCTCTCGGCCTTCAGGTGATTGAGCGTGCCGCAACGCGGGCACTTGATTTGGATTTCATCGAAGGCGCCGGCCTTGCACAGCAGGCGGGCGCATTCGCCACAACGGAGGTTCTTGAGCATTGCGTGGTCTTGCGGTGGGAAAGGATTACGCGGTCGCTGGCGGCGCATACGGGGTGAACGAGATCACCTCATCGCCCACCCAGTCGTTGATCTTCAGCATGCGCGCCTGCAGCGGTTCCAGCTCGTTGGCGGCCCACACGGCAGCGGCCTCACGGATCGAACCGAAGCCGCCGGCGTTCTGAGGCACGATGCCCATGAGTTGCGGCGGGATCCGCAGCGCGGCCAGCATGTCGTCGCGGGTGATGCCCTTGATGCCGCTGAACTCGTCCTTGGCCGCCACCTCGCTGACCGGGATCAGTTTCAAGCCGTCCTTGTTGCCGCCTGGCGAATACAGGAACAGATTGCGGAAATTGCCCGGCCCCTTGGCGCCCTTCATGGCGTTGCGTAGCGCGTCCACGTCTTCCTGGCTTTGCTGCGGGTCGGTCAGATACAGGATGAAACCGGCGTGCGAGCCGTTGTTGTAGTACTTACGCCGGAACAGTGTGGCCGACTCGTTGAGCAGCGCCGACTGCATCGCCGGCATCCACTCGGGCAGTCCGTAGAGTTCCTGATCGACATCGGCTTCGCGCAGCTGAAACACGCTGCCCGGCTCGAACACGTGCTCGTCGTGCCAAGTGCGCACTTGGAAATACTCGCCCTCGGTGATGCCGCGCCGCATGTACTTGGACAACGGCGCAGTGAGCGACAGCGCACCGCCCATGCGATTGCGCCGGCGCTCAAGGTAGCCATTGCCCAACGTGATCCAGTCCAGCGACAGCTGCTCGAAGGCCTCGCGCGTCAGCAGCCGGTGCGGCTTGAAGGTGCGCGCCAGCATGTTGCGCTTGAAGATCAGCCCGGACTGCAGGAACGGATTGCTGCGCGTGGTCTTGGACAGGCCATCCAGCGCCACCGGTGGCTCGTACCAGCGCCCGTTCTGCCAGCACTCCAGATAGTCCAGCACCCCGCGCCCGTCGAGCACCGGCGTCGGGTCACCAAAGGTGAATGCCTCGGTGCGTGCGGGCACTGCTGGCGCTGCAGGCGCGGTGGCGGGCAGCTGATCGGTCAACATCAAGAGATCTCCATGAAGCCGGAGTTGCGCGCGGTGCGCCCTTCCAGCGGTTCGTTCTGCAGCGCGTGGAACAGTGCCCACGCCAGGTCCGCATGGCCGGTCTCTTCCGAGCGGCCAGCGGTGAAGGTGGATTGCCGGCCGCTGGCCGTTGTCAGCCTCCCGTAAAATTGATCCAGCCATAACTAGAGGTCTCCGGCACACTAGCCACCAAGGAGACCACCATGCGCAAGAGCAAGTTCACCGAGAGCCAGATCGTCGCCACGCTGAA
>NZ_MDFM01000064.1 GCF_002939985.1 Xanthomonas hortorum pv. cynarae | reverse complement strand
ATGATCTGAAAAAGCTTTCCAAATCCGCGCTCGGGAAAACGCTCGGCCAACTCGGACAACAGCGCAATAACCTCCTCATCCCGATCAGGATGGCGCCGATAACGTGCAGTCGAGCGCGCCACGCCAACCACCGCACAGGCCCGGCGCTCGCTCCAGCCATGCTGCTCGATGAGCCAGGCAAGAAGCGGGCGCTTATGCGCCGGGTCTACAGCTTTTTTGCGATGACATCCTTCAATGCATGGTTTTCCATCGCGAGCTCGGCGTACATGCGTTTGAGCTTGTTGTGCTCAGTCTCCAGGTCGCGAAGGCGCTGCACATCAGCTGCCTCCATGCCACCGTACTTGGACTTCCAGACGTAGTACGTCGCATCGGAAATGCCCAGCTCGCGACAGACATCCTTGACCTGGCGACCGCCCTCGACCTGCTTCAGCGTGGCGACGATCTGGCTCTCGGTGAACTTGCTCTTGCGCATGGTGGTCTCCTTGGTGGCTAGTGTGCCGGAGACCTCTAGTTATGGCTGGATCAATTTTACGGGAGGCTGACACAACGACTCACCAATTGGCATCTTCCAGCCCGGTGGCACATACGCTGGCGCATCCTCGCTTTGCATGCGCTGCTGCACCTCGTGCCACCGTGTCGCAGGCATTTCCGTGCGTCCAGCAACTGGGGGAAGCGGATCGCGCAAGTGATCGATGCCATCCGCCAGGCTCATCCCTTGGATGACTCTCGCATTGAGGGTCACGCCGATCCTCAACGTCTCGACATCACCGCGATACTTGTCGATCATCGGCGCATGTTGCCGGGCCAGCAGCTGCGTTTGAGGGTCTTCCAACATCGAGCGGTCCGGCTTGCCGTTGGCGTCCAACGGCAGGAAGTTGTGGATCCGATGCGAATCTCCTAAGTCCGTTGCGACCATCGGATTGCGTGCATCCAAAAGACTGCTGTCGTTGGCGTAACCAGCCCTATCCAACGCAGTGATCTCATGCGACGCGGCGTATAGCTTCACCTGTCCATAGTGCTTACTTGCAGCACTCACGGCATCGCCTGCCATCACGTGATTGATCACGTCGGTGCCACCTTCAGGAATGCGCCGATCCAGGCTGACCGCCCCATAGGCGTTAAAGGTCTCTCCCTTGAGGCCGAAGTGGTGGGCAGTGACCTGGGCGAGGTTGCCGCCCAGAGAATGACCGGTGACGGTGACATCGGGAGCAGGTTGGCCGGTCTTGAGGTGCTTTTGTTCTGCGTACTTCAATGCATTCTGAGTCAATTCGATCGCATCATCGACCTGACGATTGTGACGTGCTGCAACCATGCCACCGTCAGCATAAGCACCATCCTGTTTCGGCTGACGATCAAACTCGGTACCGCGATGAGCGACGATAATTTCGCCGGTGTCTATTTTCTCGTAGATAATTCCCTGATAGCCGGACGGGCGATCCATATATTCCAGACGCCTGAACGAGACGCCGCCGATCTTTACTGGCGTACTGTCAGACCCGGTTACGCCGGGTCGCGCATATACATCATTTGCGAGAAAAGCATTTTGCTGTTCGGTCAGGCTCATTTGGACACCTTCTCAGACTTTAGCGTGACCTTAAATAAACTTCCGCGATTTGACTCAGCATATTTATCCACACTATATTCACCAGTGTCGGGATAGTTATCCATCTGGCTTCGCGGATAGCCTCCTTTCCAAAAATAAAATTTAACAGGTACTGAATCGTATATTTGCGCTTTAAAGAGCGCCGGCTGGAAACGCGTCTCCTCTTTTTTGCCGGTCGCCTTCAGCGAGATACCAACGCCATTGAGTTCAAAATTACACACACCCTTTCCGTAATAATCCGCATCGATCATGCCATCTGCATAGATCGTCGCGACATATGTCATCGGATTCATCTTTTCAAAATTGATGGGTATCCCATCTTCTTTTGACTTACTCCAAACACCCGCAATAGGCTCTATCGGCGTGCATTGCTCATGGTTCGTCATTTGATAAAAGGCGGTGCCCGATATCCACTCAAACGGACCCGGCGCATCCTCGATCGTCATGGTGAGCTTGTAAGCTTCCGTCGGATGTTGATTTTTCCGATAGACCGGGTCTCCGTCAGCCGTGGTCTCGCCGTTTTTTTCGTACTTCTCAGACGCAGCATTCATTGGGTTGCACCCCGTCAAAAGGACTAGGAAAAGACATCCGACAATCTTGGTTTTGAAATATACGTTCATGCCACCTCGGTGCCCTGCGTGTTTAGAGTTGGGGAGCGAACGGCCTGCCGGTGCGGTACGACCTGAGTCGCAGTGACTGCAAACCAAAGACCTATCATCAGCCGTCCGGCATCCACGAAGCAGCTACTGGGCCTTGGAGAAATCCAGGAACACCGTTTGTGCAGCTGGAAGATCCTCTGTCGGAGTGTAGCGAATGTGCATCGACTAATCCGCTCTTGACCAATGCCCAGCTCTGACTTTGCCGGGTGAAGCGCCAACGCGCAGATCTTCTATCAACACTCTCCAGAGCGCCAGCATCAACCGGTTGACATGTCACACAGCGCGTAGCAGTCTCCTCGGCAAGGAGCGTAGAAACTCCTCGAACAGCGGTACCCACCTCCGTCAAACCGGTGGGTTTTTTGTGCCTGCAGATTCTTGTGGGTGCAACCGACGCGATGCTCTGCGTCGGGAGGGCGGCTAATACAACACCCTTCGGGGAAATACGCCCGCCGACTGTTCGCGGTTTCTAACCTCCCTACATCCCGTCGCCGCCCGGCGGCGGGGCCTGTTCGTCACGGAGGGCTTTGCCATGCGTCGATCCACGTCCCGTTCCACATCGGCACGCAAGCGCGCCACGGAGCCACCGCCCCGCGAGATCGGCTGGCATTCGCTCGATCCCTCGATCAAGCCGCGGCCCTACGTTGAGAGCCCCCCCATCCCCCAACCCCGCACCGAAGCCCGCCCACCGCGTCCCGGCCACCCGCGTGCCCCGCAACACTGCACCGTCGGCTACGGCTAAACGCATCCCCACGCTACGCCTACGCGGCCGCTGGCTGGAACAACTGGGCTTTGCCATCGGCAGCAAGCTGCACATCCGCATGCGCGATGGCGAGCTGGTCGTCAGCCTGGCACCCGCCGACTGAGCCGGTGTGCCGCGCATGCGCAGCGCGCACGTGCGCGCCCGCATCGAGTGCAACGCGCATGTCGCACACCGTGCGCGCTCACAGCTCCCCGCGCCGAGGAGGACACAGATGGACCACCCCGCCGTCGTCTTGCATCTCACGCTGGACCAACGCGACCAGCTCGACCGCCTGATGCGCACCATCGCCGCCCACGGCTACGTGATCGCCATGAGCAAACCGGAGTGCCTGGAGGCGCAGACGCTGCCAACGTTGGGACAAGCCATCTTCGATGCCGCCCATGCCTTGCGCGAGATACTTGAACAGCGGGTGGAGCAAAGGCCGGGCAGGTCGTCTCTGCACGCCGAAGATGGCAGTTAGGTTGGTTTGGACATACTGATGGGTCACTTGCTTTCGCATGACGGCATCTTGAAATCTCAGTGGCTTGCCTCGTTACACCGCACGTCGTCGAACGTAACGCGGTGTCCCTGCAAAGATGCGGCATGGCACATGGACATGGGCAGCCGCACTGCTGCGCAGGCCGTGCAATTCACAGGCTTGCAGCGATTGACGGCCGTCAACGCCTCGGCGAGGATCGTGTTACACCGCGCTCAGGCGGCCCAATGATAGCCAGGCGGCTTGGAGGTTCCTGATTAGCCCCGACTCTCAGCCATGAAAATTGCTCGCTGCACGTAAAACCGGCTCTGGGCATGGTGTGGATTGCATCATGGCC
>NZ_MDFM01000063.1 GCF_002939985.1 Xanthomonas hortorum pv. cynarae | reverse complement strand
ATTGCGAGCGTCAACTCAACACCAGCTTGCAGATGATCCACCTGGCATTCCTGGCGTTGCTGCTTAGAAGACTTTGAACAGGCTCTTAGCCAAGCACCTGAGGGTTGAGCTGCCACACCGAATAGTTCAACGCCGCCGCAAAACTCACCCACAGCAGATACGGAACCAACAACCACGCAGCAACCCGCTGCCACTTGGCGAACGCTACGATCGTCAGCACCAACGCCACCCACAGCGCCACGATATCGACAAACGCCCAGGCGCCCATGTGCCATGCAAAGAACAACCAGCTCCACAACCCGTTCAACCCCAACTGCAGCACGAACAGACTCAGCGCCCCACGCGCACTGCTCCACCCACCGCGCCACCAGACCAGCCACACCGACACCGCCATCATTCCGTACAACGCGGTCCACACCGGCCCGAACAGCCACCCCGGCGGCGCCCAGGCCGGCTGCTGCAACTCGGCGTAGAAGCTCGCCGCCTTGATCGACGCCATCGCTCCCAGGGCAGCGACCAGATAGCACAGCACCAACCACCCCAGCAGTCCAAACCACTGCGATTTCTTCGTCATCGACATCTCCATACAGAGCTTAGCGAGTGAGAGCATGCTATTCCGGCATCCGAATGTCGGGCACGCTGCCACATAGCCTGTCCAGGCAATGCAAACAGAACGCACACCTATGATCATGGATGGATCAACTTTACGGGAGGCTGACAATTGCGCAAGGCGCTGGGCGTGAGACTGAGGTTGTTGCCGGCGATCAGCGCCGCGCTGCCATCGGCCTGCACGCGGGTGCCGGTCAGCGTCATGTCATTGCCGGCGAACAGTTGCAGGGTGTTGCTGGCGGTGATGCCGGACAGGATGCCGACGCCGTTGATGGCCTTGGACGCTTCGCTGACCAGGTTGTTACCTGCCACCAACGCCACATCGCGGCCCTGGATCTGGCCCTGGTTGAACAGGTCGTCACGGGCTTCCAGTGCCACGCTACCGGTACCACTGATGCGGCCCTGGTTGAGCAGATTGCCGGCGGTGATGCTGACGTCGGCGCCTGCGATGACGCCCTGGTTGCTCATGGCGTTGGTGGCGTTGAGCTCGACGTTGCCGCCAGCGATCAAGGCGCCGTTGCCACGCAACTGCAGCGAGTTGGATGCCAGATAAACGACCGGCACCAGCACCTTCTGGCCCTGGTAGTCCTGCTCCACCATCCACACGATGTCCTGCGTTAGCGCAGCGGCCTGCGCGGCGGTGAGGCCCACGCCCACGCTCAGCTGCAGCTGGCCTGCGGCGGCAACGCCGGATTCCAGCAAGGCGCGGTACTGCGCCACGCCATCGGCGTAGTTGCCCAGATAGCGGCGGCCGGTGAGCTGGGTGATCTGATCCAGCACCAAACGCTGCTCGTAGAAACCATCGCCCAGGCGGGTCTGGGTCCACTCCGGGTCTACGCCCAGCTTGTCCAGCAGGAAGTCGCTGCTGATGAAGTTGTCGTAGTTGACGAAGCGCGGATCGGTCTCGATCAGGTAACGACGGCCTGGGCCATTGCTGCGCCAGGCGCTGATGCCGCCAAGCCCGTTGGCGGCACGGCCCATTGCGGTGAGATCGGTGCCAAGTGGTCAATGCACGCGCCGCAAACGGAGGCTGCAATTTACAGACTCCAGCCTCAGCGATCAGATTAATGGCTAGAGCCGCGCCGATCATAACCACACCCACCGAGCATAATTTTGAGCTGGCTATTACTAAATTTTCAAAGAGCAAATTCCGGAGGAACTTTACTTGCTGGGTCCAGCACTATGAGTGCCATATCTAACCAATATCAAATCCACTACCGTCCCACTATCAAGGACGAAATGGCTCACTCCAATCGCTGAAGTCAAATTGACCCGGTTTGCGGCGCAATACATGAGCGCAATAACGATCTATCGCATCCTCCGGATTACGCAACACGCGTAAATTTTCAACATCCCCTTCATGGACATGGTAGACCACCTGATCCTGACGGGTCGAGCAAACGAAGAATTGATCTCCCTCTGGACCACCGACGCCTACCGGCCTCGTATCCAAAAAGCATCTAAACTTAATTCTTTTTACACCATTTATATTCGTCACTGCATCAGGGAATAATTCTTTTATTTTCGGTAAATACTTCTTTTTCCACCCTTTACCCAGGCTATCCAAATAAGTATCTGCATCCCGCCACCTTGATGAAGGATGCCCAATCAACTGACGATTGGTCATAGGACCTTCACCTACACTTCCTGGAATACGCCATCCGTCGGTTCGCCACAACCAGGACTTCGCCAAGCCATCCGGCAAGCTGAGCAAAGAACCGAAGCAGTCGTTACCGTCCTCGTAAGTCGAGCTTGGGAACGTTGCGAAGACTTCCACCATCCTACCATGCACCTCTAGAAATAAAATTGGCCGAACCATCGGAGGACCTCCTGGGTTCCTCAAATCCTCGATTAACATAACACCGAGCAACAATGGCTCCGCAGCTTCTTGAAAAGCTTGATAGGAGTTCGGCTGGAGCAGCCGCAAAGGTTCTAGAGTCCAATTTTTACCATTTAAAAGCAACCCAGAATAGTCGACATTCCTATATCCAGCGCCGTCTCGCTCATGCAAAAAATTATATTTATCACAAATACCATCCACATCAGAATAAATACCCCCATTGAATTCCAAAATAAACTCATCTTTGAAGACACCCATCAACTCCCATGGCCGATCGCTTCGACCCGACAAATTCTTCATTTATTTTCCTTTTAACGCATTATTATCATCAATGATCTTTGAAACTTTCATCCGAAAATCTTGCTGCGCCTCTTCCAAGTACATCTTGTACTTTTCACTAACCGGCTTTCCATTCCACGTCATCCACCCCGCACCTTCGGCCTCTACCTTACACCCCTTTGAACAGTTAGCTGATTTGATCATTGGTTGCAGATTCGCAGGGTCTTTCAGAATCTCATTCTGAACGCTTTTTGGCAAATAATCAAAACCTTCAATTTGCCGAATAGCATTTTGTGGCAGGACGTGATCCACATGAATTTTAGCCGTTGCAGGCACTGCTTCCTTTACACCAGTCAGTGGATTGATCCAAGTCAGCTCATTCTTGGCATTCATCCAAGTACTACTAATGACCTGACCATTTAGCCAAAGCGTTTCGTCAGCCGCCTTCGCCAGTGGGCGCAACAGGGGACCAACTGTTTTGCCTACAATTGTCGGCATCGCCGCAAGAGCGATGCTCGTACCGGTAGCCTGGGTGTCGCCTTGTGCAATATTACGGATGATGCCTGCCGCCATCCCCACATCACCGGTAAACGTCTCGAGCATGGCCACACCGTCCGACCCACGCGTCGCAGTAGACCAAGCCAACAGCTCGCTCTGATATACCTGCTGCAAGGAGTCTTTTGTTATTCCAGATGCGCCGAGAGCGTTATATACCCCGCGAAATTGATCAGGATTATTCGCAAGAAGATTTCCATATTGGTGGAAGTTGGCATACTCGTCATCAGTTGCCTTGAAGGCCTGACCCCACTTGTATTGATTTTGATTTGAATTCAAAAACGCTAGAGCTTCTGTGTCGATATTTTCGATACCGACCTTCTTTGCGATCACTGCATCCACTTGCGCCGCAGCTTCCACAGTCAGGCGCTGTTTCGCTTCAATGACACTAATGCCTTCCTGCAATGCGAAAGCTTCGGCGTTCTGGCGAATCCATGTCACTTCATCAGGATGCAGCTGCCGATTGAACTGATCTCCCGCCAGCGCGGTTGTTGCGCCAACCTGCACACCCGCAATACCACCAAGCGCCGCACTTCCTAGGGCCTGTTAACACTAATGGCCCGAGCGATTAAACTATCCTGATTAGCCCCGACTCTCAGCCATGAAAATTGCTCGCTGCACG
>NZ_MDFM01000062.1 GCF_002939985.1 Xanthomonas hortorum pv. cynarae | reverse complement strand
CGACTGGATGACATGGGTAACTCCACTTGGCGGTGAAGTTGTCAGGTCAGGTCGCCTGGGCCACTTCACAACCGTTGGTGTTGCGATCCAGAGTTGAAGCCGCGGAGTAAGCTAGTGCTTGTTGTCGATAGTTTGAATCCTCAAGGGCTTGGAGATGAAAACTCCAGCACAGGCTCACTGATCTGTCGTACGCCACAATGAAATTTATGAAGCGCTCGTAATTCTGGATGCGCGGAATTCATTCTTTCAGTAGACGCCACACTTCGGCGGGAGGCGACGGACCGGTGTGCTAAGACGAATACATGCAGAACATCGTATGTCCACTAGTCGGCGAACAACTATTTACCAAAAATCAGGATTTTCTGACGGCGTCATTCTTCACTTTTATGGTAAGTATGCATGCTAATTAAAAATTTCATTAGTGGCGGAGGAACCTAATTTTCTATCGAATGGAACGAAAACGCGTGCTCCAACCATTGTCGCCTAATTAAGGGCGCGCGACAGGATAGATGGAACCAGTCAGTAAGGACTATAACGTGGAAGAAGTTCGGCTATTTCGCAAAGAAGCGATCGAATCCGCGACACAGCGCTTCGGTTCGCCGGTGAACGCTCCTGGAGTGGGTATGTGGCTCGCCACCACCTTTGTGCTCGCTCTACTAGGTTTAACTTTCCTTTTCTTGGTAACCACCTCATTCCCGAGAAAGGAAACCGTATCGGGAGCGCTGGTCCCCTCGCGCGGATTGC
Organism: Xanthomonas hortorum pv. cynarae; assembly: GCF_002939985.1. GTDB lineage: Bacteria > Pseudomonadota > Gammaproteobacteria > Xanthomonadales > Xanthomonadaceae > Xanthomonas > Xanthomonas hortorum_D. The sequence goes on along the minus strand of NZ_MDFM01000062.1, from coordinate 3,690 downwards.
TGCCGATCACCAGCCAACGCTCGGGCATCGTTAGCAACGTGCACGTGGAAGAAGGTGCAAAGGTTCGCCGTGGCGATCCAATCGTCAGCGTCTCGGTGGATTCGGTCATGGACACAGGCGAAAGCACGGGAACCATCCTTTCTGGCATGGCCGAGCGCCTGACCCAAGCTTCGATGGATCGCGAACACGCTGCAGAAGCATCTCTGAAAAGTCAGGAAGCAGGAATCCGTGAGCGTATGCTGGGTACGAACCGCCAGCTTTCTGTGCTGCGCGAAAATGTAATGCTTTACGAGCAACAGCAGGTCATCGCTGAGAAGACCGTGCACGATCTGGGGCGCCTGCGTGCGGATAAGTTGGTTTCGGAACTGCAATATCGCGATTCGGAAGTGCGAGTACTCAATGTGCGTCAATCGGTGGCTGAATTACAAACCCGTATCGCTCAGCTCAAGCAGGAACATGAACAGCTACGGCATGAGCTGGGTCGATTGAGCGCCGAGCGGGATACAAACCGTGCTACTGCGCTGTCTGACCTGCTGGGCGCACGCGAGAAAGCGATCAATTACAAACTGGGCACCCAGTTCACCCTGGTTGCCCAATCAACCGGGCAAGTGACTTGGTTGCAGGCTAAGCCGGGCGCTACAGTTGCCGCTGGGCGCACGCTGGGCGTGATGATGCCGGAAGACTCGGAACTGTTTGCTGAGCTATGGGTCCCCTCTTCTGCCATTGCCTTTGTTGATGTCGGAACGGAAGTCCGCCTGATGTACGACGCTTTTCCCTACCAGAAGTTTGGGGTTGGCCATGCGCGCATCGCGAAGATCGCGCGCTCTCCGACTTCGCCGGACGAACTGCCAGCCGACCTGCAGGCCGTAGAAAGCCAATATCGCTTACTGGCTGCGCTAGATGCCCAGCAGATGCAGGCATACGGTAAAGCGCTTACCCTGACGCCGGGTATGCGCCTCAAAGCCGATCTTGTTCTGGAAAAACGCTCACTGTTGGATTGGATCCTGGAACCGCTGATGGCGGCAAGACGCCGACAGGAGTGAGATTAGTCTGCGGGACTGGTGCTGAGGTGGCCGCTACTGGCTTGCGGATATCTCCAACAATCCGCCCTTGGTCTATTCGCACCAGACGATCGGCCAGGCGCATGGTATCGGGTCGGTGAGTGATTAGGATACGTGTGATATCAAGCTGCGCCAGGGCTTGGTAGATGCGTGTCTCGCGCGCTACGTCCAGGTTAGCGGTAGCTTCATCCAGTACTAAGATGATCGGCTTGCGATACAGGGCGCGGGCCAGCAGTAGCCGTTGCTTTTGGCCGCCGGAAAGGGTGGAGCCCATGTCACCTACAAGCGTTTCTAGCTGCATCGGCATGCGCTGTACATCTTCCTTCACCGCCGCCATCTCCAAGCACTTCCATAGCAAGACGATATCCGGGCGCTCGGCAAAGAAGGTCACGTTCTCCATGATTGAGCCAGTGAGCAGTTCATCGTCCTGCATAACCACGCCTATACGTTGACGGATCACGCGGGTGCCCCAGCTAGCAATGCTGAGCCCGTCATAGAGGAGTTCGCCCCCACTAGGCGGATACAATCCAGTGAGGATCTTTACCAGAGTGCTCTTGCCACACCCGGAAGGACCTGTGATGGCGACAAACTCACCCGGCGCGATCGATAGATTAATGTCTCTCAGAGTCGGTGCTTCTTGCGGCGAATATTGGAAGTAAACGGAGCGGAGCTGGATATGTCCGTCGATGCTATCCGACGCAGAAGGATCCTTGCTAAATCCCTCTTCGCTAGGGCTGAGGGCGATATCGGCGATGCGGTCCGAATGGAGTTCTGTCAGGCGCCAGGTGATGCACTGGTCCACCAGGGTGGTAAGCCGGCTGCTTAATTGCTGCCGATAGGCGACGAAGGCGTACAGCGCGCCTACCGTAAGAGAGTTAGCTAGCACGGCTTGGGCGCCGATGTAGACAATCGCCACCAAACTGATGCCGTCCAGCAGTGTACGTCCCGCACCAATACCGATCTGCAGGTTTGCGCTGTTCAACGACGCGCGTACCATATCTGCATACTTGTTTGCCCAGATCGCCTCACGCGAGAACTCGCCGCCCATCGTCTTAATTGATTGCATTGCGCGCAGTGTCTCGATGCGCGTTCCACGTTCAGCGATGCTCGCCTGTAGGCTGGCCATGCCCATCTTCATGGAAAGTGGGATGGTCGCCACGCGCATCGCTACGTACAGTGATAGCGCAGTCAAGGCAACTAGACTCATCATCGGCGAATAAACGAGCATCAGCACGATAATGCCCAGTGCCAGCACGCCGTCAAGCAAAGCACCTATAAGCCCGTTGGCGATCAGTTGTCGGATAGGGTCGATTGACTCAATTCGGGAGAGTGCATCGGCAAGGCGGCGCCGATGAAACCAAGTCAGGGGCAAGCTTATCAGATGATGGAACAGACGCCTGCTCATGTCCCAGCCCATTAATGCGGAGGCGCGCTGCAGGGTGATCCCGCGCATTGCTTCGGCCAAGCTATTGAACATGGCAACAGCGCCGAATCCCAGTGCCAACGCCATCAGGAAGCCTCGGTCGCCGCGCAAGACGCCTTCATCGACCGCAAGCTGCATGAAGAACGGTGACAGCAGCACGAAGCCTTGAAGCAGAAGTGTGTAAACCTTGGCATGGAACAACGCAGTACCCACGCCACCTTTGAAGCGGATCATCGACCAGATACTGAGTGGAGACCGCTGTTTGCGTGGACGGAAGCTTGGCGAAGAACTGACCTCCATCGCGATACCGGTGAATGCCTTGGAAACCTCAGTTTCGCTGAAGGATAACGAGCCATGTGCCGGATCAATGATGTGGAAGCGACCGCGTGAGACCTTTTCCAACACTACGAAATGATTGAGTTTCCAATGAAGGATGGCCGGCGTGCCTAAGTGTTGCAGGTCGCTGGGCTCACAGCGCACGGGCCGACACTGCATATCCAGCACACTGGCCAGCGCGATCAGCTGGTTCAAATCCACTCCGCGCTGCGAATTATGGTATTTACGTCGCAGCTCGCTCATCTCCAGATCCGCCCCAAGCACAGATGAGCAGACCGCCAGACACGCTAGTCCGCATTCGCTGACCTATGCACTCTCCAATAGCGCTTGTTAAACATCAGACGTCCTCGTTCTGATCAGGCGAGGACGGTTGCTTCCCCAGCCATAAATAAAGTTTGATTGCCGCGCAGTGATAGGCATATAGCCCATCCCAACGACCATAAAGCTCCGCCTCGCGCAAGCGCAACTCGTAGCCGCCACGGGACAGCACAGTAAGCATCTTTAGTGGTACGTAGCACCCGTCTCGGAGGCCGGCGCGATGCAGGCAGAAATTGAACAGCGCACGTCCCAGGCGGCCATTGCCGTCTGCAAAGGCATGGGCATTGTTTGCCAGCGCCAGCAGCTGCACAGCTGCCCTCATGCCATTACCCAAGCCCCCTGCAGCAAGCTGCCGCAGCAGGTCAGGCCAGCGCGCGCTCGCCAACTCGGCCGACACCATAGCCAGCTGGGTGCGTCCATCGTACGCCCGTATCCAAACGGGCGCCGTGCGCAGATCACCGTCGCGACTAGGGCCTGTTAACACATCCGAAGCCCATCAACGACTAGGACGAAGCTGAGGAATCCAAGGAACATGACATCTAGCTTCTCGAA
>NZ_MDFM01000061.1 GCF_002939985.1 Xanthomonas hortorum pv. cynarae | reverse complement strand
CGAAGCTGACGGGAACGGCGCTGAGGCCACTTCCCAATGTTCTTTGACAGTGTGCGCAGGTAATTTGTGCGGACGCCTGCAGGAAGGATGATTGTCCATCTTGCAGACGTTTAATCAAAAAGCAACATATTAATTGCTTTGCAAGCGATAAGTTGTCAGTGGTTGAACTTCTGCAGCTAAAGTAATTTGTCTTCGGACATGTAATTTTAAGTGAAGAGTTTGATCCTGGCTCAGAGTGAACGCTGGCGGCAGGCCTAACACATGCAAGTCGAACGGCAGCACAGTAAGAGCTTGCTCTTATGGGTGGCGAGTGGCGGACGGGTGAGGAATACATCGGAATCTACTCTTTCGTGGGGGATAACGTAGGGAAACTTACGCTAATACCGCATACGACCTACGGGTGAAAGCGGAGGACCTTCGGGCTTCGCGCGATTGAATGAGCCGATGTCGGATTAGCTAGTTGGCGGGGTAAAGGCCCACCAAGGCGACGATCCGTAGCTGGTCTGAGAGGATGATCAGCCACACTGGAACTGAGACACGGTCCAGACTCCTACGGGAGGCAGCAGTGGGGAATATTGGACAATGGGCGCAAGCCTGATCCAGCCATGCCGCGTGGGTGAAGAAGGCCTTCGGGTTGTAAAGCCCTTTTGTTGGGAAAGAAAAGCAGTCGGTTAATACCCGATTGTTCTGACGGTACCCAAAGAATAAGCACCGGCTAACTTCGTGCCAGCAGCCGCGGTAATACGAAGGGTGCAAGCGTTACTCGGAATTACTGGGCGTAAAGCGTGCGTAGGTGGTGGTTTAAGTCTGTTGTGAAAGCCCTGGGCTCAACCTGGGAATTGCAGTGGATACTGGGTCACTAGAGTGTGGTAGAGGGTAGCGGAATTCCCGGTGTAGCAGTGAAATGCGTAGAGATCGGGAGGAACATCCGTGGCGAAGGCGGCTACCTGGACCAACACTGACACTGAGGCACGAAAGCGTGGGGAGCAAACAGGATTAGATACCCTGGTAGTCCACGCCCTAAACGATGCGAACTGGATGTTGGGTGCAATTTGGCACGCAGTATCGAAGCTAACGCGTTAAGTTCGCCGCCTGGGGAGTACGGTCGCAAGACTGAAACTCAAAGGAATTGACGGGGGCCCGCACAAGCGGTGGAGTATGTGGTTTAATTCGATGCAACGCGAAGAACCTTACCTGGTCTTGACATCCACGGAACTTTCCAGAGATGGATTGGTGCCTTCGGGAACCGTGAGACAGGTGCTGCATGGCTGTCGTCAGCTCGTGTCGTGAGATGTTGGGTTAAGTCCCGCAACGAGCGCAACCCTTGTCCTTAGTTGCCAGCACGTAATGGTGGGAACTCTAAGGAGACCGCCGGTGACAAACCGGAGGAAGGTGGGGATGACGTCAAGTCATCATGGCCCTTACGACCAGGGCTACACACGTACTACAATGGTAGGGACAGAGGGCTGCAAACCCGCGAGGGTAAGCCAATCCCAGAAACCCTATCTCAGTCCGGATTGGAGTCTGCAACTCGACTCCATGAAGTCGGAATCGCTAGTAATCGCAGATCAGCATTGCTGCGGTGAATACGTTCCCGGGCCTTGTACACACCGCCCGTCACACCATGGGAGTTTGTTGCACCAGAAGCAGGTAGCTTAACCTTCGGGAGGGCGCTTGCCACGGTGTGGCCGATGACTGGGGTGAAGTCGTAACAAGGTAGCCGTATCGGAAGGTGCGGCTGGATCACCTCCTTTTGAGCATGACGTCATCGTCTTGCGGGCGTCCTCACAAATTACCTGCATTCAGAGATTCATACCGGCACAGGTCGGTATGCGAAGTCCCTTTTGGGGCCTTAGCTCAGCTGGGAGAGCACCTGCTTTGCAAGCAGGGGGTCGTCGGTTCGATCCCGACAGGCTCCACCATATTGAGTGAAAAGACTTCGGGTCTGTAGCTCAGGTGGTTAGAGCGCACCCCTGATAAGGGTGAGGTCGGTAGTTCGAGTCTACCCAGACCCACCACTCTGAATGTAGTGCACACTTAAGAATTTATATGGATCAGCGTTGAGGCTGAGACATGTTCTTTTATAACTTGTGACGTAGCGAGCGTTTGAGATATCTATCTAAACGTGTCGTTGAGGCTAAGGCGGGGACTTCGAGTCCCTAAATAATTGAGTCGTATGTTCGCGTTGGTGGCTTTGTACCCCACACAACACGACATGTAACTTCGAGGCAACTTGGGGTTATATGGTCAAGCGAATAAGCGCACACGGTGGATGCCTAGGCGGTCAGAGGCGATGAAGGACGTGGTAGCCTGCGAAAAGTGTCGGGGAGCTGGCAACAAGCTTTGATCCGGCAATATCCGAATGGGGAAACCCACTGCTTCGGCAGTATCCTGCAGTGAATTCATAGCTGCTGGAAGCGAACCCGGTGAACTGAAATATCTAAGTAACCGGAGGAAAAGAAATCAACCGAGATTCCCTAAGTAGTGACGAGCGAACGGGGAACAGCCCTTAAGCTGGAATGGCTTTAGAAAAACAATCTGGAAAGATTGGCCATAGAAGGTGATAGCCCTGTACTTAAAAGGGCCACTCCAGTGAAGACGAGTAGGGCGGGGCACGTGAAACCCTGTCTGAATATGGGGGGACCATCCTCCAAGGCTAAATACTCCTGACCGACCGATAGTGAACCAGTACCGTGAGGGAAAGGCGAAAAGAACCCCGGAGAGGGGAGTGAAATAGATCCTGAAACCGTGTGCGTACAAGCAGTAGGAGCTCGCAAGAGTGACTGCGTACCTTTTGTATAATGGGTCAGCGACTTACTGTTCGTGGCAAGCTTAACCGTATAGGGGAGGCGAAGGGAAACCGAGTCTGATAAGGGCGCATAGTCGCGGGCAGTAGACCCGAAACCGGGTGATCTAGTCATGGCCAGGGTGAAGGTGCCGTAACAGGTACTGGAGGCCCGAACCCACGTCTGTTGCAAAAGACGGGGATGAGCTGTGATTAGGAGTGAAAAGCTAATCGAACCCGGAGATAGCTGGTTCTCCTCGAAAGCTATTTAGGTAGCGCCTCGGACGAATACTACTGGGGGTAGAGCACTGTTATGGCTAGGGGGTCATCGCGACTTACCAAACCATTGCAAACTCCGAATACCAGTACGTACTATCCGGGAGACACACGGCGGGTGCTAACGTCCGTCGTGAAAAGGGAAACAACCCAGACCCACAGCTAAGGTCCCAAATTCACTGCTAAGTGGAAAACGATGTGGAAAGGCATAGACAGCCAGGAGGTTGGCTTAGAAGCAGCCACCCTTTAAAGAAAGCGTAATAGCTCACTGGTCGAGTCGGTCTGCGCGGAAGATTTAACGGGGCTAAGCAGTGAACCGAAGCTTGGGGTGCGTAAAACTTCGGTTTTATGCGCGGTAGAGGAGCGTTCCGTAAGCCTGCGAAGGTGGATTGAGAAGTCCGCTGGAGGTATCGGAAGTGCGAATGCTGACATGAGTAACGATAATGCGGGTGAAAAGCCCGCACGCCGAAAGCCCAAGGTTTCCTTGCGCAACGTTAATCGACGCAGGGTTAGTCGGTCCCTAAGGCGAGGGCGAAAGCCGTAGTCGATGGGAAGCAGGTTAATATTCCTGCACCTCGCGTGAGTGCGATGGAGGGACGGAGAAGGTTAGGTGTACCGGGCGTTGGTTGTCCCGGGGAAAGGCGGTAGGTTTGGATCTTTGGCAAATCCGGGATCCTTTAAGACCGAGCACCGAGACGAGCCTTTATGGCGAAGTCACTGATACCACGCTTCCAGGAAAAGCTCCTAAGCTTCAGCTCACGAAGACCGTACCGTAAACCGACACAGGTGGGTAGGATGAGAATTCTCAGGCGCTTGAGAGAACTCGGGTGAAGGAACTAGGCAACATGGCACCGTAACTTCGGGAGAAGGTGCACCCTTTTTGGTGGCTCATGCGAGCTATAGCTGAAGAGGGTCGCAGAAACCAGGCCGCTGCGACTGTTTATCAAAAACACAGCACTCTGCAAACACGAAAGTGGACGTATAGGGTGTGACGCCTGCCCGGTGCTGGAAGGTTAATTGATGGGGTCAGCCGCAAGGCAAAGCTCTTGATCGAAGCCCCAGTAAACGGCGGCCGTAACTATAACGGTCCTAAGGTAGCGAAATTCCTTGTCGGGTAAGTTCCGACCTGCACGAATGGCGTAACGACAGCGGCGCTGTCTCCACCCGAGACTCAGTGAAATTGAAATCGCTGTGAAGATGCAGCGTTCCCGTGGCAAGACGGAAAGACCCCGTGAACCTTTACTATAGCTTTACACTGAACGTTGAGTTCGTCTGTGTAGGATAGGTGGGAGGCTATGAAACTGTGGCGCTAGCTGCAGTGGAGCCATCCTTGAAATACCACCCTGTCGTGCTTGACGTTCTAACCTAGATCCGTTATCCGGATCAGGGACCGTGTATGGTGGGTAGTTTGACTGGGGCGGTCTCCTCCTAAAGAGTAACGGAGGAGCACGAAGGTACGCTCAGCGCGGTCGGACATCGCGCACTGTGTGCAAAGGCATAAGCGTGCTTGACTGCAAGATCGACGGATCAAGCAGGTACGAAAGTAGGTCTTAGTGATCCGGTGGTTCTGTATGGAAGGGCCATCGCTCAACGGATAAAAGGTACTCCGGGGATAACAGGCTGATACCGCCCAAGAGTTCATATCGACGGCGGTGTTTGGCACCTCGATGTCGGCTCATCACATCCTGGGGCTGTAGTCGGTCCCAAGGGTATGGCTGTTCGCCATTTAAAGTGGTACGCGAGCTGGGTTCAGAACGTCGTGAGACAGTTCGGTCCCTATCTGCCATGGGCGTTGGAAGTTTGAGAGGGGCTGCTCCTAGTACGAGAGGACCGGAGTGGACGAACCTCTGGTGTTCCGGTTGTCACGCCAGTGGCATTGCCGGGTAGCTATGTTCGGAAGCGATAACCGCTGAAAGCATCTAAGCGGGAAGCGCGCCTCAAGATGAGACTTCCCGGGGCACAAGCCCCCTAAAGGAACCATATAGACTATGTGGTTGATAGGTCAGGTGTGTAAGTACAGCAATGTATTGAGCTAACTGATACTAATGATCCGTGCGGCTTGACCATATAACCTCAAGTTGCCTTGGTCCCAACGAACGTTGGTAGATCCGCAAACGCAAGCTACGTCACAAGTTAACTATGCGAGACGAGCGCTGTATGCGCTTCCCTTCGCAAGAGCCTGCACATCCTTGTGCAGACTTTTGAAGAGAAGCAAATATCGGCGACTCTCCAACCGTCTCCCTGGTGAAATTAGCGCTGTGGAACCACCCGATCCCATCCCGAACTCGGAAGTGAAACGCAGCTGCGCCGATGGTAGTGTGGCTCAAGCCATGCGAGAGTAGGTCATCGCCAGGGGCTTTACCCGAAACCCTCCATCCAACAGGATGGGGGGTTTCTTTTTGCCTAAAACTCGGCGCGATACTCCGAGGCCGAGGCCGAGGCGGGAACCGAAAGTTGACAGGAAGGCGACAGAAAAATCTGCAAATGTCGCTCTGATCCCCGCTGCGTTTGAACATCGGCGAAGCGGGTCTGGACGAAAACCGCGTCAAGCATACTGACGTCCAAGCGTAGATCTGGCTAACACGAGATTTGGGTTTATCTGGCTCCGCCACCATATCCGTCACGTCGGCAACATCGCCGGCCTCGCCTATT
>NZ_MDFM01000060.1 GCF_002939985.1 Xanthomonas hortorum pv. cynarae | reverse complement strand
CGTATATCGCTTGCTGCTCATAGACACCTCCGAATCGACCATTTTCCATGGCCTTGAGATGTCTAGGAAACCCTGGGCGTATCAAATTCCCGTCGATGTTGACTTCGCCTGCCATGAAGATCGAATAGGCCACGCGTTGCATAAATGATGAGCGCGAACAACACGATTGGGATGAGTAGGCCGGGGCCACCGGCAGCGATCATATCCTTGAACATTCACGCGTCCTCAGTAAGCGCGAAGATCACGATGATCTGCAGATGAGCGGAAGCCAGATCGGAAGATGTCACGTTTTCAAATGCCGATTCCATGATCAGTTCGTGACCGGAAGCGCCGCGATCCTGGAGACACCAGGCAGTCGCTGCGTATAGAGCTTGGCCATGTCATCGGGGTTGACCACATGTGCAAAGTGCTCGAGGCCGATGGTCAAGAAATCACCATGGCGGCCATCGCGCTTGATTCCAACTTCAACGGCCTTAAGCGCGCTGATCCAATACCAGGAGACGTTGTCGTTGTCCTCGCCCCTGTAGGCGTACCAGAGCGGGATACGGAACATGCGCTCGAACGCGACCGCTTTCAGCAGCTCTTTCTGCAGGCCTAGCGTGAAGCAGGGCGAGCCGTCCCACTCCTTCAAGTCGAAGTTCTTGGCGTCTACTGCAATCAATCCGATAGAGTCGAGCAGGACCATGAAATCCGGTCGCTTGATCTCGCCACTAAAGAGTGGGGCGAAGCTTTCCCTTGCCTGGCAGACCGCAACGTAGGACAAGCCAGAGTCGCCAAGCCACTTGCAGAGATCCGTTTCCCCGATATCGCCTTTTTCCTTGATCGCATCCTTGGTGCCTACGATGGACTCCGAGATTCTTCGCAAGATTGACATGTCGTTCCCTCAAGTGGCGCGGAGCGTGGTGTACACAAAGCAGCAAATCATTTCATCGGTCGCTCTGTACAACTACTTGATAGCAGATCTTCGGTTTTGCGATACGAGTCACTGGCTGGGCGATCGATGCCAAGCATTTGAGGCGTGCTTGCACTGCGAGCGCGGAGTCAGGCAAAGGTCTTATGTGGCTATTGACATGCCACACCTTGCACTCGCAATCTAAGCCCAAGGAGCGTCGAAACTCCGTACATAGCGGTACCCACCTCCGTCAAACCGGTGGGTTTTTTGTGCCTGCATCCTGCAGGTACAAGCCGATGCGATGCCTGCGTCGGGAGGGCGGCTAATACAACACCCGCAAGGGGAATATGCCCGCCGACTATGTACGGTTTCGAACCTCCCGACATCCCGTCGCCGTTGGCGGCGGTTCTTGGGTTGTTCCAGGAGGGCGTTGCCATGTCTACCGCACCATCCACGCCGGCATCGGTGCCGAGTTATCTGTTACCAGCCTCCGCTCACGGCCTGCTGTGGGACGTAGGCGAGGTGCTGCGCCGGCTGGCCGCACGCGCGGCTATTGAGCAGGCCAGCGACGATCCCGCGCAGCAGTTGCTCAGCCAACCCGGTGTGTTGTCGCAGGCCTTGCGCAGCCTTTCCGCACGCATCGACGTGGCGTTGCAGCAGTGCGTTGCTGCACCCGTCACCAACACTCGCCACCCGGAGGCGCCATGACACGCCGCCGCCCACCCAACGCGTCCGCCACCGCACGGCCCACCCGTCAACGTGCGCACACCGCGCCATCCAAGCGGGTGCAATGGGTCATCGTCGAACCCGATCGCACCCAGCTGCCCCCAATGCTGCCGCCCGAGCCGGACACAACGCCGCAAGGCCCCGGCCGTTTGCCTGCACCCCGCCGCGCCCGCCGCCCGCGCCAATGCACCGTCAGCTACACCCTCTACCCCGGCGCCCACGACCACGCTGGCGACCAGCACGTGCCCCACGTCCGCCTTAGCGGGCTATGGCTGGAGCAGTTGGGCTTCGCTATCGGAACAAAGCTACGGATTACTGCCAGCGAGGGGCAGGTGTTGATGGAGGTGTTGGCGCCGGTGGAGGCGCCGGCCAAGGCGCGTAGCGTGCGGCGTTGATGGTGCGGGGAACAGAGACCTGCGATTGACCTCAGTGCCGCATGCCACTAGCGTCGCAGCCACACCAGCGCACAACGGACGCTTCATGATCGCGCGGCCCCTCTACGCCTTGCTCGCCACCCTCGCTCTGGGCGCATGCGCCCACACGGCGGCCACCCCAGCCCCGGCAACCGTCACGGAGACATCTGCCATGCGTTCCTCACCCGATTCCGCAGTCATTCCCGCTGGCAGTGAACCCAGCGGGCCGATACGAACGGCAGAGGATGCGCTTACCCGCATGCTTGCATTGATTCAAGCGATTCACGGACTTGACGATCTGACACCTGACTACCTGCAGTCCAAAATGGGGGTTCCGGTAACGCATGCGGCAACAGATCCCAAGCGTTACGGCGCCAGTGCTCCGCTTACCAGTGAATGGGGTTACAGCTTTGGCATGGACCAGACGCCTACTGCGGGGCGTTGGTTCGAGTTCACCTTTGTTCCAGCGCAAGCGGGTGCTTCCCCGCCCATGACGGAGATCTGCAGGGTCGACTTCGATACGTTTACCAAGAAACTGGAAAACATCGGGTTTGTGCGTCAACGCAACATGGTGGAAGACGGGCGATGGATGAGTGACTTCTTCAGTCGCCCAGGCATGCGCGTGGAGGTGTTTCCACGAGGCGAGGCCGATGCGCCGCAGGAGCGGGTGGAGCACCACTGCGTTGAATGGATCTACATTCGTTAATCCAAGGAACGGTCATGCCATTGAGTCCACAGGCGCAAGCGATTGTTGATGACTTCGGCCGCCAGCCAGGCGTCAGCCCCGAACATGTCGTCAATTTGCAGGGTGTGCTCGCCGCATCGCCCGTTTTGCTTGACCAATTCAATGAGGCGGTTGCCAAGCAGCGCGTGCTCGGCCTAAAACCCCTGACCGACCCGAATGCAGGCGGAACGTTCACGCCGGATGATCATTCCATCCGGCTACCTCTGGCCAGGTTGTCGAATGGACCTGGTGGGAAGTCGCTCGACTCCGGTGAGATGACGTTTGTACTAGGCCATGAATTGCAACATGGCCTATACAGCACAGCCGCAGCCGCCTCTCGTAAAGATTTCGAAACCGCTGCGGTGCAGACAGCCAAGACCACGCACGACTATTCTGACGCAGCCGAGAAAGTTCTCTCAAGCAACCGTATGGATGAAGCGAGTGCAGAAATCGCAGGCTGGAATGCAACCGTTAGCAGGGTAAGGCAATCAAATCCGCATGCTTCCTTGGAAGATATTTATCGGGAAGCGCCAGGCCGTATGCATGACTTCATTGATCGGACTGGCGGAATGCCGCAATTTAATTACGCGCTCAAGTCCAACCTCACCTTGAACGCAGATATGACGATGCCCGCCAACGCTGCCAACGTCGAGGCAATGGGCGTCAACTTCTTCGACAAGGCTGCCAAGAGCACTCGCATTGGTCACGCGGGGCAGTCTGACTACGCCAACCACTACGGCCCGTGGGTGGTTGGAACAGCTGCCATCTACGAGCGTCACTACAACAAGCCCAGGCCCGGCGATCCAGAACAGCCAATGATCCTGGACATGCAGCGTCTGGGATTAAAAGAAGAAGTACTGGAACGCAACGGCATCGACCTGGGCAGCGATACGCGCCCCATGCCTTACCTCGACAGCAGCACGCAGCCACCGACGCCCGGCCTGTTCCAGCACAGCAAGAATACCCACTTGCACGTGTCGCCAATCTCCGTGCAGGAGTTGGAGCACGAGTTGCGTGAGCGCGACCCGCAATCACAATCATCACCGGCGCTGTCGCCCTCGCAGCCTGGCCACGCGGATCATGCGCTGTACCAACAGATCAAAGGCGGCGTAGAAAAGCTCGATGCGCAACATGGCCGGGAGTGGGATGCATCGAGTGAGCGCATGACGGCAAGCCTGCTTGTGCTCGCAAAGGAAGAAGGCTTATCGCGGGTAGACCATGTGCTGCTCAACAACCCGACAGACAAGCTCGCGGCCGGAGAAAAGGTGTTTCTGGTGCAGGGCACCCAGAGCGATCCAGCGCACCACCGTGCCGACATGGCCACTGTGCAGGCAGTGCAAACGCCTGAAAACCAGTCGTTCGAGCGCGTGCAATCGATTAATCAAGCCCAATCGCAGGCACGGGAGCAGCAGCAAGCGCTTGAGCAATCGCAACAGGAAGTCCCTCCGCCTGGACCAACGATGACGCGTTGAGATCGTTTGCGGACATGCTTGCAAAGGATTGATCAATTCGCGAGATAGAAGGTTTTTCTCAATTTCCTTTGCGCAAGTCCGCTCCCCACAGCACCCAAACCGCCACCGATGCTCGCGCCCGAGCCGGACACAACGCCGCAAAGCCCCGGCCGTTTGCATGCACCCCGCCGCGCCCGCCGCCCGCGCCAATGCACCGTCAGCTACACCCTCTACCCCGGCGCCCACGGCCACGCCGGCGACCAGCACGTGCCCCACGTCCGCCTCAGCGGCCTATGGCTGGAGCAACTGGGCTTCGCTATCGGCACAAAGCTACGGATTACTGCGAGCGAAGGGCAGTTATTGATAGAGGTGTTGGCGCCGGTGGAGGTGCCACTCCAGCCGCGCAGGGCGCGAAGGTAGGCCTGGCAGCAACGACTTGGGCTGGTCCAGCCAGAGGGCGCGAGGGCACCTCCACCCAAGCGAGCTTGTCACCCCCATCGTCTTCGTAGATCGGTCTGGAAAGCGCAGCAATCCGAGGTCGCTGTGCTGGCCGGAACAGGACCGGATCAGCCGGGTGGTGTAACTTGTCCAGCCTGGACACGTTGAGTGTGCATGGCGATGAAGCGTATTGGACATAGGTGTTGGGCACTAATTTTTGCAGGAGTTCTTCTGTTGCCTGGGTGCGGTAGAACACAGCCGGAAGCTGGTAGCCAACAAGCGGAGGCCACTGCTGCAGCCCCTAGTCCAACGCCAAGTTCTGATGTCGCCGCGCCGCAATCGTCCCAGGTTGGGATCGGAACCTATGTCACCGAGGGTGGTTGGGGACGTCTGGTCATTGAGGCACCAAAATCCCAAGGATTTCCGACGTTTTCATTGGACACAGAGAATGTCGATAGCGGGTGTACGCTTTCTGGTCAGTTGGATAAAAGTGGCAGTGGAGTCGTTTACGAAGGTGCGACGCCAAGCCAATGCTCACTTGCGCTGAAGGCGGAGCCGGGTGGCGTGGCCGTCAATACCTCGACCAAAGCACAGTGTCAGGTCTATTGCGGAAGTAATGGTAGCTTCGAGGGAAGCTACAAGCGCGTGTCTTCAAGCTGTGCCGCGGATGCAATCGAGAAGGCGCGTCATGACTTCAAGCCTCTCTATGATCAGAAGAAATACGCTGAGGCCAAAGCTGCGCTTGCGCCTATTTACCAAAATTGTGTGAAGACGATGGGCCTGGCCGAAGAGGGCGCACTACGAAACGATTACGCGCTAACGCTCTACAAGTTGAAAGATAAGTCGGAGTGCCTGTCGGTTCTATCCAAATATAAGCAAGATACTGCCCGCACGGATGACCAGATTTCCGATGGGATGGCGCCAGCGGTCGTTGACGACTACTTGGCCGTCATCCACGCTGCACGCACGAACATAGCGCTTTGCAGCCGTTAATTGATTGATTCGTTAGGGAACCTCTGAACAACGCACCACAGATACGCGACACTACCCGCCTATTGTTGAGGAGTGATCCATGCAACTGACGTTCG
>NZ_MDFM01000059.1 GCF_002939985.1 Xanthomonas hortorum pv. cynarae | reverse complement strand
CGGAGATATCGGTTGGATATGGCTTACGAGGCTTCATCCGTATACGTTATCGTGACAAGGGCAAAGTTCATAACACGCTCTAGGGATGGAATAAAGGGGGCGACAGTGATTAAGCGAGCCGCCCGTACATGCCCGCGCGGCGATGCCTAATAGCGGCTGCATCGCTCCCGTCAGGCTGAGGTCTTATTTTTGAGCAATGGCCCCGGGCCCCTTAAACCTTAGAATTTACGCTGCAAGCCTAGTTCGTATCTGATCTACTGCCTGTCCAATCCGCTCGGTTAGTACTGTCTCTGAATGATGCAGCATTGTCAGCGAGCCAAGAGCCCGAGTCATTGCCACATACAGCAGTTTGGCCTCCTGCCTCATTTCCTCACTGTCGGCTTGCAAGCGTTGCCCAATCTCGCAGATGCCGGGAATGAACACCGACTCGAATTCCAGGCCCTTGCTGGAATGCATCGTCAAAACTTTAACTGCAGGCTCGCCATCGAATAGGTGTCGTTTGTTGAGCTCTTCCGCTAAGACCACTGGGAGTTCTGCAGCGCGCAGGCGCGAGGCAATGTGTGTGGCAAGCGCTTTGTTGCGGCAAAGAACCGCAAAGTCGTTGGCGCTTGCACCGTTGTTGAGTGCTTCGCGTACCTGTTGGGCGATGATGCGCGATTCTTCCCAAATGTTGCTCGCCTGTATCAGCTCGGGGACGGCGCCTCGGCGTCCCGCGCTCTCTGGCGCTATCACTGGCACGTTGTCTTCATCCGCATCTTCCCCGGTCAAGAGCTCCTGGGCGAAGGCCTTTGCCGTGGAAAGGATCTCCAAGGTGTTGCGGTAGTTCAAACGTAGGATCGTGGTGCGGCCCTTGGCCTGGATGCCAACGCTGGCGAAGCTGAACTTTCGACGTCCGCCTGCGCTGTAGATGGTTTGCGCGTCGTCATAGAGCAGCAACAGCGAATTGGTTTCCGGGTCGACCATCTGCGTGACGATTTGCAGCCACTCGGGTGCAAAGTCGTGGCCCTCATCGATCATCACTGCCGCGTACTGTGCGCGCGGAATCTGCTGCGACTCCACTGCTGCAATGACTTTGCTGACCAATGCGTCCAGATACTGTTGGGCGTTTGGCTGTGCGGGCGGAGGCTTGATGCCGTAGGCCTTCAGCTGCTCACCACACCATCCGTGGAAGTGACGCACACTCACGCGGTCCTGCACACCATGCGCGTGAATGATGTGTTCCAGGCGGCCGGCAAGCGTTTTGTTGTAGCAGAGCACCAGCACGGGCTTGCCTTGACGCTTTGCAATCTCAACGCAGCGGTAGCCCAGGATCATTGTCTTGCCAGAGCCTGCCACGCCATGGATCACGCGGTGGCCATCCCCCATCGAGCGAGCAAGCTGCTCTTGCTGCAGATCCATCACCTTGATCAAATCTGGGATGGCGATAGGTTTGTCAGGTTGGCTTGAAGCGAACAACTGCACCTGCTCAGGAGGAACGATACGTAGCTGCGGAAACAGATGCCAGCGAATCCGTTCGATCTGCGGCAAGCTGAGCTGACATGAAAAGGTGGCAGGGAACATGTCCCAGAGCCGTTTCTGAAACGCCTCGGTGTCCACCGACTCGGTCATCTCGTCCCGGCAGATCACGCTACCTGCCGCAATCACATTGCCTAAATCGGCCTCGTCGAACTGGGCGCGGCTGATGTTGCTAAACACCACGCCAAAACCCCAAGGCATGATGAGCTTGCCCTGATACTTGCTGCCTTCCAGAAGGCGCAGAGCTGCATCCTTGAGCATTAGTTTGCCGACCTCGATACAAATGTCGCGAGCTTGGCGCAATGGATTGGATGTTACCTCACGGCCGCGTTCGGTATGGAGTACAGTGCTGTCGCGGTCAATCTCAGCGATTGTCTCCAGTTTCCAGTCCTTGACCTCAAGCACCAGGATCCCGCGATAGGGATGCAGCACAATAAAGTCCGGATGCCGATGACTGGGGCCGATTGGCACGTCGTACCAGCAGATGTACTCATCGTCGAGCTTATCTTCCAGACGCTGCGAAAAGCGCCGCTCGCCAGATGTCATCCGGCCAGCACTACTCGATCGACTGGGAATCAGCGTTGCCATTAAAGCTCCCCTCCGTGGTATGGCCCTAGCGTAGCACTCGCGCAGCGTGGGCAATGCAATCATGCGCAAGAGATGTGCGAGAACTTACTTGCGAAGAAGTTGTTATCGAAGTTGGAACTCATCGGGCCTGCTATTTGAGACCACAAATTCTGGGTTCTCTGCAGTGGGAATGAGGGCGCGCTCACGCTTTTTAATATGAGACCTCAAGGTCAGGAGTCCTGTGCCGCTATACCGCCCCGGCAACCAATCGCAAATCTGATAAATAGTGCTTCTTCGTAAGAAGGGAGAGGCATGGCAATATTGAACCCTTAGCTGAGGTCAAGCATCGACACGGGAGCAGGTATGGACACCAATCGAAAAATTCCGTTTTTCGGAGTAAGGCGTTTCACACGCCAGGTACTAGATGAGCTTGCTACGGTATCGAAGGACAGGGATGAGATTTACGCGACACTCTCACGCATTGGAGGTGTTAGCCAGCTGGAGCGTGAGCGAGAGCTGGAACGACTGAATGCTGAGCTGGCGTCTGCATCGCTAGCATGGAAAGATCAGCTTACGACACTGATGGCAAGTCGCGATGAGCTATTGCTGCAGGTCGCAGAGCTACGCAAGGAAGTTGTCGAAACCCGTGAACGCGCGCTGCTGCAAGAATCCGGTGTTTACGACTATGCGCATCCGTTGCAAGACGCGGTGGCCTACAAGGATCGCCTTGATCATATTCGCGGACTTATCAAAGAGTTGAACAAGACAGATGGCCGCGCTGTTGTCGCTGCAGTGGGCTGGACCGTTAACGGCTCAGAAGCGCAGGGCAAGACCATGCTTCGGGACTACTGCAAATTGATGCTGCGGGCATTCAATGCAGAAGCGGATGTTCTGGTACGTGGCTTGAAGCCATACGCACTTGCTGCGGCCATCGATCGGATTGAAAAGGTAGCCAAGACGATCCAGCGCCTGGGCAAGACCATGAGCATCCGTATCACGCATGAGTACCTGCAGCTTCGTATTAAAGAATTGCAGCTCACTGCGGATTTCGTGCAGAAGAAAGCCGAAGAGAAGGAACTGGAACGGCAAGAGCGCGAGCGGCTGCGGGAAGAACGCAAAACCCAGCAGGAGATGGAGCGCGAGCGTTTGAAGCTGGAGAAGGAGCGCCAACACTACCTCAACGCGCTACAGGCGCTATTGGCCAAGGGTGATCCAGAAGCTGTAGAGCGGATGCGCGCCCAGGTGTCAGAGGTCGAACGTGCAATTGCGGACGTTGACTATCGCGTAGCCAACATCAGGGCGGGCTACGTTTATGTGATCTCCAACATTGGCTCTTTTGGTGAATCGCTGATCAAGGTCGGTATGACGCGTCGTCTGGATCCGATGGACCGTATCCGCGAACTCAGTGATGCATCAGTGCCCTTCAACTTCGACGTGCATGCACTATTTTTCTCGAAGGACGCTGTTGGAATCGAAGGTGCAATGCATACACGGCTGGCCAAGAGCCGGGCAAACCTTGTAAACCATCGCCGCGAATTCTTCCGTGCAACCCCGACAGATGCAAAGAATCTGCTCGCAGAGCTTGCTGGTGATCTCCTTACATTTCACGACACCCCTGATGCGCTTGAATTTAGGCAGAGTCAGAAAATGATGGGTGTAGGCAGCCCGTAGCGGTGCCCATTTCCATCGAGGAGACTGATAGCGAGGAGCAGTGCTGGAGGACTGCAATAGCCTGAGGGTTTGTTTGCATGATTTGACAGCTCCGCCGGATAACGGGGTCAAGCTCACTTAGCAGTCGATGGCGCTCTGCTTGCGGGGCCGATGAGCGGGCCTTATGCCCGCAAAGCGGCGGGTCTTGGCTTCGACCATCGCGCGGAAGGCATCGTGGCCCAGAGCTCGCTGCTGTTAGGGTGTCTGGACGCTAACGTGTCGCCGTTCGTAGGCGGGTCGAAAGGCTGCTGAGGACAGGGTGATCAGACTTGCAACCCTGGTGCATCCGGCTTTTTACTCTGCTCCTGAGCTTCAATGCTCATCGCGAGTGCACGCGTCTGTTCGGCAGATTGCACGCGGGCCTGGCTCTGTTCAACTGAACTCTCCACCGCATCTGCCGTGCGCATTTGTTCACGGTGGTACACGGAGGTGGTGGGATCTCCCTGGACCAGGAAGACATATTCGCCAGCTGCTGCGCTGGTGCCTGCTCGGCCAAGCACTACGTTGTCCACACGTTCCATGCCCTGCTCTTTGGCGAGTGCATACAGGCTCCAGGTCATGCGATCACTTGCCGAATCCGGAACACGATTCAGCGAGTGATCGATCCGATGTACGCCATCCTGGATTTGAGCAAACATGGGGTCGGTAGGCGATGGAGCCTGTGCGCTGAGCTTGAAACCCTCCGACGATCCACGCGAAGGTGCGGCAGGGTCCTGAGGGACCAACGGCTGCCCACTCGTAGGAGGCGCGATCCTGCGATCGTCCACATCGAACCACTGCTTGCCGTCAAACCTGTAGCCGCTGCGTACCGATGCCGCGCCGACGTCTTGATAAAGGTCCTCCCCGAAGTCCGGGGCGTTGACTGTCTCACCTTGTGCGTTCTTTGGTAGAACGGGTTGAACACCGCTGGCTTTGAGCAAGTTGCTGGCAACACCGTTGCTGTTGTTGTACAGCGGTGAATATTCCAGTTGCGCGTGATTGATCTGCTCGGCCGCCTTGACGGCGGACTCGAGCTTTGCGGCTAGTTCCTGGTCAGAGCCACTCCAGGCAACGATACGCTCGTGACGCTCGCCCGGTGCTGGCCAGTCTGGAGCGGTGATCGTCTCTTTCACGACGTCGCCTCTTACGTCCCGTGCAATGCCAGGGTCGGAAGGATCCAGCTGATTCAAGGGAACTCGCTCGTAGTTCCCGTCCTGCTTTAATCGGTACCCAACTTCATAAGGCGCAACGTAAGGCGCCGCTTGGACAATGATGTGCCCAAACTTCTCCGAGCCAAGAACCGTGCTCTCGGCAAAATTTGCCAGGTCATTTCCCTCGGCTCTGGTGTCGGGTCCTCCGCGTACTACAGTCTGGCTGCCATCGGACTTCTGAAAGAGCAGGTAAAGATGGCGGCGGTCACCAGCAACCTCGCTTGCCCCCACCAAAATTGTTGCCTTCTTCTGCTCATCCATAACTTATTCTCCAATATCCTGCGGAGCCCGATTCACTACCAACTTGCTTAAGTAGATTCCGTCAGCAGAATGAAAGCCGACCATCCAGGTAACCGGCACAGCTGGCGCCGTCACCGATGGCTGCGCCTCTTTCACGACAGGGGAAAGAGTGCACACCATCGATGCTTTGTAACCTACGCCCGGAGAGCTCAACGCTTGGCAGTGAAATCCTAGATCCTCAAGGTTCTTCTGCGTGGCCGTAATGGGCGAGCCGACCGGGTTAGCGGCTTGAAGCTGCTGCCTTGCTTTTGCGGCAGACTGTTGAGTATTAAAGCCGGGCCGTGAGTCTTGCTGCATGGCAGAGCACCCTGGTATGAAGAAGAGACTGATAGCTACGAGCAGTGCTAGAGGGCCGCAATTAGCCTGAGGGTTTGCTTGCATGATTTGACAGCTCCGCCGCAATCACACGAATGGTTATCCATGTGGACGTCGGTTGCAAGCGCGCCCGCATCGCTACTCTGCGAAGCATGAGTTCTTTGCAAAAGTATCGGGGCCGTTGTCGGTGAAGCATAGTGCCGTCGAAGCTTTGCGACCGGGCTAGGACTCTGCAAAGCAGCGAGAAAAACGGTTAGAGTTGCTACAACAAAGCAAGGCCGTGCATATGCCGCCTAACGGAACGATGATAGGGGGGGCACTATGGGACGCGTTGTCAAGGCAGTGTTGGTTGTGGGGCTTGTGCTTGTGGCCGCACCTACGGGTTGGGGTTCTTTATGGGCTACCAACTGCCACGGTGACGGCTGCCTGGGTATTCTGGTGCTGTGGGCGGTAGGGCTACTTTTCGCGCTGTTAGTGGTGCTTGGGCTGATTGTTCGCGGCTTGGTAATCCGCTGGAGAAATGGCAAGTTCCCTCAGCAGACATGGCGATTGTGTGGAATCGCATTGGCCTTCTGGGGCGGGATCGTGGCTTTGGGGTACTTCTTCGCCAACACTCGGTCCTAGGCCGGCAAGAGCGTTGCGCTGGCTTCTACTGGCGTGGGACTGGGGGCGGTTTCTCGAGGAGTCAGGCCATTGGTATCGTGGCGCGCCTTGTAGGAATCATTGATGCGTCTTATCCAGATCTCGCCAACATTGGCGGCTGTTTTCTCTGCGTCGCAGCGACACAAGCTGATGAACGCGCAAATTCCTAGCAATGTTGCTGCTGTTGCATAGATCCATTGCGAAAGCCCGCTAGCGTGGGCCGCGACATAGGTTGCGCCCATCGCCATGGATGCAAGTAGGAAATAGCGCACCAACGACCAATGGTGATTTAACCATCTGCGATACACATGCTTGTGTCGCGTGTGAGCCCAGCGCACCGTTTGGGTATCTGAGTCGTAATGGTAGAACTCCCAGATCTCCGAAAGGTCCATCAGTGCCTGGCTGCAGTGCGGGTGGTTCAGGGCGGTGCGAATGACATGAGCAGGTAACAGTTGCCCATAGAGATGGCGAACGGTGACCTCGAGCCAGAGATCGTCATCTGCGCGCTTGGGGTCCCAGTGCTCAAGGAATTGATACGCCCAGGGTTCCGTAGACACTCAAGACCCTCGTTGCGCGTAGCGCCGTTCAAACTCTACAGGGGACAGGTCGCCAGTTGA
>NZ_MDFM01000058.1 GCF_002939985.1 Xanthomonas hortorum pv. cynarae | reverse complement strand
GCACCACCGTGCCCGGCTTACGGAGTGGCCAAAGCCCCTCCAACAACACAGTTGCTACAGGGACGTACTTGCGGCGTGTCCCGCGATGGTGGGCGGGCAAGGGCCCTGCAGCCAACTCACAAATCATCCGCTCTGCAGTAGACCAGCGTGTAGTCGTTTTCTTAGCCGCTCGTAATACAGCTGCGCCCTTGTCAGCCGCGCCTAATGCCCACCAGCCGCCGCAGCACCACCGGCACCCGCACCAAACGGCGGTTTGGCCAGCCACAGGAAAAAGATGATCGCAAGGAACGTCCAGCCAAGCAGGTAGAAGATGTCGTTGAAGCCCATCTGCGAGGCCTGGTGATTGATCATGTTGTTGAGCGATGCAGCGCCGCGTTGCAGGTCGCCCTGCCCCATCGCGGCGACCTGTTCCTGCATGCCCGGCGTGTACACCGAAATGTGCTCGGTGATGTGCGCGTGGTGCACCTGGGTGCGACGTGCCCACAGATAGGTGGTCAACGATGCGGCGAAGCTGCCGCCCAAAGTACGCAGGAAGGTCGCCAGGCCGGAACCTGCCGCGATCTCGCGCCCGTCCAGATCCGACAGCAGAATCTGCAGCACCGGCATGAAGAACAACGCCAGGCCCACGCCCATCACCAACTGCACCGTGGCCACATGGTTGAAGTCCACCTGCAGGTTGAAATTGGAGCGCAGGAAGCTGGTGAACGACATGAAGATGAAGGCAATGGTGGCCAGCATGCGCAGGTCGAAGCGCAATGCATACTTGCCCACGAGTGGCGTCATCAACACCGGCAGGATGCCGATCGGCGCGGTGGCCAGACCGGCCCAGATCGCGGTGTAGCCAAGGTCGCGTTGCAGCCATTGCGGGATCAGCAGACTCACACTGAAGAACGCCGCATACGCCACCACCATCGCCAGCGTGCCTGCGCGAAAATTGCGATGCCGGAACAACTTGAGATCGACGATGGGGTCCTTGTCGGTGAGCTCCCAGATCACGAACACCACCAGCGCCACCGCAGCGACGCAGGCCAGCACCAGGATCTTGTCGGAAGAGAACCAATCCTCGTCGTTGCCCAGATCCAGCACCAGCTGCAGCGCGCCCACGCCGACCACCAGCAGGATCAGGCCGATGTAATCCATGCGCGGCTTTTCAAGCTGCTCGGGGCGATGGCGCAACTGCGAACCGACGATGCTGCTGGCGATGATGCCCAGCGGCACGTTGATCAGAAAGATCCATTCCCAACTGTAGTTGTCGGTGATCCAGCCACCCAGGATCGGCCCCGCGATCGGTGCCACCACGGTGATCATCGCCAGCAAGGCGAGCGCCTGACCGCGTTTTTCGCGTGGATAGATCGACACCAGCAGACTCTGGGTGATCGGGTACATCGGCCCGGCAACAAACCCCTGCAGCGCACGCGAGACCACCAGCATGCCCATGCTCTGGGCCAGCCCGCACAGCAACGAAGCAACGGTGAAGGCCAGTGTCGACCACACGAACAACTTGGTCTCGCCAAAACGCCGACTCAGCCAACCGGTCAGCGGCAAGGCGATCGCGGTGCTGACCGCAAACGAGGTGATGACCCAGGTGGCCTGCTGCGAACTGGCACCGAG
Organism: Xanthomonas hortorum pv. cynarae; assembly: GCF_002939985.1. Taxonomy (GTDB): domain Bacteria; phylum Pseudomonadota; class Gammaproteobacteria; order Xanthomonadales; family Xanthomonadaceae; genus Xanthomonas; species Xanthomonas hortorum_D. Next base: position 6,669 of record NZ_MDFM01000058.1, on the reverse strand, counting down.
ATTGCCGGCGATGGTCGGCAACGACACGTTGGCGATGGTGGTGTCTAGCACCTGCATGAACGAGGCCATCGCCAGGCCCACGGTGCACAACGCCACGCTCGCCGGGCGAAAGCCGGCGGCGGGCGCAGGCGCCGAGGGGCCGCCGGGCGCGGTGGGAGCTTGCGAAGACATGCTGGCTTAGCCCGCCTTGGAAACAGCCTGCGCGGGCAGGTTGTCCTGGATGATGCGTTGGATATCCGCGTCGGCAGCCTGCAACTGCTGCGCATACACGTCGGTGGAAAATACCGCGCCGTTGGCGAACTTGGTCGGCAACACGCTGCCCTGCTGATCGTGCAGATTGACCTCGACCTTCATCGACAAGCCAATGCGCAAGGGATTGCCGGCCAGTTGCTTGGCATCCACCGCAATGCGCACCGGCACGCGCTGCACGATCTTGATCCAGTTGCCGCTGGCGTTTTGCGCCGGCAACAGCGAGAACGCGCTGCCGGTGCCCAGGCCCAGGCTTTCGATACGGCCGGTGTAGTTCACGCCACCGCCGTACAGATCCGAATGCAGTTCCACCGGCTGGCCCAGACGCATGTGCTTGAGCTGGGTTTCCTTGAAGTTGGCTTCCACCCACACCTGCTCCAGCGGCACCACCGCCATCAGCACGCTACCGGGCTGCACACGCTGGCCGAGCTGCGCCGAACGACGCGCCACGTAACCGGACACCGGCGCAATCACACCGGTGCGCGCGTGGTTGAGATAGGCCTGACGCAACTGTGCGGCGGCCGTCTGCACGTCTGGCTGATTCGCCACCGCGCCGTCATCCACCAAGGCGCGATTACGCTCGAAGCTCTCGCGCGAACCGCTCACCGCCGCTTCGGCAGCGGCAAGTTCTTCGCGGGAATGCGCCAGTTCTTCGTTGGAAATCGCGCCGCTGGCAGCAAGATCCTTACGCCGGGCGAAGTCGGCGCGTGCACTGCGCAACGTGACCTCGCGCGAGGACAGTTCGGCCTGCGCGCCTTCCACGCTGCGGTACAGACCGCGCACCTGACGCACGGTCTTGGCCAGGTTGGCTTCGGCCTGCTGCAATGCGACTGCGGTATCGGCCGGGTCCAGCTGCACCAGCAACTGGCCGCGCTCCACGCGCATGCCGTCTTCGGCGCCGATGCTGACCACCGTGCCGCCCACCATCGGGGTGATCTGCACCTGGTTGCCCTGCACGTATGCGTCGTCGGTGTCTTCGTGCCAGCGGCCGACCAGGAAGTACCACACCACAAGACCGATGATCGCCAGGATCACCACAATGGCCACGATGCGCAGCGCCGCACGGCGCTTGCTGGGCGCGGCCGGCGCAGGTTGGGAAGAAGTTGCAGTCGTCTGGCTCATCGTCGCTGTCTCAGGAATTCGGTTGTGCGGGAGTGGTCGCGGCGTGTGCGGTGTCGCGCGCAGGTTCCGGCGTGAATCCGCCGCCCAAGGCGCGCTGCAACCTCACCGAGGCCAACAGTTGTTGCGATTGCAGGCTGGCCATGCGCTGGCGTGCGAGCAGCAATTGCTCCTGCACGCTGAGCACTTCCAGATAGCTGCCGATGCCGGCGCGGTAGCGCTGCTGTGCGAGATCGAAGGCGGCAGTGACGGTCTGTACTGCCTCGTCCTGCGAGCGTGCGCGCTGCTCCAGCGAACGCACCGCGTTGACCTGGTCGGCCACTTCACGCAGCGCATCGAGCACCTTCTGGTTGTAGTCGGCCACCGCCAGGTCGTACTGCGCATCGCTGCCGGCCAGATTGGCGCGCAGCTTGCCGCCATCGAAGATCGGCAGGCTCAAGGCCGGGGCGACCACGCCGAACAGCGATGCACTTTCCAGCAACTGGCCGACATCCCGGTTCACCAGCCCGCCCAACGCCGTGATGTTGAAGCTGGGATAGAAGCGCGTCTTGGCGACCGCAATGTTTTTATCGGCCGCTTCAACGCGCCAGCGCGCGGCGACCACATCGGGGCGATGACCCAACAACTCGGCCGGCAACGCACTTGGCAATTGCAATGCGCCTGCGCTGCTCAAGGTGGGGCGCGCGATATCCAGCCCGCGATCCGGGCCCTGCCCGACCAACGCGGCCAGCGCCGTGCGCGCTTCGTCGATCTGCTGCTGCGCAGATTGCAGCTGCTGTTGCGCAGCCGGCACGCGCGCCTGCGACTGACGCACCTGCAAGTCGCTGTCGATGCCGGCGCCACGACGTTGCCGGGTGAGGTCCAGCGTCTTCTGCGCGCGCATCAGCTCATCGTTGGCCACATCGTGCACACGCCACGCGTAATCGAGCTGGGCATAGGCTTCGGCGATCGCCGCCGACAGGTTCAGGCGGGCTGCCTGCGCATCCACATCGGCCGCATGCGCCTGGTCCACTGCCGCTTCCCAGGCGGCGCGCTTGCCGCCCCACAGGTCCACGCCGTAGCGGAAATCCAGCACTACCTGGCCGTTGCCGCCGAACTTGCCGCCGCGTTCCTCGCCCACCACCGATTCGGGCAACTGCACGCCGGCATAGCCACCGGACACCGACAGGCTCGGGCCGCGGTCGGCCTGCGCGGTACCGATGCGTGCCTGCGCCTGGCGCAGGCGCGCATCCGCCGCAGCCAGGCTAGGGCTGTGCTGCAGGCCTTCGGCAATCAACGCATTCAATTGCGGATCGCCCAGGGCACGCCACCAATCGCTGGCCGGCCAGGCGGCCGGGCTCAGGGTGGTTTGCGCCAGGGTGCGCTCGGCATGCAGCGCACCCGGTTCCAGCACGGCGCCTTGCGGGGCCAGACCACGACTGCTCGCGCAGGCGGCCAATGCCAGCGTCAAGGCGGTGAGCACAAGCGGCCGCGCAAAGCGCGTTGAGCGCAGGCGCAACATCTGGATCGAGGAACTAGCAGCGTTCATGAGTTGAGTGCATCGCGGACACGGATGAGAAGAGAGGTGAGTTGTTCGCGCTCGGGCGCGGCCAGATCGCGCAAGCCGTGCTCGATGGCGCGTTCGCCGCGCAGCTTCAGGCGCTCCCACAAGGCCACGCCCTGTTCGGTCATGACGATCTGCAACGCGCGCCGGTCCTGCGCATGCGGCTCGCGCCGCACCGCGCCCAGCGCTTCGAGCTTGTCCAGCAGCCGGGTCACCGCGCTCGGGGTCTGGTCCAGCGCCAGCGCCAGTTCGTTGGCCGTACAGGGCGAGCGCACCGCCAGAATCTTCAAGCCGACGTAGTGGCTGAAGCCGAAGTCGGGCAGTTCGCCCTTCATCTCGGCATCGAGCTGCCGCATCAGCGCGTCGCGCACCTGGCGCAGCAACAAGCCGAACGACGGCGAGGTGGAGGAAAGATCGTTCATGGCCGGCCATTTTCTTCCGAAATATATATTTGTCAATGCAAATATGTCGAAAGGGATTAAACCGCAAGCAAGGATCGCCACGATACGCGCGGGTCTGGCTGGCCTGGTAATACAATTGCGCCGATGACTATCGAAAACCCGCCAACGACGGTCGATGCCTTGCCACCGGGCGTGCGCGCCAGCTTCGAGTGGGCCGATGGTCCGGAAGTAATCGCCTTCCTCGCCGATCTGCATGCGGTATGGGCGCCGAAGACCGCCCCGCACGCGCATGTGCGCGGCCAGCTGATGTATGTGGAGCACGGCGTACTGACCGTGCATACCGAACAGGGCACCCTCTCATTGCCGCCGGGCTGCGCCGGCTGGATGCCGCCCGGCCAGCAGCACACCGTGGAGCTGGCCGGGCCGATGCGCGGCTGGGGGCGTGGTGGTGCGGCCGGATGCCTGCGCCGCCCTGCCCGCCCAGGGCGGCGTGATTCGCCTGACCGGGCTCGCCCGCGAAGTCATCATGCGCGCGGCCGGCTGGCCGCTGGATCAGCCGCTGGATAGCGCCCGGCAACGGCTGGCCGCCGTGCTGCTGGACGAGCTATGCCAGGTCCAGATCGACCACCTGCACCTGCCTATGCCGGCCGACCGCCGGCTGCTGCGGATTGCCCGGCAGTTGCTCGCCACCCCTGCCGACCCGCGCACGCTGGATGCCTGGGCCGATTGGGGCGGGCTGTCGCCGCGCAGTCTGAGCCGGCACTTCCGCAGCGAGACCGGGCTGAGTTTCGCGCAGTGGCGGCAGCAGGCCAGGCTCGCCGAAGGCCTGCGGCGCTTGAGTCAGGGCAGCGCGGTGGCGCAGGTGGCCGACCAGCTCGGCTACAGCAGCCCCAGCGCTTTCGTCAGCGTGTTTCACCGCCATTTCGGCGCCCCGCCCACGCGTTATCTGGCCGGTGGCCACGCGCGCGGCTTGGCATCCCCCGCCGCATCCGGATAATCGGCGCTCTTCGAGCTCGCGCCTGGCGCGCGGGTTCCTCTTTCGTAGGACCTGGCTTCGCAATGACCGATCTGACCCGCCCCACCTTCCATGGCTTCGAGCAGCTGCCGCTGCGCGAGTACGCCGAACGCGCCTATCTCGACTATTCGATGTACGTGGTGCTCGACCGCGCCCTGCCGTTCCTGGGTGACGGACTGAAGCCGGTGCAGCGGCGCATCATCTTCGCGATGAGCGAGCTGGGCCTGAACGCCGCCGCCAAGCCGAAGAAATCCGCGCGCACCGTGGGCGATGTGATCGGTAAGTATCATCCGCACGGCGACAGCGCCTGCTACGAAGCGCTGGTGCTGATGGCGCAGCCGTTTTCGTACCGTTACCCGCTGATCGAGGGCCAGGGCAACTTCGGCTCCACCGACGATCCGAAGTCGTTCGCGGCGATGCGTTACACCGAATCCAAGCTGACCCCGATCGCCGAAGTGCTGCTGGGCGAAATCAGCCAGGGCACCACCGATTGGGCCGCCAACTTCGACGGCACCCTGGAAGAGCCGACCTGGTTGCCGGCGCGCCTGCCGCATCTGCTGCTCAACGGCACCACCGGTATTGCGGTGGGCATGGCCACCGACGTGCCGCCGCACAACCTCAACGAGATCGTCAGCGCGCTGCTGCGCCTGCTCGACAACCCCGATGCCACGGTCGCCGAACTGTGCGAGCACGTGCTCGGCCCGGACTACCCGACCACCGCCGAAATCATCACCCCGGTGGCCGACCTGCGCGCCATCTACGAGACCGGCCATGGCAGCGTGCGTGCGCGCGCCACCTACAAGAAAGAACACGCCAACATCGTCATCGATGCGCTGCCGTATCAGGTCTCGCCGTCCAAGGTGATAGAGCAGATCGCCCAGCAGATGCGCGCCAAGAAGCTGCCGTGGCTGGAAGACATCCGCGACGAGTCCGACCACACCAGCCCGGTGCGGGTGGTACTGGTACCGCGCTCCAACCGCGTCGATGCCGAGCAGCTGATGGGCCACCTGTTCGTCACCACCGATCTCGAGCGCAGCTACCGCGTCAATCTCAACGTGATCGGCCTGGATGGCCGGCCGCAGGTGAAAAATCTGCGCCAGCTGCTGAGCGAGTGGCTGACCTTCCGCAGCGATACCGTCACCCGCCGCCTCAACCATCGCTTGCAGAAGGTCGAGCGTCGCCTGCACCTGTTGGAAGGCTTGTTGATCGCCTTCCTCAACCTGGACGAAGTGATCCGCATCGTCCGCAGCGAGGACGAACCCAAGCCGGTGTTGATGGCCAAGTTCGCACTCAGCGAGGAACAGGCCGAATACATTCTGGAAACCAAGCTGCGCCAGCTGGCGCGCCTGGAAGAAATGAAGATCCGCGGCGAGCAGGAAGCCCTCGCCAAGGAACGCGCGCAACTCCTGGCCATTCTCGAAAGCAAGACCAAGCTGAAGAAGCTGATCAAGGACGAGCTGACCGCCGACGCCAAGAAGTTCGGCGACGCACGTCGCTCGCCGCTGGTGCAGCGTGGCGCGGCGCAGGCGATCGACGAAACCGAAATGGTCGCCAGCGAACCGATGACCGTGGTGTTGTCGGAAAAGGGCTGGGTGCGCGCGGCCAAGGGCCACGAAGTGGATCCGGCCGGCATGTCCTACCGCGATGGCGACAGCTTGCTGGCCGCAGTGCGCAGCCGTAGCACCCATCAAGTGGCGTTCCTGGATTCGGAAGGCCGCGCCTACTCCACCGCAGTGCACACCCTGCCCTCGGCACGTGGCAATGGCGAGCCGTTGACCGGGCGTTTCTCGCCCGCTTCCGGCGCGTCGTTCCAGGTCATGGCTAGCGCGGACAACACCACTCGCTTCGTGCTGGCCTCATCGCACGGCTATGGCTTCGTCACCCGCTTCGAGAACCTCACCGGTCGCAACAAGGCCGGCAAGGCGATGCTCAATCTGACCACCGGCGCGCAGGTGCTCGCGCCGGCGCAAGTGATCAACCCGCAGACCGATCGCATTGTCGCGGTCACCAGCGCCGGCAATCTGCTGGCGGTGGCGGCCAGCGATGTGCCCGAGCTGGACAAGGGCAAAGGCAACAAGATCATCGAGATCCCCAAGGCCAAGCTCGGCACCGAGCGCGTGGTGGCGGTGGTGGCGGTGGCACCGGGCAACACGCTGCTGGTACGCAGCGGCGCACGCACCATGAGCCTGTCGTTCAAGGATCTGGAGACGTATGTGGGCGCGCGTGCGAGCCGCGGAGCGTTGTTGCCGCGCGGGTGGCAGAAAGTGGATGGGCTGGAAGTGCAGTAAGGATGATTCACTCATCCGGCGCGCGGCGGCGCGTTCGACACTGTCAGCGCCTTG
>NZ_MDFM01000057.1 GCF_002939985.1 Xanthomonas hortorum pv. cynarae | reverse complement strand
AACTGCTCACGGCTGATGTCACTGGGATAGCGTGCTCTCATCTCCATATGATCGGATATTTCGGGCAGACTTTGAACAGGTTCTTACGCGGCATCCATGCCGCGTAAGGTCCCGCGACGGTAGGCGGGCAAGGACCAGTCAAGATGGTCGGTGCGCATAGTTTCAATAAACAGCCANTCGCTGCGACCTCGACGCTGTGAGTTTGCTGCAGGGCCCTTGCCCGCCCACCATCGCAGGACACGCTGCAAGTACGTCCTTGTAAGCTCTTACGCGGCATCCATGCCGCGTAAGGTCCCGCGACGGTGGGCGGGCAAGGACCAGTCGAGTTGGTCGGTGTGCGTAGCTTTCAATAAAACAGCCAGCAAACTTTCTGGTGCGGTGTCCTCACCGCTTGCGGGACCGTGTGGCGGCATGGATGCCGCCACCGAGCCCCCAGGGACGGGTTTACGGCGTGTCCCGCGAGCGGTGAGGGCACCGCGCGCTCGACCAACCAGGCGTTTGACCTGAGCCTCCGACTCAGAGCGGCTAACAAAACGTAGCGAGCGTTCGTCAGGTGGGGTGCGGACGGCGCGCTCAGAACCGGGGTGTACGAGTGGTAATGCCGATTCCGAACACAGGCCGCGCCCGCGTGGGGGCTGCGCAGTAGGTTTGTTAGCCGTTCTTAGTTTTTATCGTCGCCCGTGGGCAAGTATTGCTGCAACGCCAGCACCGATTCCCATGGATCTGCGCGTTGGCGCTTGGCACGTTGCAATGCCTTGTCCATCGGAAACGCATCCGGGCCGCTGATCTTGCCGAGTTCTTCCCAGCGCAGCGGCACGGCGACGGTGGCTTTTTCGCGGGCGCGTAACGACCACGAACACACGCTGGTATTGCCGCGTCCGTTGCGCAGCCAGTCGACGAAGATCACGCCGTGGCGTTTGGCCTTGCTCATGGTCGCCACGTAGCGGTCCGGCGTGTGCGTTGCCAGTGCCTGCGCAAACGCTTCGCAGAAATCGCGCGCTTGCTCCCAACCCGCCTCCGGCACGATCGGCACCACCACGTGCAGGCCCTTGCCGCCGGACAGGCGCACCGCGCTTTCCAGCCCTGCACTGCGCAGCTTGGCGCGGATATCGCGCGCGGCAGCCACCACGTCGGCCCAGGACACCCCGTCGCCGGGGTCCAGGTCGAACACCAGGCGATCCGGATGCTCCGGGTCGTCCACCTGCGCACCCCAGGGATGCAACTCGAGCGTGTTCATCTGCACCAGCTCGAGCAGGCCGGCGGCATCTTCGACGTAGATGTAATCCTCCGTGCCGCTTTTTTGCTTTAGCGGGATCGCCTTGATATGCGCGCCTAGATGGCGACCTTCGTGCTTCTGGAAGAAGCACTCGCCGCCGGCGCCGTCGGGGCAACGCAACAGCGATAACGGGCGGCCTGCGATCTCCGCCAGCACCAGCGGCGCCACTGCGCGGTAGTAGTCAGCCACATCGCCCTTGCTGATACCGACCGCAGGAAACACTACGCGCTCGGGATGAGTGATGGTGATGCCGTCTGTGGATTTGGATGTGGACGCTGCGGGTTTCGATGCCCTGGATTCGGACGCTGCAGTCTTCGATATAGCGGTCGTCTTCGATGCCGTTGAACGCACGCGTTTGCTGGCAGTCCTGGTGGATGCTTCCACTGTCGTTTTGGTTGCTTTTTTTGTCGGCGTCTTGCGCGCAGGCGCAATGGCCGTCGTCGCACCGCCACGTTTGCTCGCAGCACGCGCCTTACCCGGCGCGGCGCGATCGCCGCCCAACTCGCTCATGGGTTTGTCCTCACGCAAACGCTTGAACGCGGCTTGCCGCAGCAGCCCTTCCTTGGCCCAACCGCGAAAGGCCACCTCGGCGATCAACACCGGTCGCACCCAATGCACATCGCGTGGCCGCCCCGGAATATGCGTGGGCAATTCCAGCGTGGCGGTGTCGCTATGCAGCGCCTGCAACAGCGTGGTGATCTTGCCGAGCAAGGCATCGTCGAAACCGGTGCCTACACGCCCGACATAGCGCAGCGTCTTGCCATCGCGTTGCGCCATCAACAAGGCGCCAAAACCACTGCGCGCGCCCTTGGGGTCGGTGTAGCCCACCACCACGAACTCGTCGCTGTCTGCGTGCTTGGTCTTGACCCAATCGGCGCTGCGTCCTTCGCGATAAGGGGCGTCGGCGAGCTTGCTGACGATGCCTTCCCAGCCGGTGCCGGCACTGGCAGCAAACACTTCTGGTCCGTGACCGATCACATGGTCGCTAAATGCCAGCGTGCCCGGTTGATCGCCCAGCAACTCGCGCAGCAATTGCTTGCGTTGCAGCAACGGGGTGCCGCGCAGATCCACCCCGGCGACCCCGAGCAGGTCGAACACGATATAGCGCAGCGGCTGCGTGACGCTGCCATCGAGCGCGCGTTGCAGCGCCGAGAAATCGCTGCGCCCTTGCGCGTCCAGCACCACCAGCTCGCCATCCAGGCGCGCATCGCGCACTGGCAACGCCTGCAACGCGCGCACCACATCCGGAAAGCGCTGCGTCCAGGCCTGGTCGTTGCGTGAGCGCAACTGCACGTTGCCATCGGCCAGATCGGCCAGCAGGCGATAGCCATCCCACTTGATCTCGTGCAACCAGCGCTCGCCCTCCGGCGCGTGCTCGCGCAGCAAGGTCAGTTGCGCGCGCAGCTCGGTTGGGCATGGCGTATCGCGCGCGCCCTCCAGCGCCAGTGCGCGGGTACGCCACTGTTTGGACCCTGCACGCCCTGAGCGCACACGTTTGCTTGTCACTGTCGATGTCTCGGCGATTGCGTCTGGCGGCATACGTTGCGCACGGCTAGCCTTGCCGCGCGTTGTAACCGATGCTGTCTTGGCACGCGTTGCCGAAGTTGCCACATCCGATGCACCGGCGGCCTGCTGCGCCACCAGTGCATCGGCATCCAGATCGGTCGCGTAGGCATCGGTGCGCTTGAACAGCAGCCACTGCGGTTTGCCGCCACGCATCTGCGTGCGCACCAACGCAAAGCCACCGCGCAGCAGCGTGCCCTGCAACTCGAATTCCAGCTTGCCCGCGTCCAGCGCGGCCAACGCATCGCCTTCGCAGTGCCAATGGCCGTGGTCGAACACATCCACATGGCCTGCGCCGTAATGCCCTTGCGGGATATCGCCTTCGAAACTGGCGTACGACAACGGATGATCTTCCACCTGCACCGCAAGGCGTTTTTCGCCAACGCGCAACGACGGACCCTTCGGCACGGCCCAACTCTTGAGTACGCCATCGGCTTCCAGACGGAAGTCGTAATGGCGCGAGCTGGCGTGGTGCAGCTGCACCACGAAGATCGGCTGCTTGCTGGCGCGCGCAGGCGTCTCGCCGGCCGGTTCCGGTGTCTGGTCGAAGCGGCGCTTGGCGTTGTAGTCGTGCAGTGACATGGGCTGGCCTATCCGGCCTTGCGGCGCGGCGGCGCTTTCGCGGCTGCTGTTTTGGTTGGCTTGCTCGCGGTCTTTTTGGTGGCCTTCTTGGCCGCCTTCTTGGTTGCGGTTTTCTTGGCAGGCGCTGCCGGCGCACTGCTTTTCTTGGCCGGCGTGCGTGTATTGGCTTGCAGGCTCTTCTGCAGCAGCGACATGAAATCGACCACGTTGGTGGTGGCGTCTTCGTGCTGCGGCGGCTCGATATCCACCTTGGTGGTACCGCCCTTTTCCTGGATGCGCTTGCGCAGCAGCTGCTCCAGCTTGCCGCGGAATTCGTCGTGGTAATCCTCCGGCTGCCAGGTGCCGGACATCGACTCGATCAGCTGCCTGGCCATCTCCTGTTCCTTGGGCGTGATGCGGTATTCGCCCACCGCGCCGGCCGGCAGCTTGAAGTCCTGCGGGTCCACCACTTCCTGCTGGTAGCGCAGCAGCAGCAGGATCAACGCATCGCCCTGCGGCATCACCGCAGCCAGGTACTCGCGGGTACGGATGACCACTTTTGCGATGCCCACCTTGCCGGTGTCGCGTAGCGTTTCGCGCAGCAATACATAGCCTTTTTCGGCTTTCTTGCCGGGCACCAGGATGTAGGGCTTTTCGAAATAGCGCGGGTCGATGTCAGCGGCGTCGACAAAAGTCTCCACCTCTACCGTTTCATGGCTTTCCGGCGAGGCGGAGCGGATGTCCTGCTCCTCCACAATCACATAGCTGCCCTTGTCGTACTCGAACGCCTTGACGATCTCCTTCCACGGCACCTCGTCGCCGGTGTCGGCATTGACGCGCTCGAAGCGGATCGGCTTTTTGTCGCGCGAATCGAGCATGCGGAAATGCAGGTCCACCTTGCGCTCGCCCGACATCAGCGACACCGGCACATTGAGCAAGCCGAACGAGAGGGTTCCGGTCCAGATCGGTCGTGCCATCGGCGTGTGACTCCGGGTGCTGTTGGGGTAGCACATAGCTGTAACGCTGGCGCCGTGATCCATACGTGAGCCATCCGCATGGCGCGACTGCATGCTCTTCACCCTGCGCGCGGTGAACTGCGCATCCATCTGCAAAGCTCAGGAGAACACCATGTCCCGCGACCCACTGCGCGAGCAACCGACCCAACCCGGCGAACAGCACGGCAAGCGCGATGCCGAACATTACGAAGACCGCGGTGCAGGCGATGCGCCAGACAAGCTGATTCCGGCCGATGGCGATACCCCGGCCAAGAAGCCGGGCACAGCTCCGTCGGCCGCGACAGACCGCTGAAAACATCTAACTGCAACAACGCGCAGGCGTGCCAGCCGCGCTGATCAGCCCTACGCCCGACCTGCCTCCTGCAGGCGGGCGAACTCGTCATCGGCAAACAGACGCGAGCGCACCAGAAAGCGCACGCCCTCGCCGTTTTCCAGCGAGAACATGCCGCCGCGCCCCGGCACCACATCGATGATCAATTGGGTGTGCTTCCAGTACTCGAACTGCGAGGCGCTGATATAGAACGGCGCACCGCCGATCTCGCCCAGCAGCACGTCGCGGTCGCCCACGATGAAGTCGCCCATTGGGAAACACATCGGCGAGGAGCCGTCGCAGCAGCCGCCGGATTGATGGAACAGCACATCGCCGTGGCGTGCGCGCAGCGTGTCGATCAACTGCAACGCCGCCAAGGTGGCCATGACCTGTAATGGCAGCTCGGTCTGTGGGGTGGTGTCGTGCATTCTCTCCCTCCCGCGACCGCGTCAGGCGGCCATGTCGAGCACGATACGCCCCTCGATCGTGCCGGCGCGCATCCGGGCGAAGACATCGTTGATGTTGTCCAGCGTGTCGGTGGCGACCGTCGCGGCAACCTTGCCTTGCTCGGCAAATGCCAGCGATTCCTGCAGATCCAGACGGGTACCGACGATCGAGCCACGCACCGTGACGCCATTGAGCACCATGCCGAAGATATTCAGCGGAAACTCGCCCGGTGGCAGACCGTTGAGCGACACCGTCCCGCCACGGCGCACCATGCCAATCGCCTGCTCGAAGGCCTTGGGCGAGACCGCCGTGACCAGGGCACCGTGCGCACCACCGATTTCCTTCTTGAGATACGCCACCGGGTCGGTGGTGCGCGCATTCACCGTCACCGTCGCGCCCAAGCGTTTGGCCAGGGCGAGTTTCGCATCGTCCACATCCACCGCGGCCACGTTCAGGCCCATCGCCTTGGCGTACTGCACGGCCATATGGCCGAGCCCGCCGATGCCGGAGATCACCACCCACTGGCCCGGCTTGGTGTCGGTGACCTTCAATCCCTTGTAGACGGTGACACCGGCACACAGGATCGGCGCGACCTCGACGAACCCCAGGTTGTTCGGCAGGTGCCCGACATAATCGGCGTTGGCCAGCGCGTATTGCGCAAATCCGCCATTGACCGAATACCCGCTGTTCTGCTGCGCCTCGCACAGCGTCTCCCAGCCGCCCAGGCAATGCTCGCAATGCCCGCAGGCCGAGTACAGCCACGGAATACCCACCCGGTCGCCTTCCTTGACGTGACGCACGCCCGCACCCACTGCCACCACATAGCCCACGCCCTCATGGCCTGGAATGAAGGGCGGGTTCGGCTTGACCGGCCAGTCGCCCTGCGCGGCATGCAGATCGGTGTGGCAGACCCCGCAGGCTTCGATCTTGACCAGCAGATCGCCGGCCTGCGGCCGCGGCACCTGCACTTCCTCGATCACCAGCGGCGCGCCGAACTGACGCACCACCGCTGCTTTCATTGTCGTGTCCATGCTGCGCTCCGCACTGATAGTGCAGTCCACCCTAGGCGCCCTGAGGGCGGCATGCCTTGATCGAAGTCAAATCGGGTGTACGCAGTTCATGTGCAGTCGGCGCGGTGGCCGGGCACACCTGTGCCCGATCCATCGCGCATCGCAGTCGAGCGACAACAGGCCCACGCGTCAGAAGAACCCCAACGCCTTCGGCGAATAGCTCACCAGCAGATTCTTGGTCTGCTGGTAATGGTCGAGCATCATCTTGTGATTCTCGCGGCCGATGCCCGACTGCTTGTAACCGCCGAACGCGGCATGCGCCGGATAGGCGTGATAGCAATTGGTCCACACGCGCCCGGCCTGGATTGCGCGGCCCATGCGATACAGCCGCGCCGCATCGCGACTCCACACGCCGGCGCCCAGGCCGTAAAGCGTGTCGTTGGCGATCGCCAGCGCCTCGGCCTCGTCCTTGAAGGTGGTCACCGACACCACCGGGCCGAAGATCTCTTCCTGGAACACGCGCATCTTGTTGTGGCCTTTGAACACGGTCGGCTTGACGTAGAAGCCATCGGCCAACTCGCCATCGAGCGTGTTGCGCTCGCCACCGATCAACACTTCGGCGCCTTCCTGTCTGCCGATATCGATGTAGGCCAGAATCTTTTCCAGCTGCTCGCTGGAAGCCTGCGCGCCGACCATGGTGTTGGGATCGAGCGGGTTGCCTTGCTTGATCGCGGCCACGCGTGCGAGCGCTTTTTCCATGAACTTGTCGTAGATCGAGTCCTGGATCAGCGCGCGCGATGGGCAGGTGCACACCTCGCCCTGATTGAAGGCGAACAGCACGAAGCCCTCCACCGCCTTGTCGAGAAAATCGTCGTCTTCAGCCATCACATCGGCAAAAAAGATGTTCGGCGATTTGCCACCCAGCTCCAGCGTCACCGGAATCAGGTTCTGGCTGGCGTACTGCATGATCAGCCGGCCGGTGGTGGTTTCGCCGGTGAAGGCGATCTTGGCGATGCGCGGGTTGCTGGCCAGCGGCTTGCCCGCCTCCAGCCCGAAGCCGTTGACCACGTTGAGCACGCCGGGCGGCAGCAGGTCGCCGATCACTTCCATCAACACCAGGATCGAGGCCGGTGTCTGCTCGGCCGGCTTCATCACCACGCAGTTGCCGGCGGCCAGTGCCGGTGCGAGTTTCCAGCACGCCATCAGCAGCGGGAAATTCCACGGAATGATCTGCCCGACCACGCCCAACGGTTCGTGGAAGTGATAGGCGATGGTGTCGCTGTCGATCTCGGAAATGCCGCCTTCCTGCGCGCGAATGGCACCGGCGAAATAGCGGAAGTGATCCACGCACAACGGCACATCGGCGTTGAGCGTTTCGCGTACCGGCTTGCCGTTATCCCAGGTCTCGGCATAGGCGAGCAGTTCCAGATTCTGCTCGATGCGGTCGGCGATCTTGAGCAACACGTTGGCGCGGTCGGTGGTGGAGGTCTTGCCCCAGGCCTCCTTGGCCGCATGCGCCGCATCCAGCGCCGCTTCGATGTCCTGCGCGTTGGAGCGCGCGATCGAGGTGAACACCTTGCCGCTGATCGGCGTGGTGTTGTCGAAGTACTGGCCGCTCGCCGGCGCCACCCACGCACCGCCGATAAAGTTGTCGTAGCGCGGTTTGAAAATCGAGGTCGGGTCGGTATTCAACGGCTTGGTGGAGGGAAGCGCATTCATCATGGTCTCCTGCTGCGATGGTCCGATGCGAACGTGTATACCCGCGCAAGTGCTAGCGCAATGTCATGTCATGCGCTGTTGCGCTGCTTCATTGCGGCGCAGCCGTTTTTTCGTACGCAGCTGTGGAAAGTGCGCTGCAGCGCATCATTGAGTGCACACAGATAACTGGTGCCAGGCTTGCTGCGTGTAGCACTCGCAACGTGCGACACGATGGGCCGCAAGCGCTATACACGCTCACCTCAGCTGCGCGGTGCGGCCGGCTTGACGAACCCGGGATCCGCCATGGCGGCATCACAGTCTTGCACCTGCTTGAATTGGTAATCCAGCAACCGCCAACCGGCGTTTGCCGACGACGACACCCATCGGTACTTCCATTGATAACGAATACCGGCGCCACAGGCATCGATACCGACCTCATCGCCGCTATGCCCACGCACAGGGAAGGCAACCTCTGTGCTGGTCAGATCCGTGCGCCGATCCGCTCCTGGCGCGTGCGTGAAGTAGCTGGTCCGCACCTGGCCTAATTCGGCAGCGCTTGCCGGAAGCTTTAGCCTGGACGGCTGCTCCAACAACCAGCGATACACTTGCGCCACCGCCGGACTGTTTGTCGGATAGGTGCGCGTCACACGCAAATCGCCCTGTTCCGCAGGCGTAGCGGCACTGGCCAACAGGCTGTTCGTGCAAAACACCACAATCGACATTGCTGCCAAGAACTTCATCACGTGCTCCATGCATTGTGCGAGAGGACCGAGCGTAGCACGCACCTCACAACCGGCTAGCCGCAGGCACTGCAGCGATGTAGTGCCACTCAGTGGTTGCAATGATAGGTGTCATGCAGAGCTGGTTGCGTGCCATGCAACTCACAGGCATGCACTAGGGCCTGTTAACACTAATGGCCCGAGCGATTAAACTATCCTGATTAGCCCCGACTCTCAGCCATGAAAATTGCTCGCTGCACG
>NZ_MDFM01000056.1 GCF_002939985.1 Xanthomonas hortorum pv. cynarae | reverse complement strand
CGGAAACGTTGGCCGGTTTGCACTTTGTCGTCTTCACGATCCTGATGCTTGGAAATGCAGCCGCTCTATTTCAAAGTTCATAACACACTCTAGGTGATCGAAGCGAATGAGCTTATACAGCGTAAGGCGAGCAAGAACGCCCATAGCGTCAGTGAAAGCGAACGCTATAAGACACTGGGAACAGGCCTTGCATGTTCTGGGCGCACCCTACGTGCGACATTAGGACGAAACCATGCGACTACAGTTCTGCTTGCTTGCGTTGACGATGGCATTTGCGCCACACGCACTTGCCAAAGGACCTTCTACAGCGTTGTCTGATGCCAACATCAAGACGCTGCTGATTCAACAATCGATCGATGCATATCCTGGCAACTGCCCCTGCCCGTACAACGCAGCCCGCAATGGCAGCAGCTGCGGCGGTAGAAGCGCATATAGCCGTGGTGGTGGCTATGCCCCGCTGTGCTACCCAAAGGACGTGACAAAGGCAATGGTTGTGGACTACCGAGCTGGAGCGCAGTGAAGCCGATGGAGCCCAAGCCGGCTGCATCACTCAGCACCAGATTGGCTCCGCACTTCGTTGGTCTTTGCGGCCATTTAGGCCATCAAGTAATTACGAGGAAACATCAATGAAGAAGGCAAAGATCGTTTTGGCGATCGTGGCAGCACTCGCGTCGGCTTCGGTATGCGCGCAAACCCGTGTCAGTGGTTACCACCGTGCCGATGGTACTTATGTGCAACCTCACTATCGCAGTGCGGCCAACAGCACAACGCTAGACAATTACTCGACACGTGGAAATGTGAATCCATATACCGGAAGAGTTGGAACTGTCGATCCGTACAGAGAACAGAACACCTATCGCCAACCCGCACCACAGGCCACCTACGGTCTACCCAGGTCCGACTCCGTCAATCCTTACGGATCCGGTTATTGATGCATCAAACCCTGCCTCGGCAGGGTTTTTTATGTGTTTCGATGGTTGCTGGTCGTAGCGCACCGGCGTGCTTGTACAACATAACGAGGACGCGCCCTGATCTTCTCGGGATAGGAAGCGGAGCCCTGGTGCTTCACTGCACAGCAGCCCGGCAAGCAGCCAGCGCACGGCTGATGTGCTTTTCCACCATCTTGATCGAGATGCCCATGGCTGCGGCCACTTGCGGGTAGGTGAGATAGTCGATGCGTTGGAGGGTGAAGGCCTGGCGACACCTGGACTGGAGGGTGTCGAGGGTGTGGGTCTGCAGGTGCTGCAGGATGCGGCGGGTGTCGGCGATCTGGTCGACGTGTGCGCCGTCTGCGGCCAGCGGCGTGATCAGGTCCAGTGCGACGTGGGTGTTGGCGTGGCGGCGGTGGCACGTGCGCCAATGCTCCAGCACCATGTTGTGAGCGATGCGGTACATCAGCAGTGCGCAGTCGCCGATGTTAGGCGCGTCGCGGTAGGCCAGCAGGCGGAGCAGCGTTTCCTCGGCGAGGTCGGCGGCGGTGTCCGGGTGACGAATGCGCCGGCGCATGTAGGCGAGCAAGTCTGCATGCAACAGGCCGATGGCCTGGTCGAAGCGCGCCCTGCCCGATGCCGGTTCCTCGCGCACGCGCCAGCGCGTGGTGGGGCGTACGTGCGTGTAGTCGCGCACGAGTGTGATGCGCGGTGGCGTGTCGCACGCCATACGTTAGGCGGAGGTATTGCCTGGGTCGCTGCGTCGATGCAAGGCGGGCCAGCTCGCCGTTGCGCAGGCGGATGTGGAGGTAGCGACGGGATGCACGAGGTTAGAAACCGCACAGAATGAGTGGTCGTATTTCCCGACGGGTGTTGTCAGCCGGGCTCCGGGCGCAGGCATCGCGTCGATTACAACCACCAGAAACTACGGGCACGAAAACCTATTGGTTTGACGCCGGTGGATACAGCTCTTAGAAGATTTTCTATGATCTTAAAATAAATCTTTCTAGCGATCTGGTGCGGCACCAGCCCACTGGGACAAAAGCATCGCAAATCGCGCTGACACCTTTATTGCACTATCTGATCAATTTCATACCGTTCGATGCGGCTGCACTGGTGCTTGATCACGTTGCTGCTCTTGCTGCTGCTGTGGTTGCGGTTGTTGCTGCCGCTGCGCCTCGCTCAGTGTTTGCAGCTGAGCCAATGATTGCTCCACTGGCTGCGCAATGGCATCCATGGTCTTCATATGCGCCATCTTGTGTGCAGGATCATTCAATGCCCCCTCAACAACAAAGACGTTCTCACCTTGGCGTACAGAGTCGGTCTGCTGACTCAATGCGATGTGATCTATCCTTGATAACCCATTCTCCTTTGCGAGATAGGCGCTACTCGCGGCGAGGCGAGCGCTATTTTCGTCGTAGTCGCGACCAAGCCCTTTCTCTAGATCGCGAACCGCAGCTTCCGCTTGGGACAAGAGAGGGTTCATTTTGCTTGCGTCACTTGCTGGCATCTGATGTCTTTCAAATGGCGCAGCTAGACCCGGTAGACTACGATCGTCCGGATGCCGCTGCTCCGAAATAAGACGCTGCTCGAAGGTCTGTTTCGGCATTGCATGCTGCGACTCACTATTCAACTTGCTATCAGGGAATGGGGCCTTAATGCTCTTGATGTCTTCGACGTTAGAGAGCGGCTTCAGCTGCCCTTCGAAATCCTTGTCCGTCATGACAAATACGTTCCGCCGATGCAAGCCAGCCTGGTTCAATGCACTCCAGGTAAAATCAATGCAACTATTTTCCTTCCACTCATACTGCATGTTAAAGCCGTGGCCGGCAGCATCTCTGCCGAAGGCCTGCAGCTTTTCATACTGGTCCTTGCTGATCTCCAGCGTCCTGGAGTAGTAGGGATCCTTGTAGTCTGCGACATCGGTTTCTGATACGCCACCAAGCCCACTCGACTCGCCATGCGCCAACGGAGCGAAACCGTAGCTATTGTTATTTTGCCCATCGGAGATGGAGTAGTAGACGTGTCCGGCTGCAGATGTACCGCCACCTGCTAATGGCGTGCCGGGTGCGGCGACATAGACAGTGACGGTGTAGTGCGTTTCTGATGAATTCATTCCCATGCTCCTCTCACTTCTTCTTTGCGCGATACGCAATCAAGAGCTTCGCCTTAGCATCGATCAACAACTGACGGTCATTGCCCAGCGCAAGGCCAAGGACATAGTGGCCTGACGGCAACGCATCTGCGCTTGCAAAAGATAGTTCAGTGTAAGCAACCCCTTGAGCGATCAAGCCTGCTTCCAACAAGGACTCTCGGTCTGCATCGGCGGCTTCCAGGCCGGGGACGGCACCGTCCGCAGGGATAGTGAGCCACTCCACCTCATTACGACTCACCCACTGGCTGCGCTTAAGTTCAACCTCCGCGGTACGGCCTTGCTCGATTTGATAGAGCTGAACCTTTGCAGAAATCTTTGCTTTTCTAAGCGCATCGGCAGCCTCAGCCACAGATGTTGAATCGCGTCCCTCGAGACGAACCCCAATGAAGACAGAGCGAGGTGACTCACCATTTGTGGCAGGCACGTCAAAATCAAGTCGGATTTCGCCATCGTGGATGGCTTCCAACGAGCGTGCCAACGGTACAGCCGTTCGGCTGTCACTATTCCGGTCCGGCTGTGGCGCACTGGTCTGTTGTGGCTGCCGATGACAGCCCGCTGCCATATACGCTGCTACTAATAACAGCAATACGCGTACAACTTGATACGGTCGTGACATGCCTTGTGCCTGAAGAGATTGCTTCGATAACAGCATAGGCTATTTTTACGCGTGCGTTATAGGGTCATGACGCGAGACCCTTTTCTAGACATACCTGTATTTTTACGCATGCATGCCGTGAGAATTTTTGTGCAATCGAAACCTCATCGCAGCAACGACGTGCCAGAGGTGTCTGCTGACAAAATTAATCGAATGACTCGGCTGACTGAGCCATCCAGGATTACATGGCATCCAGCAGAAGGCCATGTCACCTCACCCTTGATGGTGGAGGCTTACCACCAGCTCGCCATCGCGCAGGCGGATGTGGGGTTTGCTGCCGATGGTGAAGCCGAGTTGTTCCAGCCAGCGGCCGCGTAGGCGCAGCGTGGGGATGCGTTGGTGGCTGTCGGGGTAGGAGCCGTAGCCAACGGTGCAGTGTTGCGGGGCACGCGGGTGGCCTGGGCGGCGCGGCTTGCTGGGATCGGGGCGGGGCTCGGGGATGAGGTTGCGCTCGAGGTAGCGCCGCGGGGTGATCGAGGGTTTGAGCGAGTGCTAGCCGATCTCGGTGGGCGGCAGCTCCGTGGCGCGCTTGCGCACCGGCGTGAGGCGGGATGGGGATCGACGCATGGCAAAGCCCTCCTTGACCAACAGGCCCCGCCGCGGGGTTCGATTCGCACAACGTCCTGCAGTCGGATACCCTTGCGAGAACTCCGGCAGACATGCGGAAGCGAATGCACTTGACGAATAATTCCGGCAATCTGCATCGCCAACAGCCAAGACTCGGAAGGAATAATGGGTATGGGTGCCAATCACCGAAAGGCGTGTGTAGCTTTTGCTGGATTGCTTTACGCCTCAGTCGCGGGGTGTACCTCATCCGCACCTGCCGGAGCTTCACAGCGCGAGCATCCGGTTCAACACGCTGCAAAGCCTCCTGCTGTCTCCTGTCCTTCCAAAGATTTCGGCACGTTTCTGCAACGCTATGCGGATTCTGCCGACGACAGCGTGCGCCGCAGCTTTACTGACGACCCGCTGGAGTATGAGGTGCCGACTCACACGGTCGAAAAAGAAACTGACGCGTCACCCGCTACGCATCTCTCCAAGCGAACAGGCCTCTCCCGCCTGGAGCTCTTCCCCTATCGTTACTTCAAGGATGAAAAGGTCTTTGATCGAGTCGTTCCGGGGGAGATGAAGCCGGAGCGTCAAAGTAAAGTTGGATACCCGGTCTCTATCCAAACGATGGCCGGTGATGGCCGCAGTGTGGACTTCGGCATGGAGTACGAAGTAGATACCTACGTGTTTAGACGGAGCCATGGCTGTTGGTACCTGGCTCGCGCGATCAACCTGAGTGATTAACAAGGGGTGGGCACATGGCTGCACAGGATGCGACACAGCAGGTTCCTTATCGCGTCATTCAACTTGAGTGGGATGCGGGCGGAGAAGGGCTATCACAACGAGGTTGTGGAGAACTTCGATGGCCTGATCACGCACCATCCCAACAGCAATAGCGATGCTCATCTGGTCAACGGCAGCGTCGTTGGCGGGCAAGCGCCGAAGTCCCTACTTATGTGAAGCCAGTTCAGAACCCGCTGCCTATTGCAGTGTATAAAGGGGCCAATGCTGGATGTCGTCGGCGCTATCGACGACATGCTTTACCAACACGAGGAAGAGATGCGAAATTTACTGAAGCCATGGATGGTCATACTGCCAATGTTGATTGGTGGATGCGGGGGAAAGGTACCTCCGGCTTATGGCGACGGCTTTCCAGTCGTCAAGCCGATTGATCTAGTCCACTCCGGTGCCACGGTCGAAGCGCGCTTCGAACTGCCTCTGCGGGAGACGGGCGATCCGGGACCCAGCACGTTTCTGATGGGATTCCGTTCTGGTGGGCCACGCAAACGCCCCGATCTGAAGCCAGGGGATGCGGACTTCCTTGAGGAAGCGAAGCTTCCCTTGAGGGTACAGCTTTGGAAGCAGAATGGTGGCAAAGAGACGCCCGTGGTGCTTCACGAGCTGAATCGTGATTTGCCGGCAGTGTGGCAAGGCACGCGCTACCAAAAGGCAAAGAGTGACGTCTTCCCCTACAGAAGCGCTGTTGGCGCGGATTCCAACAGTCTGGTGAAGGCCGGCAAATACGACATGTCGATGGCCTATATGGAATATGAGGTTGCCAGTGCCGAGTCCAAGGACCTGACTCCCGGGAAATACCGGTTGAAGGTTACCAATCTTCAGGACAACCCGCAGATCGCTCACCTCAGCTTTGAGCTTCTTGTCGCCAACTACAACGTGAAATAAAACATGGACAGTCAATCCCATAGCAGTGCTCAGGCCCAACCTGGCAGGAAAGAGCCTGGCCCCTACACCGTTACCGTCTATCTCGCTGCACCCGGTACGACCGTGCGCGATGAAAAGGGCCATGGTCACCCTTCCTCCGCAGGCCATGCGTACTTCATGATCTCTGACGGCGAGCACAAGAACGGATACGGATTCTCGCCGATCAAAACGGGCGTTATAGGCGCCGGGCACGTCGTCAGAGATGAGTACAAGACTTATCAGAATCCGAGCTATTCGTACACGCTCGAGATTACTAAGGAACAGCACGAGAAGCTGAAGGAGTACGGTGAGGCTGGTGTGCGTGGCGACGATAGTCGATTCGGCCTCTATTACAACGGTTTCTCCAACAGTTGCATCGACTACGTCTGGGGCGGACTTCGGGATGCGGGTCTGCGGCCGAAGCTCGAAAAGCCAGATCCCAGCTTTGACGGTACGATCAAAGTTCTTCCTAATATCGATGCGCTGAAGAGCATTCCCAAACCATTTCCCGATAGCAAGCTCAACTCGTCACACGAAAACCCGCTTCCGAAGAACCAAGGCCCACTGCAGAAGTTGCTGACTGAGGTCGAGGGCGAGCCAGAACGTGGTCAGGCTTCTGCGCTGTCGCGCGAATCGCAGCAATTGTTTGATCGCATGCGATCGGATCTTCCTGCCAATGTCACCGACGGTCAGGTGATGTCGGCGATGGTCGCCGCACGAGAAAGCGGCATTCACCAACTGCAGCAGGTGCGTGACGTGGTTCTGCATGAAGAGAAAATCTTTGTAATGGGAACGACCCCCGGCTTCCGGGCGATGGTAGATCTCAACCAGCCACAGCAAAGCATCGAAGAAGGGCTGGCCCGCAGCCAGCAGATCGACGCGCGGGTGGCAGAACAAACCCGGCAGGAAACGCAGCAGCGCGAAGCAGCCACGCAGACTGCCGGCGGCCCACAGATGGGCTAATGGTCTGGGACGTAGCCGGAAAACCTGGCTCAGACCAGCTCCTGCTCCCTTCAATCTTCCCTAGCTACGCTCACTACCAGCTTGGTGCGTCTGCTCCACCCGCTGCTCAAGCATCTCGCGTACGGCATAGGCTGCATCAAAGATGGCTTGCCCCAACGTGGGCAGCGTCTGCGCCTCCAGGCACTCCGGTTTGCTCATGGCGATGACGTCGCCATGAGCGATGAGGGTGCGTAGCAGGCGGTCGAGCTGGTCGCGTTGGTCCAGCGTGAGATGCAAGACAACGGCGGGGTGCTCCATCTGTGTCCCTCCTCTGCGCGGTGAGCGGGGAGCGCGCACGGTGTGGCGATTGGCGCGTTGCGCTCAGCGCGGGGCGTGCGGGTGCGTGCTGCGCGTGCGCGGCGCACCTGGTTAGTCTGTAGGTGCGACGCTGACGACCAGCTCGCCATCGCGCAGGCGGATGTGGAGTTTGCTGCCGATGGTGAAGCCCAGTTGTTCCAGCCAGCGGCCGCGTAGGCGTAGCGTGGGGATGCGTTGGTTACTGGCGGGGTAGTAGCCGTAGCCGACGGTGCAGTGGTGCGGGGCACGCGGGTGGCCGGGACGCGGTGGGCGGGCTTCAGTGCGGGGTTGGGGGATGGGGGTGCGCTCGACGTAGGGCCGCGGCTTGATCGAGGGGTCGAGCGAGTGCCAGCCGATCTCGGTGGGCGGCGGCTCCGTGGCGCGCTTGCGTGCGGATGTGGGACGGGACGTGGGTCGACGCATGGCAAAGCCCTCCTTGACGAACAGGCCCCGCCGCCGGGTGGCGACGGGATGTCGGGAGGTTAGAAACCGCACGTAGCCGGCGGGCGTATTTCCCCGAAGGGTGTTGTATTAGCCGCCCTCCCGACGCAGGCATCGCGTCGGTTGTGCCCGCAAGAATCTGCAGGCACAAAAAACCCACCGGTTTGACGGAGGTGGGTACTTCGGGACGCAGGGATTTGATCAGCACCTATGATGCGGCTGAACATACCGATAATTTTTAAAAAAACTCCAAGCCCTTATCTTCACGAATCTTTTTATTATCGCAGTGTCGGCGCCAAGACAAATGTCAAGGCGCCGACCATATAAAAATATTAATTCCGGACCAGTGCCCTCAGAGCGACCTTTGAGTACGCGCTTACTCCAGATAGTCTAATGTAATACGTACCCGCAACCGGGTTGTCGACTTGCATCGTCTGACTGTTTGTCGAAGGACGAGCTGAGCGGCTCTCATAATCCGTTTCAGTGGGGATTGATTCTCTTTTCATGAAGAGAGATATATTTCCAGTTCCGCCGTACGACATAACTCGCAGAAGTTTTGCCCCAGCTGGTACGTCAATTCTATATAGGTGATCTTCACCTGCATCACCTTTAATCCCCTCAACTAACTCATCTGACTTGATCGGAGTAATTCCTTCCGCAACACTGCTAAATATTTGTCCCAGCAGGTCGGAATATACTTCTGCTGTGGCTCCAGGAGCATAAAAATACAATCCGCCAGTATCCTTTGCGAGGCGAGAAAAAACTTCTCGCGAAGACAGGGTGGCCGCCGGGATTACATCGGTGTTTCCATTGATCGCGCGACTCTTCGTGGCTGCACCCGCGACACAGTCGCCGGATAAGAGCACATTTACACGTGTCCCGCTAGCGCGAGCTTGTGCGATAAGGGCGTCGACATTTCCGGTGCCTGGCGACGCGTCGGTCGCTAGGATTACAGAGCCCTCCGAGTCTTCATCCGCGTCGATTCGTGAAAGTGCCAGTCCCAAAGCTCCAAGGGAGTCTTCCGGACAGTCATCACCGCCTGAAGCTGAAAGGGCTTGCACAGCGCTTATGACCGCTGAAGTGTCCTCAGTGTTTGCGAGTCGGAGAGTAGGAGAGTCCTTGAAACTAATGAGTTCATACGAAACGGCACGCTGATCTTCGCCGGTATTAGTATTACCAATGAAGCTTGCTATTGCAGTTTTAACGCCACTCAGCTGTGTACCCATTGAGCCAGTGTCATCAATGGTCAATTCTACTCGGATAGGCGGCCACGTTGTCACCAAGTTATTTATACGGACTTCGTCACCACAAGAGCCCGTATGTAGTGATTCTAAAACCGTACGATTGATTGGATTGCGTGCCCCACCAGAAGCACGGAGAATAGTAAAATTAGCCTGCGCTCTGCTAGGGCCTGTTAACACTAATGGCCCGAGCGATTAAACTATTGAGCATGGAGATCACGCCAGCACAATTTTCTCTGATCGAACA
>NZ_MDFM01000055.1 GCF_002939985.1 Xanthomonas hortorum pv. cynarae | reverse complement strand
ATCGCCTTCTCGCCGAGGGAATTTTCGGCCGGATGTGTGGCGTGGAAGTTGAAGTAATACGGCTGCCCGTTGGTGGTCTGCAGCGTCGTGACACAGTCGCCCCACGGGTTGTTGTGCTGCTTGCCCTGGGCGAAGTTGTGCAGAGGCGACAGGCCAAGGAAATTGAGCGAGCTCAGATTCGCAATACGCGTGCGAAAGCGCCAGTTGCCCGGCAGTTGCGCATAGAACGAAGAAGCGATTGCCAGATCTTCCTTGGCGGACACGAAACCGGCGTTGGACAATTCGGCGCGTGTCGTCGCGATCTGCCTGGCCAACTTCTCCTGGCTATCGGCATAGACCGCCAAGGTAAAGTGATATTCGCCCAATACGAAGTTGCCGGAGGCCACGTCATCCATCGCCAGGTCTAGGTCGCGGATCTGGCTGGACGACTTGTCGCCCGACGAAATCATCATTCCCTTGGTGCGTTCCAACACCTTCAAGGCATCGTGGCGCCCAACCGGGCTGAACGAATGCGTCATCACGTATTCGAAATCAAGATACTTCAGGCCATTGAGAATGCCGGGATAGGTTCCGTCGGCATATTCCTTGATGTTGAGGATCGCACCGAAATGATTGATGCCATCCGGCGTGCGAATGACAAAATCGCCGGTCTTGTTGGCAAACATGTGCTTGCTGACAGGCAGATACGCCGGCACAGGCGCCTGCAGCACCGGAACCGGCTCGTCGATCCGGTTGAGCAAGTAGCCGAGAAACTCAAGTGTCTCGGAAAACACGACACCATTCTTGGCTTCATACATGCCAAGACGGTAAGGTGAATAATCCTTCAGCACCGCCTCAACGTTCGTGGCTAACTCGACGATCTTGGAGATGGCCTGCTCTTCCTCAGCCCTGATCTTGTCTGGATTGACAGACTTTTCGACCAGACGTCGTCCGGTAACGACAGGACGATAGATCATGCTGAAGTACAACTCGTTTTGCATGATTTTTTGCGATGAAAGCGCCGCGTAATACTCGTCGGACAGCGTCTGATTAAACGATTGCTTGAAGCGCCCGCCGGTACCGATCCTACGACGACGGCGAACGTCGTGAACCCAGAACGCGATATTAGCGAAATCCGGTGCACGCAATGTTTGCAGCAACCGATTGAACGTATTGTGCCGCTGCTCGAGTTCGAACTCGTCACGCCCAACGAAGGGCAAGCCAGCCAGATGCCAGATCAACAGATAGTCGCCACCGGTCGTCTTGACGACGGACGGTGCGACGTGTGTCGAAATGGAAACAAATTCGCCGATCGGACTGTCTGGACTGAACATGGTCTTACCAAGTTAAGAGGAAAACATCACATCAGGAACTACCTAAAACACCAACCCCACGCGAATTGAACGCATGGGGTTGGCTGACTTTTTCACGCGTTCATCGCGGCTTGCCCGGGGGTCCCTTGCGATACTCGTTGGGAGTGAATACCCACATCCCGGAATAACGCTGAAGGTTTCGGGCCCGCATTCGGAAAAGCCAGCGCAATCCAAGCAACCTGAAGATCATTTCGTCCCTCTTTGCCATTTGCTGCATGGCAAAGATGATGACGGGGATGGTTAACAGGTACCAAAGATTGAGGTACATCCCCAACAGCAGGCCACCGCCGGCACCGATGAAAAAGGGGATGTAAGGCACCCCCAGAAACATCGCCGGACGGGTGCAGCCGCGGAAGAGGACGTCTTTATGCATAGTACTGAGCGATCTGCACCAACGCAGCACCGACTCCCGAGCAGTCGTTCGCAGCAGCACCATCCTTGTTTTGAAGAATCATGTTGGCGATCTGGCCAGCTGCGCCAATCAGAACACCACCGATAAGGATTGGGGAAACCTCAGAGATACGCTTGTGTGCAAAGGCAATTTGATACCCGGCCACGATAACCGCAATGGTGACCACTGCAATCGAACCCATGTTCAGAAGCTTCTTCACATTATTCAGGAAGCCGCAAACCTGAGTGTCCGTGCCACCAAGGCCGTTGCCTTCTGCTGCTGCACCACCGGCAACCATCAGCAGCGAGATGAATACCAGCGCCTTCACTGCCTGGGTGCCAACCATCTTGGCATCTGCCATTGTCTTCTTGTCGATTTCAAACTTCATGTCTAACTCCTTGGGAACAGAGGGGGTCCAGCAGCCGTATCCTTGGCGATCTTCCATCCTAAAAAACAAATGCGCTATCTACTTGCGGAGCCGCCTGTGGTGCACGCGGCATTGAGACGGGATTTACGGGTTGATCAGTCTGCGTCGAGGCCTGAGGTGCGACAGCGGGCAACGCCACCCCACGCCCCTGGCCTGTCGGCTTTATCACATACAACTCGTTCTCCGCCGCAGGCGCCACAGAAGTGGCCCGGCTCGGCAGAGAGTAAGGTGCTGACGGTGCCGATAGCATAGGCCCTGACGGTGAAGCCACCGTGTTGCCCGCTCCAGATAGATCCTGAATACGACGCGCGACAATCGCATCTGCTAATTCGGCGGCCGCCTGCTTGAGCGGATTGGCAGGCCGCAACTGCACCTGGCGGGTCGGCACGACCGCAATGGGCTCGGGTCCAGAAGATGCTACCGACTGACGAATGGATGCATAGATCTTTTGGACGTAACCATGTTTGAAGCCGGTCTCGAAGTTGCCGGAGTAGTAACAGCTGAACGACTTGCCCCAATTAGCGCCTGAGCGCGAATGGCACTCCGCTAAAATCCTTGACGCAGCGACAAGATTGGGGCACTTGTCGAATGCCATCTCGTAACTGGTGAGCCCGTACTTCTGCAGGTTGTAGCGATTGACCTGGCCTAGTCCGAGGGAGAAGTTATAGCCCTTCTGCTCCAGCATCTTGGCAGTGGCCACTGCTTCAGCCAACCCCCGTGGCTCACGCACCAAGCGCCCGCCAACCACACCGATGGCATACGGATTGCGCGACGACTCGACACGGACAACGTGCTGCATTACCTCGCCAGGAACAGCAAGTCCAGTGCACCCCATCAGTTCCATGCCAGGCAACATGTCATTACTCCTTGCAAAACCAAACCAGCCCCAACGAAAAAATTTACCTCTCAACCGCCGCGCAAGGTTCTCAGAGGATCGAAGTCGATGCCTGTGATGAACCGCCGTCCCGCGTGCGCCTTGATATGAACCACGATGTCGATGGTCATTCTCAGCAAACGCTTGATCACCTCGAACTCCAGACCAGAGCCTTCGTTCGATGCCTTCACCATCAAGGCCAACTGGTCCCAGGTCTGCTCGACACTACCGGCGTGGCAACTGGTGATGGAACCCGGATGTCCCGAAGCGCAGTTACGGATGAAGTAGAACGACTCGTCACCGCGCAACTCGGCCAAGATGATGCGATCCGGCTTCATGCGCAGGCACGCTTCCATGCAACTCTTGGCAGTCACGTTGCTGGCGCTCTGCCCGCCCTTCGAGTACAGCAGGTGCACGGAATTAGGCTGACTGATGAACAGCTCTCTAGCGTCCTCGATGGTTACCAGGCGCTCTTGGTTCGGAATATGATTGACCAACGCCTTCATGAAGGTGGTCTTGCCGCTGCCGGTCGCTCCAGCAACGACGACGTTCTTCTTGTACAACACGCACTTTTTGAAGAACTCGGCATAGTCACGCTTGCGGCGTAACTCCAGCAACTCCTGATCATGGTCGCTGACATCCGCAGACTGTTCCAGCACCTCGTCGAAAAAACCGTCGTGTTTGTACTGCTCCAGCGACTTCGTGTGCTTGGACGGAAGCCGGATCGTGATGGATACCTTGCCGGCATCGCATGCCGGCGGCATCACGAACTGCGCGCGCTGCCCAGTCGGAAAAGTCAGTGACACCACCGGGTCGGCGTCGGTAATACGTTGCCCGGTATTGCTCTCGTTGACGACAGCCGTGCAGAACTGCCGAGCACGATCGTAGGTGAGGGACGGCACATCAACCCGCTGCCACCCATGAATGGTCTCAAGATACAACTCGCCCGGACGATTGATGCAGATTTCGGTCACGTCAGGCGAATTCAGGTAATCCAGGATTCCCAGCACTGAGTACTGGTAGTCCAGGAAGTCGTTCGAAATACGCGCTGTCGGGGAATCATCGATCGTCATGGCAGCCATGTCATTCACTTCGGCAGGACCGCCGAGAAATCGACGTCCTTGGCAACATAAACGTTCAACACGGTGCCCTGATTGATCGTCAAGGTTGCCGGACGGCGCCCAGACTTTTCGACAGCCTGCTCGGCAAGCTGCTGCATGCTGCGGGCGGTATTACTTTCAAAAGGCTGCTGAGTGACGATCCCGCTGCCAACACCGATTGTGGTCGTTTCTGGACCATATTCGGCAGCCGCATACTTGAAGGCATCGCTCAGCAGACTGATGAACAGAGCCGATGCAATCTTGTTGCCCCAATGGGCGTTGTAGTTGCCTGGATGGCCAGCGCTGCCCAACGTATCGATACCAGGCCCTACGAGCGTGACATCCAGCCCGGTCGGCGTGGTAACCCGATCCCAGACCACCTGCAGGCGCCGTGTCGTTGGCTCTCCGGCGCCATACTGACCAAGCATCTTGGAACCCTTCGGCAGAAGCAGGTTATGCCCGTTGATGGAGTACACCGGCTCGGTCACGATGCACGATGTATAGCCACCGAAATCGGAAATGATCCGGGTCTCGAGAATGCAGCGTATGTAGGTACCGCGCACCAACAAACCATCTGGATTGCTGATCGGCTTCGCCAGTGTGACAGCAGTATCCTCCTCTCCGGGCGCAGCTGGCGGACCAGGTTGCCCGGGCATGCCTGCACCATTCGCAGCGGATTCGGCGAGGATTCGGCGCTCCAACAATGTAGGACCGCGCTGACGTTCCGGTGTAGAACCGGCCTCTTCGCTATCAACAGTCGGCATCGGCGGCAGTGGCGGCAGACTCGGCTGCTGCGCGAGAGGCACGGGTGCCTCTTCGACGGGCGCAGTCATATTTTGCGGTAGCGCAGGCGCCACAACAGTCTCAGCTCGCGGCTTCGGCGGTGCCGAATCGTCCCCACTTTGCGTTGCTAGCCAGAAGATGACGAGAATCAGCAGAGCGGCGATGGCAGCCAGAAACACGAGCGCCTTACGATTCAGCCGCTTGATGTCGCTGGAGCGTAGCACCGGCTCATTAGCATCCAGGTCAGGCGTGGCACCTGCCTGTTGACGTGCAAAGTACGGGTTGTTGCGCTCATCGTACTCGCCGTTTCGCGGCTCTTCCCCGCGGTTTGCCGGGGAGCGATCATCTGGGCTGTTTGGAATATTCGAGTTCACTTTTGCTTGTTCCTTCGCAGACCGAGGACGTTATCGCCGTGGCGAACCACCAGGAAAGGATAGGTCCCATGCACAATCAGGGTGTTGCCTTCCACCGTCGTATTGACGAGAAAATCCTCGGCGTGTTCTTTCTCTCGAGCGAATACCGCCGGGAAATTCCCAGTCGGAAACCGAGTCAAATCCATGTTGATATAAGTGAACTTGCCATCATCGTACACCCGGCTTGGAATCAACCAGGATTTCTTGGTACGCGTGGAGTAATCATAATCATAGTAGTAACGACGATCCTTCAGGATCTTTGCGTTCAACAGTGGACCTTTCTTCGATGTGTCTGCATCTTCCACGTTATTGAAGCTCGTGTCTTTCGGGTAGGTAAACACAACCTTGTATTGAACACCCGCCTGCTTCGCCTGCTCGAGGCGCTGCCAATCTGTTGCAACCACCTTGAGCTCAAGAATATAGGAATGCGTCGCCGTACGAATCATCATGTTCGTGTCGACGTCGACGTTTTTGGGTTTCAGATAAAATACATTCTCACGCCGAGTGAGTTCCCAGCCACCAGTGAACCCGGTGCTGTAGTCCAGGATTTTCTCATTCGGGCTTAGCTCGACCTGAGTGGTAATCCCCAGACCCGTACGCACCTGATAGATACGATCAGGCGCATATTCGTATTCCTGAACCACCTGCGCCGCTGCTGAAAAAGCACATAGTGCAAGTGGCAGTGCTGAAAATAACGCAGCCCTGTACCGATTAAAGAGTTTCATCGACCGCTTGCTCCATTGACATTATTCGGCGTCCCTTGGGGTTGAATCGCAGGCAGACCCGGTGGCTGCATCTGATCGGGAAACGCTGGCTGTGCTTGCTGTTGCGGCACGCCACCCTGCGGCAAGGCTCCTTGCTGGAGCGGAACGCCGCCTTGCGGGACTGCACCAGAGACATTTGCCGCATTCGGATCGACAACGCTCGTGCCAGGTTGCTGTGCCGCTGCTTGATGCTGCGCGTTGATGACGGCACCAGCCGCAGGCGCTGCTGGCAGCGAGGAGTAGTCGTTATCGACCCGATAATCTGTCACCCGAAATCCAAGGGGATTTTCGACACGCAGGCTATCACTCATCTCCAGATTATCCTGATAGACGAATCCCATAGTCGCAATTTTGTTATCGAGCAGGGTGGAGAGCGTTGAATTCTTGTCATATACGGTTCGCTGGAAGCGCACGGTCGCACCTTTGTAAGGTTGCCCTTTCCCGCCAATCAGCGTGATACTCAGGATATTGACGCGCACTGCACGAAGCTTGCCGTATGTATTCAACGGCCGTAGCGGATTGTTTGAGGAATGCAGTGCGCGATATTCGTTTACAACATTTGTCGTGCCCATTGCTGACACGGTATTCCAGTCACGTTGACCGATGATCGACAAATCGAACGATTCGCGGGCAATGATGAAGCGTGCGATATTGCTGCGCGCCAAGGCCTCACTCGTAGTAATCGTCCGCCCACCAAAATTCGCTTCAAGCTTGGCGATAGTGCTTGTACCCGAATAGGCGTCTGCCATGACCAGATAGGGCACTTTCTCCTTCAACGGCAGCATGTAGTAATAGCCGCCCGCAGTCATGACCGTCACGACCATCGACAAGGTCGCCACAATCCACGCACGCTTTTCACTGCGGCGCGCAAGATCAGCGATGCTCACCTCGTAATTAACCGCCTTCTGGACGGCTGCCCCGACTTGGGCAGATCCATCTTTCTCACTGACCTTCTTACGCAACATGTCTAGATCCGTCACCGTGGGGCCTTGTCAGGCCTGAAACTGTTGCCGCGATGGGTTGCGGGCATCTGGGAGGCATGGACGTCCTTGTAAATGTGATGCCACAGGTGCATCGCATCAGTCGACGCTTCCTTAAAGCTTGGATCCGGTTGATACCGCTACGGGCTGTACGAGCAGCTTGTTGGCAGAGACTGACACCGAGACTCCTTGCGCCGAGTACACAGCACTGAGCTCAGTTGCAGCCTGCTGCACGCTGGTGGTGCTGATATTCGAAACTGGTGCGATCAGGGTGTAGTCCGACGGCAAGTTGTAGGACAACTGCATGTTGGAGTCCGCGGCCCAACGCTCAAGCATCGTCTTCAGCGTGCCATCCATCGGCGTGGCCTGATACGTGTAAGAGGTGTAGAGCGGAATTTCGGTCGGGGCCTCGTCAAAGTGATTGACGTGCTTCCAGCGCCCGCCAAAGTCAGGAGCAGGCTTGGTCGCGCAGGCGCCAGCCAACATGGCAGCCGCTAACACCAATGACAGCTTGGACACATACATCGGATTCACTCTGACTTCTCCAACTCAGGAAATTTCGGGCTTGATGATGGACAGCACTGCGGCCCCGCGCACCTAACAGTGGCGGAGCTATGCGGGCTTTGAGAAACCGGTTGGAAACGCGAGGCGCACATGACTCGCCCAAGCGGGCGAAGCAGTGCAGCGCATACGCGCAGAAGAAGATGAGCACACAGAAGAACCATCCATAGCCTTACTCCTATACGACCCCGTCCGGCGCCGCCCCTTAACAAAAAATCAACAATGCAGGAATTTCGGGTAACTTTGCCCTTAACGGACACATGAGTCAAGAATTACCCATCCACATGTGCACCCAAAGCGTGATTGATATCACACTCTAATGGAAAGCGTTTTCACGTCCGTCTTGGGCAGCAGTCGCGCGGTGAAGTAACGATCTTCGTAGTAGCGGATCTTGTCGCACTTCACAGGATGCGGAATACCTTCATACAGGAACACTTCTTTCTCGTTGCCCATTGCCTTGAGCTCCTGGGGAAGCATCAGTGCACGCCGCTCTTCGGAAACACTACGGGTCGTCTCTCGGCCCCGGGTGATGTTTTTCTTCTTGATCGTCGTGTAACCCAGCATCTCCGAGTAGTCGTTCGCGTCCTGCTGCTCGCGCGGCGCGTACAGGATCTGCAGCGCGTGGTTGGTGATGATGGTGCGTGACAGGTCTTTACCGTAGGTCGCATCCAGCTGCGCCATGCTCTGGATGATCGGCAACAGTCTGAGGTTGTACCCCGCCATGTACGCGACCGCGGTTGCGATGATGTCGACTTTGCCGATTGAGGTGAATTCGTCCATTAACAACAAGCACTGGTACTTCAGCTCGGGATTGGACTTTGGAAGCTCCCGCGTGTTGAGGTTGATGATCTGGCTGAAGAGCAGGTTGATGATGAGTCTGCTCTCGGCCAGCTTGTTGGGCTGGATGCCGATGTAGATGGTCATCTTCTTCTTGCGAAGATCGGTCAGCATGAAGTCGTCAGCACTGGTTGCCGCATCCAGTACGGGGTTGATCCATGCATTGAGCGGCTCTTTCAAGGTGCCCATGATCGATGCAAAGGTCTCATCGGCCTGTGACAGCATGTTGGCAAACGCCGAGCGTGCGTTGCTACTAAGGAACCTGCGCTCGGAGAGCGACTTCAGATATTTTTTCAGGTCTGTGCCATCTCCGGACGACAGCCGATAAATGCCGCCAAGCGTGGGCGCGCCTGCGCCGCCCGGGAAGCCAAGTGACAGTTCCTCATCCTGGTTTTCGAACAGGTACAGCGCGAAAGCCATGAACGCGTTGCGCGCCTGGCTGACCCAGAATTTCTGGTCGTCCGACCCATCCGGATACAGCATCGCGGCAATGCTCATCAGATCAGACACCCGGAACGCCGGATCATTGGAGACGTAGGTCAGCGGGTTCCAGCGATGCGTTCGGCGGTCTTCGGCGAATGGATTGAACAGGAAGACCTCATGCCCCTGACTGGCACGCCAGCCACTGGTCAGATCGAAGTTTTCCTGCTTGATGTCCAGGACAACGATCGATTCCTGATATTCGAGCAGATTGGGGATGACCACACCAACGCCCTTGCCAGAGCGCGTGGGCGCGGCAAGAATCACAAATTGCTGCCCGCTCAGTCGCACCAGCTTGCCGTTGAACTTGCCGACGACAATTCCATTACCGCTCGGCTTGAACAACCCGTGCTTGGAAAGATCTGCGGCTCCGGCAAAGCGCGCGTCACCATGCAGCGCACGTGGCTTTGGCTTGAGCACAAGCACAACCGTAATGGCCCAGACGATCCCCGGCAGACCAAAGCCGAGCACGCCGGACATATTGATCTTGGTCGCGTAAGGCGCCACTTCCGACAATCCCAACGCGCTGACGTAGCGGTAGTAGGTGTCCCAGGAATACAACCCGGTATCGAGTCGCAAGAGCAGCAATGTCAGATACCCGGACAGGGCATATCCAACGAGCAACGTCACCGCAGTGGCGATTGCAATTATTTTAGCTTTGGACACGCGACCCTACTCCTTAGGCTTACATCTCGACGGCCGTCTAGCGACGGACAACCGGCTTGTGATCGATCAGATCGGACTTGCGCCCGCCACTCTCGCTCTCGACCAGCGAGTCGATCCAGACCTTGGCTTGATCCAGGGAAAGATCTGGCGTAATTCGCGTCCCCGCCTCTGTCACGACCGCATAAGCCACGACTGCATCAGGCGCGTACACCTCTTCGCGAGTGATTGCCACCACACGGTAGCCCCCTCTGGTCAGCACGGTGTGCTGATACTCGTCCATTGCCAGCCTTCCTTTCGTCAGCGCGGAAGCGATGCTAAAGCAAGACGTGTGATGGAGAAAGCGGTTTCAACCACGCTGGCAGATCCGCAGACCAGCCTTACGCACACGACGCGTGCCGATGGCTATATTGAGATCGCAGCAAGATGATCGTGTTCAAACCACTCAAGTCGCCGTGCATCCGGACTTGGAGTGGTGGGCGGTACAGGGTTCGAACCTGTGACCCCTACCATGTCAAGGTAGTGCTCTACCGCTGAGCTAACCGCCCGTTTCCTGCGTCAGCATTGCGCTGTGCAGGGCGCGCATTCTAGCGCAGGGTTTCGCGGGCCACAAGCCCTCCCTGCACGTGAGCACCCTGCCCCGCCCTACGCCAGGCTCGCCGCCTTCAATTTCTGGATCTGGTCGCGAATCTGCGCTGCGGCCTCGAACTCCAGATCCTTGGCGTGCTGGTACATCTTCTGCTCCAGGCTCTTGAGCTTGCCGGCGATCTGGGCCGGCCCCATCGCGCGGTAGTCGACAGTGTCTTCGGCGATCTGACGCGACTTCGAACGGCCCTTGCCGGCTTTCTTCTCGGCCGCATCCTCGCGCGCGCCTTCCATGATGTCGGAGATCGGGCGCTGCACGGATTTCGGCGTGATGCCATGTTCGAGGTTGTACTCGACCTGCTTCTCGCGACGACGGTCGGTTTCGTCGATCGCCGCCTGCATCGAACGCGTCATCTTGTCGGCATACAGGATGGCCTTGCCACGCAGGTTGCGCGCGGCGCGCCCGATCGTCTGGATCAACGAACCAGTCGAACGCAGGAAGCCCTCCTTGTCGGCATCCAGGATCGCCACCAGCGATACTTCCGGCATGTCCAGACCTTCGCGCAGCAGATTGATGCCCACCAGCACGTCGAATTTGCCAAGGCGCAGATCGCGGATGATCTCCACCCGCTCAACAGTATCGATGTCCGAATGCAGGTAGCGCACCCGAATGCCGTGCTCGCCCAGGTATTCGGTGAGGTTCTCGGACATGCGCTTGGTTAGCGTGGTCACCAACACGCGATCGCCGAGCTTGATCCGCTCATGGATCTCGGACATGAGATCGTCGACCTGCGTGCCGACCGGGCGGATCTCGACCACCGGGTCGATCAGGCCGGTCGGGCGCACCACCAGCTCGGTGATCTCGCCTGCAGACTCACGCAGTTCGTATGGGCCCGGTGTGGCCGACACGTAGATGCTGCGCGGCGAGCGCGCCTCCCACTCTTCGAAACGCAGCGGCCGGTTATCCAACGCGGACGGAAGACGGAAGCCGAATTCCACCAGCGTTTCCTTGCGCGAACGATCGCCCTTGTACATCGCGCCGATCTGCGGAATGGTCACATGCGACTCGTCGATGACCAGCAGCGCATCCGGCGGCAAGTAGTCGAACAACGTCGGTGGCGGTTCGCCAGGCGCTTTGCCGGTGAGATGCCGCGAGTAGTTTTCGATGCCGTTGCAGAAGCCCACCTCGGCCATCATTTCCAGGTCGAACTGGGTGCGCTGCGCAAGGCGCTGCGCCTCGACCAGTTTGTTCTGCGAGTACAACTGCTCCAGCCGTTCCTTGAGCTCGTCCTTGATCGTGTCCACCGCACTGAGCGTGCGCTCGCGCGTAGTCGCGTAATGCGTCTTGGGATACACGGTGTAGCGCTGCAGCTTGCGCAGCGTCTCGCCGGTGAGCGGATCGAACAAGGTCAGCTGCTCGATGTCGCCGTCGAACAACTCGATACGCAATGCCTCGGTGTCAGACTCGGCCGGGAAGACATCGAGCACCTCGCCACGCACGCGGAACGCGCCGCGCGTCAGCTCGAATTCGTTGCGCGTGTACTGCAGATCGCTGAGATGACGGATCAACTTGCGCTGATCGATGTGCTCGCCCACTGACAGGATCAAGCGTAGCGACAAATAGTCTTCCGGCGCGCCCAGACCGTAGATCGCCGAGACCGTAGCCACCACCAACGAATCGCGACGCGACAGCAAGGTCTTGGTCGCAGACAGCCGCATCTGCTCGATGTGCTCGTTGATCGAACTGTCCTTCTCGATAAATGTATCCGACGACGGCACATAGGCCTCGGGTTGGTAGTAGTCGTAGTAGCTGACGAAGTACTCCACCGCGTTGTTCGGAAAGAACGACTTGAACTCGCCGTATAACTGGGCCGCCAACGTCTTGTTCGGCGCCATCACCAGGGTCGGCTTCTGTACCTGCTGGATCACGTTGGCGATGGTGTAGGTCTTGCCCGAGCCGGTCACGCCCAACAAGGTCTGCTTAGCCAGGCCGGCCTCGAAATTGGCCACCAACTTGTCGATAGCTGCGGGCTGGTCGCCGGCTGGGGAGTACGGGGATACGAGCTGAAAACGGTCGGTCATGGAGCAGTGCCCTCACATCGACCGAATAGTATAGCGACAGCCGATGACGGCGATGTTCGTGCTTTTCCCACCCCACTACTGGCAATGCTCTGATCGTCGAGCCTGTCCGCTTGTTGGACGCTTCAAGCTGCACGCATGGAGCACAAACGAATGGAAAAGCTACTTCATCAGTCAGGAATCAGCCTATTGGAGGTTGTGACTACTACGGCCGTGCTTGCTATGCTGGCTTCCATTGCGTGGCCATCCTTCACTGATTTACGTCAGACGCAACATGTACGTGCAACGATTTTCGAGCTCACCGCTACCCTTGCGATGGCACGCTCGACCTCCATTTCGAGAGGCACTCCAGTTGCCCTGTGCCCAAGTTCGCCAGTGCAAGGCTGCATCGAAAGCAACAATTGGACCGGGGGCTGGCTCGTCTATTCCGACCCGGATGGCAATCGAAGTCCGGATAGTGGGGACGATGTCATTTCGACAGCGGCCCTCAAGCCATCTTCACAGCTTCAGATCCGAACGACGTCAGGACGTAAGCAAGTGCGCTACGGCCCGCTCGGTCGAGCACTTGGCAGCAACCTGACATTTCATATCTGCAGCCAAGGCCTCCTTAGAGGAGAAGTCGTTGTCAACACGGCTGGACGTCCCCGATCCCGCCTGCTGAAAAAGTCCGAGGCCTGCCCGACCTGAAATTTCTCTAGTAGGGGGTTGCATAGCAGCCAGTCGCTCCCTATAATTTGGCTCCCCCGCCCGAATAGCTCAGCCGGTTAGAGCACTTGACTGTTAATCAGGGGGTCGTT
Source organism: Xanthomonas hortorum pv. cynarae (assembly GCF_002939985.1). Lineage (GTDB taxonomy): Bacteria > Pseudomonadota > Gammaproteobacteria > Xanthomonadales > Xanthomonadaceae > Xanthomonas > Xanthomonas hortorum_D. The sequence goes on along the minus strand of NZ_MDFM01000055.1, from coordinate 321 downwards.
GGTTCGAGTCCAACTTCGGGCGCCAAAAACATCAAGGGCTTGCGAGAAATCGCAAGCCCTTTTTTGTTGTACCGGGAAAATTACCGGGAAAATTCGCAGCCCTCACGACTCTGAGGGCTTGACCAGGTCAACGAACGCTAACGCTTCTGCCGACGACTCATCAGTGGGCAAAGTTGGTGGCGCTATCACCTGTAACTCGTGATCGTAGCGGTGCGTCATCTGCGGCGTGATGTGGCTGTCGACTCCCCGCAATTCAATGCCAGCTAAAACTAGAGGTCTGCGGTTGATGTTGCTCATGGAACTCGGCGGGTGTTAGCCCGC
>NZ_MDFM01000054.1 GCF_002939985.1 Xanthomonas hortorum pv. cynarae | reverse complement strand
CCGTATATCGCTTGCTGCTCATAGACACCTCCGAATCGACCATTTTCCATGGCCTTGAGATGTCTAGGAAACCCTGGGCGTATCACGGCTCCGCCGGCAGTGCCTGCGATTGCGGATGGAACAGGAAATAGCCGGGCTGTTGCCAGGCTTGCGACAAGCTCAACTCCTGCGGCGCCTGCTCGTCTCGCCGGACGCCAATCTGCGATGCGCCGGCACCGCCCGGCAGCAGCAAAAAGCCTGCCTGGACGGGCGCGACACCAACGGCCTGATCCACGGCGGCCGAATAGAGCGCAAAGCCGGCAGCGTCGAGCGCGATCCGAGTGAAGATCATGTCTGCCATGGAGTGCATCGGTGAGCTGATCTCCGGTGAGCCGCGACGTACCTCGATCCGAGTGCGCCGATGGACGCAATGACGACGATCCGGATGCAGCGTGGTCGTCGGCATCAATGGACGGCGGTTGTCTGCCGGCCATCGCGCCTGCATCAACCGCGGACGTTGGGTACGCCAGATGCCGCCTGTGCGTGGTCGATCAGACCGCGTCCTGCGATTCTTCCTTGGCCGCCATGCTCAGCGATGTGGTGACATCGAAGGTGTTGAGTACCACGCCGCGCGCCGTCAACAGCATCGCCTTGTTCTGCGTGATATACAGAATCAGGTCGTCGTCGAGGCTGCTGTCCTGTGAAATAGTGACCGTGGCGTGGCCAGTGCGGCTATCCCATGGGAAGACCAACGTGTTGTCGCCGTATGCGAACACCGCGCTCGTCGAGGGATACTTCGAACGCGGCACGGCCAGCGAACTCGGCGTATACAACGGCGGCGTCGGGCCGGCGGCCCAACCGGCGATGTTGCCGGCATTGTTGTTGGTTACCAGCAGAGACGTGATGGGTTCGTTGTAGCTGTTGAATACCGTGACTTTGCCTGCCATGAGATGCTCCTGACGTTGTGGGTGAAGAGACGGAGACGGTGATTCGCTCCGTTTGCCGATTGGCTTGCTGCGCTAACGACAGTTTGGAAAAGGAATCCGAATTGGTATCGATGCGACACGTGAGACATGGCGCCCAGCGATCATCCTGACGAGGGTGGCGACGCGTTTGCGGTGGATCGTTCAAAGGTTCCCTCTGTCTGCACCTTGCCGGTTTAAAAAAACGCTACCCGACATAACGTCTCACCAGGTGGTCCATCTTCGATTGCTCCGAACCAACGGCTCAAATGCAGGTGGTTGGGTTTCTGCTTCCCTGCGGCGCATTGGAAGGGAGCTTGAAGACGTGGCAGGTCCTGATCGGCGCGGTATCGATGCGAACCGTGACATGGGTGTCGCCCCCTGCTCCTGGAGGTATTTGCCCACCGCCGTGCTCTCCTATCGTGAAGGTGCAGCTATTGGCGGCGTATGCGGTTCTGAGCCGATCATTTGAAGAGTTCGCAACCCGGGTGGGCCAGCCGCTGATGGAGCCCTCGATGTGGGCGACAACGGTGCAACTGGCGGTTGCGTGACCACTTGACGCAAGCAGCGTCAGCAAGACGGCTGCTTTGATGCCTTGATTGTGGATAGGCATATCGATGTCCTGACGAGAGTTGGGAGCTGCATAAAATGCGTTGGCCAACCTTGTCGGATGCGCCAATGGGAACCCGACATAACGTCTCAGAGTCGACGAAATCTTCAGCCGACCATGTGGTCCGGCGCATTCGTGGCGCGACGTCCAGCGAGGGCAATCGATGGTGTGAGAGCGGCTAACAAAGCGACTGCGCTCACCGCCAGGCGAGCGCAGCGGGTACCCGGTGCGGCATGTGCCACTCGTTCACTGTTGTTCTGAGTGCGCCGTCCATACCCAGCCGACGGCTGCTCGCGACGTTGGGAACGCCGCGCTTAAATGACCGCAGCCTTGACCTTGAACACGTCCACAGCGCGGATCAGCTGCACGAAGTGGTCTTCCAGCGCACGCGCGGCAGTGCTTGCCGCTTCTACCAGGCGGACGTTGTGTTGGGTGGTTTCGTCCATTTGGGCGATGGTCTGATTCACCTGTTCGATGCCGCCGGCCTGCTCTTGGGAGGCGGCGGAGATGTGGCCCATGATGTCGGTGACGTGCTGGACGCTGGTGACGACCTCGCTCATGGTGGTGCCGGCCTTTTGCACCAGTGTGGCGCCGTCGGCGACGCGTTGTACGGAGTCGTCGATGAGCCGTTTGATTTCCTTGGCTGCGTCCGATGAGCGGTGCGAAAGGGTGCGCACTTCCGAGGCGACCACGGCGAATCCGCGGCCTTGTTCGCCTGCGCGTGCGGCTTCGACGGCGGCGTTGAGGGCGAGGATGTTGGTCTGGAAGGCGATGCCGTCGATGACCGAGATGATGTCGGCGATGCGCTTGGATGAGGCTTCGATTCCGGACATCTTTTCGATGACCTGGCCGACCACGTCGCGTCCGTCCGAGGCGATCGCGGCGGCGCCCAGCGCGAGCTGGTTGGCGCGGCCTGCGTGCTCGGCGTTCTGCTTGACGGTGGAGGTCAGCTCTTCCATCGAGGCGGCGGTTTCTTCGAGACTGGCTGCCTGCTGTTCGCTGCGGCGCGCCAGTTCCTGATTGCCGCTGGCGATGTCTTCGGCGGCAAACCCGATGCTGTTGGAGGTGGTCTGGATATGCGTGACGATGTCGGTCAGGCGATGCACCGTGCTGTTGGCATCGTCGCGCATCGAGGCGAACACGCCGTGGAAGTTGCCGGTCATGCGCACGGTCAGGTCGCCGTCGGCGATGGCGCGCAGCAGGTCGGAGAACTTGGCCAGGTTCGTATCGGAGGTGGCCATCATGGTGTTGAGGTTTTCGACCATCAGGCGGAAGTCGTGCTCGAACTTTTCCGGCTGGCCGCGTAGTGCGAAGTTGCCTGCGCACGCAGCCTGGGTGAGTTCCTGGATCTGTGCGTTGATGGCGCGCAGGTTCTGCTTCACCTGCTGCATGGTGGCGGTGATGGCGGCCTTTTCGCCGGGATACTGTTCGATTTCCTGCGCGAGATTGCCCACCGCGTAGCTGCCCATGACCTCGGTCATGCGCAACTGGGTCTGCACGTGCGCATGCACCAGTGCGTTGGTGTCCTGCACCATATCGCCATATTCGCCCGGGAAACGCTTGGCGTCGGTGCGGTAGCTGATCTCGCCGGCTTCGTGGCGGGCGGCCATGGCGCGCTGGGCGGAGATCACCTCTTGCAGGCGGCGCTGCATCTGTTGCATGGCACGCAGCAGCTGGCCGGATTCGTCCTGGCTGGTGGGCATGTCCTGGCTGCGCAGATCGCCGTCGTTGATGCGCTCTGCCAGGCGCAGCGATTGGCGCAGGGGCAGCACCACGCTGCGGGTGAGCAGGAAGGCGATCGTGGCGCCCAGCAGCAGCGCGATGACGGTGGAGATCACCATCAGCATCGCAAAGCCGCGCGCGGTGGCGACGGCGTCTTTGGCGGCGTGGCGGTTCTTGGCTTCCTGCAAATCGATGAAGGCGTTGATGCTGGCCAGCCAGGCGATGAAGTCGGGGCGCGCTTCATGTAACAGCAGCTGCTCTGCCTGCGGTTTTTCGCCTGCCTCGCGCAGTGCACGCACGTTGGCGATAAACGGCATGGTGCGCTGCTCGATCGCCTTGATCTGCTGGAGAATGCTTTTCTCTTTGGTATCCGACGAGGCGGCAATCATGCTGTCGAGTGGCTGCGCGGAGCGGGCGTAGTCTGCGGCGAGCTTGTCGATCGATTGTTCTGCTGCGTGCCGGTCTGCCGCCTCGTCCATCAGCACCACATCGCGCAGCGCAATCGCACGGTCGTGGACGCTGCCGCGGAAGTTGATCGCATAGCGTTGTTTGACGCTGTTGACCTCGTTGATGGCGGTCAGCTGTTGGTCGATGCTGCGCACGCGGTGGATGCCGACGACGGTCAGGATCACCATCAGCACGATGATCGACAGAAAGCCAAGCGCCAGGCGTTGACCAATACGCAGATTCAAAAAGACATGCATGGGGGTTTGATCGATGATCCGACAAAGCGGAGAGCAGGGGAGTCCCGGCAGCAGCCGGGAGGCGAAGGCAGGTGCACGCTCCTCGAATCGACATGGCTGCCGCTGCTCCGATTGCGTCTCTACGTGTTCGTTAGCGACCCCAGCCATTGAAACTGAAACCGGCGCGTCGGCCGATTCAGGTGTGGTTGGTTTCGTGGCAATGCGACGTCGTCTCGATCGGGACGACACGTCGCAACGTCACCGCGCTGCGCAGCGCTTGAGAGCCCGGCAGGCTCAGTCGCAGCGCGCCAGATCCGGCGCCTTGATCGAGGGTGTCATCAGCTTCGCAGCGATGGTCTGGATGCTGGGTTGGCTGGCGAACTTCAGTGCGCCGTGCAACAGCTGGATGCCGAGCCGGCTATGCGGGTTCATCAGTCGCGGACCGATCTTGGGCACGCCCTGGCCCTGTTCGACCATCGGCCGCATGGCGGTCGCGTAGGCGGCGAATGCGCTCTGCAGATCATCGGTGCGTGCGATCTCGCTTGCCAATACATAGCCGCCGGTGACCGCCAGGGTGGCGCCGATACCGGCCAGCGGGGTTGCGCACCACGCCGCGTCACCGGTCAGGACGACGCGGCCTGTGTGCCAGCGCGGCATGCGCACCTGCCGCAAGGCGTCGAAGTAGAAGTCGTCGGTGCTGTCCATGCCTTCCAGTACGCGCGCTGCCTGCCAGCCGGCGTCGGCGAACTGTTCACGCAAGTACGCTTTCTGCGTTGCCTGGTCCCAGTCCTGTTCGCCGTCGGTGACCTTCTGCAGCGACAGCATGGCGCGGGTGGTGCCGTGCCGGTCCGGCCGCAACGAGATGCTGCGGCCGCCGGTAGTGTGATACCAGCGCCACAGGCGATCGTCGTCTGCGCTGCGTGCGATGGTGAAGTAGGCGATGGTCAGATCCATCCAGCGTGAGTCGTTTTCGCCCGGGAAAAGCTGTTCGCGCGTGGAGGAGCCGACGCCTTCGGCGATGATGACTGCATCGAAGCGGTCGCTGCTTCCGCTGTGGAAATTGACTGTCGCGCCGTTGCCGTCGTCCTGGATGCTGGCGATGCGGTCGCCGAAGCGATACGTCACCTTGTCGCGTGCGGCTTCGTAGAGCAGGCGGGCGAGGTCGCCGCGCAGGATTTCCAGCTCGGCGGTCGGGCCGTCGCCGTCGATGTCGTCGGTCTTGAAAGTGGCCACCGCATGGCCGTGTTCGTCGACCCAGGCAGTGCCTTGCTCGCCGGTACCATGGTCGAGTGCGGCCTGCTCCAGGCCCATGCGCTGCAGGACCTGACGGCCGACGCCGCGCACGTCGATGTTCTGGCCGCCGTCGCGGAAATGCGCCGCCTGTTCCACCACCACGACGTCGAGTCCCTGGTTGGCCAGCGTCCAGGCGGCGGTGTTGCCGGCGACGCTGGCGCCGGTGATGAGGATGCGACGCGCCATTACGATCACCCGTAGAGATAAATATCAGAGGTGATATTACAGGTCTGCGCCGCGTTGCTCCAGGTTGACGATCAGGCGCTGCATGAACGCGACGGTTTTCTGGGCCTCCTCAGCTGAGAAGCCTTGCAAGGCATCGGCATTCAAATCGATCAGCACCCGAGCGCCCAGCTCGGCCATCTTGCGACCGCGCGCGGTGAGCGATACCAGCGCAGCGCGGCGGTCCTGCGCGGTGGGTGCGCGTTTGATGAGCTTTTGCGCTTCCAGCTTGTCGAGCAGGGCGACCATGGCGGGCTGCTTGACCGCAGAGGCGACCACCAGGTCGCGTTGCAACATCGGCCCCTTCCAGGACAGCAGCAGAATCGGGCCGATCAGGGCCAGCGAGACGCCGTGCGGCCGCAATTCGGCGTCGACCAGCCGGTTGAAGACCCGCGCTGCGTGATTGGCCAGGTAACCCGGCGCCACTGCCGCCTGGGGGTGAATGCGTTCGTCTGGATCCTGCATGCGCGCAACCGTGTGATGCCTTTCAGCCATCCGGCGATTTTATCGGGCATCAAGGCGCGGGGCATGGGTGCTGCTCCCGGCGACGCGTTCACGGCTGCATCGGTGCGACCTTTGCTGCCTGGCATGGCACGCCGTCGTCGGTTGGGCACGCTGCCGGTCAGGCAGTCGTTGCGCAGTCGAGGCAGTGCATCGCCTGGGTGCTGCGCAGCGCGTGTTGCCTGCGCTAGCTATTCAGCAATGCCGGGTGGGTTCGGCTGGACGCAGCCGGGCGCAGGCCAGATGATAGCCGGATGCGCGTGCGCCTGGTCTTGCGATAGGCGATACGCAAGGTTGGCAGCTGGCCTCTCTATCAATGGTTTGAAAAAAGATGCAGGTAGGTGTGATCGGTAATCCGGGCCAGGGCCGCGTTGCGTTGCGCCCGTGGTCCAGACAGTGCTGCTGCCGCATGGCGCTAGCACGGTCGCATTGCGTATGAGTTCGTCATTCCCGCACGGCGACAGCGCCATGGCGCAGGCGGTGCGCAGCCACGATTGGGCGTCCACACCACTGGGGCCGAGTGCGCAGTGGCCATCGCCGTTGCGCAACGCGGTCAGCTTGATGCTGGGCTCGCCGGAAAGCATGTATGTGGTGTGGGGCGATGCGCTGACGTTTTTCTACAACGATGCGTATGCGCCGATTTTGGGGCCGCGTCAACCGCAGGCCTTGGGGGCACCGCTGCGCGCGTTGTGGGCCGATGCGTGGGAGGCCGTGCGTGGGCCGATCGAAGCCGCGTTCGAAGGGCGCGCGTCGCGCTTCGAAGAAGTGCCGATCGGCATGAGCCGCTACGGCGCGCCCGAAGAGACCTGGTGGACGTTCTCGTTCTCGCCGATCTATCTGGACGATGGCCGTGTCGGCGGCGCGTTCTGCGTGACCAATGAAGTCACCGACCGCAAGAAGGCGCAAATCCGGCTGGCCGACGAGCACGAGCGGTTGATCCGCCTGTTCGAGCAGGCGCCGATGTTCATGGCGTTCTTGAGCGGCCCGCAGCATCGGGTGGAATTCGCCAACCCGTGTTATTCGCGTTTGATCGGCCACCGCGACGTGATCGGGAAGCCATTGGCCGAGGTCTTGCCCGATCTGGTCGAGCAGGGGCATCTGCGTCGTTTGGACGAGGTGTATCAAACCGGGCGTGCCTTTTCGGCCAATGCGCTCCCCTACAATGTGCAGAGCGCGCCGGATGGGCTGGTCGAGCGGCACCTGCTGGATCTGGTGTATCAGCCTATCGCCGGGGCGGACGGTGCGGTGTCCGGCATCTTCGTACAGGGTCTGGACATCACCGATCGCATCAGCCTGGAACGCGCGGTGCGCGAGGCCGAAGTGCGCAATCGGCAGATCCTGGACAGCGTGATGGACTACGCGATCATCGCCACCGACCTGCGGGGGCTGGTGACGTCGTGGAATGAGGGCGCGCGGCGCATCCTGGGCTGGAACGAAACAGAGATGCTCGGCCAATCGTTGGAGCGCATGTTCACGCCCGAGGACGTCGAGCAGCGGCAGATCCTGATCGAAGCGGCCGCGGCGCTGGAAAGCGGCAGCGGCATGGACGAGCGCTGGCACATTCGCAAGTCCGGCGAGCGCTTCTGGGCCAATGGTTCGTTGATGGTGCTGCGCGAAGAGACCGGCGCGGCGATCGGCTTCGTCAAGGTGCTGCGCGATCGCACCGCCGAGCGTTTGGCGAGCGAGGCCTTGCGCAAGAGCGAACGCCGGCTCGATGCACTGGTGCGTGCATCGTCGCAATCGATTTTTTCGGCCAGTGCCGATTGGCGCGAGCTGCGTCAGCTGGTTGGCGATGGCACGCTGAGCGATGCGTTGTCGGCCACGCCGAACTGGCAGCAGGACATGGTGCATCCGGACGATCGCGCGCGCTTGGCAGAGGCCATTGCGCATTCGATCGTCAACAAGACCGCACTGGATCTGGAATACCGCGTGCTGGGTTCCGATCAACGCGTGGGCTGGACCTTGATGCGCGCCATTCCGCTGCTCAACGAGCACGAGCAGATCGTCGAATGGTTTGGCACCGCAGCGGACATCACCGACAAGCGCATTGCCGAAGAGCAATTGCGCCAGTTGACCGAAACCCTGGAAGAGCGCGTGCGCGAGCGCAGCGCGGCCTTGCTGTTGGCCGAAGAGAAACTGCGCCAGAGTCAGAAGATGGAAGCGGTGGGCCAGCTCACCGGCGGTCTGGCGCACGACTTCAACAACCTGCTGACGGCCATCAGCGTGGGGCTGGAGCTGCTGCAGACGCGCATCGAACAAGGCAAGTACGACCGTCTGGAACGCTATGTGGACATGGCGCAATCCAGCGCCGCGCGCGCCACGGCGCTGACGCAGCGGTTGCTGGCGTTCTCGCGCAGGCAGACCCTGGCACCGACCGCGCTGGAGGTGGAAGCGCTGGTGCGCGACATGCACGACATCATCGCGCGCACGCTGGGGCCTTCGATCAGTTTGCAACTGCGCCCGGCGGCAGAGTCGTGGAAAGTGCTGGTGGATGCGCCGCAGCTGGAAAACGCGTTGTTGAACCTGTGCATCAACGCACGCGATGCCATGCCCGATGGCGGCGAGCTCACCATTGCCATTGCCAATTGCGTGTTGAACGAGGCCGCGGCGCAGCAGCTCGATCTGCCGGTTGGCGATTATGTGTGCCTGAGCGTGCAGGACACCGGCACCGGCATGAGCGCCGAGGTCATGTCCAAGGTGTTCGAGCCGTTCTTCACCACCAAACCGATCGGGCAGGGCACCGGCCTGGGCTTGTCGATGATCTATGGGTTCACCCGGCAATCCGGCGGGCATGTGCGCATCGATTCGGAAGAGGGCGTGGGCACCACCATGTTGCTGTATCTGCCGCGTTTCACCGGCCTGCTGCCGGCCGATGAGATGCAGCACCCGGTCGAACCCTCGCTGCAATCGCCCGCGCACAGCAGCACGGTGCTGCTGGTGGAAGACGAAACCGCGATCCGTGTCCTGGTGTCCGAAGTGCTGACCGAAGCGGGCTACCGCGTCATCGAAACAGCCGAAGGCAGTGCTGCCGTGGAGCGCTTGCGCTCGCAGGAAGCGATCGACTTGCTGGTGACGGACGTTGGCCTGACCGGCGGTTTGAACGGACGCCAGGTCGCCGATGCGGGGCGCCAGTATCGACCGTCGCTACCGGTGCTGTTCGTGACCGGCTATGCGGCCACCGCTGCGGTTGGAGCCGGTCAGTTGGACGATGGCATGGAAGTGCTCACCAAGCCGTTTCTTGCGATCGATCTGGAGCGGCGCGTGGCGCAACTGTTGGGGCGGACGCCGCAGTAATCGTGCACACGGAATGGATGCCGCAATTGCTCCGCTCGCTTACAGCGTGGTCTGCACGATACCCAGCAGATCGCGCAACGAGAACGGTTTGGTCAGCAAGCGCATGCCGGTATCCAGAAAGTCGGCACGCTTGGCAATGGCGCCTGCGTATCCGGTCATGAACACGATGGGCAATGCGGGATACAGAAACCTGGCTTTGTCGGCCAGGTCGCGGCCGTTCATGCCCGGCAGGCAGATATCCGAGAGCAACAGGTCGAACGGACGCGACGTGTTGAGCTGTTCCAGCGCGTGCTCGGCATCGGCGGTGGCGACGACCTGGTAGCCCTCGTCGCCCAGGATATCTTCGGTCATGGCGCGGATCGCATCGTCGTCTTCGACCAACAGGATACGTCTGGTGCTTGCTGCGTGATTCACCGCTGTCCTCGAACAATCGCAACAACGCGATGTACTTCATGGGTAACGCTAGGCGGGTGCATGTGACGGGGATGTCGGAGTTGTCATAAAGGCATTGTCGAACAAAATCGGTTGAGCGCGCACTGGCAGCAGCGAATGCAAGCGGTGAGCGAGAAGGTCCGGACCAGCAAGCTGATCAATTCAGTCGTACGCACTGGGCTATCACGTGCGCGTGATAAATTGAAGGTTATGGGAAATTTGAAGCCGACGATCGCAAAACGCATCACCACGGGTACCGAGGGGTTGGATACCATCCTTCGCGGTGGCTTGCCACCCAATCGCCTGTATCTGCTGGAGGGCCAGCCGGGGTCGGGCAAGACCACGCTGGCGTTGCAGTTTCTGCTCGACGGCGCGGCCAGGGGCGAGAGCTGCCTGTATGTGACCTTGTCGGAAACCATCGACGAGCTCAACGAAGTGGCGGCTTCGCACGACTGGACGCTGGATGCGCTGAATATCTTCGAGCTGGCATCCGCCGAGGCGTTTCTGGGCGACGGGCGCCAGCAGTCGATCCTGCATCCATGGGAAATGGAACTGGACGGCACCATCAAGCTCATCCAGTCCGAAGTGGACCGGATCAAGCCGACCCGTGTGGTGTTCGATTCGCTGTCCGAGTTGCGCCTGCTGGCGCAGGATCCGCTGCGCTACCGGCGGCAGGTGTTGGCGCTCAAGCAGTTCTTTTCTCCGCGCAACATCACCGTGTTTCTGGTGGACGATCTCACCGGCGAAAATGGTCAGCGCGATGCGCATCTGCACAGCCTGTGCCATGGCGTGATCTCGCTGGAGCGCATGACGCTGGATTTCGGCGCGGCACGTCGGCGCATGCAGGTGCAGAAATTGCGTGGTGTGGATTTTGTCGCCGGCTATCACGACCTGACCATCACCACCGGTGGCATGCGCATCTACCCGCGCCTGATCGCCTCCGATCACCACGTGCCGTTCATTGGCGATGCGGTGTCCAGTGGCGTCGAGCGCATCGATGCGCTGCTGTATGGCGGGCCGCTGCGTGGCACCAGCACGCTGCTGACCGGGCCGGCCGGCTCGGGCAAGACCAATATCGCGCTGCAGTACGTTGCCGCTGCCTGCGAGCGCGGTGAGCACTGCTGCATCCTGGAGTTCGATGAGCGCACCGGCACCTTGCTGACGCGCGCCGAAAGCCTGGGCATGGATCTGCGCAAGCATCTGGACTCGGGTCTGCTGGAACTGCATCAGATGGACCCGGCCGAACTGACACCGGGCGAGTTCGCCTGGGCAGTGCGTGGCAGTGTCGAAGAACGTCAATGCCGCGTGTTGGTGATCGACAGCCTCAACGGCTATCTGTCGTCGATGCCGCAGGAAAAGCAGCTGATGCTGCAGATGCACGAGCTGTTGTCGTATCTCAACCAGAGCGGCGTGACCACGTTTCTGGTCAACCCGCAGCATGGTCTGGTGGGCACGATGTCGACCGGCAATCTCAATATTTCGTACCTGGCCGATACCGTCGTCCTGTTCCGCTTCTTCGAAGCGCAAGGACGCATTCGCAAGGCCTTGTCGGTGATCAAGAATCGCAGCGGCGCGCATGAGGATTCGATCCGTGAGTTGCGCATCGGTAGCGGCGGGATCCATTTGAGCGAGCCGCTGGAGAAATTCCACGGTGTGCTGACCGGTACTCCGCAATTTGTCGGAGACGATGCGCCGTTGCTGGATCGTCCACTTGACCACCTGTGACCTAGACGGCTCGATTGTCCACATCATTGCGCCGTTCGGGCGCGATGCGGAAAGCATCGCCGACATCATTGGCCAACGCGGGCTGACGCGCCGAGTCTATGCCTCGCTGGCGGCGTTGGCGGGTGATCTGCTCGACACCTCGGGCGTGGTGGTGCTGACCGAAGAGGCCGTCGGCGGCGACCTGCAGCAGTTGTCGCAGATGTTGCATGGACAGGCCGCGTGGTCGGATATTCCGTTCGTGCTGCTGCGTGCGCCGCGCGGCACCCATAGCGGGCGTCAGGGCACGTTGCCGGCCGAGGTGACCAACGTCATCGAGCTGGAGCGGCCATTGAGTTCGGCCTCGTTGCTGAGTGCCATTTCCACCGCGTTGCGCTCGCGGCAGAAACAGTTCGTCATCCGCGACCAGATGGCGCAGCTGGCCGAAAGCAAGGCGGCGTTGGCGCTGAGCGAAGCCGAATTGCGTCGCGTCACCGATGCGTTGCCGGTGTTGATCGCCTTTATCGACAAGAACCTGATCTATCGCTTTGCCAATCGCTCGTACGAAGACTGGATCGGGGTGCCGCCTGCCGATGTAATCGGGCGGCCACTGGTGGATGTGGTCGGGCCGGCAGTGGTGGCGGAGCGGCGCGCCTGGATCGAGGCGGCGCTGGCCGGACAGGCATTGACGGTGGAAACCAGTTGGCCGCATGCCGATGGGCGCCGACGAGATGCGGAAATCCGTTATATGCCGCGCCTGGATGCCAATGGCGAGGTGGATGGTTTCCACGTGTTTGCCACCGATGTGACCGCACGCATGCTGGCGTTGGAGTCGATGCAGCAGCAGGCCAACCTGCTCGAGGTCAAGGTGGCCGAGCGCACTGCCGAGTTGCAGCAGCAGATGCAGGCGCGCGAATCCAGCGAAGCCGCGTTGCGGCAGGCGCAGAAGATGGAGGCGGTGGGCCAGCTGACCGGCGGTATCGCGCACGACTTCAACAACATGCTCACCGGTATTTTGTCCGCGCTGGATCTGGCGCGGCTGCGCATCGATCAAGGCCGCACCGAGGGGCTGGGCCGCTTTCTGGATGTGGCCTCGGCCTCGGCCTTGCGGGCCGCCGCGCTGACCCAGCGGTTGCTGGCGTTTTCGCGCCGGCAATCGCTGGAAGCGCGTCACCTGCATCTGAACGATCTGGTGGTGTCGCTGCAGGAATTGCTGGCGCGTACGCTGGGCGAATCCGTGCGGCTGGAAACCGATCTGCACGCCAACATGCCGCAGGCCTATGTAGACGAAAACCAGTTGGAGAGCGCGCTGCTCAATCTGGCGATCAACGCACGCGATGCCATGCCCGGTGGTGGTCAATTACGAATCGCCACGCGTCATCTGCTGGTCGATGCGCAGCCGCTCGAACTGGGCCGTGGCGTGACGCTGGCGCCCGGCAATTATGCGGTGGTGTCGGTCACGGACAGCGGTACCGGCATGCCGATGGATGTGCTGGAGCGCGTGTTCGAGCCGTTCTACACCACCAAGCCGATCGGGCAGGGCACCGGCCTAGGCATGTCGATGATCTACGGCTTCATGCAGCAGTCCAACGGGCAGGTGTGGGTGGAGTCGACGATGGGCGTGGGCACCACCGTCAGTCTCTATCTGCCGGCGGGCGTGCATCTGCAGCCAGCGCAGCCGCTGCCGCAGGCCGGTGCGGTGGTCACCGGGAGAGGCCAGCAGGTGCTGGTGGTGGAAGACGACGAACAGGTGCGCTTGCTGGTCACCGAGCTGCTCAACGAATTGGGCTACGAGGCCGATGTGGTCGCCGATGCGGATGCCGCACTGCCGATTCTGGCCTCGCAACGGCGGATCGATCTGCTGGTGACCGACGTGGGCCTGCCTGGACTCAACGGGCGCCAGCTGGCGGAAATCGCACGTCAGTCACGCCGCGATCTGCCGGTGATCTTCATGACCGGCTATGCGGAAACCGCGCGCGATCGTGGCGAATTTCTGGGCGAAGGCATGAGCATGATCGCCAAGCCTTTTACGCTGGGCGAATTCAGCGGCAAGTTGCACGAAGTGCTGGGGCCTTCGGTCTGAGGGCAGAGCACGTTTGACCCCATGTGCATTTAGTTGTGGATTGCCCATGGCTTCCGAGCCGCTAACAAAACCTCTTGCATGTTGTATCGATGGTAAGAGTTGCCGACATGGCAAATCGCAAACGGATTCCCATCGCTGTGGAAGATCTCGAACCGCTGATTTCGCAAGTGAGGCGTTCGCCCTCAAGCGGACGGCCGCAGCCAGTGAGTCAGTCGAGGGCGCGGTGCCCTCACCGCTCGCGGGACACGCCGCAAGTACGTCCATGTAGGCTCGGTGGCGGCATCCATGCC
>NZ_MDFM01000053.1 GCF_002939985.1 Xanthomonas hortorum pv. cynarae | reverse complement strand
AAAATCCGGAGAGATCCAAACGCGACTCTCCAGAACGATGCGACATTCCGCGCTCTCAGGCCGCGTTGTTCAGACCTTCCCTAAGGTCCCGAGCACGTCGTCCTTACCTGATCACTTGTGAGTATTGAAGAGCACACAGGCTTTTCTCTCGCAGCTTTTTGATAGAGCGAGCAGGCCCTACTTCATGCCCCGACGCAATGAATGACGCTTGCAGATGAGCATGTGTTTCACAGGAGGCCGAGCTTTCCGTTCCGCCAATGCCGCAATTTCGAAGAGTGGTCTGCGGGCCGCTCCCACGCACAAAATCAAGGCGCCAGCCAATAACGCTTTCCAGTCCAACCAGCTTTCGTCACAAAATCAGCCTGCACTGCACCACACGCCACGGCGCTGTGCCGTGACGTGCGATGCGGCAGCCACATTCAATCAAAACGTGAACACATACTCCGCTGCCACTTCGCGGCCGATCGGGTTGAACAAGGTGGTGTTGTAGAAGCCGTAGCCGTAGAAGCGCTCCTTGTTCTCGTAGCCCACTTCGTTGAACACGTTGTTGATGTAGAGATTGACCTTGGCGTGGTCGGTGATCTTGTAGCCGGTGCTCAGGTTCCAGTAGATCGCCGGGCCCACACGGCCGAAGTAGCGCTTGCTGGTTTCGCCCAGATGCACGTTGGCGGTATCGGTGACTAGGCATTCATCGGCGGCACTGGGCTGGTAGCCATCGTCGAAGCGCGCGCAGGTACCCCAGTTGACCGCGCGCATGGAGCCGAGCCGGCGGAAGTACACCGTCCAGTCCCAGGCGCCGCCGTTGTCCCAATGCACGCTGCCGCGCACGCGGCTGCGCACGCGTTCGTCGCGGCGGTTTTCGTCGCTGTCGGTGCGGTAGATCTGCTCGCGATAGGCGAGCAGCGTGTTGTAGTCCAGTGACAACTGGAAGTTGCCCCAGCCTGCAGTGGCAAGGCGATATTTCAGCGAGGCATCGATGCCGGAGGTTTCCATCTGCGCCAGGTTGATCGGGCCGCGCTCGATGCTGGCGATGGTGCCATCGGCATTGCGCAGCACGCGCGAGGTGATGGTGTCGCAATAGCCGGCACCGCCAGGATTGTTCCAGGCGCCGCCGCTGATGGTGGTGCCGGTGCGGCAGCCGGCTTCGGCCGAGAGGATCTCGTCGCGGTCCAGATCCTTGATCATTTCCTCCAGCTGGATGCGGTAGTAATCCACGCTCAGCGACAGGCCTTGCGCGATGTCCCACACCACCCCGCCGGTGAATGAGCGGCCGGTTTCCGAGCGTAGATCCGGGGTGCCGCGACGATTCACATCCACGGTGTAGAAGATGTTGCTGTTCTCGTCATTGCAGCCGCCGGTGAGAGACGCGCCGGTGGCGATGCAGCGGTATTGATCGATCACGGTCTGGTTGGTGGAGCTGGGTTCGCCGAGCACGTAATGCATGTCCGGTGCGCGGAAGCTGGTGGCCAGCGTGCTGCGCAATAACAGGCTCTCGACCGGGCGCCATTCCAGACCCGCGCTCCAGGTGGTGTCGCTTTGCGTGCCGACATCGGTGGCGATGGCGGCCGATGAGCGATAGTTGCCATAGCGGTCGTAGCGACCGGCCACATTCGCGCTCAACGTGGACAGCAACGGGATCTGGAATTCCAGGCCGGCCGAGCTGCGCAGGCGTTCGCCGCCCCCACTGTCCACTACATCGACCGGATAGCATTCATTTGCACAGGGGTCGGGCGATAACTGATACCCCTGCTTGGCCACTTCGGCCACCGTGGCGAAGCGGATCGGACCGGCCCAGCCCTGCACCAGATCGCCGCTGAGGCTGAAACTGGCCTGATTTACCCATGAATACGCCGAGTTATGCGATTTGGCGACCAGCGCGTCGTACTCGTTCGACGACAGCGGCGCATACAGCCGCGCTTCGTTGATCGCGTAGATCGATGTGCCATCGGCGGCGGTGCCGATGGGACTGCCGAGAAAATAATCGGTCGCGCGCGCGGTATCCACGGTGCGGATGTATTCGTCGACGGTGTACCGCGAGCGGCCCACGCTCAGCTCCCAATCGAAGCGATCGGCCCATACACCGCGCAGGCCGGCGCTCAGATCCCAGGACTGTTCCTTGTTGTAGTTGGCGAGCCGATCCCAGCCGCCGGCTTCGCGACGGGTAAGCTGACGGATCGCATACAGCGAGCGGCCGGTGTTCGCGTCCTGGAACGGGCCCAGATACGCGTAGGGCGGGTCGTAGGTCCAGCGGCCAATGCTGCGGTTGGCCGACAGCGTGGCCCACGCTTCGGTGTGTTCGCCGAACTTCCAGGTGCCGTAGAGATAGGCCGAATAATCCTCGCTGCCGGTGACCAGGCCCCAGTCGCCGTAATCGCGCGCCACGCCGCAATAATCGCCTGCATTGGTGAGCGCGCCGGTGTTCTGGTTGTAGCTCAGCCGTTGCCCGTCGATAAATTCGCCGCCGAAGCGCGCACAGGTGCCGGCCGGTGGAGCCAGGCGTTCGCTGTTGTTGGCATCGACCAGGCTCAGGCCGGTGAATGGATTGAAACCGTACAGGCGGTTCTGGCCAGTCCAGTTGGAATAGGACATGTCGTCGGAGTCGTCCATCTCGGGGCGATCGCGCCCGCTCAATGGATCGCGCCGGGTGGCCTGCAACGCGTAGGTCAGGCTCCAGTTTTCGCCGGTGCGCCCGCCCGCCCACGACACGTCGAAACTATCGCGCCCACCCTCAGTTGCAGTGCCGCCGCGCAGCCGCACCTGGTCGCCCTGGTAGTCGCGCTTGAGGATCACGTTGACCACGCCGGCCACCGCGTCCGAGCCGTAGATCGCCGAGGCGCCGCCGGTCAAAATCTCGATGCGCTCCACCGCCGCGGAGGGGATATTGCTGTAGTTGGAAAAGTTGCTTTCCCCGCCGTACGGCAGCGGGTAATCGGCCACGCGGTGGCCGTTGACCAACAGCAAGGTGCGGCCCGGCCCCAGGTCGCGCAGATTGATCGGCGAGGCATTGGGCGTGTGCGAGCCCCATTGCGTATCGGCTTCCACCGAGCCCTGTTGATTCATGCTGTTGAGCACGTCGTAGACGGTGGCGAAGCCTTCCTGCTGGATCTGTTGCGCGGAGATGGTGACCACCGGCTGCGCGCCTTCGACCTGCGCGCGCTTGATGCGCGAGCCGGTGACGCTGACCGCATCCAGCGTGGAGGTGGCGCGCGGTTGATCGGGCTCGGATTGCTGTGCAGTGGCCGATTGCGCGGCGGTGGACAGGGCAAGCGACAAGGAAATCGACAAGGCAAGGCGATGACTGCGGCAGTTCATAAGATCCCCGGGAGAAGCCGGACGTGGCCGGCGTGGCGTTCCACTGCAACGACGCCTGCGAGCGATGCACTGCATCGCCGCCGCCCTGTCCGATGGCCCCCCGACCGTTCGGCGCAAGCGCCTGCCCTGCGACGCTAGGGTTGTGATGACATCGGTGTCAACACGCTGACATGCATATGTGATGGCCAGCTCAAAACAACCCATTCGATGCTGTCCTGCAGGCGTCTGATCGGATCACAGCGTTCCCATCCATGCGCAGCTGGCAGCACCGGAATCACTACGTTGGAGCATCGCTACCTCCGTCACCGCCTGGTCGGACACTTCCGGTGGCAGAGCACCAGTTCGCATATCCGGTTGAGCCGGGTGCTCGCGCGCGGATCATGAAAGAACACCAAACACCGCGATTTGGTGTCCCCCACCGAACGGAGATATCCGATGGAGATCAAGAAAGCGCAGTCGGCAGGCCCGTCCTCGCCAGCCGAGTTGCAGAACGCACGCGAGCGCGATGAAGGTATCGTGGAACTGCAACCTGCCGCATCGCCGACACACTCCCCGGTCAACCCGGTGCTATCCGAACTTGCCCCGCGCAGCCGATCGGGCAGCTCATCTGCCACATCGGCTACGGCGACTATCACCGCGCACGTGAAGTCCGCATTGGCAAACGGCGTCCGCCACGCATCCACCGCTGTATCGCGAGCCGCGTCCGATCTGTGGTCGCTCTCCGACCTGCGCACGATGCTGCAGATGCACGCAAACGATCCCGCATTTCTGGCGATCCTGCGCGGCAGCGATCCGGAACAGGCCACGCAACACACCTTGGCGTCTTGTAGACAGCAAATGGAGGAGCTCGGCGAGCTCATCAAAAATACAGAAGGGCTGGAAACACATCAGGGTAAGCAGTTGCTGGACGACATCAAGGCGGTAATGAACGCCCTGCAGCCGCTCGACCACGCCACACCGGCCACCTCACGTGTATTGAAGTCGATCGGCAATCTCATCAATTTCTGGCCGGTCGTGGTTCCCAGCCCGCTGATGGGCAAGCAGGCAAAAACCTTCGCCTTCACGATGTCCACGGCCACTAAGGGCGTGCTTGCGATGTCGGCCTCGGCGCTGCGCCCCAGCGCCGACGGCTTGCCGTTTCCATTCGCCGGAGGCCAGCTAGGGCGCGACGCGAACGAAATGCATCTCTACAACGTGCTGATCAACACGCTGTTCCTCACCACCGAACTTCCAAAGAAATTCGGCGATCAGGCGTTGCGCAGAAACGCCGAGGCGGTCAGCCAAAGTGTGGGATATGCCGCAGGCATTTCAGTGAGCTTCACGGCGATTATGTTGACCCCATTTCTGTGGAGCAGCCTCAGCAAACTCGGCAACACGATGCTGGACAACACGGCGCGCCTGGGCGCGGCCGCAGCACAGGCAGCGGGACTGAACAACCAGGCGCAGCAACTGCGTGCCCGCCTGACGCCTGCCCGGATCAATCAAGAGGTGCGCTTGCAGCTGCAGGAAATCCGCGAACAACTGGACGCCGCCTGCGACGCCTTTCAGCAGGCGCGCAGAAGCTTCGTCCATCAGGATGGAGGGCGGGAACTCACCAGGACGGTGAATGCGCAATGCACGCACCTGCTGGAAACCTTGGACATGTGCAGCAAACGACTCGCCAGCGTGCTGCATCTGGATGGCAACCAGACGCCAAGTCTGCCGCGCGAACTACGCAACCAGGATGTCTCCTCCAAGGTGGCACTGATGATACTGGCCACTGCGGTGACCGGCTCGACCATCTACCTTGTCCAACCGGATCGGTTGGGCACGATCAATCTGCTAAGCGACACCTGCATCGTCACGGCCGTGATGGCGCAATCGGTATGGAACAAGCAGGCCACGCGGCAGGACGCAATGGAACGTTTCAAGGGCATGTGCGGCGGCAGCATGGTCATCGCGCTTGCGCTGGGCGCGGAGAAATTGTCCAAGACGTTCGCCGACAAGAGCCTGATCGAGTCCTCGCCCAACGCGCAGTTTTATGCCGGCGCCGTCATGTCGCTGATGGCGGTAACGATGCCGGGTCCGATCGCACGCGGCGCTGAGTTGGCGATGAATTTCGCAGGAAGCAGACTTAAGCGCCTGTTCACCGGACCGGAGGGCACTCCGCTGGCAACCAGTGCTCCCTCCTCTGTCGAAGAACTGCAGGAGAGGACGCGGACCACGTTGGCGTATCTGATGAGCCTGACACCGGAAGAGTTGGATCAGTACGAGCAGATCGCGGGGGAATCCATGCTGCAAGCGATCCAGGAAGCCGGCGACGCGGCGCAGGCCGGGCCCAGCAGCAGCGTCACCATCACCGAGATCGATGACAGCCAACCCGCCCCGCGAACAGAGGCCGGGAGCGCGGACCCGCCGCGCTCCGGCTGAGGGCCCCGCGCGGAAGGTCCGGTCCCGGCAATCGCGGCCAAGCCTGTAGCACCAGCCGCGCGGCATGTCGCGGGATGCGTGTCGGTCACTATGATGTCAACACCCCGACATAAATACGTGGCACCCGCCTCAAAATAGCCCATTCGATGCTGTGCTACAGGTGTGTGATCGGATCACAGCGTGCCCATCCATGCGCAGCTGGCGGCACCGGAATCACTACGTTGGAGCGTCGCTACCGTTGTCACCGCCTGGTTGGGCACTTCCGGTGGCAGCGCGCCAGTTCGCATATCTGGTTGAGCCGGGTGCTCGCGCGCGGATCATGAAAGAACACCAAACACCGCGATTTGGTGTCCCCCACCGAACGGAGATATCCGATGGAGATCAAGAAAGCGCAGTTGGCAGGCCCGTCCTCGCCAGCCGAGTTGCAGAACGCACGCAAGCACGATGAAGGTATCGTGGAACTGCAACCTGCCGCATCGCCGACACAGCCCCCGGTCAACCCCGCGCTATCGGCACTTGTCCCGCGCAGCCGCTCACGCACTTCGTCTGCCAGTTCCGCGCCAACGTCGCCCGTGGAGCCATCCTCGCCCGCACCGCAGGCGTCACACTCGGCACGGGCGACTGCTCTATCCACTGCCAAAACGCTTACCGCGCGCGCGAACTCCGCGCTGACAAGCGGCGTCCAGCATGCATCCGCTGCAGTGTCCAAGGCCGCTTCTGATCTCTGGTCGCTGGCGGATCTGCGCACCATGCTGCAGATGCATGCAGACGATCCCGCATTTCTGCAAATGGTGCGCCACACCGATCCGGAACAGGTCGCGCCGCACAGCCTGGCCGCGTGCCGCCAGCAGATCACGCAGCTACGCGGCGCCATCGAATCTGCAACCGGTCTGGAAACACGCTTTTGTCAGCAATTGCTCAGCGACGTCAAAGCCGTGGAAGATGCGCTGCAGCCGCTGGAGCATGGGACACCTGCAGCAGGGAGGGCGCTGAAGTCGCTGGCCAATCTGGTCAATCTCTGGCCCCTGGTGGTACCCAGTCCGCTGCTTGCCAACCAAGCCAAGACTTTCGCCTATTCCATTGCCGCAGCAACCAAGGGCGTGATGAGTCTATCGGCATCGGCGCTGCGCCCCACCGCCGATGGGCTTCCGTTCCCGCTGATGGGCGGGCAGCTGGGGCGCGAAGCCAACGAAATGCATTTCTACGCCATCCTGCTCAACGGATTGTTTCTCACCACCGAACTGCCAAAGAAATTCGGCAACCCGTCCATGCGACAGCAGGCCGAAGCGGTGGAAAACAACCTGGGATTTGCCGCGGCCGCATCCACGGCCTGCACAGCGCTCGTGCTGACGCCCTTTCTCTGGAACAGCCTCAACGCGCTCGGCAATCGAATGCAGCATGGTGTCTCCCACCTGGGCGCGGGTATCGCAGACCGTGCCGGCCTTCAGACGCAGGCTCAGCGGTTGCGTGCGCGCCTGACGCCCGGACAGATCAGCCAGCAACTGCGCACGCAACTCAACGAGATCTGCGCCGCTCTGGAGCACGGCCGCGACGCTTTTCAACAAGCGCGCCGAAACTTTACCGAACCCGGCACAGGGCACGAACTCACCCGCACGCTCAATGCTCAATGCACGCATCTGCTGGAGACGCTCGATCAGTGCAGCAAGCGACTGAGCACTGCGCTGCAAGTCGACCAGGACCAGCCAGTCACCATCCCGCGCCAACTGACCAACCAGGATTTCTCTTCCAAATTGGCATTGGCATTGTTGGGTGCCGGCGTGACCGGGCTGACCGTCTACCTGATCCAGCCGGATCGGATCGGCACGGTGGACCTGCTGGCCGACTCGGCCGTGGTGACGACCGTGATGATGCAGTCGGCGTTGAACAAGCACGCGACCCGCCAGGACACGATGGAGCGCTTCAAGGCCATGTGCTCCGGCAGCATGGTCATGGCACTGGCGCTGGGTGTGGAAAAACTGTCCAAGACGTTCGCAGACAAGAGCTTGATCGAAGCATCGTCCGCATCGCCCTACTACGCAGGCGCGATCATGTCGCTGATGTCGATGACGATGCCTGGCCCAATGGCGCGTGGCGCGGAACTGGCGATGAACTGGGGCGGGCGTCAGGTCATGCGGGTGTTCAAGGGGCCCGATGGCACTCCGCTCGCAACCCGCATGCCGTCCTCGCCCGAAGAGCTGATCCAGACCGTACAAGACACGGCGAATTATGTGGCAAGTCTGTCGCCGGAACAGGCGCAGCATTACGAGCAGATGGTTGGAGATATCGCGCTGCAAGTGATCGAGGACGCGGGCGCGGGTGCGGAGACCAGGCCCGGCAACAGCGTCACGATCACCGAAATCTCCGAAGTCACCGAGATGGACGAGGCTGCCGAGGTCGCGGTACAGACCGCCTCCCCGGAACCGGAAGCGATTGCGCAACCGCACCCACTCAGCCATGACGCAACACTGCGCACAGCGGGCTCGCCCTGACATTGCAACCGACCGCAATGGGCTGCCAGCACGCACCTGCGCTGTAGTGGAGCGCACACACAAGACCCCGCCTTTGGGCGGGGTCTTGTGTGTGATGCAACAGCCAACACCAGGGCTTCGCCACGCGCGATCACCCCCGACCCGCTCCGAACCCCGGCCAGCGCTAGCGTCAGGGCGCACTGAGGCGCGCTCGCCAACGGCGCGTAATCGGCGACACTACAACGACCGCACCGACCCACTCACACCAGGTATCGCCGGAACCACGCGATGGTGCGATCCCAGGCCAGGGTTGCGGCCGCCTTGTCGTAACGCGGCGTGGAATCGTTATGGAAACCGTGGTTGGTCCCCGCATACACGTAGGCCTGATAGACCTTGCGCTGCGCCTTGAGCGCGGCCTCGTACGCCGGCCAGCCGGCATTGACGCGCTCGTCCTCTGCGGCGTAATGCAGCAGCAGTGGCGCGCGGATGCGGGCGACCTCGGCATCGGTGGGCTGACGGCCATAGAACGGCACCGCCGCCGCCAGCTCGGGATACGCCACCGCCGCCGCATTGGCTACGCCGCCGCCATAGCAGAAGCCGGTAATGCCCACCTTGCCGGTGGTGCGCTCGCGGCTCATCAAAAACTCCACTGCGGCGAAGAAATCGTTCATCAGCTTGGTCGGGTCGACCTGCGCCTGCAGCGCGCGGCCCTTTTCGTCGTTGCCGGGATACCCACCAACCGAACTCAGGCCATCCGGTGCCAGCGCGACAAAGCCGGCCTTGGCCACGCGCCGCGCGACATCTTCGATATACGGATTGAGACCGCGGTTTTCGTGCGCCACCACCACGCCCGCCACCGCGCCGGTGACCTTGGCCGGCCGCACCAGATAGCCGCGCACCTGGCCATGGCCGTTGGGCGAGGGATAGGTGATGTACTCGGCCACGATGTCCGGGTCGGTGAACTCCACTTGCGTGGCGAGCGCGTAGTCGGGGCTCAGCGATTCCAGGATCGCCGCCGCACTCAACCCGGCCACCGCGAACGCAGCGGCGCGGTCGAGAAAATCGCGCCGACTGAGTTTGCCGTGCACATAGCCGTCGTACAGCGCGAGCAGATCGGGGTGGAAATCCTGGGCGGTCAGACGACGCATCGGCGTTCTCCTGGAGATGGCTGGACTGCGACGCGGGTGCAACCACACGCAGCGCAGAGAGCGGCATCGCTACGACACAACACCGCATCCAGCCGAGCATGCCGATGCGTCTGCAGCGGCGCAAGCAAGCCTCGTTCGTAATGCGGCAACAACCCGGAAGATCACCACGGCATGCCCAACGCGATCGGCTAGGCCTCACCAGCGCAAACGGACTCCTACAACAGCGCGTGCAGCCCATGTCGTGATTTCAGCGACGCATCGACCTCCCCACATATCGACGCCCACAAAAAAACCCCGCCTTTCGGCGGGGTCCTTTGTGATGCAACAACCGAGTGGCTGGATCAGAAATCCATACCGCCCATGCCGCCCATGCCGCCACCGCCGCCCGGCATTGCCGGCTCGTCCTTCTTCGGGGCATCGGCCACCATGGCTTCGGTGGTGATCATCAGGCCGGCGATCGAAGCTGCGTTCTGCAGCGCCGAACGGGTGACCTTGGTCGGGTCCAGGATGCCGAACTCGACCATGTCGCCGAACTCGCCGTTGGCCGCGTTGTAACCGTAGTTGCCGGTGCCTTCCTTGACCTTGTTCAGGATCACGGACGGCTCTTCGCCGGCATTGGCCACGATTTCGCGCAGCGGGGCTTCCATGGCGCGCAGGGCGATCTGGATGCCGTGGGTCTGGTCTTCGTTGGCACCGGTCAGGTTACCGACGGCCACCAGCGCACGCACCAGGGCCACACCGCCGCCCGGGACCACACCTTCTTCGACGGCTGCACGGGTGGCGTGCAGGGCGTCTTCGACGCGGGCCTTCTTTTCCTTCATTTCGATTTCGGTCGAAGCGCCGACCTTGATCACTGCAACGCCACCGGCCAGCTTGGCCACGCGTTCCTGCAGCTTCTCGCGGTCGTAATCGGACGAGGTGTCTTCGATCTGGGTCTTGATCTGGCCAACGCGGGCTTCGATCGTGGCCGAGTCGCCGGCGCCGTCGATGATGGTGGTGTTCTCCTTGGAGACCTGCACCTTCTTCGCGCGGCCCAGGTCCTTGATGGTGGCCTTCTCCAGCGCCAGACCCACTTCCTCGGAGATCACGGTGCCGCCGGTCAACACGGCCATGTCTTCCAGCATCGCCTTGCGACGGTCGCCGAAGCCCGGTGCCTTGACGGCCACGACCTTGACGATGCCACGGATGGTGTTGACCACCAGGGTCGCCAGCGCTTCGCCTTCGACTTCTTCAGCGACGATCAGCAGCGGCTTGCCGGCCTTGGCCACGCCTTCCAGCACGGGCAGCAGGTCGCGCACGTTGGAGATCTTCTTGTCGTGCAGCAGGATGAACGGGTCGTCCAGATCGGCCGACTGGCTCTGCTGGTTGTTGATGAAGTACGGGGAGAGGTAACCGCGATCGAACTGCATGCCCTCGACCACGTCCAGCTCGTTTTCCAGGCCCGAGCCTTCTTCAACGGTGATCACGCCTTCCTTGCCGACCTTCTGCATCGCTTCGGCAATGATGTTGCCGATCGACTCGTCCGAGTTGGCCGAGATGGTGCCGACCTGGGCAATCGCCTTGTCGTCGGTGGTGGGCTTGGAGAGGTTCTTCAGCTCGATGACGGCGGCCTTGACGGCCTGGTCGATACCGCGCTTGAGGTCCATCGGGTTCATGCCGGCGGCCACAGCCTTGGCGCCTTCGCGGATCAGGGCCTGGGCCAGCACGGTGGCGGTGGTGGTGCCGTCGCCGGCGTTGTCGTTGGTGCGCGACGCGACTTCCTTCACCATCTGCGCGCCCATGTTCTCGAACTTGTCAGCCAGTTCGATTTCCTTGGCGACGGAGACGCCGTCCTTGGTGATGGTCGGCGCGCCGAAGCTCTTTTCGAGCACGACGTTGCGGCCCTTCGGGCCCAGGGTTGCCTTGACGGCATTGGCAAGCACGTTGACGCCACGGACCATACGGGTACGTGCGTCTTCACCGAAACGAATGTCTTTAGCAGCCATTTGTATGTAACTCCGGAAATGGGGAATAGGGAATGGGGAATCGGTAGATCAACAGCGTGAATCGGGGCGGGATGGGATGGCGAAGGGCGTTAGCCGCTTTGCCCATTCCCGATTCCCAACTCCCGATTCCCGGCGCATAGCGCCTGATCAGCCGATGACCGCCAGGATGTCGTCTTCGCGCAGCACCTTGTACTCGATGCCCTCGGCCTTGTAGCTGCTGCCGGCGTACTGGCCGTAGATGACCTTGTCGCCGACCTTGACCACCGGCGCGCGCAGGCTGCCGTTGTCCAGGGGCTTGCCGGCGCCAATGGCGACGACTTCACCCTTGGTGGACTTTTCCTTGGCCGAATCCGGAATCACGATCCCGCCGGCGGAAACTTCGTCGGCTTCGATCGGCTTGACTACAACGCGGTCGTGAAGCGGCTTGATGCTCATAGAGAAAGACCCTCTTAAGTGATTGATTGGCCTGGAAATTATCGGCGATGTTAGCACTCGTATGTGACGACTGCCAGCACAGCGCGCGGAAAAAACCCGACAGAGCGGGTGCGGGCCAAAGATTGTGCTGCGTGGGCGGCTTTCAAGGGCTGGGGGCAAAAAAATTTCGCCGGCCGGTTCAGTCGATGGGCTCGAAGTGGAACCAGGTTCCACCGATTGTCATGCGCACGTTTTACAGTCGGTAACGCATTCCCCGATCACAAGGAGCTGTCGATGAGGTTGCCGTCCCGTGCTGTGTCCCTGAGCTGCGTGCTTCCCCTGGCCTGTGCGTTCGCACTGGCCGTCCCCACCGCCCACGCCGCGGTGTTCATCAACGAACTACACTACGACGACGCAGGCGCCTCCGGCGACAGCGGCGAAGGCGTGGAAGTGGTGGCCACCGCCGGCGAATCGCTGAGCGGGTACCGCATCTATCTGTACAACGGCAGCGCCCCGAGCGCGGCCACGGTCTATGCCAACACGGCGGTGCCGGCCGGCAGTCTGGTCAGCTGCGGCAGCCAGGTGCGCGTGGCTACGGTCAGCTACGCCAGCAATGGCGTGCAGAACGGGCCCAACGACGGCGTGGCGCTGGTCGACCCCAGCGGCCAGCTGGTGCAGTTTCTCAGTTACGAAGGCGCCATCACCGCCAGCGGCGGGCCCGCCGCAGGCATCACCAGCCAGAACCTGCCGGTCAGCGAGAGCAACAGCAGCGCGGTCGGCAGTTCGCTGCAACTCACCGGCACCGGCAGCAGCGCGGCCAACTTCAGCTGGGCCGGCTCGTCGGCGCAAACCTTCGGCGCCTGCAATCGCGGCCAGAGCTTCAACGGCAACGGCGGTGGCGGCGAAACCGGCGCTGCGCCTTCGATCACCAGCACCACCCCGACCCAGGGCGCCACCAACTTCCCGGCAGCCGGCGATCTGGCGGTGGGCTTCAGCGAGGCGGTGACGCCGAGCAGCGGCGCCTTCGCGCTGAGCTGCGCCAGCTCCGGCACGGTGGCGCTGAGCTACCCGACCAGCGGTACCCGCTTCAGCCTGTCCACCAACACCGCGTTGGTCGGCGGCGAGCGCTGCACCCTGGCGATCAGCGCCAGCGCCATCCGCGACGCCAGCGGGCTGAGCCCGGCCGCCAACCAGTCGATCGCCTTCACCGTGGCCACGGCCAGCGGCGGCGGCACCGGCTACTACTCGCGGGTGAACACCGCCAACGCCAGCCAGCTGCGTTGCTCGCTGCACACCGTGATCAAGGGCCACACGGTCTACCCGTACAGCGGCTCGGGCACTAGCACCTGGACCATTCTGGAAATGGCCGACGAAGATCCCAACAACAGCGGCCGGATCCTGGACGCCTACCGCAACCGCAGCTACGCCAAGGGCAGCGACCGTGCCGGCACCGGTAGCGGGCTGACCTACAACCGCGAGCACACCTGGCCCAACTCGCTGGGCTTCGGCAGCGCCAGCGGCGACAAGGGGTTGCCGTATGCGCCCTACACCGATACCCACATGCTGTATCTGACCGACACCGCCTTCAACGCCGACCGCGGCAACAAGCCCTACGCCACCTGCACCAGCAGCTGCGGCGAGCGGGTCACCGAGGTCAACGACGGCAGTGGCGGCGGCAGCGGGCGCTATCCGGGCAATTCCAACTGGGTGCGCACGCCCGACGGCAACGGTGGCACCTTCGAAGTGTGGGGCAAGCGCAAAGGCGACATGGCGCGTGCAGTGATGTACATGGCGATCCGCTACGAAGGCGGCCTTGATGCGCCCACCGGGCAGTCCGAGCCGGACCTGGAGCTCACCGACGACCGCAGCAAGATCGTGCAGACTTCGGCCTCGCCGGCCTATATGGGCCTGTTGTCCACGCTGCTGGCCTGGCACCAGGCCGACCCGCCGGACGATGCCGAACGTGCGCGCAACCAGGTGGTCTTCAGCTTCCAGGGCAACCGCAATCCGTTCGTGGATCACCCCGAATGGGCGACCTCGAGCCTGTTCACCTCGGCCAAGCCGGCCAGCTGCCAGCTGGCCAATTGATCCATCCCGGCCCGGCGCTTGAGGCGTCGGGCCTAGGCATATTGATCCATCCTGGCCCGGCGCCCGGTGCGTCGGGCCGGTGCATGTGGTTCACCGGCCAATCGGCTTCGGATGCAGCTCGAATGCCGGCCTGGCGACATTATCCTGGCCGACTCCATTCGCGCCCTGGACCACCGCAGCGCTGGCGCTCCCGCGCAGCCGGTCATCGCACCGAACCTTGCCGGTCATCAGTGCCCGACTGCCAAGACGCTGTCCGCATCGATCGCCGAAAGCTGTATTGCGCGAAGTCAACGCCGCGTTCCGGAACGTGCGGTCGATCCCGCGTAAGCAGAGGATTACACTGCGCAGCTACGTGAGCGCCTCTTCCCTCCATGTGTTGTTCAGTACCTGCCCGGATGCCGACAGCGCCGATCGCATTGCGCACGCGCTGCTCAACGAGCGCCTGGCCGCCTGCGTCACCCAGGTGCCCGGCGTGCAGTCGCTGTACCGCTGGAATGGGGCGATCGAGCGCAGTCAGGAAGTGCAGCTGTTGATCAAGACCTGGGAAGACCGCCTGCCCGACGCCATTGCGCGGCTGCAGGCACTGCATCCGTATGAACTGCCGGAGGCGGTTGCGGTCCAAGCCAGCGCCGGGCTGCCGGCATATCTCGATTGGGTCCGGGCCGAAACCCGCAAGGAATCCTGACGTCCATGAAGTCTCTGTCCCGCTGGATCGCCCGCTGCGCATTGCTGGCCGTACCGTTGTTCGCCGCCCCGCTGGCGCTGGTGGCGCCATTGCCCGCGCAGGCCGCCGTCACCGAGGCCGACCTGCTGCCGGTGGATCAGGCATTCACGCTGAGCGCCACGGCCGATAGCCGCGACAGCATCGCGCTGAGCTGGAAGATCGCGCCGGGCTATTACCTGTATCGCCACCGCATCAGCGTCAAAGCCGGGCAAGGCTTTGCCGCCGGTGAACTGGCGCTGCCGGAAGGGCAGAGCAAGCACGACGAGTTCTTCGGCCAGGTGCAGACCTACCGCAAGCAGCTGCAGGCCAAGCTGGCCGGCAAGGCCGAGCCTGCGCTGCAAACCGCCGTGTTGCAGGTGCAATACCAGGGCTGCGCCGATGCCGGCGTGTGCTACCCGCCGCAGCGTCGCGAACTGCGCGTAAGCCTGCCAGATGCTTCGGCTGCATCGGCCTCGCCCGCTGCGCCTGCCGCACAGCGCGAAAACCTGGGGTCGCTGGTGCCGCGTGCCCCAGCCTCCGCCCCGCGCCTGTTCGGCAGCACCGGCCAGGCAGCTGGCGTGGACGCACTGCCGCTGCCGGCCGAGCAGGCCTTCAGCTTCGAAGCCATCGTCGGCGACGGCAACAGCCTGTTGCTGCGCTTCACCCCGGCGCCCGGCTATTACATCTACCGCGACCGCACCTCGCTGGCACTGGAAGGCGCCGGCGACGTGCGGACCGGGCTGCCGCGCTGGCCGCAGGGCAAAGCGCACCGCGACGAGCATTTCGGCGATGTGGTGGTGTATTTCGACCAGGCCGAAGTCACCCTGCCGCTGCTGCGCGACCACGCAGATCCGGCAAAGGTGACCTTGGTAGCGACCTTCCAGGGCTGCCAGACCGACGGCATCTGCTACCCGCCGATGACCCGCCGCGTCGCGCTGGAGTTGCCGCCCGGCACGGTGTCGCCGCAAAACCAGGCGCAGACCGCGCCGCTGATGATTTCGCCGCTAGCCGCCGGGCAGACGCCCAGCGAACCGGCGCCTGCCGCAAGGCCCGACGCCAGCACAGCCCCGGCTGCCGACGCCTCGGCCGGCAACCCGCAACGCACCCAGCCGCCGCATACCGAAAAAGGCCTGCTGGCCATGTTGGTGCTGGCCCTGCTCGGCGGGTTGATCTTGAACCTGATGCCGTGCGTGCTGCCGATCCTGTCGCTGAAGGTGCTGGGCCTGGCGCACAGCGGCGAGAGCCGCAGCCATGCGCGCAGCCATGCCATCTGGTACTCGCTGGGCGTGCTGGTGTCATTCGCCGCCATCGGTGGGCTGGTGATCGGCCTGCGCGCGGCAGGGCAAGCGGCCGGCTGGGGCTTCCAGCTGCAGCAGCCGTGGTTCGTCGCCGCGCTGGCGTATCTGATGTTTGCGGTGGGCCTGAGCCTGTCGGGCGTGTTCACGCTGGGCAGCAATCTGGGCGGTATCGGCCAATCGCTGGCATCGCGCAACGGCCCGCTGGGCGATTTCTTCACCGGCGTGCTGGCCTGCGTGGTGGCCAGCCCCTGCATCGCCCCGTTCATGGGCACCGCCCTGGCGTATGCGTTCACCGCGCCGGCGCTGCTGGCGATGCTGGTGTTCCTGGCGCTGGGCCTGGGCCTGGCGCTGCCGTTCCTGCTGATCGGCTTCATTCCCTCGCTGGCGCGGCGCCTGCCCACGCCCGGGGCGTGGATGGAAACGCTCAAGCAGGTGCTGGCGTTCCCGATGTATCTCACCGCGATCTGGTTGTTGTGGGTGCTGGGCAAGCAGCGCGGCGTGGATGCGCTGGCACTGATGCTGGTCGGCGCCACGTTGTTGGCGCTGGGCCTGTTCTGCTTCGAGCGCAGCCGCTGGAAGAGCCATCGCATCGGCATGGGCCTGGCTGCGGTGATGCTGCTGCTGGCCATCGTGCCGGTGATTGCGGTCACCCGCCTCAGCCTGCCGGCCGCCACCGCCGCCGAAGGCGTGGTGACATTCTCGCCGCAATTGCTCGACCGCCTGCGCGCCGACAACCGCGTGGTGTTCGTCAACATGACCGCCGACTGGTGCGTGACCTGCAAGGCCAACGAAAAGAACGTGCTGAGCAGCGCCGAGTTCCGCGATGCATTGCGCCGGGTCGATGCGGTCTACATGAAGGGCGACTGGACCAACGTCGACCCCAAGATCAGCGCCTTTCTCGACCAGCACCAGGCGGTCGGTGTGCCGTTGTACGTGGTCTACGGGCCCGGCACACCACCGGCGGTATTGCCGACCGTACTGACCAACGCGATCACCGAGGATGCGTTGCTGCGCGCAGCGCGGTGAGTGCAGCGCCACGCGCTGTGTAAGCGCTGCGCTTGATGTGGAATGCTTGTGCGCGCAGCCGCATGACGCGGTATGCGCAAGTCGATGAGAGGCTGCGCAAGCGCAGAGACCAACGCGTCTGGCACGCATGTGTGCTGGATGCCCACGCATCCAGACACGCTCGATTTTGCGAGCCCTGATCGCTGCGCGGCCGCGCGCAATCTGCGGCCGCACAGCGATTGCGGTATCGACTCAGCGGCCCGCGTAATACGCCGGTTGCGCGATATCGGCCAGTAACCCCAGACCGCTCGGTTGCCACCCCAACTGCTGTCGCGTTGCCTCGCTGGAGGCGGGCACATCTTCGCTGGCGAAGCCTGCGAACCAACCGAAATGCGCGGCATCGCGCGACTCCACCGGCAAGCCCAGCTTGTGCCCGATCGCTCGGCGATCTCGCGGAATCGCACCCCGCTGTCAGCAACGGCATGGTAAGCGGCCTGACGCGTCGCGCCTTCCAGCGCCATCCGATACAGTCGGGCCGCGTCAGCAACATGCACCGCCGGCCAGCGATTGGCGCCTTCTCCGATGTAGGCCGATACGCCCTTCTCGCGCGCCAGGTCGATCAGCATCGGCACAAAGCCATGGGTTTCGCCAACGCCGTGGACCGAGGACGGCAACCGAATGGTGGCCGCACGCACGCCACGCTCACCGAGCAAACGTGTGGCCTCTTCCGAACGGCGCGGATAGGACGGATCCGACGCAGGCAGATCGGCTTCGCTGGCGACCCGACCGAACGCACGCAACGCCGACAAAGTTGAGGTCACCAGCAGCGGCTTGTCGCTGCCTTGCAAGGCGTCGCCCAGCGTGTCGATCACCAGGCGATCCTGCGCGGCATTTTCGGTATAGCGGGAAAAATCGTGATTGAAGGCCAGATGGATCACGCCATCGGCAGCGCGGGCGGCCGCACGCAGGCTGTCCAGATCGTCCAGCGTTGCATGCAACACATCGGCGCCTTTCACCTTCAACGTCTGCGCTTTTTCGGGCGACCGCGAATGATACGCCCAGGGTTTCCTAGACATCCCAAGGCCATGGAAAATGGCTGATTCGGAGGTGTCTATGAGCAGCAAGCGATATACGGATGAGTTCAAGATCGAGGCGGTCCGGCAAGTGACTGATCGTGGGTTCAA
>NZ_MDFM01000052.1 GCF_002939985.1 Xanthomonas hortorum pv. cynarae | reverse complement strand
TGTTCGATCAGAGAAAATTGTGCTGGCGTGATCTCCATGCTCAATAGTTTAATCGCTCGGGCCATTAGTGTTAACAGGCCCTAGTAGCAATGCAGTGTGTGATCTTCAACACGGACTCTGACGACATGACGCTTGCTCTGGACGACAAAACGCAGGAACGGCACTTCGACTGGTCCGGCGTGCCGATCGATCTGGGTGGGATGGAGCCGCTCGATCAGATCGCACGCCTGGTCTGCCACGCGTTGGTAGCGCCTGCTGCTGCGCTGACCATTACCGAAGGCGGCCGCTTACGTGTGCTGGCGGCGCGCGGCATCAGCATCGGCCACGTTGAACAGGCCATCGCGTCGTGTTGCCAGGTCAATGCCGCCGCCAACGGCGTTTCGGAGCTGATCGGCCACTCCGCGCTGGCACCGATTCAGCTCGGCGATGCAGCCTTCCCGGGGTTGCCTGCGCGCTTCATCGCCTGTGTGCCGGTCGGCACGCCGCAAACCGGCGTCTCCGGCACGCTGTGCGTGATCGATACGCGTGAGCGCCATCTGGCCAGCCAGGAGCATCAGCAACTGCTGATGTTCGCCAACGTGGCCGCCGCGCAACTTGAGTTGCAGTTCGGAGCCGGCCGTCGCGAGCCGCATAGCGGCCTGCTCAATGCGCGCCAGCTGCAATCGGATCTGGATGCTCTCGCCTTCGGCAGTCATTGCGTGCCGACCATCGCCTCCTTCATCGAGGTCTACGACACCCAGGCCGCCAACGAAGCGCGTCAGGCGCTGGGCATGCAACCGTTGGAAGAGCTGATACGGCACGCCAGCTACGTGCTGACCCGTGCACTGCGTGGCAAGGCCACCGTGTATCACGTGGCACCGATGCGGTTTGCGTTCTTTCTGTTGAACTCTGCGCCCGACGAAATGGAAGACCTGTTGCTCGATCTGCGGGACATGCTGCATCAGCCGATGGATGCGGCCGGCGTGCCGATGTCGTTGACCTTTCACGCCGGTGTTGTGCGCTTTGCACCGCAGCAACCCGACACCAACGATGTCATGCGCAAGGGGTTGGTGGCGTTGGGCGATGCGATCAACAACCACGCCATCGTGTGCTGGTACAGCGCCCTGCACGACGATGCGATTCAACGCTCTTACCGCCTGGCATTGGACGCAGAACGTGCATTGGATGCCGGCGATTTCCGGCTGGTGTTTCAGCCGCGCATCGACCTTGCCGACCTGTCGGTGACCGGTTTCGAAGCACTGCTGCGCTGGCACCACGCCAGTCTTGGCCCGATCGGCCCGGACGAATTCATTCCGCTGTTCGAAAAGACCGCCCTGATGTGCACCGTCACCAACTGGGTGATCGAAACTGCGCTGGTGCAGCTGGCCAAGTGGCGGGCACAGGGGCTGGATTTCTCGATCTCGATCAATCTGTCCTCACGCGATTTCGGCAACCTCAATCTGGCTGCGGATGTCATCAATCGCTGCAGGGAACTGGCGATCCCCACCTCGCGGATCGAATTGGAAATCACTGAAGGCCGCTGGTTGCGCAGCAATGTGGAAGCAGTCCCTCGGCTACGCGCACTGCGCGATGCCGGCGTCAGCGTGGCCATCGACGATTTCGGCACCGGCTACAGCAACTTCGGTTACCTCACCGAGTTGCCGGTCAACGTGCTCAAGCTCGATCGCTCGCTGGTCACCGGCATTGCCACCAAGGCCGGCATGCAGATGCGCGCCGAGGCGGTGGTGCGGCTGGCCAATGCGCTGGGCTATCGCACCGTGGCCGAAGGCATCGAACATGCCGACGAAATCGCGCTGTTGCGTAGCTGGGGATGCGACGAAGCGCAGGGCTATCTGCTCTCCCGCCCGATGGAAGCGCACCTGGTGGCCGCTTACGTTGCGCAGGCGCTGGCCGCGCAGCGGCTGCCGTGAGCGCAGCGTTCAACTCAGATCGTGCAGCGCCTTGCCCAATGGTGGACCCAGCGTCCAGTCGGAGAAGCGCACCTTCAACCCCGCGCGCTCCGGCGTGCAGCACATCGGCCCGACCCGATAGGCGTCGGCCACCGGGAACGGGCAAAGCCTGATCAGCGGCCAGCTGCATCCATCGGCAGAAACCTGCAGACGCAACACGCCCTCGGCAACGGTGGCGCGGATCCAGAAATCCTTCGGATCGGCTTCGTAGGGACCGGTGGCCCAGTCCGACACCGGATTGGTCAGCACGCTGCTGAGCATCGCGCGGCCGTCGCTGAGTTCGATGCCCGCCTTGACCCAGCGCTGCTCGTCCACGCGCACCATGATGCCAGCCTGGTCGTGGAGCGATGCGTATTGGGCGCGCACGCGCAGCTGCGCGGTGAAACCCGCTGCAGCTGCGACACCCAGAAAATGCCCGCTATCGCGGGTAAATCCGTAATGGGTCTGGCGCCAGAAGTCGGTGGCCTGGTCGGTCACCACCTCCAAGGTGTCGCCATCGATCTCCACTGTCTTCGGCCGGTTGAGCCAGATACCACCGTGCCAGGCCGTGTCATGCGGCATGCTGATCTCCGAATTCGTTGTGACCTGCTTTTCCCGGCTGCGCGTCTTCACGCATGCGCCAGCGCGTAATCCAGTGACGCACAGATGGCCGCCACCTGCGCCGCATTGCATTGCGCAGGCGTTGCACACGGGCTGTCCGGATACACCTCGGTGGTGGTGCGATAGCGTGCCTGCGTCACGCCGGCGCACAAGCCCAGACGCCGCACCGGATAGTTGATGACACCATGGCCCACCACAGCTGCGCCGATGAGTTGGCCCTGCGCGTCGGCAGGCGCGATGTGGGTGATCTGCGCCACCGCCGCAATCACGGCCTGCTGAAATTCCGGCTGCGGATCTTCGCTGTCGCCGACCAGATAGAAACCATCCGGAATAGCGCCCGGCACGTACGCAACACCGTCGCGCGCGGCCAACGCCGGGCGGAATTCGGTTTCGTCGCTGTCGGTAGTTTCGTGCAGATCGATATGCACGTGCATCTGCCCAGGCAGTGCGGCGACCAGCTGCATCAACGCGGCCGATTCTGCTGCAGGACTGGCCTGGCGAAAGGAACGATTCGGATCGATTGCATCGGCATTCCAGCGTTGGATGCGCTCATACCCCCACGGATTGATGCAGGGCGCCACCAGCAGGTTGATCCGGCCCG
Source organism: Xanthomonas hortorum pv. cynarae (assembly GCF_002939985.1). GTDB lineage: Bacteria > Pseudomonadota > Gammaproteobacteria > Xanthomonadales > Xanthomonadaceae > Xanthomonas > Xanthomonas hortorum_D. The sequence continues at coordinate 18,540 of NZ_MDFM01000052.1, read as the reverse complement.
CGTAATGGGCGGCGTGTTGCTGCAGGAACTGCAGTGCGCCCTGCACGCCACTGGTTTCATAACCATGCACACCGCCGGTGACCAGTGCACACGGCAGCGCAGGGTCCCAGTCGGCAGTGCGCAGTGCGATCAGCCGATAGTGTTCGGTTGCCGCGCTGATCGTTGCGTAGTGCACGCGTTCAAAGCGCGCATCCATGCGCTCGATGGGCTGCACGACATCGTCGGCATAACTGCGCTGGCGCAGCTGGCGTGCACGCCATGCACTGCGCTCTGCCTCACCCCAGGGGTGCCCTGCACTGCCGATCGGATAAGCCGCGTGCTCTGTCATCACTGCAACCGTTTGTCGAAAGACCGACAAGGGTAAGCGTTGCGAACAAGCCGGTCCATGGCAGCGCCAGATCGCGCATGCTGCCGCATCCAAGCCTGTCTCGGAACAAGAAAGGCCCTGCATCGCAGGACCTTTGTGTCTACCAATCCACAGCGTGGTGCCCCGCGTTGCGGCTCACTTCTTCGCAATGACGCCCGGGGTTGCATCCCGCACCAGGAATTCTTCGGTCAACTGCGGCAGATAGTCCAGCAACCAGTCGGCCATTGCATGCTCCTGCTCCAGTATCTGCTCGCACACGCGCTGGGTTTGCACATCGCCCACCGTCCTGGCTGCACCCAGCAACGCGGTATAGGTGGCGATTTCCAGATTCTCGAACACATAGCCGGCCATCGCACCCTTGACGATTTCGTCGGAGGTGGTCATGCCGCCCATGGCCTGGCCGAACGCGGCCATCTTGCCCATGGTGTCCTTGATCACCGACGGCGAACCGCCAAGGCGCTCGATACAGGAATCGACCAGGCGCTGCTGGCCCAGCGTCTCTTCCAGGTGCTGCTCGAGACGTGCCTTGAGCTGAGGATAATGCTCGATGCGCGCCGCCTGGGCCTTGAGCATCTGCTCGGCCTGCTGCTCCATGGCATGCGCATCGCGCAACCAGTCCATCAAATTTTCTTGGGGTTCGGCCATGCGACATCTCCTGTTATGTGCGAGGACTCCAGCGTGGCGCGCACCGCATGAAAGACACGGCTGCACCAGGTGAGCGCGCAGTGGGACGTCTACATGCAATTGACATCACGACCCAGCGAATGGGCCGAGACGAGAGAATCAGGGTCTGGCCAGCTCTGCAAATCCTGCAGACACTGTCAGCGGTGCGACAGGGAGGGTGAAGAATTTCCCTGCAATCGATGGCAGCGCCGCACAAGGTGTGCAAAATTTTCCTCACCCCTGCCGATGCGTTGCGCACCAACAGATTGAAGGCTGCACCTTTGCAATCCAATCGCCATCAGGCGACCTCAAGCGATGGAGTGCTGCAATCGTTTGTGCCTGCACACCTCGAATGACATCGCGAAGTGCCTTCCCAAAAACGCAACAGGCTCTGCATCCAGCTGACGCAGAGCCTGTCGTGCTGCAACCCGCACCGGCACGCCATCGGCGCGCCGAACGGCGGATTTAGACTGCTTCTTCCTGCGGCTTGGCCTGCTTGGAACGGCCACCCTTGCTGCCGATACGCGACATATGATCGCGGTCGCGGCTGACTGCCTGGCCGCCCTTGCGACCCGCTTCACGTGCTTCGTCGCTGGTGAATTCATGTGCATTGCCGCTGGCGTGGGCGGCTTTTCCACCGCTGCTGGCCAACACGCGGCGCTTTTCAGGATCCAATGCGGCAAAGCCGCGCCGGCTACGAGTAACGTTCTGTCCGTCTTCCACTGTGCCTCCTCTCGATGCTTCGTTGGTACGCCATTGGTAATGGGGTCAACGCAACAATCGTGCCAACCCGCAAATGCAGGCCACACGGTGCACGTACATGGGGTGTCGGAAAAAACGGCTGCGCTCGCTGTGCAAATCTTGCACTCCTGTCAGCAGGACGTGGCTGCCGCTTGCGGCGATGCGTGGGTAGCGCTACCAGTGCTGGCCTGCAATGGGCGATCTTCCAGCAACGCGGCAACGTGCGCGGCGATGCTCAGGCAGCAGGTCAACCCCGGCGATTCGATGCCGAACAGATTCACCAGCCCGGCGATGCCGTGCAGGCCTGGCCCATCGATGCGGAAATCGGCGGCCGCCTCGCCGGGCCCGCTGATCTTCGGCCGTACGCCGCAATAGCCAGGCTGCAATGCGCCCTCCGGCAAGCCAGGCCAGTACCGCCGTATCGCCGCAACGAAGCTGTCTGCCCGCGTTGGCTCGCAGTGGTAATCGGGCGCACTTACCCACTCCACATCAGGGCCGAAGCGTGCACGTCCGCGCAGGTCCAGGGTGAGATGTACGCCCAGGCCGCCAGGTTCGGGCAGCGGATAGATCAATTGACCAAACGGTGAGCGGCCGGCCAACGTGAAGTAGCTGCCTTTGGCGAAGTAGGCCCGCACCTGTGCACGCGCGGGCAAACCATCGGTGCGGGCAGCCAGGGGTGGCGCGCCATGGCCGGCTGCATTCACCAGCCAGTTGCAGGTGAGCGACACCGGCGCATGGCCGTCACCTGCAATCGAAAGACGGAATCCCGCTGCATTTGGCTCGACGTGTTCCACCGTCGTGCGCAGCGCCACGGTGGCGCCGTGCGCTTCTGCATCGCCCAGCAATGCCAGCATCAATGCATGGCTGTCGATGATGCCGGTGGCGGTGGACTCCAGAGCGGCAACGCAACGTAGCTGCGGCGCGCGCTCCCGCACCTGCGCCTGACTGAGCGGCGCAACACCGTGCGCACCACCGGCCACCGCGTTGTGATGCAGCCGGTCGAGTTGTTCGCGTTGCGCGTGATCGCACGCAATGATCAATTTGCCGCAACGCCGATACGGCACGTGACGTTGCTCGCAATAGGCATACAACACGGTGTTGCCGCTGACGCACAACTGCGCCTTCAACGACCCGGCCGGGTAGTAGAGACCCGCGTGGATCACCTCACTATTGCGCGCACTGCTGCCAGTGCCGATCGCGGCCTGCGATTCCAGTACCAACACCGCACGCCCCTGCAGCGCGAGGTGACGCGCAATCGCCAGCCCCACCACGCCTGCGCCCACCACCACACATTCAACGTCGTGCATGTTCGGCCTCAAACCATCGGCAACTCAGCGGGCTTACACCATAGCGCACAGGATTTTCGCGACCGGTATCACTCTTTTCTCACTATCTGCTCTTATTATTTAGGTCGGGTTATGTTGAACCGCACAGTGATGCGAGGCGACGAACGTTTTCCTGGCCTTGGTCTGAGGCGTGCGTTGTTTTACCCACCCGAGTAAAAGCAGTGGCGGCCGGTTGGCAGGTGCGATCACCGAAGGAGTATCGATGGACGCAACGCGCTCGGTCCTGCTGGCCTCCAATTACCAGGCCTGGCCAGAGGCCTTCAACGGGCAGGCCTATGCCTTGCTCAATGTCATCGGCAGCCTGGAACATGCAGACCTGCTGTGCCCGCCCGCAGCGGAGTACACCAGCGGGCGCGGGGTCAATCCGGGTGTGTCGTATCTGCTCAACGAACTGAAGCATCGCGGCGCCTCTGCACTGCATCGGTTGAGCGGGCGGCCTGCCCTCTCCAATGCACAGCCGCGCAAAGTCGAGCAGGACTACGACCTGTTTTTCTACGTGTGCCAGTTCCCCAGAGAGCTGAGCGCGCTCGGACGCATGGACGGCTGGCGCAAGCGCTGCCGCACGCGTGTGGTGTACCTGCTGGAAACCTGGCCTGAGCTGCTGGAATCGCAAAAGACCGAATTGAAACTGCTCGATCAGTTCGATCATGTCTTCGTGCTCAATGCCAGCTGCGTGGATGCGCTGCGTGGCTACACCAGCACACCGGTGTCGTTTCTGGCCAGCGCGTGCGACACCCTATTGGCAACCCCACTGCCGCGTGCGCCACAGCGCTGCATCGATGTGGTCAGTATTGGCCGGCGCGTGCCGCAGGTGCATGCGCAATTGCTGGCGCATGCACAGGCCAACCCAGGATTTTTCTATCTGCACGACGTGCTACGTGGCGGTGCGGTGCAGGACTGGGCTGCGCACCGCCTGCAATCGAGCGCCATGATCAAGCGCGCCAAGTTCTTCATGGCCCACGACTTTACTGTCGACACGGCAGGCTTCTTCAAGGGCGTGAAAAAACAGGCCTTGGCCACGCGCTATTTCGAAGGTGCCGCAGGCGGCGCGATCGTGCTGGGTTCTGCGCAGGGCTGCCCGGAATTCCGGCAGTTCTTCGATTGGGACGATGCGGTCATCGATCTGCCGTCAGACGTCCGCGACATCGGCCAGTTTCTGCACGATCTGGAACAGCAGAGCGAGCGGCTGGATCGCGCACGCCTGCACAACACCGTGCAATCGCTACGCCGGCACGACTGGGCGCACCGGTGGGCGAAGATTCTGCAGACGCTGCAGCTGCCTCGCCCGGCGTTGATGGCCGAGCGTTTTTCCATGCTCGACAACCTGGCGGCCATGGCCGAACACGCTGCCTGCTCCCCGGCACCCGTGCTGAGCATGACCGCATAACGTTGCATCGCAGTGCTCCGGCATCACGCAAGGCTCCAGCCCCAAAGGACGTATCAATGAAAGCAGTCATTCTGGCTGGCGGACTGGGAACGCGCATTTCCGAAGAAACCGCCATCCGCCCCAAGCCCATGGTGGAAATCGGCGGCAAACCGATCCTGTGGCACATCATGAAAATCTACGCGCACCACGGCATCCAGGATTTCGTCGTGTGTCTGGGGTACCGCGGCGAAGTAATCAAGGATTTTTTCATGAACTATCACATGCGCGAATCGGATGTGACCTGCGACCTCGGCAGCAATACGACCACCTTGCATAACACCCGTGCCGAACCCTGGCGGGTGACGCTGGTGGACACCGGTGCGCAGACCATGACCGGCGGCCGGCTGCGCCGTGTGCGCGAGCATCTGCGCGGCGAATCGGCGTTTTGCATGACCTACGGCGATGGCGTGGCCGATGTGGATATCGGCGCAGCCATCGCGCTGCATCAACGCGAAGGCCGGCTTGCCACGGTCACGGCCGTGCAACCGCCCGGCCGCTTCGGCGCGCTGCGGGTGGAAGGCGAACACGTCACCGGTTTCCGCGAAAAACCGCTGGATGGCGATGGATTGATCAACGGCGGGTTTTTCGTGCTGGACCCACGCGTGATCGATGTGATCGAAGACGACGCCACCGTGTGGGAGAACAGCCCGCTGGAAACGCTGGTCGACCGCGACGAGTTGAGCGTCTATCGCCACGACGGGTTCTGGCAACCGATGGACACATTGCGCGACCGCAATCATCTCGAAACCCTCTGGTCGTCCAATCGCGCGCCGTGGCGCGTGTGGGAGTAACAGCATGCGCATTCTGATCACCGGCAACATGGGCTATATCGGGCCGGTAGTGGCCGCCCATTTGCGACAACGCTATCCGCAGGCCTGGTTGGTGGGGCTGGATCGCGGCTGGTTCGCGCATTGCCTGTCCGACCCGCGCCGCCTGCCGGAAGTGGTGCTGGACCAGCAATGGTTCGGCGATGTGCGTGACCTCACCGCGCAGCAACTGCAGGGTTTCGACGCAGTGGTGCACCTGGCGGCGATCTCCAACGATGCGATGGGCAAGCGCTTCGAGCTGGTCACCGATGCGATCAACTGCAAGGCGAGCGTTGCCGTGGCGCATGCCGCCGCACAGGCCGGCGTGCGCCACTTCGTGTTCGCATCCAGCTGCAGCGTGTATGGGGCAGCCGCCGATGGCACGCCGCGCTCGGAAACCAGCGCCATCGCCCCGCTGACGGCGTATGCGCATTCCAAGATCGATACCGAACGTGCGCTTGCGCAGCTGGATGCCGACATGGTGATCACCTGCCTGCGTTTTGCCACTGCCTGCGGCGCCTCGCCACGCCTGCGGCTGGACCTGGTGCTCAACGATTTCGTCGCCAGCGCCGTGGCCAACGGCACCGTGGAGGTCCTGTCGGATGGCTCGCCGTGGCGGCCGTTGATCCATGTGCGCGATATGGCGCGCGCCATCGACTGGGCATTGAGCCGCACACCGCTGGCCGGTGGGCAGTTCCTGTTCGTCAATGCCGGCTCGGCACGCTGGAATGTGCAGGTACGCGATCTGGCGCATGCGGTCGGTGTGGCGATTCCCAGCGCAACGGTGTCGATCTCCAGCAACGCGCCGGCCGACAGCCGCTCGTATCGTGTGGATTTTTCCCTGTTCGAACGTCTGGCTCCCGAGCATCAACCGCAGGAAACCCTGCGCTCCACCATCACCGAACTCCGCGACGATCTGCAGCGCGCCGGTTTCACCGATGGCGACTTCCGCCAGAGCTCGGACTTCATCCGGCTGCGCATCCTGCAGCAGTTGGTCGATGCCGGCACCCTCGCAGCGGATCTGAGGGTGGCTGCATGATCTTTCACCCTACCCCGCTGGCAGGCGCGTTTGTGATCGAGCCGGAACAACGTGGCGATGCGCGCGGTTGGTTTGCAAGAGTATTTTGCACCCAGGAAATGGCGCAGGCCGGCCTGGTCGATCAGTTCGTGCAGGTCAACAACTCGTTCAATGCGCAGGCCGGCACCTTGCGCGGCATGCACTACCAATTGCCGCCTGCCGCCGAGGTCAAGATCGTGCGCTGCATTCGCGGTGCGCTATGGGATGCGATCGTGGATCTGCGCCCGGATTCGCGCACCTACCTGCAGTGGTACGGCACCGAATTGACTGCGGAAAATCGCCTGGCGCTATACGTGCCGCGCGGCTTTGCGCATGGCTTCATCACCTTGCAGCCGCAGACCGAAGCCTTCTACTTCGCCAATGCGATGTACACGCCGCAGGCCGAGCGCGGCTTGCGCTGGAACGATCCACGTCTGGGCCTGCAGTGGCCGCTCGAGCCGCAGCTGGTGTCCGACAAGGATGCCGCCTGGCCAGACTTCAACGAACACCAGCACGGCATTGCGCAGCTTGTCGGGCTTACCCAGAAGGAGCGCGCATGAATATCGATCGTCTCTTGCAGGCACGCGCCGATGCAGGTCGCCCATTGCGGGTTGGCCTGTACGGTGCGGGCTTCATGGCACGCGGCATCGTCAACCAGATCGCGCACTCGGTGCCGGGCATGCGGGTGTCGGTGATCTGCAACCGCAGCGTGGACAAGGCGCTGGAGGCGTATCGCCAGGCCGGCCAGCATGCACGTGTGGTGGATGGCGCCACCGAATTGAAGCGCCAGATCGCTGCCGGCATTCCTGCCGTGACCGATGACCCTGCATTGGTCTACGAATGCGACGCACTGGATTGCCTGATCGATGCCACCGGCGCCATCGAGTACGGCGCGCACATCAGCCTGGGCGCCATCGCCCATGGTCGCCACATGGTCACGATGAACGCCGAGCTCGACGGTACCGTCGGCCCGCTGCTCAAGCGCAAGGCCGATGCGGCCGGGGTGATCTTCAGCGCCTGCGATGGCGACCAGCCCGGCGTGCAGATGAACCTGTATCGGTTCGTGCGCTCGATCGGTTTGACGCCGCTGCTGTGCGGCAACATCAAAGGCTTGCAGGACCCGTATCGCACACCGGCGACACAAGCCGGTTTCGCCGCGAAGTGGGGCCAGGACCCGCATATGGTCACCAGTTTTGCCGATGGCACCAAGATCAGCTTTGAACAGGCGATCGTGGCCAACGGTACCGGCATGTCGATCCTGCAGCGCGGCATGACCGGCTATGAGCATCGCGGGCATGTGGACGCATTGACCAAGCGCTACGACATCGAGGCGTTACGTGCAGTGGGCGGCGCGGTGGATTACGTGGTGGGCGCCCTGCCCTCGCCCGGCGTGTTCGTGCTGGCCAGTCACGACGATGCCAAACAGCAGCATTACCTCAATCTCTACAAGCTCGGCGAAGGCCCGCTGTACAGCTTCTACACGCCGTATCACCTGTGCCATTTCGAGGTGCCGTTGTCGGTGGCGCGCGTGCTGCTGCTCGGCGATGCGGTGCTGCAGCCGCTCGGTGCGCCGCTGGTGGAAGTGATCGCCACCGCCAAACGCGACCTGGCCACCGGCGAAACCATCGACGGGCTCGGCGGCTACATGAGCTACGGCCAATGCGAGCGCGCCGATAGCACCGCAAACGCACGGCTGCTGCCGATGGGCGTGGCCGAAGGCTGCGTGCTGCGGCATGCGGTGGCCAAGGACCAGGTGCTGACTTACGACGACGTGCAGCTGCCGGCCAACCGCCTGATCGACCGCCTACGTGCGGAACAGGCCAGCGTCTTTGCCGACGCTGCGGAAATGGCCGCCTGAGCGCAGGGACACCGGCCTGCGTCCGCGTGCCGATGTCGCAGCCGATGGCAGCGCTGCCTGCCCGTCCCACCATCCGCGTCCTGCAGGCCGGGCGTGCGCTGGCCGCGATGATGGTGGTAGTCAGCCACAGCGTCCTGCCCACCACGCACCTGGTGCAGCCGTTACCCGCATGGCTGGCTGCGGCACTGGCGCATGGCTATCTGGGCGTGGATTTTTTCTTCGTGCTGTCGGGCTTCATCATCTACTACGTCAACCACGCCAGCGCGGGCAGGCCAGGCTGGAGCCGCGACTACGCCAGCAGCCGCATCAGCCGCATCTATCTGCCGTACTGGCCGGTGGGTGTTGCGTTGGCGCTGGCCTACACGCTGCGGCCCAGCCTGGATGATGGCGACATGGGTTGGTCGTGGTTTGCCACGCTGACCCTGCTGCCGGTCGATGGAGCCTCCGCCCTGGGCGTGGCGTGGACGCTGAGTTACGAGCTGATGTTCTACGCGCTGGCGTGGTTGTTCTTTCGCAGCGGGCATCCGTTGCGCTGCGCGGTACTCTGGGCAAGCGTAACGTTGCTTTACGCGGCAGTTGGCGCACCGTTTGCACAGCCGGTCGATCTGTCCTGGCGTGCACTGCTGCTGCATCCCATCACCCTGGAATTCGTCTTCGGCATGCTGGCCGCACGCGCGGTGCAGAGCACTGCACCATGGACTGTCTGGGTCAGCAGTGCTGTCGCGGTCGTCGCGTTGATGTGCTTCGTCATTGATGGCATGCAACGCGTGCATTCGCCGCTGCTCGGCCTGGCGATCGCCGGCACATTGGTCGGCCTGGTGCGGGCCGAATGGCGCGGCTGGCTACGCATCGGCCCGATCCTGCTGTTGCTGGGCAATGCCTCGTACGCCATCTACCTGGTGCATATGCCGCTGGTGTCGCTGGTGGCGCGCACCACACGCCGACTCGGGCCGCTGGCCACCTGGCCGGTGAACCTGCTGCTCAGCGTGAGCGCCGCACTGCTGCTCGGCGTGGTCTATCACCTGTGTTATGAGCGCATCGCCTTGCGGCATGCGCGTCGCCTGTTGGCACGTCGCGTTGTGCAGTGAGCATCTTTTTCGCGATGAAGCCGCGCGCACCACGTTGCAGGCCACTGTTTTGAAATCGCGCTCAACCCACCGCCTGCTCCAACATCACGCCGAAACGATCGTCGCACCGCGCTGCCGCCTCGGATAACGCAGTGCCCACCAGCAGCAAGGTCGGCAAACCCGGTAGCAGTGCCGCAGCGGTGCTTCCAAGCTCGCCCAATGTGGTGAGCCGGCGTTGCTGCTCGGGACGTGTGGCGGCCTGCACGATGGCAGCCGGCGTGCTTGCGGGCAGATGCGCCAGCAAGGCACTGGCCAATGCATCGGCGCGCCGCAGGCCCATATAGATCCCCAGCGTCGTGCCGCTGGAAGCAAGAGCGCCCCAATTCGGCTCGCCGTGATCGTGCGTATGCGCGGTGACGAAAGTGATGCCGTGGCAATGGCTGCGGTGGGTCAACGACACTTCCAGCGCGGAGGCGGCGGCGAATGCGGCACTGACGCCGTTGATGATCTGCACACCCACCCCGGCGCGGCGCAGGAAGCTGATTTCCTCCCCTGCGCGCCCGAACAGGAGTGCATCGCCCCCTTTGACGCGCACCACGCGCAAGCCTTGCAAGGCGTAGCGCCGCATCAACCGGCAGATGAAGTCCTGTGGCGTCGATCTGCAACCACCGCGCTTGCCGACCCGGATCACCCGCGCCTGCGGTGCGAGTTCGACGATGTCCGGGTTGGCCAGATCGTCCAGCAATACCACTTGCGCGGCAGCAAGCGCCTTGACCGCCTTGATCGTGAGCAGTTCCAGATCGCCGGGACCGGCGGACAACAACACCACATCACGCGTGCAGGAATGACTGACGGACATGAGAAAGATCTCGCAGTGTGTGGAGGTAGGGACGCTCGCTCAGGCGAGCCGTGGTTGCCGGCACAGCCGGGTGAGTTGCGGAACACAGGAGCCGCAGACGCTGCCGCAGCCCAGGCGTTGTTTGAGCTGATCCAGATCGGCGCCGTCGTCGATGGCGGCATGAATCGCAGACGTCGACACCTGCATGCAGGTGCACACGATCGGGTCGCTCGGCGTGCGTTGCGTCTGCGCGAACACCGCCAGCCGCGGACCACGCCACGCCTGGCCTGCCAATGCGGTAGCAAGCAAGGCGTGATTGGCCTCGCTGGGCTGCGCAGCAGTGAGCAGCAAGCCATCGATATGGCTGTGACCGTCCTGCATGCGCCAGCCGACGCGGCGCATCAGGCCGCGGCGCAGGTCGCGGTATTCCAGGACGTCCGCGCCGGACGGCAGCTGCAAGGCGGCGACCAGGCGATCGATCCATTGCGCATCCGGTGCGCGTTCGCAGGCAGCATGCAACACCGCCCAGTTCCCGCCCGCCTCCGCCAGCGGCTCGGCATGCAGCCGCAGCGATGCATAGCCGCAGTCGCGCAATAGCGGCTGCAACGTCTGTTGCAAGAACAACGCATCACCGCGCCGGGCCGCGAGCAGATGCCAGCCGAACACGGCCTTCTCCACTCGCACTGCGGCGTGCTTGAGCTCGGGCTGCTGCGAGCGCGCATCCACCGCCGGGCTGCTCACTTCATTGATGCCGCCACTGGACAGGCTCTGCCCACTCCAATGCATTGCGGCGAACACGGTGCCCGAGCGCAGTTCGTCGGAGAGTTCCAGCGGCAGCACCAGCGCGCCGCGCTTGCTCGCAATCTGCACCAGTTCGCCGGCGACCAGACCGCGTCGCGTTGCATCGTCCGGATGCATGCGCAACGCCGGTTCGGGGCTATGCGAAAACGCCGCAGGCACGCGTCCGCTGCGCGACATGCCATGCCACTGATCGCGCAGGCGGCCGGTCAGCAACCGCATCGGAAAGCGTGCCGAGGTCGGCTCGGCCACCTTGCGATACGGCGTGGCATGGAAACGCGCGCGTCCGTTGCTGGTGGCGAACACGCCATCGGTATAGCGCCGTGCCTGCCCGTGTGCGGCACCGGCAGGAAACGGCCATTGCTGCGGCCCGCAATCCAGCATCGCGTAATCCAGCCCGCCGATATCCAGATCGCGGCCCACGGTCAGCGCACGCTGCTCGTCGAAGATCTGCGCGGTGGTATCGAACGCAAACAAGCCTGCGCCGCTGGCAGGTGCAAGACGCGCTTCGAGCCGGCGTGCCACTTCGCGCGCGATCCACCAATCCGCACGCGCCTGGCCCGGCGCGTCCACCGCCTTGCGCACGCGGGTGATGCGGCGCTCCGAGTTGGTCACCGTGCCGTCCTTCTCGCCCCAGCTAGCCGCCGGCAACAGCACATCGGCATAGGGCACGGTGTCGGTGCCGGAAAACGCATCCTGCACGATCACCAGCTCGGCCTGCTCCAGTGCGGCGCGGATGCCCTCCACCTCCGGCATCGAATGCACGGGGTTGGTGCAGACAATCCAGACCGCTTTCAACGTGCCGGCACGCAGGCGCTCGAACAACTGCACCGCCGGCGTGCCTGCAGTGGCGCTCAGACGCCCGGCCGGCACATTCCACAGGCGTTCCAGTTCCGCACGGTCGTCGGCATTGCCGATCTCGCGATGCGCCGCCAGCATCGTCGCCATGCCGCCGACCTCGCGCCCACCCATCGCATTGGGCTGGCCGGTCAACGAAAACGGCCCGGCACCCGGCTTGCCGATCTGCCCCGTCGCCAGATGCAGATTGATCAGGGCCAGATTCTTGTCGGTGCCATGCGCGGATTGATTCAAGCCCATGCAATACAGCGACAACGCCGCCGGGCTGCGCCCGAACCACTCCGCCGCCTGCACCAGGTCCTCATGCGAGATACCGCAGATCTCGGCGCTCATACGCGGGGTGTATTCGCGCAGCATGTGCTTGAGGGCATCGAAACCCTCGGTATGCGCCGCCACGAAACGCGCATCCACCAGACCCTCCCAGATCAGGTGATGCAGCATGCCGTTGAACAGTGCGACGTCGGTCCCGGGCTCGATCGCCAGGTGCAGGTCGGCCATGGCCGCGGTGTCGGTGCGACGCGGATCGATCACGATCCAGCGAATCTCGGGATTGCGTGCGCGTGCAGCTTCCAGCCGGCGAAACAGCACCGGATGCGCATACGCCATGTTGCTGCCGGCAAACAGCACCGTCTGGGCCAGCTCCAGATCCTCGTAACAGGTCGGCGGGCCATCGGTGCCCAGGGCGAGCTTGTAACCGGTGACCGCGCTGGACATGCACAGGCGCGAGTTGGTGTCGATATTGTTGGTGCCGAGCAAGCCCTTGGCGAGCTTGTTGAAGACGTAGTAGTCCTCGGTCAACAACTGCCCGGAAAGATAGAACGCCACCGCATCCGGGCCATGCTCCTCGATGATTGCGGCCAGCTTGTTGGTGACGTGGCTCAACGCCTGATCCCAGCTCACCGCCGCACGTGGCGCCTGCCGATGACGACGCAGCTCCGGTTCGAGCACGCGCCCCTGCGTACTGGCAACCGTCTGCGGCAACGCCAGGCCCTTGCTGCATAACCGCCCATGATTGGCCGGATGCAGCGGGTCGCCTTCGATCCCGACGATGCGTTCGCCGGTGTTGTCATGCTCGCTGTGAATCAGCACGCCGCATCCAACGCCGCAGTAGCAACACGTCGAGCGCGTGATGCGATGCATCGGCGAGGACATGTGCGGCTGCACCGCCTCGCCGCTTGATGCGGGCTGCAGACCTTCGCTCATGCGGCTGGCTCGGCGATTGCGTCGGGTTGCGACACCGGCTGCAACACGATCCATACCGCGTCGGCTTCCACCTTGACCGGGTAACGCGGCGCGCAGCCCACATCCGGTGCGCAGGCCTGCCCGCTTTGCAATGCAATCGCCCAGCCATGCAATGGGCAAGTCACGGTTTCGCCGGCCACGATGCCCTGCGACAGCGGCCCGCCCTTGTGCGGGCAACGGTCGCGCAGCGCGAACACCTGATCGCTGGCAGTGCGGAACAAGGCAATCGGCGGAATGCCATCGATATCGAGCACGCGCGCACCCAATGCAGGCAGCTCCTGCAGCGCGCACACGCGGATCCAGGTGGTCTCCTGCATGCTCATTCCTCCACCGTTGCGGCCGGCGCGGCGATGCGCAGCGGTTGGTATTCCTGTCGCCGTTCGCCGGCGATACGCGCCTTCCACGGGTCAACCAGGCCTTCCAGCGAGTACAGCAAGCGCTCGTACAAGGTGCGGCGATTGGCTGCGTCATCGACCACTTGTGCACGGATGTAATCCAGTCCCACGCGTGCGATGTAGTGCACGGTGCGATCCAGGTAATAGGCCTGCTCGCGATACAGCTGCAAAAACGCGCCGGTGTACTCGCGCACTTCCTCGGCGGTGGTCACCTTGACCAGAAAGCGCGCCACTTCGGTCTTGATGCCGCCATTGCCGCCGATATGCAGCTCCCACCCCGAATCCACCGCGATGATGCCCACGTCCTTGATGCCGGATTCGGCGCAGTTGCGCGGGCAACCGGACACCGCCAGCTTCACCTTGTGCGGGCTCCACATATTGGCCAGCATGGTTTCCAGATCGATGCCCATCTGCGTGCTGTTCTGGGTGCCGAACCGGCAGAACTCGCTACCCACGCAGGTCTTCACCGTGCGGATCGACTTGCCGTACGCATGCCCGGACTGCATGCCCAGATCACGCCACACATCCACCAGATCCTCTTTCTTGACCCCGAGCAGATCGATGCGCTGGCCGCCGGTCACCTTGACCATCGGCACCGCATATTTGTCGGCAACATCGGCAATGCGGCGCAACTCGCTGGCATTGGTCACCCCGCCCTTCATCTGTGGAATCACCGAGAAGGTGCCGTCTTTTTGAATGTTGGCGTGCGCCCGCTCGTTGATGAAACGCGATTGCGGGTCGTCGATCGCCTCATGCGGCCAGGTCGACAACATGTAGTAGTTGATCGCCGGCCGGCAGGTCGCACAGCCGTTGGGCGTGCGCCATTCCATGAAGGCGTAGGCCTGCGCGTGTGTCAGCAATTTGTGTTCGCGAATGGCGCGCCGCACTTCGCCATGACTCAGATCGGTGCAGGCGCAAACCGCCTTGGTTTTCGGGGTTTCCTGGAAGTTGGAGCCCAGACAGTTCATCAGGATCTGCTCGACCAGCCCGGTACACGACCCGCATGAACTCGCCGCCTTGGTGTTCTTCTTGACGTCGTCGACAGTGAACAGGCCTTGCTCGCTGATAGCCTTGACAATCGTGCCCTTGCACACGCCATTGCAGCCGCAGACTTCGTCGCTGTCGGCCATCGCACTGGCACGATCCTGCCCGCCGGTACCGGCATCGCCCAACGCGCTTTCGCCGAAGATCAATTGATCGCGCTGCGCCTGGATCGGCGTGCCGTCCTTGAGCAACTTGAAATACCAGCCGCCATCGCTGGTGTCGCCATACAGGCATGCGCCCACCAGCACGTCGTCGCGGATCACCAGCTTCTTGTAGACGCCGCCGGCCGGATCGGACAACACGATCTCCTCGCAGCCATCGCCGCCCATGAAATCGCCAGCCGAGAACAGATCGATGCCGGTGACCTTGAGCTTGGTCGAGGCCACCGAACCGCGATAGATGCCAATGCCGAACTGCGCCAGATGATTCGCGCACACCTTGGCCTGCTCGAACAACGGCGCCACCAGGCCGTACGCAATGCCGCGATGGTTTGCGCACTCGCCCACCGCATACACGCGTGGGTCGAAGCTCTGCAGACTGTCGTTGACCACGATGCCACGCGAACAGTGGATGCCGGCCTCTTCGGCCAGCCGCGTGTTTGGGCGGATACCCGCTGCCATCACCACCAGATCGGCCGGGATCTCGCTGCCATCGGCGAACTTCACGCCGATCACGTCGCCCTGCGCATTGCCCAGCAGCGCACTGGTCGCAGTACTCAGCTTGAACTCCAACCCGCGCGCACGCAGCGCCTGCTGCAGCAAACCACCGGCCACCGGGTCGAGCTGACGCTCCAGCAACCAACCGGCCAGGTGCACCACGGTCACGTCCATCCCGCGCACTTTCAAGCCATTGGCCGCTTCCAAACCGAGCAAACCGCCGCCGATCACCACCGCGTGCTGCTTGGTGCGCGCGGTATCGATCATCGTGCGCGTGTCCTGGATATCGCGGTATCCAATCACGCCCTTCAAGTCGCTACCGGGAATCGGCAACACAAACGGCACCGAGCCGGTGGCGATCAACAAACGGTCGTACTCGGCCTCGGTGCCATCGGCGGCAATCACGCGGCGACGTACCCGATCGATGCGCGTGACTTCCTTGTTCAAATGCAGGTGGATGCCGTTGTCCTGATACCACTGCAACGGATTGAGCACGATGTCGTCGAACTCCTGCTCGCCAGCCAACACCGGCGAGAGCAGGATGCGGTTGTAGTTGGGATGCGGCTCGGCGCCGAACACGGTGATCTGGTACATGCCCGGCATCAGCTTGAGCAGTTCTTCCACGGTGCGGATGCCGGCCATGCCATTGCCGACGACGACGAGTCTGGGTTGCTTCATTGCCTGGATTCCTGTCGACATGTTCAGACGCGCGCCGCGCCGGCGGTGGACCATTCGTTACGCCATTGCGTCTTGACCCCGGCCAGCAGCGCCCAGCCACCAAGCGCGAATGCCGCGAACAACCACATACCGACCGCATAGCTGCCGGTGTGCTGCTTGAGCACGCCCAAGCCTGCAGCAAGCGCAAATCCACCGATGCCACCAGCCATCCCGATCAAGCCGGTCATTACCCCGATGTCCTGCGCAAACCGCTGCGGCACCAGCTGAAACACCGCGCCATTGCCGGCGCCCAGGCACAGCAGGGTCAACACGAACAACGCCAGCGTCACCATCGCGCCGCCGGCACCGAAACCTGCGATGCCCACCAACACGGCAACCAACAGATACACCGTGAGCAAGGCACGCGTGCCGCCAACGCGGTCGGCAATCACACCGCCCAATGGACGCATCACCGAACCCGCCAACACGCAGGCGGCCGTCGCCCACCCTGCAGTGCGCGCATCGAAGCCGAACTGGTCGTGAAAATAGCCGGGCAATGCACTGGCAAACCCGGAAAAGCCGCCGAAGGTCACCGAGTAAAAAAACATGAAGCGCCACGCATCGCGATTGCCCACCAGCACGCGGCCATAGTCGGCCCAACGCTTGCGCGCGACCGGCGCGGGTGCTTCTTTCGCGATCAAGACGAACACGATCAGCGTCAACAGCAACGGAATGCACGCCAGTCCAAACACGTTCTGATAACCGAACGCCAACGCCAGCATCGGTGCGAACAATGCAGCCAGCACCGTGCCGGAATTCCCTGCACCGGCAATCCCCATCGCGGTGCCCTGATGCTCTGGCGGATACCAGCGCGAGGCCAACGGCAAGGCGACCGCGAACGAGGCGCCGGCAATGCCGAGCAGCACGCCCAGCAACAACACCTGCCCCATGCTGTGCACGCCCAGCTGCCATGCACCGAACAACGAGGCAATCACCGCAAGTTGAGCGACAACGCCAGCGCGCTTGGCACCGATGCGGTCGGCCAGCATGCCCAGCACCAGCCGCAACACCGCCCCGCACAGAATCGGCACCGCCACCATCAAGGCGCGCTGCTGCGTATCCAGTCCCAGCGCTTGCGCGATCGGCACCTGCAGCGGACCGAGCAGATACCACACCATGAAGCTCAGGTCGAAATACAGAAAGGATGCGAACAAGGTGGGCGTGTGCCCGGATCGCCAGAACGAGCGCTGCATAGAGACCTCTTCGAATGCGATGGCCAAAAAAAAACGGCGCCCCTCCGGTAAAACCGGAAGGACGCCGTTGTCCTGGATGCGTGCGGATCGCCGTTGATCCGCTGCATCGTGTTCGTGTTGTTGCAGGCACGCCGTTGCACCTGCACGTAATCACTACGCAATCAACGTGCCAACTTGCTCACCCGAGCATCACGACGATACAAGTCATTGAAAAATAGTGGTTTGAATGCAGCGCGTCCGACTTAACGACGACCTGTCGACACGCCAGTGCAGCCCACCATTCCCATCTTTCGTGCAGCAATGCACCAACAGCGTGCGTCGTGTACCACGTGCTCTGCCGCTTGGCACGCCTGATAGGGCCGAACAAAACTACTGCACGGCTGGTGCTCGGAAGCCTCATCTAGCACGCGTGCACACCGATCGAATGTCTAGGTCAAAAGCATAGTTAGTCGAGCGCGCGGCGCCCTTGCCGCTCGCGGGACACGCCGCAAGTACGTCCATGTAGGCTCGGTGGCGGCATCCATGCCGCCACACGGTCCCGCAAGCGGCGAGGACACCGCACCAGGAAGTTTGCAGGCTGTTTTATTGAAAACTCTGCACACCGACCATCTCGACTGGTCCTTGCCCGCCCACCGTCGCGGGACCTTACGCGGCATGGATGCCGCGTAAGAGCTTACACGGACGTACTTGCGGCGTGTCCCGCGAGGGTGGGCGGGCAAGGGCCCTGCAGCAAACCCATAGATCACCGCTCTGCAACTGATCTATCTGCACTGTCCCACCTTCCAGACAACCGAGATTCAAGTCATGGCGTCGCTTAGAGTCAGCCAAATGCTTAGGTCAAAAGCCTAGCTAGTCGAGCGCGCGGTGCCCTCGCCGCTCGCGGGACACGCCGTGAATCCGTCCGTGGAGGCTCAGTGGCGGCATCCATGCCGCCACACGGTCCCGCAAGCGGCGAGGACACCGCACCAGAAAGTCGTAGGTTGCTTTGTTGAAAGCCTTCCTGTTGATCGCGTTGCGTTGCGAAGCTGATCGGACACGTAATCATTCGAACAACGCACGTTTACATCGCTTGCACCATGTACACCGACCATCTCGACTGGCCCTTGCCCGCCCACCGTCGCGGGACCTTACGCGGCATGGATGCCGCGTAAAGCCTACACGTACGTACTTGCGGCGTGTCCCGCGATGGTGGGCGGGCAAGGGCCCTCCAGCAAACCCACAGATCGATAGCTCCACAACCAACTCAAACGTCAGGCGTTAGGCCTTAGGCGTCAGACGAGTGCAAGCATGCGCAAGAGTTCGGAGTTCATGCGGGTCCATGCTGGTTGCCTTGCCGGTGACGCGCTCCTGCCTAGCGGTAACACCGTCGTGTAGTCATCCGCCCTAGGGAACCTCTGAACAACGCACCACAGATACGCGACACTACCCGCCTATTGTTGAGGAGTGATCCATGCAACTGACGTTCGGT
>NZ_MDFM01000051.1 GCF_002939985.1 Xanthomonas hortorum pv. cynarae | reverse complement strand
AAACTGCCAGAATCCGAACAGATAAGGCTCTTACGCGGCATCCATGCCGCGTAAGGTCCCGCGACGGTGGGCGGGCAAGGACCAGTGGAGATGGCTGGTGTGCATGGTTGCGAGCAGTGAATGCGACGCGGCGGTCAGATGCGGTGCGGCCTGATCAGCTCAGTTCGATCCAAACAATTGAGCGGTTTCGTCAGCCACTCTAATGCTGCCCCGATTCCCGATTCACGGCTCAAGCGTCAGCGTGGTCTCGATGTCGCTGTTGATGCGCGCCACGAAGCGGCCGCTGCCGGTGGGCAGGTTGGCCGGCAGTGCCCATTGGCGGGTTTGGCCTGGCAACACGTAACCGGCCAGATCATCGCGGATGCTGCGGCGGGTGCCGCCGGCATCGATGTAGGCCAGATCGGCCAGCCGTGCATGGCTGAGTCCGGCGTTGTGCACGCTCAGTGCGCGTCCGCCGCCGTGGCCGGACAGGGTGGTCCGCAGCACCGGATTTGGCGCGGCGGGCTGGCTGGGCAGTGCGAACACCGGGGTGGAATAACGCAGCAACTCGGTTTCGTCGCCGGTGGCGTGTTGGGTCACCACCAGTCGATAGCTGTCTTCGGTCTGCACCGGGCTGGGGCCGAGCCGGATCACACGCAACAGCTGGCGCCCTTGCGACGGGATCTCGAAATGATTCGGGCTGACCGTGGCGCCGGTGGCGGGTTCAAGTACTTCGCGCTCGCCATCCTGCCGCCAGCGGTAGAGTTTGGCTTCGGCGCGCCATGGAAGCGCGGCCTGGTTGTAGAGCCAGACCGTTGCCTGATCGCTGTCGGCCGGGATATGCGCAGTGGTCGGTGCGATGGCGATCTCGGCAGCGCCGGCGCCGCCGTCGATTGCGACGCAGGCCAGCGCAACTGCGATCCAGCAATGAAGGGAGCGTCGCGTGGCCATGGTCAGAACGCGATCGTGGTGATGCGTGCGGCGGTGGTCGGCGCCGGGCCTGCCAATGCGCTGGCGTCCTGGCCGGTGCTTGCGATGGCCGGTGTTTCGGCGGCACGGGCCGGCTGGGCGATCGCCATCGGCGTGCCCCTGGAACAACTGGCGCGCGGGGGCGTGGTGCGCAGCTCGCAACCGCTGAGCAGGCGCAGGCCGATGTGCAGGGTGGAATTTTCCGGGCCGCGGCTGGCCGCAGCATTGGCCACAGACGCGCTGCAGAACAGGGCAAGCAGCATCAGGCGCTTCAGGAGAGTGACCGGCATCATGAAGGCAATCGTTTGCATTGGAGACGTAACAAATAGCGACGCCCCGGATGCGAACTTGATTAACTGTCAATAAGTGATGGAGACGGTCACCGTGTCGTTGTAGTCGCCTGCGATGGGCAGTTGCGGTGCGGGCGCGCGGCCGTAAACGGTCACCGTCTGGGCCACTCCGTTGCCGGTGCCGCTGAGCGTATCGACGCCGATGCTGGTCCCCCAGCGGCTGCCGCGGCCGACGTCTCTGTAGAGCTCATAGGCGATGTAATTGGCGCTGCTGGAATGCCGCATGCGTCGGAGACTGCCCGTGGCGTTGATGCCGTCGCCCAGCCCGATGTTCCAGGCGGTGCGGTTGGTGCAGGTCAGGCTGATGGTGGAGCTGCGGTCGATGGCGGTGCTGATGGTGCCGGCAATGCTGCCGAAATCCAGATCGGTGGTCACATAGGTATTGCAGCGTGCCGGTACGTTGGCCGAGGCGGTGAACGGGAAGGCGTTGCTGGCGGTCTTGGCGCCGCTGCCGCCGGCCATGCAACTGCCCGGAAGCGATGGGATGCCGATGATGCTTTCGTTGTAGGCATAGCGCAGCACGGTGTCGGCGCCGCCGAAACTGCTGGTGTGGTTGCCGACCGACAGGATCTGGTTGGCTGGAATGCGTCCGTACAGCGTGATGGTGGCCGTCTGCGAGCCACCGGTGATCAAGGGGACGCCGTACGACAGCGTCAAGGTGCGCGGCGAGGGCGTTGTGGATCCGGTGGCGCCCCAGATCTGGGTGCGTGTTGCGTCGCTGTAGACCTGGAAGTCCAGGCTGTCGCTGGTGGAGTTGAGCATGCGGCGCGGTGCATACAGCCCGCTGCTGGCGCTGCCTGGCCCCAGGTCCAGGCAAAGGCTCACTTGTGCGTAGCCCAGGACGCTGAGCGCGGCGGTTGCGCAGGAGACGTTGAGCGTTGCCACTGCATCGGTGGTGCCATTGGCTGCCACATTGCCGAACGCCAGCGGCGTGCCCAGCGTGACGGTACACGTGGTGTCGGCATGCGCGCGCTGGCTTGGTGTCAGCCATAACATTGCGATAGCCAGTGCAATCACCAGGCGCCAGAGGCCGTGTAGGTTCATGGCGTTTTCTGCTCGGTGACGCATTGCAGTGGTCCCACCCGCGGAATGCCGCTCGGGTTGGCCGGATAGCTGAACTGCGCGCTGCAGCGGCCCTGCGGCAAGTCGACCAGCAGGCGGTTGTCGCTCTGCAGATTGTCCAGATAGGTTTCGCCGTCGTAGCCGACCACGACGCGCTCGGCATCGCCCTCGCGCTGCACCACGCTGCCCACCGGAAGCGGGGCGCCTTGTGCGTCGTGCAGCACGATGATCGCCGCACGCACGCGGGTGATGCCGAAGCGCACCGCGACGCCGGATTGCTGGCGCGGCGTCACTGCGGTATCGACGCGGTCCACGCGCAGATCTGCCGGCAGGTTCAAGGTGTCGATCGACAACTGGTTGCGCTGCCACGATTGCAGCGGGGTGACCAGCAGCGTGCCGCGCGCATCGGTGACGCCGATCAGCCGATTTTCCAGCCGCACCGGAATGCCGGCCTGGCCGTCGGTGGACACCACCGCAAAGGCGTCCTGGATATCGCGTGCGGCAAAGCCGCGCCCGTTCATCCACACCAGGCTGCCGCTGGCGCTGGCATAGCCGAAGTTGTCGCCATCCTGATTGGCTGCGCCGAGGTTGTAGCGGCCGACCCGGTTCAACCAGCCAAGTTCGGCCAGCCCGCCGCTGGCATCGTCGCCGGCACGCCCCTGCAGGCGCCAGCCGATGCCGCCCAGGTCGCCGTCGCCCGGCAACGGCTGGCTGACATCAGCCACAAATCCGGTGCGGTTGCCGTTGCGCTGCATCGAGGCGCTGGCCTGACGCAGCTCGCCGAAGGTGGTCGATAGCGACAGATACAGGCTGCGATCGCTGCGCACGTCCAGATTCTGATTGCCGGACAGATTGGCGGCCCAGTTGCGCCCGAAACTGCGCGACCAGAACACGCTGGCATAGCGCGAGGTGTCGCCTTGCGGGTAGCTCAGCCGCACGTAGCTGGTGCCGAGCGAGCCGATCGGAGCGACGTTGACGCCGAACACCGCGCGGTCGCTGATGCGTGCCGGCAACGCGCCCTGCAGCGCGCCCAGGTCGCGGTAGTCGCCGTGGGTGCGCTGGGTGCCGAGATTGAAGTTGAAACGACGGTTGTTCCAGGCATAGCCCAGCACGTACTGGCCGCCGCGCAGGTCGTCCATCTGGCTGTGCGCATAGGCGAGATTGAACACCCCGCCCACGCCGAGCAGCCAGATCCCGCCGGCCCCGGCGTTGACCACGCCGCCGCCGGCTTCGGCATGCGCCTCGATGGTGAAATCGTCGCGCAGGCCCTTGCGCAGCGTGGCGCTGGCAACCGTGCGCGCATCGTAGGAAAACGAGCGCACGCCGTAGTCCTGGCGCAGGTGGCCGATCCCGGCCGACCATTCGGAAATGCCGCGCGCCAGCAGTTGCGGGGTGCCGTAGAACGCGAAGTCCAGCCGGCGCACGCGGCCGAACGCATCGGTCACCACTATCTGCGCCTGGCCGGTGCCGCTGATGCCCGGTTGTGCGGCCAGCTGAAACGGCCCGGCCGGCACCTGGCCGCTGTATTGGCGCAGGCCATCGACATACAGCTCGATGGTCGAAGGCACCGCCGCTTCGCCCAGAAAACTCGGCGTCGGCGTCAACACGCGATAGGGCTGCAAGGCGTAATTGCGGCCGATCTGCACGCCGCCCAGGCGGATCGAGCGGCTCCAGTCGACAAAGCCGCTGTAGAAGTCGCCGACCGTCAGGCTGGTGGCTGTATCCGGGAAATCCATCTGCCAGGCGCTGTCCAGGCGCACCGCTTCGCTGCGCCAGCGCTGGTCCTGCGGGCGGTCGTAGGCCAGGAACACGGCGGTGGTGTCGACCATGCCGCGGCCGATGCCGAAGCCGCGCAGTTCGGTCGCCAACGACACGCTGCTGGCCCCGGCATTGCGCGTGGCATAGACGTCGTAATTGAGCAGCATGCCCGGGGAGGCGGTGGCGCTGGGCGGGGCGACTTCTTCGGCTTTCAACACCGTGGTGGAGAGCGACAGCTGCGCCAGCGGCACCTGCAGCGCCAGCCGCTGCAGCGCGGCGTCGTAGCGCACTTCCACATCGGGCAGGCGATCCAGATCGACCAGCTCGCCGGCGCTGCGCTCGGCCAGGATGAAACCGAGTTTGCGCAGCGTTTCGACCGACCCACGCAGGTGGCCGTCCACCAGTTCGAACGGCGCCAGGCCGCGGTCGGCCTGATTCAGGGTGACATCCAGATACAGCGTCTGCGGCAGTGCGCTGGCGCTTTGCGGGGTTTGATCGGGCAGCGCGGCAACGTCGGCCAGATCGACAGCCGCGGCGCTTCCCAGGCAGGTGGCGGTCGCGAGCAGCGTCATCGCCAGCCGGGCCGTGTCACGGCGCTGTCGGCGTTGCCAACAGGGTGCGTTCGTCCGCCTCACCATTGATCCTTGCGATGATGGTGACGCGTGCGAACTGCGCCAGCGGTGCACCCAGCGACCAGCGCATGGTCTGGCCGGGCAGCACATAGCCCACCAGTCCGTTCAATGTGGTCTTGGTTGCGCCATCGACCCGATGCTGCAGGTCGGCGACCTGGGCATGCCCATTGCCGGTGTTGCTGATCTGGATCTGCGCATTGCCGTCGCTGCCGGCAACCACTTGCGTGCTCAAGGTCGGCGTGGGCTCGGCTTTTCCAGGCGGCAGCACGAAGATCGGCACCGAGTAGCGCAGCACGAACTGCATGCCCTTGCGGTCGGCATCGGCATTAGGCAATTCGTCGACGATGATGCGGTAGCAGACTTCCTGGCTGGTCGGCGCAGGCCCGGCGCGGATCACCCGGATCAGCTGGCGCTCGCCGGCGGCCAGGGTGCGCATCGGTGGGCTGATCAGCAGTTCCTGGGTCGGGTCGAGCTGGTCCTGCCCGTCGCGCTGGGTCCAGCGATAGGCGCGGGTCTGCACCTGCACCGGCACGCCGCCGCTGTTGCTCAGCCACAGCCCGTCGGCGGACTGTTCTGCGCTCAGCGTCAGCGAGGTCGGTGCCAATTGCAGGCTGGCCGCGCGCGCCGATAACAGCGGCCAGGCGCTGCTCAGTGCGAGCGTCAAGACCAGTCCGGTCGTGACCAGCCACGCCGGCATGCGAGACGAGAGGCGGTGGTGCAAGGGCATGCGCGCGCTCAATAGACGATCGTGGCGGTGATCGTGTCCTGGTACGCACCGGTCGCCGGATTGTTGGCGGACGGGTTGGTCACACGGCCGTAGACCGGATAGACCTGGTTGATGCCGGTGGCGGTACGACTCAGCGTATTGGTGCCGCTGGTGCTGCCCCACACCGTGCTGCGTCCCAGATCCTGGTACAGCTGGTAGGCGATGAAGTTGTTGGTGGTGACCAGCGCATCGGTGTTCTTCATGCGGCGGGTGGTGACGTCGTTGGCGGTGCCGGCATTGCTGCCTGCGCTCAAGGCGATGTTGTACGGCGTCAACGCGGTGCACTGCGCGGTCACGCTGCCGTTGGCGTCGGCATTGGCGGTCGAGGTGGACAACACCGAGCCGAAGTCGACGTCCGTCGCAGACGCCGCCGTGATGGTGCAGGCCTTGGTGACGGCGATCTTGACGTTGAATGTGGTGGTATCGGCTGCTGTGGCAACGCCAATGGTCGAGAGCAGGCCGAGGGACAGCAGGACAGGACGGACAGTGCGCATGGACATTTCCTTGACCGGTCTGGTCATTGGTGACGCGACGACGTGTCGCCCTTCCTCCAATGCATTAGCTGTGCCAAACGATAACGCCGAATTCACGCGCTATCTAGCTGTTTAATCTGGTTCTTTTCGCAAAATTGGGATGTCCTGCGGATGACTCCGTTAATGGAGACTTTGACGCTCCTCGAACTCCGTCACACATGAATGCGCGGTGACGCCAGTTTTCTGCTGCACCGTCCGCTTCTGCCGTAATGGCGTGTTTTGCAAAAATCGGCTGCGCGGGTCGTTCAGATTCAGCCCGAATCGGCGATAATCCGGACCATGAGCGTCAATCTAAAAACCAAAGAAGAAATCGAACTGATGCGCGTCGCCGGCCGCTTGGCCGCCGAGGTGCTCGACATCGTGGCCCCGCACGTGCAACCGGGCGTGACCACTGCCGAGCTGGACCGCATCTGCCACGACCACATCGTCAACGTGCAGGGCACCATTCCTGCCAATGTCGGTTATCGCGGCTTCCCCAAGAGCGTGTGCACCTCGGTCAATAACGTGATCTGTCACGGCATCCCGAGCGCGGCCAAAGTCCTGAAGGACGGCGACATCGTCAATATCGATGTCACCGTCATCAAGGACGGCTGGCACGGCGACACCAGCCGCATGTATTACGTCGGCACGCCGTCGGTGATGGCCAAGCGCCTGGTCGATACCACCTACGAAGCGATGTGGCGCGGCATCCGCGCGGTCAAGCCGGGTGCGACGCTGGGCGATGTCGGCCATGCGATCCAGAAATTCGCCGAAGCCGAGCGCTTCAGCGTGGTGCGCGATTACTGCGGCCACGGCATCGGCAAGGTCTATCACGACGAGCCGCAGGTGATGCATTACGGCCGTCCCGGCGAAGGCCTGGTGCTCAAGCCCGGCATGACCTTCACCATCGAGCCGATGATCAACGAAGGCACCTACCACCATAAGACGCTGCCCGATGGCTGGACCGTGGTCACCAAGGACCGCAAGTTGTCCGCGCAGTGGGAACACATGGTCGCGGTGACCGAAGACGGCGTGGATGTGCTGACGCTGTCGCCGAACGCGCCCGCCCCGGTATGACGGCCACGCCGGCGGATCGACCCGACCCGGGTGTCGCCGGCGATGCCGAGTGGGCCGCGCAGGCCCGTCCGCTGCTGGTGCATGCGGACATGCGGTTGTGCAAGCGCTTCGATCAAGGCGAACCGATCGAACGCCTGGTGGCCTTGCGCGCACGCGCGGTCGACCAATTGATGCGCAATGCCTGGACGCGCTGCATCCCGGCCGATGCCGGGTTGTCGCTGCATGCGGTTGGCGGCTACGGGCGCGGCGAACTGTTTCCGCGTTCGGACGTGGATGTGCTGGTGCTGGGCGAAAGCGCGGTGCAGCAACAGCATGAGCAGGCCCTGGCGCGCTTGTTCGCGTTGCTGTGGGATGTGGGCCTGCCGATCAGTCATGCGGTGCGCTCCGCCGCGCAATGCACCGCCGCTGCAGCCGACCAGACCGTGCTGACCGCATTGATCGAATCGCGCCCGCTGGTTGCAGGGAGCGAGGCGCGCGCGGCACTGGCCGCAGCGATCGCCCCGCAACGGGTGTGGCCGGCGCGCGAATTCTTCCAGGCCAAGCGCGAAGAATTATTGGCGCGCCATCAGCGCTTCGGCGACACCGCCGACAATCTGGAACCGGACATCAAGGACGGCCCTGGCGGCTTGCGCGATCTGCAGACGCTGGGCTGGATGGCGCTGCGCGCCTTCGGCGTCAAGGATCTGGAAGCGCTGGTCGGGCTCGGCCATGTCGGCTTCGACGAGGCTGCGGCGCTGCGGCGCGAGCGCGAAGAACTGGCGCGGCTGCGGTTCGGTTTGCACATCGTCGCCAACCGGCCGGAAGAACGCTTGCGCTTCGACTATCAAAAGACCCTGGCGCAGCGGCTGGGGTTTGCCGACGACCCGGAAAGCCTGGGCGTGGAAAAGATGATGCAGCGCTTCTATCGCAGCGCTGCATTGATCCGCCGCATCAGCGACCGGTTGTTGCAGCGCTTCGAAGAACAATTCGACGGCGAAGCGGTGCCGGAACCGCTCGGTGGCGGCTTCAGCCTGCGCCGCGGCTATCTGGCGGCCGATGCGGATGATTGGCCGGCGGGCGATGTGCTGCAGGTGTTCGCCTTGTTTGCGCAGTGGGCGGCGCATCGCGAGGTGCGCGGCCTGCATTCGCTGACCGCGCGCGCGCTGGCCGAGGTGCTGCGCGAGCTGCCGGCTCACGACGTGGCCGACGCCACCGCGCGCGACCGCTTCATGGGGCTGCTGCGCGGTCCGCGGGCGATGGAAACGCTCAATCGCATGGCGCGCCTGGGCGTGTTGGGCCAGTGGATTCCCGCATTCGCCAGCGTGTCCGGGCGCATGCAGTTCGACCTGTTTCATGTCTACACGGTGGACCAGCACACGCTGATGGTGCTGCGCAATATCGCGCTGTTTGCGGCCGGTCGCGCCGACGAGCGTTTTTCGATCACGCATGAAGTCTGGCCGCGCTTGCGCAAGCCGGAATTGTTGCTGCTGGCCGGTCTGTTTCACGACATCGCCAAGGGCCGTGGCGGCGACCATTCCGAGCTGGGTGCGGTGGATGCGCGCGCGTTCTGCCAGGCGCATCGGCTCAGCGAAGGCGATACCGCCTTGGTGGCCTGGCTGGTGGAGCAGCATCTGCGCATGTCGGTGACCGCGCAGAAGCAGGACATCTCCGACCCGGAGGTGATCCATCGTTTCGCCACGCTGGTGGGCACGCGCGAACGGCTGGATTATCTGTATCTGCTGACCTGCGCCGACATCGCCGGCACCAGCCCCAAATTGTGGAATGCCTGGAAGGACCGGCTGCTGGCCGATCTGTATTTCGCTGCGCGCCGCGCGCTGCGCGAAGGTCTGGAACATCCGCCGCCGCGCGAAGAACGCCTGCGCGAAGCGCGCGAGTCCGCGCGTGCGCTGATGCAGGCGCAAGGCCATGACGATGCCACCATCGATCGTCAGTTCGCCGGCATGCCGGACGAGAATTTCCTGCGTTTCCGTCCCGAGCAACTGGCCTGGCAGGCGGTTTCGCTGATCGAAGTGCAGATCGGCCAGACCACGGTCAAGGCGCGTCGCGCAGTGCCGGACAACGACGCACTGGAAGTGTTCGTGTACTCGCGCGACCGTGACGGGTTGTTCTCGGCGATCGTCTCCACGCTGGATCGCAAGGGTTACGGCATTCACCGCGCCCGCGTGCTGGATGCACCCAACGATGCCATCTTCGACGTGTTCGAAGTGCTGCCGCAGGACAGCTCTGCCGATGGCGATCCGCAGCGTCTGGCTGCGGCCTTGCGGCAGGTGCTGGCCGGCGACCTGCAGAAGGTGCGGCCCTCGCGGCGTGCGGTGCCGCGCCAGCTGCGGCATTTCCGCTTTGCGCCGCGTGTGGAATTCAGCGAAAGCGCTGGCGGCCGCCGCACCCGCATCAGCCTGGTCGCACCCGATCGCCCCGGCTTGCTGGCCGACGTGGCCAACGTGCTGCGCCTGCAACACCTGCGCGTGCACGACGCGCGCATCGCCACGTTTGGCGAGCGCGCCGAAGACCAGTTCCAGATCACCGACGAGCACGACCGCCCGTTGTCCGAATCCGCCCGGCAGGCGCTGCGCGATGCGCTGTGCGCCTGTCTCGATCCCACCTAGCACCTCCGGAGACCCCATGGCTACCAAGAAGACTGCGCGCAAGCAGAGCGCGACCACGACCAGCGCAGCGCCTGCGCGCGCGACCGCAAAGAGCGGCAAGGCGAGTGACAACAAGTCGGTCGGCAAGCCGGTAAATAAGGCAGTCAGCAAGCCAGGCAAGCTGCCTGTTGCGCGCAAGGCCACCGCTGTCGCAGCTGCCGACACCAAGGCTGCTGCCAAGAAGAGCGTTGCAAAGAAAGTCGCCGCCAGCGCACCGCGCGTGGCCAGGCAGCCGACCAGCGTGGTGTCTGCGCCGGCGGCCAAAAAGGCTGCCGCTGCGAAGAAACTGCCGATCGCCGAAAAGGCCGTGCACAGCGTTGCCGCGCAGGTGGGCACTGACGAACTCAAATTCGGTATCGAGAGTGCATTCGAGCGCCGCGCCAGCTTGACCATCGACGAAATCGACGGCTCCACCCGCGCCATCGTCACCCGCGTCATCGACGGATTGGAGAGCGGCGAGTTCCGCGTCGCCGAGCCGGACGGGCAGGGCGGCTGGACCGTCAACGAGTGGCTGAAGAAGGCCGTGCTGCTGTATTTCCGTGTCAACGAGATGGCGGTGATCGAGGCGCAGCCGGCGCCGTTCTGGGACAAGGTGGAATCGCGTTTTGCCGGCTTCA
This sequence comes from Xanthomonas hortorum pv. cynarae, assembly GCF_002939985.1. Lineage (GTDB taxonomy): Bacteria > Pseudomonadota > Gammaproteobacteria > Xanthomonadales > Xanthomonadaceae > Xanthomonas > Xanthomonas hortorum_D. Next base: position 12,940 of record NZ_MDFM01000051.1, on the reverse strand, counting down.
ACGAGGCCGAGTTCCGCAAGGCCGGTGTGCGCGTGGTGCCGGGTGCGGTGGCGCGTCGCGGCAGCTATTTCGGCAAGGACGTGGTGCTGATGCCGAGCTTCACCAATATCGGCGCGTACGTCGGCGAAGGCAGCATGGTCGACACCTGGGCCACGGTGGGTTCGTGCGCGCAGATCGGCAAGCACTGCCATCTGTCCGGCGGCGCCGGCATCGGCGGCGTGCTGGAACCGCTGCAGGCCAGCCCGACCATCATCGAAGATCATTGCTTCATCGGCGCGCGTTCGGAAGTGGTGGAAGGCGTGGTGGTGGGCCATCACAGCGTGATCGGCATGGGCGTGTTCATCGGCCAGAGCACGCGCATCTACAACCGTGCCACCGGCGAAATCTCGTATGGCTATGTGCCGCCGTATAGCGTGGTGGTGTCCGGGCAGCTGCCGTCCAAGGATGGCTCGCACTCGCTGTATTGCGCGGTGATCGTCAAGCAGGTGGATGCCAAGACGCGCAGCAAGACCAGCGTCAATGAGCTGCTGCGTGGCCTTGCCGATTGAGCGCGCAACCGAACGTGCACCAGGACATCCTCTCCAGGGCTGCATCGCGCTGGGTGAGGTGGGGCATCCCGGCATTCTGGCTGGGCTGGGGCGTGCTCTACACGGTCGGTGTGCTGACCCGCGATCCTAGGGTCACGACCGGCGGGCCGTGGCATTGGATCGTGCCGGCGCTGGTAGTGGTGATGGCCCTGCGTTGGCTGCGGCAACCGGCGCGCTGGGCGCAGGTGTACGACGCCGGCGATGCCTTGTTGGTCGAGCACCAGGGACGGCGGCAGCGCATCGACCTGCGTGACCTGCGCGCGGTCGAGCCGGCCTGGCTGATTCCGCCGGTGCGCCTGGCACTGCAGGTGCAGGCCGGCGACGCACCAGTGATCTTCCTGCCTGCCCGCGGCCGGTCGGCCGAACTGCTTGCCACCGACCTGATGGCGCGCGCCGATGCGCGCCGCGTAACTACAGGAGCTGCATGACATGACCACGCTATACGGACTCAAAAACTGCGACACCTGCAAAAAAGCCACCAAGTGGCTGGACCGCTTCGATGTCGCCTACACCTTCGTCGATTACCGCGATCACAAGCCCGAGCCGGAGACGCTGGTGGCGTGGGCCGAGCAGGCCGGCGGATTCGATGCACTGATCAACAAGTCGTCGACCACCTGGCGGCAACTGCCGGACAACCGCAAGGCTGCAGCCAGCGCAGCCGAATGGAAACTGCTGCTACGCGAGTATCCGCAACTGATCCGCCGGCCGGTGGTCATCACCGATGACGGTCAGCTCAGCCAGGGATTTTCGGACAACGGTTTCAAGCAGCGCTTCGGCGTTGCGTGAGCCGGTGCTGCCGCAGCTCCCCACTTCTCCAGTGATACCCGATCATGTCCGACATTGTTGACCTCACCTGTGAACTGATCTCCCGCCCGTCGGTGACGCCGGACGATGCCGGCTGCCAGGAACTGATCGCGCAGCGGCTGGCGCGCGCCGGCTTTGCTATCGAACACCTGCGCCTGGGCGCGGTGGACAATCTATGGGCCACGCACGGCAGCGGTGCGCCGGTGCTGGTGCTGCTCGGGCATACCGATGTGGTGCCGCCGGGGCCGCGCGAGGCGTGGACCAGCGATCCGTTCGACCCGCAGATTCGCGATGGAGTGCTGTACGGGCGCGGCGCCGCCGACATGAAGAGTGGAGTGGCCGCCTTCGTGGTCGCCGCCGAACAGTTCGTTGCCGCGCATCCGCAGCACACCGGCACGCTGGCGCTGCTGCTGACCTCCGACGAAGAAGGCAATGCCATCGATGGCGTGCGGCGGGTGGCCGAGCTGTTCCGCGAACGTGGGCAGGCGATCGATTGGTGCATCACCGGCGAGCCGTCGTCCACCGAGCGGTTGGGCGATCTGCTGCGCGTCGGTCGCCGCGGCAGCCTGTCCGGCACGCTGACGGTGAAAGGCGTGCAGGGCCATGTGGCGTATCCGCACAAGGCGCGCAATCCGATCCATCTGGCAGCGCCGGCCTTGGCCGAGCTGGTCGCACGACGCTGGGACGAGGGCTTCGAAAGTTTTCCGCCGACCAGCCTGCAGATCTCCAACATCCATGCCGGCACCGGCGCCAACAACGTGATTCCGGGCGAGCTGCAGGTGGCCTTCAATCTGCGTTACACCCCGCATTGGGATGCACCGCGATTGGAAGCGGAGATCGCTGCAGTGCTGGATCGCCACGCGCTGGAGTACTCGCTGCGTTGGCATCGCAGCGGCGAGCCGTTCTACACTCCCGAAGGGCGCCTGCGCAGCGTCGCGCGCGAGGTATTGGGGCAGTTTGCCGGCGCACCGCCGGAAGAAAGCACTGGCGGCGGCACCTCCGATGCGCGCTTCATCGCGCCTCTAGGTGCGCAATGCATCGAGGTCGGCCCGGTCAACGCCAGCATCCACCAGGTCGACGAGCATGTGCGCGTGGCCGATCTGGACGCCTTGCCGACCCTCTATCGCACATTGATCGAGCGGCTACTGGTCGAATGATGTCCCGTCTGCCGCCGTCGTTGCCGCTGAAACAGTTGCGCCATCGAAAACGAACCGTTAGCGTCGGCTGCATGGTCCTTCGCCTCGCCAACCTCAATAACGCCAACCGCAACAATCTGCGCGCGAATAATCGTGCGCGGCCGATGCGGATCTGCGACTAGGCGAAGTACAGCAAACGCCCAGGAATCAGAAAACCCGCATCGGCCGATGCGGGTTTTTTTATGGGTGTCATTTCGTGCAGCACGCTCTTCCACCGGCCGCCAACCCCCGCAGTTTTTTCAGGAGTGTTTCCATGTGTTCCATCTTCGGTATTTTCGGCCTGCAACCCGGTGACGATCTGCAGGCATTGCGCCGGCAGGCACTGGAATGTTCGCAACGGCAGCGCCATCGCGGTCCCGACTGGAGCGGCGTGTATGTCGATACCGGCGCGATCCTGGTGCACGAGCGGCTGGCCATCGTCGACCCGGCCGGTGGTTCGCAGCCGTTGCTGTCCGAAGATGGGCAGCTCGCCCTCGCGGTGAACGGTGAGATCTACAACCATCGCGAGCTCAAGCAGGAGCTGACGCAGCCATACGTGTTCCAGACCGGCTCCGATTGCGAGGTGATCAACGCGCTGTATCGCGAAGACGCGCCGGCCTCGTATCTCAACCGCCTCAACGGCATCTTTGCGTTCGCGCTATGGGACAAGGCGGCAGGCCGAGTGATCATCGCGCGCGACCCGATCGGTGTGGTGCCGCTGTACTGGGGCCATGATCGCGAAGGCCGCTTGCGGGTGGCCTCCGAACTGAAATCGCTGGTCGACGATTGTGCCGATGCCGCGCAGTTCCCGCCCGGCCATTGGTACGACAGCGCCACCGGCGCATTGAGCCGCTACTACGAGCGCGCCTGGCGCGAATACGCCGAAGTGCAAGGCGTGCAGGTGCAGTTGCAGGAATTGCGCGAGGCCTTCGAGCGCGCGGTGCATCGTCAGTTGATGACCGACGTGCCGTACGGCGTGCTGTTGTCTGGCGGCTTGGATTCGTCGCTGGTCGCCGCCGTTGCCGCGCGCTACGCACGTCATCGCATCGAAGAGAACGACACCACCGAAGCCTGGTGGCCGCGCCTGCATTCGTTCGCGATCGGTTTGAAAGGCTCGCCGGATCTGGCCGCCGCCGAAGTCGCCGCCGCCGCGCTGGGCACCGTGCATCACGGCTTCGAATACACCTTCGAAGAAGGCCTGGATGCATTGCCCGAAGTCATCCGCCACATCGAAACCTACGACGTCACCACCATTCGCGCATCCACCCCGATGTTTCTGCTGGCGCGGCGGATCAAGGCGATGGGCGTCAAGATGGTGCTCTCCGGCGAAGGCAGCGACGAAATCTTCGGCGGCTATCTGTATTTCCACAAGGCACCGAATGCGCGCGAATTCCACGAGGAACTGGTGCGCAAGCTCGACGCGCTCAACAACTTCGATTGCCTGCGCGCCAACAAGTCGATGATGGCCTGGGGCGTGGAGCCGCGCGTGCCGTTCCTGGATCGCGAGTTCCTGGATGTGGCGATGCGCATGGATGCCAGTTTCAAGATGATCGACAAGACCAGCGGCGGCGCCATGCGCATGGAAAAGGGCGTGTTGCGCGAAGCCTTCGCCGGCTATTTGCCCGAGTCGATTCTGTGGCGACAGAAAGAGCAGTTCAGCGATGGCGTGGGCTATGGCTGGATCGATGGACTCAAGGCGCATGCTGAGGCGCATGTGAGCGATCGCGAGTTGGCCGCGGCCGACAAGCGCTATCCGGTCAATCCGCCGCAGACCAAGGAAGCGTATTTCTATCGCACGCTGTTTGCGCAGTTCTTCCCCAGCCAGGCGGCTGCGGAGACGGTGCCGGGCGGCAAGTCGATCGCGTGTTCGTCGCCGACCGCGATTGCCTGGGATGCAAGTTTTGCTGCGATGGCCGACCCGTCCGGCCGTGCGATTGCCGGCGTGCACGAACAGGCGTTGGCTTCGTAACGTCGCGACAACTGCAGTGGCCGGCATGCGCTCACGCACTGCCGGCCACTGTTGCGATCACTCGTGGCGCACGCAATAGCCGTAGCGCTGCGGCTCGATATCCACACCGGCCACATCGGCCTGGTTGTTGCGCCACAGGTTCGGCTTGAAGTCGCCCGCAGTGCAGTTGGCGGCGCGGTCCACGCCGATGGTGTAGGTGAACGGATTGCTGGCAAAGCGGTTGTTCTCGAACACGTTGTCCTGGCTCATGCTGTTGTCCCAGCACAGGATTTCCGGGGTGCGGTAGCGAATGGCGCAAGCCAGAAAAATGCCGGCGACCTTGTTTCCTTCGAACTGATTGTTGCTGAAGCGGTTGCGCCGCGCATCCGACAGATAGATGCCCTGGCTGCCATTGCGCTCGAAGCGGTTGTTGCGGATTTCGCTGTCTTCCAGGTGCTCGGTGGTCAGGCCTGCCGCCACGTTGTCGTGGATGTAGTTGTTGACCATGGTGACCTTGGCGGTGCGGTTGAACGACACGCCATCCCAGATCGCACCGGAGACGTCGTTGTTTTCGATGGTGATCTCGCGCGTGTCGTACTCGCTCAGCAGGCAGGCGCTGCGGCACTTGTTGACCTGCAGGCCGGCAAGCCTGATGCCCTGGCCGGAACGCACCACCACCGCGCTATTGCTCAGGTACGGGCGCTCGGGCATGAATTCCTTGTCGCCGGTGCTGGCGACGATCTGCATGTCTTCGATGCTGACGTTGCGGATCACACCGATCGGCTGCTGATTTTCGTAATCGCCCACCACCAGCGCTGGCTGCTGCACGCCATCAGCCATGCGCAGCACGGTGGTCGGTCCCTTGCCGCGCAGGGTGAGATTGCCGCGGTGGATCGAGACCAGGCCGTTGAGCGGAAATTCGCCTTTTTCCAGACACAACACCGCAGGCGTATCGCTTTGCGGGAGCTTGTCGATGGCTTTTTGCAGATCCTGGCCGGGGCGCGCTTTGGCGGTGCAGGCGGCGACAGTCGCGTCCGGCGGGCCGGATTTGGCCGGTGGCGCTGCCGAGCAGGCAGTGGCAACGAGCAGAGGTAACAAGGCAGAAACGGAGCGGGCAAGCTGAGGCATGCGGATTCCGGTCAGTGGGGGGAGGGGAGCGATGATGTGGAGATGAACTCCACATCGCGACGGCCTCTAGTGTGTCCCACCGGACGTTAAGGTCTGGCTGATTCCGGCATGCGCGATTCTGCGCAGGTTCATTGCATTGCTGTGGTCGAGGCCGCAACGGCGTGTGCGGCACGCCGGAGTGGCTGACGAACGTCACAGTTGAGCGCAGCGATCAAGAGCTGAGCACGCGCGTGGTTGCCACGCTTAAAAACTGTAAGCCAGCTGCGCATAGATGCGACGCGGTTCGCCAGGAAAATGCCCGGTGCGTTCGGTGAAACCGCTCACTGCATAGACCTTGTCGAACAGGTTCTTGACGTTGACCTGCAGCTTCCACGCATCCCACTGCGTCTGCCAACTGATGTCGAAGATCGCATACGGTTTGACGCGCTGGCCTTCCAGGCTGACCCGCTCGCCCACGTAATCGGCACCAAAGGCGATTGCCGATTTCCAGGCCGGCAGGTCGTAGCGCGTCCACAGGCCGAAGGTGTTGCGGGGTGCATTGGCAAAACGGTCGCCGGAGGCATTGGTGATGCCGTTGGTGCCTGCATCGAGCACGCGTGCATCGTTGTAGGCGTAGGTCAGATTGAGCACCCAACGCTCGGTGAGGTCGGCCAGCAGATCCACTTCCAGGCCTTCGCTGCGGACCAGGCCGAGGGCGGAGAGCTGATTGACGCCATCGACGATGCTGCCATTGGCTTGCACGATATTGCTGCGTTCGATGCGGTAGAGCGCAGTATTGAGCGTGAGCCCGCCATCGTTGAGCGCGGTTTTCAGACCGACTTCCCATTGGGTGCTGCGCTCCGGATCGAACGGCCCGCCGACGCTGCTGTCCTGATTTGCCGCATCCTGCGGCAGAAAACCGCTGGCATAACTTGCGTAGGCATTGACGCCATCGCGCAACACGAAGGTGCTGCCCACGCGCCAACTGAGATCGTTGCCGGTGACGCGTGAGCCATCCAGCAGGTTGTCGTCCTTGAAGCCGTCCCAGCGCAGCCCGGCCATCGCATACCAGCGCGGCGTCAGTGTGAGTTCGTCCTGCAGATAGGCGCCATAACGCTGGCTGCGGGTGCTGGTGGCGCGCCAGGGCAGGCTGTCCAGACCATAGTCGTAAAAGCCGCTGCGCCCGTACACCGGGTTGAGCAGATCGATGCCCGGCACCGGTCCGCGCGTGCGGCCGGTGTCGGCGGTATTTGCGGTTTGCGCGCGGAAATCCGCATCCAGCCGGTAGTAGTCCGCGCCCATCAGCAGCTTGTGTTCGATCGCGCCGATGCTGGTGCGGAAGATCGCGTTGACGTTGCTGGAGATCGCATCGTTGTCGCGGAACTGATTGCGCAACTGCCGCGTCATCCACTCGGCGGTGCCGTCGCCATCGCGGTCGATCAAGCCCATCGGCTCGTGATAGATCTGATGCTCGTCGTTCTTGAACCAGCGCAGCGCCATGTCCACGTCCCACGCATCCGACGGCGCAAAGCGATACTGCGCGAAGGCCACCTTGGCGCGCATGTCGAGAAAGTCGGTGGACTCGTTGTGGTTCCAGCGACGATTGGTCAGAAAGTTGCCGTTGTCGTCCACCGGTACGCCGCGCAAGCGATTGCCGCCCAGGTTCTGGGTGATGTCGGTGTACTGCAGGGTGAGCTCGCCGGTCTGGCCAATGTCGAACGCCACCGACGCATCGCCGATCTGGCTCTGGCTATCGGTGTTCCAGCGAAAACCATCTTCGCCATCGGCATAGGCACCGATGCGGTAGCGGATGCGCCCATCGTCGCGTGCCGGGCCGGTGGCTTCGAACGAGGCCGCACCGAAGGATTGATTACCCACCTGCAGCTCCACCCGACGCGCGGTCTGATGGCCGGGCTTGCGGGTGACGTAGTTGATGACGCCACCGGGTTCACCACCGCCATACAACGCACCGGCCGGGCCTTTGAGTACTTCCACGCGTTCGATGTTGAACAGCTGCGGCACCGAGAAGCCGGCATACGGATCGCCGCGCAATCCGTCGTACAACACGTTTTCCTGGCGGAATCCGCGCAAGGTGACGCCCGCATAGCTGAAGAAACTGATGCCGCTGATGCTGCGATACAGGTCGGTGATCTGCCGCGCCGCCTGGTCGTCGATCAGCTCGCGCGGCAGCACCTGCACCGATTGCGGCACCAGCGCCAGCGGCGTATCGGTGCGTGTGGCCACTGCGGCGTCTTCGGACTTGTAGAGCGTTTGCGCACGGCCGATGACATCGACGCCATCCAGCTCGGTGACGGTTGCTGAGGTGCTGGTGTGCTGAGCGAAAGCGGATGGCGAGTGTAGGGCGAGCGCAGCGGTAAGCGCGGTGACAAGGAGCGTGGGGCGCATTGGTCACTAATGGGAATGGTTATCAAATGCATCTTAGCATGATGTGCTCGCTTCGCTGCGTGCACCGCTAGAGGTGGCCGGGTGTAGGTGTTGAGCCAGGCGTAGGTTTTGAGAGGTGCAGGGTGGAGGTTTGCAGACGTGCAGATTCGTAGAACGCAGAACTTCAGACATGTGGACACTCAGACGCACAGCGCATCCCTTCTCCCGCCGGGAGAAGGTGCCCGAAGGGCGGATGAGGGTACGGGCGCAGCCTCGTGCTCGCCCACGCCATAGCGCCGTTGACTCGAATGGATAGAGGCGCGCCGCGTGCAATCCAGCATTGCTTGATGCCCGTACCCTCACCCCAACCCCTCTCCCGCAGGAGAGGGGCTAACGCAGCTCACCCAAGCGTTTTGCTTTCGTCGAAACCCGTATCCACCGTCGAAACCCGTGTCGACAGACGAGACAGCGGCCACGCCTAATTCGGCTGCAATCGCAGCGTGTAACGCGTAGCCGTCGGCAGAAACGGGGTCGGCCGGCCATGCACCCAATCGTCATGCCCCGCGCCCCAGAACGGCGACAACGGATGTCCGCTCTGGCCGCCGGGCATATGCACGATGCCGTCGCGTTCGTGGCCTGGCGAGACCACCATGCGTTCGGAGGCGCCGAAGGCCGGGCCTTGCACGCGCGGCATGTCGCGATCGCCGGGCAGTTGATCGGGCGGCATGCACAGCCAGCGCTTGGCGAGGGCAGGCAAGGCGCGCGCGATCGGGTGGCAGATCGCGGCGGTATTGCGCTCACCCCAGGTGCGCTCGCTCAGGGGGCCGTCCTGCGCAGCTAAATCCGTCTGCGCACTGCGTGCAGCATCGGCAAGCAACTGATCCCAACTGGTGTACGTGGGCGGCAACAAATGTGCAGGGCGCTGCTGCAGCAACGGCCAGACGATGCCTTCCAACTGCGCGCGACGCGGCGGCAGGAAGTCATCGCCAAGCGCAGCGTTTGCCGGTGCCAGCAGTCCGGCTTCCACCGCATCGATGGTCATGCTGCGAAAACCGCGCACGATGCGATAGCTCACCGAGCCGGTGGACGCATGCCCGTCCCACTGCCGCGTGGCGACTTCGATCTGTTGCAGCGCCGGGTCCTTGCTGTGTTCGACCACGCTGCGCAACAACTGCCACCACCGCGTGAGCAGCACGGCGCGATCGTCGAGCTGGATGGCAAGCAGATCCAGTTCGTTGAAACGCTGTTTGGCGAACAGATCGTCGCGGATCTGCTGCGCGCGCGCGCCCAGGTCGTAGCCGGCATTGCCGAGTGTCGCCAGCTGTTGCGCATCGACGATGCGGCTGTTGGCAGTCCAGAGCCGGTGCGTGGGTGGGTCGATCAAGGCGGGTGCATCGTCGCTGCGCACGGGCCATGGCACGCAGCCGGTCGGCGCAGGTTCGGAAGCGACCGCGCCGGCAGTCGAAGGCAATGCCTCGTTCGACTCCTGCGCCGAGGTTGCAAGTTCGGCAATACCGCTAGGGCTGCACCCCGCATTGCGTACCGGGCGCGCGCCGATCAGCCGCCAGGCGATGCGCCCGCTGCGATCGGCCAGTACGAGATTTTGCGCGGGAATGCCCGAGCGATCCGCCACCGCGAAGGCCGCCTGCAGATCCGCCGCACTGCTCATCTGCGCGAAATCCAGGCGGATTGCGCCGGGAAGCTGCGCAGCCCAGCGCAGTGCAAGCAAACTGCCGTCGGCATTCTCGTGCAGGATCGGGCCCCAGACCGCCTCGCGGACAGGAAAACTTACCGGTGCAGCGCCTGCCACACGAATCGTTTCGACATGGGTGGTGAGCGCTTGCGGATGCCCGCGCGTGGCTGGCGCAATCCGCGCGAAATCCGACGTGTCGATATAGCTGTTGGTGAACGCCCAGGCCACGTGCCCATTGCTGCCGACCACCACCGCCGGCAGGCCGGGCAGGGTGAAGCCGGTGACATCCACCTTGCCCTCGGGCGCGCTGGTATCCGGATACCGCAAGCGCGCGCGGAACCAGATGTTGGGCGCACGCAGGCCCAGGTGCATGTCGTCGGCGACGATGGCGCGGCCGTCGCGGGTGAGGCTGCCGTCTACGGCGAAGTTGTTGCTGCCCGGGGTCGGTTGTTCGGCGCGTGGTGCTGCGGCTGGATGCGGCAAACGCCGCAGATCCAGCGTCGCCGCATCCGGAAGTACCGCATCGCCCAGTGCCGGCCCGAACAGCGGTGCATCCCAACTGGAGCCCTGATGATCGAGCAGCGCCGCCAGTGCGGGCGGTACCACTGCGCGGATGCGTGCGATGGCCAGTTCGGTCTGGTTGTCGTTGTCCTGCAGGTCGGCGTACATCGCCATGCCGGTGAGGATCGAATCGTCCAGCGTCCACGCGCGCGGTGTCTGCCGCAACAGCAGGTACGGCCATGGGCGCACACGCAAGGCCGCCAGCCCGGCATTCACGCCGTCGGTATAGGCCTGCAATGCTGCGCGCTGGCTGCCTGCAGCAATGTCCAGGCTGGCATGCACGCGTGCACGCAACCGATGCACGCGATTGCGTTTGTCCAGGTCCAGCGCCGCGGGGCCAAACAGCTCGGAGAGTTCGCCGGCCGGCGCGCGGCGCATCAGATCCATCTCGAAATAGCGCTCCTGCGCGTGCACATAGCCGAGCGCACGCATGGCATCGACCTGGCTGGCCGCATCGATGGTGACCACGCCCAATCGGTCGCGCTGCACGCTGACCGGTGCCGCCAGGCCGTGCAGTGCGCTATTGCCGTCCAGCTGCGGCAGGCTGCCACGCATCAACAGATAGACGGCCAACACGGCCGCCACGACCAACACCACGATTGCCAGCAGCAGCCGGCCCAGCCATTTGCGCATTGTCGATTCCTTGAGCTCGGTCAAAGTGTGGCGCGCCGTCATGACGGTGGCGGGTCTGGTGGCAACGCAACTGAAAGTGATTCCGATTAGATCATTGCCCGGCGGCTTAGGGCACCATGCGCGCATTGCGTCGCTGGAGCACACCATGAAAGGCCATCCCGAAGTCGTCGATTACCTCAAGCAGCTGCTGCGCGGCGAGCTGGCGGCACGCGACCAGTATTTCCTGCATTCGCGCCGTTACGAAGATCAGGGCCTGATGGCGCTGTACGAGCGCATCAATCACGAGATGCAGGAAGAGACCGAGCACGCCGACGCGCTGCTGCGGCGCATCCTGTTCCTGGAAGGCGACCCGGACATGCGGCCGTCGGAGTTTGCGCCCGGCAAGACCGTGGTGGAGATGCTCGAGCGCGATCTGGTGGTGGAATATGAAGTACGCGCCGCGCTCGCCGCCGGCATGAAGCTGTGCGAAGAGCACGGCGATTACGTCAGCCGCGACATGCTGCTCAAGCAGCTGCAGGACACAGAAGAAGATCATGCCTGGTGGCTGGAGCAGCAGCTGGGCCTGATCAAGCGCATTGGCCTGGAGTTGTACCAGACCTCGAAGATCGACAAGGGCCACGTGGCCGGCTGAGTCGGGCGACTGGGCGCTGCGCAGCCGAAGAGCTGGCGCAGCACAGGTTGGCAGTCGGCAGGTGCCCCGCTGTGCATCGCGATTGCTGCGCTGCCTGCGTCATCTACCGACCGTCTGCTGCGGTGTCTTGCTTGGCGCATTGCGCGCGTGTACAGAACCACCACGTGGTGCAACGCCACGCGGTCTCGATTGACTTGCGACTCGGGCATTGTGCGAAGCATGCAGCCGCCGACTGATGCAAAGGCGGCGTTCGGGCGCGATAGGGCGTTCGAACGCGATCGTCAGTTGCGTTGCAGGCGATACACCCCGGTCGACAGTGCGGTAACGCCATCGGCACGGAAGCGCGGCTCCTGATCGAGGATGTCGCGATGCTCCAGTTCCTGCACTTTCCACTGCGTGCCGAACAATGCGTGTACCTCGGCAGCATCCACCGAGAAGGGCGGCCCGGCTTTTTCGGCTTGCGGATAGTCCAGCGTGATCAGCAGACCGCGACACTCTGCAGGCAGACATGCATAAACGGTTTCCAGATAGCGCCGGCGCAACGCCGTAGGCAAGGCGACCAGTGCAGCGCGGTCATAGACAGCGCTGCAATCGGCCAGCACGCTTGCGTCCAGTGCAAAGGCATCGCCGCTGATGATTTCGATCGGGCCGGCAATAAAGTGCTCGCCGGCGCTGCTGGTGTGTCGCTGCGGTTGCAGGCCTGCGTCATCGAAGAACTGCATGACGGCCAACGGCGAGACTTCCACAGCCAGCACGCGATGGCCTTGCGCGGCCAACCAATGCATATCCAGTGTCTTGCCGCACAACGGCACCAGCACGCGGGCAGCCTTCGGCAACTGCAACGCCGGCCAATGCTTTTGCAGCAGCGGCATCACCTCGTCCTGATGGAAGCCGGTCTGACCATCCCGCCACCGCTGCAGCCAGAAATCTGTATCCATGATGTTGTCTTGTTGTCGTTGACCAGTGAAGTGACGTCGGGGATGGCAGTGCCATTGCAGATCGAAAGGAGCCGATCAGAAACCAGCGCATCGGACAGCCGCGCGACGTGCACTGCTTGCACCATGCACACCGACCCTCTCGACTGGTCCTTGCCGGCTCACCGTCGCGGGACCTTACGCGGCATGGATGCCGCGTAAGAGCCTACATGGATGTACTTGCGGCGTGTCCCGCGATGGTGGGCCGGCAAGGACCCTGCAGCCAAGCCGCAGATCATCCGCTCTACAACCGACGCATCCGCACCGTTCGATGACCTCTCAAGGCGACGCAGAGCTTGAGCTTCAGCGTCGTTTGGATGTTCCAAGCCGAACTAATCGACGGCGCGACGACAGCATCGAACGCGCCGCCGCGCGCCGGATGAGTGAATCATCCTTACTGCACTTCCAGCCCATCCACTTTCTGCCGCGCCTCAGTCAAACC
>NZ_MDFM01000050.1 GCF_002939985.1 Xanthomonas hortorum pv. cynarae | reverse complement strand
CACCGCTCGCGGGACACGCCGTGAACCCGTCCCTGGGGGCTCGGTGGCGGCATCCATGCCGCCACACGGTCCCGCAAGCGGCGAGGGCACCGCACCAGAAAGTTTGCCGGCTGTTTTATTGAAAACCATGCACACCAGCCAACTCGACTGGTCCTTGCCCGCCCACCGTCGCGGGACCTTACGCGGCATGGATGCCGCGTAAGAGCCTGTTCAAAGTCTTCTAAGCAGCAACGCCAGGAATGCCAGGTGGATCATCTGCAAGCTGGTGTTGAGTTGACGCTCGCAATTTTTCCATAGCCTTCGGTTCTTCTCTAACCATGCAAAGCTGCGCTCCACGATCCAGCGCTTGGGCATGACCTTGAAGGTGTGCAGCTCGCTGCGCTTTGCGATCTGCACTTTGACCGTCTTGCCCAAGCTCTCGCGCACTCCCTGCGCAAACCGCTCACCGACATAGCCGCCATCGCACAGTAAGCTTTTGACACGCTTCAAACTCGGCTTGCCGTGTTCAAGCGCGATTAGCGCACCCTTACGATCGGTCACCTCCGCCGTCGTCACCGCAATGGCGTGCGGCAAGCCTTGCGTGTCTACGGCGATGTGCCGCTTGATTCCGGCAACTTTCTTGCCTGCGTCATAGCCTTTCTGACTCGCCGTGTCCGTGTTCTTCACGCTCTGCGCGTCGACGATCAAGAACTTGCTGCATGCGTTGCGCCCCAGTTTCTCGCGGGCCGCGCCAACCTGATTTTTTTAACGCCCGCTCCAGCAGGCTCACTCCGTGCTCATCCACTTCGCTCCAAATCTGGAAGTACGCATGCACCGTGCGCCACTTGGGAAACGTCTCGGGCAACATCCGCCACTGGCAACCACTCTTGAGCAGATAGAGCACCGCGCAAAACACCTCGTACAAATCGACCTTGCGTGGCGCGGTCTTCTTGCGTGCACCTTCAAGCAAAGCGCGGATCTGCTCAAACTGCTCACGGCTGATGTCACTGGGATAGCGTGCTCTCATCTCCATATGATCGGATATTTCGGGCAGACTTTGAACAGGTTCTAAGACCTGCATGGATCAAAGTGGCTGATGCACTTCTGCGTTCGGCGCGAGATGGGTGCGCGGCCGCTAGGCGGAATCAGCCGGATCCGACCTCGTCTGGCACCAGGTCTCCGCTACAGGATGCTGCGCAAGCAACGCTTGGCCCAGCGCATTAAAAGTTTCCATAGCAATCAATCGCTTGTGGCTGCGTCGCTTAAATCTTTGTCCTGCAAGGCTTTCTGTACAGGCGCGCAGCCGCGCAGGGCTGGCGTAATACGCAGTGCTTGACAGCCTTTGGTCTGGTGATGTCTTTTGCATACATGCCTAACGCTTCCGCCATCGTATCGCTCCTTTGCCAGCCGCATCTGCGGCAGGGTGCGGGCGTGGCCGGCATTAGCACCACCATTACCACCGCCACCATTCGCCCGGTGCGGTCCGTCGTCTTCGCGTAATTTCCGAAAACAACGGCCCCGCACCCGGATCAGGATGCGGGGGCTTTCCTCCCTCATCTGATGCGGACGGGGCCTCCCTAACGAGGTCTGTCGATGTCATCGCTTGTCGTTTCGTTCGAACCCGCTGCTGTTCCCGCGCCCGCTGCGCGCACCGTTGTGCACAAATTTGGCGGCACGTCGGTGGCCGATGCCGAGCGCTACCGGCATGTGGCGCAGCTGTTGCTTGCACGCGAGGAGACGGTGCAGGTCACCGTGGTGTCGGCGATGAAGGGCGTGACCGACGCGTTGATCGAATTGGCCGAACTGGCGGCGCAAGACCGCCCCGAGTGGCGCGATCGCTGGCATGAAACGCGGGCGCGCCATCGCGGTGCGGCAGTGGCGTTGCTGGGCGAACATTCCGGGCCAACGGTAGAGTGGCTGGACGAGCGCTTCGAGCATCTATCGCAAATCCTCGGCGCGCTGGCGGTGATCGGCGAGCTGCCACGCGAGGTGCTCGATCGCGTGCAAGGCCTGGGCGAGGTGTATTCGGCGCAATTGCTTGGCGATCACTTTCGCGCGCTTGGCGAAGACTGTGCAGTGCTGGATGCGCGCGATGTGCTGGTGGTCAATCGCGGCGAACTCGGCGTGGATGTGGATTGGGACGTCAGCGCGCAGCGCTTGCAGACCTGGCGCCAGGCGCATCCGCAGACACGCGTTGTGGTCACCGGGTTCGTGGCGCGCGATCGCGCCGACCGCATCACCACGTTGGGCCGCAATGGCAGCGATTATTCCGGCGCGATCTTCGCGGCCTTGTTCGATGCCGATGAGCTGCATATCTGGACCGATGTGGACGGCGTGCTCTCGGCCGACCCGCGTGTGGTGCCAGAAGCGGTGCAGCTGGAAACCTTGAGCTACGACGAGGCCTGCGAGCTGGCGTATTTCGGCGCCAAGGTGGTGCATCCGCAGACAATGTCGCCGGCGATCGAGCGCGGGCTGCCGATCATCATCCGCAATACCTTTCAGCCCGAACATCCGGGCACGCGCATCACCGCCAGCAGCAAGGTCAGCGGGCCGATCAAGGGGCTGACCTTGAGCCCGGATCTGGCCGTGCTCAACCTGGAAGGCACCGGCCTGATCGGCGTGCCGGGCACGGCCGAGCGCGTATTTGCGGCGCTGCGTGTGGCGCAGGTGTCGGTGGTGATGATCTCGCAGGGCTCGTCAGAGCATTCGATCTGTTGCGTGGTCAAACAGCACGAATCCGAGCGCGCGCGTAATGCCTTGCTGCAAGCGTTTGCGCATGAACTTACGGTCGGTCAGGTGCAGCGAGTGCAGCTTACTACCGGCATCAGTGTGCTGGCCGCGGTAGGCGATGGCATGGCTGGGCAGCCCGGTGTGGCGGCGCGGTTGTTCGAGTCGTTGGGGCGTGCGCAGGTCAATATCCTGGCGATCGCGCAGGGCTCGTCGGAGCGCAACATCTCGGTGGCGATCGATGCGGCGCATGCGACCAAGGCCTTGCGTGCGGCGCATGCGGGCTTCTGGTTGTCGCCGCAGACCTTTTCGGTGGGCGTGATCGGGCCGGGCAATGTGGGCGCGGCGTTGTTGGATCAATTGCGCATCGCGCAGCCGCAGTTGCTGGGCAAGGCCAACATCGATCTGCGCCTGCGCGCAGTGGTTTCGCGCGGCCGCATGTTGCTCGACGAGCGCGGCCTGGTCGGCAATTGGCGTGATGCGTTTGCCTCCGCAGCCACTGCCACCGATCTGGAGCAGTTCACCACGCATCTGCTGTCCGCGCACCTGCCGCATACGGTGATCATCGATTGCAGCGGCAGCGCTGAAGTGGCCGATCGCTATGCGCAGTGGCTGGCCGCCGGCATCCACGTGGTGACGCCGAACAAACAGGCCGGCTCCGGCCCGCTGGCGCGCTACAAGGCGATCCGTGCGGCGGCCGATGCCAGCGGTGCGCGCTTCCGTTACGAAGCCACCGTGGGCGCGGGGCTGCCGGTGATCACCACGCTGCGCGATCTGGTCGATACCGGCGATACGGTGACCTCGATCGAAGGCATCTTTTCGGGCACGCTGGCCTGGCTATTCAATAAGTACGACGGCAGCGTGCCGTTCGCCGAGCTGGTCACGCAGGCGCGCGGCATGGGCTATACCGAACCGGATCCGCGCGACGATCTGTCCGGCGTGGATGTGGCGCGCAAGCTGGTGATCCTGGCGCGCGAAGCCGGGCGCGAGATCAGCCTGGAGGACGTGCAGGTCGAGAGTCTGGTGCCCGAAGCTTTGCGCCAGGCCAGCGTCGACGATTTCATGGCGCGCTTGCATGAAGTGGATGCCACGTTCGCACAGCGTCTGGCCGATGCGCGTGCACGCGGCAATGTGTTGCGTTACGTCGCGCAGCTGCCGCCGGATCGTGCGCCCAGCGTGGGTCTGGTCGAGCTGCCGGCCGATCACGCGTTCGCCAATCTGCGTCTGACCGACAACGTGGTGCAATTCACCACGCGCCGCTACTGCGAGAACCCGTTGGTGGTGCAGGGACCGGGCGCGGGGCCGGAGGTCACTGCGGCAGGCGTGTTCGCTGACCTGCTGCGGGTGGCGGCGGGCGAGGGGGCGCGGTTGTGAATCAGGCGTTTGCAAACCAGGCGGCTGTAAATCAAACGGCGCTAAATCAGACAACCGAAGCGAATCACGTGGCGACCGCGACGCAGGGCCTGCACGAAGCACGCGCCTTCGCACCGGCTTCGGTGGCGAATGTGGCAGTAGGATTCGATCTGCTCGGTTATCCCATCGACGGCGTCGGCGACACCGTCACGGTGCGGCGCATCGATGCGCCACTGGTGCGTATCGCCGCCATCCGCGGCACCACCGTGGCCTTGCCGCTGGATGCCGAACGCAACACGGCGGGCGCGGCGTTGATCTCGTTGCGTGCGGCCTTGGCGCTGCCGTTCGGCTTCGAGATAGAGATCGACAAAGGCATCGCCTTGAGTTCGGGCATGGGCGGCTCGGCTGCATCGTGCGTGGCGGCGTTGGTGGCGGCCAACGCGCTGCTGGAGGCGCCGCTGTGCAACGAGCAGCTCTACCAGCACGCACTCGATGGCGAGGCGGTGGCCAGTGGTAGCCGCCATGGCGACAACCTGGGGCCGCTGTTTCTAGGCGGCCTGGTGTTGTGCACGCTGGAGCGTCTGGTGCCGATCAGCGTGCCGGCGGCGTGGCATAGCCTGCTGGTGCATCCGGATGCGGTGTTGGAAACGCGGCGCGCGCGCGAAGCATTGGCTGGCGACTATCAATTGCGCGAGTTCGTCGCGCAGAGCACCAACCTGGCGTTGGTGCTGGCTGGCTGCCATGCCGGCGATGCGGGCCTGGTCCGTGCGGGCTTGCGCGATGTGTTGATCGAGCCACGCCGCGCGCCGTTGATCGCCGGGTTCGCGGCTGCCAAGCAAGCTGCGCTGGATCACGATGCACTGGGTGCCAGCATTTCCGGCGCCGGCCCCAGTGTGTTCGCCTGGTTCGAATCGCGCGCGGCCGCCGACGCTGCGGCCGCGGCAGTGAAGGCCGCATTCGCAGGCGTTGGCCTGGATAGCCAGCACTGGGTGTCTCCGATCGCCAGCCCGGCCGCGCGGTTGCTCGCATGAGTCGGCGCGCGCATGCGGTACTCGACCAATCACGCTTGCAGTGCACGCATGCCGTGCAACCTGCGACGCAGCATTCAACCGACCACCACCTCGCTGATCTGCATCACCGGCGCAAGATCGGTGTAGTTGGGGATGTCGCCCAGGATTTCCTCGGCATGCGGCCCGAAACTGGCGCCGAAGGCCTCCACCGAGTCGCAAAAAATGTGGCACATGCCGATGAAGGGCGGCGTGCTGCCCGGCTCCCCGCCACTGATGCCTTTATCCACCGTGTAACTGAGGCAGGCCGCGCCCATCCGCGCGCTCACCAGCGGCATGTGGGTGTCGCGGTAGTAGGCGTGGTCGAAGCGGGCGCCGTCGCGGTACGGGTACATCACGCTGACCTTGATCATCTGCCTGCTCCACGGAAAGGTGCCCGCAGCATAGCGCCGTGGCGCCGGCGGTGGATGACCATCTGGCCGGGTGCGGCTAGTGCACCGACATCGTCCCAACCGCCCATCCCGGTCTCCGTATTCTCGGGCAATGCCGCGTTGCCCACCTCGTTCTCGCTTTGTCTGGAGTCACCATGAACTTCATCTCCACCCGTGGCGGCGCGCCTGCCGCAAGCCTGAGTCAGGCGATCGCCGCGGGCCTGGCGCCCGATGGCGGCCTGTACGTACCGCAGATCCTGCCGCCGGCACGCACGCTCACGGCCGGCGCTACTCTGGCCGACACCGCCGCTACGTTGCTGCAGCCTTTCTTCGAAGGCGATGCGCTGGCAACAGAGCTGCCGGCCATCTGCGCCGAAGCGTTCGACTTCCCCGCGCCGTTGGTGCCGCTGGCTACGCCCGGCGATTACGCGCTGGAGCTGTTCCATGGGCCGACCGCCGCATTCAAGGATTTCGGCGCGCGCTTTCTTGCCGCCTGTCTGACCCGCCTGCGCCGCGCCGAAGACCGCCCGCTCACGATCCTGGTCGCCACTTCCGGCGATACCGGTGCTGCGGTGGCTGCGGCGTTCCATCGCCAGCCGGGCTTGCGCGTAGTGGTGCTGTATCCGGATGGCCGCGTGTCGCCGCGCCAGGCGCATCAGTTGGGCTGCTTCGGCGACAACATCCAGGCCTTGCGCGTGGCCGGCTCGTTCGACGACTGCCAGGCAATGGTCAAGCAGGCCTTGAGCGATGCCGCGCTGCAGGCGCAGGTGCCGCTGAGTTCGGCCAACAGCATCAGCCTGGGTCGCCTGCTGCCGCAGATGAGCTATTACGCGCATGCCGCTCTGCAACATCATGCCGGCTCGGGCGCGGCGCTGAATCTGGTGGTGCCTACCGGCAATCTGGGCAATGGATTGGCGGCGATCCTGGCGCGCGCGCTCGGTGTGCCGTTGGGCCGCATCGCGCTGGCGTCCAACGCCAATCACGTGTTGCCGGATTATTTTGCCGGCGACGATTACGCGCCGCAGCCCAGCGTGGCGACGCTGGCCAATGCGATGGACGTGGGCGCGCCGAGCAACTTCGAACGGCTGCGCTGGCTCTACCAGGGCGACGATGCCGCGTTGCGCGAGGCATTCCGTGCGTTGTCGGTGGACGATGCGGCGATCCGCCACACCGTGCAGCAGCGCTTTGCGCGCTATGGCGAAGTGCACTGCCCGCACACCGCCACCGCCGTGCACGTACTCGAACAACTGCGCGCAGAAGGGGCCGAGGGCGGAGCCGGCGACTGGGCGGTGGCGGCCACCGCGCATCCGGCCAAGTTCGAGGGCGTGGTGGAGCCGCTGATCGGCCGTGAAGTCGAGGTTCCACCGGCGCTGGCGGCGCTGTTGCAGCGTCCGGCACATGCCGAAGCACTTGCGCCGGACTACGCCGCCTTTCGGCAGCGCCTGCTTGCGGATGCGGCCTGACCCAACGCGTTCAGGCGCCAGGGGTTGGAAAGTTACGCACATGGGGCTATCTCTATCGGGTGCGGCCCCGGCGTGGCGCCGCGTCCGCTGTGGGTTGTTGCATGTCTTATCGAGTGATCGCCGCTGCCATCGCCTTATGCGGTTGGGCAGCGGCTGGAACGGCCAGTGCGGCCGATGCCATTTCCACCGCCCCATTGGCATCGTTGGGGACACCCAGCATGGGGTTGGTGGATGCCCTGGCACGCCAGGCGCCGTCGCTGGACCGCCAGGTGCTGGCCTTGGCTGCCGAGGCGCTGCAATGCGCCCGTCAGCGCCAGCAGGTGGGCGCCGAGCGCGTGCTCAGCGTGATCGACTACAGCAGGCCATCGACCGAGCGCCGGCTTTGGGTGTTCGATCTTGAGCGGCAGCGGCTGCTGTTCCAGGAATGGGTGGCGCACGGGCGCAACACCGGCAACAACCTGGCGGCGAAGTTTTCCAACGACGACGGCAGTTTCCAGTCCAGCCTGGGCGCTTTCACCGCGCAGGAGTCGTATACCGGCCACAACGGTTATTCGTTGCGGCTCAAGGGCCTGGAGCCCGGGTTCAACGACCATGCGCGCGACCGGGCGATCGTGATCCACGGCGCCCCGTATGTCAGCGAGGCGGTGATCCGCTCCCAGGGCCGGCTCGGGCGCAGCCTGGGCTGCCCGGCGGTGCGACCGGCGGTGGCCAAACAGTTGATCGATACCTTGCGTGAAGGCGCCTTCGTGTTCGCCTACTACCCGGACCGTGCCTGGCTGCGGCAATCGCGGCTTTTGAGTGGCGGATGTGGCGCATCGGTGGCGAGTGCGAACGTGGGCGGGCGCTGAGGAGTTGTGTGCAGGTCGCTAGGCGTGGTGTGTCCCGCGATTGGCTTGAAGCGCCAACATTCCTGTCGAATCCTGAGTGGGCCACTTGCGATATCCGCAACTCGGGCCGCCTGCTACACGTTGCGGCTGGTTCTCAGCCAAGTGAGTGCGGGCTGGCATATAGCACCCATGGCGTTGCCGTGTTGGCTTCCGCAGCTAGTGCGTCCGATGGGCAAACTTGCAGTGGCGTGTCAGTTTCAGCCAATCAACCGCCACACCTCAAACCGTCTCGCCGGCCAGGCTGCGCAGTGCCGCGTAATCCAGAATCTGCACCAGATGCAGTTGCGGTAGCGCGATCAGCTGCTGTTGCCTGAGCTTGGTGAAGGTGCGGCTCACCGTTTCCACGGTCAGCCCGAGATGGTCGGCAATATCGCTGCGGCTCATCGGCAGCGCCACGGTGTCGCCGCTGGCACCGGGCTGGGTGGAGCGCGCCGCCAGCCTCAGCAGGAAATGCGCTAGCCGCTCGCTGGGTTGCAGGCGCGCCAGCAGCAGGCCGGTGTCCTGCGCGGCGGCCAGTTCCATGCTGGCGCGCTGCAGCAGCTTGCGTTCCAACTGCGGGTAGCGATCGCGCACCTGGCGCATCTGTGTGATCGGCGTGCGGCAGACCCGGCTGTCGATGATGGCTTCGATGTCGTGGCGGTGCTGTGGCGTTTCGGTCAGCCCCACATAGTCGCCGGGCAACACGAATCCGGTGATCTGGCGGCGTCCGTCGGCCAGCGTGCGTACCAGCCGCAACGCGCCGGAGGTGACGGTGTAGACGTGATGGCGGCTCTCGCCCGCGCGCACCAGGGTGCTGCCGGGCGCATAGGTCTGGGCGTGGGTGGCCTGATCCAGTGCTTCCATTTCCTGTGGCGACAGCGCCGCGCAGATGGCCCGGCCGCGCACCGCACACTGCGCGCATTCGGAATGGCGCGCGTCGCTGCCCGATACGGCGCTTGGCACCGCACAGTTCGTGCTGGGATCTGAAAGCTGCCGGTACATGGGCCACGCATTGCCAAGAGGCGCTGCAATGATACGCCATGCGGTCAGCGCGGCCGCCAGCCGGTAGAATTGCGCGTTCGCCACATTGCCCTGCAGGAGTTTCGCTCGTGATCAAGCCCCGTACGCCGCCCGGCATCATGGAATTGCTGCCGCGCGAGCAGATCGCGTTCCAGCGCATGCTGGACGTCATCCGCCGCAATTACGAGCGGTTCGGGTTCCTGCCGGTCGAAACCCCGGTGTTCGAACTGTCCGATGTGCTGTTGACCAAATCCGGCGGCGAGACCGAGCGCCAGGTGTACTTCGTGCAGTCCACCGGCGCGCTGGCCAATGCGGCTGCTGCCGCCGACGAGGGCGCCGAGAGCGGCGGCCTGCCGGAGCTGGCGCTGCGCTTCGACCTCACCGTGCCGCTGGCGCGCTATGTGGCCGAGCACGAGCACGAGTTGAGCTTCCCGTTCCGCCGCTATCAGATGCAGCGCGTGTACCGCGGCGAGCGTGCCCAGCGCGGGCGTTTCCGCGAGTTCTACCAGTGCGACATCGACGTGATCGGCAAGGATGCGCTGAGCATCCGTTACGACGCCGAAGTGCTGGCGGTGATCCACGCGGTGTTTGCCGAACTGGGCATCGGCGATTTCAAGGTGCAGTTGAACAACCGCAAGCTGCTGCGCGGCTTTTTCGAAAGCCTGGGCGTGGCCGAGGGCGAGCTGCAGCTGGCGGTGCTGCGCGAGGTCGACAAGATCGACAAGCGCGGCGCCGATTACGTGCGCGATACGCTGGTGGGCGAGGGCTTCGGCATTGCTGCCGAACAGGTCGACAAGATTCTGGCCTTCGTGGCGGTGCGCTCGAACGGGCATGCCGATGCGCTGGCGCAGTTGCAGGCGCTGGACGCCTCGGTCGGTGCGAGCGCGACGCTGGGCGAGGGCATTGCCGAACTGCGCGAGGTCCTTGAATTGGTCAAGGCGCTGGGCGTGCCCGAGAGCGCGTACTGCCTGAACTTCTCGATCGCACGTGGGCTGGATTACTACACCGGCACCGTCTACGAGACCACGCTGACCGACCACCCGCAGATCGGCTCGATCTGCTCGGGCGGCCGTTACGAAAGCCTGGCCAGCCATTACACCAAGTCCAAATTGCCCGGCGTGGGCATTTCGATCGGTCTGACCCGGCTGTTCTGGCAGCTGCGCGAAGCCGGCCTGATCCAGGGCATCGCCGAAAGCAGCGTGCACGCGATGGTGGCGTTGATGGACGAGTCGCGCCTGGGCGATGCGCTGGATATCGCGCGCCGGTTGCGCATCGGTGGCATCAATACCGAAGTGCAGATGGAACCGAAAAAGATCCGCAAGCAGTTCCAGTACGCCGCGCGTGCGGGCATCCGCTTCGTGGTGCTGGCCGGCGACGACGAACTGGCGCGTGGGGTGGTGGCGGTCAAGGACCTGGTGCGCGAGCAGCAGTTCGACGTCGCCCGCGACGAGCTGGCCAGCACCTTGCTGGTGGAGCTGGAGCAGGCCAAGGCGATGTTGGTGGCTGGTGGCGTCAAGGCCGATTGAGGCGCTGGCCGGCCAGCTAGGGAATGCAGCCAGGTTGGTACAGCGTAGGCGATGGCGCCCCCGGGTACCGATGCGGAAACAAACCCACTGACACCTCGCTGTCGGTGGGTTTTTCGTTTCTGATCCGCAGCAGGGTCCGCTACTTCGCTGAACGCTTCGGACTGCAGCGCTTGTCCTACGGACCCTGATTGCGTTAACGTACTAACACGCTATTACATTAACGCAATGAAACAACGACCCGCTCCCCGCGAAAGTGCCGATGTCGCTGCCTCCCTCAAGATGCTGGCGGATGCCCTGGCGTGCCTGAAGGAGCCCGGCGCGGTCGAGGCCTTTCTGCGCGATCTGTGCACGCCTGCCGAGCTGGAGGCCATGTCCGACCGTTGGCGGGTGGTGCCGTTGTTGATCAAGGGCGTGCCGTATCGCGAGATCCACGAGCTGACCCAGGTCAGCGTGACCACCATCGGGCGCGTTGCACGCACCCTGGAACACGGTGCCGGCGGCTATGCCACGGCCCTGCGCGAGCAATCGGCGCGCCCTGTCGAATCCCACTGAGAGAACAAGATGAGTGCTTCCACGGCAGCACCGGCACGTGACCGGTTGCGTATCGCCATCCAGAAGAGCGGCCGCCTGGCCGAACCGGCGCGCAGCTTGTTGGCCGCCTGCGGGCTGAGCTGGCGGCAGAGCCGCGACAAGTTGTTCTGCTACGGCGAATCGCTGCCGGTGGACCTGCTACTGGTACGCGACGACGACATCCCCGGCCTGATCGCCGACGGCGTCTGCGACCTGGGCATCGTCGGCCAGAACGAGCTCGAGGAGCAGGCATCCGAGCGCCGCCGCAATGGCTTGCCAGCCGCGTATCACGCGGTGCGCGGGGTCGGTTTCGGTCAGTGCCGCCTGATGCTCGCGGTACCGGAGGAATGGGACTGGCAGGGTGTGGCGCAACTGGCCGGCAAGCGTATCGCCACCAGCTACCCGGCGATCCTGGCCGACTGGCTGGAGCGCCAGGGCATCGACGCGGCGGTGGTGGAGCTCTCCGGCTCGGTGGAAATCGCACCGCGCCTGGGCACCGCCGATCTGATCTGCGATCTGGTCTCCAGCGGCGCCACCCTGGCCGCCAATCAGCTCAAGCCGGTCGAACTGGTGATGGAAAGCGAGGCCGTCCTTGCCGGCGCAGTGCGCGAACCGGCAGATGCGCGTGCCGCCTTGTTGGCCATGCTGCTGCGGCGCATGGACGGCGTGCTCAAGCTGCGCGACAGCAAGCTGCTGATGTTCCGCGCCGAACAGGACAACGTGGATGCGCTGCGCCGCTTGCTGCCCGACGCCGACCCACTGGAGCAGTTGCCAGACGATGGGAACGGCGTCCTGCGGTTGCAGACCATGTGCCATGGCGCGGTGACCTGGCAGCGGCTGGAAGAACTCGAACGCGCAGGTGCGCAAGGTTTGATGGTGTTGACGGTGGAGCGCTCGCTGGCATGAACATTCTCGATTGGTCGCAACTGGACGCTGCTGCGCGCAGCCAGGCATTGACCCGCCCGGTGCAGACCGTGGCCACGCAGACACGCGATGCGGTCGCTGCGTTGATTGCCGATGTGCGCGCCCGCGGCGATGCCGCATTGCGCGACATCACTGCGCGCTTCGATGGCGTGTCGCTGGAGAGCTTCGCCGTGAGCGAAGCCGAATTCGCCGCCGCCGAAGCGGCGGTGGCCCCGGAACTGCGTCAGGCCATGCAGGACGCTGTGGCGCGGATCGACACCTTTCACCGCGCCGGCATGAGCGCAGGCTATGCGGTGGAAACCGCGCCGGGCGTGGTGTGCGAAAAGATCGTGCGGCCGATCGGCCGGGTCGGCCTGTATGTGCCGGCCGGAAGCGCGCCGTTGCCGTCGACCGCCCTGATGCTCGGCGTGCCGGCGCGCCTGGCCGGTTGCCGTGAGGTGGTGCTGTGCACGCCGCCGCGCAAGGACGGCAGCGTGGATCCAGCGGTGCTGGTCGCCGCGCAGCTCACCGGCGTGCGCCGCGTGTTCAAGCTCGGTGGTGCGCAGGCGATTGCGGCGATGGCGTATGGCACCGAATCGGTGCCGAGTTGCGACAAGTTGTTCGGCCCTGGCAACAGCTTCGTTACCGAAGCCAAGCAGCAGGTGGCGCAGTCCGGCGCGGCGGCGATCGACATGCCGGCTGGCCCGTCTGAAGTGCTGGTGATCGCCGATGCCGGTGCGCAGCCGGCCTTTGTCGCCGCCGATCTGCTCTCGCAGGCCGAACATGGCCCGGATTCGCAGGTATTGCTGTTGTCCGATAGCGATGCGTTGATTGCAGCCGTAGAGGCGCAGCTGGAAGTTCAGCTGGCGCAGCTGTCGCGCGCAGAGATCGCGCGCCAGGCTCTGGCGCAATCGCGCCTGATCAAGGTGACCACGCTGGACGAAGCGTTTGCGATCAGCAACCGCTATGCGCCGGAACACCTGATTCTTGCACTGCGCGAACCGCGTGCGTGGCTGAGCCAGGTCGAAGCGGCCGGTTCAGTGTTTCTGGGCGATTACACGCCCGAAGCGCTCGGCGATTACTGCAGCGGCACCAACCATGTATTGCCGACCAGCGGCGCGGCACGCGCCTATAGCGGCGTGAGCGTGGCCAGCTTCCAGAACATGGTCAGCGTGCAGGCCGCCAGCAAGGCCGGCATCGACGGCATCGGCGAATGCGCATTGATTCTGGCGCGCGCCGAAGGCCTGGATGCGCACGCCAATGCGGTGGCGTTGCGCATGGGAGTGGCAGCATGAGGACCACATCGATTCTTGATCTTGTGCGTGAGGACCTGCGCGCCTTCGCCGGCTACTCGTCGGCACGTACCAGCGCCTTGCAGGGCGATGTGTGGCTCAACGCCAACGAGTCGGCGTGGGGAAATCCGGCCGACCCGGGCGCCAGCACGCGGCGCTATCCGGATCCGCAACCCAAGGGTTTGCGCAGCGCGCTGGCGACGCTGTACGGCTGCGCGCCCGAGCAGCTGTTGATCGGCCGCGGCAGCGACGAGGCGATCGATCTGCTGGTGCGCGGCCTGTGCGTGCCCGAGCGCGATGCGGTGGTGGTGACCCCGCCGGTGTTCGGCATGTACGCGGTGTGTGCGCGCTTGCAGAACGCGCCGTTGGTCGAAGTGCCGCTGGTGGACGGGCCTGAGGGTTTCCACGCGGACATCCCGGTGATTGTCCAAGCAGCGTTGGCCGCGCGTGCCAAGTTGGTGTTCCTGTGTTCGCCGTCCAACCCGGCCGGCTCGGCGATTGCGTTGGACGAGATCGAAACCACCTTGCAGGCATTGCAGGGCAAAGCGCTGGTGGTTGTCGACGAAGCCTATGGCGAATTCTCCGATGTGCCATCGGCAGTGCGTCTGCTTGCGCGCTACGACAATCTGGCCGTGTTGCGCACGCTGTCCAAGGCGCATGCGCTGGCGGCGGCACGCATCGGCAGCCTGATCGCCAACGCCGAATTGATCGCCTTGCTGCGGCGCTGCCAGGCGCCGTACCCGGTGCCGACCCCGTGCGCGGCGATGGCCGAGCAGGCCTTGTCCGCGCCGGCGCTGGAAGTCACCCGTCGGCGCATTGCGGAGGTGCGCAGCGAGCGCACACGCGTGCACAAGGCGCTTGAACAACTGGCCGGTGTGCGTCAGGTGTATCCCTCGCAAGGCAACTTCCTGCTGGTGCGCTTCGACGATGCCGAAGCGGCATTTCAGGCGCTGCTGGAGGCCGGTGTGGTGGTGCGCGACCAACGCGCGGTGCCGCAGCTGTTCGATGCACTGCGCATCACCCTGGGCACGCACGAACAGAACGAGCGCGTGTTGAGCGCGCTGCGACGCAAGCAGGAGGCCGCCGCATGACCCCGATTCTTTTCGTCGACCGCGACGGCACGCTGATCACCGAGCCGGCCGATTACCAGATCGACGCCTACGAAAAACTGCGCTTCGTCGACAACGTGATTCCGGCGATGCTGAAGTTGCGCGATGCCGGCTATCAATTCGTCATCGTCAGCAATCAGGACGGCCTGGGCAGCGAAAGCTATCCGCGCGCGTCGTTCGATGGCCCCAACAACCTGATGCTGCAGATCTTCGCCAGCCAGGGCATCGTGTTCCGCGAAGTGTTGATCGATTGCAGCTGGCCCGCCGACAACGCGCCCACGCGCAAGCCCGGCGTCGGCCTGATGGTGCCGTATCTGCAGGATCGCAATATCGATTGGGCACGCTCGGCGATGGTGGGCGACCGCATCACCGACATCCAGTTCGCGCAGAACCTCAATATCCGTGGCTTCCAGCTGCGTACCGACGAGTTCGGTGGCGAGTGGGACTGGCCTGGCATCGCACACGAGCTCGCAGATGCGCCACGGCGCGCGGTAGTCCAGCGCAATACCAAGGAAACCAGGATCCGCGTCGAGCTGGATCTGGATCGCGTGGCCGAACCGCACACCGCCACCGGCCTGCCGTTCTTCGATCACATGCTGGAACAGATCGGTAAACACGGCGGCTTTGCGCTGGACATCCACGCCGAAGGCGATCTGCATATCGATGAGCACCACACCATCGAGGACACCGGTCTGGCACTGGGCCAGGCCTTGCGCGAAGCACTGGGCGATAAACGCGGCATCGGCCGTTACGGTTTTGATCCGGAAAGCAGCCCGTGGCGCGTTGCCGGCGACACCGCGCAGCACGGCTTCACGTTGCCGATGGACGAAACCATCGCCAGTGCTGCGCTGGATTTCAGCGGCCGGCCGTACTTCGTGTTCGAAGGCGATTTCAAGCGCGAGCGCGTGGGCGATATGCCCACCGAACTGGTGCCGCATTTTTTCCGTTCGATCTGCGATGCGTCCGGTTTGAATCTGCACCTGAGCGTGCGCGGCGAGAACGATCACCACAAGGTCGAAGCCTGCTTCAAGGCACTGGCACGTGCGCTGCGTCAGGCGATCCGTCGCGAAGGCACCGCACTGCCGTCAACCAAGGGTGCGCTATGACCGACCTTGCGCTGATCGATGCCGGCGGCGCCAATCTGGGCTCGGTGCGCTATGCGTTGGAGCGGCTGGGCGTGGAAGCGCGCGTGGTACGTGATGCCGAAGGATTGCAGGGCGCAGATCGTGTGATTCTGCCCGGCGTCGGCGCCGCACCCGAAGCGATGTCGCGCTTGCGCGCGCAGGGCTTGATCGAACCATTGCGGCAACTGCAGGTGCCGCTGATCGGCATCTGCTTGGGGATGCAATTGCTGTTCGAACATTCCGAAGAAGGCGATGTCGATTGCCTCGGGCTATTGCCAGGCATCGTGCGCCACATGACGCCTGCGCTCGGCATTCGCGTGCCGCATATGGGCTGGAATCAGCTGGTGCCGATGCGCGAATCCGCGTTGCTGGCGGGTCTGCCGGAGCGTGCAAGCGCCTATTTCGTGCATGGCTACGCTGCACCGGTGACGGCCGATACCGTGGCCGCCTGCGATCACGGTGGCTTGTTTACCGCGGTGGTGCAGCAAGGCCTGCGCTGCGGCGCGCAGTTCCACCCCGAGCGTTCGGCCGAGACCGGTGCACGCATCCTGCGCAATTTTCTTGAGATGAGCTTCCCATGAGTTTCACCGTTTACCCGGCGCTGGATATCCGCAACGGCCGCGTGGTGCGTTTGCTGCAAGGCGATTACGCGCGCGAAACCCAGTACGGCGACGATGTGCTGCCGCGCGCGCAGGCGTTTGCCGATGCCGGCGCGCAGTGGATGCATCTGGTCGATCTGGATGCGGCAAAGGCGGGCGGCTACACCTTGGCCGCGATACTTGGCGAGATCGTGCGCCAGACTGGCCTGCATGTGCAGACCGGCGGCGGTGTGCGCTCACGCGACGATGTGGCGCGCATCCTGGATGCTGGCGCCACACGCGTGGTAGTCGGTTCGTTGGCCGTGCGCGAGAGCGAGACCGTCATCGGCTGGCTGCAGGAATTCGGCGCCGACCGGCTGACCATCGCGCTGGATACCAGGCAAGACGCGCACGGCGTCTGGCAATTGCCGGTGCATGGCTGGACCGAAGCGGCCGAGGCCACGCTGGATCAATTGGCCGTCCGTTACGCGCAGGCCGGTCTGCAACATCTGCTATGCACCGACATTGCCCGCGACGGCATGCTGTCCGGCCCGAACATGGACCTGTACGCACACCTGCGCACGCTGGCGCCGCAACTGCAGGTGCAGGTCTCCGGCGGTGCGCGCAATCTGGCCGATGTGGCTGCCGCCAAGGCCGCAGGCTGCGCCGGCATCGTGCTCGGCAAGGCCTTGCTGGAAGGGCATCTGGCCTTGAAGGAGGCACTGGCATGCTGAGTCGCCGCATCATTCCCTGCCTGGACGTGCGCGACGGGCGCGTGGTCAAGGGCGTCAAGTTCCGCGACCACATCGACATGGGCGACATCGTCGAACTGGCGCTGCGGTATCGCGCGCAAGGTGCCGACGAACTGGTGTTCTACGACATCGGCGCCAGCCCGGAAGGACGCTCGGTCGATTACACCTGGGTCGAGCGGGTCGCGCGGCTGATCGATATTCCGTTCTGCGTGGCCGGTGGCATCCGCGATGTGGACACCGCGCGCGCGGTGCTGCATGCCGGCGCCGACAAGATTTCGATCAACTCGCCCGCACTTGGCCGCCCACAACTGATTTCCGAACTGGCCGACGCCTTCGGCGTGCAATGCGTGGTGGTCGGTGTCGATTCGATTCGTGAGGAAGATGGTGAGTGGCGCGTGCGTCGCTATACCGGCGATCCGAGCAAGACGCAGGCCTTGCCGATGCGCACGCTGGATTGGGTGGCCGAAGCGCAGCGCCTGGGTGCTGGCGAGATCGTGCTCAACTGCATGGACAACGATGGCGTGCGGCGTGGCTACGACATCGCGCAGCTGCGTCAGGTGCGCGCGCTGTGCCACGTGCCGTTGATCGCCTCCGGCGGTGCCGGCGAGATGCAGCATTTTGCCGATGTATTCGACCAGGCCGATGTCGATGGCGCATTGGCCGCCAGCGTGTTTCATAGCGGCGCGATTCCGATCCCGGACCTCAAGCAATTCCTGCGCGCGCAACAGATCGAGGTACGTGATGGGCAGTAACGACAACGAGACGGCAGCGGGCGACGCGCTCGCCACGCTGGACTGGAGCAAGGGCGACGGCTTGCTGCCGGTGGTCGTGCAGGACGCCGACAACCTGCGCGTGCTGATGCTGGGTTACATGAACGCCGAAGCGCTTGCGGTCACCCAGCAACGTGGCGAAGTCACCTTCTTCAGCCGCAGCAAGCAGCGTTTGTGGACCAAGGGCGAGAGTTCGGGCAATGTCTTGCGCGTGGTGTCGATCGAGACCGATTGCGATGCCGACACGCTGCTGGTGCAGGCGCGCCCGCATGGGCCAACCTGCCATCTTGGCCGCACCAGCTGTTTCCCGAATGCGCCGGGCCAGTTCCTCGGCAGCCTGGATGCCTTGATCGCCACGCGCGAACACGAGCGCCCGCACGGCAGCTACACCACCAAACTGTTCGAGCAGGGCATTCGCCGCATCGCGCAAAAAGTGGGCGAAGAGGGCGTGGAAACCGCACTGGCCGGCGTGGTGCAGGGCGATGCCGAGTTGCTGGGCGAATCGGCCGATCTGCTGTATCACCTGATCGTGCTGCTGCGCGCGCGCGGCCTGGGCCTGGGTGATGCGGTGGCGTTGCTGGAGTCGCGGCACAAGTAACGTGGTCGGGTAGGAGCGCACCTGGGCGCGATGGCCGTTATCGGTAACGCCCCGTCGCGCCCGGGTGCGCTCCTACGGATGTGTCGTTGTGTCTTTCGGCGTTCAAACCCGCGCTGTGCGCCTCGCCACCACGGGTACAATTTCCGCTGATCTTTTCGCGGGAAAACGCATGCAGCTTCGTATCGCTCTGTTGGCCCTGGGATTACTCGCGGGAAGCGCATACGCGCGCGATGCGGTCGTCGATGGCATCGTCTACGAAGAGCGCGACGGGCATGCCGGACGCAGCGCGGACGACCCGGGCATCGCAGGTGTGACAGTTTCCAACGGCGAGCAGCTGGTGCGTACCGATGCGCAAGGCCGCTACCGCTTGCCGGTGCGCGACGGGCAGACGGTGTTCGTGATCAAGCCGGGCGATCGCAGCTTTGTGCCAACCGCCGACGGACTACCGGGTTTCTGGCGTCACTACGCGCCCAACGGTTCGGCCAAGCGCAAGTACCCAGGCATCGCCGCCACCGGGCGCAATACGCACAGCTGGGATTTCGCACTGACCCCGCGCGCAAGTGCTGCCGCCGATGGCTTTCAGATGTTGGTGTTTGCCGACAGCCAGACTGCCAGCCTGGTCGACGTGGGTTACTACCAGCGCGACATCGTGGCGCCGATCGTCGGCAAGACCTCGGCGAAGCTCGGCACCACGCTGGGCGATATCGTCAGCGACGATCTGAGCCTGTATCCGGCCTTGAACAAGGTCACCACGCAGTTGGGCGTGCCATGGTTCCATGTGCCGGGCAATCACGATCTGAATTTCGATGCGGGCGACGATGTGCATTCGCTGGATAGCTGGCGTGCGGTCTACGGCCCGGACACCTATGCGGTGGAAGAGGCCAACGCCAGCTTCGTGTTTCTGGACGATGTGATCTATACGCCCGGCGCTAAGCCTGCGTATGTCGGCGGACTGCGCGAGGATCAATTCGTGTTTCTGCAGGCGTATCTGGCGCAGTTGCCGCGCGAGCGCCTGCTGGTGCTGGGCATGCATATTCCGTTGTTCGATGCAGCGCCGGGGCAGGAAACCTTCCGGCATGCAGATCGCAGTCGCTTGTTTGCGCTGTTGAAGGAGTTTCCGCATGTACTGGTGCTCAGCGGGCACAGCCATACCCAGCGGCAGGTCGACCACGGCGCCGACGAAGGGTGGCAGGGCGCCAAACAGCTGCACGAATACAACGTCGGCGCGGCCTGCGGTGCGTTCTGGTCGGGCGCCAAGGACGGCGACGGCATTCCCACCGCCACGATGAGCGACGGCACGCCGAACGGCTATGCGGTGCTGCAGGTGGCGCCCAGCGGCGACTACACCCTGGCGTATCACGCCGCGCGCTTGGCCGACGACGCGCAACTGCTGTTGCATGCGCCCAAGGTGCTGCGCCAGGGCGCGTATGCGGCGTGGGGCATCTACGCCAATGTGTTCATGGGGCAGGACGATACCGTTGTTCAGATGCGGATCGACAATGGCGCATGGCAGCCGATGAAGCGGGTGGAGCGTGCCGACCCACGCTTGCTGGCCGAGAACGTGCGCGACGATGCGGCCGAGCAATTGCGCGGCTACGACCGCTCGCCAGAGGCCACACCGTCCACGCATCTATGGCGTGGCGCGTTGCCGACCACGCTGAAGGTTGGCGAGCACAGCGTTGAAGTGCGTGCTGCGTTACCGACTGGTGAGTACAGCGCAAACACGGTGTATCGCTTGCAGCGTGCCGATCCTTGATGGAGAGGCGTGCGCCGTGCGTGGGTTCTTGGTGTGGAGCCCATCGCGCATAAATGCGCTCCTACGGCATTTTCTTGGTCGGAACGTTTGCGTTGGATGCGACGCATAAACCCTATCGCCAGAAACACAAACGCCTCCACAAGGGAGGCGTGTTGGGATCCGGGCTGGCAGGCGATGGCGCGCTGGCGGGGATCGATGCTGGCTGGCGTGCGCTGGCTGGCTGCGCGAGTGTAGCGAGGCCGCGCAAGCGCTGACGAAATGAGAATTAGTCTCAGCGCGTTGCAGCTGTCAGGGTGTCGACGGCGCAGGTACAGGCGACGGTTTGCGTGCAGTGGTGGAGGCCGTCGGCAGCTTGGTTTTCGTCGGGCTGTCCGCTGACTCAGCCTCGGAGTCGGCCTTCGGATCGCTTTCCTGCTCGGCTTCGGGCGCAACCTCCAGCGGCGGATACGGATAGGCAACCGCCGGCCCTGCGTGCAGCCCTGCACGCCAGCGTGCCAGCACCGGCGCGATGCGTCTGCCGAGCGATTGCTGCGGCAACGAGGGCAGTTCGCCGTCCTGTTTCTCGCGCGCAGTGATGGCGGCCTTGGCCATATCGAACGCAGCCAAGGGGTCGTCGCGCTGGTTCATCGCATCGATCAGCCAGGCCTGGCCGAAGTAGGTCGCGTTGGAGGTATTGCCGCAGCCGAACGAGGGCCGGTCGGCACGCGCGGCGGTCAGGATCAGCGTGTCGGGCGAGCGCAGCGCCGGAATGAAGCCGCCCGAGTAGCAGGCCGACAGCACGATGATGCGATTGCCGATGCCGGCATCGTCCAGCGCCTTGCGCAGGTCCTGCGGGCTGATGAAATCCTCTTCGTTCTCGTCCACCTGCACGTACAGCGCGTGGTCTTCGGTGCCATGGGTGGTGACGAACAGCAGCAGCGCGTCTTCCTTGCGATCCATGCGCTTGCCGACTGCGGCGAGCGTGTCGTAGAGGTTGTCGTAGGTTGCCAGCGGTGCGTATGGCTGCTCGCCCAGATTGTCCGGGTTATTGACCAGCGTGACCACGCGTCCGCGCGCATCGAAGCGCTGCTCGAACAGCTGCTTGAGGTACAGCGTCTCGTTGCGGAACACATCGTCGCTGGCATCGCCGGCGAAGCCGACCACATACAGATCGGTGACGCCGGAGCGCTGCGGCTGCAGCGCTTTCAACGCCTGCGCAAGCGTGGCCTGGTCGACCGCATCGACCTCGTCCTGAGTTGCCGCAGCCTGGCTCTTCGCAGATTGGCTCGGCAACGCGGCACCTGCATCCGGATGGCAGCCGGCCATCAAGGTCACGATGACGATCAACAGCGACAGGCGCCGCAGCAAGGCGTTCGGTCCGATGGTGAAATGCAGCGACATGAAAAACGCCGAGGTCTGAGAGAAACGGGTGGAGCGCCTGGGCGCAGTGATCGCAACGCAGACCGTGACGTTGCACGACGTTCACTGATCCATTTCAAGCACGTCTTGAAGAACAGGTCTTGCGGAACACGTTTTGTAGAGCGCGCCTTTAAGAGTGGCTGCCAAACTACTGCGCAGCCGCCAGGCGGGTGCGATCGGTGCTCGGAATCGGCATGTACCACTTGTACACTGCGGCCCTCCTATGGATTTGGACGGCGCGCCCAAGGCCGCAGCCTGCGCATGCCACATGCGCGCGCTACATGCCGCATCGAACACCGACTGCACTCACATGCCAATGCGCCCAGCCGGTTTGTCGAGCGCGCTTACAGCACCAGCTGGTTAAAACTCTCCACACGTTGATGGCTACCGACATCCTCGGCCGAGCGCGGGGTGGGGTAGTCCTCCAGACGGTCCAGCAACGCGGTGCGCATGCCCGCACGTTTGGCGGCATCGAGCTCTTCGATCACGTCCGACAAAAACAGGATCTCGCCAGGCGGCACCCCGATGCGTTCGGCAATACGCCGATAGCTGGCGGTCTCGCGCTTGGGGCCCACTTCGGTATCGAACCAGTCGCTGACCAGCCCGCTCAGGTCGCCCGCATCGCTATGCGCGAAGAACAGCTTCTGCGCTGGCACCGAGCCGGACGAATACACATACAGCGGAATGCCGGCCGCATGCCAGGCCTGCAGCTGGATCGCCGCGTCGGCATAGATGTGCGCGGTGAAGTCGGCGGTCTTGTAGCCATCGCCCCAGATCAGCCCCTGCAGGGCCTTGAGCGCGGTGTGCTTGCGGTCTTCGTCGATCCAGGTCTGCAGCGTGCTGACCAGGACCTCGTCGGGCACGTCCTCGCCGATTTCATCGGCCACCTGGTTGAGCCAGTGGCGCACCTGTGGGTGGCTGCCGTGCTCCTGCACATAGGCAGGCATGGCGCGGCGCGCATACGGAAACAACACGTCCTTGACGAACGAGATGCTGCTGGTGGTGCCTTCGATATCGGTGAGGATCGCTTGCGGTCGTGTCATCGTCAGCTGGCCTTGTGAGGTTTCTCGGGGGCGTAGCGGGGGAATTGTTGGGCGATTTCGGTACCGGTGAAGTGGCCGACCCAGCCATCGGGCTCGGTGAAGAAGCGGATCGCCACAAAGTGCGGCTCCGGCCCCATGTCGAACCAGTGCAGGGTGCTGTCGGGCACGGCGATCAGGTCGTCCTTCACGCATTCGATCTCGTAGACCTTGTCGTCCACGTGCAGCGTGAACTGGCCCGAGCCGGCGACGAAGAAGCGCACTTCGTCTTCCTTGTGGAAGTGCTCGTCCAGAAATTTGGCGCGCATTTCTTCGCGCTTGGGATTGTCCGGTGCGATGCTGACCACATCCACGGTCTTCAAGCCGCGCTCGGCGCTCAGCCGCTCGATATCCTCGCGATAGGCGGCCATGACCTGCTCGGGTGTGGCGCCCGGCTCGATCGGCTGCGTGGCCTGCCAGCGCTCGAAGGTCACGCCGATCTTGCTCAGCTCGGCGGCAATCTGCTCGCCGTCGCGGCTATCGAACTGCGCCAGGTTGGGGTCGGAATCGTTGAAGATGCGAAGTCGGCTCATGGCGATCTGGCTCACAAGGTGTAGGGGAGGTGGCGAGGACTCAGCGCGTGCCGCGCAGTTTCAGCAGCTCGAGTTCGCAATGCAGCAGGAACTCGAACGCCTCCAGATGACGGCGCGCCTCGGCCATGTTGCGGCCCCAGGCATACAGGCCGTGTCCTTCGATGAGATACCCCCACAGGTGCTGTTTGTCCAGCAAGGCCTCGACCTGTGCGGCCAGGACCTGCATGTCCTGGGTATTGGCGAACACCGGCACATCCACTGCCGTTTCATGTGTGGTGTTGCCTTCGAAGGCTTTCAACAGCTCATAGCCCTCCAGCCGGATCACGCCACGGCCGGCGTACAGCCGCGAGGCAATGGTCTGCACCGGCGAATGCGTGTGCAGCACGCAGCCGATCTCCGGAAACCGGCGGTACAGCTGGGTGTGCAGCAGGGTTTCGGCAGACGGGCGCAATGGCCGGCCGACCGCCAGGCCATCGAAGTCCACCACCATGATGTCTTCTTCGACCAGGCGGCCCTTGTCGCGGCCGGAGACGGTGATCGCGGCGTGCTGTTCGTCCAGGCGGTGGGAGAAATTGCTGCTGGTGGCGGGCGTCCAGCCGGCCTGGGCCAGCTCGCGGATGTTGCCGATCAACAACTGCGCCAGCTCGTGCAGACGCGCGGCGCTATAGGGCAGGGGGGCAGTGGTCGCATTCATGGACCTATTCTACTGCGCCACTCGATTACGGCCAGGTGCAGCGCAGCAGGGTGTGTTCCTGCCACGCCCTGACTCAAGGCGGGTGGCAAACGTAGCGAGCGCTCGCCTGGCAGTGAGCGCAGTGGTTTTGTTGACTGTCTCTTGTTGGATGCAGTTAGAAGCTCAGGTCAAACGCCTGAGCCGCTGAGTCGCTGAGTCGGTCGAGGGCGCGGTGCCCTCACCGCTCGCGGGACACGCCGTGAACCCGTCCCTGGGGGCTCGGTGGCGGCATCCATGCCGCCACACGGTCCCG
>NZ_MDFM01000049.1 GCF_002939985.1 Xanthomonas hortorum pv. cynarae | reverse complement strand
CTATGCCTGCCTGCACAACACGCAGATGAAGCGCGAGCAGGACAACATGGCACGCTTCCTCACCCTGGCACGCGACTACGGGCGTGCGATCGGCTTCAAAGGCAATTTCCTGATCGAGCCCAAGCCGATGGAGCCGATGAAGCACCAGTACGACTTCGACAGCGCCACGGTGATCGGCTTCCTGCGCCAGCACGGCCTGGACCAGGATTTCAAGCTCAATATCGAAGCCAACCACGCCACGCTCTCAGGCCATAGCTTCGAGCACGACTTGCAGGTGGCTTCCGATGCCGGCCTGCTCGGCAGCATCGACGCCAACCGTGGCAACCCGCAGAACGGCTGGGACACCGACCAGTTCCCGACCGACCTGTACGACACCGTCGGCGCGATGCTGGTGGTGCTGCGGCAGGGCGGGTTGGCACCGGGCGGCTTGAATTTCGATGCCAAGGTGCGCCGCGAATCGTCCGATCCGCAGGATCTGTTCCTGGCGCATATCGGCGGCATGGACGCGTTCGCACGCGGGCTGGAAGTGGCCAACGCGCTGCTGACGTCTTCGCCGTTGGAGCAGTGGCGCGCCGAGCGTTACGCCAGCTTCGACAGCGGCGCCGGTGCGGCGTTTGCCGATGGCACCAGCACGTTGGTGGATGTGGCCCAGCATGCAGCCGGTAATGAACCCAAGCAACTCAGCGGCCGCCAGGAAGCCTACGAGAACCTGATCAATCAGTATCTGACGCGTTGATGTCCCGTGGCCGGCGGCGCACTGCGTCGCCGGCCGATGCCGGCCACCCCCATGGCCGCTCCTTTGCATGCTTCCAGGTGAATCCATGTCCAGTGTCTCCGTAAACGGCGCCCCCGATGCCGGTGAGAACACCCGTTTTATCGTCCTGATCAGTTGCGTAGCCACGATCGGCGGATTTTTGTTCGGTTTCGATAGCGGCGTGATCAACGGCACTGTCGACGGCCTGAAGCAGACCTTCAATTCCAGTGCCGCCGAGACCGGGTTCGAAGTCGCCTCGATGCTGCTGGGTTGCGCCATCGGCGCCTTCTTTGCCGGACGTCTGGCCGACCGCTGGGGCCGCCGCGCGGTCCTGATCATTTCTGCAGCGCTGTTCCTGCTCTCGGCCATTGGCGCCGGTGCCTCGCACAGCTCTGGCTTTTTCATCTTCGCTCGCGTCATGGGCGGCTTTGCGGTGGGCGCGGCCAGCGTCATCTCACCGGCCTACATCGCCGAGGTCGCCTCTGCGCGCTATCGCGGCCGGCTCGCCACCATGCAGCAGATCGCCATCATCAGCGGGCTGTTCTGTGCGTTCCTGAGCAACTATCTGCTGGCCAACGCCGCCGGTGCCTCTACCGAGCCGTTATGGGGCGGGCAGGCCGCGTGGCGCTGGATGTTCTGGATGCAGGCGATTCCCTCGCTGGCGTTCCTGTTGCTGCTGCTGGTCATCCCGGAGAGCCCGCGCTACCTGGTGGTCAAGGGCCGTCGCGAGCAGGCGCTGGTGGTACTGAAGCGCCTGTACGGTAACGCCGCCGCGCAAACCAAGTTGGGCGAAATCTCTGCATCCATGTCGGCCGACCAGCACAAGCCCAAGTTCTCCGACCTGATCAACAAGGCCACCGGCAAGGTGCGCTCCATCGTCTGGATCGGCGTGGGCCTTGCGGTGTTCCAGCAACTGGTCGGCATCAACGTGGTGTTCTACTACGGCGCGGTGTTGTGGCAGGCGGTGGGCTTCTCCGAGCAGGACGCACTGCTGATCAACGTGCTCTCCGGCGGCCTCAGCATCGGCGCCTGCCTGGTCACGGTGATGCTGGTCGACAAGATCGGCCGCAAGCCGCTGCTGTGGATCGGCTCGGTCGGCATGGCGGTGTCGCTGGCCCTGGTCACCTATGCCTTCGCCACCGCCTCGCTGGATGCCACCGGCAAGCTCGCCATGTCCGATGCGATGGGCATGCTCGCGCTGGTGGCCGCCAACGTCTACGTGGTGTTCTTCAACGCCTCCTGGGGTCCGGTGATGTGGGTCATGCTGGGCGAGATGTTCCCCAACCAGATCCGCGGCTCGGGTCTGGCGATTGCTGGTGCGGCGCAGTGGACCTCCAACTTTGCCATCACCGTCAGCTTCCCGATCCTGCTCGGCAGCATTGGTCTCGCCGGTGCGTACGGCATCTACACCGTCGCCGCCTTCATCTCGGTGTTCTTCGTGCTCAAGTACGTCTACGAGACCAAGGGCAAGGAATTGGAGCAGATGGAAGGCTGATTCTGTCTGTTATGCAGATATCGGCATGGAAAACGAAGAAGGCCGCGCATTGCGCGGCCTTCTTCGTTGATGGTCTCGCTTATGTCCAACGGCGAGGCGCCCATGTATAAGTCGCCGCAGCAAGCCAAACCATAGTGCTTCAGCGAAGTTGTTGTGTTGATCGAATCGCGCGTCTGCCCTTCTTCGGTGATAGCGATGATCGAAGCCACCAATCGCCTCAACAACCGCGCTGAATGCTTGTCCATAGATGGAAGCATTGCACCACTAGAGTGCAAAGCGCGACGTCAAACGCACACGATGCGCGTCCAGCTGTGTAGGCTTTATCGCAATGTGTGCGCCACCGCTATACTCGGCCGAGCAGTTCCCTCCAGACTAGGACGCATCGTGGAACCAAGGAGTGGTGGTATGGCAGTAGCTAAAGAGCTTATCAGGGGCATGCTGATCAGCGTGTGCTACTGCTTGGTATTTCTTATTCTCTGGCGCTTGTCCATTGATCAATGGTATCTGCCGGTTGGCTTGCGGGTCGTTACCTTACTGTTTCGACCGTATCGCGAATGGCCGTATCTGTTGCTAGGGGATGCTGCGGCAATGTTGGTCTTGCGTATTCCCCTGGGCGAGCTACAGGGATTCAACCCGCTATGGTCTTACCTGAGTCCGTTCGTGCATGGACCCCTGATTGCCGGCGGCATTTTCCTGCTTCGTTACCATGTTCCTAATATCGTCAAGAGCCAGCATTGGCTTATTCCGGCTGCACTTGCGATAGGGCTTTGGAACGCAGTATGCAGCATGCTTTTGAACGAGATGCTCGGTGGGCCAACGATTTATCCCGTGATTGATCTGCTGCTGCGCTACTGTTCAGGCAGCTATCTCGGAATACTGGTCTTGCTGCTTCCGACAATGTTGTGGACCAATTGGAATGACGGTCCAGTGCATTCCGCCCTGCCAAAGGATTTTGCTATTGCAGTCGTTGTCATCCTTGGGCTGTTCTTCGGATTGGGTATCTCGAGCGACCCATCGATTCGAAACATTTTGATGATCGCGATGCTTGTGCCGATGATCTTGCTGACCTTCAGGCATGGGTGGAGAGGCATTGCATTGGGGGCGCTACTGGCAAGCTTTGGGCTTGAGTTCTCTCTTCCTCGGGTCTATCAAGCCGGATTCTTTGATCAGCATGTTTACAACGTCCAGTTGCTCTACGGAGTCATAACGACGGTTCTCTTTGTCTTTA
The DNA here is from genome assembly GCF_002939985.1 of Xanthomonas hortorum pv. cynarae. Lineage (GTDB taxonomy): Bacteria > Pseudomonadota > Gammaproteobacteria > Xanthomonadales > Xanthomonadaceae > Xanthomonas > Xanthomonas hortorum_D. The sequence continues at coordinate 22,738 of NZ_MDFM01000049.1, read as the reverse complement.
ACGCACGCCTGCGTGAGTTTGCCCGCAATGGGGTTTCGAACCGCGCGAAGGACGACCCGCTTCTATTTGCTCGCGCGAGCTATTCCAGTGCCGAACGTCTGTTGCGCAATCGCGTGCTTGAATATTCTGATATCAATGTGCAGATCAACAGGATGCGCAAAAACGTCATAGCTGATTTGAGGGCGAAAGGACAGCATGCGGTTGCAATGGAGATGACACGGGTTGGTGTGCTTGAGTCGCAGTTATTGCAGCAATATGTAGCCGCACTGTATCCGTTGGAAATCGAGACGCACGGGCTATATCAAGCGTTGCGTTCGCCGGCCCTCGAGCGCTTCTGTCAATCTCAATTTGAGCACGTGTTTCGTGGGAATTGCAAAAATCTGTCGTTAGAGCTACAGCTGAGCGCGTACCGCAGTGTGCTCAACTGTGTCGAGATCTTGCCTTTGGCTAGCAGGCATTTCATCCAGGCGCGTGCGTGGACAGGCAAAGGGGCTAGGGGGGTTGTGGTGCGCGTTATTGCAGACTCTTCGTCAGCTGAGTTGGTTGGGCGCGACTCAAACGATGTTGAAGCCGAACTGGATGCACGATTGAAAGCGCATGGCGGCACGCTGCGCCGCCGCCATGCGTTGGTTGTGACGTTTCTTGTTGCTGAGCCTGATTCCCTGGAGGTCAGGGAGAAACTATCCACCGGTCCCCAGTTGCTTCGCGCCGGGCTAGTACCGTGAAGTTCTTTGTCTTATAGACGAGTCGTGCTTGATCGCGTTGGATTGCGTCAAGTGTTGCCGAATCATTTGAGCGCGTGCTTGCAGAAATCTTGTTAGTTGGAGGCAACACGACGCGCTCCACATCCTTGCCCATTGGCAAGGTCCAGAGGGCGTTGTCCACTCTGGCAACCACCGCACGGACCACGCCGGTTACATCGTTGATCTGTAGATAGGTGACTCCGTCGCGATGCAGTTCATATATGGCAAGAGAGGGGTCAATGGCGAGGTTGGCGGACTTTGGGTTGCTATCGCCAAGTCCTGTCATTGCATGCGCGCCGATTCCGCCAGTTCCACAGCATTGAGCCATCGCCACGCTCGATGCGAAAAGTCCGGCGATTAAACAAAAACCTCTGAGCCCATTATTTACGTTCTTCATGATTTGCCTTCCCCCTGCGTGGGGCAACTCCGCCTGCGATTCAGGCCCCTGTACGTTACGTCCTGACGAAGAAGTTTTGTTGATTGTTTGTCGCAGAAGTATCGAGTAATACCTAACAGGTAAGACATCGACCAGTAGAGCCGATAAGAACGTGTTACTTAGCCTACGGGACTGATGAGCAGCGTTGTAGCGGCCAGCTCAGTCGCTCGGCTCGAGCTCGCTGCCAGCACGCTCAAACCACCCGATCACCTCCTGGTGATGCACCTGGCCCCAGCGACGCACGAACTGCTGGGTATGGTGGTCGCTTGAGTCGCGCAGGCTGGTCAGGCGCTTGGCGATGAAAGGGGGGTCAGTGGTTGGGCGCAATCGACTTCGATGCAGTGGCGCCAGGCGGTGTAGCTGGTGGGGAGGGCGGCGGACATTGGGTGAGCTCCGTTAGACGAGGAAATGAACGTGAAGACGCATGCGAGCACACACGGGCTTGCTTTTGCGCCGCAAATGTTACTTTATAACACTTCATTTCCTTCGCTTAGCCTGGCCTCCGTGTTCTGTTCAATGCCGTTGTGCGTGTGCTCCAAGCCGAGTCGCTCACCAGATCGGAGATGGGGAAGCCGCTTCACCGATAGTCCGAGACGGGCGCCATGAAGCGGCGACAGCTGCTGCAGACCGCCGGCGCGGCGCTGGTGCTGTCGCCGGGCCTGGGCTATGCGCAAGGGGTTCCGGCACTGCGCAGCTGCGGCGTGCAGCAGCACGATGACGGCCTGCGGCTTCGACTCGACTTGAGCGGCCAGGTCGCGTACCGCAGTTTCGGTCTGTCCGATCCCGAGCGCTTGGTCATCGACCTGTCCGGCATCTCGACCCAGCCACCGCGGATCGATCCGTTGCCTGGCGGCCTTGCCGTCGTCGCGATTCGCAGCGGTCCGCAGATGGACGGATTGCGCGTGGTGCTCGATCTGGCGCAGCCGCTGGCAGCGACTGCGCGGTGGGAGGGCAATGCGCTGGTACTGGATCTTGCTGCGGCCTCCGGCGCTGCGTCGTTGTCCGCCGCCGATCGAAGCGATCCGGCCGTCGTAGCGGCGGTGCCCACACGTTCGCGCCTGCACCCCTACGTGGTCGCTATCGACGCCGGCCACGGCGGCAAGGATCCCGGCGCGGTCAGTGCAGATGCGCGCTACGAGAAGCATGTGGCCATGGCGGTCGCGGGGCGATTGCACCAGCGTCTGGCGGCCGATCCGCGTTACCGGCCGACGATGATCCGCAGCGACGATCGCTTCGTGCCGCTGCATGAGCGGGTGTTGATCGCCCATCGCCACAACGCCGATCTGTTCGTCTCCATCCACGCCGATGCTGCACCCAACAGCGAAGCACGCGGTGCCTCGGTGTTCGCGCTGTCGCAGAACGGCGCCAGCTCCGCATTGGCGCGCTGGATCGCCGATAGCGAGAACGCCGCCGACGACATGGGCGATAGCGCGCGCCGCCTACGGGTGCCGAGCAATCCGGTGTTGTCGCAGGTGCTGGCCGATCTGTCGCTGAGCGGCACCATCGCCAGCAGCCTGCAGTTCGGCAGCTTGATGCTCGGCCGTCTGCAGCAGGTGACACGGCTGCATCAGAACCAGGTCGGGCAGGCGGGCTTTGCGGTGTTGAAGTCGCCGGATATCCCGTCGCTGCTGGTGGAAACCGGCTTCATGAGCAATCGCGACGATTGCCGGCGGCTGTGTGGCGATGCGCATCAGGACGAACTTGCGCAGACCTTGCACGCCGGCATCGACGATTACTTTCAGGCATTTCCCGGTCGCGCCTGAGGCGCGATCACTCCCCCTCATTCAACGAGCTTTCGATGTCCGCCACGCTTCCCGATGTTGCCGTTACCGAACTTTCCACCTTGAGCGCGCCGCTGCGTTGGGTGGGTATGCAGGACATCGCCATGCCGGTGCGCCTGGACGAAGCCGAGCCAGGCGGAACTGTGGCCGCGCGCGCCACTGTGCAGGTGGATCTGCCACAGCCCGAGCGCAAGGGCATCCATATGTCGCGATTGTATCGATTGCTCGATCAACACCTGGAGCAGCCATTGTCGCCGGCGATGCTGTCGCATTTGCTGCAGTCCATGATCGACAGCCATGCCGATTGCGGCAGCCGCGCAGCGCGCGCGTCGCTGGCTTTCGAGTTGATGCTGCGGATGCCGGCATTGCTGAGCGAAGGACTGGCCGGTTGGCGCGCGTATCCGGTGCGGATCGATGCGCAATGCAGGGCAGGGCGCAGCCATGTCCGTCTGCAGATCGATGTGCTCTACGCCTCTACATGCCCATGCTCTGCGGCGTTATCGCGCCAGTTGCTGAGCGAGGCGTTCTTGCAGCAACACGCCGGGCGTGAGGCACTGCCGCCGGAAGACGTTGCGCACTGGCTGCAACATCACGGCTCGTACGCCACGCCGCATAGCCAGCGCAGCGTGGCGCAGGTACGCGTGGATCTGATCGCCTGCACGCAGCGGTTCGATATCCGCGAGTTGGTCGCGCTATGCGAACAAGCGTTGGCTACGCCGGTGCAGGCCGCAGTGCGGCGCATCGACGAGCAGGCGTTTGCGCGCTTGAACGGCGCCAACCTGATGTATGTCGAAGACGCTGCGCGGCGTCTGCGCAAGATGCTGGCCGAGCGCTACGCCAACTTCCATGTGGCGGTTCGCCATTTCGAAAGTCTGCATGCCCACGACGCGGTTGCCGAGACCGACAGCGCTGCCGAGGGCTTTCATCCATTTGCCGATTGAGGGATTGCCATGCCGTGCAAGAATTCGCTGCGTTGTGCGCCACGTCCACGCAAACGCGGTGTCGATCTGGCTGCGATGCGTAACGGGCACGTGAGCGCGCGGGCATGTGTCTTGGTCGGTCCGTACGTGGTCATGCGCGCCAACGCGATCGGTACGAATACGCGAGTGCGCCGCTGCTGATCGGCAGCGACGTTGACGAATGTCTGCGGCATGTTCGTAGCACGCCACGTAACGCCTGCAAACGACCTCGACCAATGAACGTCTCAGCGCGGCAGGCTTGCACTCTTTGAAGCGATGGCTTGGGAGCCTCTTACGTTCGGCGTCGAGCTACAGCGACTGCACGATGCAGTGCGGGCCAAGCGCGCCACAACGCAAAAGCCCCGCAATGCGGGGCCCTGGCGTTTTTTCTGCAGCGAGACGGGAGTGGTGCTCCCTAGGGGGCTCGAACCCCTGTTTTAGCCTTGAGAGGGCCACGTCCTAACCATTAGACGAAGGGAGCGTTTTGTCGCGTCCTGTGCAGCGGGCTAGTATAGTGTGGCAACAGCCGTTGGGCAATCCTGCAACACAAAACGGAAACGCCATCATCGAACCCTCAGTTACATCTCCGTTCACGCTGCGCGTCATTCCACGCGATCAGCACACCATCTCGCGCAAGGACATCAGCCCAAACGCGCTGCGCGTGCTGTATCGCCTGCGCGAATCGGGCTTTGGCGCCTACCTGGTCGGCGGCGCGGTCCGTGACCTTTTGGTTGGCGGGCATCCCAAGGATTTCGACGTCGCCACCAGCGCCACGCCGGAAGAAGTCAAAGCGCTGTTCCGCAACTGTCGTTTGATCGGCCGCCGCTTCCGCTTGGCGCATGTGGTGTTCGGCCGCGAGATCATCGAAGTGGCCACGTTCCGCGCCAATGTCGATGACGGCAGCGGCGATCGCGAACTGGATAACGGCCGGCTGGTGCGCGACAACGTCTATGGCAGCATCGAAGACGACGCCATCCGTCGCGACTTCACCTGCAATGCCCTGTACTACGCGATCGAGGATTTTTCGGTGCGCGATTACTGCGGCGGCTTCGAAGACGTGCAGGCACGGCTGATGAAGTTGATCGGCAACCCGGAGCTGCGTTACCAGGAAGATCCGGTGCGGATGCTGCGCGCGGTACGCCTGGCCGCCAAACTCAACTTCGATATCGAAGCCGGCACCGCAGAACCCATTCCGCTCCTGGCCGGGCTGTTGTCCGAAGCCGCGCCGGCGCGCTTGTTCGAAGAAATTCTCAAGCTGTTCCTGTCCGGGCACGGCGTGGCCAGTTTCGAAGGCCTGGAGCGTTACGGTCTGCTCGGCGCGCTGTTTCCCGAAAGTGCCGCAGCCCTGAAATCCAACCGCAGCGGCGTGTTGCGCGCCATGGTGCTGGAAGGTCTGCGCAATACCGATGCACGCGTTGCCAACGACGAGCCGGTATCGCCCGCATTCCTGTTCGCCTTGCTGCTGTGGCCGGCGTTTTGCCGCACCTTGATGGGCTTGCAGGCGCAAGGCGTGCAGCCGGAAGACGCGCAGCGCCGCGCCGCCGACCGGGTCACCTTGCATCAGCTGGAGCGTGTGGCATTGCCGCGCCGTTTCTCGCTGCCGATGCAGGAAATCTGGCTGCTGCAGACGCGCTTTTCCTCGCGTCAGCGCAAGCGCGTGTTCCGCACCTTGTCGCATCCGCGTTTTCGCGCCGCGTTCGATTTTCTGGTGCTGCGCCAGTTTGCTTCGCCGGATCATGCCGCCGACGTGGAGTTCTGGCGCGAGGCGCAGAAGTCCTCCGGCCAGGAGCTGGTCGATGCGATCGAAACCGCGCAGGTCGATCAAGAGGGCGAAGAGGGCGCGCCGCGCAAGCGCCGTCGCCGCCGTCGTCGCACCGGCGCTCCCGCAGGCGAGTAGGGCATGCACACCGCCTTTGTCGGCCTGGGTGCCAACCTGGGCCCGGCCGAGGCCAGCGTCCGCGCTGCCATCGCCGCGCTCGGCGCGTTGCCGCAGTCCACGTTGATTGCGGCCTCGCGCCTGTATCGCACGCCGGCCTGGGGCCGCGAGGACCAGCCCGATTTCATCAACGCCGCAGCGCAGTTGCTTACCACGTTGGCGCCGCTGCAGTTGCTGGATGCCTTGCTCGGGATCGAGCAGGCCTTCGGCCGGCAGCGCCAGGCCGGCGAGCGCTGGGGCCCGCGCACGCTGGACCTGGATCTGCTGCTGTATGCCGATCAGGTGATCGACCTGCCACGCCTGCAGGTGCCGCATCCACATCTGCAGGTGCGCGCCTTCGCCTTGTTGCCGCTGTCCGAGCTGGCTCCGGAGGCGATCATTCCTGGGCATGGAACAGTGCGGCACGCCCTGCAATCGATCCAGGTCAGCGGGCTGGAGCCGATTGGGTAGATAATGGCCGGCTTATCACCCCACGTAATGACTTCATGAGCAGCCATACCGACAGCAAGCCCTGGACCGTGCCCGCCTTGGCGCAGGCCAAGCGCGACGGTCGAAAACTGGTCATGTTGACCGCCTACGACGCCGGCTTTGCGCGCACTTTCGATGTCAATGGCGTGGACCTGATTCTGGTCGGCGATTCGCTGGGCATGGTGGTGCAGGGGCATACCTCCACGCTGCCGGTGACCACCGCCGACATGGTCTATCACACCGCCTCGGTGGCGCGTGCGCTGGAGCGCGCGTTGCTGGTGGCCGATCTGTCGTTCCAGGCCGATGCCACGCCCGAGCGTGCGCTGGACGCGGCCACCCAGCTGCTGCAGGCCGGCGCGGAGATGGTCAAGCTCGAAGGCGCCGGTCACAAGCTCGAGGTCATCCGCTATCTGGTCGAACGCGAGATCCCGGTCTGCGCGCACCTGGGGTTGACCCCGCAATCGGTGCTGCGCTTCGGCGGCTACAAGGTGCAGGGACGCGGCGAAGCTGGCGAGCAGTTGCGTCGCGATGCGCAGGCGGTGGTCGATGCCGGTGCCAGTCTGGTCGTATTGGAATGCGTGCCGACCCCGATCGCCGCGCAGATCAGCGCCGAACTCAGCGTGCCCACCATCGGCATCGGTGCCGGCCCCGGCTGCGATGGCCAGGTACTGGTGATGCACGACATGCTGGGCCTGGACAGCGGCCATCGCCGCCCCAAGTTCGTGAAGGATTTCCTCGCCGAAGGCGGCTCGGTTGCAGGCGCGGTGCGCGCGTATGCGCAAGCCGTGCGCGACGGCAGCTTTCCCGATGCAGAGCACGCGTACGCCGCATGATTCAGACCATTACCGATCTTTCCACACTGCGCGCACTGGTCACCGGCTGGAAGCGTGAGGGCTTGCGCGTGGCGCTGGTGCCGACCATGGGCAACCTGCACGCCGGCCATTATTCACTGGTGATGCTGGCGCGCCAGTACGCCGACCGTGTGGTGTCGAGCGTGTTCGTCAACCCGACCCAGTTCGGCCCGAACGAAGACTTCGCGCGGTACCCGCGCACGCCCGAGTCCGATCTGCGCGGGCTGGAAGACGCCGGCTGCGATGCGCTGTGGCTGCCGGACGTGGACACCATGTATCCGCTGGGCACCGCATTGGCCACGCCGATCCATGCGCCGGGCGTCAGCGATGTGCTGGAAGGCGTGTGCCGGCCGGGGCACTTCGATGGCGTGTGCACCGTGGTTGCGCGTCTGTTCAATCAGGTGCAGCCGGACGTGGCCGCATTCGGCAAGAAGGACTATCAGCAGCTGGCGGTGATCCGGCAGATGGTGGCCGACCTTGCGTTTCCGATCGAGATCCTGGGCGGCAGCATCGTGCGCGAGGCCGATGGCCTGGCGATGAGCTCGCGCAACCAGTACCTGACCGCCGACGAGCGCCCGCAGTCGACGCACATCCGCAAGGTGTTGCTGCAGATGCGCGAGCGCTATGCCGCCGGCACGCCGCGTGCGCAGGTCGAAGACACCGCCACTCAGGCGCTGGAACAGGCCGGTTTCAGCGTCGATTACGCGGTGGTGCGTCTGCCCGACCTCAGCGAGCCGGGCGACAGCAACGCCGGCGCGCGGGTTGCCTTGATCGCTGCACGCCTGGGCAACACCCGGTTGATCGACAACCTGGAATTCTGAGGCCCGCCGCTGCGGCCGGGCTGAAGCCCTCACCACCGACCGCGCTGCAGGCCGGTCGGCGCGGGCGCTTTCCGCTAAAATGCCGGCTTTCCTTTAGCCGTTGCCCGTCATGCACCTGTCCCTGCTGAAAGCCAAGATCCACCGCGCCACCGTCACCCACTCCGAGCTCAATTACGAAGGCTCGATCGCCATCGACGGCCTGCTGCTGGAAGCCACCGGCATCCGCGAGTTCGAACAGGTGCATATCTGGGACGTCACCAACGGTGCGCGTTTCAGCACCTATGCCATCCGTGCCGACGAAGGCAGCGGCATCATCTCGCTCAACGGCGGCGCCGCGCGTCACGTGCAGGTCGGCGATCTGATCATCGTTGCCGCCTTCGCCAGCATGAGCGAAGCCGAAGCCGAGACCTTCAAGCCCAATCTGGTATATGTGAACGCGCACAACGCGATCTCCCACACCAACCACAGCATCCCCACGCAGGCCGCATGACACACACCAACGGATTCGACGCGCTTCACGCCCACGCCCAGCGCCTGCGCGGCGCTGCCATCCCCGCATTGCTTGCCGCCGAGCCGCAACGGCCGACGCAGTACGCCAGGCAAGTCGGTCCGTTGTATTTCAACTTCGCGCGCCAAAAGTACGACCGCGCCGCGCTCGATGCCTTGTTTGCGATTGCGCGCGAGCGTGATCTGGCCGGCGCGTTCCAGCGGTTGTTCCGCGGCGAGCAGGTCAATGTCACCGAACAACGCGCTGCCTTGCATACCGCGTTGCGTGGCGATCTGACCGATGCGCCGGTGGCCTCCGAAGCGTATGCAACCGCTGCCGAAGTGCGTCAGCGCATGGGCGCATTGATCCAGCAGCTGGAAGCCACCGACGTCACCGATATCGTCAGTGTCGGCATCGGTGGCTCCGACCTTGGTCCGCGGCTGGTGGCCGATGCCTTGCGTGCGCCGTCGGGTGCGCGTTTTCGCGTGCATTTCGTCTCCAATGTCGATGGCGCGGCGATGCAGCGCACGCTGACGACGCTGGACCCGGCGCGCACCGCCGGCATCCTGATTTCCAAGACCTTCGGCACCCAGGAGACCTTGCTCAACGGCAGCATCCTGCACGCCTGGTTGGGCGGCAGCGAGCGGCTGTATGCAGTCAGTGCGAATCCCGAGCGCGCCGCCAAGGCGTTCGACATCGCGCAAAGCCGCGTGCTGCCGATGTGGGACTGGGTCGGTGGGCGTTATTCGCTGTGGTCGGCGGTGGGTTTCCCGATCGCATTGGCGATCGGCTTCGAACGTTTCGAGCATTTGCTCGAAGGCGCAGCGCAGTTCGATGCGCATGCGCTCAACACGCCGCTGGAAGAGAACATCGCGGTGCTGCACGGGCTCACTGCCGTGTGGAATCGCAACCTGCTCGGCAGCGCGACGCATGCGGTGATGACCTACGACCAGCGTCTGGCCTTGCTGCCGGCGTATTTGCAGCAGCTGGTGATGGAAAGCCTGGGCAAGCGGGTCAAGCTCGATGGTTCTGCGGTGGATAGCGACACCGTGTCTGTGTGGTGGGGCGGTGCGGGCACCGATGTGCAGCACAGCTTTTTCCAGGCGCTGCACCAGGGCACCAGCGTGGTGCCGGCCGATTTCATCGGTACCGTGCATAACGACGATCCATACGCAGAAAACCATGTCGCGTTGATGGCCAATGTGCTGGCCCAGACCGAGGCGCTGGCCAATGGCCAGGACAGCAGCGATCCGCACCGCAGCTATCCGGGCGGCCGCCCGAGCACGGTGATCCTGCTCGATGCGCTCACTCCGCAATCGCTGGGCGCGCTGATCTCGATGTACGAGCACAGCGTCTACGTGCAGTCGGTGATGTGGGGCATCAACGCGTTCGACCAGTTCGGTGTGGAGCTGGGCAAGCAACTGGCCAGCCAGTTGCTGCCGGCGCTGAAGGGCGAGTCGGCTGATGTGGCAGACCCGGTGACGCGCGAGCTGCTGTCCAAGTTGCGCGGCTGAGTAGTTACGCAGCGGTAGCGTGTTTGACAACGAGGCCTTCGGGCCTCGTTGTCGTTTGGGGGAAGCGGTACGGTGCGCGGGTGCATGCGACCCGCAGTCTGCAGGCCGGCTCTCTGCGCCGGCATAGGCTGGTCTGGCTAAAATGGCCAAATTACCAATAATGGTAAATTTGGGAGTAGGCTGATACCCGTCACTCCTTGCAGGACCGTCCGATGCCACACCCGCAGGATCTGCCCGGCCTGGAAAAATCTCCTGCCGCCGACATCAAGGTCAAGGGCTGGCCCAGCCTGATGCGCAAGGTGCGCACGCATGGCGCGGTGGTCATCACCAACCATAATCATCCCGAGGCGGTGGTGGTGGATGCGGAGGAATACCGGCGCCTGGTGCGTCAGGCGAGCGCGGCCGCCGATGCCTCGACGCGGGCGCAGTCGCTGCAGGCATTGCAGCTGAAGTTCGATGCGCATCTTGCGGCGGTGACCGAAGGCTCACGCCTGGCTGCGGTGATCAGCAAGCCCGCACGCCGGGGCAGGAAGATCATCCTGGGTCCGTCGCTCTAGGTTGTGGGAAATATCCTGGTGCTGGCCGGCGTCAATGGCGCCGGCAAGAGTTCGCTGCTGGGCACATTGCTGCAGGAAGACGGCGCAACCTGGTTCAACCCGGACGCGTTCACCAGGCAACTGGTGGAGCAGGGTTGGGCGCTCGAAGAGGCCAACGCACAAGCCTGGCAGGAAGGCGTGCGGCGGCTACGCCAGGCGATGGCCGATGGCCGCGATTACGCGTTCGAAACCACGCTTGGCGCAACGACCATCCCGCGCCTGCTGCGCGAGGCCTGCGCGCAACACACGGTGGCGGTGTGGTTCTGCGGTTTGTCGACGGTCGAGTTGCATATCGAACGTGTGGCTGCGCGCGTTGCCGCTGGCGGCCATGCCATTGCCGAGCACAAGATCCGCGAGCGTTACGATGCTTCGCGCGCCAACCTGATCGCGCTGCTGCCGCATCTGGTGCTGCTGCATGTCTACGACAACAGCGCGCGCGCCGATGCGGCGGGGCAGGCCGAGCCGCTGCTGGTGCTGGAACTGGACCGAGCCGGCTTGCACTATCCGACGACATTAGAAGCGTTAGCGCAGGTGCCCGACTGGGCAAAGCCCATCGTGATGGCGGCATTGGAGACGCGCCGTGCGTTTTGAGCAGAGCATCCGGGCGGACATGCGCGAGTCGCCTGCCTGATTGAAGATAGGAGTGGCTAATAAAACTGCTTCACACCGGTCTACTGCAGGCCGGCTGATCTGCGGCCTGGCTGCAGGGCCCTTGCGTGCCCACCATCGCGGGACACGCTGCAAGTACGGACTGGTTGAACAATGTAGATAGATCACTTGTAGAGCAGGTGATCTTCAGCCTGGCTGCAGGGCCCTTGCCCGCCCACCATCACGGGACACGCTGCAAGTACGTCCTTGTAAGCTCCTACGCGGCATCCATGCCGCGTAAGGTCCCGCGACGGTGAGCGGGCAAGGACCAATCAAGATGGTCGGTGTGCATGATTTCAACAAAGCAATCGGCTGACTCTCTGGTGCGGTGTCCTCACCGATTGCGGGACCGTGTGGCGGCATGGATGCCGCCACCGAGCCCCCATGGACGGGTTCACGGCGTGTCCCGCGAGCGGTGAGGGCACCGTGCCCTCGCCGCACTCGACTTCTTCGCGTTTGCTGCAGGGCGCTTGCCCGCCGGCCATCGCGGGACACGCTGCAAGTACGTCCCTGTAAGCTCTTACGCGGCATCCATGCCGCGTAAGGTCCCGCGATGGTGGGCGGGCAAGGACCAGTGGAGATGGTCGGTGTGCGTAGCTTTCAACAAAGCAACCAGTACCCTGTCTGGTGCGGTGTCCTCACCGATTNCACGGCGTGTCCCGCGAGCGGTGAGGGCACCGTGCCCTCGCCGCACTCGACTTCTTCGCGTTTGCTGCAGGGCCCTTGCCCGCCCACCCTCGCGGGACACGCCGCAAGTACGTCCGTGTAGGCTCTTACGCGGCATCCATGCCGCGTAAGGTCCCGCGACGGTGGGCGGGCAAGGACCAGTGGAGATGGTCGGTGTGCATGTTTTCAACAAAGCAGCCGACTAACTTTCTGTTGCGGTGTCCTCGCCGATTGCGGGACCGTGTGGCGGCATGGATGCCGCCACCGAGCCCCCATGGACGGGTTCACGGCGTGTCCCGCGAGCGGTGAGGGCATCGCACGCTCGACCGACTCACGCGCCCTCACACAAGCGACCGTCGCGCAGTTGATACAACGGATTAAAAACGATGCTGCTCGCAGCGCTTTGCCGCACTGCGAGCGACCACGCCCTGCGCTTAGGCCTTGCCCAACTTCACCGCGACGGGGTCACCGGTGAGATAGCCCACCGCCGCGCCGAAGCGGTTCTTGTAGTTGGCGCGGATCAGCGGATCCAGCGTGGCCTTGACGGTGTCGTGCAGCGGGCTTTCCCAGTCGCCGGGGTGCTGGAAATTACTCATCACGTAGGTCCAGCCGTGGATCTCGTCGACTGCATGCAGACCGGTGGATTCGGCACCGGCGGGCACCGACAGCACACGCGTCAGCGTGCCGCTGTCCACGTTGTAGGCCCACAGGAAATTGTTGACGTGCAGGCTGCTGTCTTCGCCGATGAACAAGGTGCGCAGGGTTTCGGAGAACTTGAGGTTGTCCGGGTTGGCCAGGCGTTCCGGGTCGGCCAGGTTGCCCAGCGCATCGGCCTTGGCCAGGTCGTGGCCGGTGAGCGCGGCCGGAGCGGCCATGTCGATCGGCACCCAGTCGCTGTGGATCGGCGCGCCGCTGCTGTCGTGGCGGCCGCCACGCAGGTTGAGCGCATACACCGCACCGGAGTCCGGGCCTTCCACTTTTACATCGCCCGAGCCGTCGCGCATGCTGGTGACGATGTAGGACATCGCCATGTAGGCGACCTTGTCGCGGGCATTGACGGTGGTGCCTTCGAGTTTGGTGAAGCCCAGGCTGCCGCCGGCCAATGCCGCGTAGCGATGGGTTTCCAGATACGTTGCGGCTTTCTCCATGCCGGGCTTGATGCGGATCCAGTTGAAGGTGCCGTTGAACGGGATCTTGGTGAAGGAGGCATCGCCCGGGTCGCTCAGATGCACGTCGAGGATGTCGGCGGCGGTGAGGCGATCGGCCAGGGCCTGGATTTCGGCGCTGGTGGCGTGGCCGAGCTTGATCCAGCTCAGCGTGGCGGCGCCCGGGCCGACGCCCGAGGTCTGGTGCCACTTGCCGACGTACAAAGTGCCGGCCGACAGGTCGGCCTTGCGGTCGGCGATGAACATGAACAACCCACCATTGGTGGCGTCGTCGCCCATCAGCACGGTGCGCTGGTCGGGCATCACCTGCACCAGTTCGTGCGAGATGCGGCCCAGGCAATAGTGCTTGCGTACGCTGCCGGTGCCGTCCGGGTGCACGGTGATTTCGGGCAGATGGCCGTAGTGATACGGATTGGCTTTCTCCGGGTCGCCGTACAGATGCGTGCTGTAGCTGCGGAACTGGGTGTTACCGGCCAGCGCGGTGGCGTCGGGCTCGTACTCTTCGCTGGACAGATGGGTATTCCATGGCGATAGGCTGGCGCCGCAGGTGGTCCACAGCCCGTGCACCGGCGCGGTGTCCACGTTGTGGTACTTCACCAGCGACAGCTTGCCGGTGGCCGGGTCCTGATCCAGCGTCAGTACCGCGATCGGTGCGGGCAAATGGCGATTGGTGTCGTTGCCTGCCTGGTCGCGGGTGGTGTATTCGAACTGCACCACCGCGAACACGTGATTGCCTTTGACTCCGGTCACCTTGGCATTTGGCAGGGTCAGCAGCGAAGAGCCGTCCGGGCAATCGGAAAAGAACGGGCGTTCGGCACCGGGTTTGGAGCGGTCGATGATCGGCCGGTGCTGGATGTCGTAATAGCCGCCAGCCAGCACGGTGCCGCCCTTGCCGTCGGGCACCTGGTCGCCGGTGACGAAGAACGGTTGATAGGCCAAGTCGTAGCGCTGCGTGCTGCCGTCGCTACGGGCGATGGTCAGTGCCGAGCCGACCGTGGTGGTGGCCATGGCAGCCGGGTTGGCCAGACTGGGCGCGGGCATGCCATGGAACGTGGCGGACACCAACTGGGTGGGATTTTCCGAGGGCCGTAACGGGCGTGCAGCCAAGGCGGCGCCACCGAGTTGCTGCAGGGCGGCGGCGCTGGCGCTGCCAAGCGGCAGCATCGGGACGGACGCCAGCAGTTGCATGAGGCGGCGGCGGGCGGGATCGGGGGAGGCAGACATCGAAACTCCAGGCAAAGACAACGATCAACGATGGCCTGCGGCGCATCGGCAAGCCGGTCACGCTAGGCCGGCCGTATGACAGTTGTTTGACGACGGGCTCACTCGTTGGCTGGGGTTTGGATGCGCGCATCGCAGCGGACCCGACCACGCTGTATCGATACGGTCCGGCTGCGCATCCCTGACAGCACCGAGTGGTGCGATGCAACAAAGTGCGCGTTTGTCGAATGCCAAGCAGCGCGCCGGATTCGGCGGTTTTCCGTGGTTTGACAGGTGCTGCCGGTATTCCAAGGCTATAGCCGCGGCCAATAAGTTGCCGGCCATTTGGCATACGGGCTGGCGCGGTTGACAGGGTAGGGGAATCACGCAAGCGTACGCCGCCTAATGGCCTGCGGCGTCACGCATCGCCGTGGGGAGAACCACCTGGAGACCTGGATCTTGGACAAGCTGCTTCGTTGTACCGCCGCGCCCGTCGCGCGTCGTGCCCTCTCTCTGGCCACCGCCGCCGCGGTGCTGATGCTGGCTGCCTGCCAAGGCAAGGACACCGCTGCCGAGGCGAGCAAGACCGCACCGGCCGCCGCGCCTGCCGAGGCGTCCACCGCGATCCATCCCGACCAGTGGCCGTCGCCGAAGTGGCCGTTCGCGCAGGACCAGGCGTTGGAGCAGCGCATCACCGATGTGATGGCCAAGATGAGTGTCGAAGAGAAGGTCGCACAGACCATCCAGGGCGACATCGCCAGCATGACCCCGGACGATGTGCGCAAGTACCGCATCGGCTCGGTGCTGGCCGGCGGCAATTCCGATCCGGGCGGCAAGTACAACGCCAGCCCGGCCGAATGGCTGAAGCTGGCCGACGCGTTCTATGAAGCCTCGATGGATACCTCCAAGGGCGGCAACGCGATCCCGATCATCTTCGGCATCGATGCGGTGCACGGCCAGAGCAATATCGTCGGTGCCACGCTGTTTCAGCACAACATCGGTCTGGGCGCCACGCGCAACCCGGAGCTGATCAAGCAGATTGGCGAAGTCACCGCTGCCGAAACCCGCGTCACCGGCATGGAGTGGACCTTCGCGCCCACCGTGGCGGTGCCGCAGGACGACCGCTGGGGTCGCAGCTACGAAGGCTATTCCGAGTCGCCGGAGGTGGTGGCCAGCTTCGCCGGCAAGATGGTCGAAGGCGTGCAGGGCGTGCCGGGCACGCCGCAGTTCCTCGACGGTAGCCACGTGATTTCTTCGGTGAAGCATTTCGTCGGCGACGGCGGCACCACCGACGGCAAGGACCAGGGCGACACCAAGGTGTCCGAAGCCACCATGCGCGACATCCACGCCGCCGGTTATCCGCCGGCGATCGCGGCCGGTGCGCAGACGGTGATGGCCTCGTTCAACAGCTTCAACGGCGAAAAGATGCACGGCAACAAGGTCATGCTGACCGACGTGCTCAAGGGCCGCATGAACTTCGGCGGTTTCGTGGTCGGCGACTGGAATGGCCACGGCCAGGTCAAGGGCTGCACCAACGAAAACTGCCCGGCCTCGTTCATTGCCGGCGTCGACATGGCGATGGCCTCCGACAGCTGGAAGGGCATCTACGACACCGAACTGGCGGCGGTGAAGTCGGGTCAGATCTCGACCGAGCGCCTGGACGATGCGGTGCGCCGGATCCTGCGCGTCAAGCTGCGTCTGGGCCTGTTCGAAGCCGGCAAGCCGTCCAAGCGCCCGCTCGGCGGCAAGTACGAATTGCTGGGCGCGCCGGAACATCGTGCGATCGCCCGTCAGGCAGTGCGCGAGTCGCTGGTGCTGTTGAAGAACCAGGCCGGCATCCTGCCGCTGGACCCGAAAAAGCGCGTGCTGGTGCTGGGCGATGGCGCTAACGACATGGGCAAGCAGTCCGGCGGTTGGACGCTGAACTGGCAGGGCACCGGCACCAAGCGCAGCGACTACCCCAATGGCAACACTATCTGGGAAGGCCTGGACAAGCAGATCAAGGCGGCCGGCGGCAAGGCCGAGCTGGCAGTCGACGGCGCGTACAAAACCAAGCCGGACGTGGCGGTGGTGGTGTTCGGTGAGAACCCTTACGCCGAGTTCCAGGGCGACATCGCCACCTTGCTGTACAAGCCGGGCGACGAGAGCGAACTGGCACTGATCAAGAAGCTCAAAGCCGAAGGCATCCCGGTGGTGGCAGTGTTCCTGAGCGGGCGTCCGCTATGGATGAACCAGTACATCAACGCGGCCGATGCCTTCGTCGCTGCCTGGTTGCCGGGTTCGGAAGGCGAGGGCATTGCCGACGTGCTGCTGCGCAAGGCCGATGGCACGGTACAACACGACTTCAAGGGCAAGCTGAGCTTCTCCTGGCCCAAGACGGCGGTGCAGTTCGCCAACAACGTTGGGCAGAAGGATTACGACCCGCAGTTCAAGTTCGGCTTTGGCCTGAGCTACGCCGACAAGGGTGATCTGGCCGCGTTGCCTGAAGACTCCGGTGTGTCTGGCGAGCAGTCGGTGGGCGGGGTGTATTTCGTGCGCGGCAAGCCGGCGCTGGGCATTGCGATGCAGCTGTCCAATGCCGGCCAGGCCAACATGCCGGCGACCACGCTGCCGGTGGGTCTGTCCGATGGCAGCCTGAAGATGACCGCGGTCGATCACAAGGCGCAGGAAGATGCACGGCGTCTGGTCTGGTCCGGTGCCAAGGCCTCCAGCGTGTTGCTGGTGTCCGGCAAGCCGGTCGATGTCTCGCGTGAGAGCAACGGCGATGTGCAGTTGCAGCTGACCGTGCGCCGCGACAGCGCGGTGACTGCGCCGGTGTGGCTGGGCGTGGGCTGCGGCGACAAGTGCGGCGGCCGTGTCGATGCGCAGAAGACCCTGGCCGCGCTGCCGCAAGGCCAGTGGAAGGTGGTCGGCGTGCCGTTGAAGTGCTTCGCAGTGGCCGGTGCCGATGTGACCAAGCTGACTCAGGTCGCCAGCATCGAAAGCGCTGCGGCGCTGGACCTGTCGGTGTCGAAGATCGCGCTGGGCGCGCTCAACGAAGCCGAAGTCACGCTCGACTGCCCGGTCAAGTAAGCAGCACTCCCGCGCACGCTTGCGGGGGTGTCCAGGTAATCAAACAACACACGCGTCGCCGGCCCCGGCGATGTGTTACAGCGGCCACCCTCACCGGTGGTGTCATCAGCCGCCGCGGGACGCGCGCGTCGATCGGCCTGGAAGGTCTGCAGCTGCGGTTCGCCGCGCTGCCGTCATGCACACGGTGCGGGCGGCGGCAGTCTGCAGACCTGTCCGGTCCACGACGCACACCCCAGAGCCAGACAGGAGAGTGCAGTGGGTTTGGCGACGTTGGATATCGTAATTGTGCTGGTCTATCTGACCGGCATCTTCGTGCTCGCGCAGTGGGTTTCGCGCGAGAAGGCAGGCCACACCAAAAGCGCCGAGGATTACTTCCTGGCGAGCAAGTCGTTGCCGTGGTGGGCGATCGGCGCCTCGCTGATTGCCGCGAACATTTCGGCCGAGCAGATCATCGGCATGGCCGGTTCCGGCTATGCGATCGGTCTGGCGATCGCCTCCTACGAATGGATGGCGGCGCTGACGTTGTTGATCGTCGGCAAGTTCTTTCTGCCGATCTTCCTGCGCAACGGCATCTACACCATGCCGCAGTTCCTGGAACAGCGGTACGGCAAGTGGATCCGCACGCTGATGGCGGTGTTCTGGCTGCTGCTGTACGTGTTCGTCAATCTCACCTCGATCCTGTGGCTGGGGTCGATCGCGGTCAGCCAGGTCACCGGTATGGACCAGACCCTGGCGCTGACCTTGATCGGCGTGTTCGCGCTGGTGTATCAGTTGTACGGCGGTCTGAAAGCAGTCGCCTTGACCGACATCGTGCAGGTCACGCTGCTGGTGCTGGGCGGCCTGCTGGTGGCGGGCCTGACCCTGGCGCGCATCGGCGATGGTGCCGGCGTGCTGGCCGGCTTCAAGCAACTGTGGAGTGCGCACCCCGAGCACTTCCACATGATCCTGAGCAAGGACAACCCGTTCTACAAAGATTTGCCCGGCCTGAGCGTGCTGCTCGGCGGTCTGTGGGTGATGAACATCAGTTACTGGGGTTTCAACCAGTACATCATCCAGCGCGCGCTGGCGGCCAAGAACATCGGTGAGGCGCAGAAGGGCATGGTGTTCGCGGCGTTCCTGAAGCTGCTGATGCCGTTGGTGATCGTGGTGCCGGGCATCGCCGCAGTGGTGCTGGCGCCGGATCTGGCCAAGCCCGATCAGGCCTATCCGACCATGATGCAGCTGTTGCCGACCGGCATCCTGGGCCTGGTGTTCGCCGCGCTGGTGGCGGCGATCGTGGCCTCGCTGGCCTCGAAGATCAATTCGGTGGCGACGATCTTCACCCTGGATTTCTACGCCAAGTTCCGCCCGCAGACCGAGCAGAAGCAGTTGGTGCGCGTGGGCCGTATCGTGGCCATCGTGGCGGTGGTGATCGGCATCCTCACCGCGCGGCCGTTGCTGGGCAACTTCGATCAGGGCTTCCAGTTCATCCAGGAATTCACCGGCTTCTTTACCCCCGGCGTGGTGGTGATCTTCATGCTCGGCCTGTTCTGGAAGCGCGCCAACGAAGCTGGCGCATTGACCGCGGCGATCGGTTCGGTGGTGCTGTCGTTCGCGCTCAAGTTCGCCTGGCCGGAACTGCCGTTCATGGACCGCATCGGCGTGGTGTTCGTGGCGGCACTGGTGCTGGCGGTGCTGGTGTCGCTGATGACCGCGCCCACCCAGGCGCGCGATCTGATCCGTACCGACGATGTGGCCTACGGCACCACGCTGGGCTTCAAGATTGGTGCGATCGGGGTGGTGGTGATTCTGATCGCGCTGTACGCGGTGTTCTGGTAATCGCCAACGCAACCGGTTGACATCGGTTGTTGCACGCGGCGCGGCACGCAGGTGTCGCGCCGCAGTGCTTTGGACGTTGCGGTTTATACGCGACGCAACGATTACACCCGCGCCGCCGCCAGGCTCGCGGCGAGCAGATTGACCGGGGCTTCAAATTGCGCATGCCACGGCGTCTGCAGCCAGGTTTCCAACGCGGCGGCCGGCATTGGCTTGGCGATCCAGTAACCCTGGCCTTCGTCGCAGCCCCAGGCGCGCAACTGCGCATACGCCTCGGCCGACTCGATGCCTTCGGCGACCACGCGCTGGCCCAGGCTGTGGCCGAGCTGGATCATCGCCGGCACCAGGGTGCGGTCGGTACGGCTGTCCGGCAGCGAGCGGACGAAGGATTGATCGATCTTCAACGAGCTGGCCGGCAACTGCTTGAGATAGCTGAAATTGCTGTAGCCGGTGCCGAAGTCGTCGATGGCGATATGCACGCCCAGCGCCGCGATGGCCGCCAGTTGCTCGGCCAGATGCTCCGGGTGGCGGATCATCGCGCTTTCGGTGAATTCGATTTCCAGCCGGCGCGGGTCCAGCTTGTGGCGCTCCAATCCACGCTTGAGCAGGCCGGCAAAACCGGGCCGGTCCAGATCGGCGGCCGACACGTTCAAGGCCAGATTGAAGTCCAGGCCTTGTTGTTGCCAGCGCGCGGCCTGGGCGATGCCGTTGTCGATGACCCAGGCGGTGATACGGTTGATCAGCGCAGTCTTCTCGGCCATCGGCACGAAGTCGGACGGCATCACCGGGCCGATCATCGGGTGCTGCCAGCGCAGCAGCGCTTCCACCGCCACGCAGCGGTGATCGTGCAGATCCACGCGCGGTTGATAGTGCAGACGCAACTGGCTGGCGCTGTCCAGCGCTGCGGGCAAGGCCGCGAGCAAGCGGAAGGTATTGCGCTGGGCCACATCGTGCTTGCGCTCGTACATGCTCCACGGCAAGGAGCGCTCACGTGAGACATCCACCGCGGTGGTGAGCGAGCGGATGGTATCGGCGGCGCCATAGCTGGTCTGCAGCGCAACCGCGCCGATCGAGGCCACGGCCGTATGCGGAATACCCTGATGTTCCAGCGGTTCGGCGAAGGCCTTGGAGACCTTGATGCACAGCGTGGACAAGCGTTGCGTTTCGGCCTGCGCTAGAAAGCCGAAGGTGGTCGGGTCCAGGCGATACAACGCGGTGCTGGCTGGCAGATAGGCAGCCAGACGACGTTGCGCCAGGGCCACATAGCCGTCGGCGTAATCCCAGCCCAGCGCCTTGACCATGTCGCGGAAGTAATCGTTGCCGCAGATGTCCACCGCCACCGCGGTGGTCGCCGGTGCGCCTTCGCGTTGCGAGAGCCAGGCATCCAGGTCCTCGCCAAAGCGCGATCGATTGGGCAGACCGGTCGGGCCATCCCGATAAGTGGTGCTACGCAGGTTTTCCACCCGCAGCACGGCCAGGTCGCGCAGGCCTTCCAACTGGGCGATGGTCGCTGCGTCCAGACCTGGGCGCGGGCTGGTGTCGATCACGCACAAGGTGCCGATGCTGTGGCCGTCGAGCAGTTTCAGCGGTGCCCCTGCGTAGAAGCGGATGAACGGCGGGCCCAGCACCAGCGGGTTGTCGCAGAAGCGCCGATCCAGCTGCGCGTCGGGTACCACCATCACCTCGTCGGCGCGGATCGCATGGGCGCAGAACGCCTGGTCGCGCGGGGTTTCCTGCGCCTCCAGACCAATACGCGCCTTGAACCACTGGCGGTGCTCGTCCACCAGCGAGACCAGCGCGATTTCAGCACCCAGACTGCGTGCGGCCATCGCGGCGATGGTCTCGAACATCGGGTCCGGTGGCGAGTCCAGCAGGCACAAGCCACGCAGGACGGCCAGCCGGGTCGACTCATCGGCCATCGGCGAAAGCAGGGATTCGGCAGAAGCGAGCGTGGATTTCATGTGTTCGTATCGGCCTGAAGCGTGATCCCTTGATCAGGGGCGACTGGCTTTGTTCAGTTGATTGCGGTCAGTGCTGTCGGCAGGCGGCATGCCATGTGCTGTCGCTGGCCGGGTCGATGCAATCGCGCGGTGTTTACCGCGACTCGCAGCGTCGGTGATTGGTCTGACTCGGGCGACATTCCTGATCTGCAAAGTCTGTCGCACAAGCGGCGACGGAATGCCTCCAGACCGCTAAACATTGCCGGCCTACGGCCGATCACTGGCTGTACGCGGATTTGTAGAGCCAGCGACAAGCCCGATTTATTTCAGCGCGTCGCTGCTTCTGTGATCTGGGTTGCCTTCACCGCTGTCGGGAGTTGACACAGTGTTCATGCGAGCTGTGGGTTCTGCCGTCGCGGTTACGACGTCCCTGCCTGGAAACCGATCGTGAAATCATTGCAGTCTTTCGCTCAACGCATGCTCCTGATCACCGCCGGTCTGGCGCTCTCGTCTGCCGCGCATGCGGGATTGTCGGTCTCGGGCACGCAGTTGCGTGAGTCCAACGGCAACGCGCTGGTGTTGCGCGGGGTCAATCTGCCGCATGCCTGGTACACAAGCCGTACCGATGCAGCCTTGGTGGCCATCGCCGCGACCGGCGCCAACAGCGTGCGGGTGGTGCTCAGCTCCGGCTACCGCTGGAACCGCACACCGGAGGCCGAGGTGGCGCGCATCATCGCGCGTTGCAAGAGCCTGGGCCTGATCGCGGTGCTGGAAGTGCACGACACCACCGGCTATGGCGAAGACGGCGCGGCGGCGGGTCTGGCCCATGCCACCGCTTACTGGACCAGCATCCGCAAGGCGCTGATCGGTAACGAAGACCACGTGATCATCAATATCGGCAATGAGCCGTTCGGCAATCGCTTGAGCGCGAGCGAATGGGTCAATGGCCATGCCACCGCGATCGCTGCGTTACGCAAGAGCGGTCTGACCCACGCGCTGATGGTGGATGCGCCGAACTGGGGGCAGGACTGGCAGTTCTACATGCGCGACAACGCCGCTGCACTGCTGGCGCGCGACAGCAAGCGCAATGTGATCTTCAGCGTGCACATGTACGAGGTGTTTGGCAGCGATGCGACGGTCAACAATTATCTGCGTGCCTTCCGCGATAAAAAGCTGACGCTGGTGATCGGCGA
Source organism: Xanthomonas hortorum pv. cynarae (assembly GCF_002939985.1). Classification (GTDB taxonomy): domain Bacteria; phylum Pseudomonadota; class Gammaproteobacteria; order Xanthomonadales; family Xanthomonadaceae; genus Xanthomonas; species Xanthomonas hortorum_D. The sequence goes on along the minus strand of NZ_MDFM01000049.1, from coordinate 446 downwards.
GTTCGGTGGAGACCATCGCGGCGCCAACGTGGACGAAGCGTCGATCATGCGGCGCGCACGCGAGTACAGCGTCGGCTACATGGGGTGGTCGTGGTCGGGCAACGACAGCAGCACCAAATCGCTGGACATTGCAGTTGGCTGGAATGCCGCACGCCTCAGCACCTGGGGAACCAGATTGCTCCTGGGCGCCGATGGGATTGCGGCGACTTCGCGCAGGGCTAGCGTGTTCGGCCCGCGTTGAGAGGTCAGACCCCGTCGGCGCGCGTCGGCGGTCTTTTGAATCGGTATTGCGTCTTAGGCTAGTTGTAGAGCGGCTGGTGTTTGGTTTTGCTGCAGGGCCCTTGCCCGCCCACCATCGCGGGACACGCCGCAAGTACGTCCTTGTAGCAACTGTGTTGTTGGAGGGGCTTTGGCCACTCCGTAAGCCGGGCACGGTGGTGCCGGCT
>NZ_MDFM01000048.1:23006-28760 GCF_002939985.1 Xanthomonas hortorum pv. cynarae | reverse complement strand
GGGATTGGGGATTGGGGATTGGGGATTGGGGATTGGGGATTGGGGATTGGGGATTGGGGATTGGGGATTGGGGATTGGGGATTGGGCAGGCGGCAGGCGGCAGGCGGCAGGCGGCAGGCGGCAAATTGGACCAGAAGAGTGGGCGGCATCGCTGCGTGCTTGTTGTGCTGCAGCCTGACTCGTGGCGCGTGCGCGCCGCACTTACGGGCCCGGCCCGCAAGTGGAAACAGCGTGCGCTTATCGTCTGGCTGATCCCGACCCGCAGACGTTGGCTGCGATGCAGCACGCCCGCGCAACGCCTCTTGCGCGAACAGCTCAGCCCACGAAGTGCTGATATCCGCGTTGCGGCGGCTGCCACAGGTTGCCGTTGGCGTCGTGGACCACCACGCCTGGCTTGGCGACGATCTGGCCGATGCGCGTCACCGCAACTCCGGCGAAGTCCATCGCCTGCACCACCGCGTCGCGGTGCTGGGCTGCGGCGGTGAAGCACAACTCGTAGTCGTCGCCGCCGCCGAGTTGCCAGCCGATGCAGTGCAGCGCGCTGATCCCGGCACTGCGTGGCATCGCCGGCAATGCCGCCAGCGCCAGCTGCGCGCCCACACCACTGCGTTCGCACAGATGGCCCAGATCGGCCAGCAGGCCGTCGGAGATGTCCACACAGGCATGCGCAAGCCCACGCAAGCGCAGCCCGGCTTGCACGCGCGGCTGCGGGCGCAGCAGGCGGCTGCGCCATTGCTCGTGCAACGGGTCGGCCGCCGCGCAGGTCACGTCCAGCTGGCCGGCTTGCCACAACGACAACGCCGCGGCGGCCTCGCCCGGCGCACCGGTCACCCACACATCGTCGCCCACGCGCGCACCATCGCGGCGCAACGCCGCGCCCGGCGGCACACTGCCGATTGCGGTCACCGCACACGACAACGGCCCGCGCGTGGTGTCGCCACCGACCAAGGCGATGGCATGCGCATCGGCCAGCGCAAAGAATCCATCGGCAAACGCGTCGACCCATTCGGCATCGTCGTGCGGCAACGACAACGACAAGGTGCACCATCGCGGCTGCGCCCCCATCGCGGCCAGATCGGAGAGATTGACTGCCAGCGTCTTCCAGCCCAGATCCTCGGCGCGCGTCTCGTGCGGAAAATGCACACCCGCGTTGAGCGTATCGGCGGTGATCGCCAGTTGCTCGCCTGGCGGCGGCTGCAGCAACGCCGCATCGTCGCCAATGCCCAACGGCACATCGGCACGCGCGGAGATGCGCGCGCGCAAGCGCGCAATCAGATCGAATTCGGGCATGGGGACGGGAATCGGGAGAAGGGAATCGGGAATCGCAAAGGCGCGTCAGGAGATGTCGGAAACGTTGCTCTTACGATTGCCCATTCCCGACTCCCCATTCCCGCGGCGCCTCAGGCGCCGCTCGCGCCCGACTCCACCTTGCGCCACTCCACCGACGCGCGATCCAGCACGCCGTTGACGTAAGTGTGGCCATGCTCGGAGCCGAAGCGCTTGGCGGTTTCGATCGCTTCGTTGATCACCACGCGGTACGGCACGTCCTGCCGATACAGCAATTCGTAGGCAGCCAGCCGCAGCACCGCGCGTTCGATCGCGTCGACCTCTTCCACGCCGCGATCCAGATACGGGGTCAGCGCGGTGTCCAGCTCGGCACGGTTGGTCAGCACGCCTTCGACCAGGCTTTCGAAATACGCCAGATCGGCCACTTCGTGCGCCTGCTCATGCGCAAACTGGGAGATCACCTGCTTGGCGAACCCACCGGAAATCTGCCACGCATACACCGCCTGCAAGGCACGTCGGCGTGCGCGCGAACGCAGCACCGGGTCGATGCCATCGCGACGGACGTGGCGGGCATGTCCACCGGGCTTGCTCATGGCAACAGCTCCATCAAATTGGTCAATTCCAGCGCTGCAAGTGCGCATTCTTCGCCCTTGTTGCCATGGCTGCCGCCGGCACGCGCCTCGGCATCTTCCACGCGCTCGACGGCGAGCACGCCATTGAGCACCGGCACGCCGGTCTGCAACTGCACGCTCATCAGGCCTTCGGCACACAGGTCGGCCACGTGTTCGTAATGGCGGGTGTCGCCGCGGATCACACAGCCCAGCGCGATGATCGCCGCGTGCTGGCCGGATTGCGCCAGACGATTGGCAGCGATCGGAATTTCCCAGGCGCCCGGCACGCGGACCACGTCGATGGCGTCCTCGCCGATGCCGTTGCCGGCCAGGCTCTGGCGCGCGCCGGTGACCAGCGCGTCGGTGATGCGGGCATTCCAACGGCTGGCGATGATCGCAAAGCGCGCGGTGGTGGGGCGGAGATCGCCTTCGTAGTGGGTCATGCGGGTCGGCAACTCGAGGGGGTGGGAAGTTTAACAGCTGCCGGGGCCTGGCCCGGCCGACGCGTGCAGACAAAGCCCGCCGAAGCAGACCCGGCCATGTGCCCCAGACGCGATATTGGAAGCGGGCAGCAAAGGCTGGCGTAGCCGGCAGATGGCGCGGTCGATGCTCGAAAACAGCAGGAACCGCTCGAACAACCCGGTTCCTGCGTAGCGTTCGCACCCACCTGACGGCAGTTCACTGCCTGCCGTCAGCCACACTCAGGGCAGCGCGGCCGCCGGCACCGAACGCACGCCTTCGCCGGCATGGCATTCCAGATACTCCACCACCTCCAGCCCGAACCCCGCCAACCCCACCTGGCGTCGCGGCGTGCCCAGCACGCGCAGCTTGCCCAGGCCCAGCTCGGCCAGGATCTGCGCGCCGGCCCCGTTGCGCCGCCACTGGCTGACGTCCTTGGCGTTGGTTGCGGCTTCCGGTTGCTGGCGCAACCGCGCCAACAACGATTCGCTGTCGCGCGGCGCCGACAGCACCACCATCACGCCCTGCCCTTCGGCGGCGATCGCACGCAGTGCATCGGTGGCCGCCACGCCGAAGTCATCGCGCTGCCAGTGCAGCAGATCAGCCAGCGGGTTTTCCACCTGCACGCGCACCAGTGTCGGGGTGTGCGGATCGGCGTTGCCGCGCACCAGCGCGAAGTGCAGATCGTGCGCGATGCGGTCGCGGTAGGTCACCAGCTTGAACGGCCCGAACTCGGTGGTGATCTCGCGTTCGTCCACACGCTCGACGGTGTGCTCGTTGGCCAGCCGGTAGGCGATCAGATCGGCGATCGAGCCCATCTTCAGCCCGTGCTCGCGCGCGAACACTTCCAGCTGCGGGCGGCGCGCCATGCTGCCGTCCGGGTTGAGCACTTCCACCAGCACACCGGCCGGCTCCAGCCCGGCCAGCATCGGCAGATCGCTGGCCGCTTCGGTATGGCCGGCACGGGTCAGCACGCCGCCGGGCTGCGAGATCAGCGGAAAAATGTGACCCGGCTGGCTCAGATCCTGCGGCTTGGCATCCGGACGCACCGCGGTGCGCACCGTGTGTGCACGGTCGTAGGCGGAGATGCCGGTGGTCACGCCTTCAGCCGCCTCGATGCTGACAGTGAAGTTGGTCTGGAATTGCGCGGTGTTGTTGCGCACCATCGGCGCCAGGCCGAGTTGCGCGCAACGCTCGCGGGTCAGCGACAGACACACCAGCCCGCGCGCGTGGGTCACCATGAAGTTGATGTCCGAGGGCTTGACCAGCTCGGCGGCCATGATCAGATCGCCTTCGTTCTCGCGGTCCTCGTCATCGACGATCACCACCATGCGTCCGGCGCGCAGTTCTTCGATCAATTCCGGAACGGGCGCGAAGTTCATGCCGCACCCCGCGTGCCGAGCAGGCGTTCGACATAACGCGCCACCAGATCGATTTCAAGATTCACCGCCGCACCGACTGCGGTCTGCGCAAACGCGGTATTGGCCACCGTGTGCGGAATCAACGCCACCTCAAAGCCGTCCTCGTCCACTTCATTGACGGTGAGGCTGACGCCATCGACGCAGATCGAGCCCTTCTTGGCGACATAGCGCAACACCGCCGGCGGCGCGGCAAACCGCCAACGCTGCGCACGCGCATCGCCATGCACCGATTGCACCTGGCCCAGACCATCCACATGCCCGCTGACCAGATGCCCGCCGAGACGATCGGTTGGACGCATCGCGCGTTCCAGATTGAGCAACGCGCCTTCCGGCAACGCGCCCAGCGTGGTCAGCGACAGGGTTTCGGTGGAGGCATCGGCCTGGAAGCTGCCGGCATCGAACGCAATCACGGTCAGGCACACGCCGTTGACCGCGATGCTCTCGCCCAATTGCACCGCTTCGAACGGCAGGCTGCCAGTGGCGAAGGTGAAACGCACATCGCCGCCTTGCGGCTGACGCGCAGCCAGATGGCCGACGCCTTCGATGATTCCGGTAAACATCAGCGGGCCTCCGTTTGCAGTGACAACGGAGCTAACGCAGTGCGGTGGAAAGTCGCGACGCAGCGCGACAGGTAATGCATGGACATAGTCGTTTCTCGCAAAAGTTGAGCGAAAAACGCCACAAGGCAAACAGGCGCGCGCACAGCCGCAAGGCTGCGCGTTGGCCGTCTTCTTTCATCCGGACTATACCGTCGGCCCCGGCATCGCACCGGATCTGCTGACCTTGCGCTTCAAGAGTTTCGCGTGGATTCGCGTAACTCCGGTGCGCAAGCGCTCGCGGGCTCGCACGCTTGCGCATGCCTACCGCCGGTGGGGAATCGCACCCCGCCCTGAAGACGTTCGTGAGTACCGGCGAACCGGCCAGCGCAGTCTAACAGGGCACCTTGGCGCGATGGCTGAGCGTTGGTTAAGGCCGGCAGGACACTGCGTCATGTCAGGGAATCCCCCATAGCCAGGATTGTGAAGGATCTGTTAAATTGCGCCCCGCGACGGGAGACGTCGCTCTTTCCACCCCGCAACGGGGCGGAGACACGGACATCAATTCGGAGAGAACACCCAATGCGTAACACCCTGATTCTGGCTGCCCTGCTGGCCGCCGCACCGTTTGCCGCGTCTGCTGAAGGCCTGAGCTACAGCTACGTCGAAGGCGGCTGGAACCGTACCGAAATCAACGTCAACGACGATTCGGACGACATCGATGGCGGCTACATCCGCGGCTCCTGGAAGATTGCCGAGCCGGTGTACGTGCTCGCCGGCTATCAGCGTGCCACCAAGGATTACAACCTCGGCGGCGGCTTCGAGATCGAAGGCACCCTGGAGCAGGCCACCGTGGGTATCGGCTACCGCCAGGAAATGACCGAGCGCGTCGAGTTCATCGCCGACATCAGCCTGCTGCGCAGCAAGGTCGAATCCGATCTGCGCCTGCGCGGCCGCTCGATCGACGATGCGTCCGACTCCACCAATCTGGGCTTCGCCAACCTGGGCCTGCGTGGCAAGCCCTCGCCGCGTACCGAAGCCTGGGTCAAGGCTGGCTACATCGACGGCAACGACGTCGACCAAGGCGAGTTCGTCGGCACCCTGGGTGGCCAGGTCAACTTCACCCCGACCTGGGGCCTGGTTGCCGAAGCGCAGTTCATCGACGACGCCAACCAGTACCGTGTCGGCGTGCGCGCAAGCTTCTGATCGGCGCGTCGCAGATGCACTTAAGGCCCCGCATGCGGGGCCTTTTTTGTGTGTGCAATTGAACGCATTGCGGGCAAAGAAATCCATCGTCAGGCGTATTAGAGCAGCAGCGGTGTTGATGCTTTAGAGCGGCTAGCGATGCTTCTTGAATGCTATATCGATGGCGGTAAACGGGTAGATCAACGTCTGGTCGGTCGAGGGCGCGGTGCCCTCGCCGCTCGCGGGACACGCCGC
>NZ_MDFM01000048.1:0-22947 GCF_002939985.1 Xanthomonas hortorum pv. cynarae | reverse complement strand
CGACTGGCCCTTGCCCGCCCACCATCGCGGGACACGCCGCAAGTACGTCCATGTAGGCTCTTACGCGGCATCCATGCCGCGTAAGGTCCCGCGACGGTGGGCGGGCAAGGGCCCTGCAGCGAGGTAGCAGATCAACGCTCCACAACTGATCCGCGCAACGTTCTTACGAAACGAGAAACTTCGCGCTGGCAAACCGAAGTCATTGCGGCAACCCGGAGCTTCTACCTCCTGCACGACGCCTTGCACCCGCAAGCCAAAAACCATATCAAGCGACACGTGCAAGGCGATCCACCCCGAAACATCGAGCGCGCTATGCAGCACTCACTCGGCGGTGAGCGGCACGTAACGCAATCGTAGATCCTGACCGAGCTGGCGCACGTCGAGCAGTTGCAAGGGATGACGCTGCGCCATCGTTTCGATGCCGAGTCCGGCGAGCAGCGGTCTGGCGGTATCGCCTAGTAAAACCGGCGCCATGTAGACCAGCAGTTCGTCGACCAGGCCGGCGTGCAGCAATGCGCCGCTCAGCGTCGCGCCGGCTTCCACATGCACCTCGTTGATCCCACGTTCGGCGAGCGACGCCAACACGGCAGACAGATCGAAGCGGCCCGCGTGCAGCGGCATCGCAACGAACTGTGCAACATCGAGCGACGGCGGCAGCACATCATCGCCATGCACATAGAGCGTCGGCGCATTGCCCTGACGAATGTTCTCGCACGCCAACGTGCGCAAACCGGCATCGAGCACTACGCGTAGCGGCGGCACGAAAGGCGTGTCGTCGCCCAGCCGCACGGTCATGGATGGATCGTCCGCCAGCACCGTGCCGGCACCGGTAAGAATTGCACCAGCACGCGCGCGCCAGCGCTGCACATCCGCACGCGCGTCCGCGCCGGTGATCCATTTGGACTCGCCACTGGCCAGCGCGGTTCGCCCATCCAGGCTGGCGCCGAGCTTGACCCGCAGCCACGGCCGGCCACGTTCCACCCGCGACAGAAACCCCTGATTGAGCACGCGTGCCTGTGCTTGCATGACACCGCTAAGCACCTCGATCCCGGCCTCGCGCAGCAACGCAAAACCGCCGCCATTGACCTGCGGAAACGGGTCGGCCATCGCCGCGACCACACGCGTCACCCCGGCCTCTATCAGGGCCAATGCGCACGGCGGCGTGCGCCCGTAATGCGCGCACGGCTCCAAGGTCACATAGGCGGTGGCACCGCGCGCCAGCGCGCCGGCTGCGCGCAGCGCGAACACTTCCGCGTGCGCGCCACCGGCACGTTGATGAAACCCTTCGCCCACGCACACGCCATCGCGCACGATTACGCAGCCGACCATCGGGTTGGGCCGCGTGGTGTACGCACCACGCTCGGCCAAACGCAGTGCCTGCGCCATCCAGCGATGGTCGTCGGCCGTTGCGCTCATTGCAGTGCCGTGTGCGGTTCGATGCACATCACCACGATCTGCATCGGCCCCAGCAGTAATTCCGCATGCGTCTGCCAGCCCAACCGCTGATAAAACGGCACCAGCACCGGTTGGCAATACAGGTACAACGCACTCACGCCCAATTGCGCGGCGGCTTGCACGCAATGCGCAACCAGCGCTTCGCCGATGCCCTGCCCGCGCGCCTGCGGCTGCACGTACAGCGACGCCAGCCACGGCGACCATTGCCGGATACGCGCGTCGTCGTTCTCCAGCAGGCTCACCGAGCCAAGCCACTGCGCCTGCTCGAGTGCCACCCACGTCGTCGGGATCACGCCATCGCGGGTGTGGCTGCGCAACTCGCGCAATGCTTCATCGAACTCCCAATCCGGCAACAGACTGCCGAAGGCCTGCAGATGCGCCTGCGCGATGGCGGAAAGATGCTCCGGCGTGTCGGCCACACAGGCGATGCGTAACGCGTTCACCGCTTGCCGGGCTTGCCGGCGCGCTCCAACGCCGCTTCCAGCAGCGGCAACTGCTCGATGCCGACCGGAAGTTCGCGTTCGAGTTTTTCGATTTCCTCGCGGAAATCGGCCACGTCCTGGAAGCTGCGATACACCGAGGCAAAGCGCACATAGCCCACGTGATCGAGCTTGCGTAGCTCGACCATCACGTATTCGCCCACCCGCAGCGAGCCCACTTCACGCTCGCCGGACATGCGCAGCTGATGCACCACCGCACGCACGGCCGCCTCGATCTGTTCTTCGGACACAGGACGCTTTTGCAGCGCGCGGTCGAAACTGGTGCGCAACTTGCGCGCATCGAACGCCTCGCGCCCACCGTCGCTCTTGACAACGGTGGGCAGTTTGAGTTCGATCGTCTCCAACGTGCTGAAACGCTCACCACACGCCTCGCACTCGCGGCGGCGACGAATCGTCGTGCCGTCTTCGGACACGCGCGAATCAATCACGCGGGTGTCGTTGTGCTGGCAAAAGGGGCAGTGCATCAGGGCGCCGGGAGTGGGAAGTGGGGATCAGGGATTGGCAACAGCAGGAGCAAGGACGCGCTTGCCGCGCATCCCCAATCTCCAATCACCAATCCCGGCACCTCAGCCATACACCGGATACTTCTTGCACTGCGCGGTCACCGCGTCGCGCACCTTCGACAGCACCGCTTCGTCGGTGGGAGCGTCGAGCACGTCGGCAATCCAGTTGGCCAGATCGATACTGTCCTGCTCCAGATAGCCGCGGGTGGTGATGGCCGGGGTGCCCAGGCGCAGGCCGGAGGTGACGAACGGCGAACGCGGGTCGTTGGGCACGGCGTTCTTGTTGACGGTGATGTGGGCCTTGCCGAGCGCGGCTTCTGCGTCCTTGCCGGACACGTCGCGGCCGATCATGTCGACCAGCATCAGATGATTTTCGGTGCCGCCGGAGACGATCTTGTAGCCGCGCGCAATCAGCGTGTTGGCCATGGCCTGGGCGTTCTTCACCACCTGCTGCTGGTAGGCCTTGAACGCAGGTTCCAGCGCTTCCTTGAACGCCACCGCCTTGGCCGCGATGACATGCATCAGCGGGCCGCCCTGAATGCCCGGGAACACGATCGACTGCAGCTTCTTCTGCAGCTCTTCGCTGGCGCCCTTGGCCACGATGATGCCGCCGCGCGGGCCGCGCAGCGTCTTGTGGGTGGTCGAGGTGACCACGTGCGCATGCTCCATCGGGCTCGGATACACGCCGGCAGCGACCAGGCCGGCCACGTGCGCCATGTCCACGAACAGGTACGCACCGACACTGTCGGCGATGGCGCGGAAGCGCGCCCAATCGATCTTCTGCGAATACGCCGAGAAACCCGCCACGACCATCTTCGGCTTGTGTTCGGTGGCCAGGCGCTGGACTTCGTCATAGTCGATCAGGCCCTGCTCGTTGACGCCGTACTGCACGGCGTTGAACAGCTTGCCGGAGACATTGACCTTTGCCCCGTGGGTCAGGTGGCCGCCATGCGCCAGGCTCATGCCCAGAATGGTGTCGCCGGGCTGCAGCAGCGCCAGATACACCGCCTGGTTGGCCTGCGAGCCGCTATGCGGCTGCACGTTCGCATACATATCTTCCGTGGAGCCCGCTCCGAACACCTGCTTGATGCGCTCGATCGCCAACTGCTCGGCGATGTCGACGAACTCGCAGCCACCGTAGTAGCGCTTGCCCGGATAGCCTTCGGCGTATTTGTTGGTCAGCTGGCTGCCCTGGGCTTCCATCACCAGCGGGCTGCAATAGTTTTCGCTGGCGATCAGCTCGACGTGATCCTCCTGGCGGCCGGCTTCGTCGGCGATGGCCTTGGCCAGTTCGGGGTCGTAGGTTTCCAGTCGGACGTCGCGCGAGAACATGCAGAGCTCCGGGGCAGCTGTTGCCAGTAGGGGCGCAGATTGTAAGCCCCCGCATGGACAGGTGACCAATTGCGATGCTGGCACGCCCCACGCGCACCATGGCGCCCGCGCCTTCAAAAGACAAAGGCGCACCGGAGTGCGCCTTTGTGTGATGGTCTGCCCGCTTGCCGGGCCGGACCAAGTCGATCGCCAACGCTTAGTTGTTGAGCACCAGATCGGCGATCACGCCGGTTGCGATGGCCACCATCAGGAAGTTGCCGGTGTTGTCGCGCTGCCAGCGATAGCCGCGCGGCGGGTAGCGCAGGTTGTAGCGGTCGTAATCGTTCACCACGTAAATCGGGCCCTGATAGCGGTGACCACGCACATAGGCTGGACGGCCGTAGTAGACCGGCGCCGGTACATAGGCGTAGCCGCCACGGTCGTAGTGGCGATCACGGTAGCGCGCGTCGCGATAGCCCTCGCGATAGCCATTGCCGTAGTAGCGGCGGTCCTGGCGCCAGTCGCGGCGGTCGGCCTGGCGATCGTCCCGCCACTCACGGCGGTCGTTGCGATGATCGTCGCGACGATCATTACGCCAGTCGTGGCCATGATCACGGCCGCGGTCATGGCCGCGGCGATCGTGGTCGCGGTCCCAGTCTCCGGCGAATGCGGCCGGTACCACGGAGCCAAGCGCCAGGATGGAGGAAAGCACAACGGTAACGATGCGTTTGCGGTTCATGACAGCTCCTGTTTGCGATGTCGCAGTTGCATTAGTGCGCTCGGCGCCTTAACGCTTTCTTGCTGGAATCGGTTACGAAAACGCCCATTCAGGTGATAAGTAAGCTGCCGTTTAGCCGCAACCCTGCTCCCGCGTGCCAAGGCAGTTGCCCGTATAATCGGCGCAATCCCTTTTCCGCTGCCTCCGGCCTCGGCCGGCGGGCTGCCTGCGTCCACGGAGTCCCCATGTCGCAATACATTTACACCATGAACGGCGTCAGCAAGACGGTGCCGCCGAAGCGCCAGATCATCAAGGACATCTCGCTGTCGTTCTTCCCGGGCGCCAAGATCGGCCTGCTCGGCCTGAACGGCTCGGGTAAATCGACCGTGCTGAAGATCATGGCCGGCGTGGACACCGATTTCAGCGGCGAAGCGCGCCCGCAGGCCGGCATCAAGGTCGGCTATCTGGCCCAGGAACCCGAACTCAACCCCGAGCACACCGTGCGTCAGGCGGTGGAAGAAGGCGTCGGCGAAGTGCTGCAGGCCCAGGCCGCGCTGGACAAGATCTATGAAGCCTACGCCGAGGAAGGCGCCGACTTCGACAAGCTGGCCGCCGAGCAGCAGCGCCTGGAAGCCATCCTGGCTGCCGGCGATGCGCACATGGTCGAACAGCAGCTGGAAGTGGCCGCCGACGCGCTGCGTTTGCCGCCGTGGGAAGCGCTGATCGGCCCACTGTCCGGTGGCGAAAAGCGCCGCGTGGCGCTGTGCCGCCTGCTGCTGCAGAAGCCGGACATGCTGCTGCTCGACGAACCGACCAACCATCTGGACGCCGAATCGGTGGAATGGCTGGAACAGTTCCTGGCGCGCTACACCGGCACCGTGGTGGCGGTGACGCATGATCGCTACTTCCTGGACAACGCCGCCGAGTGGATCCTGGAACTGGACCGCGGCCGCGGCATCCCGTGGAAGGGCAACTACACCGACTGGCTGACCCAGAAGGACGAGCGCCTCAAGCAGGAAGACAACCAGGAAAAGTCACGTCAGAAGGCGATCCAGAAGGAACTGGAATGGTCGCGGCAGAACGCCAAGGGCGGCCGCACCAAGGGCAAGGCCCGTCTGGCCCGGCTGGAAGAACTGCAGTCGGTGGATTACCAGCGCCGCAACGAGACCAACGAGATCTTCATTCCGCCGGGCGAGCGCCTGGGCAATGCCGTGCTCGAGTTCAAGAACGTCACCAAGAAGTTCGGCGACCGCCTGCTGATCGACAATCTGAGCTTCCTGGTGCCCGGTGGCGCGATCGTCGGCATCATCGGCCCCAACGGTGCCGGTAAGTCAACCCTGTTCAAGATGATCACCGGCATGGAGACTCCGGATTCGGGCGAGATCGTGCTCGGGCCGACCGTGAAGCTGGCCTACGTGGACCAGAGCCGCGACAAGCTGGAAGGCAACCACAACGTGTTCCAGGAGATCGCGGGCGGCCTGGACATCCTCAACATCAATGGCGTGGAGATCCAGTCGCGCGCCTACATCGGCCGCTTCAACTTCAAGGGGCAAGACCAGCAGAAGATGGTCGGCTCGCTGTCCGGCGGTGAGCGCGGTCGTCTGCACATGGCCAAGACGCTGTTGCAGGGCGGCAACGTATTGCTGCTCGACGAACCGTCCAACGACCTGGACATCGAAACCCTGCGTGCGCTGGAAGATGCGCTACTGGAATTCCCCGGCAACACCTTCGTGATTTCGCATGATCGCTGGTTCCTGGATCGCATCGCCACGCACATCATCGCCTTCGAAGGCGACTCGCACGTGGAGTTCTTCCAGGGCAACTACCGCGAGTACGAAGAAGACAAGAAGCGCCGCATGGGCGACGACGCAGGTCCCAAGCGCCTGCGCTTCAAGGCGCTGAAGTAAGCAAGAGCGGCCAACAAAACGGCTGCGCTTGCCGCCAGGCGACTGCGCGCTACGGTTTGTCAGCCACTCGTAAGACAAGGGCGCCGAAAGGCGCCCTTTTTACGTGCGGAGTGCAGTGGCGTCGCGTCGACAAACCGCGTCGTCGAGGATGGAGCACACCGTTGGTCGCTGCGTCACAGCTCGTAAGACAGCACGTCTTCGAAGCCGAAGGTGTCGAAGTTTTCGATGCGCGAGGGATATAGCCGGCCGACAAGGTGGTCATATTCGTGCTGCACCACACGCGCGTGGAAACCTTCGGCCTCGCGTTCGATCGGGCTGCCATCCGGCGCAAAGCCGCGATAGCGAATGAAGCGATAGCGTGGAATCACCGCGCGCAATCCGGGAATGGACAGGCAGCCTTCCCAGCCGTTTTCCATCTCCTCCGACAGCGGTTCGATCTGCGCATTCGCCAATGCGGTGCGCGGCACCGCCGGCGCTTCGGGGTAACGCTCGCTGGCCTCGAAACCGAACACCATCAATTGCAGATCCACCGCGATCTGCGGTGCGGCCAGACCCACACCGCGCGCATCGTCCATGGTCTCGAACATGTCGGCCACCAAGGTGCGCAGCTCGGCGCTGCCCAGGTTGGTGACCGGTGGCGCCACGCGCAGCAGGCGTTTGTCGCCCATGCGGATAATCTCGCGAATCATCTAGCTGCTCCCGGAAAACGTGACGGGATTTTAGAACCTGTTCGGTAGGCGTAGGTGAGGTTCGGGATTGGGGATTGGCGGATTCGCAATTGGGGATTCGCAATTGGGGATTCGGGATTCGGGATTCGGGATTGGCAGCTGGGACGTGGATACCGCTGCGTTAGCACTTTGGCCTTGATCTGCGTTGGCTGCCTGGCTCGGTTTCCTTCTTCCGGCGGAGACGGGCTTCGCTCGTACCCTCATCCGCCCCTGCGGGGCACCTTCTCCCGATGGGAGAAGGAATTAGCTGTCGGAGCCTTGGCCTGCTGGCTGGAGTGAAGGAGACAGCGTTGTCGATGCAAGGCGTTGCACGGACCAAAGCCAGCTTGCTGTTCATCAGCCGCACACCAGCCACCCAGCACTCGATTCGCGTCAAAAATCCGACCAATCCGGACCCGGCCGCTGCTGCTACTTCCGGAAAATATCCCATGGCAAGCGGCTGACTGACTGCTTCAGGTCACCGCTTCGCATTCAGGGGCTTGCATGTCAAAAGATTGACACAAGTCACGGATTCATGATTCAGTCATGAACAGACTGAAACGGAAGGATCCCCCGAATGCCGGTGTCTGCACGGCATCCCTTTTCCCCTGTTGGACTCAAGGAAACCCCAACGATGATGAGCTTTCGCAAGCCCGGATGGATGCTGTCAGGCGTGTTGTGTGTTGTCTGCCTGCCGGCCCTGGCCGTCGCGCAGGAGGCCGCAACCAGCAGTTCCAAGGTCGGCATCGACCCCGCCACCGGCAAGCTGCGCCCGCTGACCGACGCCGAGAGCGCGGCGCTGGATCAGCAGGCTGCGTCGTCGGCCCGCAGCAGTGCTGCCCGCACCACGGTTCCGCAGACCGAAGCCGCCGCGCGCGCAACCGAGCGACGCCTGCCCAACGGCACCGTGGCGCGCAAGCTGCCGGCCACGCAGATGAGTTCGCTGGCCGCGACCCGTCAGGCCGATGGCCGCATCGTCATCGAACACAGCGACGACGCCGACACCCAACCCGCCCACTCCGAGCACGGAGCGCTGCCGCATGAATAAGCCCTTGTTGCTGTTGTCTCTGGCCGTGGCCGCCGCCATCGCGCCGCTGCACGCAAGCGCCGCCAACGTCACGCTGATCAATGGCGATGCCGGCACCAGCGTCGGCTTGAACGATCCCACCACCGCAGCGCCACTGGGTGGCAATCCCGGGCGCTCGGTGGGCGAACAGCGCCGCATCGCCTACCAGTACGCGATGGACCTGTGGGGTGCGGTGCTGCAGAGCAACGTCGAGATCAAGGTGTATGCCTCGTTCGCGCGGCTGACCTGTACCGCCACCGGCGGCACGCTGGGTCAGGCCGGCCCGAACTGGATCGTCAACGATTTCCCCGGTTCCAAGCCCAATACGCTGTATCCGTCGGCGTTGGGCGATGCGATCGCCGGGCAGGATCTGGTGCCCGATCCGAACGATCCGGCCGACGTGTTTTCGCAATTCAACGGCGACCTGGGCAAGGAAGATTGCCTGGCCGGCTCGGGCTGGTACCTGGGTCTGGACGGCAAGACGCCCGAGGGCCAGATCAACTTCCTCAACGTGGTGATGCATGAGATCGGCCACGGGCTGGGCGCGGCGGGCTTCCTCAACAAGACCACCGGTGTGCTCGGCTCGGGCACCGGCCTGACCGACGTCTACACCGCGCAAGCCTACGACAACGTGCAGAACAAGCGGTTCGACGACCCGACCATGACCAACGCGCTGCGTGCAGAAGCGATGCGCACACCGGGTCGTACGGTGTGGGCGGGCACGCGCGTCAACCGCGAGGCGGCGTTGATCCTGGATCCGCGCACCTTGCTGCGGGTGACCGCACCGGCCAGCGGAGCCGGCAAGTACGAGGTGGGCTTTGCCAGCTTCGGGCCGCTGGCCAGCGCGGCCAATTTCCCGGCCAAGTCGGTGGTGACGGTCAACGATGGCGTGGCGGCACCGTCGGCCGGCGATGGCTGCGAGACGCCGTTCGTCAATGCGGCCGCTGTGGCCGGCAAGGTGGCGCTGATCGACCGTGGCACCTGCGCGTTCGCGATCAAGGTCAAGAATGCCCAGCTCAACGGCGCGGTGGGCGTGATCGTCGCCAACAACGCGGCGGGCGTGCAGACCATGGGCAATGCCGCGCCGCCGATCACCGACATCACCATCCCGGCGATCATGGTGTCGCAGGCCGATGGTGCGCGTCTGAAGAGCAGCACCGCAGTGGTCGCGGCGTTGTACGAGGATCCCGAGCTGTTGCAGGGCACCGACAGCGAAGGCCGTACACGCTTGTACGCGCCCAGCGTGGTGGCCGGCGGTTCGACGTTCTCGCACTTCGATACCGATCTGCAGCCGAACGCGTTGATGGAACCGTTCGACACACCGGAAGTGCAGGCGCAGCTCAACATCGACCTGACCCCGGCGATGTTTGCCGACATCGGGTGGACCTTGAACCGCGGGCTGGCCAAGCTCGGCAGCTGCAACACGCTGGTGCCGACGCTGGAGACCGGCGGGTTGATTCCCGGCGCGAACATCTCGGCCGAAAGCAGCCTGTGCAAGACCCAGAACGCGGGCAACCGTCTCGGTTACCTGACCTGCATGGACGAGCACGCGCGCGAATTGCAGAACCAGGGCGCCATCAGCCGCGTGCAACAGGCGTCGGTGTTCGTCTGCGCCACCAAGGTGCGCCCGTAATCAGCAAGATTCACTGCATGTGATGCGAGCGGCGCCGAAAGGTGCCGTTCGTTTATCTGCATCACGCTGATTCCGGTACCGGCGGCAGCCCGAACACATCGCGCAGATAGCGCAGGTAGCCGGGGTCGTCGCACATGCTCTTGCCGGGCGAATCGCTGAGCTTTGCCACCGGCTGGCCATTGCAGCGGACCATCTTGATCACGATCTGCAGCGGCGTCGGCCCCAGGTCGTTGGTGAGGCTGGTGCCCACGCCGAACGCCAGCCGGCAGCGGGTATGGAAATGCGCGTACAGCCGCATCACCTTGTCGATATTGAGGCCATCGCTGAACACCAGCACTTTGGTCGCGGGGTCGATGCGGTGCGCCTGGAAGTGCGCGATGACCCGCTCGCCCCAGTCGAACGGGTCACCCGAATCATGGCGCATGCCGTCGAACAACTTGCAGAAATACAGGTCGAAATCGCGCAGAAACGCATCCAGCCCGACCACATCGGACAACGCGATACCCAGATCGCCGCGGTACTCGCGCGCCCACGATTCCAGCGCCGCCACCTGCGAATCGCGCAGCCGCGGCCCCAGCGCCTGGAAGGCCTGCAGATACTCGTGCGCCATCGTGCCCAGCGGGGTCAGGCCGTAATGCTTGGCGAAATAGACGTTGCTGGTGCCGACGAACTGTTCGCCCAGGCCGTCGCGCAGCAACGGCAGCAACTCGCCATGCCACTGCTGCGAATAGCGGCGACGGGTACCGTAGTCGGCGATCTTGCAGCCGGCGGGCATGCTGCGCAGGTTGCTCACCTTCTCGCGCAGGCGGCTGCGGCCTTGCTCGAAATCCGGCTCGGAGGTGTTGCGGAACCACACCTCGTTGATGATCGCCAGCAACGGCACTTCGAACAGGATGGTGTGCAACCACGGGCCACGGATGGTCAGCTCGATCTCGCCCGGATGGGTGGTCGAGGCCGATAGCTGCAGATACTTGCGATCCAGATGAAACAGCGCCAGGAAGTCGGCAAAATCCGGCTTGATGAAGCGCAGGCTGCGCAGGTACGCCACTTCGTCCTCGCGTAGCCGCAACCGGCACAACGCATCGATCTCGCGCGAGATCTCCTCGATGAATTGCGCCAGGTCCACACCGGGCGTGCGGCACTTGAAGCGGTAGTCGACCTGCGCGGCCGGGTGTTGATGCAGCACCGCCTGCATCATGGTGAATTTATACAGGTCGGTGTCGAGCAGCGAGTGGATGATCATGCCGCCGGATTATGCCCGCAGCGGCGATCGCGCTGCGTGCAAGCCAATCCGATGCCCTGGGCACCGCCGCGCTGCAAGGGCAGCGCAGCGGCAGTGCGCTGGGCGATCTACTGCGGCGATACCTAGGCAATGGCGCTCGGCACTGTCCCTGGACGATGCCAAGCGCAATCGCTCAGCGCGCCAGCACCTGCTGCGCCGGCTTGCCCTGCACGGTGAAGTCGCTATCGCCCGGCCCGCCGGCCTTGGGATCGGTGTACCAGCACCACAGCGCGATGCCTTCCACGCCATGCGCCTGCAGCACCTTGCGCCACTGCTGCAGCACCTGCAGTTGCAGGCGCGTATCGACCGCGGCGGCGCGTTGTTCGGGGCTTTCCCAGGGCGCGGCCAGGCTGCCGCGTGCAGAGCGCAGGCCCAACTCGGCCACCCACACCGGTTTGCCCACGCGTTGACCCAGCTGCTGCAGGCGCTGCGCAGCGGCGTTCATCTCTGCCGTGCGCGTGGCGGCCGCTTCGGACAGCCGTGGATACAGGCTGGTGCCCACCGCATCGAACAACGCCCAGTAGCGGAAGCTCTCGGCATGCTCCATGCCGTCGGCCACGTACAACACTTTGCCGCGATAGACCTTGCGCACTTCCGCCACCAGGCCGGGCCACTGCGGCGCGTCCTGCAGCTTGCGCAGTTCGGTGCCGATCACCAGCGCTTCGGCGTGTTCGTCTTCGGCCAGTCTGGCCAGCGGCAACAGCGCGTTCTGATACGCGGCAAACCAGGCCGCCTGATCGGTGGGCGCGGTATCGCCCGCCCAATGGCCGGGAATCCACACGTGCACCTTGAGCGTGGTTTGCAACCCGGCGCGGTGACCTTGGCGCAATGCGGCGCGCATGGCTTCCACACTGCTGTCGCTGCCGAGTACCGGGTCGTTGGACTGCGGGTTGGCCTGCCACACAAACGCCACCAGCAGCGCCTTGCTGGCACCGGTCTTGGCCAGTGCATCCAGCGACTGCGCCGCAGACGCGCTCTCCCACGGCGCATTGGCCGACACCTTGACGTTGGCGCCCATCCACGTCGATGCGTCCGCGTTGCATCCGGTTGCCAGCATGCACACGCCGGCCAACAACACGCTGCTTAGAACGCGTTTGAACATGCGGCAGAGGCCTCGCTGGTCAACGGTGTCGTAGGATGCGCGCACTCCGTTGCACCCAGAGTTGCCGTGCGTTTGCCCGGCTGCACGACCGTGTCCTTCGTCGCAGCGCCGGACGACGCGCCATCGGCAGCAACACGCGTTGCCGCAGTGGCATCGACCCTCGCCATGGCAGCATCTGCCCGCTGCACCACAGCGACATTCGCTGCTGCAGGCGCCACTGTGCGACTCGCCGGTAGCGACACCGGCGCGGCCATCACCAGCGCCTCGCCCTGAAACAGCGACTGCGCATCGGCAGGCGCTGCACGCAGCCAGCTACCCCAGCCCTGCGGCTGCACCCACGCCGCACCGACCAGGCCAAGCAACAACAAGCCGGCCGCCTGGCTGCGCTGATCGGCACGCAGCGCGCGCAACAACAACGCCGCCGGCACCCACAGCAGCAACAAGGCATCGAAGCCTGCCCAGCCGAAGGCGAACGACAACGCCGCCGCACAGACCACCGTGCCGGCACTGGCCATCACGCCGCGCGTGAGCGCGCCACTACGGCTGCGTGCCAGCAACGCCAGGATCGGGAAGCAGACCACCGCCGCCACGCCCCAGCGCACCGCCGGGAACCAGCCTTCGGCATGGTCGGCTAGCGGCAACGGCAGCGGATGCGCACCCTGCGCGATGCTGGACAGCGTCGGCCACGGCGCGTTGAACACGGTCAGATTGACGTAGGCCCACATGCCCACCAGAAACGCGAACGGCAGATAGCACACCAGATAGAACGAGCCCGGCGCCTTGCGCAGCATCTGCGGCGGCATCACCAGCAGCAGCCACGGCGCCACCATCGTCGACAGCGCCAGGGTCTGCAGATCCAGGCACAGCAGGATGCACAACCAACCGGCGATACGCAGGTAAGTGAAGGCCTCTACTGGCGTCTGCAAGCGCCGCAGGGTGCGGCACAAGCCATAAAACGCGAGCAGGCCCACCGCCTGGCTACCGCCTGCGGCGATCGGCAGCAGGAACAGCGGATTACAGCCCACCAGCAGCGTCAGCCCGCTGGCCCAGCCGCGTCCGAACACGCCGGCCAGATCGCGCCACAGCAGCGACAGGAACAGCGCATTGGCAGCCACCGCCACGAACGGCCACACCTGGAACGGCAGGTTCCAGCTGTGCAGCCCAAGATCGATCGCCCACGACAACAGCCCGGTCGCCGGCAAGCCTGCACCCGGCGCCATCGCCGGTGCGGCCGTGCCCACCGACTGCACCAACAACGGCTGGCTCAGCAGCGACAACGCCACCACGGCGACCAGAAACGCTGGTAGCCCGCTGTCGCGACGCGGTGTGACCGATTCACTCGTCGAGTGCGGCGCGACGCTCGTTTTCCGAATGCTTGCTGAGGCCATGAGTGGTCTTCTCCCAATAGAACGGATTGTGGATCAGCTGCCAGAGACCCTTGTAAGCGGCGATCGACTGCAACGCCCAATAGAACGGCACCGTCAGCGCGTAAGGCGCCAGCTTGAAGTAGTCGCGCTTGAACGCAGCTACCAGCGTGATGTAGATGAAAAACGCGTTGGCCAACAACAGATTGACCAGCGAGATGGTGGCCAGCCACGGCGGGAAGAAGCGCTCGAACGCGTTTGTTCCGGTGACCGCCCAGACCAGATACAAGGCCCACAACACCGGCACGCCCAGCGCGGTAAAGAAGCCGCCGCCGATGAAGAACTGAAAACCCCAGAAGCCCTTGAACCCGGTGCTGCGATACAGATGCACCGGGTCGCGCATGTGCACCAGCCAGGTCTGCATATAGCCCTTGAGCCAGCGCGAACGCTGCCGGATCCAGTTGGGAATGCTGACGTTGGCTTCTTCGAACGTGGTGGAGTTGACCACGTTGACGCGGTAGCCGTTCTGGATCAGCCGCACGCCCAGATCTGCGTCTTCGGTGACGTTGTACGGGTCCCA
Source organism: Xanthomonas hortorum pv. cynarae (assembly GCF_002939985.1). GTDB lineage: Bacteria > Pseudomonadota > Gammaproteobacteria > Xanthomonadales > Xanthomonadaceae > Xanthomonas > Xanthomonas hortorum_D. Next base: position 8,819 of record NZ_MDFM01000048.1, on the reverse strand, counting down.
CGCACGCACCTGGCGCAACACATCCAGACGGAAGTGATTGGAGGTGCCGCCCAGCGGAATCGGGATGCGCAGGTATTCCAGCGCCGGCAGGTAGAAGTCGAACCAGAGCGTGTACTCCAGCGTGAACATCCGCGTCAGCCAGTTCTCGTCGGCGTTGTAGTAGTTCAGCCGCGCCTGGATGCACACCACATCCTTTTCGGCCTTGCGGAATGCCGCCACCACACGCTTGAGCTGATCCGGCTCGGGCTTGTCTTCGGCGTCGTAGATGGTGAGCAGCTCGCCACGCGCAAAATGCAGCGCGTAGTTGCAGGCCTTGGGTTTGGTCTTGGGCTGCGACGGCGGCACCCGGATGATTTCGAAGAACGCTTCCAGCCCGAGTTTCTTGGCCGCATCGATGGTGTCGAAGTCGTCCGCTTCCAGCACCAGCTTCACGTCGAGCTTGCTGATCGGGTAATCCAGCTTGCGCAGCGCGTTGGCCAGAATCGGCAGGACTTCCGGCTCCTTGTACATCGGCACCAGCACGGTATAGACCGGCAGGTCGTCGTCGCGCAGCGCGGCCACTTCGTCCTCGGTGACCTTGATGTCGATGCGGTGGCGCGAGCCGAACCACACCAGCAGCAGCTTCAGTCCGAACGTCGCAAGGAACCCGAGCGCCACCAGCACGTTGACCGTGATCAACGCCGGCACCGGGAACAGCACCAGCGCTGTGACCAGCACCGCAGCGATCGCCCATAGCGTGAACTTCTGTCCGCGCGTCACCACCTGGCGTGCCGAATAGGTCGGCGCATGCGCGGCGAGCAGGTTCAGTGCGTTGTCGGTGAGCTGCTCGTCGGCGTAGCGCTGCAGGCTCCAGATGATGTCGAACTTGGCAGTCCCGACAAACCGCACCTCTTCGCCGTAGTGCGCGCGCGCCCAGGCAAACAACGCCGGGTCGGGATCGGCCACCGCCAGCACCAGCACGCCGTCTTCGCGCCGCCACGGCAACAGCAGACGCTGCGCGTAGCTTTCCAGATCGCCGGGGGTGAGCAGGTCCGGATCCGGCGGCTGCTGCACCAGGTCGATGAACGCAAGACCGAAGTGCGCGGCGACGATGGCGTAGAACCGCTGCGCCGGCACGCCGCGCTGGGCCAGGATCACATCGCCCAGACGCGAGTTCCAGCGTTGCTGCAAGGCCAGCGCCGAGCGCAGCTGTTCGTCGGTGATGACGCCTGCCGTGACCAGCGCGCGACCCAACAGACCGCGTTCGCGGCCGATGTCCGGTGCCCGTCCCAGCGCTTCCATTTCGCAGGTGACCGTCATTGTCATGTGTCCTTAGAACCGCCACCAGGCGGCCACGAATGGCCCGCCTGCAGCAGCGGTGTTGCGGCCCATCACCGGCTGCTGGTACCCCACCTGCCACTGGCTGCCGCCGGGCGCGGTGTACAGCGTGGACAGCTGCAGCTTGGTGAGGTCGTAGTTGGTGCCGGTAGCGACGTAGCCATTACCCGTGGCCAGATCGGTAACAACATTGGCGTTGTTACGCCCGTTGCCCAGGCCCTGGATCACATTGACTTCGCCGAGCAACAACCAGCTCGGGGTCAGGCTCAGACCGGTGGACGCATCCACCCGCACTTCGTCGGAGGCGGCACTGCCGCGCAGGCGCACTGCGCCGCCCAGATCGACGTAACCGTTACGCCCGCCCAGCGTGTAACCACGCCCACGGCTGTAACGCAGTTCCAGGCCATAGTCACCCAGGCCGAGCGCAGGATCGGAGTTTGCGCCGGGAACCGGAGTGGGATGGTAGGTCTTGCTGCGTCCATACGCCGGGATGCTGACCAACGCCTGCACCGAACTGCGCCAGACATCGTCCTGCGCGCTCGGCAGCGCGTAGCGCAGGCCGATTTCCTGATCGGCAAGACCGGTGGTGCTGGTTTGCTGCCGACCGTTGACAGTGTCGTAATTGCTGAAACCGACGTCGGTGAAATAGAAATTGCCGATAAAGCTGAGCTTGTCGGTCAGACCATGCTCGACGTAGACATTCAGCTGGTCCTGGCGGCTACGCCCGTTTCCATCGAATTGTTGGCCGTCACCGAATGTGGTGCGGTGATGGCTATCGTCGAACCAGCCACGGCCATCGCTATGCAGCGCCTTGACGATCACCAGCGTGTCGCCCTGCGGCTGGGTCCAGGCACCGGCCAACGCCGTGCCTGGCAACGCGGCCAGCGCACAGCCCAGCGCAAGCGCTAGCGCCGAGGCAGATGCCAGCGGCAAATGGCGGAGATTGCGGGTGAGGTGCGGCGGTAAAGCAGCCGAGCCGGAGTGCGGCAAGGCGAGGCACGACTGACGTACCCGCAAGCGCGGGTCGTTCTGTAAAGACATTTGTACGATTCCTGATGGGGGACCCGGAAGGGACAGGAAGCTAGGGGTTGATCACACTTCTAGGCGAAACGTATCACAGTTTCGGCCTGCCGCCATCACTGATTTATCACAAATTTAACACTAGCGAACTCATCTCTTTTGCAATAAACGCGGTACCTGCGCGGCGGCGTGGGTCCAGATGGCAAGCCAGACGCCCAGCCGGGTCGCAAGCCCGCGTTGACCGGCCTCGAACTTGCGGAAATAGCGCCACAACCCGCGGTGCTTATGCCATTCGACGAAGAACGGCCGCGCCCGGCTGGAGACGCCGCGCACGTGCACCACCTGCAGATCGTTGGCCACCGCGACCAGCGCACCGGCCTGGCGCGCGCGCCGGCACAGGTCCAGATCTTCGGCGTGCAGGCGGTAGTCGCCGTCCCAGCCGTCGAGTCGGTCGAACAGGCTGCGTTGCATCAGCATCAAGGCCCCGGAGATGGCGTCCACCGGCTGCAGCGCCACCGCCGGGTCGGCCAGCACCGCCAACTGGGCGGCGGCACGCGGTGCACGCAGCATCGCGGCAAAGTCCGGATCGCGGCGGCGCACTGCGGCATCCGGCCGCCCCTGTTCGTCCACCTGCTCCACGCCCAACAGCACCGCCGGGTGCCCGGCCGCGCGTGCGCGCAGCTGCACCAGGGTGTCGGGTTCGACCATCAGGTCCGGGTTGATGAAGACCAGCCAGGGCGCCTGCGAGTCGCGGGCGCCTTGATTGCAGGCGGTCGCAAAGCCGGGGTTGTCGGGATTGGCAATGAAATGCACCCGCGCATCGGCCAGCGCATGCCGCTGCACGACCTCCAGGGTGTCGTCGCTGGACGCGTTGTCGACCACCCGGATTTCGCTGATGCCCTCGGCCGCGCGCAACCGCGACAGGCAGGCATCGATGGTGCTGCTGCTCTGATAGGTAACGACAACGGCGACGATCTGGACAGGTGTCATCCGGCAATTATCCCGTGCCAAGGCCGCGCAGCGCCATTGCCATCTCCATCGCCATCGCCGTCGTCGCTGCCGCCGCTGCTGCAAAGCCGGCATGACGGCCGCCTGCTTGAGCAGGCATACTGCGCGCCCGAAAGCCGCCAGGCGGTTTTCGGTAGCGCCGCCTGCGGCGCACCCCCTACACCTGATCCATGAGATGACGGCCAGCGACCTTTCGGTGTTGCGCTGCCTTATCACTCCATGCGTCGCGACCGCCTGATGGCGTGCGCGATGCAACGACGGCCTGGCAGCGCCGTCCGTGTCGTTGCTGGCGTGCGCGCCGGGTCTGGTGCATCGGCCCCGCTCTTTTGGTCTATACCACTGACGCTTCCTGTCAGCGCTCTCTTGCCGAGCGTGTGCCCATGAGCACCGAGCATCAGGTGCATGGCATGAGCCTGGAATTGGCGCTGCCGGACTGGCCGATGCTGACCGCCGACGAGATCCATCGCATGTTGCAGCGCGTGTCCGGCCATGCCGGTGGCGAGGTGATCCGCTGGCACAGCGCGCGCCCCTTTTCCGCCGCTGCATGCGTGGACACCGCAACCGGTCCGCTGATCGTCAAGCGTCACCACGGCCGCGTGCGCACGGTCGCTGCGCTGCGCGAGGAACACGTCTTCATGGCGCATCTGCGCTGGGCCGGCGCGCCGGTGGTCGAGGTGCTGCACGATGCCCAGGGCCGCACCGCGTTGACGCAAGGCGATTGGGTCTACGAAGTGCAACGCGTCGGCACCGGGGACGATCTGTATCGCGATGCGTTGTCGTGGACCGCGTTTCACAGCGACCAGCATGCGTTCGCAGCCGGTGCTGCCTTGGCACGCCTGCATCTGGCAGCACAGGGATTCGACGCGCCGCCGCGCGACACCAGCGTACTGGTCGCCAACTTCAGCGTGTTTGCGCAGGCAGACCCGATCCAGGCGCTGGAACAAGCACTGTTGTCGCGCCCTGGCCTGGCCGCCGATTTTCAACAGCGGCCGTGGCGCAGCGATCTGGCCGCACATCTGCTGCCCTGGCACGCACAGGCATGGCCGTTGTTGTCGGCACCGGGGGCGATGCCGCCGCTGTGGACGCATGGCGACTGGCATGCCTCCAATCTGTTGTGGCGCACGCAGGACGGGAACACCGAGGTCAGCGCGGTATTCGACTTCGGCCTGTGCGATCGCAGTTTTGCGTTATTCGATCTGGCCACCACGATCGAACGCAATCTGATTCCGTGGCTGAATCTGGACAACGGGCAACGCGCGCAACCGCAGCTGGACCAACTCGACGCACTGCTGGACGGGTACGCACAGCACTGCCCGCTGGGGGCTGCGCAACTGCACCTGCTCGCCGCCTTGCTGCCGATCGTGCATGCCGATTTCGCCTTGAGCGAGATCGAGTACTTCGCCGGCATCACCCGCTCGGCCGGCAACGCCGACATCGCCTATCACCGTTATCTGCTTGGCCACGCGGACTGGTTTGCCAGTGCCGATGGCCAGCGTCTGATCGAACACCTGCACGCACGTGCGCGCCGTTTGCCATGAGCGTTTTTCTTTCTTCTTTTCGAGTCCTGCGCATGCCTGTGTCCCCCACCACCCTGCTCTCTCGCTGCCCGCTCGTGCTTGCACTGGCGCTGTGTATCGCAACACCGGCGTTGGCGCAGCAGCAACCCGACGACGCAGCGATCGAACTGGACGCAGTCAACGTGCGTGGCGAGCGTGACGATGCAAACACTGCATTGACCGGATTCGGTGCCACGCGCCTGCTGGATGCACCGGCCTCGATCGCGGTGTTCGATCGCCAGCAATTGCTCGATCGTCAGGCACGCGTGCTCAGCGAGGTGCTGCGCGCCGATGCTTCAGCAGGCGATGCGTATGCACCGATCGGCTACTACGAAAACTTCGTGGTGCGTGGCTATTCGCTCAACGCTGCCAATAGCTACCGCATCAACGGCATGAGCGCGGTGGGCGAGCAATCCATTGCGCTGGAAAACAAGCAGCAAGTGCAGTTGCTCAAAGGCCTGGCCGGGTTGCAATCCGGTGTCAACGAACCGGCCGGGCTGATCGACTACCGCACCAAGCGGCCCGAACACGTGCGCAGCGTGACCCTGGGCACCGACGAGCAGGGCTCGCGCTATGTCGCTGCCGATCTGGGCGACTGGTTCGGCGCCGAGCGCACGCTGGGTGTGCGCGTCAATGCCGCGCGCGAAGACATCAACAGCTATGTCGACCATGCCGATGGCTACCGCAATTTCCTCTCGCTGGCCGGCGACTGGAAGATCAGCCCGCAATCGCTACTGCAACTGGATGTGGAATACCAGCATCGGCAACAGCGCTCGGTGCCCGGCTATCAGCTGCTCGGTGGCACGCAGGTGCCGCGCGACATCGATGTGCATCGTCTGCTCGGCTACCAACCGTGGGCGCGGCCGGTGGAGATGGATTCGCTCAATGCGCAGCTGCGTTACGCGTATCAATTCAACGACAACTGGCGTGCCACCGCAGAAGCCTCACGCAGCCGTTCGGTGATCAACGATTTCTCCGCGTTTGCCTGGGGCTGTTATGGCGCGGCCAGCTGCGCCGATATCGTCACGCCCAACTTTTTCAGCGCGCAGGGCGAGTACGACGTTTACGACTACCGCAGCCCCGACGACACCCGCGTGCACGATCAGGTGCGCGCCACCGTGGAAGGCCATGTGGTCACCGGCATGCTGGATCACCGTCTGAGCATCGGCGGCGATTGGCTACGCCGCACCATCGAGCGTTTCGGCTCGGTCAACGAATTCGTCGGCAGCGGCAGCATCGACCGCGACCCGGAGGTGTTTGCACAAACCGACGTGGCACTGGACCCGAAGCAACGCCGTCTGGATAGCCGTCAACGTGCCCTGGTGTTGGCAGACCGGATTGGCTTCGGTTCGCAATGGGAGTTGTCACTGGGCGCGCGTTATGTGCGGCTGGACGAGCGCGCCTTCGATCGCGACGGGCTGCTGGAACGGCGCACGCGCAAGGACGCAGTGCTGCCGCAGGCGGCGCTGCTGTTCAAACCGCAGCAGCAGGTGGCGTTGTATGCCAGCTACGCCAAGAGCCTGGCAGCCGGCGGCACCGCACCATGGTTTGCCGACAACGCCGATGAAATCCTGCCGCCCACCAACGCGTATCAGCTGGAAACCGGCGCGAAGATCGAACTCGATGGCCTGCGTCTTGGCGCGGCACTGTTCGACATCCGCCAGGCCTACCAGTTCACCCAACCGCAGGCCGACGGTGGCCTGCTCTACGTGCAACAAGGCCGCCTGCACAATCGCGGCCTGGAGCTGTCGGCCGACGGCGCAGCCACCGAGCAACTCCGCATCTTCGCCAGCGTCGCGGCGATCCGTGCGCGTGCAGAAGACACCGACATTGCCGAGTACGAAGGCCATCAGGCGATCAACGTGCCCAAGCTGCGCGCCAGCGTGCAGGCCGACTACAGCGTGCCCGGTGTCGATGGTCTGGCGCTGCTGGCAGGCGTGCAATACAGCGGGCGCAAGTTCGCCGATCGCCTCGGCAATGCCAGCGTGCCGGCCTACACGGTGGCCAATCTGGGCGCACGCTACGCCACTGCACTGGGCGGCTTGGCAACGACCTGGCGCTTGAACGTGGACAACGTGTTCGACAAGCGCTACTGGCGCGATAGCGGTGAATACCAGGGCGATGCCTATCTATTCCCCGGCGCGCCGCGCACTGCGCGATTGACGGTGCAGGTGGATTTTTAAAAAAGTGCTCCCCCATCCGCCCTGCGGGCGGCTTGCTCCGCAGGCGCGGGAAGAGAACAGCATCGGCGTTGTTGGTTTGGGTCTTTCTCTGGCGACATGCGGGCAGCTGTGATCTGACCCTGGTGTGCACTGCAGCTGCGATTCGCGCAGTGAACGACCTCCACCGGCTGCACGCACTGTCGCATTCGCATTTTCCGCCCTTGCCGCCACTGATCCACTTTCCATCAGGCTTTGCATGTCGCTGCTCGAATCCATCGCCGTCGTCATCAACCTGCTCGGCGTCTGGCTGACCGCGCGGCGCATCCGCTGGTGCTGGCCGGTCGGCATCGTGGCGGTGGCGCTGTACGCCTGGCTGTTCTATCAGTGGAAGCTGTACTCGGACATGCTGCTGCAAGGCGTCTACGTGCTGACCCAGCTGTACGGTTGGTGGCACTGGCAGCGTGGAACCGCCGCAGACACACGCATCCGTCCGTTACCGATGCCGCACGCGGAGCTGTGGATGTCGCTAGGCATCGGCGCACTGTTTGCCGCCGCGCTCGGCGCCTACATGCATCACCGCACCGATGCTGTGCTGCCGTGGCTGGACGCGGCGCTGGCCAGCTTCAGCCTGGTCGCCAGCGTGTGGGCCGCGCGCAAACGCATCGCCAACTGGGTGCTGTGGATCGTGCTCGATTGCATTTACGTGGGCGTATTCCTCAGCAAAGCGCTATACCCAACTGCCCTGCTCTACGCCGGTTTCGTGGGGCTGGCGGTGTATGGATGGCGCAGCTGGAAAATACAACAGAACCGGAATCTGGCAGACATTGCCTGAGCGACGCACGGTTTGCGGGCGCGTTCTTCTTTACCATCGCAACATGCATCTCTTTCACCACACTGCACTACACATGTGCTGCGTCAGTCATCGGCGGATCGCCGCATGAGCGTGTCACGCCAATACGCCATCACCGAAATCATTTCCGCGCAGATCGCCGCCGGCGAATGGGGCCCGGACCAGCGCCTGCCGGTGGAGCGCGAGCTTGCAGAGCGCTTCGCCTGCACCCGCATTACCTTGCGCGAGGCCTTGCAGCAGCTGGAAGCCGAAGGCCGCATTTACCGCGAAAACCGCCGCGGCTGGTTCGTCAGTGCACCGCGCGTGCGCTACGACCCCACCAGCATCGCTGGCTTCATGCAGTACGTGGCCGCGCAAGGGCGCAAGCCACGCACCGAGCTGCTGAGTGCCACTCGGCAGGCAGCCGGTGCCGCGTTCGCTGCGGCATTGCGGTTGGAAACAGCGTACGAAGAGGTCTTCGTACTGCAACGCCGGCGCTGGATCGACCGCCGCGCGGTATTGCTGGAAACCAACGTGGTGCTGGCCGCGTGGGCGCCTGGTTTGCTGGAACATGATCTGGCCGGTTCGCTGTCCAGCGTGTTCAACCAGAAACTGGGGTTGTTTCTGAGCCGCGCGCATGTCTCGATGCATCCGGCCGGACTGGATGCCACGCAAGCCATGTTGTTGCAATCCACCACCGGCACGCCGTGCTTCCGGCTACAACGGGTCAGCTTTGCCGAAGACGGCCGCGCGGTGGAGCTGGATATCGAATCCTGGCGGCACGACGCACTGGACGTGGTGGTGCGCACCGAGGCGCCGACGCGCTCGGCTTCTTAAGGGGGGCGGATTCAACTCCGATTCGCAACGCTGTTGAGGACCTCCTCGGAGAAGACTTCGAGGGGCGTTTTGAATCCGAGTATCTTGCGC
>NZ_MDFM01000047.1 GCF_002939985.1 Xanthomonas hortorum pv. cynarae | reverse complement strand
GGTTCCACCCACTGCGCGAACACCGCATCGAGTTGCGCGTCCTTGACCCGCTTGCCCTTCTGCACGGTCTCGGCCTGCTGGAACATTGGCATGATCATCGCCATGCCGTCCGGCTTGGTCTTCAGATGCAGGCCCGGCGGCGTGTCCAGGAACTTGGCCCAGCGCGTGCGCACCTTGCCCCAATAACCCTGGGTGCCCTTCCAGTACGCATAGGCCGGGGCGAAATCGACCTCGGTGGTCTTGCGGTAATCGTTGAAGCCGAACTCGCGCGCGATCGCCTCCTGGCTGCCATCGGGCTTGCGCAGCACCTTGGTGTTGAACTGTTCGTGGGTCCAGCCGTTGGGCGTGAGCGTGTGGCGATTGATCACCGATAGCGCGTTGTAGTCGCTGCGCTTGGTGTATTCGCGGCGCGGCAACGGGCGCCAGCTCAGATCGCTGGTCCAGGTGGGATGACCCTCGGCATAGTCCCAGCGACCGGTGCCGCAATAGCGTGGCGCATCGCTGACTTCGTACACGCATTGCGTCCATGCGCCGGTGGTGACTGCCGGCGGCAGCGCATGCACCGTCCAGGTCTGCTCGGCAGTGAACTCGAAACGCTGCGGCGCTTCATAGATCCAGTCCTGCCGCCAGTGCTTGGTCACATGCTTGCTTTTTTCATCGACCAGCAAGTGCTGCAGCACCACTTTGCGCGGTGAATCTTCGACCACGATGACCACTTCGCTGGCGCCGCTGCGCATGGCCGAGGCACGTTCGTAACCGGGCTTGAGCAGCACAGTTTCGTCGAAGGCGAAGTCCACGGCGTATTCGCCCTGCATTGCCAGGATGCTCTGGCGATCGCGCTGGGTGTCGGCGGCGGCAATCAACGGCAACAGGCTCAGCGTCAGTGCGATACAGCGGGGAAACTGTGGGCTCATCGGAACTCTCGTTGGTGGTCTCAGGAACGTCAGCGGCGCAAGCGCACCAGCGACTTCGTCATGTCGGATGGGTGGGTGCCGCTGGATGTGGTGGAGGCAGTACGCAAGGCGGCAGCGCGCGCGCAGCAGCAATCATCCACCGCCACGCGTCCGTCGATGCCCTCCTCGCGCGCCAGGCGTGCGGCCACTTCCGCGCCCAGTGCCGAGACTGTCGCCAGGCTGGCGACAAACGGTTGCTCGCGAGTGGCTGCCGTCTGCAGACGCAGTGCGCTCAATCGCCAGGCCTCACCGCGCATACGGCCGGCCAGACGACGCCACAGCCGCTCGCCAACGCCCAGCTCATGGGTTTCCATCGGCAGCGGCGGCAAGCGCGAGACCAGGCGATCCCAGATCAAAAAATCGCTGTCCGGCAACAGACAAATTCGCCAGCAGCAGTGTCCTTCGGCATCGAAGAACCAGATGCTTTCGCGCACGCCGTCGCTGTCGACCTGCCGGCATGCCGCCGCATCCACCGCGTGCTGCCAGCCATCCAGCTCGTTGCCCAGCGCGGGCCGATACAGACATAGCACCGTGCCCAGTGCCGCCAGCTGCTGCGGACGCGGCAGCGCTGCGCGGATGGCACGTGCATGCGACAACTGCGGCAGTGGGCGGGCGCTGGTCATGGCCGCTACCAGCTCACGGCCAGGCTGACCGAGGCGGTACGCCCGGCGCCGGTGAAGCGGTCGAGCACCGTGCTGCTGGCCAGCGTGCCGTTGGGCAGCGCGTTCCAGTCCACATAGCGGCGGTCGGCCAGATTGAAGATGCCGGCGGTGACCTTGGCGCCTGGCGCAAATTCCCAATGCCCCATCAGATCCAGCGTGGCGTAGCCGGCCGGCGTGTAATAGCTATCCAGCTGCGGGCGGCGTTTGCGTGCAACGACCGTGCCGATCAACTCTGCGCCCCAGCCATCGCTATCGAAGGCCACGCCGAAGGTGCCACGCAGCGGGTCGACCGAATTGAGCGGCGTGTCGTCGGTAAGATTGTCGCCTTCCGAGTAGGCGACGGCGCTGTTGAGCGACCAGCCCTGCCAGCCCGCCAGCGCGCCCAGATCGACACCGGCACGTGCTTCGGCGCCCTTGATCACCACATCGTCCACGTTGCGCGACTGGAACAGCATCAGCCCATCGGCGTTGAAGCCGGCCGGCGCATACGATTCGATGAAGTTGCGGTAATCGGTGTAATACACGGCGACGCCCAGATACCCGATCGCGTCGTTGAAGCGCAGCCCCAATTCGCCACCGCGGCTGGTCTCCGATTTCAGGTCCGGATTGGCGATGGCGGTGTAGCGCGCCTGCAGATTGGTGAAGCCGATATTGACGTCGTTGTACGGCGGGGCCCGGAAGCCGTGCGCGTAATTGGCATACGCCGACCATGCATCCGAGAAACGCCACACCGCACCGAACTTGGGCGAGACCTGGGTTTCGTCGATGGTCGCAGCGGCCACGCCGGGATTGTCTTCGCGGAAGATATCGTCCACCTGTGGCGAGAGGCGGAAATAATCCACGCGCACGCCGGGTGTCAGCGACAGCTTGCCGTCGAACAGGCGGATCTCGTCCTGCGCATATAACCCGAGCTTGGTGGTTTCGCTGTTGGGGAAATCGCGCACCGGGAACACGTCCTGGCCGACCCGGTTGGTCACCACGCCATTGGCAAGGTTCACCGAATACCCGTCGCGCTTGGCGCGCGTATCAGTCCAGGTGCCATCCAGACCGTAGGTGATGTCGTGGCTGAGCGTGCCGGTGTCGATGGACTTGTGCGCGTTGACCAGCAGCCCGTACACGCGCTGATCGAAATTGTGTTCGTTGTGGCGGCGCGTGTTGTTGCCGCGCAACTCATCGGTACGCTGCAGGCTTTCGCTGTCCTGGCGATACAACTGCCACTGCAGATCGTCGGCGAGCGCCCAATCCAGTGCATCCAGCTCGTGCCGCAGCGAGACGCGCGCACGGGTCTGATGGTCGCGCCCTTCCTGCGACAGAATGCGCAGCGAGGCCATCGCGTTGCGCGGGTCGATACCGGTCAAGGCATCGATGCTGCCGTAGTCTTCGTTGCCTTCCACGGTGAGCTTGAAGCGCTGTTGCGCGCTCGGCGCGTAGACGAGTTTGGCGAGCACGCTGCGGCCGTCGATGCGCTGCGGATTGGCTGCGGTGCGGGTGAAATCGCGGCTACGGTTGTCGCCCTGGTTCTGCGCTTCCTGACCCTGGCGGTGACTCACCGCCACCATGCCGCTCCAGCGCTCGCCGCCGAACGCGCCGGTGGCACCGGCGAACAGGCCGTTCCAGTCGCCCTCGTAGCCGAACTTCAGCCCGACGTAGCTGTGCTTGTCGGCGCTGAGATAATCGGCCGGGTCCTTGGTGACGAAGGCCACCACGCCGCCCAGCGCATCGGAACCGTACAAGGAGCTGGCCGGCCCGCGCACCACTTCGACGCGCTTGAGCGTTTCCAGATCGACGAAGTTGCGGTTGGCGTTGAGGTAGCTGCCGAAGCTGAAGGTATCCGACACCGGCACGTTGTCGACCAGGATCGCCACGCGGTTGCCGTCCAGCCCGCGGATGCGGATGCCGTTGGCGCCGGTGAAGCGGCCGCTGGTGCTGGTCACCGACACGCCGGGCGTGTAACGGAACAGATCCTTGAGCTCGCGCACCAGTTGGTTGTCCAGTTGTTCGCGGTCGATCACATCCACCGTGCTCGGCACATCGACCAGGGCGCGCTGGGTGCGCGTGGCGGTCACCTGCAGCCGGTTGAAGTCGTGCACCTCACGCGCGGCATCCCCGCTGCCGTCGAGTTCAGCAGCATGGGCACACAACGGAACAGCAGGCAGCGCCAGCGACAGCGCGACCACCAGCGGATGCAGGCGGATCATCGGAGACCTTCGAGAAGAACCCCCGACAGCGCGCGCTGTTGCAGACGCCGCGAGCGGCAGCCGAGGATAGAGAATGAAGTGGCGGGCGGCGGCGGCAACGCCCGCGGCAGACAGCTCCAATACCTGCGCGAGCGGGCATCGGGATGGTGAAGCGACTTAGAACATCGTGCGCGGCAATCAGGCTGCGGGAGCGAACGAGTACGGCTGATGCTGGCACCTGCCGACCTCGACCGCCCGCGCCCGCTTGGCGGTGCGCAGCGGGTTATCGGCGGTGTTACTTGGTCAGAATGAGCTTGTCGTTGCTGGTATGGCGCAGGCGATAGACGCGATCGCCATGCTGAATCAGCACTTCGCGACGGCCCTTGAGCAGCGCCTCGCTGCTGATGACGTCTTCTGCGGGGACAGCACGCGGGACGGCGCGGTCGCGCAGGTTGACCGGTTCGGAGCGAAGCAGCACGGGGTGAGCGGTCATGATCTGGATCTCCAGTCGGTTGGCCAGACAAATAATAACCATTCTCATTTAATGATCAAGAGCCATTCTCATTTGAATGCCTGGATCTTTAGATGAATCCACCAGCTTCGATTGCATTTATCAATCGATATGCACAGCGGTCGTGGCGCAGCTCCATCGTCCATCATGAAAAGCCTGCCGTCTCACATTCCAGCTGGAGCCAACCTGGCCCAGCTGGATCAACACCCCACCTCTCAGCGCGTGACCTCTTCCACCCGCGCCCAGTCAGCTGCATCGACCTTGGTCAGCGTCTCCAGCGCGCCGAGGTTTTCTTCCAGTTGCGCTACACGGCTGGCGCCGAGAATCACCGTGGACACATGCGGGTTGCGCAGGCACCAGGCGATGGCCAGGCGTGCGGGCGACTGGCCCAGCTCGGCGGCCAGCGCGCAGAACACGCGGGCACGTTCCAGGCGGCGGGCCTCCGGTGCACCCAGCACTTCGTCCTGCAACCAGTGATTGCCCGGCTGGCCCAGGCGGCTGTCGGCTTCCACGCCGGCGTTGTACTTGCCGGTCAACAGGCCCGAGGCCAGCGGTGACCAGATGGTGGTGCCCAGCCCGGCTTCGCATAGCGCGGCGTACTCGCGCTCCAACCGGTCGCGATGCAGCAGGTTGTATTGCGGCTGTTCCATCGACGGGGCGTGCAGATGCTCCTGCTCGGCGATGGCGATGGCGGCGCGCAACTGTTCGGCGCTCCATTCGGAGGTGCCCCAGTACATCACCTTGCCCTGGCGGATCAGTGCGTCCATGGCGCGCACGGTTTCCTGGATAGGCGTCTCCGGGTCGGGCCGGTGGCAGAAATACAGATCCAGATACTCCACGCGCAGGCGCTTGAGTGCGGCATGGCAGGCGTCGGTGATGTGCTTGCGCGAGAGTCCGCGCTGGGTCGGGCGCGGGCTGTCCACCGCGCCGAAGAACACCTTGCTCGAGACGCAATAGCCATCGCGCGGCAGGCGCAGGTCGGCGATCACATCGCCCATCACTTCTTCGGCGCGGCCGCGTGCGTAGACCTCGGCGTTGTCGAAGAAATTGATGCCATTGTCCCAGGCGGCAGCAATCAGGTTGCGCGCTTCGCTGCGCCCGATCTGCTTGCCGAAGGTGACCCAGGCCCCGAACGACAAGGCCGACAGCTGCAGCCCGGTGGAACCCAGACGACGGTAATGCATTGGCAGACTCCAACAACCTCCGCGGCGCCCTGCCCCGGATCGGCGTGCGCAGTGTAGGACGTGATGTTGCCGGGGCGACAGGGCATGTCGTACTGGCCTAATAATCACTGTGGATCCGCAGGTAAGCTGTTTGCCCGAAGGCATCGCTTTCCGATCAGCAGCCACGAAGAGTGGAAGCGCGGTGTCGTATCCGGGGGCGGGACCATGTGGCGGCATGGATGCCGCCACTGAGCCTCCATGGACGGATTCACGGCGTGTCCCGACACCGGATGCGGCGCCGCGCATCGACCGCTCCCACCCGCGACGTCTGACCGGTTTTTGAGAAAGCCTCGGTCACTGCGGGGCGCTTGCACGCGTACTGGCGTGGGACACGCCGCAAGTACGTCCGTGTAGGCTCTTCTGCGGCATCCATGCCGCATAAGGTCCCACGCCGGTACGCGCGCAAGCACCTTCGGCTGTCGTCGGCGACTGATGGAAAAGCAGCGTCTGGCTGCCGGATCGAATCACGCAGCGTGGCCTTCGCTGGCGTCATCGCGCTATCCCTTCCACTACCAGCAGTGAGTCGACTCCGCAAATCCCCCACTTTGCGCAAGCACGGCTTACCCGCTCGCCACTGCCGGCCTGCCAGCGCCCGCTGCATCTCGGCTGCGGGCTAAAGGGGAGCCTCTGAACACCGCTCGCCTTGCCCACCGTCACCCCCTGCTCTAGGCTTCTCGGTTTGCCGTCTGCGCCGGGGAATGGAATGGTCGAAGGTTTGGGAAGGATCGGCTTCGGCCTGTTCGGTCTGGCGGTGCTCATCGGCATCACCTGGCTGTTTTCGAACAACCGCCGCGCGATCGACTGGAAGCTGGTCGCCACCGGTCTGGCGCTGCAGATTTCGTTCGCCGCACTGGTGCTGCTGGTGCCGGGCGGGCGCGACGTGTTCGACTGGCTGGGCCAGGGCTTCGTGAGGGTGCTGAGCTTCGTCAATGAGGGCTCCAGCTTCATTTTCGGCAGCCTGATGGACATCAACAGCAACGGCTTCATTTTTGCGTTCCAGGTGCTGCCCACCATCATCTTCTTCTCCGCGCTGATGGGCGTGCTTTACCACCTGGGCGTGATGCAGGTGATCGTGCGTGCGATGGCCTGGGCGATCACCAAGGTGATGCGCGTGTCGGGGGCGGAAACCACCAGCGTGTGCGCCAGCGTGTTCATCGGCCAGACCGAGGCGCCGCTGACGGTGCGCCCGTACATACCCAAGATGACCCAGTCCGAGCTGCTGACGATGATGATCGGCGGCATGGCGCATATCGCCGGTGGCGTGCTGGCAGCGTACGTCGGCATGCTCGGCGGCAGCGACCCTGCGCAGCAGGCGTTCTACGCCAAGCACCTGCTCGCCGCCAGCATCATGGCCGCGCCCGCCACCCTGGTGGTGGCCAAGCTGCTGGTGCCGGAAACCGGCACCCCGCTGACCCGCGGCACGGTCAAGATGGAAGTGGAAAAGACCACCAGCAATGTAATCGATGCGGCTGCGGCCGGCGCCGGCGATGGCTTGCGGCTGGCGCTGAATATCGGCGCGATGCTGCTGGCCTTCATCGCGTTGATCGCGTTGATCAACGCACCGCTGACCTGGTTGGGCGATGTCACCGGCGCCGCCAAGGCGCTGGGCCATCCGACCAACCTGTCGACGATCTTCGGCTACGTGCTGGCGCCAATCGCCTGGGTGATCGGCACCCCGTGGGTGGACGCGACCACGGTCGGCTCGCTGATCGGCCAGAAAGTGGTGATCAACGAGTTCGTCGCCTATAGCGAGCTGTCGCGGATCGTGAAGGGCGAAGTGCCGGGCGTGGGCCTGAGCGCCGAAGGCCGGCTGATTGCCACGTATGCGCTGTGCGGCTTTGCCAACTTCAGCTCGATCGCGATCCAGATCGGCGGCATCGGCGGTCTGGCACCGGAACGCCGTCACGATCTGGCCAAGTTCGGCCTGCGCGCCGTGCTCGGCGGTTCGATCGCAACGTTCATGACCGCTACCATTGCCGGCGTGCTCTCGCATTTTGGTTGAGGCGGCGCGGGTTCATCGGTGTGCCGGTCTAATCGCTGCACGCCAGGTTTCATTCAGTCATTCAAGTTAAGGGTATTTATGAGTTCGGTCGTCGTTGTCGGGTCCTTCAATGTCGATCACGTGTGGCGCTGTGATGTCCTGCCCGCGCCGGGTGCCACCATCGCCGGTCGCTATAGCACCGGCCCCGGGGGCAAGGGGTTCAATCAGGCGGTCGCGGCCGCGCGTGCCGGCGCCAAGACGCATTTTTTGTGCGCGCTGGGCGACGATGCCGGTGGTGCACTGGCACGCTCGCTGGCCGCGCACGACGGCTTCGCGCTGATCGCCGAGCCCAGCAATGAGCCAACCGGCACCGGCGGTATCTACGTCGATGCGCACGGTCGCAACACCATCGTGATCGGTGCCGGCGCCAATTCGGTGCTGAGCGCCGCGTTCGTCGACAACCAGCGCGCGCTGGTCGCCGCGTCCCAGGTATTGCTGGCGCAGCTGGAATCGCCGGCAGAAACCATCGAATCGGCGCTGGCATTGGCGCGTGAGTGCGGCGTACTGACCGTGCTCAACGCCGCGCCGGCGAATGCGCCAACCTCGATCGGTCTGCTCAAGTTGTCGGATGTGCTGACGCCCAACGAAACCGAATTCGCCGCCCTGCTCGGCCGCCATGTCGGCGAACGCATCAACGCCGACGATGTGGCGGCGCTGGACGGCAACACGCTGCATTCGCTATGCCGCAAGTTGCTGCCGGGCGGCACCGTGGTGGTGACGTTGGGTTCGGTGGGCGCGTTCATTTCGCACGCCGAAGAACAGCTGCGTGGCGATACGGCCGCGCATTACCGCGTGGGCGCGGAAAGCGCGCAGACGGTCGACACCACCGGCGCCGGCGATGCCTTCAACGGCGCACTGGTGGCCTCGCTGGCGCAGTCGCCCAGCGCCAGCTTCATTACCCACGTGCGCTTTGCCACCCGCTATGCCGCGCGCTCCACCGAAGTGGAGGGCGCTGCTACCTCGATGCCGCGGATGGTGCCCGAACCGGCGGTGTGATCCGCACGCTTCACGCGATCAACGAAGGCGACCGCAGCGATGCGGTCGCCTTTTGCGTTCAGGGCGTTGGCCTGCACGTTAGAGACTGTTTTTGATTGGCGAACGGCATGTTGAGACCTGCCTGCCGACGGATGCTGCGAACCGCGCTCCCAGCGGAACTTCGGTCTTGTTCCTCGGACAGTCGCTCGGGTAAGGAGGCGAGGCGTGATGCAGCGTCGGGCGCCGTACCCTCATCCGGCGCTGACGCGCCACCTTCTCCCGAGGGGAGAAGGATGGAGAAGCCCCTCTCCCCGCGGGGCGAGAAGGCGCTGCTTACGCGCCACTGGCGCGTGTGCCTTGGAGCGCCCGCGCCGCAAGCGCGGGCAGGGGCGCGAAGCGGGGGTTGGGGTGAGGGTACGGCGGAAAACCAGTCAACTCCGCAGCGCAGTTGGTGTGAGGTACGGCCAACCAATACTCCCGCCACTGTCGTCCTTTACACGTCGCACTTTGCCAATCACGCCGACATCGCTCGAACGACTCCTAGCAATCGCTCAGACCGAAGCCCGCAAGCGCTCTTACGATTCCCCAATCCCCATTCCCGACTCCCCCTTCCCCTCCCAGCTACAATGCCGCCATGCATATCGGCCCCTATACCATCGACCCCAAGGTGATCCTGGCCCCGATGGCCGGCGTCACCGACAAGCCGTTCCGGCTGTTGTGCAAGCGACTGGGCGCGGGGCTCGCGGTGTCGGAGATGACCATCTCCGATCCGCGTTTCTGGGGCACGCGCAAATCGCTGCACCGCATGGACCATGCCGGCGAGCCGGATCCGATCAGCGTGCAGATCGCCGGCACCGAGCCGCAGCAGCTGGCCGAGGCCGCGCGCTACAACGTGGACCACGGCGCGCAGCTGATCGACATCAACATGGGTTGCCCGGCAAAGAAAGTCTGCAATGCCTGGGCCGGCTCGGCGCTGATGCGCGACGAAGACCTGGTGGCGCGGATCCTGCGCGCAGTGGTGCAGGCGGTGGACGTGCCGGTCACGTTGAAAATCCGCACCGGGTGGGATTGCGATCATCGCAACGGCCCGACCATTGCGCGCATTGCGCAGGACTGCGGCATCGCCGCGCTGGCAGTGCACGGGCGCACCCGCGATCAGCATTACACCGGCAGTGCGGAGTACGCGACGATAGCGCAGATCAAGGCCGCGCTGCAGATTCCGGTGATCGCCAATGGCGATATCGATTCGCCGCAGAAGGCGGCACAGGTGCTGCGCGCCACCGGCGTAGATGCGGTGATGATCGGCCGCGCCGCGCAGGGGCGGCCGTGGATCTTCGGCGAGGTGGCGCATTACCTGGCCACCGGCGAGCTGTTGCCGCCGCCGTCGTTGGCGTTGGTGCGCGACACCTTGCTTGGCCATCTGGAAGCGCTGCATGCGTTCTACGGGCAGCCGCAAGGTGTGCGCATCGCGCGCAAGCATCTGGGCTGGTACGCCAAGGATCACCCGCAAAGCGCCGACTTCCGCGCGGTAGTCAATCGCGCCGAAACACCAGAGGCGCAGCTGGCGCTGACCCGCGATTATTTCGATGCGTTGATCGCCGGCGTGTCGCCGGCGCTGTCGGCCGCAGCCTGAACCTGATTTTTCTAGCTTCACTTTTTTGAGAGCTGCACGCATGAGCGCACCTGGCGATACACCCACCTATCTGCATGGTTTTTCGCCTACCGAACAGGCACGCCTGCTCAAACAGGCGCGCTTGCTCGAAGCCACCTTGTTCAATCAGATCGACTACAGTGGCGCGCGACGTCTGCTGGAAGTGGGCAGCGGCGTGGGCGCGCAAACCGAGATCCTGTTGCGCCGCTTTCCCGATCTGCACGTGACCGGCGTGGACTTGAGCGAAGCGCAGTTGGGCGCGGCACGCGCGAATCTAGAGCGGCTGGCGTGGTGCCGCGAGCGCTACACCTTGCAACAGGCCGATGCGACCGACCTGCCGTTCGAAGCGCGTCAATTCGATGCGGCATTCCTGTGTTGGGTACTCGAACATGTGCCCTCGCCCGCACGCGTGCTCAACGAAGTGCGCCGCGTGCTGTTGCCCGGTTCGCCGGTGTACGTCACTGAGGTCATGAATGCCTCGTTCCTGCTGCATCCGTACTCGCCGAATCTGTGGCGCTACTGGATGGCGTTCAACGATTTTCAGCACGACCAGGGCGGCGATCCGTTCGTCGGCGCCAAGCTGGGCAACCTGCTGCTGGCCGGCGGTTTTCGCGATGTGCAGACCGAGATCAAGACGCTGCACCTGGACAACCGCGAGCCGGGCCGACGCAAGACCATGATCGGGTTCTGGGAAGAAGTGCTGCTGTCGGCGGCCGAGCAATTGCTGCAGGCCGGCGCGGTCAGCGCAGACACCGTGGACGGTATGCGCCGCGAACTGGCGCAGGTGCACAGCGACCCGAATGCGGTGTTCTTCTATTCGTTTGTGCAGGCGCGCGCCACGGTGTATTGAGCCGCCGCCGAGAGGGTCTACTGCGCCATTCTATTGAGTGACCGGCGCAGGTGCGGCGGCATGTTCCAGATCGCCGGTCAGCACCGTGCCGGCCGGCTCGTGCCAGATGCGGTGCCACATTTGCGCCAGCACTTCGCCGATCTGATCGCGTGCCACCGGCGCCCGGTAGGCCGCCTGGACCTGCCGCGGCGCAATCGGCTGCCACTGCCCGTCTTCGCGATGGGCGACCACGAAGTTGAAGTTGTAGTCCGGCTCCAGGCCCATGCGCAGATCGCTGAGCATCAACTCGTCGTCGACCAGGCGCGCGCGCATGAAGCCGCGATTGAACCAGGTCAGCCGGCGCACCGAATCGAACCTAGCCACTTCGCCCAAGGCCTGGGTGTTGCTGGAATAGCCGCGGAACTGCATCGGGCCCTTGTCGGCCACCAGCGAGCGCTCGCCGATCACATAGCCGTTGGGCGTCATCGCCACCACCCGCCATAACAAGGTATTGAGCGGCATCGGCACCGAGAAGCGCGGCGCATCCTTCAAACCGAGTGCGGCCAGCGCGCGATCGGCTTCGCGGTCGACCAGGTGCTTGGCCAGCAGCGACCAACCCAGATACGCAGAACTCAATGCTAGGCCGATCACCAACGCGTGCTGGGCAAGCGGCCGCGCACGTGCAAACCACGCCACTGCACAGGCCAGCAACAGCCATAGCGTGTAGCCCGGATCGATGATGAATACACTCGACCACATCGCCGGATGCGGCTGCAACGGCCACCACAGCTGGGTGCCATAGACGGTAAAGGCATCCAGCAAGGGGTGCGTGATCAAGGCCAGTTGAATCGCCCAGAACCAGCGCTTGGGCGCACTGGCCACGCGCCGGTTGCCGTAGCGGCGGTACAGCCACCAGATCACCCAACCGACGAAGGGCAGCACCAACAACGAATGGCTGGCGCTGCGATGCACGGTCATCTGCGTGACCGGGTCACTGGTAAAGGGCAGCAGCGCCAGTGCGTCGAGATCGGGCAAGGTGCCCAGTGCCGCGCCGGCCAACAAGGCGGCACGGCGCTGTCCGGCCGGGGCGATGGCGGCAGCGACGGCGCCGCCGAGAACGATCTGGGTCAATGAATCCATCGCCCGATGCTAGCAGGCCCAACATGCATTGGCAGGCATGTTTGTACGCGTTTTCAGTCGAATGCAGGGCGATCGTCCGCGAGGCTTGGCTGGTCGTCCTGCACGGCAGCGCCTTGCTGCCACCGACGTCTGCTTAACTCCATTGCCACCTGTTCAGGCGCACAATGCAACGGACATGCGGGGCGTGTATCATCCGCAGCCATCTTTTCATCCGAATCAAGGGATATAAGCCAGATGTCCAGCTACCTGTTCACCTCCGAATCGGTCTCCGAAGGCCATCCGGACAAGATCGCCGACCAGATCTCCGACGCCGTGCTGGATGCCATCCTGGCCCAGGACAAGCGTGCCCGCGTGGCATGCGAGACGATGGTCAAGACCGGTGTTGCGATCGTTGCCGGCGAAGTGACCACCAGCGCCTGGATCGACCTGGAAGCGCTCACCCGCAAGGTGATCCTGGACATCGGCTACAACAGCTCCGACGTCGGCTTCGACGGCGAGACCTGTGGTGTGCTCAACCTGATCGGCAAGCAGTCGCCGGACATCAACCAGGGCGTTGACCGCAAGAACCCGGAACAGCAAGGCGCCGGCGACCAGGGCCTGATGTTCGGCTATGCGACCAACGAGACCGACAGCCACATGCCGGCGGCGATCCACCTGGCACACCGCCTGGTCGAGCAGCAGGCCAAGATCCGCAAGAAGAAGAACTCGGCGCTGTCCTGGCTGCGTCCGGACGCCAAGTCGCAGGTCACCTTGCGCTATGAAGACGGCGTTGCGACTGCGATCGATGCGGTGGTGTTGTCGACCCAGCACGATCCGGGCGTCAAGCAGAAAGACCTGATCGAAGCGGTGCGCGAGGAAATCCTCAAGCCGGTGCTGCCGGCCAAGTGGCTGCACAAGGGCACCAAGTTCCACATCAACCCGACCGGCAAGTTCGTGATCGGCGGCCCGGTGGGCGATTGCGGCCTGACCGGTCGCAAGATCATCGTCGACACCTACGGCGGCTGGGCACGTCACGGCGGCGGTGCGTTCTCGGGCAAGGATCCGTCCAAGGTCGATCGTTCGGCTGCCTACGCTGCGCGCTATGTGGCCAAGAACGTGGTGGCTGCCGGCCTGGCCGACCGTTGCGAAGTGCAGGTTTCCTACGCCATCGGCGTGGCCGAGCCGACCTCGATCTCGGTCACCACCTTCGGCACCGGCAAGATTGCCGACGAGCAGATCGAAAAGCTGATCCGCAAGCATTTCGACCTGCGCCCGTTCGGCATCATCCAGATGCTCGACCTGATCCACCCGATGTACCAGCAGACCGCCTCCTACGGTCACTTCGGCCGCAAGCCGAAGGACTTCAGCTACACCGACGCAACCGGCGCGCAACACAACGCCACCGCGTTCTCGTGGGAAAAGACCGACCGTGCCGACGCGCTGCGCGCCGACGCCAAGCTGAAGTAAGCCAGCGGCTCCTGCGCGAGTGGAACTGACGAGAAGTGCAAATGGGCCGCAGCTGCGGCCCATTTGCGTTTTTGGCGGACCGTGTACCGTCGTTGAAACTTGCGTGGGAAACATCGCTTGCCGATCAGCGGTAGCAACACTAGGGAGCGCGGTGTCGCGAACGGGGGCGGGACCGTGTGGCGGCATGGATGCCGCCACCGAGCCCCGTCACCGGATGCGTCGCCACGCTGCCGACCAACTCCGCAGACCGATCAATCTTGTGCACGACATTTACCGGTTCTACGCGGATGCGCCGGTTTGCTGCGGGCGCTTGCACGCGTACCGACGTGGGACACGCCGCAAGTACGTCCCTGTAGGCTCTTACGCGGCATCCATGCCGCGTAAGGTCCCACGCCGGCACGCGCGCAAGCACCACCGGTTGTTGTAGGTGGTTGAAGGAAAAGCGGGGTCTGGTTGAACTGATCGAGCTTCGGAGCTTGGACTTTGCTGGCGAAGTGATAGTTCCAACGACTGGCACTATGGCAGCAGCGTCGAATGACAACGTGTTGAATCGATACCGGCAACATCGCCTGCGGAATCAGTAAGCATTAGGCCGCTTGAAAGCCTTTAGCTTTGCTTTGCGACAGCGACGATTAGGAACGTGGTGTCATTTCCGGGCAAGACCGTGTTTCTCGCCCCTCTCCCTTCGTGGCGAGAAGGCACTTCTTGCGCGCCACTGGCGCGCATGCCTTGGTTGGGGTGAGGGTACGGGGCGAAGCCTCCTTGAGTAATCGATGACACGAGGCTTCGCACGTAAACTCATCCGCCCCTGCGGGGCACCTTCTCCCGGTGGGAGAAGGAACGGCCACTGATCGCCTTTTTCGAGATAAAGATCGCTGCTGCACGGTTACCGATCGAGCTGCAGCTGCTTCTCGAGCGCCTGCGTAAACTCCGGCAACGGGCACGCCATACGTTGCTCTGCTGTGCAAACGCCAAGCGCCAGCTCCTGCTGCAACGGCGGATGCTCCAGATTGAGCGGCGCCAGCGTCCGCAGTTGATCCAGCGATTGCGCCAGATACTGCGCACGCACCACCTGCTTCCCACTCGGCTCGCGCCATAGGCTAAGCACCAACGCACCGCCCGGCGGCGGATCATCCGCGCCGTAGCCGGGCAAGTGAAAGTGCACGCCCAGCAAACTGCTCAACGCGGCGATATGCGTGTCGCTGCCGACGAACAGCGATACCTTCGCCGCCTGCGTGTCACCGAAGCGTTGCAGCACTTCGCGCGCCAGCGGTGCGCCCGAGCGCGCGGCCATGTAGTGCGGCCGTGCGTAGATGTCGAACAGCAGCGCATGCAGCCGCGAGACCTGCGCCAGCCGCTCGGGCGTGGCGCGGCCCCAGCCGACCTGCGACAGCGGCAAGCCTTCGGCGTATTGCAGCAGCAGGACCTCGCCGGTGCCGGAGGTCAGATCGATCGGCCCACCCAAGGCCAGGCCGCGACCATTGGCAGACGGCGTCAGCGTGGATGGCATCTGCGCAAAGTCGCAGGGCGTGCGGGTGCAGCCCAGAATCTGCTGCATCGCCTGCAGTTCGGCCGCATGCCCTTGCAGCAACGCGGCAGGACCACCGGTCTGCTTTTCGATCGAGGCGACCGCTGCGACGGCATCGAATGCAACCGCGCCGGCTTCGATCGGTCGGAACAACGGGTCGTTGCTGCCGGCCTCGCGGTGCCCGGCCACGATGCCGCAACCGGGTGCCAGCGCCTCGGCCAGCAAGGCGCCGCTGTCGATGGTGCGTTGATCGGTATTGGCCCACACCGATACGCTGCCTGACGCCGGGCAGCCGCTGCTCGGCAACACCTTGTGCTGCGCCAGCCACTGGCGCAGATAGTCGCCGCTCAATTGCACGCCGATGCGCCCATGCGGAGTGAGCAGGCTGGCCGGGGTGGACCACTGCGGCCACGGTGCGTCTGCGTAGTGCGCGGCGGCGGCTTCGCCCTGCAACGGCGCACGCACGCCATGCCGGAACACCACAACCACGCGCTCCAATTGCGCGGTCGGCACGACTGCAGGCGGCGCAGGTGTCCGCGGCGTGCAAGCGATCAGCAGCAACATGCCAAGTGCAAGTGCCGGCATCAGCCAGCGCGGCCGAGGCACTGTCTTCGAGCGTTGCCTGACACCTGCCTGCAACGGCGTAGTGATCCCACGCAACGGCGACAACGCAATCCCCAGCGCGTCGCTGCCGTCATCGCCTGCGGGCGTCTGTTCACCACCCTGCCCCGTTTTCATCGTTTGCCTGGAACACATACTTGGCGGTCATCCCGTTGGTCATGGCGGAATGTACGGTGCCAATATGCAAGGCAGACTACAACTGGCGAAACTTCCTCAAATATTCGGGCAGCCGCCACGCGGCGATAGATCCCCGGAATCAGCCGCACGGTTGCGGCACCAAGAGCGGCATCAGTCTTGTCCAATGACGACTCGCCGCAGGGTGCGTTGCCTTGCGGAGATAACCCAACACACCGGTCGTCAGGACGCACTGCACAAGGCAGCAGCACGACGATATGCAGATGGGTCGGCATCAGCCCATCGACACACGCCCGAACCGCGTGCGTAATGCATCACCTGTCCGGGATCGCATGGTCCTGCGTCTCCATGCGAGCGATGCCGCGCAGATCGGCTAGCACTCAGGTGCGTAGAAAGATTTCCACACGCCGATTGAGTTGTCGCCCGCCGGGGTTGTCCTGTCCATTGAGCGTATTCGGCGCTACCGGCTGCGATTCGCCGTAGCCCTTTGCGCCGGCCGACTGCGCGGCACCGCGTGTGCGTAACGCGGCCAGTACTGCATCGGCGCGGCGCTCGGACAGCGCCTGGTTATAGGCGTTGCTGCCCTTGGCATCGGTATGCCCGCGCACTTGCATGTCCTTGGTGTTGACCTTGCCGAGTGCGGCGGCCAGCACGTCAAGTACGCGCGCGGCATCGGGGCGGATCCCGGCCTTGTCGAAGTCGAACAGGATGCGCTCGTTCAAGGTGATCAGATAGCCGCACGGCGCACCGGGAGGCGCGAATTTCTGCAGCAGCGGAAAGCGCCCGGCAGGCGGCACCTTCGGCAGCGGCGGCATGCGTACTTCGCGCGGCGGCGTGCCGACCGTGCCGGTGCCATCGCCGCGGTTCTGCACCAGCCCGTCCGGGCCGTTCCAGGTTCCCGAGCCGTCGGCGTTGATGGTGATCAGACCGCGCGGGCCATTCCAGGTGCCGCTGCCATCGCCGTGATTGTTGACCAAGCCGCTCTTGTCGCTGTTCCAGGTACCCGCACCCTTGGCGTCCAGGCTGATCAGACCGGCCGGGCCGTTGTAGGAGCCGGCACCGTTGGCCTGCACCTGGATGATTGCGTCGTCGCCACCGGCGCCGCTCGCATTGATGGTGCCGCTGCCGTCGGCGTTGACGCTGATCAGGCCACCGTCGAAGTTGGCGGTGCCGCTGCCGTCGGCCTTGAGGTCGAACAGCCCGCCGTCGCCGTTGCGCAGCAGATTGCCGTTGGCATCGACGCTGGTGATGCCGGCATCGTTGATCAGGGTGCCGCCATCGCCGCAACGTGCCGGCGCCACGCTGACGCCTTCGATCGGGTCGAGAATGTCCTGCAGCGAGGCTTCCAGCGCGCGTTGCGCCGGGGTCACGCCGGCGATGTCCGGCACCACGATCAACGGAATGGCCGGGATCTCGGGCACCGCCTCATCGGTGGCCGGCGGCGCATCGGATGCACGCGCTGCAGTCTCCGCTGCCGGCGGCATTGCGCCCGCAGCGTCTGCCGCGCTCTTCTGACCTTCGCCGCGGCCGCAACCGGCCAGCAGCAAGGGCACCCAGATCACTGCCGACAGCGTCTTGCGCATCGCGTCTTCCTTGTTGGAGCGTGTTCTAGAGAACCGCCTGATAGCATGAGGCTGGTAAACAATGCGCTAAGAACGGCGAACAACACCGCTGCGCGGCCGCCAGGCGTGAGTGCAGTGATTTTGTCGGCCACTTCTTGGTGAATGCAGTCAAAAGCCTAGTTAGTCGAGCGCGGTGCCCTCGCCGCTCGCGGGACACGCCGCAAGTAAGTCCATGTAGGCTCGGTGGCGGCATCCATGCCGCCACACGGTCCCGCAATCGGCGAGGACACCGCACCAGACAGGTTGCTGGTTGTTTTATTGAGAACAGGACACGGCGCAAGCCAGCTTGCTGGATGCTTGTTGAAAACTCGCACACCGATCAACCCGACTGGCCCTTGCCCGCCCACCGTCGCGGGACCTTACGCGGCATGGATGCCGCGTAAGAGCCTACACGGACGTACTTGCGGCGTGTCCTGCGATGGTGGGCGGGCAAGGGCCCGGCAGCCAACTCGCAACGTCAAGGGCGCGGCGCCCTCACCGCTCGCGGGACACGCCGTGAACCTATCCCTGGGGGATCGTTGGCGGCATCCATGCCACCAACGATCCCGCAATCGGTGACACCGCACCGAGAGTTGGCCGGCTGTTTTCTTGAACGCGACGCCATGCGCACCGACCATTCGCTGACAACAACGGGATCTCGATTCTGCTTGCTTTCAGAACGTTGCCGAGAGTGCAGCCGGTGTCTCGCCTTGCGCGCCGTGCGCACTCGTGTTTCCTGCCTCCTCGGCCTGCAGCTGCGCATGCAGGATGCGGCGAATCTCAAGAATCGCCTGCGGCGTTTCCTGCACGCTATGCCAGGAGGTCACTACCAATTCCGACTCGGCGCCCTGCAGATGTGCGCTGCGATAAGGCACCAGACCATCGTCGGAATCGGCCAGCGGCACCTGCGGTTTTTCGCGCCCGACGATGGTGTGGTAATGCACCTGTGGGGAGATCGGCAGGTCCATGCTGGCGCGCACGAACGGGTCGGTGTCGCGCAGGTTGTCGATGCTGGTCGGCGGCAACAGCCGGCCTTTGCGTCGCGGGTCGCCGCCCTGCCCGTCACGCTCGCTATTGGCCAAGTCCTGCAGCACATCGCCGAAGCGATCCAGCAAGGCGATCGGCAGACGCACCAAGCGGCCGACGAAGCGCCCAAGCCCACCTTCGGCCAACGGCGTACCGCGATGCGGCGCGGCAATGAAGATGGCGCGGTCGACCTGCGGCAGTGGCGAAAAATGCAGCAGCGGCGACAACTTCGCGCGCACGCGTGCGCCGCGCTCGCCTTCCAGCCGGTAGTTTTCCAGCAATGAATTCCACAACGTGTCGCCGGAAGACGACACCAGCAAGCGCCCGATCACCCCGCCCATGCTGTGGCCGATCAACACCATGTCGTGCGATGCGATAGCCGTGCCGGCCGGGTCGAAGTGCTGCAGGCTGCGCTCCACCAATGCCTGGATTTCTGCGCGGTTGACCGCCACCGGCGCGTTGGTCGGGTAGTACACCTGCCAGATCTGGTAGCGCTGGCGCAGCGTTTCATCGCCCATCACCTCGTTGGCGACATTGACCCAGGCTTCCGGGCTGCTGGCCAGCCCGTGCAGCATCAGCAGCACGCGTCGGTCCGGATCGTAGGGCTGCATCAGATACAGATGCGGGCGATCGATCCCGCGCGCACTGCCCAGCATCGAGCGCAACGACTGCGCGGCGAAACCGGATTTGGCCAGCCATAGCCCATAGGCGGCAGTGAAGTTGGCCGCCAGCGGCACGCGCTGACCGTGCAACACCACTTCGTTCTGGCGATACGGGTCGTACGGCACCACGGTGGCGATGTTGCCGCGTAGCACGGCATCCAGAGTCTCGCCTTCGAAACGCAGCAGCAGCGTGGCCGGTGCGTACGGCATCTCGCTGAAAGTAGGCAACGGGCGCTCTGGCGATGCGACTGCAGTGGCGGCTTGTTGCAAGGCCAGCCCGGCGGGATCGCCGACCACTTGCGGGTCCACCTCGGCCACCAGCTCGGCACCGAAGCCATCGCGCCGATAGGTGCTGCGCAGCCCATTGAAGCGCAAGGCCGAGGCGGCGAAGATCGCGCGTGGCGTGTTGCCGCCGCCCGGCAACCGATACGCGGACATGTCGATCGCCACCTGCCAGCGGCCCAAGGTGGTCGGTTCGCGCTCGTTTTGGCCGGTCTGCTGCGCGCGTGCGAACAGGCGTTCGATCACCTGCTGCACGGCGTAGTTGTAGTAGTCGCGCACCTGCGTCTGGCGATTTTCGAACGCACGTGCACTGGGCGGGCGTGCGCTGAAAAACAGGTACGCGTACGCATGCCGCGCTGCTTCCAGCCAGGCGTCGACTGCCGCGTCGCTCATCGTTGTCGGGTCGCGCCCGCCCAAGGCAATCGCATGCGCGGTCCATAGCTCGGCTTGCGTTGCCAGACGGCGCTCGTCGCCGATGCCCGCCACGCTGGTGAGTTGCTGCAGGCACGTCAGCGGGTCGCTGCGGCAGGCCTTGGGTTGCAGCCCGGCCACCTGCAGGGTCTCGCTGCTGGCCTGGCTCAACGCGCCGGTGCTGAGCACATCTCCGCGCGTACGCGCGATGTAGTCGCCGCTGCTGTGCGATTGCACCGTGACCATGGCGCAGCCGCTCAGCAACAGGCTGCCAAACACACCCGCCAACACTGCAGCGGTGCCGCGTCCACGCAGGCGCGGCGTCACCGGGGTGCGCTCGTGGTGGCGGCTGGCGCCGGGGCCTGCGGCATGCCGACACGGATGCGCTCGGAGAAATCTGCCGCCGTATCGGCTGCGATCGCACGTGCGGTGAAATGCCCGCGCTGCTTCAAGGTGGCAAAATCGTAGCCGGGCAGCAGGCCCTGATGATCGTAGACGTATGCGTCCACGTAACCGGACAGCAGCAGGCGATGATCCAGCGGCAGCGTCGGCTGCAATTGCCGCGCCAGCGCAAACACAATCGTGGTGCAGTTGCTGGTGAGCGTGTTGTAGAACGCCGGGGCGCGATTCAAGTCGTTGGCCATGCGCACATAGCCCATGAACATGCGGCGCAGACCGGCCTTGGGAATCGCCAGCCGATATAGATACATGTCCTCGCCACGCACGTTGGTGCGCACGCGCAGAATGTCGCGCTCGTCGGCGGCCACCAGGGTTTCTTCGAAGCTGCGGAAAAACCCGCCCAATGCAGAAAACGACTCGCCGCGTTCCTTGCGGATTTCCAGCGAGAACACTACGTGCGAGCCGTCGTCGAAACCGAACGACACCAGCGTGTGCGCAATGGCAGGCCCCATCCAGTACGAGAGCGCCAGATCGGCGCTGACCAGACGATCCAGATCGTAGCGCCGGGTTTCCCAACGCGGCTGGTAGTCGGTTTCGCTCTGCCAATCGAAATTGCGCACGTTGCGCAGCGTCACGATGTTGCCGTGCACTTCGGGCTGCAGGCGCTGGGCGACATCGTCGGCCCAGTCGCGGTCCTGGCTGGGCTGCATCATCCACCACGACACCGCCAGCACCGCAAACGCCGCACTGAAGATGCCCACCAACGCCCAGTTCTCGCGGCCACGGCGCAGGCCCCACAACGCCGCCAGCGCCATCGCGCACCACGAGCCCACCCAGGCCGCGCGCACGAACGCATTGCCAGTGATCGCGAAGTAGATCGCAAGTCCACCCCATAGCGCGGCCAGCACCAGCGCCACGCGCAGCGCCCAGCGACCGAGGCGGGACCGCGTGGCCGGTGTCATCGGGTGCCGCCTTCCGGCACCTGCATGCCCAGCGCATGCATCAGCAGATCGGCCGAGCGATGGGCAAGCCGTTTGCGTTCGGATTCGTCATTGCCACGCAGGCAGCTGCCCAGCATGTCGATCACCAGCAGCAACTGCTCGTCGTCGACATCGGCGCGGCACAGGCCGGCATCGCGGGCACGATGCACGAACGGCAGGAAGATGCGCACCACACGCCGATCGGCCGCTTCCACGGCCGGGTGCGCACGTTCGATCGAACGCCAGAAATCCACCAGCGGTGCGGATTGGGCGATGTGCTCGGCCACGTCGTGCAGCAGCACCGCCAGCCCGTCCGGGCGCTCGCCCAGATCGGCGGCCAGCCGCTCCAGCCCGTCCAGGCCGCGGGTCATCAACGCGGTCATCAGCGCGAGCCGATCGGGAAAATTGCGATACAGCGTGGCGCGGCCAAGGCCGGCACGTTCCACCACCAGTTCCAGCGGGGCATTGACGCCGTGTTCGCTGAACACTTCGTCGGCGGCATCGAGTATCTGCCGGCGGCGCAGCGCGGCATCAGGGCGGGGAGTCGTCATGGCGGCATTATCGGACAGATTTGTCCGGTAACGCCAGAGTCCGCTTGACGAATCCGCACCCTCTCCGACCAACGGTCTGATCAGACAGTCTGACCAGGCCGCCCGATTCGACCGTCGGATCCGACGGTCGGGCCAGCAGACCGGATCAGCCGGTGTTCTGCACGCCTTGCGAGACGCCGTTGACGCAGGCCACTAGCGCGCGCAGCAGCTCGTCGTCTTCGCCATCGGTGGCACGCCAGCGTTGCAGCAGATCCACCTGCAGCACGCTGATCGGGTCGATGTAGGGATTGCGCAGGCGGATCGACAAGGCCAGCCGCGGGTCGTGCTGCAGCAGCGATTGCTGCCCCGTCAACGCCTTCACCCAGCCCTTGGTCAGCGCCAGTTCGTCGCGAATGCCCGGGAAAAATCGCTCATGCAGGTCACCCGACAGCCGCGAAAACAGGTCGGCGATGTTGAGATCGCCCTTGGACAGCACCATCGCCACGTCGTCCAGGAAGGTGCGGAAGAACGGCCAGTCCTGCGCCATCTCGCGCAAGGTCTCTTCATGTCCCGCATCCACTGCCGCCTGCAGGCCGCTGCCCACGCCGTACCAGCCCGGGATCACCGCACGCGCCTGGCTCCACGCGAACACCCACGGAATCGCGCGCAGATTGGACAACGCCGCGTCCTGGCCGAGCCTGCGTGACGGCCGCGAGCCCAGCGTCATGCGTTCGATCACGTCGATCGGCGTGGCGCGGCGGAAATACTGCATGAAATCCGGCGCGCCGACGAAGGCGCGGTACGCGACAGTGCTTTGTTCTGCGACCAGATCCATCACCGGCCGCCAGCGATCCTCGCGCGGCTCGGGCGCACGCGGGCGCAGGCTGGACAGCAGCACCGCGCCGGTCATCTGTTCCAGCGAGCGCAATGCCAGCGCACGAATGCCGTACTTGCGATGGATCACCTCGCCCTGCTCGGTGACGCGCAGCCGGCCATCGACGCTGCCACGCGGTGCGGCATCCAGCGCACGGCTGGTCTTGCCGCCGCCACGCGCAATCGAGCCGCCGCGGCCGTGGAAGAAGGTCAGCCGCACGCCCAACTCGGCAGCGGCTTCGAGCAACTCCACCTGCGCGCGCTGCAGGCCCCAGCGCGAGGCGGTGATGCCGCCGTCCTTGCCGCTGTCCGAATACCCCAGCATCACCATCTGGGTGTCGCCGCGCGCAGCCAGATGCTGGCGATAGACCGGGTCGGCAAGCAGATCCTGCACGGTGCCGGTGCCGCCGCGCAGATCGTCCACGGTTTCGAACAGCGGCACGATATCCAGCGGCACGGCGCCAGCGTCGTCGACCAGGCCGCCGCGTCGCGCCAGCGCGAGCACGGTGAGTACGTCGGCGCGGTTGTGCGCCATCGAGATGATGTAGCTGCCCAGCGCATCGGCGCCGTGGCGGCCGCGCGCATCGGCGAGCGCGGCAAACACCGCATCCAGCCGTGCATTGCCTTCGTCGGCTACGCGCGGCAGCACCTGTTCGCCGGAGGCATACGGGCCGAGCAAGGCAGCGCGCTGCCTGGCGTCCTGGTCGTCCCAATCGGCCTGGCCCAATGCATCGGCCACCGCACGCGCATGCACGCTCGATTCCTGGCGCACATCCAGACGAGCCAGATGGAAGCCGAACGTGCGCACGCGCCACAACAGCCGGCGCACCGCGAACCAACCGGCGTGCAGCCCCTTGTTGGCCTGCAGGCTGTCCAGAATCAGCTGCAGATCGTGTTCCAGCTCGGACGGTGCGGTGTAGGCGCCC
Organism: Xanthomonas hortorum pv. cynarae; assembly: GCF_002939985.1. Taxonomy (GTDB): domain Bacteria; phylum Pseudomonadota; class Gammaproteobacteria; order Xanthomonadales; family Xanthomonadaceae; genus Xanthomonas; species Xanthomonas hortorum_D. The sequence goes on along the minus strand of NZ_MDFM01000047.1, from coordinate 7,790 downwards.
TTTGCATCGTCCAGCGTGGCCTGCAGACGCGCGCGCATCAGATCGTTGAGCAGGCGATACGGCATGTCGCCATGGCGCGGGCGCGAGCGTGCGGCGTCCTCCGGCAGCAGTGCGCGGTAGCGATCCAGTTGCTCGCTCAATTCCGAACTGACTGCCACCAGCGTGGTCGACTGGCTGAGCAGGCTGGCCAGTTGCCACAGCTCGTTTCGATAGCGATCCAGCACCGCGCGCCGTTGCGCATCCAGCGTGCCGGCAATGGTGACGGCATCCACATTGGGATTGCCGTCCATATCGCCGCCCACCCAGGTGCCGAAGCGCAACAGGCGCGGCAGGGTCGGCACGCTGCCGTAGGTTTCTTCGATGGCGTGTTCGAGGGTTTCGTACATCACCGGCACCACGCGATACAGCACCTGGGTGAGATAGAACCCCACATGCTCGCGCTCGTCTTCCACGGTGGGACGCACCGGCGAGGAGTCGGCGGTCTGCCAGGAGGCGGTCAGGGCCATGCGAAAGCGCGCCGCATCGGTGGCGCGCTCGTTGGGCGTGCGCATGCCATCCAGGTTGTCGACCAGGCTTGCGACCATCAGCTGTTCTTTTTCCAGCAGCGCGCGGCGCACCGCTTCGGTGGGGTGCGCGGTGAACACCGGCTCCACATCGATACGCGGCAACCACGCGCTGAGTTCGTCCAGCGTCACGCCCTGCGCCTTGAGCCGGCGCAGTGCATCGTGCAGGCCATCCGGCTGCGGGGTGTCGGTGCTGCTGCGCTGGTACTCGCGGCGGCGGCGGATGCGATGCACGCGCTCGGCGATGTTGACCACCTGGAAATAGGTGCTGAAGGCGCGCACCAGCGACTCGGCTTCGCGCGGCTCGCGTCCGGTCAGTTGCTCGCTCAGCGTGGACGGCGGTGCATCGCCCTCGCGCCGCGCAATCGCCGTGGTGCGGACATGTTCGATCTCTTCGAGGAATTCCGCAGAGACCTGCTCGGCGAGCAGGTCACCGACCAGTGCACCGAGCCGACGCACATCGTCGCGCAAGGCAAGATCGGGGGTAGCGAACACAAGACTGCTGCGGTACTCGTTCATCAGAAACGCACACCCTCTTCAAGCGCAAAGTCGTCGAAGACTAACCCAAAAGGATTAGATGGTTGCGACAAGCGCGACGGTTTCAACGCCAACCATCGTGTGCCAGTGCCCCCTGCCGATGGCTCTCGTAGGAGCGCGCTCGCGCGTGACGTGGCTTTCCCGGTAATGCCCCATCGCGGGCAAGCCCGCTCCTACGTGGTGTGGCTGTCCTGGTCATGCCCCGTCGCGCCCAGGTGCGCTCCTACGGGTGATCGCGGCAATGGTGTGGACGCCGCAGCGAATCTTCCCGGGACGCGCGGCGGCCGCATCCACCGTAGGAGCGCACCCGGGCGCGACGAAGCTTTATCGGTGACGGCTCATCGCGCGCAAGCGCGCTCCTACAGGTGCCAGCGCACGATCGATCAACGCGTGCGCGTAGCGCCGGTCTCCTTCACCGGCACCGGCTCGCCGAGATTGGTCTTCAACCACTGCTCGCTCTCGGCCAGCATCTGCAGGATCGACTGCCGCGCGCGATACGCATGCGACTCGTTGGGCAGCATCACCAGGCGCGCGTTGCCACCCAGGCCCTTGATCGCAGCGAACATGCGCTCGCTCTGAATCGGGAAGGTGCCGGTGTTGTTGTCGTCCTGGCCGTGGATCAGCAGCAGCGGGTCCTTGATCTTGTCGGCGTAGTTGAACGGCGACATTGCCTGATACACCGATTGCGCCTGCCAGTAATTGCGTTCTTCGGCCTGGAAGCCGAACGGCGTCAGCGTGCGGTTGTAGGCGCCGCTGCGCGCGATGCCGGCCTTGAACAACCGCGTATGCGCCAGCAGGTTGGCGGTCATGAAAGCGCCGTACGAATGCCCACCGATGGCGATGTGCTCGCGATCGGTGACTCCGCGTCGCACCACTTCGTCCACCGCGGCCTGCGCATCGGCGACCAGCTGCGGCACATAGGTGTCGTTGGGCTCGGCATCGCCTTCGCCGACGATGGGCATGGTCGGGTTGTTGAGCACCACATAGCCGATCGCCAGAAACGCCTGCGGTCCCCAGTAGCTGATCGCATTGAAGCGGTATGGCGAATCGGTGACCTGGCTTGCGGTGTCGGCACTCTTGAACTCACCCGGGTAGGCCCACATCAGCAGCGGCCGCGGGCCATCACGCTTGGGGTCGTATCCGGGCGGCAGCAGCAGCGTGGCGGTGAGGTCCACGCCATCGGCGCGTTTGTAACGGATCTGCTCCTTCTGCACGCCGCGCAACTGCGGCATGGGATGCGCGAAATGCGTCAACGCACGCGGCGCAGCGCTGCATCGCCCAGTGCCTGCACGAAGTAATTGGCCGGCTCCTCGGGCGATTCGCGGCTGAGCAGCAACTGCGTGCCCTGCGCATCCAGCAATGCCAGCGGCGCGGAATAGGTCGGCGCCTGGGAATGGAACAGACGCGTGGCGCGTTTGCTCTGCAGATCGAAGCGATCCACGAACGGGCGATCGCCTTCCGGCGAGGCGCCCTTGCCGAGCAGGAACAGGCTGTTGCCATCGGCATCGGTCTGCAGCAGCGTGCGGCCCTTGCCATCGGCCACCGTCGCCGGCGTGCCGGGGTCGTTGTAGCGGTCCTGCGAGGAACGGTCCCACAGCAGTTCGGGTGCGCGCCGCGGCTGATCCGGTGCAATGCGCCACTGTTTTGTGCGACGGGTCTTCCACCAGCTCTCGCTGAGAATGGCCAGATCGCCCCGGCCCCACTGGATGCCGTCAAACCGGCTGCCCAACTGCGCCAGCGTCACCGGCGCACGCGCGAACGGCGCGGCCTGCATCAGCACCGCATCGCGGATCTTGCTGGCGCGTGCCGGGTCGCCGCCGTCCTGCGCTTCGGCCCAGACCAACGTGGCCGGTGCATCAACGCGCCAGGCGATGTCGCGCACGCCGGTGGGCACTGCGTCGTTGCCGGTCGGCAGGCCTTCCACCAGCGGCAGCTTGGCGATCTGCCGCACCAGCTTGCCCTGCAGATCCAACACTTCGATGCGACGCGCGAAATTGTCCACCGGCACCACATACGAGAACGGCCGCTCGCTGCGTTCGCTCAGGAGGTAACGGCCATCCGGCGACACCGACAGGTTGAGATAGATGCCGGGCGCGGCGATCGGGCGCACCTGCCCGCTCACGCTGACGATGATCGGCTGGCCAGTGGCGTAGTACTCGAACACGCGCGCATCGGCCTCGTTGCGCAGCAGGTCCTGATAGGTCGGCAGCGAGCGCACGCCGGCGGCAGCGCTGGTCTGCTGGGTCGCCGGGCCGTCCGGCACTGCGTCGCGGGTGGGCGGCGTGCCCTGCCCTGCCACTTGCTGCTGCACCAGTAGCCCGCTGCCATCGGGCAACCAGCGCAACTCGTCGTTGACGCTGGTGTTCAAGCCGGCCACCAACCGCCGCGCCTGCCCGGCCGCCACATCCACCAGCCACAGCTCGTTGGCCCCGCTGGTCGCGTCCTCGCGGCGGAACGCCAGGTAGCGTTGATCCGGCGACCAGCTCAACGTGGCCAGCGACAGTGGCGACGGCAGCCCGGCGATCTGCCGCTCGCTGCCGTCGGCTACCGACAGCAGCCACAGCTTGCCGGCGAAGGCAAACCGGCTGCTGGCGAAGGTCTTGGGATGGATGCGCAGACCGGCCAGCTTGAGCTCGGGCTGGGCGACCTCGGCGATATCCGGCAGCGCCGGCATTTGCAGCATCGCAGCCAGATCACGTTTCGGCGAGATGTGCAGCAGCGGCGCGCGCGGGGCGTCCACCACCGCCTGCAGCGCCTTGGAAGGCAACTGGTACCCGCTGGCCGCCGCAGTGGGTTGCGCAGCCGGCGTGCTGGCCGCCGATACCAGCAGCGGCGCGCTCAGCGCCAACACGCCCGCCCACGCCCACGTGTACTGCCGCCAGCCCTGCGCATTCCGCTTTGCCTGCATTGTCCGTCCCCGGTCTCGATCGATCCTGGACCATAGCAGCCGTTGGTCGGCGACTCCCCTGCCGTTGGTTGGGGGGTCGTGCCGATTCAAGCAGTCCAATTCATGCCGGAGGGGGGTGCTGCCGATATAATCAACGCTCTCGTCGAGGGGCGCTGCGACCGGTATGGCGGACTGATCCGCCAACTGCACGAAAAGTGCAGGAAATACGGCCAGGCTCGACAAGCATTCATCGTTCAACGGCGCCCCGAATTGCAGACATTGATCTGCTTACCGGAGCTATTGCATGAACGCTGTCACGAAAATCGCCCCACATACTGACTACAAGGTCGCCGACCTCTCCCTGGCCGATTGGGGCCGCAAGGAGCTGGACATCGCCGAGCACGAGATGCCGGGCCTGATGTCGATCCGCCGCAAGCATGCGCAGAGCAAGCCGCTGAAGGACGTGCGCATCACCGGCTCGCTGCACATGACCATCCAGACCGCCGTGCTGATCGAAACGCTCAAGGACATCGGTGCCAACGTGCGCTGGGCCTCGTGCAACATCTTCTCCACCCAGGACCATGCCGCCGCCGCGATCGCGGTCACCGGCACCCCCGTGTTCGCCTGGAAGGGCGAGACGCTGGAAGAGTATTGGGACTGCACCCTCGACGCGCTGACCTTCACCCTGCCCGACGGCACCCAGACCGGTCCGGAACTGGTGGTGGACGACGGCGGCGACGTCACCTTGCTGATCCACAAGGGCTATGAGCTCGAAAACGGCAGCACCTGGGTCGACGAGCCGGCGGCTTCGCACGAAGAAGGCGTGATCAAGGCGTTGCTCAAGCGCGTTGCCGTCGAGCGCCCGGGGTACTGGACCCGCGTGGTCAAGGACTGGAAGGGCGTCTCCGAAGAGACCACCACCGGCGTGCACCGCCTGTACCAGATTGCCGAAGCCGGCAAGCTGCTGATCCCGGCCATCAACGTCAACGACTCGGTCACCAAGAGCAAGTTCGACAACCTCTACGGCTGCCGCGAGTCGCTGGCCGATGGCCTCAAGCGCGCGATGGACGTGATGCTGGCCGGCAAGGTTGCCGTGGTCTGCGGTTACGGCGACGTCGGCAAGGGCAGTGCCGCCTCGCTGCGCGCCTATGGCGCCCGCGTCATCGTCACCGAGATCGACCCGATCTGCGCCCTGCAGGCGTCGATGGAAGGCTTCGAGGTCAACACCATCGAATCCACCCTGGGCCGCGGCGACATCTATGTCACCACCACCGGCAACAAGGACATCATCACCGTCGAGCACCTGCAGGCGATGAAGGATCAGGCCATCGTGTGCAACATCGGCCACTTCGACAACGAGATCCAGGTCGATGCGCTGAATGCACTGTCGGGCGTCGAGAAGATCAACATCAAGCCGCAGGTCGACAAGTACGTGTTCGGCAACGGCAACGCGATCTTTCTGCTGGCCGACGGCCGCCTGGTGAACCTGGGCTGCGCCACCGGCCACCCGAGCTTCGTGATGTCCAACTCGTTCGCCAACCAGACCCTGGCGCAGATCGACCTGTGGGAAAAGCGCGACAGCTACGAGAAGAAGGTCTACATCCTGCCCAAGCACCTGGATGAAGAAGTGGCCCGCCTGCACCTGGAAAAGATCGGCGTCAAGCTGACCACCCTGACCAAGGACCAGGCCGAATACCTCGGCGTGGATGTGGCGGGTCCGTACAAGCCGGATCATTACCGCTACTGATCCATTGGCAAAACATCTCAATGTAGACAAGAACGGGCGCCGCAAGGCGCCCGTTTTTTGTGCGATCAGCGAAGCATGCGCGCCTCAAATGGTTCTGCCACCGGCGCTGCCCATGGGCTGAGGGAGTACCGCGCCACGCGGCGTCCTTTCGGGAGGGAACTCGATCTTGCGCGTCGATTACCGGGAGAGGAGGAGCAGGCAGAAGGCGCCCCGGGGCACCTGACCTGAACGCCTCCACCGGCCCGTCGCCTGTACCACACGCGTGCTACATTGCCGCCACCCCCATCGCCGGGAGCCATGTATGAGCACCACCACCATCCGCCTGCCAGATGCGCTCAAAGCCCGCATCGCCAAGGCGGCGGAAGCGGCCGGCACCACGTCGCACAACTTCATCCTGGAAGCCATCGCCGAGAAGGCCGAGCTGGCCGAGCGGCGCGCCGACTTCCACGCTCAGGCCGATCAGCGTTGGGCCGAGTTCCTGGAGACGGGTGAGACCATCCCGTGGGACGAGGCACGCACCTACTTCAGGGCCCGTGTCGCAGGAAAGCCTGCAAAGCGGCCAGTGGCGCGCAAGCTGGAAGACTGAGGTGACGCGCATCCGCCTGGGCCCGGGCGTGATCGAGGATTTGGAGCGGATCGCGGTGTATTTGCTCGACCACGAGAGCGCGCATGCAGAAGGGAGAGCCGAGGAGATTGTCAGCGCGTTCGACGTGCTGGCAGGCAATCCGTTAATCGGCCGCCCGGTCCATGGAGACCACCGCGAGCTGGTGATGGGCCGCGGTTCGCACGGGTACGTGGCGTTGTATCGCTATGTGGATGTGACCGACACGGTGGTCGTGATGGCGCTGCGCGCACAGCGGGAGGCAGGCTATGCACGCGACACATGAAACCGAGGCCGACATCCGCGCCAACCGCATCGACCCGGTACTGCGCAATGAGGGCTGGGGCGTGGTCGATCGCGCGCAGGCCCATCGCGAACTGATCTGCCCGGGCCGCATCCTCGGCGGCGGCCAGCGCGGCACCGCGCTGTCGGCCGATGACGTGCTGAGTTACCGCAGCCGCGAACTGGCGGTGATCGAGGCCGAGCGCGCCGGGCTGGGCCATACCGCGAGCGTCGGCCAGGCCAAGGACGATGCGGCGCGACTGCAAACGCGGTTTGCCTATACCAACAACGGTATCGACTGGTATGGCATCGACATGGACACCGGCGCCGTAGGCGCCATGGCCCTGCCGTTCCCGAGCCCGGACGAGCTGTGGCGGCGGTGCTTTCCCGACGGCAATGACTGGCGCGAGCGCTTCGGCGCCGTGCCGTTGGAGACTGGCAGCGGCAAGCAGTGTCGCCGCTGTCATCAGCCTGATCGTCTGGGTCGCGAAGCGGGCGTCGCGCAAATCACCAATCGCGACGACAGGGTCGGCAGTACCAAAGACCGCTCAATCCAGGCTGTTGGAACTGGACACCCTGAGGTCGCAGCAGTTGATCACGGATGCGGAATACCACCAGCGCCGCACCCACATCCTGAGCGAAATCTAAGCAGCAGCTGCAGCGCATGAACTATGTTTCCGCTGTGCTGGATCAACATGTCCATGTCATTTGCGAAGTTGCCATGCGCCAGAAATTACTGGCGCGCGGCACTTCGATACAAGACGGCATCAGTCTGAGCTTCAAGACCCCTCAAGAACTTTCCGAAATCCTCAGCCTGCTGCAATCACTGCAGATTCCCTTTGCCGACGCACCTGCAGGTTGGCCGCCCGCTGCCGTGTTCGCGCAGCTCAGAGATCAGGGACTGGTGCAAGGCGCGATCACTACCGTTGCATGGGTCGCCCCCAACATGCCTGTGCTCGGCGTCGGCTAGCGCCCATATACGCGAGGGTTGCCGGCTGGCCAGGCGTAATCAATGCAATGGTGCGCTTGAGAATGTCGGCCGCTGCGCACACACGCCTGCGGCTAATAACTTTCCAAACTCCGCTGATTAGAGCGTGTTATGAACTTTGCCCTTGTCACGATAACGTATACGGATGAAGCCTCGTAAGCCATATCCAACCGATATCTCCGACG
>NZ_MDFM01000046.1 GCF_002939985.1 Xanthomonas hortorum pv. cynarae | reverse complement strand
TTCGAGAAGCTAGATGTCATGTTCCTTGGATTCCTCAGCTTCGTCCTAGTCGTTGATGGGCTTCGGATGTGTTAACAGGCCCTAGAGGACGGCCCCGCTTCGCCTTGGTGCCGTGCCTCCCTAGGCCCCGCATTCGCTGTTACCAGATTAGATGTTGTTGATCTAGCGGATGAGGCGTTAGAGGTATGTCGATGCCTCCTGGGCGGACGCATCGAAGGCATGCCCTCCGGCATGCGATCCGCTGTTTGTGAATTCTGGGTTGATCGTGCCGGCGTGTGCTGTGGCTCGACTGATTGATCTAAAAAGTTCACACGACCACTGGCATGCGGCTTGTTGACAGAATAATCCATAATTTTTCACCTAATATATTTGATGAATTTTTTGATTTCCACAGTGGCACGCTTTATATGCTTGCACGCGGCGTGTAAAGGTTGGTAGGTCTGTCCGAAATCATTTGCCACTTTGCGAAAAAACAGCAAACCTCTCAACTCGGCAGCTCTGTCCCCGACAAAATCGCGCTCCTCCCAAAGAGATGATCCCCCGCGTAGCGCACTGATGTTCGACTTGTTTGCCGAAGCCTCTCGTCAGCACAGCCGCGATAAGGAGGTGGGTCACATCAACCCTGGACTCTAAATACCGCCGCTACTCAAGGCGGGGGGACGTCGACGGAACGACCTGCTCCATCTCGGCCAGGAAGATCTCCCGGCGGGTCTGCTTGGGCTTGCCCAGGCCCTCAGCGTCACCGAATGTCAGTTGCATGGATGATTCTTCAACGTGAGTGGATAGTGTCGCGTATCTGCGATGCGTTGTTCAGAGGTTCCCTAAACGCAGCTGCGGAGATGAGCCGTGTGATCACGCGTCGCGCAATCAAAGATGCTTCAACCCACGCGCAATCCGCTCCACCGCCTGCTCAAGACGCGGCAGGCTTTGCGTATAGGCGATGCGGACGTGCTGGTTGGCGCGGTGGTGGCCGAAGTCGATGCCGGGGGTGAAGGCGACATGTTCGGTTTCCAGAAAGTGCGCGCAAAACGCCTGCGCGTTATCGGAAAATGCACTGATGTCGGCGTACAGATAAAACGCGCCTTGTGGTTCGACGTCGATCTTGAAGCCCAGTGCGCGCAAGGCTGGCAGCAGGTAATCGCGGCGTTGCTGGAATTCGGCGCGGCGGGCTTCGAAGATGGCAATGCTGTCGGGCGTGAAGCAGGCCAGCGCGGCATGCTGGGCGATCGTCGAGGCGCTGATGTAGAGGTTCTGTGCGAGTTTCTCCAGCTCGGGGACCGCGTCGGGCGGGGCGATCAGCCAGCCCAGGCGCCAGCCGGTCATGCCGAAGTACTTGGAAAAACTGTTCAACACGAAGGCGCCGTCGTCCACTTCCAGCACGCTGTGCGCATCCATGCCATAGGTCAGGCCGTGATAGATCTCGTCCACCACCAGGTGGCCGCCGCGCGCATGCAAGGTCTGCGACAACGCCGCCAGTTGCTCGCGCGACAGCACGCTGCCGGTAGGGTTTGCCGGCGAGGCGACCAGGGCGCCGACGCTGTCGGCATTCCAGCAGGCGTCCACCAGGCCGGGCGTCAGTTGGTAATCGGTGTCCGCGCCGACCGGCACCAGTTGTGCGGCGCCTTCGACCAGGCGCAGAAAGTGACGGTTGCACGGATAGCCGGGGTCGGCGAGCAGCCAGTGTTTGTCCGGGTCGACCAACAGGCTGCTGGCCAGCAGCAAGGCGCCGGAACCACCGGGCGTGACCAGGATGCGTTCCGGATCGATGTCGCAGCCATAGCGCTGCGCATAAAACCCAGCGATGGCTGCGCGCAGTGCAGGAAGGCCGCGTGCGGCGGTGTAGCGGGTGTGCCCGGCGGCCAATGCGGCCTGTCCGGCGGCAACGATCGGTGCGGCGGTGGTGAAATCCGGTTCGCCGATTTCCAGGTGGATCACATCGTGGCCGGCCTGTTCGAGCGCGTTGGCGCGCGCCAGCAGCGACATCACATGGAACGGCGCGATGTCCTGACTGCGACGGCTATAACCGGAGGAGTGCGGAGGCGTGGTATCCATCGGCAGGATGGTAGACCAGTCATTGCACAGGTTTTGTTACCGCGCGGCAAAGATCACCGCACGTTCGGGCGTATGCGTCATCATGAATAATCATCGGGACCAGGTGCGTACCAGCCGAATGCGGGCGCAGTTCTTGCGCGCAGACACGCACGGCCATCGGGATCGAGCGCTCGCTTCCCTGCCTGCCGCAAGGCAGCACAGGATCATCCAGACCCCGGAAATCGCAACATCGCTATCCCGCGCGGCACCAGACTCCTGGCACATGACGCTGCGCGCCGGTCTCTTCTACACTCGGGCGCTGGGATGGCATTGCGTTCATCCAACGGACCCCAATCTGATGAAGCCTGTCCTGACTCTTCTGATCGCCAGCCTGATGACCACCTCTGTTCCTTCCGCCTTCGCAGCTCTCCCGTCGCCGCCGGACGTGGCCAAGCACCCGCACGTGGTCAAGACCCCCTTCGGAGCCACCCGCAACGACGATTACTACTGGTTGCGCGACGACAAGCGCGAAGACAAGGCGATGCTGGCCTACCTCAACGCCGAGAACGCCTACACCGACAAGGTGATGGCGCCGCTGAAGCCGTTGGAAGACACGCTGTATACCGAGATCGTCGGGCGCATCAAGCAGGACGACGCCAGCGTGCCGTATCGCGCACGTGGCTACTGGTATTACACCCGTTTCGAAGCCGGCAAGGATTACCCGATCCAGGCGCGCCGCAAGGGCAGCATGGAAGCGCCGGAGCAGATTCTGCTGGACGTCAATCAGATGGCGGAAGGCAAGGGGTATTTCAGTGTCGGCGAAGCGGAAGTCAGCCAGGACAATCGCATCCTGGCCTGGGCAGACGATGCCGTGGGCCGCCGCCAGTACACGATCCGTTTCAAGAATCTGGACACCGGCGAGATCTACCCTGACACCGTGGAAGGCGTTGCTGCGAACGTGGTCTGGGCCGACGACAACAAGACCCTGTTCTATGTCGAAAACGACCCGGAAACGCTGCTGACCGTGCGGGTGAAGAAGCACGTGCTGGGCACGCCCTCCAAGAGCGACGTGCTGGTCTATGAAGAGAAGGACGACAGCTTCTACATGGGCATCAGCCGTACCCGCGACGACAAGTACATCGTGATCGGTGTGGAAAGCACGGTGTCGTCAGAATCGCGCTACGCACCGGCCGACAAGCCCGAGCGCTTCACCGTGCTGGCCAAGCGCGAGCGCGATGTCGAGTATCACCCCGAGCATTTCGATGGCCGCTGGGTGATCCGCACCAATGCCGATGACGCCAAGAACTTCAAGCTGGTGACCGCGCCCACCGATGCGACCACGCGCAAGCAGTGGACCGATTGGGTGGCGCACGACGACAACGTCTACATCGAAAATGTAGAGATGTTCGATGGTTTCACCGCAATCGAAGAGCGCTCCGGTGGCCTGGAACGCGTACGCCTGCTCAAGCGCGATGGCAGCCATGAGTACGTCAAGGCAGATGAGCCGGCGTATTCGATGGGCCTGGCGATCAATTCCGAGCCTGACACGGCTTGGCTGCGTTACAGCTATACCTCGCTGACCACACCGGCAACGACGTACGAGCTCAATACGCAGACCGGCGAGCGCAAGTTGCTCAAGCAGCAGCCGGTGATCGGCTACGACCCCAGCAAGTACGTCACCGAGCGCGTGTGGGTGACCGCGCGCGACGGCGTCAAGGTGCCGGTGTCGCTGGTCTACAAAAAAGGCTTCAAGAAGGACGGTACTGCTGCGTTGTTCCAGTACGCGTATGGCAGCTATGGCGCCTCGATGGATCCGGCGTTCAACCTGCCGGCGATCAGCCTGGTGGACCGTGGCGTGGTGTATGCCATCGCGCACATCCGCGGCGGCCAGGAAATGGGCCGCCAGTGGTACGACGACGGCAAGTTGTTGCACAAGAAGAACACCTTCACCGACTTCGTCGATGTCACCCGTGGGCTGGTTGCGCAGGGCTATGCAGCCAAGGATCGCGTCGCCGCATCCGGTGGCAGCGCCGGTGGCCTGCTGATGGGCGCGGTGGCCAACATGGCCCCGCAGGACTACCGCGTGATGGTGGCGCAGGTGCCGTTCGTGGATGTGGTCACCACCATGCTCGATGCCAGCATCCCGCTCACCACCAACGAATACGACGAGTGGGGCAACCCGGAAAACAAGGCCTATTACGACTACATGCTGTCGTACTCCCCGTACGACAACGTGCGGAAACAGGCCTACCCGGCGTTGTTCGTCGGCACCGGTCTGTGGGATTCGCAGGTGCAGTATTGGGAACCGGCCAAATGGGTCGCCAAACTGCGCGACGACAACACCGGCACCCAGCCGATCGTGTTCCGCACCAACATGGAAGCCGGCCACGGCGGCAAATCCGGCCGCTTCCGTCGCTACCGCGAGGCGGCCGAATCGTATGCGTTTGTGCTGGATCAGCTTGGGGTCAAGTAGGTGAGGGGCGGGGATTGGGGAGTCGGGATTTGGGAATCGGGATTTGGGATTTGGGATTGGTAAGAGCAGGGCTCCAGTTCCTGCGTGTAGACGTGCCCTCATCCGCCCTTCGGGCACCTTCTCCCGGTGGGAGAAGGGGGGCGCTGACCACCTCACCCCCCACTGGTCGTATCATTTACCCATGACGCGACCGACTCGATTCCGCTGGGCCTGGTGGTTGCTGGCCTACGCCAGCCTGGCCACCGGCATCGTCGGTATCTTCGTGCCCGGGTTGCCGACCACCGTCTTCATTCTTATTTCCGCCTGGGCCGCCTCGCATGGCTCCGAGCGTCTGCACAACTGGCTGCTCTCGCATCCGCGCTTCGGCCCGGCCATTGTCGAATGGCAGACCTATCGCGCGGTCAGCCGCAAGGCCAAATGGATGGCCACGCTCACCATGACCGTCTGCGCCGGCATCATGCTGTGGTGCGTGCCGGTGTTCTGGGTCAAATGCCTGTCGATCGGCAGCATGGCGGCGGTGGCGATCTGGCTGTGGCTGCGCCCCGAGCCGCCACCGCGCACCTTGCCCACCGCACCCTGAGCGCACGGCAGTCAGGGTGTTCTGGCTATACTTCGGTGCATGAGTATTCTGTCCCGACCATCCGTTCGCCTCGCACTGGTTGGTGCGACCTTTGTCCTGCTTGCCGCTTGCGGTAACAAGGGCCCGCTGGTGATGCCGCAGAAGCCGGTGCCGGTGGAAGCCCAGCCCGTGCCGCAGCCGCCGGATGCGCCGCAACCGCTGGACGAGTCGACGCCGGCGCCTGCGCCGGTGAACACCGACACCCAGCCCGCGTCCACCACCGACCAGCCCGCTAGCCGCGGCAATGAGCGCTGACGGCCGCAGCGAGCGTCTGCGTTTCACCAAAATGCATGGCGCCGGCAACGATTTTGTGGTGCTGGACCTGCGCGACGGCACGCCACCGCCGGATGCCGCGCTGGCCGCACGTCTGGCCGACCGCCACTTCGGCGTGGGCTGCGACCAGATCCTGACCATTGAAGCGCCACGCAGCAGCGAGGCGGTGGCCGCCTACGGCATCTGGAATTCCGACGGCTCGGCCGCGCGTCAATGCGGCAACGGCGCGCGCTGTGTCGCGGCCTGGCTGGTGCGCGATGGCACGGCGCAGGGCGATGATTTCGTCATCGACAGCCCGTTCACCGCGCACCGCGTGCAGCGTCTGGACGCCGGCACCTATGCGGTGGCGATGGGCGTGCCGCACTTCGAGCCCACGCAGATCCCGTTGGCCGGCTTTGCACATGCGCGCGAGGAATACGCGCTGCCGGTGCACGGCGAGACGGTGCGCTTTGGCGCGGTGTCGATGGGCAACCCCCACGCCGTGATCGAGGTGGGTCGCGTGGATGCGGCGCCGGTGGAGCGCGTGGGTGGATTGTTGCAGCAGAATGCCGCGTTTCCCGATTCGGTCAACGTCGGTTTCGTCCAAGTTGTCGAGCCCACGCATGTGCGCTTGCGTGTGTTCGAGCGCGGCGTCGGCGAAACCCTGGCCTGCGGCAGCGGCGCGTGCGCGGCGGCGGTGGTGCTGATGCAGCGCGGTCGTGTGGAACGCGATGTGCGGGTGTCCTTGCCCGGTGGCGAGCTGCGCATCCGCTGGGCCGGCGATCAGCAGGAAGTGGTGATGTCCGGCCCGGCCGTGTTCGTTTTCGATGGAGAGTGGAACTGATGAGCGAGAGCGTGGATAAATTCAGCGCGCACGAGGTGGCCACGTGGTTGCGGCGCCACCCGACCTTCCTCAAACAGTTCCCGGATCTGGCGGTGAGTTTGCTGGTGCCACGCGACGACGGCCCGACCGCCTCGCTGGCCACCTATCAGCTGGAAGTGTTGCGCGACAAGAATCGTGAGCTGTCGCGGCGGTTGCACGAACTTGGCCACAACGCCCAGGACAACGAACGCCTGGCAGTGCGCACGCATCAACTGACCCTGGCGCTGATGCGTCAGACCAGCGCGGCCGATACGCTCAAGGCGATGGCGGCCTCGCTGGCGGAAGATTTCAATGGCGAACTGGTGCGACTGGTGTTGCTGACGCCGGTCGCCGGACTGGACGCCGACTGGCTGCAGGTCATCGCCGCCGATGACGCGCGCTTGGCGCCGTTCCGCGATTGTCTGAGCGACGGCGAGCCGATCTGCGGCCGCCTGCAGACCGAAAAACATGCGCTGCTGTATGCCGAGCAAGCCGCCGAGGTGCAATCGACTGCGCTGCTGCCGTTGCCCGGCATCGGCCTGATCGCGGTCGGCAGCAGCGATGCCAATCGCTTCTATCCCGGCATGGGCACCTTGTTCCTGCGCATGATGGGCGAATCGTTGAGCGTCGCACTGCAACGCTTCGACGCATGATGCGCACCGCAGGGCGCGCCGATGCGAGCGACCTGCAGTGGATGGTTGCTCCGATGGCGCGGCAGCGAGGAATTTAAAGATGTCTTCGGTCGAAGACTTTCTTGCATATCTTCAGGTCGAACGGCAGGTGTCTGCGCACACGCTGGATGCCTATCGGCGCGATCTGGCTGCGTTGGTGAGCTGGGCGGCCGAGCAAAAGGGTGAAGATGGCGCGCCGTTGGATGCTGCGCTGCTGGACAGCGCGCAACTCACCAGTGCGCAGTTGCGCCAGTTCGTCGCTGCCGAGCATCGACGCGGTCTGTCGCCCAAGAGTCTGCAGCGCCGGCTCTCGGCATGCCGTAGCTATTACGCCTGGCTGCTCAAGCATGGCCGCATTGCGGCCAGCCCTGCAGCAGCGATGCGTGCGCCCAAGGCGCCGCGCAAATTGCCGCAGGTATTGGATGCCGATGAAGCGGTGCGCCTGGTCGAAGTGCCGACCGATGCGCCGCTGGGCTTGCGCGACCGCGCCTTGCTGGAGTTGTTCTATTCGTCCGGCCTGCGCTTGAGTGAGCTATGCGCGCTGCGCTGGCGCGATCTGGATCTGGAGAGCGGCCTGGTGATGGTGCTGGGCAAGGGCGAAAAGCAGCGCCTGGTGCCGGTGGGGCCGCATGCGATCACCGCACTGCGCGAGTGGCTGCGCGATAGCGGCGGGCGTGCCGAAACGCATGTGTTCCCCGGCCGTGCGGGCGGTGCGATTTCGCAACGTGCGGTACAGATCCGCATCAAGCAACTGGCGGTGCGTCAGGGCATGTTCAAGGACGTGCATCCGCATATGCTGCGGCACAGTTTTGCCAGCCATATTCTTGAATCGTCCGGCGATCTGCGCGGCGTGCAGGAGTTGCTCGGCCACTCGGATATCGCCACCACGCAGATCTACACGCATCTGGATTTCCAGCATCTGGCCAAGGTCTACGACGCCGCGCATCCGCGTGCGAAGCGTAAGAAAGCTGCGGAGTGAGTGGTGCGTAGTGCCGGAAGCCGCGGATTGAGTGGTGTGCAGCGCAGGAGGTCGCAGATTGAGTTGTGTGCAGCCGCGTGCAGTTGATGCACGTCGCTGAGCGACCACCGCACGCATGACGCTGTTAAGCCCCTTTCCCGGCGGGAGAGGGGTTGGGGTGAGGGTACGAGCGCCAGCGCCGCTCAACGTCATCGAGGATTTCCTGCGCCAACGCCGAGATGAGTGAGTGCGGGCGAAGCGCGCGCACACTGACATGTCCAAGCAGTGCGCTCGCACTCCTGCCGTCTGAGCGCGCTGCATCAGCCGCCCGCAGCACATGCGCGCAGCATGCTTGAACCCGGCAGGGGCGTCCCCACCTCATTGGAAACCCCCGGAGGACCCATGGACCCCAGCCAGAATCCCAACATCGTTCACGCCACCACCATCATTTCGGTTCGGCGTGGTGGGCACGTCGCCGTTGCCGGCGATGGTCAGGTCACGCTTGGCCATACCGTCATGAAGGGCAATGCGCGCAAGGTGCGCCGGCTTGGCCGCGAGGGTCAGGTGCTGGCCGGTTTCGCCGGCGCTGCCGCCGATGCGTTCACCTTGTTCGAGTTGTTCGAAGCCAAGCTCGACAAGCATGGCCAGCTGACTCGCGCAGCGGTGGAATTGGCCAAGGATTGGCGCACCGAGCGCCGCCTGGGCAAGCTCGAAGCCCTGCTTGCGGTCGCCGATAAAGAGACCTCGCTGATCATCAGCGGCACCGGCGATGTGATCGAACCGGAAGACGGCATCATCGCCATCGGTTCGGGTGGTTCGTACGCCTTGTCGGCCGCCCGCGCGCTGTTGGCGCACACCGAACTGGATGCCAAGACCATCGCCACCGAAGCGATCCACATCGCTGGCGATATCTGTATCTATACCAATCGCAATGTGGTGGTCGAAGAGCTGTGAATCGGGAGTGGGGAATTAGGAATCGCAACAGCGGTTTCGTCTCCACTCCAACGATATAGGTTCTTGATTCTTGCCCCACGATTCCCCATTCCCAATTCTCGACTTCCCAATGCCAAATCCCGATACCTCAACCATGACTCCGCGCGAAATCGTGCAGGAGCTCGACCGTCATATCGTTGGTCAGCACGATGCCAAGCGTGCGGTCGCCATTGCGCTGCGTAATCGCTGGCGCCGGATGCAGTTGCCCGAAGAACTGCGCAACGAAGTGATGCCCAAGAACATCCTGATGATCGGCCCCACCGGCGTCGGCAAGACCGAGATCGCGCGACGTCTGGCCACATTGGCCAATGCGCCGTTCGTCAAGGTGGAAGCCACGCGCTTTACCGAAGTGGGCTACGTCGGCAAGGACGTGGAACAGATCATTCGCGATCTGGCCGATACCTCGGTCAAGCTGTATCGCGAGCAGGCCAAGGTGCGCGTGCGCAACCAGGCCGAAGAGCGCGCCGAAGACCGCATTCTGGATGCGTTGCTGCCGCGGCGTGCCGCCGGGATTGGTTTCGACCCGGAGGCTGCGCGTCACGAGCCGTCGTCGCAAGACAACGAAACCCGCATCAAGTTTCGCCGCATGCTGCGCAATGGCGAGTTGGACGAGCGCGAGATCGAACTGGACGTTGCGGTCAACGCCAGCATGGACATCATGACCCCGCCGGGCATGGAAGAAATGGGCCAGCAGCTGCGGCAGATGTTTTCCAACCTGGGCAGCGGCAAGTCGCAGAAGCGCAAACTCACCATCAAGGCCGCGCGCCCGCTGCTGATCGAAGAAGAGGCCGGCAAGCTGGTCAACGAAGACGACGTACGTGCAGCGGCGATCGAAGCCTGCGAGCAGCACGGCATCGTGTTCATCGATGAGATCGACAAGGTCGCCAAGCGTGGCGAAGCCGGTTCGACCGGTGGCGATGTCAGTCGCGAAGGTGTGCAACGCGATCTGTTGCCGCTGGTGGAAGGCTCCAACGTGTCGACCAAGTACGGCACGGTCAAGACTGACCATATCCTGTTCATCGCGTCCGGCGCGTTCCATCTGGCCAAGCCCAGCGATCTGATTCCCGAATTGCAGGGCCGCTTCCCGATTCGGGTGGAGTTGACCGCACTGACCAAGGCCGATTTCGTGCGCATCCTCACCGAGCCCAAGGCGGCATTGATCAAGCAGTACGAGGCCTTGTTGCAGACCGAGGGCGTTAACTTGACCTTCGGTGCCGATGCGGTGGACCGGCTGGCCGAAATCGCCGCGCAGGTCAACGAGCGCCAGGAGAATATCGGTGCGCGTCGTCTGCACACGGTGTTGGAGCGCTTGCTCGACACGCTCAGCTACGAAGCCCCGGATCGCGATGGACAGAGCGTCGCCGTGGACGCGGCGTATGTCGATGCGCAGTTGGGTGAGCTGGTGCAGGATCCGGATCTGAGCCGCTACATCCTTTAGGGAGGCAGGGTTTTGCAACGCAAAGGCCCGCCGATTCGGCGGGCCTTTGCGTTGCGTGCATCGCGCATCGAAATCAGCAGTGCGTGACATGCCTGGTTGCAGCGCGCCTGCACAAGGCTGCGCGGCGACTGCGTGCCATCGCTAGCGAGAAGCACCATGGCGCAGATTGGCGCTGTAGCGATGCAGTAACTCCATATGCACCTGTGCGTAGGCGGTGTCGGTCAGGCTGGTGGCCAGTGGCGAGGTGACTGCAGCCCGCGCCGCTTCCGCGCGCGCCTGGTCCAGATCTTCGCTGCGTGCGGCCAGATCGGCGAGCACGAATACCTTGTCCGGCTGCACTTCCACGTAGCCACCGCAGACATAGATCTGCAACGGCTCGCCGCTGACCGGGCGGATATGCAGCATGCCTTCGGCCAGGATGGTCAGCAGCGGCGTGTGCCGCGCCATCACGCCGAAGCGGCCCTCGCTTCCGGGAAGGCTGACCTCGCGCACTTCGCCGCTCCACAACGCACCGCTCAGGCTGACGATGTCCAGTTGCAGGGAATGTGTAGTGGGAGTGTTGGACACCTGTTCGTTTTCCGCTGCCATCAATGATCCACCGGGTAAAACGCGAGCTTAGCGCCGGGCGCGTCAAAAGACCTTGATTGATATCAACCCGGATGAGCGTGCCAGGCAGTGCGTGCCGATGGCACGCGCAACGCGGCGTGCGCTGCGCTTACGCGTGCGGGCAAGCGCTGTCCGGTCTGCTCAAGCGGCGTCAGTCTTCGCCGATGTCTTCGTTCCACACATCGGGGTTGGCGGAAATATAGCCGCCCAGCAGGTCGATGCATTCCTGGCTTTGCAGGTCGATGACGTTGACGCCGTGCTCGCGCAGCCAGGACACACCGCCCTGGAAGGTGACCGACTCGCCGACCACCACCGTGCCGATATTGAACTGGCGTACCAGCCCGCTGCAGTACCAGCATGGCGCCAGCGTGGTGACCATGATGGTGTCCTTGTAGCGGCGCTGGCGGCCGGCCTTGCGGAAGGCATCGGTCTCGCCGTGCACGGACGGGTCGTTTTCCTGCACGCGGCGGTTGTGACCGCAACCGAGCAGACGCCCGTCGTTGTGATACAGCGCAGCGCCGATCGGGATGCCGCCTTCGGCCAGGCCTTGGCGGGCCTCGGCGATGGCGGTGTCGAGCAGGGCGCGGTAGTCGGGGGTGGTGATCATGCAGGCTCCTGGGTGGCGGCGTCGGCGCGACGCCGCATGTCGATGTGGGGAATGCCGTCTTCCAGATACGCGGCGGAAGATGGCGTAAAGCCGTGTGCGGCATAGAACGCTTGCAGGTGCGATTGCGCACCCAGTTGCACGGCGCTGGCGGGCCAGTGTTGCTGCACCACGCGCAAGCCTTCGCGTAGCAGCGCATGCGCAAAGCCGTGACCACGCTGGGCGGCGGCAATGACCACCCGGCCGAGACTGGGTTCGGGATAACTCACGCCGGGCGGCAACACGCGCAGATACGCGGCCAACGCAGCGTCGTCAGTGCTGCCGAGCAGATGCAACACGCCCGGCAACATGTCCTTGCCGTCCAGCTCCGGATACGCGCACTGCTGCTCCACCACAAACACATCCGAGCGCAGCCGCAGCAGCGCATACAGCTGCGTGGTGCTCAGTTGCTCGAAGCGCAGACATTGCCAGCGCAGCGAGAGCGAATGGGAGGACGAAGAAGACATCACCGCATGATAGCGGCTGCGTCGGCTTAGAGTGGCTAACAAAACCTAGCGAGCGAGCGCCTGTCAGTGAGTGCAGCGGTTTTGTCGGGCGCATCTCGGTGGATGCAGTCAAAAGTCCAGATCAAACGCTGAGTGGGTCGAATGCGCGGTGCCCTCACCGCTCGCGGGACACGCCGCAAGTACGTCCATGTAGGCTCGGTGGCGGCATCCATGCCGCCACACGGTCCCGCAATCGGTGAGGACACCGCACCAGAGAGTTGATCGGTTGCTTTGTTTAAAACCATGCATAACGACCATCTCGACTGGTCCTTGCCCGCCCACCGTCGCGGGACCTTACGCGGCATGGATGCCGCGTAAGAGCTTACAAGGACGTACTTGCAGCGTGTCCCGCGATGGTGGGCGGGCAAGGCCCTGCAGCCAGGCAGCAGATCAGCCGGCCTGCAGTGGACTGGCGTGAAGTAGTTTTGTTAGCCGCTCTTAGTCGACTGCGCTGCCGGTGTCGATTGCCACCACCACCGACATGCCCGCGCGCAGGCGCGCTGCCAGTGGCTGGCCGGGATCGACGCTGATGCGCAGCGGAATGCGCTGGGCGATCTTGACGAAATTGCCGGTGGCGTTATCGGCCGGCAACACGCTGAACTCCGAACCGGCGGCCGGGGAAATTTCCTGTACGCGCCCGTGCAGACGTGCATTGTTGAGCGCATCCACCGTGAAGCTGGCGGGCTGTCCGATGCGGATCTTCGCCATCTGGGTTTCCTTGAAATTGGCCACGATCCACAGCGTGTCCGGCACCAGCGACATCAGCTGTGTGCCATTGGTGACGTAGGCGCCCTGGCGCACGCCGAGCTGGCCAAGTTGGCCATCGCGCGGGGCAACGATGCGCGTGTTGTCCAGATTGATCTGCGCCAGTTGCACGGCCGCTTGCGCGTTGGCAACCGCCGCTTCCAGCGCGGCGCGATTGACGGTGACGCTGCGTGCATTTTCTTCGGCGGCCTGCACCGCGGCGCGTGCCTGCGCGACGCCGGCATCGGCCTGCGCGCGTGCGGCGAAGGCGGTGTCGCGATCCTGTTCGGAGACCAATTGCCGGCTGGACAGTTGCTGCGTGCGTGCGTACGCCGAACGGGTGCGATCGCGCTGCGCCTGATTGCTGCTCAGTGCGGCGCGTTGTTCGGCAATCGTCGCATCGGCGCTGTGCCGCTGCTGGTCCCAGTTGGACCGGTTGGCTTGCGCGGTCTGCACCTGCGCCCTGGCCTGTTCGAGTTGCTGGGCATAGATGCGGTCGTCGATTTTGGCCAGCAACTGGCCGTGCTTGACGTGCGCAAAGTCCTGCACCGGTACCTGCGTGACATAGCCGCTGACCTGCGGCGCGATCACGGTGATCTGCCCGTGCACCATCGCGTTCTCGGTACGCTCGATGGCACTGACGAACGGCGGCAGGTGCCATGCATACAGCACCAGCAACACGCCAATGAGCGCCAGCCCGCCGAAGCCGAGTGCGCCAGCGATGCGGCGACGTCTGCGACGTTGCTGATCGGCAAGAGAAGTTGAATCTGCAGGTGTATTCATGGGCGCGCAGTGGAAACAGGAGAGAGGGCCGACACGGGTGGGCGCAGATAGCGCCGCCACACCAGCACGGACAGGATCCATAGCCCGGTGGCGATGGCGATGCAGCCGATCGACAGAAACACGTCGTTATAGGCGAGCACATTGGCTTCGCGTGTGGCCACGCTGCCCAATGCACGCACGCCTTGGGCCTGGCGCAGGGCAGGGTCGCTGATGCTGCGGCCATACAGGCTTGCATAGGCTTGCACGCGCGCGGCCACTTGCGGGTCGCTCAACACCAGATGCTCGACCAACTGGCTGGAGTGGTATTTCTCCCGCACCACCTGCACCGTGCCGAGCAGGGCGCTGCCAAGCAGGCCGCCCATGTTCTGCGCCATGCCGAACAGCACCACGAAGCTGATCAGATTGCCGGGTTGCGCAATCACCCGGCCCAGCCCCGCGACCATTGCCGGGCCGATGAAGAAGGTGCTGCCGAAGGCCAGCAGGAACTGGCTGACGTACATCTGTTCGGGGCGCGTCAGGCTGGTGGCATCGGCATCCATGAAACAACCGATACAGATCGCGGCCACCGCAATGATCAGATGCTCGGCCACCCGCGCCGGATTGATCAGCCACGCGCTGGCGGCCACGCCGGCCACCGCGCCCAGCAGCATCAGCGCGAACAAGGTCTGCAACTGCGTGTTGGCCAACCCCAGGGTCTGGAAAAATCCAATCGCGCCGGTGCTTTGTTCGGACAGCACCAGCCGGATCAGCAGGATTGCCAGGCCCAGCCGCAGCATGTCGCCGCTGGCCAGCCAGCGCGTATTGATCATCGGGTTGCGGCGGTTGTGCTCGATCCACGCCGCCGTGCACAGCAGCACGATGGAAGCCGCCAACACCACGCCCAACCACGGCGTACTGGTCCACCACAACAGCCGCCCCAGCGAGAGCACCGCCGCCAACCCGGCCGAACCGGCGGCGAACAGGCTGAAGGTGAGGAAATCCAGCGGCTCGAACACCCGATAGCGGTCGCTCGGCGGCAGCTTGAGCGCCAGCACGCAGGCCAGCGCGAACACCGCCAGGCCGCATTCGAACAGGTACAGGCCCTGCCACTCGCCAAATTCCAGTAAGTCGGTGGAAAACACCCTGGCCAGCGGCAGCGCCAACTGCGTGACCCCCAGCCCGGTGACCACCGCCTTGAGCCGGTACCTGGCTGGAAACGCCTGGATCACGTAATACAGCCCCAGCGAACTGAGCGCCGCGCCGACCAATCCGTGC
Source organism: Xanthomonas hortorum pv. cynarae (assembly GCF_002939985.1). Lineage (GTDB taxonomy): Bacteria > Pseudomonadota > Gammaproteobacteria > Xanthomonadales > Xanthomonadaceae > Xanthomonas > Xanthomonas hortorum_D. Next base: position 16,599 of record NZ_MDFM01000046.1, on the reverse strand, counting down.
GCGGCACGCACGGTAATGGCCGAGCTCAGGCTGTGCACGAACAGATGCGCGAAGGCGATGGCCGCATACAGCGCCAGGAAGATTTCGGTGAACCGGCGCAGCCCGAACTGCTGGCGAAACTTCACCAGCAGCAGGTTGGCCGACATGTTGGTCATCACATAGGCGGCCGGCAGCCAGGCCATTTCAGTGGCGTAGGCGCCCAGCGTGCCTTGCAGATAGGTCAGGTTGGCGGTGACCAGCGCATTGCTCAGCCCACCGGTCAGCGCCACCACCACGCCGACCAGCCCGTACTGGATGCGCCGCCGGGTGGGGTGCAGGGGCGTGGAGGCCGACCCCGGCAGGGTGGGCTTCTCATGGGGCTGCCAGTCGCGCTGGACGTACTTGTCGCGCACCGAATGCTCGCTGGGCCAGTCGCTGAAGAAGACGGCGATTGTGGTCCGGTTGCGGTCATGGCGGCGTCAGCAGTGCGATAATCCGCCCATGAGCGAATCTCCCTATACCTCCGGCACCACCCATTTCGGCTTTCGCGATGTCGCTGCCAAGGACAAGCAGAAGCTGGTCGGCGAAGTCTTCACCTCGGTCGCGCGCAACTACGACCTGATGAACGATCTGATGAGTCTGGGCGTGCACCGCGCTTGGAAACGCTACTTCGTGGCGACCGCGCAGGTGAAGCCGGGCGACCGCGTGCTGGATCTGGCCGGCGGTACCGGCGATATCGCGGTGCTGCTCAAGGAGCGTGTGGGCAATGAGGGCGCGGTGGTGTTGGGCGACATCAACGCCGGCATGCTCTCGGTGGGCCGCGACCGGCTGACCAACCGTGGCCTGGTGGCCGGCTTCGACTACGTGCAATGCAATGCCGAGGCGCTGCCGTTCCCGGATCAGAGCTTCGATCTGGTGACCATCTCCTTCGGCCTGCGCAACGTCACCGATAAAGACGCCGCGCTGCGCGAGATGTACCGCGTGTTGAAGGTGGGCGGGCAGGCGCGCGTGCTGGAATTTTCCGAAGTCACCGCCGATTGGTTCAAGCCGATCTACGACTTCCACTCGTTCAAGATTTTGCCCAAGCTGGGCCAGCTGTTCGCACGCGATGCCGACAGCTACCAGTACCTGGCCGAGAGCATCCGCAAGCATCCGCCGCAGGAATCGCTCAAGGGCATGATGGGCGAGGCCGGATTTGCGCGTTGCCACTTCAAGAATCTGACCGGCGGCATCGTGGCGATCCACTCCGGTTACAAGATCTGAGCGTGATACCACGCTGCGTTGGCTGAGCGTCTGGTCCGGCGTGCATCGCGCGCCGGATATCGCGCAAGGACGCTGCGCTTGTGTTCGCTTGCCGCGCCATCACGACTTGCGCGCCTGCGTTTGCCGACAAACTTTTGAGACTCCCGTCGCGTTGGCTCCACCAATGGTCGGCGACACTAGGCCACCTTTCGCTGGAGACGTGCATGCGCTTGTACGCAGGGCTGTCGCGCGTGTTTCCTCGCTCCTTCAGCGCCAAGCTGCTGGCGGTGACGTTTGTCGGCATCCATCTGCCGCTGCTGTTGCTGATCGTCTGGCTGGCATCGCAAAGCGAGTTGGGTGGACGCCCGCTGTGGTCGGTGGTGATCGTGGCATTGCTGGCCACACTGGCGGGCACTGCGCTGACGCTCTCTGCACTGTATCGCCTGCTCGCGCCACTGCGCATCGCCGCCGACGCGCTGGATGCGTATTACGCCGATCAACGCCTGCCTACGCTGCCCGAACATGGCGACGACGAGTTGGGGCGTTTGCTGCGCGGCATCAATCGCAGCCTGCGCGGTATCGATGCCGGCATGCGCGATCTCAAGAAGCACGCCTTGTTCGATTCGCTGACCGAGGCGTTGAACCGGCGCGGGTGCGAGCAGGCGATGCTGGACTCGGTCACCGCCGCGCAGCGCGAAGGCTGGCCGTTCGTGTTGTTCGTGCTGGACATGGACAACCTCAAGACGATCAACGACCGTTTCGGCCATTTGGCCGGTGACCGCGTGTTGGTGCGGCTGGTGGAATCGGCGTACGGCTGGCTCGGTGCGCAGGACTGGATCGGGCGTTGGGGCGGTGATGAATTTTTAATCGGCGTGCATGCCGGCGAAGACGAGGCCACGCTCAAACTCAATCAATGGCTGTCGATGCTCGAACGCGACGATGCCGACGAAGCGCCGCTGCATGTCAGCGCCGGCAGCGCGGTCTGCGAGCAGGGTCTGGATGCCACCGAGTTGTATCGGCGCGCCGATGCGGCGATGTACCGCGCCAAGTTCTCCGGCGGCCGGCGCCTGGTGCGCGACGGGCACGACACCCCGCGCAGTCATCCGGTGACCTGAGCCGCCAGCGATGGCACGGGCAGGCAGCGGCCCAGAGCGTTAAAATGCCCGATTCCCCTTGCCGCGGTGCCGTCGATGCGCTTCCCGTTCCTGTCGCTGTCCCTGGCCGTCTCCATTGCGCTGGCCGGCTGTTCCAACGAGTCCACACCGCCAGCCGCGACCAACGCGGCACCGGCCGCCACCGCCAAGGCCCCCGTGAAAGCAGACGCCCGCAACCACGACGAAAGCTCCTACGCCCAGCCGCAGCTGGTGGTCATCAAGGATCTGGCGCTGGACCTGAAGCTGGATTTCGACGCCAAGCAGATCGGCGGCACTGCGACTTACACCCTGGAGTGGAAGGACAAGGCCGCCAAACAACTGGTGCTGGATACGCGCGAGCTGAGCATCGCGCAGGTGCAGGCCGACGATGGCAAGGGCGCGCTGGCGCCGCTGCAGTTCGCGCTGGCGCCGGCCGACAAGACCTTCGGCAGCAAGCTCACCATCGAAGCGCCGAACCAGCCGGCCAAGGTCGTGATCACCTATCACACCGCGCCCACTGCCTCGGGCCTGCAGTGGCTGGAGCCGTCGATGACCGAAGGCAAGCAGCTGCCTTTCATGTTCAGCCAGTCGCAGGCGATCCACGCGCGCAGCTGGGTGCCGTTGCAGGACACCCCGAGCGTGCGCTTCACCTACAGCGCGCATGTGACCTCGCGCCCGGACGTGATGGTGCTGATGAGCGCCGACAACGACCCCAAGGCCGCGCGCGATGGCGATTACAGTTTCAAAATGCCCGAGCCGATTCCCTCGTATCTGCTGGCGATTGCCGCAGGCGATGTAGTGTTCAAGCCGATCTCCGCGCGCTCGGGCGTGTGGGCCGAGCCGGCCATGGCCGACAAGGCCGCCAAGGAATTCGAAGACACCGAAAAGATGATCGGTGCCGCCGAAAAACTCTATGGCCCGTATCGCTGGGGCCGTTACGACATGCTGGTGCTGCCGCCGTCGTTCCCGTTCGGCGGCATGGAAAATCCGCGCCTGACCTTTGCCACGCCCACCGTGATCGTCGGCGACAAGTCGCTGGTCTCGCTGGTCGCGCACGAACTGGCGCATAGCTGGTCGGGCAATCTGGTGACCAATGCCAGCTGGAAGGACATCTGGCTCAACGAAGGCTTCACCACCTACGTGCAGGCGCGCATCACCGAGGCGTTGTACGGCGCGGAGATGGCCGAGATGGAGCGCGAGATCGACCAGGGCGATCTGCTGGCCGAAGTAAAGGACATGGCGCCGGCCGACCAGGCGCTGGCACTGCCGCCGCTGGCCGAGCGTGACCCCGACGAAGCCTTGAGCCAGGTGGCCTACGTCAAGGGCGCTTGGTTCCTGCAGTTCCTGGAGCAACGCTTCGGGCGCGAAGTGTTCGACCCGTTCCTGCGCGGCTGGTTCGACGATCACGCCTTCCAGAGCGCCACTACCGACCAGTTCGTCGAGTACCTCAACAAGAACCTGCTGGACAAGCATCCCAACACGGTCAGCGCGGCCGAAGTGGATGCGTGGTTGAAGCAGCCCGGCATCCCGGCGTTTGCGGCCAAGGCGCGCTCGCGCAGCTTCTCGATCGTGGATACCGCACGCATCGCCTGGAGCGGCAGCGGCACGCTACCCAACAAGCAGGTCACCGGCGAATGGGGCACGCAGGAATGGGTGCATTTCCTCAGCGGCATGGGCGCGACCTTGAAGCCGGAACAGCTCAAGCAACTGGATGATGCCTACCACTTCACCGGCACCCCGAACGGCGAAATCGCGATGCGTTGGTACCCGCTGGCGATCCGTAGCGGCTACACCGACGCACAGGCCGCAGCAGGCGAGTTCATCGAACGCGTCGGTCGCCGCAAGCTGGTGCTGCCGATCTACGCCGAGTTGTTGAAGACCCCGGACGGCATCGCCTTCGCCGAACAGGCCTTCGAAAAGGCCAGGCCCAGCTATCACCCGATCACCACCGCCTCGGTGGCCGAGATGATCGCCAAGGCCAAGGCGGCACCGGCCAAGCAGCTGTAATGGCAGGGGAGGGCGTGCAGACGCCCTCCCGCTGCTTCCATCGCTGTTGTAGGAGCGCACCCGGGCGCGATGTGGCATTCCCGGTGCAGCCCCATCGCGCCCGGGTGCGCTCCTACAGTGTCCGGCCGTCTGATCACGGGCAGGTTGTCTGCGCAAGCCGTTGATCAATTCCATCGGGGCAGGCTGGTATCGTTGCCATTGAATTCGCCCCGGAGTCGACGATGAAGTATCTGCTGAGCGCGGCCCTGTGCGTCGCTGCATTGAGTGGATGTACTGACCGCGAGGCACAACGTCAGGCGCAGGAGACCGCGCAGGCACAAGCCAAGGAACAGCAAGCCGATGCGCTCGCCAAGCAATACGACGAGGCAGTGAAGGCTGAAAACTGGGATATGGCACGCGCGCATGGCGCCGCGTTGCTGGAAGGCTACGCCGGCACCGCTGCGGCCACGCGCATCGAGCCCGGTTACGCCGACATCAAGGCCAAGGGCGAGCAGGCGCGCGAACTGCGCCGCATGCAGGCGTTATGGCAGTACTCGCAGGTGCCGGCCAAGGGCGGCACGCAGCGCTCGGCGATGATCGATGCCAAGGAACGCGTGGACGTGGACGGTAGCGGCCCGAAGCCGGTGAGCCTGGTGTTCCGCGATCACCCGCAGTGGAAGCGCCACAGCTATCTGGTGCTCAAGGCCGGCGACTTCAACTGCTACAGCGGCTGCAAGGTGCAGGTCTCGGCCGACGGCGGCGCAGCGCGCCCGATGGCCGCGCATCGCCCCGACACCGATGAAGCGATTGCGATGTTCATCGACGACGACAAGGCGCTGTGGAAATTGGTGCGCAATGCCAAGCGCGTCAGCATCGCGTTCCCGGTGAAAGCCGGCGGCACGCGTACCGCCGAGTTCGAAGTGGGTGGGCTGGATAACACGCAGATGCCGGGCTGGAAGTAGACGCCACTGCCGACCGCGCGGCACATAGACGCGCGGTCGGTGCACTGCATCGGCGTGTGCCCCGCGTCTATCCTGGCGATTGCGCAAGGTGTGCATTCGCCTGACGATTGCCTGCCGTGTTGCGTTCACCACTCTCACGTCTTCGCACGTATGCACGTATGGACTGCATGACCATCACACAGACATCTCCCGCGTTGTCCGACTACCGCCACTGGGTCTTCGACATGGATGGCACGTTGACCGAAGCCGTGCATGATTTCGCATTGATTCGACGCGTGTTGGAGATCCCGTCCGAGGCCGACATCCTGCATCACCTGGCATCGCTACCTGCCGACCAGGCTGCTGCCAAACACGCATGGTTACTCGAGCACGAGCGTGAGCTCGCATGGACCGCACGCGCCGCGCCCGGTGCAGTGGAACTGGTGCGTGCATTGCAGGCGGCCGGATGCCAACTCGGCATGCTTACCCGCAACGCACGCGAACTGGCGCAGCTGACGTTGCAGGCGATCGGCCTGCACGATGCATTTGCCTGGGACACCATCGTCGGCCGTGACGAGGCCGCGCCCAAACCCGCGCCCGATGGCCTGCAGTATTTCGAACGACGCTGGTCGGTCGACGGTGCGGCATTGGTGATGGTCGGCGACCACCACAACGACCTGGCCTGCGGTCGTGCCGTTGGCGCCTGCACGGTGCTGGTCAACACGCCGGGTGACCCCTGGCCCGGCTTTGCCGACTGGCGTCTGCAGGATTGCACGCAGTTGCTGATGCGGTGGAAAGGCTAGCGCGCTGTCTGGCAAGCAGGCGCAAAGTGCGGATGGATCGATTGCGATGCAGCGCTCGTCGCACTGTCTTTGGATGAGGATGACGAGGGACTCCGTATCGCGGAGCTTGCCCGATGTATTCGATGGCAATGGCGGGCAAGCAGAGAAAGTGACTCGCGCCACACGGCGCATGAAAGTTCCCAGGGACGTTATCGCGCAACATCAAACGTCCACCTGACTAACAGTGACCCTCGGCCACGAAAATATCGATGCCGACGACATCGAATGCGTAAGTCCAAATGCATGGCATCGACCTGCAGTGCTTGCCAACCAGCAGGCGCGAACAGTGGGAGCGCGGTGCCGTATCCGGGTGCGGGACCGTGTGGCGGCATGGATGCCGCCACCGAGCCTCCACGGACGGATTCACGGCGTGTCCCGCTCCCGGATGCGGCGCCGCGCATCGATGAACCCTGCGCATGACGCCTGCCGGTTGTGCGCTAAGACTTCGATCTGCTGAGGGCGCTTGCACGCGTACCAGCGTAGGACACGCCGCAAGTACGTCCGTGTAGGCTCTTACGCGGCATCCATGCCGCGTAAGGTCCCACGCCGGTACGCGCGCAAGCGCCAACGATTTCGGTCGATGTCTGACGGAAAAACGGGGCCTGATTTACATGCAGTGTGTTGGAACAAGGCGTGCCAGCAAAAGCTGCGGACGCGACCTGATGCAGCCAGCAGCGAGCAAAACCCGCAGTCATTGCCATGGCACTTGCTGACTGGCAAAACCGAACCATCTGCACCACCGATGTAACAGCACGCCCGGTGCAAACTGTGCCAAAACCGTGACAGTGCGCCTCGCTCAAGCGACTGCCATCACAGCAAAGCCCCGCTGCCCCGACATGGTGCATCGCACCAGTGCACTGGCATGGCGTTTGCTCTCTTCTCCCTCGACGTTTCCGACGTCTGCGACGCAACTGGCTGCAACAGTGCCTGCGCTGCGGATGTTTCAACCAACTGGTTGTTCAATCGAAGGGGTAGACGCATATGCATCAATCTTCCTGTCGCAGCATTCGCAGCGGTGCGCTGCTCATGCTTGCGCTGAGCGCCGCGCTGTCCGGCTGTAAAAAGGACGCCGCCACTGAAACTGCAGCGCCCGCACCGGCAGCCGCGCCCGCCGCTGCGCCGCCGGCCGCCGCCGTGGTCGACACCGATGGCGAATTCACCACCAATGCCAGCAACCCGGATAACTGGGGCGGCATCGGGCGCGACTTCGCACTTACCCGGCATAGCCCGCTGGCCGAAATCAATCGCGACAACGTCAAGAATCTCAAGATGTCGTGGGAGATGAAGACCGATGCCACGCGCGGCCACGAAGGCCAGCCGCTGGTGATCGGCAGCATCATGTACATGGTCAGTGCCTACCCGAACAACGTGTTTGCCATCGACCTGGCAGCGCAGGACGACGGCGGCAAGGTGTTGTGGAAATACACCCCGCAACAGGACGAACGCTCGGTGGCGGTGGCGTGCTGCGATACGGTCAACCGCGGCGCTTCGTATGCCGATGGCAAGCTGGTGTTCGGCAGCCTGAGCGGCGATGTGATCGCACTCGATGCCAAGACCGGCAAGGAAGTGTGGAAGCAGAAACTCGGGCATCCGGACAAGGGCGAAACCATCACCATGGCGCCGATCATTGCCGACGGCAAAGTGATCGCCGGCATCAGCGGCAACGAGTTCGGCGTGCTCGGGCGCGTGGCGGCCTACAGCCTGGCCGATGGCAAGCAGGTGTGGTCCTGCGATGCGGCCGGTACCGATAAATCGATCTGCCTGGGTGCGGATTTCAACAAGGCCAACCCGCAGCATGGCCAGCTCGGCGATCTGGGTGTGAAGACCTTTCCCAACGACGAATGGAAGCGCGGCGGCGGCGCGGCCTGGGGCTGGTATAGCTATGACCCGAAGTTGAAGCTGCTCTATTACGGCACCGGTAATCCCGGTCTGTGGAGCCCGTCGTATCGCTGCGGCAAGACTTCGCAGGAGGAATGCAACAACGGCGAGCATGACAACAAGTGGTCGATGACCCTGTTCGCCCGCAAGATCGATACCGGCGAAGCGGTGTGGGGCTATCAGAAGACCCCGTTCGACCAGTGGGATTACGACGGCATCAACGAGCCGATCCTGGTCGATCTGACCATCGACGGCAAGGAAGTTCCCTCGGTGGTGCAGTTCGATCGTAACGGCTTTGCGTATGTGCTCGATCGTCGCGACGGCACCTTGCTGCGCGCGCACAAGTTCGTGCCGGCCAACTGGGCCGAACGCATCGACATGAAGACCGGCCGCCCGGTCAAGGTGGCCGCGCATTCGCCACTGGAACGCGGCAAGAAAGTGCAGGCGTTCCCCTCGGCAATGGGCGGCAAGGACCAGCAGCCGTGCTCGGTGGACCCTGCCAATTCGGCGGTGTTCTTCTGCGGCACCAACAACTGGCATATGGAGCTGGAACCGCAGGAACGCGGCAACACCATGATGGGTCTGCCCTACGTGTTCGCCAACGTGATGATGAAGCCTAACGAGCCGGGTGCACTGGGCATCGTCAAGGCATTCGATGTGGTGGAAGGCAAGTCCAAGTGGGAGATCAAGGAGAAGTTCCCGGTGTGGAGCGGCACCCTGGTCACCGATGGCGGGCTGGTGTTCTACGGCACGCTGGATGGCTGGTTCCGTGCGGTGGACAAGGACACCGGCAAGAAGCTGTGGGAGATGAAACTGCCCTCCGGCATCATCGGCAACCCGATCGCCTACAAGGCCAATGGGCACCAGTACGTGGCAGTGTTCTCCGGCATCGGTGGCTGGATCGGCCTGCCGGTCGCCGCAGGTCTGGACCCGGCCGATCCGTATGGCGCGCTGGGCGCAGCCGGTCTGGCATTCGGTGCCGGCTTCGACAAGATCCCGCTCGGCGGCATGGTGCACACCTTCCGCATCGATGGCGCCGGCAAGACCGTGACCGCCAGTGCCACCGCTACCGCGGCCGCAGGTGGCGGCACCGCCAACGCCGCAGCGAAGACCGCACGATGAGATCCAGGCAAGGCGTTGCAAGCGCGCACCGGCAGCTGGCTGCCGGTACGCGTGGCATGAGCCGGCAGCTGCGTCAGCTGCTGGTGCTTTGCAGCCTCGGACTCGTCGCCGCAGGCTGCACACGCGAGCCGTCCTCACCGACGGCTCGCGCTTCTGATTCCGGTGCGGCGCCCACAGCGGCGCCTGCATCCACTGCAGCGCCAGCCTCCGCGCAAACGCCGGCCAACACGCCGCCACCTGCGCCCGATCCCACTGTGCTGCGGGTATGCGCCGACCCGGGCAACATGCCGCTGTCCAACAAGGCCGGCGAGGGCTTCCAGAACAAGATCGCGCAGGTCGTGGCCGATGCCATGGGCCGGCGCCTGGAATACGAGTGGCGCACCTACTACCAACGCGGGCTGGCACGCAGCACCATCAATGCCGGCCGCTGCGATGTGTTGATGGATCTCAACAGCGATTTCGAGCAGGGCCTGACCACGCGCCCGCTGTATCGCTCGGCCTATGTGCTGGTGACGCGCAAGGGTTTGGATCTGGTGCCGACCTCGCTGGACGACCCGGCACTGAAAAAGCTGCGGCTGGGCGTGTTCCAAAGCTCGCCCGCACGCCAGGCGTTATACGAGCACGGCATCAGCGGCGATGTGCAGTATCTGTTTTACGACTCGGCCACCGCGCCGGAAGAACATCCCGGCAAGTTGGTCGAACGCGTCGCCGCCAACGAACTGGATGCGGCCGAATCCTGGGGCCCGGTGGCCGGGTATTACGCGCAACGCAGCGGGCTGGGCGTGGTGCCGCTCAACACCATCGACGATTCGGTCTTGGAGTACTCGATGGCGTGGGCGGTGTCGCGCAAGAACGCAGACCTGCGCGATGCGTTGAACACGGCCCTGCAACAGAGCGCGGCAAAGATCGCCGAAATTCTGCGCAGTTACCACGTGCCGCTGGTGCGGTGTAGCGACTGCGTGGTGGCAGGCGATCTGGCATCGCACGGGCCGTATGCGACGCCGACGCCGGTCTCGGAGGCGCCGAGCCCGGCCGCGTCGTCGCAGGAACTGGCGCAGCTGCAACTGCGCATCGCCGACGGTGCCGACCCGAACCAGGAACTGGCGCATGCGCTGGATGCCGGCGATGGCGTGCGTGCGGCGTGGCTGTTGCGGCATGGCGCCGATGCCAATCGTCCCAACCTGCTCGGCGAGCCGCCGCTGCATCAGGCGATCCGCAATCAGGAACCGGACCTGGTCAGCCTGTTGCTCGATGCCGGTGCACGCCTGGATGCGCGCGATAGCAGCGGCTGGACCGCGTTGATGAAGGCGGCCTGGGCCAACGATGCCGACAGTGTGGCCAAGTTGCTGGGCAAGCGTGCACCGGTGGACACCGTCTCCAGCGATGGCTGGAGCGCGCTGGAGCTGGCGGTGTCTTACGCCGATGTCGGCGTGGTGCAGGCATTGCTGGCAGCGGGTGCGAACGCGCGGCGTGCCAATCCCACCGGGTTCACGCCGGTGATGTTTGCGGTAGCGCGTGACGACCCGGCGATTCTCGATGCGGTGCTGGCACGCGGGGCCGACGTCGGCCACGCAAACCAGGCCGGCGTCACCGCATTGATGCTGGCCGCAGCGGCCGGGCGCGAATCAGTGGCCAAGCGCTTGTTGGCGGCCGGTGCCGATCCTGCCGCACGCAATCGCGATGGCAAGACCGCCGCCGCGTTGGCGCAGGCACGCGGCGACACCGCGCTGGCCACGCTGCTCACAAAGGCCAAGCGTCCGTCTCGGCAATGACTTCGGCAATGACTGTGTCACCTGCCGCGTGCACGGGGTGCGCGGTGTTCCCTCCGATCAGAAAGGTTCGTCCATGCGCAAGTCCACTGTGGGTTGTTTCGATCGTTCCATGCGCGCACCGCTGTGCGCGTTGATGCTCAGCGTTGTGCTGGCCGCGTGCGGCAAGGAGGCGCCGCCATCAGCGCCCGCATCTGAGGCGGCCGCTCCGCCGGCTGCCAATACGCCTGCGCCGGCTACCGGTACCGCTGCGCCTGCAGCGGCGACCGCCGGGGTGCCCAACCCGGCCGCCGGGCCCGCGCCGGATCCGGCCACGGCACCGGCGCCGCCGGCTGCGGTCGTGCCGATTCCGAAGGGACCCGAGGTCAAGGTCACGCCCGAGCTGATTGCCGAAGGCAAGAAGATCTATTTCTCGGCCGGTTGCAACGCCTGTCACGGTGGCACCGGTGGCGGTGGCATGTGCCCGCCGTTGACCAACGATATCTGGGTATATGGCAGCGACGACGACACCTTGCGCGCGCTGATCAGCGAAGGCACGGCAGCGATGATCACCCACGGCAAGACCCGCGTTGGACATGAAAAAGTGGTCGGGCAGATGCCGCCGTTCGCGCCGGTGCTCAAGCCGGGCGACACCGAAAAATTGCTCGCCTTCATCCATTCGATCAACAAGACTGCGGGCAAGGCGCAATGAGGTCAGCGCTGATCAGGTGGCAGCGCGTCTATGTCGCAATGGTGCTGGGCGCGCTGCTCACAGTGGCGGGCTGCCAGCGCGACGCTGTTGCGCCTGCGGCGAGCACCGCACCTGCGACGGTGGTTGCTGCGACCCCTGCAGCAACTCCTGCAGCAGCACCGGCGCCCTCAATACCGCCGGTGTTTGCGTATGTGCCCAATCAGCGCAGCGGCACGGTCTCGGTGATCGATACGCACACCGATACGGTGGTGCGCACGCTCAGTGCGCAAGGCCAGCTCGGCAAACGCCTGCAGCAGCTGTTGCCGGGCCCGCACGGGCATCTGTATCTGATCGATGCCGAGCATCATCGTTTGATCGAACTCGATACCGAAAAAGATGCGGTGCTGCGCAGCGTGCAGATCGGCGAGAACGCCGAAGGCATCGCGTTGTCGCCGGATGGCAAACAGTTCGCGGTGTGTGTGGAAGGGCAGAATCAGGTGATGTTGATCGATGCCGCGCAGTTCAAGCTGCAGCAGGTGATCGCCACGCGCGGGCAGGCGCCGGAGCATTGCGCCTATACGCCGGACGGGCAGTGGTTGCTCACCAGTAACGAAGGCTCCAACGACATGGACATGATCGAGCTGGCCACCCGTCAATCGCGCGGTGTGGTCGCCACCAGCGGCCATCCGCGCGGCATGGCGTTCGCACCGGACGGGCATAGCGTGTACATCGCGCAGGAAACCGCCAACGTGGTGGACGTGATCGACCTGAAAGCGCGGCAACGCCGCGCCAGTCTGCCGGCCGGCGTGCGCACGGCGGGGGTGGCGTTGTCGGCCGATGGCGCGCGGTTGTACGCATCCAATGGCGGTGCCGGCACGGTCAGCGTGATCGACACCAAAAGCGCACGCAGTCTTGCCGAAATTGCAGTGGGGCTGCGGCCGTGGAATCCGGCGCTGACACCGGCCGGCGACAAGCTGTATGTCGCCAACGGGCGCTCGAACACGGTGAGCGTGATCGACACCGCGACGTTGCAACAGATCAAACAGATCCCCGTCGGCGAATTGCCGTGGGGCGTGGTGATCGCGCGCTGAGCGGCGGCCATGCCGACGCGCGCCAGGGAGGCCGGATGAAGACACGCGCTGCGGTGGCATGGGGTCCGCACCAGCCGCTGACCATCGAAGAGGTGGACCTGCAGCCGCCGCGGCCCGGCGAGGTGCTGGTGCGCCTGGTCGCCACCGGTATCTGCCATGGCGATGCGCATGCATTGGCGCACGGGCACGCGGGCAGCTTTCCGGTGATCCTGGGGCAGGAGGGCGCCGGCATCGTCGAAGCCGTGGGCATCGGCGTCACCAGCGTGCGTGTCGGCGATCACGTGATCCCGCTGTACATGCCCGAATGCGGCGTGTGCAAGTTCTGTCGCTCCGGTCGCACCAACCTGTGCCAGGCGATCCGCGGCAGCCAGGAGCGCGGGCTGATGCCCGATGGCAGCAGCCGCTTTTCATTGAACGGGCGGCCGATCCTGCATCACATGGGCACCAGCACGTTTTCCGAATACACGGTGTTGCCGGAGATCGCGGTGGCGCGTATCCATCCGGATGCACCGCTGGATCAGGTCTGCCTGCTCGGCTGCACGGTCACCACCGGTGTCGGTGCGGTGCTCAACAGCGCGCATGTGCGGCCCGGCGATTGCGTGGCGGTGTTCGGGCTGGGCGGCATCGGCTTGTCGGTGGTGCAGGGCGCGGTGCTGGCGCAGGCCGGGCGCATCATCGCAGTGGATATCGATCCAGCCAAATTCGCGCTGGCGCGTGCGTTGGGCGCCACCGATTGCCTGGATCCGCGCGACTACGGCGCACCGATCCAGCAGGTGATCGTGGACCTCACCGACGGCGGCGCCGACCACAGTTTCGAATGCGTCGGCGATGTCGGTGCGATGCGCGCGGCACTGGAGTGCTGCCACAAGGGCTGGGGCGAGAGCGTCATTCTCGGCGTGGCCGACGACGCGCAGGAAATCAGCACGCGCCCGTTTCAACTGGTGACCGGGCGGGTCTGGCGCGGTAGCGCATTCGGCGGGGTAAAAGGGCGCAGCGAGCTGCCTGGCTACGTCGAGCGCTATCTGCAAGGCGACATCCAGCTGGCGCCTTTGATCACGCGCACCCTGGCGTTGGACGACATCAATCAGGCGCTGGCGGATCTGCGTGCAGCGCGCGGCATCAAATCGATCGTGCTTTATTGAGGGAGAGAACATGAGGTCGACGCATCACTTACTGGGGTATCGCAGCACACCGCCGTTTCGCGCCGCACGCCATGGCCGCAATGCATTGCAACGACATCGGCTTGCCTGCGCCTGCGCAGCGCTGCTGTGCGCTGGTACGATCGGCACTGCAATGGCCGAAGACGCGCCGCAGGTGACCTGGCTGGACCGTATCGAGGTCACCGCCACACCGATTCCCGGCACCACCATCGACGCGGCGCAGTTGCCGTACATGGTGCAATCGGCCACCAATGGCGAGCTGTCGCGCGGGCGCAGCAACAACCTCAGCGATCTGCTGCAGCGGCGCTTTGTCGGTGTGGACGGCAATGATGTGCAAGGCAGTCCGTTCCAGAACGATCTCACCTTCCACGGCTTTCGCGCCTCCGCCTTGCCGGGCGCCTCGCAAGGGGTATCGGTGTATCTGGATGGCGTGCGTTTCAACGAACCGTTCGCCGATATCGTCAGCTGGGACATGCTGCCCGAGTCGGCAATCAACGCGGTGACCCTGATGCCCGGCTCCAATCCCTTGTTCGGGCCGAACACGCTCGGTGGTGCGGTGGTGCTGTCCACCGCCTCCGGTTTGACCGCACCTGGATTACAGGGCGAAGTGAGCATCGGCAGCGGCGCACGCAAGCGGCTGGACGCCAGTTACGGCCTCGTCAGTCAGGACGGGTGGCATGGCTTTGTCGCGGTCACCGGCTTCGATGAAAACGGCTGGCGCGATGCCTCCGAAGGTCGCCTTGGCACGCTGTTCGGCAAGGTCGGTAAGCAAGGCGAGCAGACCGATTGGAGCCTGTCGGTGCTGCACGGGCGCAGCCGCCTGATCGGCAATGGCTTGTTGCCGGATACGCGCTACACCGACGATGGCCCCGAGCCCGGCTTGTATCGCGCCGACCGCCGCTCGGTGTACACCTCGCCCGATCTCACCCGCAATCGCAATACGTTGTTCACCGCGCAGCTGGACCATCGTTTCGACGCGGACACCGCACTGCACGCACTGGCCTACTCGCGCGTGGGTCGTCGCGACACCGTCAATGGCGATATCGGCGAAGACTACGAAGAATTCGTCGAAGAATGCGCATCGGGTTATGCCGCCGATGGCAGCGCACTGGATGCCGATTGCGATGTGGCACGCGCCGATGCCGATGCATTGCCCAGCGGCGCGCTCAATACCACCCAGATGCGCCAGGAAGCGCAGGGTTTTGCGCTCAACCTGAGCAGACAATGGGGCGCGCATGCACTCAGCACCGGCGTGACCTTCGATCGCGGCCATGTGCGGTATCAGCAATTCGTCCGCGATGGTTGGGTGCAGCCAGACCGCTCGGTCGCCGCCGATCCGGATGCCGAGCGCGCGTTCTTTTCCGGCGTGCGCGGCAGCACCAAAACGCTGGGTGTGTTCGTCGCCGACACCTGGGCGCTGGACGCTGCTACTCATCTCACCGCTGCAGTGCGCTGGAACCATGTGGTGGTGGACAATATTCTTTCCACCGCCGAAGACGGCGACCGCCCGCGCGAGCGCTTCGTCTATGCGAAAGCAAATCCCTCGTTGGGGTTGACCCATCGGCTCGATTCGGGGCTGACGTTATACGGCTCGGTCGCGCAAAACAGCCGTGCGCCAACCGCGATCGAATTGGGCTGCGCCGATCCCACCCAGCCATGCCGCTTGCCGACCGGCCTGCAAGCCGACCCGCGCCTTGAGCAGATCATTTCGCGCACTTACGAACTCGGCGCGCGCTGGACGCCGTCGGCCAACACCAATGCCACGGTGTCGGTGTATCGCGCCGACAATCGCGACGATATTTTGTTCTTGCGCGCGCCGGACACACAGCTGGGTTACTTCGATAATGTCGGCCGCACCCGGTATCAAGGCGCAGATCTGTCGCTACGCCTGCGCAGCGGCGATTGGCAGTGGTCGGCCGGCTACAGCTTTCTGGATGCGACCTATCGCAGCGATGGCGAATTGCTTTCCGGCGAGCGTGTAATCACCTTGCGTCCCGGCTTACGCATCGCCGCATTGCCGCGCCACAACCTCAAGCTCGGGGTGGAATGGCAGCGCGATGCGCTGACCTTGGGCGCTGGTGTGCGTGCAGTCTCCGGGCGCGTGGCCAGCGGCAATGAAGATGGCCAGGTCGACAACGCCGAAGACGGCGAACCCGCACCCGAGCGTATCGACATCGGCACCGCCGGCTATGCGCTGGTAGACCTGCAGGCACGTTGGCAATTCAGTGACCGGCTATCGCTGTTTGCCCGCGTCGACAACGTCTTCAACCGCCGCTACGCGACATATGCGGCAGTGGCCGAAGATGTCTTCCCAGATGGCGAACTTGCGCGCCCGCAGGATGCGGCAGTGGAAACCGGCCCGGCCCGTTTTCTCGCGCCAGGTGTGCCGCGGCAGTATTTGATCGGCGTGCGCTGGGCGTTATGAGTGGGGCTGGGATTGGGGATTCGTGATTAGGGATTCGTAAGTCGTAAGCCCTTCTCGTTATCTGGATGATCCCAAGCCGCGCTGGTCGAGCGCGCGGTGTCCTCGCCGATTGCGTGACACGCCGTGAATCCATCCCTGGAGGCTCAGTGGCGGCATCCATGCCGCCACATGGTCCCGCAATCGGCGAGGCCACCGCACCAGAGAGTGAGTCGGTGGTCGTGTCAAAAGCTGCTTGTTGCTCGGGTGCATCGGGACGATGATCGGCCGCGGCGTTATCAGAACCTGTTCAAAGTCTGCCCGAAATATCCGATCATATGGAGATGAGAGCACGCTATCCCAGTGACATCAGCCGTGAGCAGTT
>NZ_MDFM01000045.1 GCF_002939985.1 Xanthomonas hortorum pv. cynarae | reverse complement strand
CTGGCGACCTGTCCCCTGTAGAGTTTGAACGGCGCTACGCGCAACGAGGGTCTTGAGTGTCTACGGAACCCTGGGCGTATCACACCAAGCTTTTGATCGCATCTAAATGGCGCTAAGACTCGAAATCTCGGTTGTCTTGAAACGCATGGAGAGTGCGGATAGATCAGTTACGGAGCGGTTGATCTGTGACTTCGCTGCAGGGCCCTTGCCCGCCCACCATCGCGGGACACGCCGCAAGTACGTCCGTGTAGGCTCTTACGCGGCATCCATGCCGCGTAAGGTCCCGCGCTGGTGAGCGGGCAAGGACCGGTCGAGATAGTCGGTGTGCATGTTTTTCAAGTAACCAGCAAACTGTCTGGTGCGGTGTCCCGCAAGCAGTTAGGGCATCGCGCGCTTGACTGACTAGGGCAAACGCACCGCGCGTTCGCGCAACCACTTGGTTGCGACCCACTTTTCGCCGGCCAGTACCGGTGCGCCTGCATGCAGGCTGCGCGTCATCGGATGCGGGCGGTCGTAGCTGAAAAATACTGCGTTGCCTTTGACGGCGGCCACGTCCAGATGTGCATCGGGAAAGCGCGTGGCGCCGCCGCGTTCGGGCGTGTTGAGATACATCACCAGCGATGCGAGGCGTTGACCGCCGGCCTGCAACAACACCGGTGTGCCGGCGGCGGTTGGGTCGAAATAGTCGTAGTGCGGCTGATATTCCGCGCCGGTGGCGTAGCGCAGGACCTGCAACCCTTCGCCGTGGTCTACCGGCCAATCGAGCAGGCGTGCGATGCGCGCTTCGATGCGTTGGCATAACGCGTCCTGGCCCAGTTGCAGACACATGCTGTCACTCGTGCGCGCGGCGTGCACGATCTGCGCGCCGTTGTCGTTGTCCACTGTGCGCGAACGTGCCAGGCGTGGTTGTGCCAGTGCGATCAAGGCATCGCATTCGGCATCGGACAGAAAATCACCCAGCACCACCACGCGCGGCAGCAGCAGGCTGACCAGTACACGCACCTGGCGGTCGCCCAACTCCAGCAGCGAGGCATCGTTGTCCTGCAACACCGTAGGCACGCGCACCGGTACCGGCAGGCTGTGTGTCACTGCGTGTTGCTGGATGTGCTCACGCAACAGCGCTTCGACCGCGTCGATGGCGTCCTGCTCGTTCCAGCCCTGATCCAGTAGCGGTTGTAGCGCTTGCTCGGGCGGTTGGCCGGCCATTGCCTGCGCAATGATCCAATCGCCCAGCGCGGCGGGAATAGTGGTCGATGTCATCGCCCTACAGTGCATGCCAACGTGTGGCAGATTTATGTCAAATGTGTCGCGGTAAGACAAATGCAACACATAGCCCCTATAAAAGTGACGGGGATCTTGAACGTGCTCGCCACTGCAGTGCGCGGAACGCCACCAATTCTTGACGACTCCTCTTCATACCGGACCTTTTGACCTGGAGATCAGCCGCATGGCCGTTCGCAACAGCAGCAAGACATTACTGATGACGTTTGGTACCGCACTGGCGCTGTCCGCCTGCGGTGGTGGTGCCGACCGCGTCGCTTCGCCTGGCGAGGGCGCGTTTCCGCCCGCACCGACACCCGCTCCTGCACCGACCCCGGCGCCCACGCCGGCACCGACGCCCGCACCGGCACCGACCGGCCCGGCTGCGGATTGCCCGACCGGTTTTTCCAACGTCGGCACCATCGCCAACAACACGCTGCGCGCCTGCCAGTTGCCGGACACCATCACCGGCAATCTGGTTGTACCGGCACGTGCAGGCACTGCGTATTCGATCAGTGGCCGCGTCAACGTGGGGACCGACCGCGGCGGCAATGCCATTGCACCGGCCGCCGGCAGCGCGCAGGGCATCTTGACGATCGAGCCGGGCACGACCTTGTACGGCTCGTCGGGTAGCGACTACATCGTGGTCAATCGCGGCTCGCAGATCTTTGCCGAAGGCAGCGCGACCGCACCGATCGTGTTCACCGCGCGTCAGGCGCTGGACGGCACCGTCACTGCCAATACCATCGGCCTGTGGGGCGGCATTGTGGTGTTGGGCCGCGCGGCCATCAACAACTGCCCGGGCACCACCGTGTCAGGTACGCCGGAATGTCAGGCGCAGGTCGAAGGCACCAACGCGTTTTATGGCGGCAACAGCGTCACCGACAACAGCGGTTCCATGCGCTATCTGCGCGTGATGTATTCGGGCTTCGAAATTTCGCCCAACAATGAGCTGCAGGGCATCACCCTGGCCGGTGTGGGTAACGGCACGCGTCTGGATTACGTGCAGATCCACAACAGCTCCGACGACGGCATCGAATGGTTCGGTGGTTCGGTCAACGGCAGCCACGTGGTGATCACCGGTGCCGACGACGATTCGCTGGACACCGATGCCGGTTGGAACGGCGCCTTGCAGTTCGGCATCGTGGTGCAGCGCGCCGGTGGCGGCGACCGCATGAACGAGTGGAGCAGCCTGCGTCGTCAGCCGTATTCGCGTCCGAAGGTGGCCAACTTCACCTACGTGGGCAATGCGCGCGCCGGTGCGGCGATCATGCTCAACCAGGGCACGCAGGCCGCGTTCTACAACTCGGTGTTCACGCGTCCGACCGGTGGCACCGGCGATGGCCTGGTGTGCTTCAACCTGGCCGATGCCGATACCCTGGGCACGTTCAACTCGGTGTTCTTCGCCTGCCCGACTGCCTTCGGCAGCGATGCGCGTGCGGCCACCCAGTTTGCGGCCGGTACCAACAACGTTGCCAACGGTGTGTCCACGTTGCAGAACACCTTCGTCAATGGCGCCAACGAAACCGCCGTGCCGGCGTTCCAGGGCTTGAACGGGGTGAGCAGCTTCTTCCAGCAGGTGAACTACATCGGTGGCGTACGTGATGCCAACGACACCTGGTGGCAGGGCTGGACCTGCGGTCTGACCGCCGATCGTCCCTGCTGAGGCATAGCGTCACGCGGCGACCCGATGGTCGCCGCGTGATGCGTCCAGCTTCATCTTTCAGTTGCCAGGGCTCCCACGATGCGAACCTCCGCTGTCGCCCGTCTTTCGCGGACGGGCCTGTCTCTTTCCATTTCCACCTTGTTGTTTTCCGGCGCTGCGCTGGCGCAATCGACCACGACCGAGGCCGATTCCAGCAGCGGCACCAGCAGCACTACCAGCACCACCAACAGCGCGCCCAAGCAACTCGACCAGGTCGTGGTGCGTGGCGAGTACATTCCCGAGCCGATGCTGCAGACCTCTGAGGTGGCGTCCTTCATCACCCGTGAGGACATGGAGCGTACCGGCGACAGCAGCGCAGCGGTGGCGCTGACGCGTGTCACCGGCCTGAGCCTGTCGCGCGGCAAATATGTGTATGTGCGCGGCCTGGGCGAGCGTTACTCCTCGGCGTTGTTCAATGGCTCGCCCTTGCCCAGCCCCGAGCCGATGCAGCGCGTGGTGCCGCTGGATCTGTTTCCCAGCGATGTGCTGGCCAGCGTGACCGTGCAAAAAACCTATTCGGCCGATTATCCGGGCGAATTCGGCGGCGGCGTGATCGATCTGCAATCGATGACGGTGCCGGATAAACCGTTTCTCTCGCTCACCGTGGGCGGCGGCGTCAACAGCGTCAGCACCGGCGAAAAAGGCCTGACCTATTACGGCTCCGGCGATGACGAGTGGGGCTATGACGATGGCACGCGCAAGCAGCCTGCCGCGTTGCGCGATGCGATCCAGAGCGGCCGGCGCGTCGACCTGGGCAGCTTCTCGCGCGAGGACATCCGCAGCATCGGCCGCAGCTTGAACAATGCCAACCTGTACGTGCTGCAGGAAAAGGACAGCATCGCCCCGGACGTCAATGTCGGCGGCAGCGCCGGCTACAGCATGGACGTGGGCGAGGCCAAGCTGGGCATCATTGCGGTGGCCAGCTACGACAACGAGTGGCGCACGCGTACCGGCAAGCAGCAGGACGGCATCTTTGTCGGCGACACGGTCGAGTTCAATTCCAACTACGACTTCGCCACCACCCGCAACAACGTGCGCACTAACGGCATGCTGGGCCTGGGTTGGGAATACGGCCGCCACACCATCGGCTGGACCACCTTGTATGTGCACGACGCCTTGAAGGTGGCGCGTAGCCGCGCCGGCCGCGATGAACTGGCCGGGTTCGATGTGCGCGACGACAACACCGAGTGGTACGAGCGCCAGCTGATCAACAACCAGTTGCGCGGTACGCATGCCTTCGGCGAATACGATGACCTGAAGATCGAATGGCGCGCAGCGGTGGCCAATGCCAGCCGCGATGTGCCCTACGAAACCGGCATTCGTTACGAGCTGCTGGATGGCTACTGGGCGCACGATGCCTCGCGCGTGCAGAACTACACCCGCTTCAGCAAGGTCGACGACAAGGTGGCCAGCGGTGGCGTGGATGTGACCTGGCGCCTGCCGATCGAGCACGACCTCACCGTCAAGGGGGGCTTGGCCTATCTGGACAACGACCGCACGGCGTGGAGCCGCGAATTCCGCTTCCTGGCGCTGGACGGCCCGCTGCCGTTCTACAACCAGTTCCAGCGCGTGGATTACCTGATCTCCGATTTCAACCTCAGCAACGATCTGCTGCGCCTGCGCGAAACCACCGGCAGCTTCGGTGCGGCCGCGTACGATGCGACCTTGAAGGTCAAGGCGGCGTATCTGCAGGCCGAGGGCGAGATCGTGCCGACCCTGCGCGCCACCGTCGGTGTGCGTTATGAAGACGCCACGCAGGCGGTGCATCCGTACGACATCTTCAGCGGCACGCGCCAGGACAGCGTGGCACCGTTGGAGAATAGCTACGCGCTGCCCTCGGCCACGGTGACCTGGAATTTTGCCGAAAACCAGCAGCTGCGCTTTGGTGCCTCCAAGACCATTGCACGGCCGCAGTTCCGCGAAATGGCACCGCAGCAGTATCTGGATCCGGATATCGACCGCCAGTTCTTCGGCAACCCGTTCCTGGTCGATAGCGAGCTGGTCAATCTGGATGCGCGCTACGAGTGGTTCTTCGAGCCGGGCCAGTACGTCACCGTCGGCGCGTTCTACAAGAGCATCGACAAGCCGATCGAAGCCATCGTCAACGATGCGCCCGGTGGCGGCATCGTGCAGAGCTTCATCAATGCGCCCAAAGCCACGCTTTATGGCGTTGAGCTGGAAGCCAAGAAGTATCTGGACCTGCCGATCGCGGGCGACTGGTGGGGCGACAATCGGTTATTTGTATCTGGCAACTACACGCGCACCAAGTCGGAAGTGAGTGCCAGCGATGGCGACACCGTGCAGCCGTTCGGCTTCACCGCGCCGGTGCAGGCGACCTTGTTCATCCGCGATGGCTCGGCTTTGCAGGGGCAGTCCGACGACATCGCCAATCTGCAGATCGGTGTGGAAAGCGAAAGCACCCACAGCCAAGCCACGTTGATCGCCAACTATGTCGGCGAGCGGGTGTCGGCGCGTGGTCGCCCGGGACAACCGGATTACATCGATAAGCCGGGCACCTCGCTGGATCTGGTGATCAAGAAGGGGCTGGTGTGGTCGGGCAATACGCTGTCGCTGAACTTTGCGGCACGCAATCTGCTCAAGACCAAGTATCAGGAATACCAGAGCCTGGGCAGCAACCGGGTGGACCTGTACGAGTACCAGCCTGGCGTGACGTATGACCTGAGTGTGACAGCGCGCTTCTGATCCAACGCGTACTGCTGTCAACGCAAACGCCCGCTGTGCATCGCATGGCGGGCGTTTTGCGTTTGATGGTGTGTCGCCGTGTGTCGGCATGTGTCATCGGTTTCTTCGAACTGACACATTGCTGCCGCATTCTGTCATCCGACCGCAATCCTGAGACGGATGTCCGCTTTGCAGCGCGCTTTGCCCTCCTTGAAACCCGTGATGACGCTGCGTGGTGTTCGCACTGCGGTGGCCTGCGTGCTGCTTGCGGTGTTGGCGCTGCAGTGCGCGCGCTTGCTGTGGGTGTTGATCACACCGATCGGGCCGCTGGGTACTGGCCAGGTCGCCACGGTAGCTGATGCGGATGTGCCCGCACTGCGCCGTGATGTGTTCTATCGCAGCGTGCCCGAGAGCAACAGCGACGGCATCGTGTTGCATGGGGTACGCGCAGGCGGTACGCAAGCGGCCGCGTTTTTGAGCAATGGCGATGGCAAGCAAGGCGCGTATCGCGTGGGCGATGCCGTGGTGCCTGGCGTGGTGGTGCACGCGATCGCGAGCGATCACGTGTTGCTGCGTGCAAGCAACGGCGTGCGGCGTCTGGCGTTGGTCGAATCCATGGCGTCGTCGAGCGCATCGCTTGCAGCGAACGCGACAACGTCGGCAAGCTCCGCACCTGCGGTGATGTCGAATGTCGGCACAGCGGCTGGCGCGGCTGCAGCCACGGCTGTCGACCCGCAACAACTGCTGACGACCGCCGGTTTGCGTGCAAGTACGGATGGCAGTGGCTTCACCGTGATGCCGCGCGGCGATGGCGCACTGCTGCGCCAGGCCGGCCTGGCACCGGGCGATGTGCTGACTCAAATCAATGGCCGCACGCTCGATGCCGAACACCTGCGCGAGCTGCAGGACGAACTGCGCGATGGCCAGGCGGCCACGCTGACCTACCGCCGCGACGGCCAGACCCACACCATGACCTTGAAGCGCCCGCAATGACTGCTGTTCGCCCTATATGGCTGCTTTCAGCCACGTTGTTGCTTGCACTGCCGGCGGTGCCGATGGTGTCGCTGCATGCCGCCGACGCGCCGGCCGTGCGTTTACAAGATGTTGACCTGCGCGCCTTCATCCAGGATGTGTCGCGTGCCACCGGCATTACCTTCATCGTGGACACGCGCGTGCAGGGCACCGTCAATGTGGCGCGTGCGCAGGCGATGTCGGAAGAGGATTTGCTTGGCATGCTGCTGGCGGTGTTGCGTGCCAATGGATTGATCGCGGTGTCCAGTGGTCCTTCGACCTATCGCATCATTCCCGACGACACCGCAGCGCAACAGCCCGGCAGCGCAGCCAACGGCAACCTGGGCTTTGCCACGCAGGTGTTCACCCTGCAGCGCGTGGATGCACGCAGCGCCGCAGAGATTCTCAAGCCCTTGATCGGGCGCGGCGGGGTGATCATGGCGATGCCGCAAGGCAATAGCCTGCTGATTGCCGACTACGCCGACAATCTGCGCCGCGTGCGCGGCCTGGTCGCGCAGATCGACACCGACCGCGCGGCGATCGACACGGTGACCTTGCGCAATAGCTCGGCGCAGGAACTGGCACGCACGCTGACCTCGCTGTTCGGGCAGGCGGGCGAGCGCAGCAATGTGCTGTCGGTGTTGCCGGTGGAAAGCAGCAATTCGCTGATCGTGCGTGGCGATCCGGCGCTGGTGCAGCGCGTGGTGCGCACCGCGGTGGATCTGGACGGGCGCGCAGAGCGCCGCGGCGATGTCAGCGTGGTGCGTCTGCAACACGCCAGTGCCGAACAATTGCTGCCGGTGTTGCAGCAGCTGGTCGGGCAGGCGCCCGGTAACGACGCGCAGCCTGGTCAGGATGCGCGCCCGACTGCCGTGGATGTGGCAGCCGCTGCCGGTGGTGCGCAGACGCAGGTGATTGCACCGGCTGCCGGCAAGCGCCCGGTGATCGTGCGCTACCCAGGCTCCAATGCCTTGATCATCAACGCCGACCCGGAAACCCAGCGCGCCTTGATGGATGTGATCCGACAACTGGACGTGCATCGCGAGCAGGTCCTGGTCGAAGCGATCGTGGTGGAGATCTCCGACACCGCCGCCAAGCGCCTGGGCGTGCAGCTGTTGCTGGCCGGCCGCAATGGCACGGTGCCGTTGATCGCCACGCAATACAGCGGTGCATCGCCGGGCATCGTGCCGCTGGCCGCTGCGGCTGCCGGCACGCGCAGCAATAACGGCGAAGAAGATTCGGTGCTGGAGCAGGCGCGCAATGTGGCCGCGCAATCGTTGCTGGGGTTGAGCGGCGGCTTGATCGGCCTGGCCGGGCAAAGCAATGATGCGGTGTTCGGCATGATCATCGATGCGGTCAAGAGCGACACTGGCTCCAACCTGCTGTCCACGCCGTCGATCATGACGCTGGACAACGAGCAGGCGCGGATTCTGGTGGGCCAGGAAGTGCCGATCACCACCGGCGAAGTGCTGGGCACCGCCAACGTCAATCCGTTCCGCACCATCCAGCGCCAGGATGTGGGCGTGCAGCTGGAAGTGCGCCCGCAGATCAATACCGCGGGCGGCATCACGCTGGCGATCAAGCAGGAGGTCTCGGCGATTGCCGGACCGGTCAGCGCGCAGTCCTCGGAGCTGGTGTTCAACAAGCGCCAGATCGAAACCCGCGTGGTGGTGGAAAACGGCGCCATCGTCGCGCTGGGTGGACTGCTCGATCAGAACGACCGCCAGACGGTGGAGAAGGTGCCGCTGCTAGGCGATGTGCCCGGTCTGGGCGCGCTGTTCCGGCATAAATCGCGCAATCGCGACAAGACAAATCTGATGGTGTTCATTCGCCCGACCATCATCCGCGATGCGGCCGATGCGCAGCGCATGACCGCGCCGCGCTACAACTATCTGCGCGACCGCCAGTTGGCCGACGGCGACCCGGAAGCCGCGCTCGATGCATTGGTGCGCGACTATCTGCGTGCACAGCCGCCGCAGTTGCCGGCCGGGCCATCGTCGGTGGCACCGGCACCGGCACCGGCACCGGCCGTCACGCCTGCGCCCGGCGCACGCCCCTTGCAGCGCTGATGCCATGAGCACCGCACGCGCCAGCATTTCCTACGCGTTCGCAAAGCGCCACGGCGTGGTGCTGCTCGGCAGCGACAGCGACGCGCAGATCGGCCTGCGCGAAGGCGGCGATGTGCAGGCCTTGATCGAGCTGCGGCGTGCGCTCGGTGTGCCATTGCAGGTACGTACCTTGGCGCCATCGGTGTTCGACCGGCATGTGTCGGAGATCTACGCCGATGCCGGCATGGAGCAGGGCGTGCAGGTGGAAGCGCTGGATCGGCACGGCAGCCTGGATTCGTTGATCGACGATATCCCCACCGCCGATCTGCTCGACAGCCAGGACGATGCGCCGATTATCCGCCTGATCAACGGCATCATCGCCGAGGCTGCGCGCCTGGGCGCCTCGGACGTGCATCTGGAATCCTACGAATCGCGCTTGCGTGTGCGCTTGCGTGTGGATGGCGTGATGCGCGAAGCAGCCACCTTGCCCGGGCGCATCGCCCCGCTGCTGGTGTCGCGCGTCAAGGTGATGGCACGGCTGGATATCGCCGAAAAACGCATTCCGCAAGATGGTCGCGTCTCGTTAGTGATGGGCGCCAAAGCGTTGGACGTGCGCGTGTCCACCTTGCCGACGCGCAGCAGCGAGCGCGTGGTGCTCCGAATTCTGGACAAGGAGCAGGGCACGCTGTCGTTGGCACAGTTGGGCATGCCGCCGGCGGTGATGCACACCGTGCAGCGCGCCTTGCAGGTGCCCAACGGCATCGTGCTGGTCACTGGCCCGACCGGTTCGGGCAAGACCACCACGCTGTATGCGGCGCTGAGCCTGCTCAACGATGGTTCGCGCAATATCCTCACGGTGGAGGACCCGGTGGAATACGCCATCGACGGCGTCGGCCAGACCCAGGTCAACGCGCGTGTCGGCATGACGTTTGCGGCTGGCTTGCGCGCAATCCTGCGGCAGGACCCGGACGTGGTGATGATCGGCGAGATCCGCGATACCGAGACCGCGCAGATTGCCGTGCAGGCCAGTTTGACTGGCCACCTGGTGCTGTCCACCGTGCACACCAACGATGCGGTGGGTGCGGTCACGCGGCTGCGCGACATGGGCATCGAACCATTTTTGCTCGCATCGAGCCTGCGGCTGATTCTGGCGCAGCGGTTGGTGCGGCGCCTGTGCACGCAGTGCCGCGCACCGCGCCCGCTGGATGCCGGCACGCGCCAGCTGTTGGATGCCACGGACGCGGCAACGATCTACAGCGCGGTGGGTTGCCCGGTCTGCCATCACAGCGGTTATGCCGGGCGCGTGGGCATCTACGAAGCCATCGCGGTGGACGATGCAATGCGGCGCCTGATCGGCGACAACGCCGATGAAGATGCGTTGGCGGCGGTGGCCTTCGCACGCGCACCGCGCCTGGGCGATGCCGCGCGCGCGGCGGTGCTGCAAGGTCTCACCACGCTGGAAGAATCGCTGCGCGTCACCCGCCAGCAGGACGATGCGCATGCCACGGTTTGATTACACCGTGCTCGATCTACACGGGCACAGCCGCCAGGGTGTGATCACTGCCGACAACGCACAGAGCGCGCGTGCGCAACTGGAACAGCGGCAGTGGATACCGGTGCGCGTGGAGGCTGCGGTGGCGACCAGCAGCGTGCGTCCGGCGCGTTTCAGCGGCAAGGACCTGGTGTTGTTCACCCGCCAGCTGGCCACGCTGGTGGAGACCGCGCCGCTGGAAGAAGCGCTGCGCACCATCGGCACCCAGTCCGAACGCCGCGGTGTGCGCCGGGTCACCAGCCAGACGCACGGGCTGGTGGTCGAAGGCTTTCGTCTGTCCGATGCGATGACGCGCCAGGGCAACGCGTTTCCGCCGCTGTATCGCGCGATGGTGGCCGCAGGCGAAAGCGCCGGTGCGTTGCCGCAGGTGCTGGAGCGGTTGGCGGATCTGTTGGAGCGGCAGGCGCAGGTGCGCAGCAAGCTGCAGTCTGCATTGGTCTATCCGGCGGCGTTGGCCTTGACCGCCGGTGCGGTGGTGATCGTGCTGATGACCTTCGTGGTGCCCAAGGTGGTGGATCAATTCGATTCGATGGGGCGTGCGTTGCCGTTGCTGACGCGCATGGTGATTGGCGTGTCGAACTTTCTGTTGCATGCAGGCATTCCGTTGCTGATTGCGTTGGTCATTGCGGTGATCGCGGCGCTGCGGCTGCTCAAGCGCCCGGAGCTGCGCCTGGCGGCCGACCGCGCGGTGCTGCGTGCGCCCTTGCTTGGCCGGTTAATCCGCGATCTGCACGCCGCACGCATGGCGCGCACCCTGGCCATCATGGTCAACAGCGGGCTGCCGTTGATGGAAGGCTTGATGATCGCCGCGCGCACCGTCGACAACCGCGCATTGCGGCTGGCCACCGACAACATGGTCACCGCGATTCGTGAGGGCGGCAGCTTGGCCGCGGCGATGAAGCGGGCCGGGGTATTTCCACCGACGCTGTTGTACATGGCCTCCAGCGGCGAAAACAGCGGGCGCCTGGCGCCGATGCTGGAACGCGCCGCCGATTATCTGGAGCGCGAATTCGAGTCGTTCACCACCGCGGCGATGAGCCTGCTGGAGCCGGCCATCATCGTGCTGCTCGGCGGCGTGGTGGCGGTGATCGTGCTGTCGATCCTGCTGCCCATCCTGCAATTCAACACCCTCGCGCTTGGTTGAGCGCGGCCGCCTATCCTTGGAGATCCTCATGCAGTCCATCCATCCTCGCGTACGCATCGGCTCGCTCACATCGTGCGGACGCATGCGCGGCTTCACTCTGGTCGAGTTGATGGTGGTGATCGTCATCATCGGCCTGCTCGCCACGGTGGTGATGATCAACGTGATGCCCAGCCAGGACCGCGCGATGGTCGAGAAAGCGCGTGCCGACGTGGCGGTGCTGGAGCAGGCGCTGGAAACCTATCGGCTGGACAACCTCGGCTACCCGAGTACCGAACAGGGCTTGCAGGCCCTGCTCAACGCGCCGAGCGGATTGACCCGGCCGGAGCGGTATCGCCAGGGTGGCTATATCCGCCGCCTGCCGGAAGATCCGTGGGGCCATGCGTATCAGTACCGTCGCCCGGGCCGCAGTGGCGGCTTCGATGTGTACTCGTTCGGCGCCGATGGCGTGGAAGGCGGCGACGCCGACAATGCCGATATCGGCAACTGGCGCTGAGTTGCCGAAATGTCTGGGCAACCGACCATCGTTAAGCACGTGCCCGCGCGCGCGCCGCGCGCGGGCGCGCGTGGCTTCACTTTGCTCGAACTGCTTGCGGTGCTGGTGATCACCGCACTCGCCAGCACCTTGGTGGTGATGACCTTGCCCGATACACGGCGCGATCTGCACGACCAGGCCGATGCGTTGGCCAGCGCCCTGCTGCACGCACGCGACGAGGCGATCCTGAGCCTGCGCATGGTCGAGGTGACTGTCGATGCGGGTGGATATGCATTCCGACGTCAGGCGCAGCAGCGTTGGGTGCCACTGGATGAAAAACCTTTCGCCGCACTGCGTTGGCCAGCTGGCGTGCAGACCGCATTGCCGGTTGGCGGCACGCAAGTGAGCGTGCGTTTCGATCCTACCGGCGCGGCCACGCCGCAACGCATCGCGTTGGCCCAAGGCCAACGACAGGTGCAGGTCTTGGTGGATGCAGCCGGCGTGGTGCGGGTCGATGCGCCACAACGCTAATCGCCATGACAACGCTGGATTTTCGCTGCTCGAACTGATGGTCGCGCTGGCGATCTTCGGCATGGCCGTGGTTGGATTGCTGAATTTGTCCGGCGAAAGCACGCGCACTGCGGTGGTGTTGGAAGAGCGTGCGTTGGCTGCGGTGGTTGCAGAGAATCAGGCAATCGAAGCGATGCTCGCGCCCACGGCCGCAGCGCTGGCACCGGCGAATGGGCAAGAGACCTTGGGTGGCCGCAGGTGGGACTGGCAGCGAAAGTCGATGCCGGCCGGCGGCGCAGGCATTGTGCGGATCCAGGTGCAGGTGCGGGCCGCAGCGCAGACGCAGGAAATCGCCAGCCTCAGCGTCTTGCGGAGCGCCGAATGATCCGCGCACGTCGTGCCGCACTGTGCACCCGTGCCAGTGCCGGCTTCACCTTGATCGAGCTGCTGGTCGCACTGGCGGTGTTCGCACTGGTGGCCGTCGCGGCAGTGGTGGTGATGCGGCAGAGCATCGATCAGCGCGATGCGGTACGTGCGCGCCTGCAGCAGATTCGCGAGTTTCAACTTGCGCATGGTCTGCTGCGTAGCGATCTGCAACAGGCCGCTGTGCGGCGCACGCGCAACAGCGAGGGCGGTGCTGCACGCACCGCGTTCGTCGCAAGCCCGCCCGGTGCGCCCGGGCCCTTGTTCGGTTTTGTGCGGCGCGGTTGGAGCAATCCGGATCAGGCGCCGCGTGCGTCGTTGCAATACGTGGAATACCGCGTGGTCGATGGACGCCTGGAGCGCAGTGCACGCCCCGCACTCGATGGTGCAGTTGCCGGCACGCCGCAGGTGGTGCTGCGCGGTGTGCGCTCGGCGGTGGTGGGGTTTCACTATCGCGCGCAATGGAGCGATGGCTGGAGCGGCGGGCTCGAAGCATTGCCGGATGCGATCTCGCTGGAGCTGGACCTGGAACAATGGGGCCGCGTACGCCAGCTGTTCCTGCTGCCGGAGGGGCGCGGATGAAGGCCTTGAACGCAGGGACGCAGCAACGCGGCGTCGCCCTGCTGACGGTGTTGTTGCTGGTCGCAGTGATGACGCTGCTGATGGTGGCGGTGCTGGACGATCTGCGCTTCGGTCTGCGTCGTAGCGGCAATGGCGAGGCGATGACGCAGGCGCAGTGGTACGCGCTGGGCACCGAAACCATTGCGCGGCAACGTCTGCAGGCATTGGCCATGCGCGACCCGATGCGCACCACGCTGGAGGGCGGCTGGAACGATCAACCGATCACCTTCCCGCTGGACGACGGCGCGGTGAGCGTGCGTCTGCGCGACCGCGGCGGCTGCTTCAATCTCAACAGTGTGGTCGCCGGCGCTCCCGAGCAATGGCAACGCAACGACGACGGTGTACGCCAATACATCGCGTTGCTGCAGGTACTCGGCATCGCGCCGCAACAGGCGCAGGCCTTGAGCGATGCGCTGGTGGACTGGATCGACAGCGACAGCCAGCCCGGTGCGCAGGGCGCCGAAGACGATCGCTACCTGCAACTGGCAGTGCCGTTGCGCACAGGGGCGACCTTGCTGTCGGGCATCAGCGAGCTGCGCGCCATCGCCGGCTATACGCCGCAGGTGATCGCGCAATTACGGCCGTATCTGTGTGCATTGCCGGAGGGGCACCTGTCGCCGATCAATATCAATACGCTCAGCCTGGAAGATGCGCCGGTGTTGGTGGCGCTCACCGAAGGCGCGTTGGAGCTGCCAGCTGCGCGACGCGTCATTGCCGCGCGGCCGGCCGGAGGATGGCGCGACGCCAAGACGTTCCTGAGCCAGCCTGCGCTGATACAGGCCGAGCCTTCCAACGCCGTATTGGAACAATTCGCACTACGCACCAGCTATTTCTCCCTCTACAGCCAGGTCGACCATGCCGGCGCGCAGGTCATGCTGGATGCCTTGTTGCAGCAAGATCCTGCGGGGCGTGTGCGGCTGGTGGCACGCCAATGGAGTTCCGACGAATGAGTACCACCGTGCTGTTGCTGACCACCGATGCCACTGCGCAAGCCATCGCCGTGCGTGTGGATGCGCATGGCCAGGTGCTGTCGCAATGCGCAGCCAGCGCGCCGTTTGAAGCGTCTGCACGCTGCGTGCTGGTGGTGCCGGGCGTGGACGTGCAGTTGCGCTGGCTGACATTGCCTGGCCGCAGCACCGCGCAATCGATAGCCGCCGCACGCCTGCAGCTGGCCGAGCATCTGGCCGTGGAGACGCAGACCTTGCATGTGGTGATCGCCGAGACTGCCGAAGCCGATGGCACGCGCCTGGTGGCTGCGGTGGAGAGCGCGGTGATGCAGCAGTGGTTGGCGCGCGCAGCGCAGCTAGGCGTCACCCCCGATGCCGTGGTGCCCGATTGCCTGCTGCTGGAGCCCGGTGCCGACGGTGCCGACGGTGCGGCGGCAGTGATGGACTGGGATGGCCGTTGGCTGATCCGTGCCGCAGGCCTGGCCTGCAGCCTGGAGCCCGAGGCTGCACGCATGCTGCTGGGCGAGCGCGCACCGCTACAGCCACCAACGCCTGATCCTGCGCTGGCGATCGCCTGCTTTGCGCGATGCGCCACACGCACACCGATCAATCTGCGTCAGCACGCATTCGCCGCAAAGCCGGCCACCTTGCGGATGGTCACGCCACGTCGTCTTGCGGCATTGGCCGCGCTGGTGTTGCTGTCGCCACTACTTCTGTTGCTGGCGCAGACGCTGCGCTACGAGATCGGTGCGCGCATGCTGCAGTCACGCGCCGCCGCGCAGTTGGGCGTGCACAACGCAGCGGCGGTGCCGGCAGCGCTGCAGGCTCGTCGGCACGCGGGCGCAGCGGTCGATACCCTGGCGCTGCAGCTCGGCAGCTTGTTCGCCGCGGTCGATGCGATTCCCGCTGCCGAGCTGGATCAGCTCGACTATCAGTCGGCACAGCCGTTGCGGGCCACACTGCTGCATACCGATGCCGCCAGCGTGCAGCAACTTTCCGCGCGGCTGGCAGAGGCAGGATGGAAAGTGCAACCAGGCACCAGCCAGAGCGAGGACGATCGCCTGTGCACGCCATTCGTGCTGGAGCCAGTGCAATGAGTGCAGGTCTGCAACGCGGGATGCAGTGGTGGCAGACGCGTGCGCCGCGCGAGCGGGTGATGCTGGGCGTGATGTGCGCCGCAGTGGCCGCGTTCGTCGGTTGGTATGCGCTTTACCTGCCACTGCGGCACTGGCGTGTACAGGCGCAGGCGCGTTACGCAGATGCGGCGCAGATGGTGCTGGATGCATCCGCGCAGACGTCGGCAACCAAGCGTCCCACAGCAGCGGGCACAGCTGGGTTGGCCGAGATCATCGCAAGCAGTGCACGCGATGCCGGTGTCGGCATCACCTCGCAACAGCGCAGCGCCGCGGGCGGTGTGGACGTGAAGATCGATGCGGTGAGCGCCACCACCTTGTTCGCCTGGCTGGAACGGCTGCGGCAAGCGCATGGCCTGGCACCGACGCAGCTGAGCATCGTGCGCGACCAGGGCCAACTGCGGGTACGCTGCGGGTTTGCGGAGCCCGCACCGTGACGCGCACGCGTTGGATTTTGGTATTTGCACTGATGCTGTTGGTCGCGCTGCTGGCATGGCTGCCACTGCGCCTGGTGTTGCCACGCGAGGGGCTGCCGTTTTCGGTGCTGGACGTGGAAGGGCCGGTGTGGGCCGGCACGTTGCGGCAGGTGCAATGGCAAGGCATCGCATTCGGCGATGTCGCGGTGCGGCCACGCGTCTGGCCGTTGTTGCGTGGCGAGCGCCAGGTGCACCTGCAGGCCACGCAGCTGCAACTGCTGCTGGTGGATGGCACGCAACACGGCATTCGCGATGCGCAGGGGCAGTTGTTGGTACGCCAGCCTGCGGGGATGACCTTGATCGATCTGGCATTGGAAGTGCAGCAGGTCGATCTGCTGTTCGATGCCACCCGCTGCGTGCACGCACGCGGGCGGGTCAGCCTGCAACTGCTGCCGAGTGGGGCGGGCGAGCTGCCGGGTTTGCCGCCGCTACGGTTATCCGGGCAACCGGTGTGCGTGGACGACACCGCAGTGCTGACACTGCTGCCGGACGCCGCGCTGCCTGCAGGCGTGCAGGCAAACGCGCAGCTGCAACTATGGCGCGACGGACGCTGGCAGCTGCAGTCACGCGTCGATCCCGGTCAGGACGCGGTGCTGGGCGTGGGCCTGCAACTGCTGGGCTTTACCGCCACGCCGGAGCGCACGTTGTTGCGCATCGATCAGGGGCAGTTGCGCTGAGCGCTGCTTTGCGGGCTGCGCGCCAGGTGGGCTGTCTTCTGCACCATTAGCGTGCATGCGTGATGGCCTGTGGCTTCGTCCAGGCCGACTTGACGCCGCGCACAGCTAGCCTGCTGACAACGTTGTCGGCGTAGCGCCGCCTGTAGTCATTGCTGCAGTCAGCTGGTTGCGTTGGTGAGATATCGACACCGCTTTCGACACGCAGGAACGCCTGAATATGGACTGTGACGCAGCTTCCAGCGAATGCGGTGCGTCTGACACATTTCGCCTGGAACAAAATTGGTCTGGTAATGGCGAATTGGTCATTGACTGGTCCTGTGACAACGATACCCGGGATGCACCCGAATGATCCTGAGCGCACCCATAAAAACCCTTGGTTAAAGGATGTGGCTCCAGTCGCGAGGAGCGATCAAACACTTTCGATAGTGACTGTTGACAGAATCTTTTAAAGACCATAAGAATCAAATCCACTGAATTGGTATTTGCCAGTCAGGGCCGTTGATCAGCAATGGCACGCGATGTCCGTCCTGGGAGGGAGGCGGCATCGGCACCCACGGGGGGCCGTACGGGGTGTGTCTCAAACAACAGATCGCAGGCGGTTCCGGATGTCCGGGACTGGGGGCCTGTGCGCGTGTGGGTGGGTTGCCCAACGCCGGGATCTGTCATCGCTGATCGATCGGAATGCCAGTCGCGTCGTCGTCCAGCCATTCCACCTCAGGATCTCCCATGTCACCTGTCTCGCGTGCCTCGTTGCGTTGTTGTTCGCCTTCCTCGCTGTCCATCGCCATCGCGCTGTCGCTGCTTGCCTGCGGCGCCACCGCGCAGGCGCAGGAATCGCCGCCTGCAGACCCTGCGCAGATTTCCCAGCTCGATACGGTCAAGGTCACCAGCTCGTACCAGAAGAGCCTGATCACCGCGATGGACAACAAGCGCGACGACGTGCGCATGACCGATGGCATCTCGGCGCAGGACATCGGCAAGTTTCCCGCCGAAAACATCGCCGAGGCGATCCAGCGCATTCCCGGCGTGCAGATTTCCACCATCAACGGGCGCGGTTCCACCATCAGCGTGCGTGGCCTGGGGCCGCAGTATTCGGCCACCACCATCAACGGCCAGGTGATCAAGAGCGCCGACTTCACCGATGGCTTCCGCTACGACATCATCCAGCCGGAAGTGGCCGCCGGGATCGAGGTGATCAAGTCGCCGTCGGCCGATATGGATGCCGGTGGGTTGTCCGGCACGGTCAACATCAACACCACCAAACCGCTGGACTACAAGCAGACCAAGCTGCTGTTTTCGGCCAAGGCGCAATACGCCGAATTTGCCGGCGGTGCGCCCACGCCCAAGGGCGTGCTGACCTATATCGACCAGTTCAAATTCGGCGGTGGCGATCTGGGCGTGTTCCTCAGCGCCGGTTATCAGAAGCTCAAGGATCGCGCCGATTATCTGTGGATCGACCGCTGGTATACGCAGCAAACCGACGCCGGCACCCTGTACATTCCGCGGCGCCCGCGCTACCGCTCGATCGAGCGCGAAACCACCCGCAAGATGTTCAACGGCGGGCTGCAGTGGAAGCCCAGCGATCAGCTGGAAATGAACCTCACCGCGCTGTATTCGCAGGACAAGACCGCCAACGACATGAACCAGTTGGTGTACTCGTTCGAGCGCAGCCCGCTGACCGTGCTGCAGACCAACGGGCTCACTGCCACGCAGGTGTCGGCGTCGGACTACTGGCTGGAAAACAACCGCCAGATCGAACAGCACGATCTGTCCACGCGGCTGCTGACCTACGACTTCAAGTGGAAGGGCGATGCCTGGACCTTGAGTGGCGCGGCCAATTACACCGAAGGCAAGACCGACGAAAACGAGCGCGCGGCGATCCTGGGCCGCAAGCCGACCTCGACGCTGCTGGATACCTCGAACCGGGATGCGATTTCGCTGATCACCGATGCCGACGCCACCGATGCCAGCGCCTGGGACAAGGCCAATCTGGTGCGTAGCGAATATCCCAATGGCGGCATCCAGTCGCTCAGCAACAAGGAATGGTCGTTGCAACTGGATGCCGAGCGTTATCTGGACATGGGCGCGTTGAACGCGGTGCGCTTCGGTGCCAAATACCGCCGCGAAACCTTCGACCGCGATGTGCGCAGGCGCGATTTTCTGTATCTGCTCAGGACCGGTGCCGTCTCGGGCTTCGACATGTTCCCGGAACTGTCGGCCGCCAACAGCACGGTGAGCAACTTCCTCGACGGACAGCTCGCCGCGCAGGACAGCTGGGTCACCCCGGACATCGCGGCCTACGCGCGCTCGCTGGCAGCTGCCGGCATCACCGTGCCGGTGCTGTTCGCCCCGCAAAGCAGCTACAGCATCGAGAACGACATTTCATCGGCCTATGCGATGGCGCGCATCGATACCGACATCGGCAGCATGCGTCTGCGCGGCAACGTCGGCATACGGTATGAAAACACCAAACGCACCACCGACACCTACCTCACCCAGGCGCAGGCAGCCAGCGACGACGCCAACGTGGTGATCGGCACCGCGCGTGCGCCGTACGACTATTCCAATTGGTTGCCCAGCCTGAATCTGGTGCTGGACATGCGCGAGGACCTGCTGCTGCGCTTTGCCGCCGCCAAGGTGCTGGTGCGGCCGATCCTGGACAGCAACACCGCCATCGCTTCGACCATTTCCACCGGCACCAATACCGGCGGCACGACCACGTTCATCGTCACCCAGGGCCAGACCGATCTGAAGGCGCTGACCGCCGACCAGGCCGACCTGAGCCTGGAGTGGTATTACGGCAACGGTGGCGCGCTGACCGTTGCCGGCTTCTGGAAGAACATCAAAAACGGCACCTTCAACAGCATCGTCTGCCCGGGCGCTTTCAACGGCACCGCACTGTCCAGCAATGCGGCCGGCGACTGCGTGGACGGCGGCGGCAACATCTACGAGATCACCGCCACCACCAACGATCCGAGCAAGGTCAAGATCCGCGGTTACGAGCTGGGTTGGACGCAGTCGCTGGATGCGTGGTTGCCGATCGATGGCTTCGGTGTGACCTCCAACTTCACCCGGGTGATTCCGCAGCGCGATACGGCATTCCAGATCCGCAATCTGTCCGAGCAGACCTGGAACGCCACCGCATACTGGGAAAGCCAGCATTATTCGGCACGCGTCTCGCTCAACCATCGCAGCGAATACGAGCAGGACAGCAGCGACAGCTTCTTCGCGCGCGAAGGCCACACCATGAAGGCGCGCACGCAGCTGGATGCGGTGCTCGGGTATCAGGTCAGCGACAAGCTCAGCTTCCAGCTGGGTGGTTTGAACCTCACCAACCGCACCGAAGAGGCCTACAAGGACATCACCAGCCGTTGGCAGATGACTGGCGTCACCGGTCGCAGCTACTACCTGTCGATGCAGTGGGACATGCTTTGATGGCGGGGGAGGGAGCGCAGCGCCAGTGTGCACGGCTGCGTGCTACAGCACGCATTGAATGCAATGCTGCAGCTGTTGTGGAAGCGCACTTCAAAGATGCTACGGGTGTTGCTGCTGCGCGTCGGTCGCAGGGCATGTACGCAACGCTGTTGATCGGGCACTGCCATGCGCAGACGTGACTTCCTCGCCGGCAGCGTCTGCGCCTCGTCGTTGCTCGGGGTTCCGACGCTGACTCCTGGCATGGCGAGCGCTGCAACTGCACGCGCTGGCGTTACCGGAAAGCCGCGTCCCACTCCGCCGCCATCAGTTGAAGATGGCAGTGGCCAATGGCTGGACCTGGATGAGGGCTGGCGGTTCCACGCCGGCGATCTCCCGTTCCCGCGCCTGCTTGCGCAGGACGAGACCTACGACAACGCCAAGGCCGGCCGGGCCTGGGGCGCGGCCGCGCCGGACTTCGACGACACAGGCTGGCGGCAGCTGCAACTGCCGCACGATTTTGTGGTGGAGCAGCCGGTGCGCGCTGACGCCAATATCGCGCGAGGCTATCGGCCGCGCGGTATCGCCTGGTACCGGCGCACGCTGCGGTTGGAAGAGTCCGTGCGCGGCCAGGCGGTGGAGCTGCGTCTAGACGGCATTGCCAGCCATGCCACCGTGTGGGTCAACGGCATGCTGATGGCGCGCAGCTGGAGTGGCTACAACGGGTTGGTGATCGACATGACCCCCGTTGCACGCTACGGCAACGCCTTGAACAGCATCGCCATCCGTGTCGATGCCGAAGCGATGGACGGTTGGTGGTACGAAGGCGGCGGCATTTACCGGCACACCTGGCTGGTGTTGCGGACGCCGTTGCACATCGCTGGCGATGGCCTGGCAGCGGTGCCGCACGAAGGCCCGGGCGATGTCTGGCAGGTGCCGGTGGAGCTGGAGCTGGTCAACAGTGGCGAGCAGCCAACCGAAGCTTGGGTAGATGTCGAAGTGCGCGATGCACGTGGTGCTGTGGTGGCGCATGGACAGACGCAACTACGCGTTGCTGCACTCGGCACTGCGCAAGCAAAAGTGAGCGTAACGGTTGCGCAGCCGCAGCGCTGGAGCGTGGGCACGCCGGTGCTGTATCGCGTGGTGGCCAGCGTGCGCGGCGAAGACGGCCGCAGCGATCATGCCGAGTGCGAGATCGGTTTTCGCAGCCTGCGCTTCGATGCCGACCACGGCTTTTTTCTCAATGGCCGCGCGCTCAAGATCAAGGGCGTGTGCCTGCATCAGGACCATGCCGGCGTCGGTGTGGCGCTGCCCGATGCCTTGCATGCGTTTCGCCTGCGTCGGTTGAAGTCGATGGGCTGCAACGCCATTCGCCTGCATCACGCGGTGGCGCCGGAACTGCTGCAGGCCTGCGACCGGCTGGGCATGCTGGTGATGGCCGAGAACCGCCTGTTCAATCCCGCACCCGAGTATGTGGCGCTGTTGCAAACGATGGTGCGGCGCCAGCGCAACCATCCCAGCGTGTTTGCGTGGTCGCTGCTTAACGAAGAGCCACTGCAGGGCACCGCCACCGGCTACGCCATCATGGCGCGCGCCGCCAGCGCCGTGCGTGCGCTCGACGACACCCGCCCGATCACTGCCGGCATGAATGATGGCATGTTCGCCACGCGCGGCGCGGCAGATGTGGTGGATGTGCTCGGCTTCAACTATCGCCAGTACAACTACGACCGTGTGCATGCCGCGCGCCCGCGCACGCCGATGTTGTCCAGCGAAGACACCAGTGCCTTTCAGACCCGCGGCGCGTGGTTCACCGACATGGACGCACACGTGGTGGCCGAAGACGACAGCCTGGCCGCCGACTGGGGCAATACCCATCGCCGCGCCTGGCAGCTGATTGCAGAGCGCCCATTCGTCGCCGGCAGTTTCGTGTGGACAGGGTTCGATTATCGCGGCGAACCCACGCCGTTCGAATGGCCGTCGGTGGGCTCGTTCTTCGGCATCATGGACCAGTGCGGATTTCCCAAGGGAGCGTATTGGTTGCGC
The DNA here is from genome assembly GCF_002939985.1 of Xanthomonas hortorum pv. cynarae. Taxonomy (GTDB): domain Bacteria; phylum Pseudomonadota; class Gammaproteobacteria; order Xanthomonadales; family Xanthomonadaceae; genus Xanthomonas; species Xanthomonas hortorum_D. Next base: position 10,712 of record NZ_MDFM01000045.1, on the reverse strand, counting down.
CGCGCCTTGTGGATCGACGATGCGCCGGTGCTGCATCTGTTGCCGCACTGGAACTGGCCGGGTCGCGAAGGCCAGCCGATCAAGGTGATGGCGTTCTGCAATGCCGCGCAGGTGGAGCTGTGGCTCAACGGCCGCTCGCTGGGTAAACAGGCGGTGGACCGTGCGCAAATGAATCAGTGGCAGGTGCAGTACGCGCCGGGCGTCCTCGAAGCGGTGGCCTGGCGCGATGGTCGCGAGGTGGCGCGCACGCGCGTGGAAACCACCGGCGCAGCGGTTGCGTTGCGGTTGACGCCCGACCGCGCGCAACTACGCGGCAATGGACGCGATGCGCAGCCGGTGACGCTGGAAGCGGTGGACGCGCAAGGCCGCCACGTGCCCGATTGCAATGCAACGCTGACACTGCACATCAGCGGCGGCCGGTTGCTGGGCGTGGGCAATGGCGACCCGAATGCGCACGCACCCGATCAGGCCACGCAGGTGGCCTTGTTCAACGGGCTGGCGCAGGCCATCGTGCAGGCAGGCCGCGGTGCCGGCGTACTGCGCCTGCAGGCGCGTGCATCAGGACTGCAAGATGCGGTGGCCGAGATCGCCTGCACGGCGGTGCCGCTACCAGCGGCTGTGGCAGTGACCGCACCGGTGATGGTGGTCGAAAGCTGGCGGCACACTGCCGCATTCGCGCAGCCACCGGCAGCGGATCTGTCGCGCCGCCCCAACGACAACAACAGCTGGAGCAACACGCTGCCCGGTACGCTGGAAACCGCACCCGAGCGCGCTGGCTACGTGTTGTACCGCACCCAGTTCACGCCATGGCAAGGCGTGCAGACCCACGGCGGCGTGCTTGATCTGGGCCGGCTCAGTGGGCCGGCGCAAGTGTTTCTGGATGGCCGCGTGGTGGCGCAAGCGGCAGCCGGCACGCCGATCAAGTTGGCGCTTGCGCCCGCGACCGGTGCGCGCACGCTGGCGGTGATCGTGCAGGTCGCCGCCGATCAGCCATTTGGTTTCCACGACGTCGTCACCGTGCATTATCGGAACTCGCCATGATCGCTTCATCGTTTTCACCCTCGTCGCATGCGCGCCTGTTCGCTGGTGCAGTGCTGAGCGCATTGCTCGCCATTCCAGTCAGCGTGCTGGCCGCACCGCCCGCACAAGCGGTGGTGCAACGCCTGATCGGCGCGCGCGCGGCCCAGTTCGAGATGACGATGGCGCCGCGCGGCGATGGCGCGGACTGGTATCGCATCGATGCCGGTGGCGACACGGTGCGCATTGCCGGCTCCTCGCAGGTGGCATTGGCGCGCGGCGCCTACGCGTATCTCGGCCAGGCCGGTGCGGCGTCGATGAGTTGGGAGGGCGACCGCGTGGCACTGCCGGCGCAATGGCCTGCCTACAGCAGCGGCCAGGTGCGCACGCCGTTTGCGCATCGCGCCTATCTCAACACCTGCACCTACGGCTACACCACGCCGTTCTGGGAGTGGCCGCGCTGGCAGCGCGAGATCGACTGGATGGCGTTGCACGGCATCGACATGCCGCTGGCGATGGAAGGGCAGGAAGCGATCTGGCAAACGCTGTGGCGCGAGTTCGATGTGGGCGATGCTGCGCTGGCGGAATATTTCTCCGGCCCGGCGTTTACCCCGTGGCAGCGCATGGGCAATATCGAGGGTTATCGCGCGCCGTTGCCGCAACAGTGGATCGACAGCAAGCGCGTGCTGCAGACGCAGATCCTCACACGCATGCGCGAGCTGGGCATGCAACCGGTGCTGCCGGCGTTTGCCGGCTACGTGCCCAAGGCATTCGCGCAGGCACATCCAAATGCGCGTATCTACCGCATGCGCGCCTGGGAGGGGTTTCACGAAACCTATTGGCTGGATCCGCGCGATCCCTTGTTCGCCAAAGTCGCGCGCCGATTCCTTGAGCTGTACACGCAGACCTACGGCGCTGGCGAGTTCTATCTGGCCGATGCCTTCAACGAAATGCTGCCGCCAGTGGCCGACGACGGCAGCGACGTGGCCGCCGCCAAGTACGGCGACAGCATCGCCAACTCCGACGCCGCACGTGCCAAGGCAGTGCCGCCAGCGCAACGCGATGCACGCCTGGCCGAGTACGGTCAGGCGCTGTATCGCTCCATCGCCCAGGTCAATCCGCAGGCCACCTGGGTGATGCAGGGCTGGCTGTTCGGTGCCGATCGTGAGTTCTGGCAACCGCAGGCGATCGCCGCGTTTCTGGGCAAGGTGCCGGACGCGCGGTTGATGGTGCTGGACATCGGCAACGATCGGTATCCCGGTACCTGGAAGGCCTCGCAGGCCTTCGACAACAAACAATGGATCTACGGCTACGTGCACAACTACGGCGCCAGCAATCCGCTGTACGGCGACTTTGCGTTTTATCGCCAGGATCTGCGGGCCTTGCTGGCCGATCCGGACAAACGCAATCTGCGCGGCTTCGGCGTGTTTCCCGAAGGCTTGCACAGCAACTCGGTAGTCTATGAGTATCTCTACGCGCTGGCCTGGGAAGGTCCGCAGCAATCGTGGTCGCAGTGGCTCACGCAGTACACGCGCGCCCGCTACGGACACAGCGATGCGGCATTGCTGCAGGCCTGGTCGGATCTGGACGCGGGCATCTACCAGACCCGCTATTGGTCGCTGCGCTGGTGGAACAAGCGGGCCGGCGCGTATCTGCTGTTCAAGCGGCCGACTGCCGACATTGTCGGCTTCGACGATCGCCCCGGCGATCCGCAACGCCTGCGCCGCGCCATCGACGCCCTGCTGCAGCAAGCCGACCGTTACGCCGACGCACCGCTCTACCGCTACGACCTGATCGAAGACGCGCGGCATTACCTCAGCCTGCACGCCGACCGCCAATTACAGGCGGTGGTGCAGGCCTACGCCGCCGGCGACTTCGCACGCGGCGATGCGCTGTTGGCGCGCACGACGCGATTGGTGCAAGGACTCGATGCACTGGTCGGCGGCCAACACGAAACCCTCGCCGACTGGACCGGTCAGGCGGCCGCTGCCGCGGGCGACGATGCCGCGTTACGTCGCGTGTATGTCGGCAACGCGCGTGCGCAGGTCAGCGTCTGGGGCGGTGACGGCAATCTTGCCGATTACGCCTCCAAGGCCTGGCAAGGCATGTACGCGGAGTTCTATCTGCAGCGCTGGACGCGCTTTCTGAGCGCCTACCGTGCTGCACGCAAGGCCGGCACGCCGTTCGACGAAGCGGCCTTCAACACCAAGCTTGCAGCGTGGGAGCGCCAATGGGCCGAGCAGGGCAGCGTGCCGAAGCGCCAGCCACCACGCGATCCACTGACCTCGCTGCGCACCTTGCTGGCGCAGGTGGATGCGCAAGACAATTTGCAGAGCGCTTTGCGAAGCGACATGCAAGGCGAGGTGCAAGAAATTGCACACGGCGCCATGCACGACACTACGCACGGCGCCATGCACGGAACTGTCCAAGGTGCCGCCCAATGAGCGGATCCGTCTTGCACTTCGTCGGCATGCATGACCGCTGCAGTCGCGACGCAATCACGCAAGCCATCGGCATCAAACGCACACCTCGCACCCACCTGCAGTGCCTGGGCAAGGAACTGCAATGAGCGAACAAACACCCGCTGCTGCAGCGATCACTGCATCGCCAACGCTAACGCCAAAGCGCGAACGCTTTCTTTCGCTGGACGTCTTCCGTGGCCTGACCATCTTCCTGATGATCCTGGTCAATACCGCCGGGCCGGGCGCGCAGGCATACGCGCAGCTGACCCACGCGGCCTGGTTCGGCTTCACGCTTGCCGATCTGGTATTTCCCTCGTTCCTGTTCGCAGTCGGCAGCGCGATGAGCTTCGCGCTGGCCGCAGACACGCCGCATCGGCCGTTTCTCGGCCGCGTGGGCAAGCGCGCCGCATTGATTTTTCTATGCGGTGTGCTGATGTACTGGTTTCCGTTCTTCCATCTGCAGCCCGGTGGGGGATGGGCATTTACCGCGATCGATCAACTCCGCCTCACCGGCGTGCTGCAGCGCATCGGCCTGTGTTATCTGCTCGCAGCGCTGCTGGTGCGCTATCTGCCGCCACGCGGCGTCGCGCCAGCCTGCGTGGCGCTGCTGCTGGGCTACTGGGCGGTGTTGTACGTCTTCGGCCAGCCCGGCGCCGAGTTGAGCAAGACCGGCAATGCCGGCACCCGGCTGGATCTGTGGCTGTACGGGCGCGCGCACCTGTATCGCAAAGACAACGGCTTCGACCCGGAAGGCTTGCTCGGCACGCTGCCGGCCACGGTCAACGTGCTGGCCGGCTATCTGACCGGGCGCTTCCTGCAGCGCCGCGGCAAGACCGCTGCAGCCACGCGCACGCTGCTGCTGGCCGGCGTGGGCCTGGTGCTGCTCGCGCTGCTCTGGAACCCCGCCTGGCCGCTGTCGAAAAAGCTCTGGAGCGGGTCGTTCGTCGCCTGCACCGTGGGCCTGGATCTGCTGGCCCTGGGCGTGCTGGTCTACCTGCTGGAGCTGCGCGGCTGGATCGGCGGCAGCGGCTTTTTCACCGTGCTGGGGCGCAACCCGCTGGCGATCTATCTGTTCTCCGAATTGTTCGTGGTGGTGCTGCGCCTGCTCCCGGCCGGCGGCTCCGGCCTGGACCTGTACGCCTGGGCCGGCATCCGCGTGTTCCAGACCATCGCGCCGGGGCCGCTCGGCTCGCTGCTCTGCGCACTGAGTTACACGCTGCTGTGCTGGGGCGTGGGCTGGTGGATGGATCGGCGGCGCTGGTACCTGCGGTTGTGAGGTCACGGCGCGTCAAGTGATGGTATGGCTGCCGATGCTTGCAGGTTGTCGCCGCCAGATCCTGCCAGCGCCGGCCGCCGCGTGACGCGCGGAACCTTGCGATTCGCAGGTCAGTGCGAGCTGTCGCCGGGATCGGCACCGCACAGATGCGCCGCGGCTAAATTGGTACTATATTGGACCTAACGAATCCAAGTCGGTCCGGAGGACAAGCAATGGCCAAACCCAAGGCGGCACCCCGGAACGACACCGATCCCCGGGTGGACGATCTGGCGTTGGACGCGTCCGCGCCGACCCCGTTGTACCTGCAACTGGCCGGCAAGCTCACCGACGCCATCCGCGGCGGTGAGTGGAAGGCCGGCGAGGCGCTGCCGGCCGAGCGCCAGCTGTGCGAGCGGCTGCAGATTTCGCGGGTGACCCTGCGCCAGGCGGTGGATGTGCTGGTCGAACAAGGCCTGGTCTCGCGCCGTCAGGGCGCCGGCACCTTCGTCACCGCGCAGATCCAGCATCAGCTGAGCGGCCTGACCAGTTTCAGCGAGACGCTGCGCATCAAGGGTTACGAGCCGGGCACGCGCTGGCTGGAGCGGCGCCTGCGCCCGGCGCATGGCGAAGAGATTCTGCGGCTCGGTCTGTCGCCGGATGCGGCAGTGGCCTCGCTGACACGCCTGCGCAGCGCCGACGACCGCGTCATGGCCTACGAGCACGCGGTGCTGCCGCAACGCATCGTCGCCGACCCGCAGCAGATCGGCGATTCGCTCTACAGCTATCTGGATGCGCAAGGCACCCCGGTGGTGCGCGCGTTGCAGTATTTCCGCGCGATCAATCTGCCCGCGCGCCTGGCCGAACATCTGCGCATGAAGACCGGCGAGGCGATCCTGCATGTGGTGCGCGTGGGTTATGCCCGCGACGGCAGCGCGATCGAATTGACCGATACCTATTGCCACAACGACTTCTACGATTTCGTCGCCGAACTGCGCCGCTGATTCCACCCGGCGTCCCCCAACGACAACCTCAGAGCCAGCCGATCCATGACTACTGCCAGGCCCGCAAATCCCGTTGTCTCGATCGCCATCGTCGGCGTGCTGTTTTTCATCATCGGCTTTTTCACCTGGATCAACGGGCCGCTGATCACTTTCGTGCGCTTGGCGTTCGACCTCAACGAGGTCAACGCGTTTCTGGTGCTGATGGTGTTCTACCTGTCGTATTTCTTCCTGGCGCTGCCCTCGTCGTGGATCCTCAAACGCACCGGCATGAAGAAAGGCCTGGCGCTGAGTCTGGTGGTGATGGCGGTGGGTGCGGCGGCGTTCGGCCAGTTCGCCACCCAGCGCTGGTATCCGGGTGCATTGGGCGGCCTGTTCGTGATCGGTAGCGGCCTGGCGCTGCTGCAGACCGCGATCAACCCGTACATCAGCATCCTCGGCCCGATCGAAAGCGCGGCCCGGCGTATCGCACTGATGGGTATCTGCAACAAGATCGCCGGCATCCTGGCGCCGATCCTGATCGGCTCGCTGGTGCTGCACGGCATCGGCGATCTGTCCGAGCAGGTGGCCAGTGCCAATGCCGCGACCAAGGAAACCTTGCTCACTGCGTTTGCCGCCAAGATTCACGCACCGTACCTGGTGATGTCCGGCGTACTGTTGCTGTTGGCCATCGGCGTATTGTTCTCGCCGTTGCCCGAACTCAAGGCCTCCGAGGCCAATGCAACGCCCGGCGCTGCCGGCGTGCAGAAATCCAGCATCTTCCAGTTTCCGCATCTGTGGCTGGGCGTGTTGTGCCTGTTCGTGTACGTGGGCGTGGAAGTGATGGCCGGCGATGCGATCGGCACCTACGGTCACGGCTTCAATCTGCCGTTGGACAGCACCAAACTGTTCACCTCCTACACGCTGGGCGCGATGCTGGTGGGCTATATCGCCGGCCTGGTGCTGATTCCGCGCGTGATCTCGCAGGCACGCTACCTGAGCATCTCTGCAGTGCTGGGTGTGCTGTTCTCGCTCGGCGCCTTGCTCAGCCATGGCTATGTGTCGGTGGGCTTCGTTGCCGCGCTGGGCTTTGCCAACGCGATGATGTGGCCGGCGATCTTCCCGCTGGCCATTCGCGGGCTCGGCCGTTTTACTGAAATCGGTTCGGCACTGCTGGTCATGGGCATTGCCGGCGGCGCCATCATTCCGCAGCTGTTCGCCATTCTCAAACAGCATTACGACTTCCAGGTCGTGTTCGCTGCGCTGATGGTGCCGTGCTATCTGTACATCCTGTTCTATTCGCTGCGCGGTCATCGCGTGGGCCTGCCGGCCCAGGCCAAGTGAACCCGCCAGCATGATGCGTTCCGACGAACAAGGTACCTCCATGCGCAGGCCCACCATCAAAGATGTCGCCGAGCGCGCCAAGGTCTCGTTGAAGACCGTGTCGCGCGTGATCAATAACGAACCCTCGGTGATGCAGGCCACGCGCGCGCGCGTGCTGCGCGCCATCGCCGATCTCGACTACGAACCCGATCCGTCCGCACGTAATCTGCGTAGCGGCACGCCGTTCGTGATCGGCCTGGTCTACGACAACCCCAACCCGTATCACATCATCGCCATCCAGAATGGCGTGCTGGCCGCGTGCCGCGAAACCGGCTTCGGCCTGCAGATCCATCCCTGCGATTCCACCTCGCCGTTGCTGGCCGAAGAATTGGCCGAATGGGTGCAACGCTCGCGTCTGGCCGGCGTGGTGCTGACCGCACCGATGTCAGAGCGCCCCGAGCTGATGGCCGGGTTGGCCGCACGTGGCATCAAGAGCGTGCGCATCATCGCCGCCACCGACGATCCCGGCGATGGCCCGTGCGTGTATATCGACGACCGCGCTGCGGCGTATGAGATCACCGAACATCTGGTCCAGCTCGGCCATCAACGCATCGGCTTCCTGTGGGGCGGCCCGCAGCATCGCTCTAGCGGCGAGCGCTACGCCGGCTACGAGGCCGCGCTGAAGGATTACGGCATCACCCTGGACAAGCATCTGGTGATTCCCGGCGATTACACCTTCGACGATGGCTTCCGTGGCGCACGCCGGCTGTTGTCGCTGCGCGAACCGCCCACTGCCATCTTCGGCAGCAACGATGAAATCGCCGCCGGCGTGCTGGCCGCGGCCAAATCCACCGGCATGAACGTGCCGTATCAACTCTCGATCGCCGGCTTCGAAGACAGCCCGTTTTCGCGCCAGTCGTGGCCGGCATTGACCACCGCCAAGCAGGCCACCGACGACATCGCGCGGCACGCCGCACGCCTGTTGATCAGCCAGCTGCGCAGCGATGCCTACGACGACCAGCCCGCGCAATTGCAGAACCGCGGCTTCGTGCCGCAACTGGTCGTGCGCGGTTCCACTGCACCGGCGCAACCGCCGGCCGCCAAATCCTCTCCCACCGAATCCGTCTGAGCCCGATGAGCCTTCCCCTCGAAACCGATACCTTGATGTTCCGCGAGGCGGCGCAGACCGCCGACGTGGTCGCCGCACAGTTCGCCCGCAACGCCGACACCATTGCCGCCCTCGCGCAATCGCTGCGCGACACGCCGCCACCGTTCGTGGTGACCTGCGCGCGCGGCAGTTCCGATCACGCAGCAACCTACGCCAAGTACCTGTTCGAAACCCAGCTTGGCATCGTGACTGCTTCCGCTTCGCCATCCGTGGGCTCGGTCTACGCAGCGCCGCTGCAATTGCGCGGCGCGCTGTACATCGTGATTTCGCAATCGGGCAAAAGCCCTGATCTGCTGCGCAATGCCGAGGCCGCAAAGGCTGCCGGTGCGCGCGTGGTCGCGCTGGTCAACGTGGAAGATTCGCCGCTGGCGCAGTTGGCCGAGGTGGTCATTCCGCTAGGCGCAGGCCCGGAAAAGAGCGTGGCCGCCACCAAGAGCTATCTGGCTTCGCTCGCCGCAGTGCTGCACCTGGGCGCGGTGTGGAAGAACGACCCCGCATTGTTGGCCGCGCTGGATGCATTGCCGCAGCAGTTGCGCAACGCCTGGCAGGCCGACTGGTCCGCACTCACTGCCGGCCTGGTGCCCGCACACAACCTGTTCGTGCTCGGTCGCGGCCTGGGCCTGGGCGCGGCGCAGGAAGCGGCCTTGAAGTTCAAGGAAACCTGCGGCCTGCACGCCGAAGCCTATAGCTCGGCCGAGGTCAAACACGGCCCGATGGCGCTGGTGGGGCCGGGCTTCCCGGTGCTGGTGTTTGCCCAACCGGATGAAACCGGTGCCGGCACGCGTGCGCTTGCCGCCGAATTCCGCGCGCGTGGCGCACAAGTTTGGCTGGCCGCGCCCGATGGCGACCTGCCGCTGGCCGATGCCGCACATCCGGCCAGCGCACCGCTGCTGACCGTGCAGAGTTTCTATCGCGCCATCAATGCGCTCGCATTGCAGCGTGGCCACAACCCCGACTTGCCGCCGCATTTGAACAAGGTTACGGAAACGGTTTGAACATGGATGCTTCCCCGATTCAAGCGTTGTGCAATGCACGCGTGCTCACCGACGACGGCCTGCAGGATGGGCTGGTTGTCTTGCTGGCGGGCATGCAGATCCAGGCGGTCGTGGCGGCCGACGATGCGCGTGTTGCTCAGGCGCACACACGTGTGGATCTGGGTGGCGCCACCTTGTTGCCGGGCTTCATCGACATCCAGGTCAATGGTGGTGGCGGCATGCTGTTCAACAACGCGCGCGACCCGCAGGCACTGGCCACGATCGCTGCGGCGCATCGCCGCTTCGGCACCACCGGCATGTTGCCCACGCTGATCAGCGACACTGCCGAGGTGATGGCCGAGGCGATCGAAGCCACGCGTCAGGCGATCGCGCAAGGCGTGCCCGGTGTGCTCGGCATCCATCTGGAAGGCCCATACCTGAGCCCGGCCCGCAAAGGCACGCACGATGCGCACAAGTTTCGCCTGCCGGACGCGCACGAGATTGCGGTCGATACCTCGCTGGACAACGGCGTCACCCTGATCACGCTCGCACCCGAGCGCGTGCCGTTGGACGACATCCGCGCCTTCGTCGCCGGCGGCGCAATCGTGTTCGCCGGCCACACCGCAGCGACATACGAGCAGGCGCACGCCGGCATTGCCGCCGGCGTCAACGGCTTCACCCATCTGTACAACGCGATGTCGCAACTGACCGGGCGCGAGCCCAGTGCCGTGGGCGCCGCGTTGGAAGACCCCAACGTGTGGTGCGGTGTCATCGTCGACGGCGTGCACGTGCACCCTGCCAGCCTGCGCGTCGCGTTGGCGGCCAAGCCGCGCGGCAAGCTGTTGCTGGTCACCGACGCCATGCCGATGGTCGGTGCCGACAGCCCCAGCTTCGATCTGTATGGCGAGACCATCACCGCCGTGGACGGTGTGGTGCGCAATGCTGACGGCGCACTGGCCGGCTCCGCGCTGGACATGGCAACGGCAGTGCGCAACAGCGTGCAATGGCTGGGCGTTGACCTGGCCGAAGCCGCGCGCATGGCGTCCACCTATCCCGCGCAGTGTATCGGCCTGGGCGATCGCCTTGGCAGGATTGCGCCGGGCTATCAAGCCGATCTGGTGCTGGTGGATGTGGATGTGCAGGTGTTGGCGACCTGGGTGGCCGGGCAGCGCGAGTAAGCGTGCGTGCCGCCGCTTGGATCCATGCTGCGCGGCGAGTTGCTGCAGCTGCATGGACTCGCAGCATTTCTGAAGCAAAAGTCGAGTGCTTTCTGGTGAGAGCGTTGCGTACGAGTACGCACCACATCCAAGCATCCAAACACTTTGCATCGCAACATCTGCGTGCGCAGCCTTACGGCATCAGGGCTCCATGCGCAGTGGTCTGCCTGCACACAAAAAAGAATGCGATGGCGATCACGTCGTCATTCCGTTATCTGCGTTGAATTCGACGAATTAGAGCGTGTTATGAACTTTGAAATAGAGCGGCTGCATTTCCAAGCATCAGGATCGTGAAGACGACAAAGTGCAAACCGGCCAA
>NZ_MDFM01000044.1 GCF_002939985.1 Xanthomonas hortorum pv. cynarae | reverse complement strand
GAGATATCGGTTGGATATGGCTTACGAGGCTTCATCCGTATACGTTATCGTGACAAGGGCAAAGTTCATAACACGCTCTAGGGAAGGTCTGAACAACGAGGCCTGAGAGTGCGGGATGTCGCGTCGGTCCTGAGAGTCGCGTTTGAATCTTCGGATTTTCGCCATTTCTGGCGCGTTCCTTGGGAATTGCCCGGGTTACAGGCGCACGCTCCCCATGGCAGGCAGTCACTGCTTTCGCTTCATCCACAGATTGGAGAGCGCAAACAAGGTCAGCACGTGTGCGGTGTTCTTGGCCAGGCCGCGATAGCGGACCTTGGTGTAACCGAATTGGCGCTTGATCACCCGGAATGGATGCTCCACCTTCGCGCGCACGCTGGCCTTAAAGTGTTCCCAACGCTGTTCCCGAGCACGCTCGCGTTTGTTGCCGATGGCTTGCAGCGTCGAACGCCTGGCGGCAATGAAAAATGCAGCCTGGCAGGTCTGCAGTTCTTCGCGTTTGTCCGCACCGGTGTAGCCGCTGTCGCCGAACACGCTGTCTTCTTTGCCACGCAGTAATGCGTGCGTCACCGTGACGTCGGCGACATTAGCCGCTGTGCAATGGACGTGGTGCACCAACCCGGAAAACTCATCCACGCCGATGTGCGCCTTCATCCCGAAATACCACTGATTGCCCTTCCTGGTCTGATGCATCTCAGGGTCGCGCGCGTGATCGGCATTCTTGGTCGAACTGGGCGCAGCGATCAGCGTCGCATCGACGATCGTGCCCGACCGCAGGCTCTGGCCCTTGCGCGCCAGATGCGCGTTGACCGCTTCCAGCATCCGCGCGGCAAGGCCATGGGTCTCCAGCAGGCGCCGAAAGTTGAGAATCGTGGTTTCGTCGGGAATGTCGTCCAAGCCACCGAGCTGGGCAAACCTCCGCAAGATCGGGATCTCGTGCAGCGCTTCTTCCATCGCCGGATCGCTCAACGCATATCACTGCTGCAGCAGATGAATCCGCAACATCGTCGCTAGTGCGTATGGCTGTCGACCAGGGCGTCCCAACACCGGATCGTGCGGCGCGATCAGCCCGAGCAGTTGCTGCCACGGAACCACCTGCTCCATCTCGGCCAGGAAAATCTCCCTGCGGGTCTGCTTGCGCTTGCCCAGGCCCTCAGCGTCACCGAACGTCAGTTGCATGGATCACTCCTCAACATGAGGCGGGTAGTGTCGCGTATCTGTGGTGCGTTGTTCAGAGCTTCCCTAACGCTTGAGTTAAGCCGCCCCGCAGCGGGGCGGCGACTGCATGCTAGCGTAGCGTATAGCACCCTGGCACCGCCACGGTGCGGGGGCGGCTTGAACGAATTGTTAGGCCCGTGCCTGTGAGTTGACCGCTAGCCCGCATCCGGCTAAGTTCTCAGCTGGTGCTGAACACACCTTCTCGAAGCGGCAACCGCGCCCGAAAGCCATGCGGTTTTTTTGTGACCATTGTTTTTTATGGCCGGGTGGCGCGCAGCTATACAACACCCGAAAGGGAAAATCTGCGGGCCGTCTTCGAGCGGTGTTCAAGCGCCCGGCCGCCTCTCTGAACAGGAGGCGAAAATTGGACAATCTCGAAGGATGCCATCATGGCTAAGCAACACCGCACAGCGCCGAAGCCGCGCTTTTTGACAATTGGCTATCAGTATTACGAAAGCCAGCACAAAGACATAGAGCATCGCACCCAGCCACGACAAGTTCCATTTTTACGCTTGAGCGGCGATTGGTTGCAAGCGGCAGGGTTTAAGGTGGGTCAGAAAGCACGAGTTCAAGTGACTAAGCGTGGCATCACGATCGTGGCCGAAGAGTAACGCGAACGATGCTGTGAGTGGACAAACATCCGCTCACGGCATTCTGCTTTTTCGGGCCTAAAGCCTGAATTAAGCCGAACCGCGAAGCGGGTTCGGCTTGAATGAACTGTTAGGCACTACGCAGGGTGCGCCGAAACCACTCATACATGACCTCCATAGCCAGCTTGGCATCCGACTCCAGTATCGTAGCTGGATGGACTTTTTTGGCCAAGAATCTGGTGCCGAATGCATCAGGGTGGTTAGCCGCTTTGCGGTGCGTGAACGGATTGCGCAGCTGCCGAAGCCTGTCGGTGCGGTCAAACAAATCATTTGGCAACGAAAGGTGTTGGCGCCCGGCCTTAATCATTAGCTCAAATGTATGTCGCTCCTGCGCAGGAGCCAAGCTTTCTAGCTCTTCGCTAAGTGTGTGCTCTACGAAAGAAGTGGCGAGGAGCAATGCACCAACAAAGTGGCCGGAGACAAAACAGAGCCGCGCTTCTTCCAGCATTTGGAGGATCGTTAGATCACCCATGACCGCGCCAGGATGAAAGTAGTGCTGAGCCAGCCACTCGATCCGATCTACGCGATCGGCCCGCGACGAATCATCAGCACGCGCAAGAGCTTCAGTAAGGTTCTCACGCGTGGCTGGAATGGGCATAGTGGTGCCTAACGCCTGAGTTAAGCGGCGTTGCGGAGCAACGTCGGCTTGAATGAATTGTTAGGCCTTACCCTTGCCGCCTACCGTAACCCGTAGATATTTGAGTGGCCCATTCACCTGGTCAAGTCCAAGCGAGTCTCGGATATGGTTGCGCAAGGAGTCAACAAGCTCGGTTCCGTCAGCGCCTTGTGTGCCACTCCATGAATCAACGTATTTCTGTGCGAGAGCAATTTGCTCAGCAGTCCCATACAGATAAATTTGACCTATTGCGTCCTCAAGCTCTTTATTGGTCCACACCGTATTGCCATTGCTGTCTTTGTAGTTCAAGGATCCATCAATGCCGGCCCTTACAAGTGTCGAGTGAACCTTGGAGAGCTCGGTTGTGCGCATCGTGCGCTCGGAATTGACTCTGTCCCGTGCCGAATTAAGGCGATGCACCAGCCACCAGCCGAATGCAGCGGCAGCGACCGTGATAATGGTGTTGGCATTTCCGCAAATGTCTAGTTGGCAAGTCATTTGATGTGAGGCCTAACGCCTGAATTAAGCCGACCCGCAGCAGGGCGGCGACTGGGTGCGAATATAGCCGAAGGCATGCACTTAGGCGCCGCCCTGATGCGGGTTCGGCTTGAATGAATTGTTAGGTGCCAGCCGACAGCATCCGCCAGCCAACTAATCCAATGAAAAGTAATGGTGGGAGGATAAGAAATCCTTGCTCGAGCTGACGGTGCAGTGGACGTGGCATAGGAATTGAGCGATATCTCCCATAGCCAGCGTAGATGGCGAACCCAGAAATAATTGCAGAGAGCATCAAGCTGATGCCGACGAAGAGTACCCACCTAATCGCATGGTTGTACTGTCCGGGTACTGGGCGAAGTACATAGGCCACCGCAACCGGCAGAAGAATGGCAGCTACTGTCGCTAAGAGTGAAGTAAATCTTCCCATGGCACCTAACTACTATTGGACCGCCGAAATGCGGTATTGCACGGAGTATCTTCGATCGCTGGCGCTTTGTGAATGGGGAAATCCTAGCCGCTATCAAGGGATTACGCGACAGCAAGCGGACTCTACCTTTGCGCGGTTTCTAGTTTTATCCAGCAAGGACACAGGCGTATGAAATACACCCCCTAAAACAATGGCGTAATAGCACGTCCGCCGACGTGATTGCTCGATCAAGTGTACGACCGCTTGCGCGCTCGGCACTACAGCCTGCTCACCGAGCAGGCGCATCTCAGTTGGATACGGCGCTTCATCCTGGCCAGCGGCTCTCTACCGCAACGTACTGCGTATCGATCGGCATCACGTATCCGAAGAAATCACTCGTGTTCAAGATCTTGAGTAGTGGCGTCACAGTGCACACCATGCAGTCACGACGTCCAACCAGAAACGAAAAAACCGCGCACTGCGCGGTTTTTTCGTCACACCTTTTGCCAACCGATCAAGGACGACGCGCCAGCGCCTCCACATCCTTGGCCTTGGGCAGCAGATCCTGCTTGGTCACGGCGAACGGCCCGATGCTCAGCATCGGCACTGCGACGATGATCGAGGAGATCACCACGATCACCGCGCCGATCATGTGCGTCTCGGCCAGGCCTTCCATCGACTCGCCGCCGTAGATGTACAGGGCCAGCGCCGACAGGAAGAACATCACCGCGGTGATTACCGTGCGCGACAACGTCTGGTTGATCGAGCGGTTCAGCACTTCCAGCGGCTCCACGCGCAGCGCGCGGAAGTTTTCGCGCACGCGGTCGAACACCACGATGATGTCGTTGATCGCAAAACCCATCACCGACAACAAGCCCGCCAGCACGGTCAGATCGAACTCGCGGCCGGTCAGCGACACGAAGGCCACCGTGACCAACAGGTCGAACAAGGCGGTCAGGCTGGCGACCACGGCGAACTTCCACTCGAAGCGGAACGCGATGTAGATCAGAAAGCCCACCAGCATGAACACCGTGGCGTACACGCCGTTCAAGGCCAGATCCTTGCCGACCTGCGGGCCGACGAATTCGCCCGGCTGCACGGTGGCAGGATTTTGCTCGGTGCTGACGGCCTTGCGCACTTCTTCGGCGACAGTGGTTGCGGCATCGTCGCGGTTGTTGTGCTGCTCGCGCGCCTGCAGGCGAATCATCACCTCGTTGCCGCCGCGCGCGTTCTGCACCTGGGCGTTCTCGAAACCGGCCTTGGCCAGCTGCTCGCGCACCTGGTCCACGTCCACCGTCTTCTGGAACGAGGTCTGCACCAGCGTGCCGCCGGTGAATTCCAGTGCGTAGTTGAAGCCCTTGCCGACGATGATGCCGATCGAGGCGATCGCCAGCACCAGCATCAAGATCAGCACCGGCTTGCGCAGGCGCATGAAATCGATCTTGGTGTCGTTAGGGATCAGATGAAGCGGAAAAATTTTCATTGAAAGATCTTCCTAAAAAGTCCGCACATGGATGTGCGGGCTCTTGCGAGGGACTCGCATTAAATAGCGACAGACTTCAGCTTCTTGCGGCTGCCATAGATCAGCACCGCCAGCGCGCGCGATACGGTGATCGCAGTGAACATCGAGGCGAAAATACCGATGATCATGGTCAGCGCGAAACCCTTCAGCGGGCCGGTACCGAACGCATACAGCGCCACGCCGACGATCAACCCGGTCAGGTTGGCGTCGAGGATGGTGCCGCCGGCCTTCTCGTAGCCGGCAACGATCGCCGACTTGGGCGGCACGCCGAGACGTAACTCTTCTCGGATACGCTCGTTGATCAGCACGTTGGCGTCCACCGACAGACCGACCGACAAGGCCAGACCAGCAAAGCCCGGCAACGTCATGGTGGCGCCGAACAGCGACATCACCGCAATCACGATCAGCAGGTTGAATAGCAGCGCCACCGAGGTGATCGCGCCGAACATGCGGTAGTAAATGGTGAAGAACACCAGGGTGAACACGAACGAGAACACCACCGCAGTGACGCCGCGCTCCACGTTCTCCGCACCCAGGCTCGGGCCAATCACGTATTCCTCGACGAAATCCATCTGCGCGGCCAGTGAGCCGGATTTCAGCAGTTTGGCCAGGTTCTCGGCTTCGGTCTTTTCCAGACCGGTGGTCTGGAAATTCTTGCCGAACACGCCGGCGATGCGGGTCGGCGACAGCGCTTCTTCCTTGACCCGCACGCTGCGCACTTCCTTGCCGTCGACCATGGTCACGGTGGGAATGCGCTCGATGTAGACCACCGACATCAGCTTGCCGACATTGGCGCTGGTGTAGTCGAGCATGCGCTGGCCGGCGACGTTGTTGAGCGTCACCGCCACCGCCGGCATGCCGTTCTGGTCGTTGCTGACGCTGGCACTGACCATCTGATCACCAGTCACCAGCGCGCGCTTGTTGAGCAACACCGGTGCATTGCTGTCGCGCAGACGGTAGACCTTGGCTTCCGGCGGAATGGTGCCGCTGCGCACGGCATCTTCGGCATTGCCTTCGACCACCGCACGGAATTCCAGCGAGGCGGTGGCACCGATCAGGCGCTTGGCCTCGGCGGTGTCCTGCAAGCCCGGCAATTCGACCACGATGCGGTCTTCGCCCTGGCGCTGGATGGTCGGTTCGGACACGCCCAGCGCGTTGACACGATTGCGCAAGGTGGTGAGGTTCTGTTCGATCGCGCCGCTGGCGATCTGCTTGAGTTCGGCCTCGGGGACCTTCACTGCGATGTTCTGGCCACTGACGTCATAGGTCAGCGTCGGCTGCGCCTTGGCCAGCGCGGTACGCGCGGCATCGGCGCTGGCGCCCTCGCTCAGGCTGACCTGGATGCTGTTGTCGCCACGACGCTCGACCGAGCGATAAGCGATACGGCCATCGCGCAAGGTGGTGCGGATGTCTTCGGCAAAGCCGTCCAGGCGCTTTTCCAGCGCGGCCTTCTGATCCACCTGCATGGCGAAATGCACGCCGCCGACCAGGTCCAGACCCAGCACCATCGGCCGGCCGCCCAGCTTGGCCAGCCAGTCCGGCACGGTCGAGGCCAGGTTCAGCGCCACCGTGTAGTTCTCGCCCAGTTGCTGGCGCAGCACATCGTTGGCGCGGGTCTGTGCCTGCAGGTTGGGCAGACGCACCATCAGGCTCTCGCCTTCCTTGGTGACGGCCTTGGGGGTGATGCCGGCGCTCTTGAGGTCGGCGTCGATGCGGCTACGCAATGCGTCGTCGAGTTGGGCACCGCGGCTGGCGGTGATCTGCACGGACGGGTCTTTCTGGTAGATGTTGGGCAACGCGTACAGCGCGCTGACCGCCAGCACCAGCAGGATCAGGAAATACTTCCAGCGAGGAAATTCGAGCATTGCGACAGTCCCGCGCGACACCATCCCGGCGACGCGCCTAGCAGTGAGAACGACTTCAAGCGGCCAACACAAGGTCGCGAGCGGTCGTCAGGTGGATGCGGGCGTTGCCGGGACGGGAGTATTGCGACCCTCCGGTTCCCGGCGCCGACTGCGCCCGCCTGACGGTGCGCGCAGTAGTTTTGGAGCCGCTCTTAGCTGGCCGACTTCAGCGTGCCCTTGGGCAGCACATGACCCACGGCACTCTTCTGCACGCGGATACGCACGTTGTCGGCCACTTCCACGGTGATGAAGTTGTCGCCGATGTCGCTGATCACGCCGGCAACGCCGCCGGAGGTGATCACTTCATCGCCGCGTGAGAGCTTCTCCAGCAGCGACTTGTGTTCTTTCTGGCGCTTCATCTGCGGGCGGATCATCAAAAAATACATGACCGCGATCAGGATGATCGGCAACGCGAAGGTGGACAGGCTTCCCATCGGGCCGGCGGCCGGCGCGCCACCGGTGGCCTGCGCCTGGGCGACGGGGATCAGGAAATCGAGCAGATTCATTCAATGCATCCTAGTTTGGTGCCAGCGCGCCAAGCGGCCCGCTCGCTATTCAGGTACCGCCGAAGCGGAACAGCCGGGAATTATGCCATGCGGGTTCCCAACCGTCCGCGCAAGGGCGCGGACGGACGGTTTCAGCTGGTTTCCCCCGGCAACGGCGGCGTGATGGCGCCGCGTGCCGCATAGAAGGACCGCCGGAACTCCACAAAGGTTCCCGAGGCGATCGCCGCGCGCAGGTCGGCCATCAACTTCTCGTAGTACCAGAGGTTGTGCAGGGTACCCAGCATCGGCGCCAGCATCTCGTTGCAGCGGTCCAGATGGCGCAGGTAGGAGCGCGTGTAGCCGCTGCTGCAGGCGTGACACCCGCAGCCCGGCTCGATGGTGTCCAGGTCGCGCTCGTACTTGGCGTTGCGGATGCGCACGGTACCGAACGAGGTGAAATAGTGGCCGTTGCGCGCGTTGCGGGTAGGCATCACGCAGTCGAACATGTCCACGCCACGCGCCACGCCTTCGACCAGATCCTCCGGCCGGCCGACGCCCATCAGGTAGCGCGGGCGCTCGGCCGGCAGGCGCGGATGCAGGTGTTCGAGCATCGCATTGCGCTCATGCTCGGGCTCGCCCACCGCCAGCCCGCCGATGGCATAGCCGTCGAAGCCGATGGCTTGCAGCCCGTCCAGCGAGCGGCTGCGCAGGTCCGGATGCACCCCGCCCTGCACGATGCCGAACAGCGCTGCATCGTTGCCCAGCCCGTCATGCGCGTCGCGCGAGCGCTGCGCCCAGCGCAGGCTCAGCTCCATCGAGCGCCGTGCCACCTCCTCGGTGGCCGGGTACGGCGTGCACTCGTCGAAGATCATCACGATGTCCGAATCGAGCACCTTCTGGATCTGCATGCTCTCTTCCGGGCCCAGGAATACGCGGGCGCCATCGGTGGGCGAAGAAAACGTCACACCTTGCTCGGTGATCTTGCGACGATGCGCCAGCGAAAACACCTGGAATCCGCCCGAATCGGTAAGGATCGGCCCGTCCCAACGCGCAAACCCGTGCAGCCCGCCGTGATCGCCGATCACATCCAGACCCGGGCGCAGATACAGATGGAAGGTGTTGCCCAGGATGATCTCCGCACCCAGCGCGCGGATCTGCTCGGGCAGGATGCCCTTGACCGAGCCATACGTCCCCACCGGCATGAACGCCGGCGTCTCGACGGTGCCGCGCGGAAAGGTCAGGCGGCCGCGGCGGGCATGGCCGTCGGTGGCTTGGAGCTGGAATTGAAGTCGGGACATTGAAAGGCCGGGAATGGGGAATCGGGAGTGGAGAATCGGAGAAGCGGTTGGCGAATGTCGGAACGCGTGGCGGGTACTGCCTTACGATTCCCCATTCCCGATTCCCCATTCCCTGCCCCACAGCAACATCGCATCGCCGTACGAAAAGAAGCGATAGCGCTGCGCGATGGCGTGTTGATAGGCGGCGAAGATGCGTTCGCGGCCGGCGAAGGCCGAGACCATCATCAGCAGTGTGCTTTCGGGCAGATGAAAGTTGGTGACCATCGCATCGACGCTGCGGATGCGGTAGCCGGGCAGGATGAAGATCTGGGTTTCGCCGGCGAATGGCAGCAGTTCGCCATCGGGTGCGGCATCGGTTTTACGCCAGGCGCTTTCCAGCGAGCGCACCACCGTGGTTCCCACCGCAATGACGCGGCCGCCGCGTGCGCGCGTGCGCCGCACCTGCTCGACCAGCGCGGCACCGACGTTGAGCCACTCGGTGTGCATCACGTGCTTGTCCAGCGCATCCACGCGCACCGGTTGGAAGGTACCGGCGCCGACATGCAAGGTGACATGGCCGAACTCCACCCCGCGCTCGCGTAACTGCGCCAGCAGCGCCTCGTCGAAATGCAGGCCGGCGGTGGGCGCGGCGACCGCGCCGACTTCACGCGCGAACACCGTCTGGTAGCGCTCGCGGTCTTCCACACCCGGCTCGCGGCGGATGTACGGCGGTAGCGGCAGCTGTCCGGCCTCCGGCAACCACTGCTCCAAAGGTGCGGGGATATCGAAACGCAGCAGATAGAACTCGCCATCGCGGCCCAGCACTTCGGCCTGCCCACCGGCATCGAGCGCGATCAGGCTGCCGGCCTTGGGCGACTTGCTGGCGCCGATCTGCACGCGCGCCTCGCGCTCGCCGAGCAGGCGCTCGATCAGGATCTCCACCCGCCCGCCACTGGCCTTCTGCCCGAACAAGCGCGCCGGGATCACCCGGGTGTCGTTGAAGATCAGCAGATCGCCCGGCTGCAGCAGCTCGGGCAGATCGCGCACCTGGCGGTCGACCAGCGCCTGCGGCGACGGCGGCACCACCAGCAAGCGGCTGGCAGCACGCTCGGCCAGCGGCGCCTGGGCGATCAGCTCGTCGGGTAGGTCGTAATGGAAATCGGACTTCTTCAAGGCGTGGCGGTACAGCGGTTTGGGGGCGCTAGTTTAGCGGGACATGCTGAGGCAGGTTTGGCAGCCTTTTCCTCCAGGGAAACAAGACCTGCGGAGATCGCGGAGGTAGCAGATCCTTCTCCCATCGGGAGAAGGTGGCGCGCAGCGCCGGATGAGGGTACGGGCGAAGCATAATGCGCTCAAATATTGCAGAGGCTTCGCCCCGTACCCTCACCCCAACCCCTCTCCCGGGGGAGAGGGGCTTGCTAGCTCGCGAATCATGGCTCTTACGATTCCCGATTCCCCACTCCCGATTCCCCACTCCCGATTCCCAGCCCCTCACCGCTCAAACTTCGTCGACAAAATGATCGACGTCGTCGTGCGCTCCACGCCATCGATCGCGCCGATGGCGTCGGTAAGCACGTCCATTTCGTTGACGCCGCCGACCACGCCCAGGGCGATCAGGTCGTAGGCGCCGCTGACCGAGTGCAGCAGGCGTACCTCGGGGATGTCGCGCAGCGCCTTGACCACGGCCGGCATCTTCTTGGGCAGCACGGTGATCAGGATGTGCGCGCGGATGCGGCCCTGCTCGTAGGCGTCGTGGGTGCGCACGGTATAGCCGCTGATCACGCCGTCGCGTTCGAGTTTTTCGATGCGGCTTTGCACGGTGGTGCGCGACAGCCCGAGCCGGCGCGCGATCTGCGCGGTGGAGGCGCGCGCGTCCTCGCGCAACAGCGACAGCAGGCGTTCGTCGGAGGGAGTGATTTTCACTTTTGCCCAAATGGTTCGTCGATTCGACGAAAATACCTGACTTCCTGCCCGGATTCACGCTGCCAAACGCCGATCTTCTGCCGATAATAGAAAGGGAACGCCACCTTGTAGGAGATGCGCCATGTCCGTCCTCGCCCCACTCGCCCCGCTGCGGGCCCATGCCGGCCGCCGCCTGACCGATGGTCTGGACGATGCCAGCATCGTGCGCCTGGCCAGCACCCACGACGATCTCGCCCAGGCCATCAATGCGGCCGCCGCCGAATACGCGCTGGTGCGCGCCGAGGCCGCCGACCTGCTGGACCTGGACGAAGACGCGCAGATCGGCGCGGTGCAGGACGGCTTCATCAATTTCTATGCCGACGATGCGGTGACCCCGTACGTAGCGCTGGCCGCGCGCGGCCCGTGGGTGATCACGCTCAAGGGTGCGGTGCTGTACGACGCCGGCGGCTACGGCATGCTCGGCTTCGGCCACACGCCCGCGCCGGTACTCGAGGCCATGGCACGCCCGCAGGTGATGGCCAACGTGATGACGCCCAGCCTGGCGCAGCGCCGGCTCGACCGCGCCCTGCGCGCGGAGATCGGGCATACCCGTGGCGGCTGTCCGTTTGCGCGCTTCATGTGTCTCAACTCCGGTTCCGAAGCGGTCGGCCTGGCCGCACGCATCGTCGACACCAACGCCAAGCTGCACACCGACCCGGGCGCGCGCCACGCCGGTGCCACCATCAAGCGCGTGGTGGTCAAGGGCAGCTTCCATGGCCGCACCGACCGCCCCGGCCTGTATTCCGATTCCAGCCGCAAGACCTACACCAAGTACCTGGCCAGTTACCGCGACGAAGACTCGGTGATCGCGATCGCGCCGTACGACGTGGCGGCGCTGCAGCGCGCCTTCGAGGAGGCCGCGCGCAATCACTGGTTTATCGAGGCGGTGTTCCTCGAGCCGGTGATGGGCGAAGGCGACCCGGGCCGCGCATTACCGGCCGCGTTCTATGCCGCTGCGCGCGAGCTGACCCGCCTGCACGGCAGCCTGCTGCTGGTGGATTCGATCCAGGCCGGCCTGCGTGCGCACGGCGTGCTGTCGGTGGTGGATTACCCCGGCTTCGAGCAGCTCGACCCGCCGGATCTGGAGACCTATTCCAAGGCGCTCAACGCCGCGCAATACCCGCTCTCGGTGCTGGCCGTGACCGAACACGCCGCGCAGGTGTATCGCAAGGGCACCTATGGCAACACCATGACCACCAATCCGCGTGCGCTCGATGTGGCCTGCGCCACGCTGGCGTTGTTCACTCCGCAGGTGCGCGCCAACATCCGTAGCCGCGGTGCGCAGGCGATCGCCAAGCTGGAAGCCTTGCAGTCCGAGTTGGGCGGCTTGATCACCAAGGTGCAGGGCACCGGCTTGCTGTTTTCCTGCGAGCTGGCACCGCAGTTCAAGTGTTATGGCGCCGGGTCCACCGAGGAATGGCTGCGCCACCGCGGCGTCAACGTGATCCATGGCGGCGAGAATTCGTTGCGCTTCACGCCGCACTTCGCCATGGACGAAGACGAGCTCGATCTATTGGTCGGATTGATCGCCCGTGCGCTCAAGGAAGGCCCGCGCCAGGTACAGGCCGAGGCCGCCTGAAGCTGCACATCTCTCTCAACGCCTGAAACTCGGAAGTCCTGTGGGCTGCCGCGCTGACGGCGCGAGATTTGTGACATAGCAAGCACGATGCGAAGGGCGCTTGCGCAAGCGCCCTTCACCAGCGTGAACCGCACAAAAAGTTGCGTTGACTGCCGCAGCGGGAATCACCTCAGTGCCGCCATGCGGATCCGTTCGACAGATCTGCATGGCGACCGGCAGCAATCAGATCGGCACCGCGCTCAGCTTGCGACGCAGGTAATTGGTCACCGCCCGGCGCGTCGACTTGCCGCGCCACGATGCCCAGCACAGATGCGAGCCGACGGCGATCTTGCCGCCGCGGTGGCCGAGCCCGAACCAGGTGCGATCCGGATGGAATGCATCGCGCGGCGGGAACACGATGCCGGAGAACTGCTCGCCATATGCGTTGTAGAAGCGCGTCAGCCCGCGCGGGCCGGAGATCATCGGAATCTGCCGGTGATCTTCCAGCGTCTCCGGCGCATGCACACTGAAGATGTGCTCGATAAAGGCGCGCCACAAAGGATGCCCTGCCTGGGAACCAAATACGGCATTGCCGATCTTGAACTGATCGTTGCCTAGTGCGCCATCTTCGATCGGCAGCACGCATTGCTGTACCAACAGGTCGGCGCCAAGCGGCTGCAGCAGCTTGTAGTCGGTGTCGAAATAAAAGCCGCCGTGCGCGTGCATATAGGCGCAGCGGGCGATGTCGGCCTTCATCACGCCGAAGCGGATCGCCTCGTAACGGTCGGCGAATTCCGGGAACGCGCGACGCATCAGTTCCGAATTGTCCGCATCATCCCAGACGTAGCAGACCCAGTCCGGCAAGAGCCGCTGCAGACGGGCCTGGATCCTGCGTTCTTCCCACTGCAATTGCTTGGTCGGCGCGGTCAGATGAAACACATGGGGAATCATGGTGGTTTCTCGGGGGCTGGGGGCACCAACACCTCCATCCAGCACCGTCTTGCCACCGGCTACCCGGATGGAGATCCGGCTAACCACACCCTATGCCCATTTTTTGTGTGACGTAACTCACACTTTCCAATTGGCATACGAGGTAACCATTGGAAAAATCAATGCATCAGCGAAGTTTCCTCACATCTCCCTAACACGGTACGCCGATCCGCCCCAACTATTTCGATTTCTTCACAGCAACATCATTCCCAGCAGCGATCGGCCCGTCCCTTGAGCGTTGCGCTGCGCGGGCAGTCACGTCGGGCGATGCGTCCTGCTTCGTGTTCGATCAAACGCTTGGCCCCGGTCGTATCGCGCTTGAGCTCGAAAGCATCGTAGAGACGTCCGGTGGCGGTGCGCGACTCGTAGAGCAACTTCTGGTTGTCAATGCGAAGCACCTGATACAGCTGGGTGTCTTCGCCGACCGGGCGCATGGTCTTGCGAGCCATGTCCGACAGCCGGTACTGCTTTGGTCCGGCCACCGACACCACGAACACCGGCGTCGCCTGCCCGGCCTCATCGCCGCGACGGCCGTAGGTGTGGTCGTGGCCCTGCAGCACCAGATCGACCTTGTGGCGACGGATCACCGGCAGCACCTGCTCGACCAGCTTTTCGTTCTCGCGATCGGCGCGCGGCGAGAAGAACGGCTGATGGATCAGCACGATCGACCACGGATGCGGATTGTCGGCCAATACGGTGTCCAGCCACTGCGCCTGCGCCGGGCCGGTGCCCAGATCCAGCACGGAGGTACCGTCGAGCACGGCGATGCGCACGCCCTGGTAGTCGAACCAGTAGCTGGTGCGCGCGGTCGCCGACGGCCCGTTGCGCGGCAAGGCGAAGGTCACCGGCCAATGGCTGCCGAGCGTGCGCGTCGCCTGCGGGGTGTCCTCGCCTTCTTCGTGATACTCGTGATTGCCCGGTGCCGGCGCTACCGCGGTACCTTCCAGCAACCAGCGCCCGGCTTCGAACCACTCAGCCCATTCGTTGTCGTCCTGGCCGTCCTTGCCGCTGACCAGATCGCCGGCGAACAGTGCCAGCCGCGCGTCCGGTGCGCTGCGCCAGGCCTGGCGGATCACCCGCGAGACCAGGCTGAGATTCTTGTTCTGGGTATCGCCGAAATACAGCAGCGTCAGCGGGGTGGCGGCCGTGGCGGCGGTGCGGAAATGATTCCATGCGCCCCAGGTGCTGTTGCCCTGCACGCGGTAGGCGTACAGCGTGTCCGGCTTCAACCCATCGATATCGGCGCGGTGATGATGCGAGCTGCCGTTTTCGCTGCTCAGCGTGGCGGTGCTGGCGCGAATGCGGCGCGGCGTACCCACGTCGGGCGAGTCGCCGGCGACGACCAGTTCCAGCCACGGCTGGTTGACGCTGGCATCGGTACGCCAGGCCGCTGCGAAGCCAGTGGCCGCATCCTGCGCGGGCGTGGCGACGATGCGGTCCGGAAAGCCGTCGGCGACATAGTGGGTGGAGCCCGCCGGCACCTGCGTATTCGGTTCGGCAGCCCGCTCGGCGGCAAACGATTGAGCGCTGCTCATCGCGATGAGCGAGAGCAGCGCGTATACCGACGCACGCCCAGCGCTCATGGCGCGCACTCTTTCAAGCGCAGCGTGCGCGCGATATCGCGCCAATCGAAGGCGGCCACCGCCTGGTCGTCATGCAAGGCATAGAACACGCCACCGGGGAAGCGCGCATCGCCGCGCTGATCCAGCCACACGCCATCGGTATTGGCGGTCACCCGGCCGGCGAATGCGCCCACATGCGCCAGGCTCTGGCGATCGAACACCTGGAACACACTGCGGTCCTTGAACTGATCGGTGGCGATCCAGTACCCGCTGCCATCGCTGCACGCCAGCAAGGTCATGCCTTCGGCCTGCGCCTTGAACAAGCCGGTGCCGACATTGCGCCCACGATAACGTCCATCCATGCCGTACTCGCGTAGCTGCGTGCCCACGGCCACATCTTCTTCGGCAATCATCAAGCGCGCATTGGCTTCATCGCCGAACACCGATTCGGCAATCCGCACTGCACCCGCTTCGGTGGTATCGCCAAAGCTCTGGGTCAGCTGCGATTGCCAGCCCTGCCCTGCGTTGTTCAGTTGATAACGCCGAAAGCGCTGACCGAGGTCGGCCACCGGCGGCGGCAGATCCTTGTTGGCCGGCGACATGTAGTTGTCGCTGACCACCACCTCGTAGCCCCCGTCGTGCTTGCGCACCCACAGCCCGTAAGGCTCGCGCAGTTCGTCCTGGCCGAAGGCGGTCAACGGCTTGAAGTCCGGCAGCGAGAACACCTGCACACGGCGGTTGTCGCGCTCGACCACAAACAGCAGATCGTCGACCACCGAGATCCCGTTCGGGCGATCCAGCTTGCCCAGGGCCTTGCCCTTGCCGCCGACCACGCGCAGGCGCTTGCCGTTGTCGCCGTCGAATACCACCAACGCATGCGTGGCCTTGGCAGTGGCGATCAGCCAGCGGCTGCCATCCGGCGCCATCCAGCTGGCCGGCGAATCCAGATTGTCGGACGGCGTAGAAGTGGTGATGAAGGCTTCCGGCACCACTTCGTGCGCCACCCTGGCCTCGCTGAGCAAGGGGTCTTTCAGCAGCGCCTCGTCGGCTTCGCGGTCGACCGGTGCGCTGGCGCAAGCCGTCAGCGCCAGTGCGGTAGCGAGCAGTGTGGTGTGGAGTAACGTGGTGTGGAGCAGCGTGCGCGTTGCGATCACAGTGCCACCTTCAGGCCGAGCGCATAGGTGCGGCCGTATTCTTCGTTCTGCAGCGTGCGTGTGGGCACGCCCTGGTACAGCTCCAGCGGCTCGTCCAGCAGGTTCTGCGCTTCCAGATACAGGCTGACGTGGCTGTTGAATTGGTAATTCATGCTGAAATCCAGCTGTGTGTGCGGAGCGACATAGATATCGTACGCGCGGCTGGCGCCGATGGTGTCCAGGTATTCGCTGCGATATACCGCTGCCACGCGCGCACTGAAGCCATATTTTTCATAACCCAGATGGCCGCTGTAGATCCGCTTGGACGAACGCGGCAAGGTGAAGTCCTCACCGGCGCGGTCGCTCAGGCCGGGGTCGAAATCGCTGTCCAGCACGGTGGCGCTGGCACCGACCAACAGGCCATTCCAGCCTTCCGGCAGGAAGTCCAGGGTCTGCTGCCAATTGAACTCGGCACCGCGCACTTTTGCGGTGTCGCCATTGATCGAACGCGTGACCTGCAAATCCGGGAATTCCGCATCGTTGGTGCTGATCGTCTGCACGATGTAATCGTCGATCGATTTGTTGAACACGCCCAACGAGATCAGGCCGGTGCTGCCGATGTATTTTTCGAACGACAGATCCAGATTGGTGGAACGGTAAGGATTGAGATCGGGATTGCCGATGCTCACTTCCTCATCGCCGCGATTGATGCTCACGCGCGGCGAGACATCGCCGAACGACGGACGCGACAAGGTCTTGTTGGCCGCAAACCGCAGCACCCAGTCGTTGCCGGTGTCATAGCGCAGGTGCAGGCCCGGCAGCACATTGGTGTAGCTGCTGGACGCCTCCCGTGGCGTCACCGTGGCCGAGCGGCCGTCTTCTGCCACGTCCACCTGATTGCCGGTGGCATTGAACTGGGTGTTCTCCACACGCACGCCGGCAATCATGCGCAGCGCCCCGATGTCCCAGGTGCCCATTGCGTACGTCGCAAACACATCTTCGGTGGCGGTGTAGTCGTCCTGCAGCGAGACCTGCTGATTGCCGCCGACATCCTGCGGACGTGCGCTGTACAGATTGCCGGAGGTGTTCCAGTAACGGCGCATGCCATCCGAGCCGATGCTTTCGCCCAAGGTGCCGCCACGGTGTTCCGGCGCGGCGGTGGTCCAGTCGCTCAAGTCGATCGCCGGGCCGCGACGCAGCTCGCGTTCGTCCACATTGACATCGCGCTCGCGCCAGCGACCGAGCACGCCCATCTTCAGGCTGGAATGCTCGCCATCGAAGCGCACGTTGACCTGCGCGCTGCGCTCGCTGTCGTCCACCCGCTTGGGCGAAAGTACGAAGCGGTCGAACACGAAATCGTCGTTGCTCTGCCAGCCGTTGTCGGAGAAGCCCAGGCGCGGAATCCCGCTGTTCTGATCGACCGTGGCCGACAGATCGTCGCCGTCATAGTTGAAGCGCGCTTCCATTTCATCGTTCACGCGCTCGGTGGTCTTGGTGTAGCCCACCTTGTAATCCACGGTGGCTGCGCTCAGGCGATTTTCGCCGCCCACGCTCAAGGCCATGGTGTCTTCCTTCTTGGTGCGATAACGCACGCGCTTGGAGATCGAATCGGCCGGCAGATCGGCCACGTTGTAGGTGCCATCGCCGTTGGCGCTGACCTGACCATCGCTCAGACCGAAGATGGTGCGCTGACGCGTTTCGGCATCGTCGAAACGGCTGTACAGCGTACGCAGGTAATAGCGGTTGTCTTCGTCCGGGCGCCAGTCCAGATTGAGGTTGGCGCCCATGCGGGTGCGTTCGATGAAGTATTTGCGGCGCTGCACTTCACCGGCAAACAAATCGTCGGCCGCACCGCCATCGAAACTGTCGTAGGCCACTTCGGTGTTGTCGGATTCGAATTCGCGATCCTGGTAGTTCACACCCACTGCCACACCGAAGGTGCCATCGAAGATATCGCTGTAGTTGAACGCGCCCTTCGGGCTGGTCTTGCCCGACAGCGACTGGTGGCTGCCTTCGACCGAGCCGCGCAAGGTGCGGCCATCGCGATCGAATGCGGAGGTGGACTCGACTTGAATTGCGCCGCCGATGGAATCGCCCGGCATGTCAGGCGTTGGCGACTTGACCACCTTCAGGCGCTCGGTGGAATCGGAGGGAATCACGTCCAGCGGCGCCGAGCGCGTGCCGTCTTCCGGCGTGCCCATGGTCATGCCGTCGATGGTGACGCTGTTGAGCGCCGAATCCAGACCGCGGATCACCACGAAGCGGCCTTCGCCCTGATCGCGGGTGACGCTGACGCCGGGCAGGCGCTGCAAGGATTCTGCAACATTCTTGTCGGGATAGCGGCCCATCGCATCGGAGGCGACCGCATCCTGGATGGCATCGGAGCTGCGCTTGAGATCCACCGCGCGTACTTGCGATTCCGTTTGCGGGCGCACTTCCAGCCGCTCCAGATCGATGGCCGCAGCGCTTGCTGCGCCGGTTGCAGCAGCACCCTCAGCCGCCAGCGCTAGCGGGCTCCACGTGGCCGCAGCCAACGTCAGCGTGATCGCCAGGCAGAGCGGAGTCTTGTTGAGCACGGGTGCTTCCCCAATTGGTTAAGAATGGGTGGGCACACTATGTCTACGACGTTTCACTGACATGACATCTGCAAGCGCGATCACGCGCAATGTGTGGCGACGCTGCCGCCGGCTGCGGCACACTGTGGGTCTCTCCCGCCTGTCGCTGCCCATGAAAATCGTCGAAGTTCGCCACCCCCTCGTTCAACACAAGATCGGTCTGCTGCGCGATGCCGCCTTGAGCACCAAGGGCTTCCGCGAACTGGTCACCGAGCTGGGCACGTTGCTGGCTTACGAGGCCACCGCCAATCTGGACACCGAATCGCACGTGCAACCCGGCTGGGCCGGCCCGGTGACCGTCCAGCGGATTGCCGGCGCAAAAATCACCCTGGTCCCGATCCTGCGCGCAGGGTTGGGCATGCTGCCGGGCGTGCTGGCGCTGATCCCGGCCGCGCGCGTGAGCGTGGTCGGCCTGCAGCGCGACGAAGAAACCCTGCAGCCGGTGCCCTACTTCGAACGCCTCACCGGCCGCCTGGAAGAACGCGACGCGCTGATCCTGGACCCGATGCTGGCCACCGGCGGCACCCTGATCGCCACCATCGACATGCTCAAGCGCGCCGGCGCACGGCGCATCAAGGGCATTTTTTTAGTGGCCGCACCGGAGGGCCTGAAAGCGCTGGAAGCGGTACATCCGGACGTGGAGGTGTACACCGCCGCAATCGACGATCACCTCAACGAGAAGGGCTACATCCTGCCCGGCCTGGGCGATGCAGGCGACCGGATTTTTGGTACGCGGGTGGAGTGAGCTACGGCGGCTTAAAGCCCCTCTCCCCGGGGGAACGAGCTGCGGTGGCTTAAAGCCCCTCTCCCTCCGGGAGAGGGGTTGGGGTGAGGGTACGGTGTGTCAGTGTTCCTGCCGACGCCATACCCTCATCCGGCGCTACGGCCACCTTCTCCCGGTGGGAGAAGGAACAGCTGAGACATCGCATTGAAGACGCCCCGCCTTACCGCGTAGACGCCTCAATCGCAGCACTCACATACACCAGCGGCGCATTCCAGTTGATCGCCACTTCATTGCTGGCATAACTGCAGGCGTTATCCAGATACGACAACGCCGGCAGTTTTGAGGGATACGCCACCTTGCAGTCCTTGGCGTCCTGCTGGCCCGGTTGCGGGCCGCCGGCCAGCCAGCCGGGGACCGGCGCGTCGATGCCGTCGGCTTCGGAAGGGCGATGGTGGATATGCATCGGCGTGCGCTGCCCTACCCCGGTAACGAACGACAACCCGAGCGGATTGCGCCCCAGGATGTAATCCAGCTGCGACTGCGCGGCATCCAGAAATGGCCGCTGCCGGGTCAGCCGGTAGCCCTGCATCAACATCATCGCGCGGTTGAGCACCACCGCATTGCTGCCCCACACGAAGTCGGTGTCCGTCATCGCCAGACGCCAGGGAGAGGACTGCCACTCATCGGCAAGACGCTGCGCCAGGCCGGTGATCTCACGCGTAATGCGTGCGCGATCGGCATGCGGGGTGAGCTGCTCGCGATGTTCGGCCAGCGACATCCACGCCAACCCGCCGACATCGCTCCACCCCGGCACGCTGGCCGGCACATTGCGCGCGATCATCGCATCGTAAAACCCGTCCTCGCGCGTGGTCACATACAACTCCGCCGCAGCCCAGGCGAATTCATCGTCCACCTGCGCATCGTCGTAGCCGCCGGTGCGCACGTCATCCGGCTGGCGATAGATCACATCCGGGTGTTGCTGCGCCCACGCCCAGGCACTGCGCGCGGCTTTCAACATGCGTGCGGACACACCCGGATACTGCTTCTCGAACGGTGCATACACGCGACTGGCCGCCGCCATCACCGCAGCGAAATCCAGTGTGGCCGCAGTGGCCTTCATCACCACATAGCGTTGTTGCTTGGCTTGCTCGGGCATCACCAACCCATCGAACTGCTTGTCGGTGAGCTTGTGGTACACGCCGCCATCGGCCGGGTCCTGCATGGCCAGCATCCACTCCAGATTCCACCAGGTCTCCTGCAGGATGCCGGGCACGCCGGGCGCGTCGTTGGGGATGGTTAGCGCCTGCGCCTTGAACAGCGCCGGATACTGCTCGTAGGCGGCCAGCAAGGTGTAGGTGCTGATGCCGGAATTGACGACGTACTTGTTGTAGTCACCGGCGTCGTACCAGCCCTTGGGCGCACTGATCACGCTGTCGGCCGGACGCGTGGCCGATGCCGCGGAAGGGTGGATGCGCACCTGCGTATCCGGGTGCCCAGCCGCACGCGCATAGCGCCCGGCGAACTGCGCCGGCAGCGCAGTGCTGGCGCGGTTGAAATAGAACGCCTTCAGCGATGCATCGAGCACTGGCTGATACGCGCCGGCCGCAATCGGGAATGGATCGGATGCCGGCAGCCCGTCGATCTTCAATCGATACGTGCCTGCTTTACGCAGACTTGAAAAATCCACCACCCGCGCCTGTTGACCGGCCGGCGACCACTGCGCGGCAGGTTGCAAAGTGCCCTGCAGTAAGCGGCGCCCTTGCGCGTCTTCCACAATGAAACGGTCAGCGCCGGTTGCCGCGCCTTGCGGCAACCCGACCACTGCAAGCTTGGCCGAACCGGGCAGATAACCGAGCTGATTGACGTGGATGGCTGCGCCAGTGGCCGATGCGGCCTGGTTGCCGGTGGTGTCGGCCGCATAGGCGGCGATGGGCGATGCCATCACCATGCTGGTGAGCAGAGTCTGGAAAATATTCATGAAGCGATGGTCGCTGCATTGGCGCAAGGCAACAAGTCCAATCCAGGTATAGGCCAACATGTGGATTTGCATCGCTGCGGATGCGTGCCTGCATCGACCGATGGCGAGCACATGCGGATAACCTCGTTATCGCGCGTGGCATGACACAACACACGATGGTATCCAGCAAGTGCCTGCCTTCGCTTACGAAAGCAGGCGCACCTCAATCGATCAGCACTCAATCAACAAACAAAACGTAGCGAGCAGTCGTCAGGTGGGCACGGACGGCGCGGAGTAACCTCAATGTAATAGCGCGGTATATGCCGATTCCAGGCACCGGCCGCGACCGCCTGGCAGCTGCGCAGTCCTTATGGTTGGCCGCTCTACGCCATCAGCGCGCAGCTGCGTCCAGCTGCACTTGCGCCTTGCCCACCGGGTTACGCGGGTCGCTACCGCCGCTGAGCACGTTGCTGCGCTTGTCCCATTCCACCGTCTGCAGGTTGCCCCACACATGGCTGGAACCGCGGCCGCCGGCGGCGGTGTCGCCGGGCAGCTTGAGCGCGTGGCCCATCGCTTGCAGCGCCTTGACGGTCTGCGGCGAGAACGCGTTGCTCTCGGCCTCGATCACGTCCGGCAGCCACTGGTGGTGATAACGCGGCAAGGCGCTGACCTGCTGCGCGTCCAGGCCGGCGTCGTAGCCCAGGATGCCGAGCAGCACCATGGTGATGATGCGGCTGCCGCCCGGGGTGCCGATCACCGCGACCTTGTCGGCCGATTCCATGAAGGTGGGCGTCATCGAGCTGAGCATGCGCTTGCCCGGCTTGGGCGCGTTGGCGGCGTAACCCATCACGCCAAAGGCGTTCGGCGTGCCCGGCTTGAGCGCGAAGTCGTCCATCTCGTCGTTGAGCAGCACGCCGGTGCCCTTGGGGATCAGCCCGGAGCCGTACAGCAGGTTGACGGTCTGGGTGGCACCGACACGATTGCCTTCGCTGTCGATGATGGAGAAATGCGTGGTCTCGTCGTCTTCCAGCGGGGTGGGATTGCCCGACAGCAGATCGCTGGGCGTGGCCTTCTCCGGGTTGATCGTGGCACGCAGACCCTGCGCGTAATCCTTGCTGGTCAGCACGCGCTGCGGCACGGCGACAAAGTCCGGGTCGCCCAGGAAAAAGGTGCGGTCGCGGTAGGCGCGGCGCATCGCTTCCACCACCAGATGGGTGCGGTGCGCGTCGTCTAGCTTGTCCAGGTCCCAGCCTTCCAGAATCTGCAGCATCGCAGCGAGTGCGATCCCGCCGGAGGACGGCGGCGGCGCGGTGGTGATCTTCCAGCCGCGGTAATCGAACTGGATCGGCGTGCGCTCCTTCACCCGATACCCGGACAGCTCGGCGGCCTTCCATTGTCCGCCGGCCTGCTTGACGCCAGCCAGCAGTTTCTTGGCAGTTTCGCCCTTGTAGAAGCCATCGAAGCCCTTGTCGCCAAGCAGCTTCAACGTATGTGCGAGCTCGGGCTGCTTGAAGATGTCGCCTTCGGCAATGGGCTTGCCGCCGCGCAGATACACCTCGCGCGTGCCGGGATAACGCTCCATCACTTCACGCCGCGAGGCATAGCCCTTGGCCATGCGCGCGTACACCGGAAAGCCCTCGGTGGCGATGCGGATCGACGGTGCCAGCGACTGCTTGAGTGGCAGCCGGCCGTGTTTGGAGGCCAGTTCCACCAGCGCGGCGGGCAGCCCGGGAATACCGGCCGACCACGGGCCGTTGACCGAGCGGTCACGATCCAGCTCGCCCTTCTTGTCGAGGAACTGCGCCTCGCTGGCCGACGCGGGCGCGTACTCGCGCGCGTCCAGCATCACGTCCTTGCCGGTCTTGGCATCGTGCAGCAGGAAGAAGCCACCGCCGCCCAGACCCGAACTGATCGGCTCGACCACCGCCAGCGTGGACGACACCGCGATGGCCGCATCGAAGGCATTGCCGCCTTCGCGCAGGATCTGCAGGCCGGCATCGGTGGCCAAGGTGTGACCGCTGGCAATCGCCGCGCCCGGCGGATGCGCCGCCACCGGCGAGGTCGCAGCCGCCGCAGGTTTGCTGCCATCGGCAGACCACGCCGGCGGTGCCAGCACGAAGGCCAGCAGCAACAGGCCGCGCGCAGAGAAATGTCGGGGAAAAATGCTCACGGGGCGGGAGGCTCCTGTTCGTACAGTTCGGGGT
Organism: Xanthomonas hortorum pv. cynarae; assembly: GCF_002939985.1. Classification (GTDB taxonomy): domain Bacteria; phylum Pseudomonadota; class Gammaproteobacteria; order Xanthomonadales; family Xanthomonadaceae; genus Xanthomonas; species Xanthomonas hortorum_D. The sequence goes on along the minus strand of NZ_MDFM01000044.1, from coordinate 10,176 downwards.
GATCGCGCTGCAGCTGCATGAGCTTGGCGAGCAATTGATCATGGGTTTCCGGGATGGCCGGATCCGGGTCGATGCATTCGACCGGGCACACCACCACGCATTGCGCCTCGTCGAAATGGCCCACGCACTCGGTGCAGCGTGCCGGGTCGATGACGTAGATGGTTTCGCCCATCGAGATGGCCTGATTCGGGCACGCCGGCTCGCAGACATCGCAGTTGACGCAGAGCTCGTTGATTTTCAGCGACATATCGGCAACACCATGCGATGCGCCGCAGCGCGATTCAACCGCAGGCGCTGGAACGCAACGTACTGCTGCAAGCAGGCGCACATGGCGCGGATCAACCAAGGGACAACGCCGTGGGCGCTGTCGGAGACCGGCCTGACACGGCCGGCTCCGGTGGCATGCGAATTCAGCAGCATGCGGCTGGATCCGCATGCTGCGGCCGGATGCGCCCTCCCGCGCATCCGGCCTGGTACGGCATTACTTGGCTTCAACGAAGGTGTATTCCACGCCCTTGGGCTGGACGATGGTCTGCACGCGCGCATTCTCGGCGGCATTGCCGATGAACAACACGCGCACGCCCTTCATCGAATCGGCCGGCACGTCCTTGAACGCGGCGTCGATCAGGTCGGCCATCTTGGTCGAGGCCGACGAGCCGAAGGCCAGCATGTTGCCCGGCTGCACGCCACGGGCGAGTGCGGTCTTGACGCTTTCCAGCTGACGCTCGTAGCTGCCGGCGAACTCGGCATCGGACTCCGGCGGCAAGTAGTACAGGAACGGGCTGTTGGTGGTGGCGCCCAGGTTCTGGCCAACCACTTCCTGCAGGTACTTCTTCCAGCCGGCGTTGTCGTCCTTGGACGGTGCGGTCAGCGCAGCCGGGGCTGCGGCGGCGGTCGGTGCCGGCTCTTCCTTCTTGCAGGCGGTGACAGCCAGAGCGGCAATCGAAGCGAGCACCAGCGCGCGCATTGTGTGTTTCATGAAACTCCTCCCTTTGAAAAGCATGTGGTGATGTGACTGCTAGAGAATCAGGCCTGCGCGCGGGATTGCCGCAACTGCCGCAAGGCCTCGACGACCGAAGCCGGAACGAAACCGGACACGTCCCCGCCCAGCCGCGCGATTTCGCGCACCAGCGAGGACGAGATGAAGCTGTATTGCTCGGCCGGGGTGAGAAACAGCGTTTCCACCTCCGGGATCAGATGGCGGTTCATGCTGGCCATCTGGAATTCGTATTCGAAGTCGGACACCGCGCGAAGACCGCGCAGCAGCACACCGGCGCCCATGTCGCGCACGAAGTGGGCCAGCAGCGTATCGAAGCCGCGCACTTCCACGTTGGCATGTGCGGCCAAGGCTTCCTGAGCGAGCTCGACGCGGCGCTCCAGCGGCAGCGCCGGCCCCTTGGACGGACTGTAGGCAACACCGACCACCACCCGCTCGAACAACGGCGCGGCGCGATTCACCAGATCGATATGACCGTTGGTGATCGGGTCGAAGGTACCGGGATAGACAGCAGTGCGGCTGTTGGCCACGCTCATACGGAAACTACCGGGGTCGGATCGCTGTTCAGTGTAGCAGCGGCCCGGCGATACAGCGCATAGCGCACCTGCTGGGTGGCGCCTTCGCGGTGCAGATGCCAGCCGGCCGGCACCTGCGGCGGCAGTTCGGCCGGGCCTTCCAGATACAGCCAGGCATCCGGTGTGAGTTGCGCGGGCAGGCGTTCCAGCACGCTCGGCCACAGGCCGGCGGCAAACGGCGGGTCGACGAACACGATGCTGGCCTGCGCGGCGGGTGCGCGCTCCAGCCAGCGCAGCGCGTCCTCCTGCAGCACCTGCACCTGATCGGCCGCATCCAGCCTGGCCACGTGCTCGCGCAGCCGCTGCACCAGGCCAGGGTCGCGCTCGATCAGGGTCGCATGTGCAGCGCCGCGCGACACCGCTTCCAGGCCCAGCGCACCGGAACCGGCGAACAGGTCCAGCACGCGCGCACCGGGCAGGCGCGGCATCAGCCAGTTGAACACCGTTTCGCGGACGCGGTCGCTGCTCGGGCGCAGGCCCGGCAGATCCGGCACCGCCAGCTTGGTGTTGCGCCAGCGCCCGCCGACGATGCGCACCTGCCCTTCCGCGCCACGCGGCGCCGGCCGTGCGGGGCGGCTCATCGCAGCGTTCCTGATGGAGGACAGCAAGCGCGGGATAGTGGCAGGACGCGTGGCGGCATGGAGCAAGGCAAGGCAAACGGGGCCGCCATGATAGCGCTGCCCGGCGCTGGCGCCGCTGCTGTCGCAGTGCGCCGACATTGCCGGATCCACCGGCTTGCCTTGAAAAAATCCCCGTGCGACCTCATCCCCCAGGCCATCGGCCGCACTGCGGCCTGGACCACCACGGAGCACGACCCCAATGACCGTTGATACCGACAAGCAGACGCTTGGCTTCCAGACCGAGGTCAAGCAGCTGCTGCAGCTGATGATCCACTCGTTGTACTCGAACAAGGAAATCTTCCTGCGCGAGCTGGTGTCCAATGCCGCCGACGCCGCCGACAAGCTGCGTTTCGAAGCATTGGTGAAGCCGGAACTGCTGGAAGGCGGCGGCGACCTGCGCATTCGCGTGGACTACGACAAGGACGCGCGCACCGTCACCATCGACGACAACGGCATCGGCATGAGCCGCGAAGATGCGGTGTCGCATCTGGGCACCATCGCCAAGTCCGGCACTGCCGACTTCCTCAAGCATCTGAGCGGCGACCAGAAGAAGGACGCCAACCTGATCGGCCAGTTCGGCGTGGGGTTCTATAGCGCCTTCATCGTCGCCGACCAGGTCGACGTGTATTCGCGTCGCGCCGGCCTGCCCGCCAACGAGGGCGTGCATTGGTCCTCGCGTGGCGAAGGCGAGTTCGAAATCGCCAGCATCGACAAGCCCGAGCGCGGCACCCGCATCGTGCTGCAGCTGAAAGAAGGCGAAGATAGTTTTGCCGATGGCTGGACGCTGCGCGGCATCCTCAAGAAGTATTCCGACCATATCGGCCTGCCGATCGAAATGCGCAAGGAACATCACGGCGAAGAGGCCGACGCGCCGGCCGAGCCGCAGTGGGAAGCGGTCAATCGCGCCAGCGCGCTGTGGACGCGCCCCAAGAGCGAGATCAGCGAGCAGGAGTATCAGGAGTTCTACAAGCACGTTGCGCACGATGCGGGCAACCCGCTGGCATGGAGCCATAACAAGGTCGAAGGCAAGCTGGATTACACCTCGCTGCTGTTCGTGCCCGGCCGCGCGCCGTTCGACCTGTACCACCGCGATTCGGCCAAGGGCCTGAAGCTGTATGTGCAGCGCGTGTTCGTGCTGGATCAGGCCGAGCAGTTCCTGCCGCTGTACCTGCGTTTCATCAAGGGCGTGGTGGATTCGTCCGACCTGTCGCTCAATGTCTCGCGCGAGATTCTGCAATCCGGCCCGGTCGTGGATTCGATGAAGTCCGCGCTGACCAAGCGTGCGCTGGACATGCTGGAAAAACTGGCCAAGGACAAGCCCGAGGACTATGTGACGTTCTGGCGCAACTTCGGCCAGGCGTTGAAGGAAGGACCGGCCGAAGATTATGCCAACCGCGAAAAGATCGCCGGCCTGCTGCGTTTTTCTTCGACGCACGACACCACTGGCGCACAGAGCGTGGGCCTGGCCGATTATGTCGGTCGCCTGACCGAAGGCCAGGACAAGCTGTATTACCTCACCGGCGAAAGCTACGCGCAGATCAAGGACAGCCCGCATCTCGAAGTCTTTCGCAAAAAGGGCATCGAAGTACTGCTGCTCACCGACCGCATCGACGAATGGCTGATGAGCTACCTCACCGAGTTCGACGGCAAGTCGTTCGTGGACGTGGCACGCGGCGACCTGGACCTGGGCAAGCTGGATTCTGAAGAAGACAAGAAGGCGCAGGAAGAAGTCGCCAAATCCAAGGAAGGCCTGGCCTCGCGCATCAAGGCCGCACTCGGCGACGACGTGGCCGAAGTACGCGTCTCGCACCGCCTGACCGATTCCCCGGCCATCCTCGCCATCGGCCAGGGCGACCTGGGTCTGCAGATGCGCCAACTGCTGGAAGCCAGCGGCCAGGCCGTGCCGGAAACCAAGCCGGTGTTCGAATTCAACCCGGCCCACCCACTGATCGAAAAGCTGGATGCGGAGCAGGATATGGACCGCTTCGGCGACCTGAGCCGCGTCTTGTTCGACCAGGCTGCGTTGGCGGCTGGCGATAGCCTCAAGGATCCGGCTGGGTATGTGAAGCGGTTGAACAAGTTGCTGCTGGAGTTGTCTGCCTAAATCCGTTGTGGCGGTGGGGTAAACACACAAAGACCGGCGTCATCGCCGGTCTTTGTATTTGAGTGTCTACAGCAATCTCCATAGCAAAGGGCGTCCTCCCCCGCCAATCCTTATCAGAACTGAGCCTCGTCGCTGAGCGTGGCAGTTTCGACAAGCCGCTGCTATTCGGGCGCCAAGCGCTGGACGCCATGGTGATGAAGGCGTAGGCTCGCACGCGACTGCATGGATGTAGCGTCAAACAGGAAGTGCTCCCGTCGGCCAAGCCGACAGGAGATCTAAAGGCTCATATCAAAGGAAGATTGCATGGACAGCGTTTCTCAGGAAACTGATTCTGCATTACGTTCGTCGCACACACGTCTTTGCAAAGTGCCGACTGTGCTGCTCAGAGTTGTACTTTGCACAGCTACCTATATTGCATCAGCTCCTATCGAGCCAGTCTTGGCACAGGCGTTGCCGCCTGCTGAATTTTGCGTATCGGGAGGATGCTATCCGACGCAAGTGGAGGCACTGGCGGCGTTGGCGGCCAGCACGCGATATGCCGGCGTCGGACAGTATCTCCAACACACATTCACCTCTGTGACCAATCCGCTTACGGGGCAGCTTTCGCTACGTTACGACGTTCTGGATCGTCCAGCGAAACAAATTGCCGATCCGATTTATACGGTTGACATGGGTGTCCACGGCCAGGGCAATCCAGGCTGTGCCGCGCCGCAGGATCCAAATTATTCGACATATTGCACGAACGAGGGCGAACTGATTAGCGCTGCGTTAGCGCATCTTCGCACTCGCATCAAAAGTGGATGCAGCCTCGACCTCGGAAAAACAACCCGCGACTACAACACCACCAACCTCGGCTTGAGCGGGAATGCCATCCGCTACGGTCAAAAAGACTTTAGCAGCGAGACCACTTGCACCGCATCCAATGGCACGGTGACGAAGGGAAAGCTCAATTGGTCGATCTACAAGAGACGCCTGATTTCGTGTGAGTCCGGACTTTCCCCCAACTTCGGCGGCGGCTGGACCGAGAGCGAGCTTCCGCAAGCGCTGATGTGCGGATCGAGCGCGGATTTCTCGTTCATGTCCGCCAGAGCGGGCCAGATATCGAGTTGCTCCACCGCAAACCCCTGTCACCCCACCACTGGTGACAAGACGCGGAGCGAAACCGACTTCATGTTCGCGGGGAGACCCTTTTCCAGGTACTACCACTCACTCGCTCAATTCCGCGACCGCGACAACCCTTTTGCGGTTGGCTGGTCGCATAGCTATAGCGACTATCTGGTCTTAACAGACACGTACTCCCCCGTCTTGATCGATGCGGAGGGGAACTACGAAAACTTCGTCAAAGTAGATGGAAACATCTATCGAGGAGCAAACTCGAATCGCATTATGATTTATCTGAATACGCCAGAGGCGCAGTATCGCCTCTTTGAGGCTTCTGGTGAGATTCGGGACTTCAACCGCGACGGTGCGCTGCTATCCGTACGAAATCCGGCAACCCCCTCTAATGACGTCACACTCTCTTACATCGAAGAACAATTGACATCGGCGACCGAGGCGTCCGGCAGAAAGATCCAATTCAACTACGCACTTGATCGCCTACGATCCATCACACTTCCCGATGGAAGCCTGATCAGTTATGACTATGATCGCGACTCAAATCTTACCGCAGCAGATTATGGCGATGGCAGCGTAAAGCGCTATCACTATCACGAGCAAGGTCTTGCCGATCCTAAATTGATACATCACCTCACCGGCATCACATCGGAAGATGGGCGTCGCTACGGCACGTTCAATTACGAGCCCAATGGCCGCGTCATTGGTAGTGCTTTGGAGTCCGGAAGCGAACAGGTGGACGCCGTCTCGCTTAGCTACGATAGCTCAACGACAACAAGCGTGACCTATGCACTTGGCGAAAAGAAGATATTCAGTGCAGGATCCGGCCTGTATCGATCGCTGGAGAACCTCGCCAGTGAAGCTGGAAACGACAAAAATACTTACCTAGCCGACGGACGCTTGCAATCGAAAACCGATCGCGCGGGAACCGTCACGAAGTACGAGTACCAGCCGACATATCTATCCGCAATCGTCAAGGCTGCGGGTACCGCACAGCAACAACGCGAGGAGTTCGTTCGCGATGTCGCCAAAAACACACTGCTCGAACACAGGATTTACGACCCCAAAGGCAAGTTACGCCAGTCCACCGTTCTTACCTACAATGGACGTGGCCAGCAAATTGCCCGGACACAAACAGACGCTGTCACCGGTGTAGTGAGAACCTCCCGCAATGAATACTGCGAACAAGCAGCTCTCGATGCGGGTAGCTGCCCCATCCTGGGGCTAATCACACTGTCCGATGGTGCGCGTATGGATGTACCGGATACGACTGCCTACACCTACTACGGAAGCGACGATAGTTCGTGCGCTGGAGCGCCCACAACCTGCCCGCACCGCAAAGGCGATCTTTGGAAAGCCACCAATGCACTTGGACAGGTGACTGAGTATCTCGCCTACGATGGCGCAGGTCGTCCGCTTTCCATCAAAGATGCAAACGGCAACATCACCGACTACAGCTACCACCGTCGCGGCTGGCTGACCGCGACCAAAGTGCGCGGAGCCGATCCAGCGAGCGACCTGGACGACCGTATCACACGCATCGATTACTGGCCCACGGGCCTGATCAAGCAAGTCACGCAACCTGACGGCGGATTCACTACCTTCACATATGACGGTGCGCATCGCCTGACCGATGTCGCCGACAATGCCGGTAACACGGTGCATTACACCTTGGATAACGCCGGCAACCAGATCAAGGAAGACACCCGAGATGTCGCCGGAACGCTGAAGCGTACGTTATCACGCGTCTACAACCAGCTTGGACAACTCAAGACGCAGGCAACGGCTGCAAGTGATCCGACCGATTTCGCTTACGATGCAAAAGGCAACACCGTCGCAGTGAATGACGCGTTGGGTACCGCCACGCTGAGCGAGTATGACCCGCTGAACAGGCTCGCACGCAGCTTGCAGGACGCCAGCGGCATCAAGGCCGAAACCAAATTTACTTACGACTACCAAGGCAACCTGGCCAAGGTCAGCGATCCAAAGGGATTGGGCACCACGTACGAGTACAACGGGTTTGGCGACCTGACAAAACTGGCCAGTCCAGATACCGGCGTCACCGCTTACACCTACGACAGCGCCGGCAACCGCGCCACTCAGACCGATGCGCGTGGGGTTATCACGACTTACGGCTATGACGCGCTCAATCGCCTCACCAAGCTGACCTATCCAAAGCCAACCGACGGCCTGGATATCAGTTACGCCTACGACGTTGTGCCGACGGTCTGTGCGGCCGGCGAAGCGTTTGTTGTCGGCCGCCTGTCGCGCATGAGCGATGCTAGTGGCACCACCGAATATTGCTACAACGCGTTTGGCGATGTTACCCGCAAGGTGCAGACCAGCAACGGCAAAGTACTAGTGCTGCGTTACGACTACACGGTCGGAGGGCAGCTGCGGCGCATGACCTATCCGGATGGCGCGGTGGTCGATTACCTGCGCAACGCGCAGGGCCAGACCACCGAAGTTGGCGTTACCCCGGCCGGTGGCAGCCGCCAGGTACTGCTGAGCAACGCCAGCTACTATCCGTTCGGCCCGGCCGCCGGCTGGACCTACGGCAATGGCCGCACCCTCGCCCGCCAGTACGATCTGGACTATCGCCCACAGGCTATCCGGGACACCCGCCCGGGCGGACTGGAAGTGGGCTTCGGCTTCGATCCTGTCGGCAATCTCACCGCGCTCACCCCAGCAGGCAATCCCACACCAGAGATCGGCCTGGGCTACGACACCCTTGGCCGCCTCACCGCCCTCACGGACGGTACCACTGGAACAGTCATCGACGGCTATAGCTATGACGCCACCGGCAATCGCCTCAGCGCCAAGGTCGGCGGCGTGACACAGGTCTACACCTATCCGGCGACCAATCATCGCCTGAGTGCGGTAGCAAGCGTGGCGCGCACTTACGACAAAGCGGGAAATACGCTGACGATCGGCGGCAAAGCGAGGGAGTTCTCCTACGATGCATCCGGCCGCATGAGCATGGCCAAGCGTGCAGGCGCGCTGGTGATGAACTACCGCTACAACGGCCGTGGCGAGCAGGTGCGCCGCTTCCTCGGCACCACCAATACCTACACGCTCTATGACGAAGCCGGCCATTGGCTAGGCGACTACGACAGCAACGGCGCGCCCAAGCAACAGGCGATCTGGCTGGACGATCTACCGGTCGGCCTGCTGGCCAATGCCAACACGCTGCACTACATCGAACCCGACCACCTGGGCAGCCCACGCGTGGTGATCGACCCAACCCGCGATGTGGCCGTGTGGACGTGGAGCTTGAAGGGCGAAGCCTTCGGTAACACCGCACCGAATCAGGATCCTGATGGAGATGGTGCAGCGCTGGTGTTGGATATGCGCTTTCCGGGGCAGCGGTACGACGCAGCGAGTGGGTTGAGTCAGAACTATTTCCGGGACTACGAGGCGGCTACGGGGCGGTATGGGCAGAGCGATCCGATTGGACTAGAAGGTGGATTGAGTTCCTACGCCTATGTCAGCTCTAGACCTCTAAGCAGCGTAGATCATAACGGGCTGCAAGCTATTCCTCTTCCTATGCCGCTTCCCATCGGACCTCCAGGATTCGGAGAAGGAGAAAATGGCATGGATGACTTTGGCGGCCCCCGTCTACCGGAGCCGACCGCAGCAGGAGTGCTTGGCGGACTTTATCAAATCTCCAAAACAACACCTGGTTTTTCCTTGCTTGATCAGTCGCTCACAATAGCCAATGCGCTATGCCCTGAAAACAATGACGAGCTCTGCGAAAAAGCAAAGACAGACGCACGAAACGCCTACTTTAAACTGATCACAAAAAGAATCCCTCAATTCCAAACCGGTGGGACCAGAGGTCGCGACCCTGGCCACTTACAGGCAATCACTCAATTGCAAGCGCGCCTACGCGACGCCCTAAGAAGGGTGCGAATGTACTGCAAGCCATTACCAGCCGAGTATGGCGAATGGGAACGTGTCGCCAACTTAAACGCACCAGGCTTTTAAAAATCATGAAATCTAATGAAATCCAACGCTGGGCTCAGACTTACATTGAGGCACAGAAGCGCCATATCACCAATGCCGAAGATCCACTTTGGTGGGCTGTAGACCTATTTTTCGAACTAATGGAATCGAAGCCAGAAGCCTGTTGGGAAGCCCTTGTGGAAATAAGCCGACGCAATCCACCGGAAGGCGTCATCAGTATTGCGGGCGCTGGACCGCTTGAAGATTTAATTGACTCGCATGGCAATCGCTTTATCGATCAAATAGAAGTTGAAGCTGAGCAAAATCCGGTTTTCAGGAAGATGCTTGACGCAGTTTGGGAAAGTAGCGACAACACAACCTGGTCAAGAATTATGAAGATCAGATCCCAGAAATGATAATTGATCTAATGAATGTGCCCGCGGCCTACTAAGTCAAAATGCGGTGAAAATAAAGTGCAAAGATGAACCTGATTAGCCCCGACTCTCAGCCATGAAAATTGCTCGCTGCACGTAAAACCGGCTCTGAGCATGGTGTGGATTGCATCATGGCCGTGGCAAGTCGTGGCAGCATCTCGCGCAAGCGGAATCGACGATTAAAACGATAGGCCGCTTCTCCCAGGTAACGCCTTGCGTATTTGCCTTGCGCGATGGCGTGATACACGCCACTGATGGCGCGCTTGAGATTGCCCAGCACCACGTTGAGCCAACGTGCACCGGTGTCAGCCTCCCGTAAAATTGATCCAGCCATAATCTAGAGGTCTCCGGCACACTAGCCACCAAGGAGACCACCATGCGCAAGAGC
>NZ_MDFM01000043.1 GCF_002939985.1 Xanthomonas hortorum pv. cynarae | reverse complement strand
GTGTTCGATCAGAGAAAATTGTGCTGGCGTGATCTCCATGCTCAATAGTTTAATCGCTCGGGCCATTAGTGTTAACAGGCCCTAGACTTACCTGGCGTGAGACGGTGCTTTGGCATCAGCAGGCGTCTTCGCATCCAGGTGCAAATTCTTGCGAATCAGCGACTGGAACACGCCTGCCGGTGCAAAGCGCCGCAACAACTGCAGTTGCCCGGCGATCTTGCCCGCGGTGTAGCGCACCTTGGGATGATGAGTGCGGGCTGCTTTTACTACCACGTCGGCCACGACGGAGGGCTCGTCTGCACTCGCCATGGCCTGCGCCACCACTTCGCCAACCTGCGTGCGAACCTGCCGATAGGTTTCCAGCGGCGCGTCGGGGGCCAGATTGTTCGCCTCGAACTGGGTCTTGGTGTAGGCCGGTTCGATGACGGTAACCCGGATCCCGTAGCTGCGCAGCTCGTGGTCCACGGCCTCGGAATACCCTTCCACTGCGTGTTTGCTGGCCGCATACAGCGCCGCATACGGTGTGGGCACCAAGCCGATGATCGAGCCGATATTGATGATGCGGCCACTGCCTTGGCGGCGCATGTGCGGCACTACTGCGCGGGTCATGCGCACGACGCCCAGGAAATTGGTGTCGAGAATGGCCTTGGCCTGCTCGATCGAGCTTTCTTCCGCCGCTGCGGGAGACACGCCGAAACCGGCATTGTTGACCAGCAGGTCGATGCGCCCCTCCAGCCGCAACAGTTCCTGGATGGCCGCATCCACGGACTCATCGCTGGTCACATCCAGCGCCAGCAGCTTGAAGGCGCGCTGGCCGGCTTGCGCGCCGCGACGGCTGGTGCCGTACACCGTATAGCCGGCGGCGGCCAATGCTTCGGCACTGGCTTCGCCAATGCCGGAGGATGCGCCGGTCACCAGCGCAACAGGGGATGTGCTTGTCATGGGAATTCCTAAAGTGCAGTGAGTGACAGGCGCAGTTGTTGACGATCAAAAACCGCGCGGGATGCGGATGCACGTGTGTCGGGATGCGCGTGTGTCGGTTAGTTGGATGGTTGCAACGACGACAGGATCTGGTCGCGAGACACCGCGATGATTTCGTCGGCCAGTAGCGAATCGTCCGGGCACGACCGCGACAGCACGATGGCGCCGATGGCGTGCGCCATCATGTCCAGGTTGCTGGCGCGCTCAGTTGCTGCCTCGGCAGTGCCGGGCGCAGCCCCGCTGCGGTCGAGCGCAGCCAGCAGGTTTTCAACCCCGGCCGCAAACGCTTCGCGCACTTCCTCGGGCTGACGCGCGGCATCGGCGCCCAGCGCAGCCATCGTGCAACCGGTAGCGGGGCTGTCGCGGTGTCCGCGCGACAGATAGAACTTCACGAAATCCGTCTTGTCCGCGTGCTCGGTCTGCGCGGCGATGTTGGCCAGCCCGCAGGCCGCCGATTCGGCCATCAGGTCCGCCTTGGAGCGGAACTGTTTGTAGAAGCCGCCGTGGGTGAAGCCCGCCGCGGCCATCAAATCGGCAATGCCGATGCCTTCGTAACCGCGCTCGCGAAACAGCACCGAGGCCGTCTCGACGACGTGCGCCCGGTTTGCTTGCGCCTGTGCCTTGGTCACTTTCATCGTTGGGACACTCCGTGCTTGTGCGGGACTGGGGAAAGCGGCAGCGTACATTGATGCTGCTCGTCATCAAAGTTTTGACATCTTAGATTTTGATCGTAATCTTTGTCAACCACTGATTTCTGAGCACCGTCAATGACCCACTCTTCGCTGTTCGAGCCCTATGCCCTGGGCCCCCTGACCCTGGCCAATCGCATCGTCATGGCCCCGCTGACCCGCAACCGGGCCGGCGCCGGCCTGGCACCTACTGCCCTGACTGCGACCTATTACGCCCAGCGCGCCTCGGCCGGCCTGCTGATTACCGAGGCCACCCAGATATCGCCGCAGGCCCAGGGCTATCAGGACACTCCCGGCGTGTACACGCCCGAGCAGATCGCCGGCTGGCGCGCCGTCACAGACGCCGTGCATGCCAAGGGCGGGCGCATCTTCGTGCAGCTCTGGCATGTGGGCCGCGTGTCGCATGTCGACCTTCAGCCGGGCGGCGCGGCACCGGTCGCGCCCTCGGCCATCCGTGCGGCGACCAAGGTGTTCGTCAACAACGGCTTTGCCGATGTCTCCGAGCCACGCGCGCTTGAGCTCGACGAACTGCCGGGCATCGTCGACGACTTCCGCCAGGCGGCGGCCAATGCGATTGCTGCCGGTTTCGACGGTGTCGAAATTCACGGTGCCAACGGCTATCTGCTGGAGCAGTTCATCAAGGACGGCGCCAATCAGCGCACCGATGCCTATGGTGGCTCGATCGAAAACCGCGCACGCCTGTTGCTGGAAGTGGTGGCCGCCGTGAGCAAGGAAATCGGTGCGGATCGCACTGGCGTGCGCATCTCGCCGGTCTCGCCGGCAAGCGGCATTTCCGGCAGCGATCCGCAGCCGCAATACGACTACATCGCCGAGCAGCTCGATGCGCTGGGCATCGTGTATCTGCATGTGGTGGAAGGTGCGACCGGCGGCCCGCGCGATGTTGCCCCGTTCGACTATGCCGCGCTGCGCAGCAAGTTCAAACGCACTTACCTGGCCAACAACGGCTACGACCTGGAGCTGGCCAATACGCAGCTTGGCGCAGGCAACGCCGACTTGTTCGCCTTCGGCCGCCCGTTCATCAGCAACCCCGATCTGGTCGAACGTCTGCAAACCGGCGCGGTGCTGGCGCCGTTGAATCCGGCCACGCTCTACGGCGGTGGCGCCGAGGGCTACATCGATTATCCGACGCTCACCAGCTGAAGTTGTTTCGCTTCGTCCTTCTCACAACTTTCTCACCAAGGAATTCTCATGACCACACTTCCCGCTGTCCTCATCACTGGCGCTTCCACCGGCATTGGCGCTGTCTATGCCGAGCGCTTCGCACAACGCGGCCACAACCTGGTGCTTGTCGCGCGCGATAAAGCACGCCTGGACGCACTGGCGACGCGTCTGCAGGATGCACATGGCGTCAACGTCGACGTGCTGCAGGCCGACCTGACGCAGCTCGCCGATCTGACCGCAGTGGAAGCTCGCCTGCGCGACGACGCACAGATCGGCATCCTGATCAACAATGCCGGCATCGCGCAATCGGGCGGCATCCTGCAGCAAAACGCAGAAGCTATCGAACGCCTGATCACGCTCAACATCACCGCGCTGACGCGGCTTTCCAGCGCTGTTGCGCCGCGCTTTGCGCAAGCCGGCAGCGGCGCCATCGTCAACATCGGATCGGTGGTGGGTCTGGCTCCCGAATTCGGCATGACGGTGTATGGCGCCACCAAGGCCTTCGTGCTGTTCCTGTCGCAAGGCCTGCACCTGGAGCTGGGAGCCAAGGGCGTGTATGTGCAGGCCGTGCTGCCGGCCGGCACGCGCACCGAGATCTGGGAGCGTGCCGGTATCGACGTCAACACGCTCAGCGACTTGATGGACGTTGGCGAACTGGTCGACGCCGCGCTGGTCGGCTTCGACCGCCGCGAACTGGTCACCATTCCGCCGCTGCACGCGGCCGAACGCTGGGATGCACTGGATGGCGCGCGCCAGGGGTTGCTGTCGGACATTCGGCAAGCGAATGCGGCCGAGCGTTATCAGCCAGGCGCCTGAGATTTTCATCCTGTGCCTGCATTGGTCGCCATCGCGACCAGTGCGGGTAGTTAACTGAGGCCTTGCGCATCTGCATTACTTGCACTGCCCCACAGATTCAATCGATATAAACAGCTCACATGGCGGTCAAGCTGCACCCACTGATTTGCCAGCGCGAATGGTGACGGCGGCCGGGACTCGCATACACCCGGCCACTCACACACAACGACAGCATTGGACTCGAACCACATGAAAGCACTCACCTTCAAACGCTATGGCAAGTCGCCCGACATCGGTTTTTCCGAACTGCCGCGTCCGACAGTGAAACCCGACGAACTGCTGGTCGAAGTGCATGCCGCCGGCTTGAACCCGATCGACAACATGATTCCCACCGGCATGTTCAAACCCGTGGTGAAGTTCGAATTGCCCGCCACGCTGGGCAGCGACGTGGCCGGGATTGTCGTCGACGTCGGCAGCCGCGTCACCCGCTTCAAGAAAGGCGATGCGATTTTTGCCAGCGTGTTCGATCTGGGCCGCGGAACGCTCGCCGACTACGTCGCGGTCCCGGAAAGCGCCGCAGCGCTGAAGCCGGCCAACCTGGATTTTGTGCAGGCAGCCTCGGTGCCAATGGTCGCACTCACCTCCTGGCAGGCCTTGCAAGAACGCGCTGCCCTGCAGCCAGGCCAGAAGGTCTTCATTCCTGCCGGCTCCGGCGGCATCGGCACCTTTGCGATCCAGCTTGCAAAACACTTCGGCGCCAGCGTGGGCACCACCACCAGCACCGGCAACGTCGCACTGGTGAACAGCCTGGGCGCAGACGAGGTGGTCGACTACAAGCAGCAGGAATTCGAGACCGTCCTGCGCGGCTACGACATCGTGCTTGGCACCATCCGGGGCGATACGCTTGAAAAATCCCTCACGATTCTCAAGCCCGGCGGCAAGATCGTATCGCTGGTCGGGCCACTGGATGCAGCCTTCGCGCGCGCACGCCGGTTGAATGTCGTGCTGCAATTCGTCTTTGCCATGATGAGCCGCAAGATCATCCGTCTTGCAAACAAGCACAGCGTCGCCTACACCTTTCTGTTCGTGCGCCCCGATGGCACACAACTGGCCAAGATCGGCGAATTGCTAGAAGCCGAACGCATCCGCCCGGTCATCGACAAGGTGTTTGCGTTCGCGCAAGCGAAGGACGCATTGGACTATCTTGCGCAGGGCCGTGCCAAGGGCAAGGTGGTTGTGAAGATCAGATAAGGCTACGAAATGAGATCGCGGCAATCAGTGCAGACCCGCATCGTGCAAAAGGTCGCCCGAAGGCTAATGCTGCTCACTTATTGCTGATTGCAACGCTGCCTTCGTTGCACTACAGACATTGCGATGCATGGGCATTATTGCCCAGCAGGCGCCGTGCGCAGGTTGATCGCTCTGTATTGCCGCTGGTTGCCATAACGCGGCCCGTTTTTCTCGAAGGTAGCGCAGAGCCTGCCTTCGCCACAGGGCGCCAGATCGGCACGCGACACGCGCTCCATGTAGTCGATGGAGGCTCGAAGCTGTGCGAGTTCGGTTCGCTTTTCGTTGATGATGCCAACCGAGTAAGCCACCGCCCCCAGGCCCAGGACGCCCGCCACGAGCATTGTGGCGGATGCGATGCCCATGCGCCGCGTGATCTTTGTTTCCAAGGATTGCTGGGCCTGCGTGTAACGTCGAGTGGCTTGCTGCAATGTCTCGTCAGCATGGGCCATCTCTTTGTTGAACCGCTTGGCGGCTGGCTCCAGCGTCTGCGTCAACGCTTGATTGGTCAGCTGCGTCAGTCTCGGGAGTGCGTTCTCCAGCACTCGATTGACCTTGGAGTCTGCGCTGCCCACTGCGTTCTGGAGCACCTGGAGTTGCTCGGCGACCACATCGCGCAACCGCTGTTCGCGCTGCTGCATGGATGCCATCAACGTCGTCAGCACCGTGATGGTCTCTTGCAAAGACGCATTGGATGCGTTCAACGTCGCCATCATTTCCGCTATTGCGGCAGCGCCTTGCCTGTCCATGAGGTCTCCTAAGCTCGGCTAGTTACGAGAGAGATTTTGACTAACCGCCGCCCCCTCCACCACCACCGCCTCCTCCACCGCCCCCACCGCCATCTCCACCACCACCGCCATCCCCTTGGGGACCGCTCTGCATCGGCCCCTTGGCAAACTCTGGCAGTGTCATCACCATCACCGGTCCGCGGCTGGTGTTGATTTCCGCTGAGACGTCCATCCCCAGCGCCTGGCGTGTGGCGACGTGTTCCTGGGCCTCCTGCTGGGCCTGCGCGTCCAGGAAGTCGTTGCCTTTGTTCAATAACGCCTGCGTCGCTGCGCTGTTGGCCACCCGATTTAAAGCCTGCTCGATCGCTAGCTCGTTCTTGCTGTCGAGCGCATAGAGCACCTCATCCATGTCAGGGTCGCCCGTAATGGATTTCCGCTCTATCTGCGAGGAATCGTTTGACCCATCCCTTCCCCCTGGCCCGGTGGAGCGCTGGGCTAGAGGTGGAAAGGCATCGGTTTGCTCAACAGCTTCACTGGGAGAGCGTTGGCCTTGTTCGTGCGCGCTGAATGCATCAATGCTGCCACTCTCCTGGTCCCGCGCGCCGTCGCGAGCGAAGGGATAGGGTTCTCCGCGCTCGCGATACTCCTTCCATTCCTGGTGGAAGCGTTCGTCTTCCCGATCCGCCGCCTCAATCTCCTGTTGCAGTTGGCGCAACGAGCGCATGGTCTCTTCCAGGAACAGGGCGCCACCCGGGTCTGCGGCGCTGCGGTCCTGCGCCAGAGTCGATGGGGTGCGCTGGTTTTCCGCATCCGCTGGTCCTTGAGGCAAGTGATTCTCTGCACTGGCTTCCAAGGACTGCTCGCGTGCCTGCGCGAGGTGTGCTGCGGGCAGTAAAGCCGCCTCCTGATAGGCATGCAGCGCGTCTGAAGGACGGGGCTGCTCAGCCTTGGTTTCTCGCTCCTCAGGAGTGGTAAGCGCCGTGGCCTGCGATGCAATCAACGGCTCTGCTGTCGCAGGCGTTGTTGGGGCAATAACGCGAACCGGCTCTGCCTCGTGCTCACGCGCCACGTCTTGCTGGCGGACCGACGCTTGCTCTATCTCCGCCGGATGCGTTTGCACTTGCTGGTGCAGCGCTGGAGGCACCGCATCGGCCTCCGCGCCTTGCGAAGGTTGGTTACAGGATTCCGGGCCCTCGGATGAAAGCACTTGAAGCTGAGCGGTGTCGCGATTCTCCACCGCCTGTATTTCCAGCGTGCGCTCCGCTTCTTGTGCTCGATGCGGCTGCGCGTCACTTGGACTGTGCGTTTGCTTCAGTGGGTCAGATGTGTTGCGAGCCAGGTTTTCGCGTGCATGTTGGTTCTGTGGCTGCTGGCTTGCGCCCTCCTGCTGCAACTCAGCACGCGTCGATTGTTGAGCCGGCGCGGCATCTTGAGCGTGCAGCTGAGTGCCCGGTTGCGGCGAGGATTCCTGACGCTGGGCCTGCTGCTGTTCCAGTCCTTGCACTTGTTGCTGCTGATCCTGTGCTTGCCGAGCCTGAGCTTCCTGGGCCTCAACTTGCCGGGCGTCTTGAGCCTGGCGGTCTTGCTGTTCCCGCTGCTGGTTGTCCTCGGCTTGGCGTTCCTGCGCCTGTCGTTGCTGGACTTCCCTACTCTCACGCTCCTGTAGCTGGTGGTCTTCCTGTTCGCGCTGCTGCTCTGCTTGGCGTTGACCTTCCAGCATCGCCTGCGCCTGGACTGCCTGCTCGCTCTGCGACTGATCTTCGCGCTCAGGCTGTGCCTGATGGAGGTGCTCGCGCACCTGCGCGGCGTGCTGCTCTTGCGCGAGACGATCCTGCTGTTCGCGTTCTTGGCGCGCTTGCGCCGCGACAGAGGCCTGCATGCGTGCCTGGATGTCGAGCACCTGCTGCGGATTGGACGAGTCGGAGGTCGAGGTGTCGGCATCTCCCGTCGCTTCGGGCGCTCGTGCAAGGGTTGAAGGTTCATGTCGGAGACCCCGCACCTCGCCGAGCGCCTGCCGGATGTCTTCGCTGCTGGTGACGGCCACCACGCGAGTCACCCCATCGCTGCCGCGCTGGAGGTGCGCGATGGGGCTGTCGTAACCGTATTGACCGGACGCGTTGCGTTGTAGCTGCTGCATGGTCGGCCCGGTGATGCCATTGGCGTCCATGGTCCGCTGCGAGGCCAGCGCCACGGCCTGCTGGGTCTGCGGATTGACGTTCAAATCAACGCCGGCGGCCCGGTAACGGTGCAGCAGCTCGTTGTGCTCCAGCTGCGCAGCCGTGGGTGCGGGAAGCGCTTGGATTGCCGCCAAGGCTTCCTGAGAACGTTCCAACGAGGGTTGCCGCAGTTGGTCGGTCAGTTCCAGCTCCACCGCCAGGTTGCCGCTGGCGACGCCATCCTTGCCGGCCCACTGTCCTGAACCGGTGCGCTGGTAAAGCTGAGCGTCCGAGCCCAGCACAGCGCCTGACTTGGCTTGGGCGGCTTGGACCGCCGCCGGTACTCCGACGCCGTAAGCCTGAGCGCGCTGCGCGGCGTGGTTTTCCAGGTAGGCGGCCGTGATGGCCTCGCGCCCGGTGGCGATGTTGCTTTCGATGCGTGCCAGCGCCTCCTGGTTGAGCTGCTGCACGCGTTCCGGGGGCGCGAGTTGGAGGGCGTAGCTGCCAATCTCATCGGTGCCGGACGCGGCAGTCCTGACTTGGCGCTCCCAAGTCTGACGCTCGGGATTGCGCTGCCAATTCTGGTTGTCCAATCCCACTTGGTCGCTTGCCTGTGCGGGGAGGTTGAAAGGGTCCTGGGGCGGCGGGGCTTTGCCCAGCGCCAACTCCACCGCCTTCGCGTTGGCCAGAGCGCCCAGCTCCTGCGATTTCCCATAGCTGGCGACCACGGGCTGCTCGCCCGACGTGCGGCGGCCATCCTGGGCAAGGTCGATGGCCGCTTCGCGCTGCCAGTTGCGACCGTTGAACTGCCACTCCACGCCGGTTTTGTCGGTCTGGTGATAGATGGCGCGGTTGTCCAGCAAATCGGCGCCCTTGTCGAACGCCTTGCTCATCAACAGCGCGTCACCGACGACCAAGGCCGCAGGCACGAAGCCGCTGCCACCCAGCGCTGCGGCCGTGGACGCGCCACCGGCCCAACCGCCGAAGTTGCGGGCCAGTGCATGGGTGACCTCGGACTGCGCGGCCGTGGCATTGCCTTGTTCCAGCAACTCGGCCGAACGGCGAGCAGTCAATACCGCATCGGCGCCGGTGGCCAGCAAGCCGCCCGAGCGCACCAAGGTGCTGGCCGACGCATTGCCGAGTAACACTTCCATGGACGCGGCACCGCTTTGACCGCGAGGAACTCGCAAAGGTCTGGCGGCTTCAGCGCCCAAGGTGTTCTCAACCACGGCGACGCCACCGGGTGACAGCGTGAGCTCTCCGCCGTGGTAAGCGTCGGAGATGGCCTGACTTAAGCCATGCCGCTGAAGATCTAGGTTGCCGCCGCGGGTCAACGGCTGTCCTGAACTTTGAAGGTGATTGAGCGTGGAGACGATCCGGCCCTCGTTGTGCGTGACCACCGCCCATTGCCGTGTGTTCCAGCTCGCCTGCCCGTGCGCATCCATCTGCATCACATTCTTCGAGGCGTAGCTCGTCGGCGAGTTGCTGATCGGATCATCGAAAAAAGCGTTGGTGATAGCGCGTGCCTGGTCCCTGGTTTGATTCAGACCAGCGTTGGTGTGGAGTTCGCCGTTGACCAATGCCACCTGCGCCGCATCGCTTAGCCGTTGGACCTTCATTGCCATCCGGTCCAAAGCGCCCTCGTCCCCATTCAACGCGGCCATGCCGTCTTTCGTTGAAGCCAGATCCGACAAGGCCAGCATGGTCCCCGTTTTGTAGGCCCGCAAAGGACCACCCGAATGGGGGCTGACACCCAAGGTATGGGCCAACGCTCTGTCACTGGGCAGGTTGATGAGGTTAGTGGCCACGTCTTTATGAAAACGACCCGACTCAACCAATGCCTGCAAGAGAGGATCTTCTGCAAACACTTGCTGCTCAAGAGCGTGGTGGCCCTGGAACAGGGGATTGCTGCTGGGCATGACCTAGGCTCCTTCCTCGCTGCCTCGTGGAATCAAATATCCGACGCGTCGATGAACGAGATGCCGCTAGATTCCGCGTCGTCTGGAATGCCGGCAGCGAGGACTGCGGCCTTGAAGACGCGGTCACAGAACGCCTTTGGATTAAAAGGCGTGCGGAACACGTGAGCTCCCGCAAGTGTTTCGCTGCGGAACGCCAGGCTCGCGCCACCAGCCAGGGAGTAGAACTTCCCGCGCACGTAGTCGTCATCAACCTTGATTTTCAGCCTCGATGCTTCTTCATCGAGCGCATCCAGCTCGCGCACCACATCGCAAAGGTAGTGGCGCGGGCCTGGCGTGCCGTCGGCTAGACGGTAGTCCACGTCTGCGAAAGCAAACGCCTTCGGATCGACGGCCACCATGACGTCATGGAGGCGTTCGGAAACCAGCCAGTAGCCGCTGAATCCCGCCTCCAAGTCACGTGGCTCGGGGCCTGCGCTCGGCTCATAGATCAGCAACGGTGTTTCGCGAAGGGGCGGAAAACCGCCTTCGTCCGGCCGCAGGATCAGCCGGGGAGGAGAAAGAAGCTGGCGCTTGTTGGCGAACTGCACGCCACAAACTGGGTGATTGCTCTCCATGTCAGACACAAGCATGAAGAAAGTGTCTGGCGCTGGCTTGTTCGGCGTTGTCGATTCCATGTGCTGCATCTCGTCCATCCTGATTTGGCCTCCGCATGCTGAGGAAAGCTTACCTCCCAGCAACCGATGAGAGACAAGAAACTGTTGAAATGCCTAGTCCAGTTAGATTTTTGGCCTCCTCGAATGAGGCCCACGCGGACGGTATCGCGCAGCGTTTCCACACGCCCGGCGATGCGCTCCAGAGCATCCGCATCGCCGGCCAGCGCTCCCACTCCGTCTGGGGTCTGCTCCAAGCGCCACAACCTCTGCCGTAACTCGACTTGGTAGTCACTGATGGGCCCCCCGCGATGCGGGGTGATGCCCAGGGTCTGCGCAAACGCGGGGTCCGATGGCAGGAACAGTCGGTTCTCCGGTGCGTGAATATCGAAATGCCCTGCGTTCGACAACGCTTTGAGCAAGGGGCTTCGATCCAGCGTCTGTTGCTCGATGGCGTGGTGGTCTTGGAAAACAGGCCTGCTGCGAGGCATGGATCGGGCTCCTTCCTAAACCGTCGGGCTTGCGCGACTAGATATCCGAAGCGTCGATCAGCCAAAGGCCGTCGGCGTCAGTATCGGTCGCCATTCCGGCCGCCGTCACGGCGTCTTTGAACACCCGATCGCAGAAGACCGCACCGGTGTAAGGGGTCTTGAACACGTGAGCGTCGCCCAACCGGCGGCGGTCAAAGGTAACGCTGGCCCCGCCCGTCAGATCGTAGAACTTGCCGTTAACGAACGGCTCTGTGGTGTCAACAAAAAGTCGGGAGGCCACTTCATCCAACGCGTCGATTTGTTGGACCACGTCGCAAAGGAAATGTCGCGGACCAGCACTACCGGCGGCAAGGCGGTAGTCCACTTCTGCGAACGCAAACGCGTGGGGATCGACCGTTGCCATGACTTGCTGGAGCCGCTCAGACACCAGCCAGTAGCCGCTGAACCCAGGTTCTAGGTCCAAAGGTGGCGGGCCCTTGTTGGGGTTATAGACCAAACGCGGGGTTTCGCGCAGTGGAGGGAAGCCACCAACTTCGGGCTTCAGAATCAGGCGCGGGGGGGACAACAAGTGCTTGACGTTCTCAAAGACGACACCGTTCACAGGGCCGTTGATTGTGCCCGCCTCCAAGATGAAAAACTCCCCGGGCTTAGGCAGAGCGGAGGTTGTCGATTCCATATGCGATGTTCCATCCATCCGCCTCTCGGCTGTCTGTGAAAAGCTTACCCGCAACCCCGTTGTTGAGCCAATCCGTGCCGTGGCGACAAAGTCCGGCCTTCACGTTCGCAAATGCAAAAACTTTTGACCGGAAATCGGAATACGGGGTCTGACACACGGCTGATGCCCCAACGCCTGCAGACAATCACTCGTGATGGCCAGCAACGCTCGACATGGAAGGTGCCGCAGCTCTTACCGATTCAGGAATCAAGTCAGCACCGGTAATTGGGTGCCGCGCACCCAACATTTCTCGCAACCAGGATGCAGGAAGTGCGTCGCCGTTCGACAACTGACGTTCGCACTATCTTTTACGATGTAGCTGCAATACGTTCTTGCAGCGCATAGAGCGATTCTTTTCCCGACTCAGCCAGCGCACGCGATGCGTAGAGCAAGCGATCGGTTAGGTCGCCGCTCAAGCCGGGCTGGCCGCCCTCGCGGGCGGCCGCGCTGGCATGTAGCACCTCCAACACGCCATGCAGTCCGACCAGGCAGTGATCGATATGTGCGCATTTGAGAGCCAGGCTAAATTGCATTGGCAGATCGGACCAATGCAAGCCGTTGGTAGCTTCCGCACCACGTGACTCGGACAGTCGACGGAAGAACACGTCTTCATGCTCCGTGATGCGATTGGGTGCATCGGGGCTTGTGGCACGTGAATCTGATGCAGTGCTGCCCGAATGGGCAGAGTTGTTGCGCGGCATGATGGCTCTCCTTGGATGATGGAGTCCGTCACCCCGCTTCCAAACGAGGTGGCGGACGGTGCGCGGTTGGAAGACCGGTCCAAGGGCCGGCGGGCCTTGCGGCCCCCGCGCACCGCCCGCCATAAAGCTGACGAGCACGCCCCGCCATCAATCAGCAAGCACAAAAAAAGCGCCTGCATCGGCAGTGTGGGCGCTTGTGCGCCTTGGATTTCGGGCTTCCACACCCGGCTGCGGGAGTTACCGCAGCAAAGAGATCTTTATTGCGGCAGCCAAGAGTGTCAAGTGCCGCAGTTGGGGACAAAAAAAGCCGCGCTAAGGAGGCATTTTTCGTAGACGCAAATGACAACACGGCGAGCTGCGGGCACCGTGGTGGCGAAACGGTGTCTCGCCACCACGGATATTGCGGTTACCTCCCGTGCGCAGCCAGCTGCCCCAACCGCTGCACTGCCACCGACACAGTCGGGTAGTCGAGCGTCTTCTGCTCGGCCACATCGGCGAGCATGGCCAGGGTGAAGCGCAGGCTCGAATCGTCGCGCGCCAGCCAGTTGGCCACCTTGTCCTCGGCCGTGCTGCCTGACATCGTCAACACCTGGCCGACCAACGCGCGTTGGTGTGCGGCCAGCTCGTCGCGCAGCACGCCACGTGCCACGGCGTGCCAGCGGCCGTTGACCTCCAGCGCGTCGATCTGCTCGAACAACCACGGCAGGCGCAGCGCTTCGCCCAGGCGGAAATGCACCTTGGACACGTCCACCGGCTTGAGCTTGCGGGTGCGCGCGGTTTCGATGATGTCGAACGCCGGCTCCAGATAGCGCAGCTCGGACAACTGTTGCGCCAGTTGCGGCGGCAGGCCCTTCTCCTGCCATTCCTGCACGCTGCCTTCGTACTGCGGGCGCTGCGTATCGGAGAGCACACCGGAAGCGACACGGATGTCGTTGAACGGGCCGTGGTAACGCTCCACCGCCGCCGTGATGCCCGGCATCTGGCCAGGACGCAACAGCAACCAACGCACGAACGAGCGCTGCAGGCGCCAGATCACTTCCAGTGCATCGATCTGCACCGACTCGGGCACCTTGCCATCCAGCGCATCGATCTGCGTCCACAGCGCGCGCGCATCCAGCGTTTCGCGGCTGATGGTGTAGGCCTTGGCGACCTCGCCGATGCTGCGGCCGGTGTCTTCCTGCATGCGCATCAGGAAGGTGGCGCCCATGCGATTGATGGTGGTGTTGGTCACCGCCGTGGCGATGATTTCGCGCTTGAGGCGGTGCCGCTCCATCGCATCGGCGTACTTTTTCTGCAGCGGCTGCGGGAAGTAACGCTGCAATTCCTTGGACAGATACGGGTCCTCGGGAATATCCGATTCCAGCAGCTGCTGGAACGCCACCAGCTTGGAGTACGACAACAGCACCGACAGCTCCGGCCGCGACAAGCCCTGCCCGCGCGCCTTGCGTGCGGACAGTTCCGCATCCGAAGGCAGGAACTCGATCTGGCGATCGAGCAGGCCCTGCAGTTCCAGCGTGCGGATGAAGTGCTGCTTGGAGCCGAGGCGCTTGACGCTCATGCGCTCCATCAGGCTGATCGCCTGGTTCTGGCGATAGTTGTCCCACAGCACCAGGTCGGCCACTTCGTCGGTCATCGAGGCGAGCAGCGTATTGCGCGCGTCGTAGGTGAGCTTCTTAGCCTGCACCATGTCGTTGAGCAGGATCTTGATGTTCACCTCGTGATCGGAGGTGTCCACGCCGGCCGAGTTGTCGATAAAGTCGGTATTGAGCAGCACGCCGGTTTGCGCAGCCTCGATACGACCGAGCTGGGTCAGGCCCAGATTGCCACCCTCGCCCACCACCTTGCAGCGCAGCTCGCCGCCATTGACGCGCAGGCCGTTGTTGGCACGGTCGCCCACATCGGCGTGCGATTCGCTGGAGGCTTTGACATAGGTGCCGATACCGCCGTTCCAGAACAGATCCACCGGCGCCTTGAGGATGGCGTTCATCAGTTCGTTCGGCGAGAGCTGCTTGACGTTGGATTCCAGACCCAAGGCTTCGCGCACCGGCGCGCTGATGTCGATCGACTTGAGCGTGCGCGGGTAGATGCCGCCACCGGCGCTGATCAGCTTGGCCTCGTAATCGGCCCAGCTGGAACGCGGCAGCTTGAACAAACGCTCGCGCTCGGCGAACGAGGCGGCTGCATCCGGATTGGGATCCAGGAAGATATGCCGGTGATCGAACGCGGCCAACAGACGGATATGCCGCGACAACAACATGCCATTGCCGAACACGTCGCCGGACATGTCGCCGATGCCGACCACGCTGAACTCCTGGCTCTGGCAGTCGCGCCCCATCGCACGGAAGTGGCGCTTGACCGACTCCCACGCGCCGCGCGCGGTAATGCCCATGCCCTTGTGGTCGTAACCGACCGAGCCGCCGGAGGCGAACGCATCGCCCATCCAGAACCCGTGATCCAGCGCCAACCCGTTGGCGATGTCGGAGAACGTGGCAGTGCCCTTGTCGGCAGCGACCACCAGATACGGGTCGTCCTGGTCGTGACGCACCACCTGCGGCGGCGGCACGATCTTGCCGCCGACGATGTTGTCGGTGATATCGAGCAGGCTCTGGATAAACAGCTTGTAGCAGGCGATGCCTTCGGCCTGTACTGCGTCGCGGTCGCCACCCACCGGCGAACGCTTGACGTAGAAACCGCCCTTGGCGCCGACCGGCACGATGACCGTGTTCTTGACCATCTGCGCCTTGACCAGCCCCAGCACCTCGGTGCGGAAATCTTCGCGACGGTCCGACCAACGCAGGCCGCCACGCGCCACCGCGCCGAAGCGCAGATGCACGCCTTCCACACGCGGGCTGTAGACGAAGATTTCGCGGTACGGACGCGGCTTGGGCAGGTCCGGCACGATCGCCGAATCCAGCTTGAAGCTGATGCAGTGGCCGTGCTTGCCGCTCTTGTCGGTCTGGTAATAGTTGGTGCGCAGCGTGGCATCGATCACGTCGATGAAGCTGCGCAGAATGCGGTCTTCGTCCAGGCTGGACACGCGGTCCATCAACTTCAGCAGCGTGGCGCGGGTGGCCTCCTGCTGCGCGGCGCGGTCGCTGCCACGTGCCTGCAACACCGGCTCCAAGGCCTTGAGCGTGGCCTCGTCGCCGGCTGCGAATACCGACAATTCCTCGCGCAGACGTTCCTGGCCGGCGAAGATCTGCGCCTTGGTCTCCTTGCCGGTGGAGGGGTCGAAGCGCGCTTCGAACAATTCCACCAACAAGCGCGCCAGCAGCGGGTAGCGGGTGAACGTCGCCTCGACATAAGCCTGCGAAAACGGCACCGCAGTCTGCAGCAGATACTTGCAATAGCCGCGCAGCAGCGCGACCTGGCGCCAATGCAGGCCGGCGGCCAGAATCAGACGATTGAAGCCGTCGTTTTCGGCATCGCCATTCCAGATGCGTTCGAAGGCTTCGCCAAAGCCGGCATCGGCGTGGGCCGCATTGATCTTGCCGGCGGTCGATTCGACCTCGAAATCCTGGATATACACCGGGGTTTCGCCAACCTGCAGCCGGTACGGCCGCTCGGAGATCACCCGCAGGCCCATGTTCTCCATCATCGGCATCGCATCGGACAACGGAATGTCGTCGAGCTGGCGATACAGCTTCAGGCGCAGGCCTTCACCGGCATCCAGACGCATGCCGTCGTCGCGGCGGATTTCCTGCAGGCTCAGGTGCAGGTCGTCCGGGCCGTCCAGCGTGGCCAGATGCTCGACGTCGGACACCGCCGATTCGATCGAGGAATCTTCGATATAGCCAGCCGGCAACGCACGACCGAAGTTGGCCGCCATGCGCAAACCATTGGCTTCGCCATGCCGCGCAACCAGCGCCTCGCGCAAGGCATCGCGCCAGTTGCGCAGCAGATGCGCCAGTCGCGATTCGAGTTCGGTGGTGTTGAATTCCAGCGCCTCGCCACTCTTGGGCCGCACGATCAGATGCAGCTGCGCCAGCGGCGACTCGCCCAGCACCACGCTGGAGTCGATGTACTCGCCATGCAGCGCATCTTTCAGCAAGGCTTCGATACGCAGGCGCACATCGGTGTTGAAGCGCTCGCGCGGGATATACACCAGCGCGGAGATAAAGCGGCTGTACTTGTCGCGGCGCAGGAACATGCGGCTACGCACGCGCTCCTGCAGACCGAGAATGCCGATCGCGGTGCGATACAACTCTTCTTCGTTGGACTGAAACAGCTCCTCGCGCGGCAGCGTCTCGAGGATGTGCCGCAGCGCCTTGCCGCTGTGGCTGCTCGGGGTCAGCCCGGACTTGCTCATCACGTATTCGTGGCGCTGACGCACCAACGGAATTTCCCACGGGCGGCGGTTGTAGGCGCTGGAGGTGAACAGGCCCAGAAAGCGCTGCTCGCCGACGATGCGGCCCTTGGCATCGAACTCCAGGACGCCGATGTAATCCATGTAGCCAACCCGATGCACGCGCGAGCGCGCATTGGTCTTGGTCAGGATCAGCGCGTCCTTGAGCTTGGACGAGGTATTCAAGCCGTGCGCTGCCAGCGTGGTCACCGGGCGCGCCGGCGAGGTGTCGTGGCCGCGCATCAGGCCCAGCCCGGTCTCTTCCACCGGCGCCAGCACGTCCTGGCCGTCCTGCTTCTCGACGCGGTATTCGCGATAGCCGAAGAAGGTGAAGTGGTCGGCCGAGGCCCAGCGCAGGAATTCCTGCGCCTCGTGGCGGCTGATGTCGTCCATCGGCAAGCGCCGGGTGGCCAGGTCGTCGGCCAGCATCACCATCTTTTCGCGCATCGCGGCCCAGTCGTGCACGATGGCGCGCACTTCGGCCAGCACCTTGCGCACCGCCGCTTCCACCTTGGGCATTTCTTCGGCGGGCTGGCGGTCGATCTCCAGCACCATCAACGACTCGCTCTTGCCCTCGCCCACCGCGGTCAGCTTGCCGGCCTTGTCGCGCGCGATGCGCAGCACCGGGTGGCCGAGCACGTGCACGCCGATGCCCAGGTCAGACAGCGTCATGCTCACCGAGTCCACCAGGAACGGCATGTCGTCGTTGACGATCTGCAACAGCGTGTGCGGCGACTCGTAACCGTGGCTCTTCAAGGTCGGGTTGAACACCCGCACGTTGACCGTACCGGCCTTGCGCGTGCGTGCAAATTCCAGCATGTCCGCCGCCAGCGCCGCCCATTGCTCGGGCGGATGGTTGGGGAACTCGTCCTCTTCCATGCGGCGATAGAAGCCGGCTGCGAACAGCTGCACTTCGGCCTGGCGGGCCGCCGGGTAGCGCTTGCGCAATGCGGCAAACACCGGCTCCAGAACGACCGCCTGCGGTGCGCTGGCAAGCACGGGGACGGCACGTTCGGCGACCGGCTTGGTCGGCGTCGTGGACGATTTCGAAGCGGCTTTCTTGGCTGTCATGAGAGAGCTGGGATGCTCGGTGGAAAACCTGAATTGTACCGATGCGCGATGACGACGCCTTGCTGCATAGCGCAAATCCTCAGCCGTCAGTCGGCGCGCGCAGGCTGCAAAAGCATTACCGCTGTGTAGTTTCCCCACAGAGGTGCGATGCCCACTGGCGCAGGTGGCGGCTGGACCGCCAGATCCGGCAAAGTCCGGTCAGGTGCTTGCCGCACAAGGGCTTGCGCAGACCAAACTGCGACCGTCAAGTCTTTTTAAAAACTAAACTGGACGGTATAGTCTACCGCCATGACCCCCCGTTCCCACCGTGCTGCCCGGCGCTCGGACTGCGATCGCCGCATCCATGCGGCTGTGCATGCGCTGCTCGCCGAGCGCGGCATGCGGCTGAGCATGGACGCGGTGGCCGAGCGCGCCGGCTGCTCCAAGCAGACGCTCTATAGTTATTACGGTTGTAAAGAAAACCTGCTGCGCGATGTCCTTCAGGACCATGTGCATCTGGCCATGGTGCCGCTGGGTACCGCCTCTGGCGAGTTGCGCGAGGATCTGCTGGCCTTCGCGCTGGCCCATCTGGATCGCCTGAACCGCCCCGATGTGGTACAGACCTGTCGGTTGGTGGAAGCCGAGTCGCATCGGTTTCCCGATCAGTCGCAGCAGATCTTCCATGACGGAGTGGTCGGCATGCAGCAGCGCCTGGCGCATCGCTTCGAGCAGGCGATGGATGCCGGCCAGCTGCGCCATGACGATCCGCACTTCATGGCCGAACTGCTGTTGAGCATGATCGTCGGTCTGGATTTCGATCGGCAACGCTTTCAGGTTCCCCATCGCGCCGGCCTCCCCGCCAGGCAGCAGTGGGCGCACTTCGCTGTCGACACCTTCCTGCGCGCGTTCGCCACGGCTGCTGCCACGCCTTCGCTGTCCCCGCTTTCCTTTCTCGCTTCAAGACCCTAACGGAGTTCCTCCTGATGATTGCCCCGCTCCGCACACTCGGCCTGGCCTGTGCCATCACCGTGGCGCTCGCTGCCTGCAGCAAGCCCGAACAACAACAGGCGCCGCCGCCGCCGGAAGTGTCGGTGCTGGAAATGCAGCCGCAGACCCTGCCGCTGGAACGCGACCTGGTGGGCCGCCTGTCGGCGTACCGCTCGGCCGACGTGCGTGCGCGCGTCGACGGTGTGGTGCTCAAGCGCCTGTACACCGAAGGCACCGACGTCAAGGAAGGCCAGCGCTTGTTCGAAATCGACCCGATGCCGCTGCGCGCCACGCTGCTGCAGGCCCAGGGCCAGCTGGCCGCCGCCGAGGCGACCTATGCCAACGCCCAGATCGCCGCCAAGCGCGCGCGCAGCCTGGCACCGCAGCAATTCGTCTCGCGTGCCGATATCGACAACGCCGAGGCCACCGAGCGCTCGTCCGGCGCCAGCGTGCAGCAGGCGCGCGGTCTGGTCGAGTCCGCCCGCATCCAGCTCAGCTTCGCCAGCGTCACCTCGCCGATCACCGGCCGCGCCGGCATTCAGCGCGTCACCGAAGGTGCGCTGGTCGGCTCCGGTGAAGCGACCTTGCTGACCACGGTCGACCAGATCGACCCGCTGTACGTGAACTTTGCGATGAGCAGCGAAGAACTGGCCGCGCTGCGCCAGGCCCAGAGCAGCGGCAATGTGCAGCTCAGCGGCGATGGCAAATCCACCATCAATGTGGAACTGGGCAACGGCACGCAGTATCCGCATCCGGGTACCTTGGACGTCTCGGCGGTCACGGTCGACCCGAGCACCGGTGCGGTGTCGCTGCGTGCGACGCTGCCCAACCCGGAGCAGGCACTGTTGCCGGGTGCGTTCGTGACCTTCAAGGCCAGCCTGGGCCAGCGCAACAACGCGTATCTGGTCCCGCAGCAGGGCTTGCAACGTGACGCCCTGGGCGCCTTCGTGCTGGTGCTGGGCAAGGACGGCAAGGTGGCGCGCAAGAACCTCACCGTCGATGGCCAGCAAAAGGGCCAGTGGATCGTCACCGGCGGCGTGGCCCCCGGCGACCAGGTCATCGTCGATGGCGTGCAGAAGGCGAAGGAAGGCCAGCCGGCCAAGGGCGTAGCGTGGAATCCGAACAAGCCGGCGCAGGGCGGCCAGCCAGGTGCGCCAGGTGCAGCTCCGGCCGCAGCGCAGGGCGGCGACGCACCGGCAGCCGACAAGGCCGATGCAGCCGCACCCGCGGCGCAGCAGCAGCCCAAGCCGGATGCGGCGGCGCAGCCGGCCGACTCCCAGTCCAAGCAGCAGTGACGGAAACCGGACATGCCTAAGTTTTTTATTGAACACCCGATCTTTGCCTGGGTGGTGGCGATCCTGATCTCGCTTGCGGGCGTGATCTCGATCCTGAATCTGGGTATCGAGTCGTACCCCACGATCGCCCCGCCGCAGGTCACCGTCACCGCCAACTTCCCCGGCGCCAGCGCCGATACCTCCGAGAAAGCGGTGACCCAGGTCATCGAGCAGCAGCTCACCGGTATCGACCATCTGCTGTACTTCAACTCGTCCTCGGCCGCCAACGGCCGCGTCACCATCACCCTGACCTTCGAAACCGGCACCGACCCGGATATCGCGCAGGTGCAGGTGCAAAACAAGGTGTCGCTGGCCACGCCACGTCTGCCCTCGGAAGTCACTCAGCAGGGTGTGGTGGTGGCCAAGGCCAACGCCGGCTTCCTGATGGTGGCCGCGTTGCGCTCGGACAACCCGTCGATCGACCGCGATGCGCTCAACGACATCGTCGGTTCACGCGTGCTCGAGCAGATCTCGCGCGTGCCCGGCGTGGGCAGCACCAACCAGTTCGGCGCCGAGTACGCGATGAACATCTGGTTGAACCCGGAGAAGCTGCAGGGCTACAACCTGTCGGCCACCCAGGTGCTGACTGCGGTGCGTAACCAGAACGTGCAGTTCGCTGCCGGTTCGGTGGGCGCCGACCCGACCCCGGAAGGCATCAGCTTCACCGCCACCGTCTCGGCGGAAGGCCGCTTCAGCTCGCCGGACCAGTTCGAAAACATCATCCTGCGTACCGACAACAACGGTGCCACGGTGCGCTTGAAGGATGTCGCACGCGTCACCGTGGGGCCGAGCAACTACGGCTTCGACACCCAGTACAACGGCAAGCCCACCGGTGCGTTCGGTATCCAGCTGTTGCCGGGCGCCAACGCACTGAATGTGTCCGAGGCGGTCGGTGCCAAGCTCGACGAACTGCAACCGACCTTCCCGCAAGGCGTGACCTGGTTTGCGCCTTACGAGTCGACCACCTTCGTGCGCATTTCCATCGAGGAAGTGATCCACACGCTGGTGGAAGCCATCGTGCTGGTGTTCCTGGTGATGCTGCTGTTCCTGCAGAACTTCCGCGCCACCGTGATTCCCACGCTGGTGATTCCGGTCGCGCTGCTGGGCACGTTCTTTGGCATGTACATGATCGGCTTCACCATCAACCAGCTGACGCTGTTTGCGATGGTGCTGGCGATCGGCATCGTGGTGGATGACGCGATCGTGGTGATCGAGAACGTCGAACGCATCATGAGCGAGGAACATCTGGAGCCCAAGGCGGCCACGCAGAAGGCGATGACCCAGATCACCGGCGCGGTGGTGGCCATCACCGTGGTGCTGGCGGCGGTGTTCATTCCCTCCTCGCTGCAACCCGGCGCCTCGGGCGCGATCTACAAGCAGTTCGCGCTGACCATCGCCATGTCGATGGGTTTCTCCGCGTTCCTGGCGTTGAGTTTCACCCCGGCGCTGTGCGGCGCGTTCCTCAAGTCGACCCATTCGACCAAGAAGAACTGGATCTACCGCACCTTCGACAAGTACTACGACAAGCTGGCGCATCGCTATGTGGGCGTGGTCGGCAATACCCTCAAGCACTCGCCACCGTGGATGATCGTGTTCGTGGTGCTGGTGGTGTTGTGCGGCTTCCTGTTTACGCGCATGCCGGGCAGCTTCCTGCCGGAAGAAGATCAGGGCTTTGCGTTGGCCATCGTGCAGTTGCCGCCGGGCGCCACCAAGATCCGCACCAACGAGACCTTTGCGCAGATGCGTGCGGTACTGGAGAAGCAGCCGGCCGTGGAAGGCATGCTGCAGATCGCCGGCTTCAGCTTCCTGGGCTCGGGCGAAAACGTCGGCATGGGCTTCATCCGGCTCAAGCCGTGGGAAGAGCGCGATGTGACCGCAGAGGAGCTGATCAAGCAGCTCAACGGCATGTTCTACGGCATCAAGGGCGCGCAGATCTTTGTGGTCAACCTGCCCACCGTGCAGGGCCTTGGCCAGTTCGGCGGCTTCGACATGTGGCTGCAGGACCGCTCCGGCGCAGGCCAGCAAGCCTTGACCCAGGCGCGCAATATCGTGCTGGGCAAGGCGGCGGAAAAGCAGGACACCATGGTGGGCGTGCGCCCGAACGGCCTGGAAGACGCGCCGCAGCTGCAGCTGTCGGTGGACCGTGTGCAGGCGCAGTCGATGGGCCTGGAAGTCAGCGATATCTACAGCTCGATCCAGCTGATGCTGGCGCCTGTGTACATCAACGACTACTTCTCCGAAGGCCGCATCAAGCGCGTCAACATCCGTGCCGACGACCAGTTCCGTACCGGCCCCGAGTCGCTGCGCAGCTTCTTCAGCCCCAGTGCGACAGCCGTCGGTGCCGATGGGCAGCCGGGAATGATTCCGCTGAGCAATGTGGTCAAGGCCGATTGGACCTACGCCTCGCCGGCACTGAACCGCTACAACGGCTATTCGGCGGTGAACATTGTCGGCAACCCAGCTCCGGGCGGCAGCTCCGGCCAGGCGATGACGGCAATGGAGGAGATCGTCAACAACGATCTGCCGCCGGGCTTCGGCTTCGACTGGAGCGGCATGTCGTACCAGGAAATCATTGCCGGTAACGCGGCCACGCTGTTGCTCGCGTTGTCGGTGGTGGTGGTGTTCCTGTGCCTGGCCGCACTGTACGAAAGCTGGTCGATT
Organism: Xanthomonas hortorum pv. cynarae; assembly: GCF_002939985.1. Classification (GTDB taxonomy): domain Bacteria; phylum Pseudomonadota; class Gammaproteobacteria; order Xanthomonadales; family Xanthomonadaceae; genus Xanthomonas; species Xanthomonas hortorum_D. The sequence continues at coordinate 10,872 of NZ_MDFM01000043.1, read as the reverse complement.
CCGGTGGCGGTGCTGATGGTGGTGCCGATCGGTGTGCTGGGTGCGATCGTCTTCTCGATGCTGCGTGGCCTGCCCAACGATCTGTACTTCAAGATCGGCATGATCACGGTGATCGGTCTGGCGGCGAAGAACGCGATCCTGATCGTGGAGTTCGCAGTGGAGCAGCGTGCGGCGGGCAAGACCCTGCGCGATGCGACGATGGAAGCGGCACATCTGCGCTTCCGCCCGATTCTGATGACCTCGTTCGCCTTCATCCTGGGCGTGCTGCCGCTGGCCATCTCCACCGGTGCCGGCGCCAACTCGCGTCACTCCATCGGTACCGGCGTGATCGGCGGCATGGTGTTCGCCACCGTGCTCGGCGTGATCTTCATCCCGCTGTTCTTCGTGGTGGTGCGCCGCATGCTGGGCGACAAGCTGGACGAGCAATCCAAGGAATACGTCGCGGCACAAGGCGACGCTGGATCGCATCGTCCGGATCGCTGAGTCAGGCGTTCGCTGTAAACCAAAAAGCCCCGGCACTGCCGGGGCTTTTTTTGTGTGCTGTAGCGACGAAACGCAATACCCCGTAGGAGCGCACCTGGGCGCGATGGGGCTTTACCGGTAAGGCCCGTCGCGCCCGGGTGCGCTCCTACGGGGTGGCAGGGATTGGTGTCATGGCGCGCCCAGGCAAGACCCGCACCACGTGCCGGCTGTTGACCAACACGCACAGCGCGGTCTGCGACAAACGCCACGCCGTTGTAGGAGCGCCCTTGGGCGCGATGGGCTCTATCGGTAGAGCCCATCGCGCCCCAGGGCGCTCCTACGAGGGCGGCTAGGCGCGCGGACGTGCGCCGGTGGAGCCACGCACCACGCAACGGCCGGTCATCACCAGGCGGCGAATCGGCAACTGCGGCGATTTGAGCCGTTCCAGCAGCAGCGACATCGCCGCGCGGCCCATGTCCTCGACCGGCTGCTCGACCACGGTGATGCCTGGCTCGACCAGATCGGTCCAGCGCTCGTTGTCGAAGCCGGCCAGGGCCAGGTCGTCGGGGATGCGCAGGCCGGCGGTGCGGGCGGCCTTGAGCACGCCCATCAACAGCAGGCTGTTACTGGTGACGATGGCTTCTGGCCTGTCTGCACTTGCCAACCATTGGCCGACTTCGGCAATCGCCGCTTCGGCGGTGGGCGCCACTTCGCGGTAGGCCGGCGTCAGTCCTTGCGCGCCCATCGCGGCCAGATAGCCGTTGCGGCGCTCGGTCGCGGTGGTACTGGTGCCGAACAACCCGCCGATGCGTCGATACCCCTGCGCCTGCAGATGCGCGACCAGTTCGCCCATCGCTGCGGCGTTATCCAGCACCACGCTGTCGTAGCGGCTGCCGGGGCCGGCGCGGTCCACCAGCACGGTCGGGTAATCCAGCGCGAGTTCGTGCATGCGCCCGACCGTGCTGCGGGTCGGCGCGAAGATCAGCCCGGTGATGCGTTCTTCCTGCATCAATTGCAGGTACAGCGCCTCGCGCTCGGGGTCTTCGTCGGTATTGCACAGGGTCACGCGCATGCCGGCGCGGTAGGCCACCTCCTCCACCGCGCGGATCAGCGCGGTGAAGTACGGGTTGCGGATGTCGGCCACGATCACCCCCAGGATGCCGGACTGCTGGGAGCGCAGGCGCCGCGCCATCAGGTTGGGCCGGTAGCCGGTCTGGCGCACCGCCGCCTCGACCTTGGCCCGCACCTCCTCGCTCACCGGGCCGGTGCCCAGCGCGCGCGAGACGGTGGATTTTGACACTCCGGCCACCCGGGCCACGTCGTTGATGCTGATGCTCACTGGGACATACTCACTGGGACCGTTCCCGCTCCATTTGGCGCACCTTGACCCAGGCGCTGCGTCGGATTCGATGCTAACCCGAAAGCACTACAGCGCTTTTGTGCAGTGCACATTGACCTGAGTGTGGGAACGTTCCCACACTACTGCCCAGCCCGTTCCTACTCCCCGGAGTCCGTCTTGTCCTCTCCGTCGCCAGCCGCCCCCGTCACTCCCGAACTCGTACGCCTGCGTGCGCATGCCCGCGACAAGGACGACGCCATCGCCCAGGCGGCCCAGCTGCTGGTCGCAGCCGGCTGCGTTGCGCCGGGCTATGACGCCAGCATGCGGCGCCGCGAAGGCCTGGCGAATACCTTCCTCGGCCACGGACTGGCGATCCCGCACGGGGTTGGCGAAGACCGCCATCTGGTGCGCCGCGACGGTATCGCGGTGCTGCAGTTGCCCGAGGGTGTGGAATGGAACCCGGGCCAGATCACCCGGCTGGTGGTCGGCATCGCCGCCCAGTCCGACACCCACATCACCCTGCTGCGCCGGCTGACCCGCCTGATTCAGGACCCGGCCCAGCTGGAAGCGCTGTTCACCACCGACGACCCCGGCGTGATCGTGGCCGCGCTCACCGGCGACCGCGCGCCCGACAGCAGCGCTGCGCCAGCCACCGATCTGGCAGAAAAATTTGACTGGACCATCGCCTACCCCAGCGGCCTGCATGCACGCCCGGCGACCCGTTGGGCCGAGACCGCACGCGGCTTCTCTGCGCGTGCGCAAGTGCGTGCAGGCGATCAGGCGGCCGATGCCAAGAGCCTGGTCGGCCTGTTGCAGCTCGGTCTGCGTGCCGGCGACAGCATCACCGTGTCGGCCGAAGGCACCGATGCAGGCGCGCTGCTCAAGCGCCTGCGTGCGGTGATGGACAGCTTGACCGCGCAGGAAAAGGCCGATGCCGAACGCGCCGCGCAACGCCGCGCCGCCCCGGTCATCGGCTGGACCCCGCCACAGGCGCAGCCGGCCATCGTCGGCATCGGCGCCAGCCCGGGCGTGGCAATCGGCATCGTGCATCGCCTGCGTGCGGCGCAGACCGAGGTCGTCGATCAACCGGTGGGCCTGGGCGATGGCGGCGCATTGCTGCACGACGCGCTGACCCGCACCCGCCAGCAGCTGGCGGCGATCCAGGACGACACCCAGCGCCGGCTCGGCGCCTCGGACGCGGCGATCTTCAAGGCCCAGGCCGAGCTGCTCAACGACACCGACCTGATCACCCGCACCTGCCAGCTGATGGTCGAAGGCCATGGCGTGGCGTGGTCGTGGCATCAGGCGGTGGAACAGATCGCCTCCGGCCTGGCCGCACTCGGCAACCCGGTGCTGGCCGGCCGCGCCGCCGATCTGCGTGATGTCGGCCGCCGCGTGCTGGCCCAGCTCGACCCGGCCGCCGCCGGCGCCGGCCTGACCGACCTGCCCGACCAGCCCTGCATCCTGCTCGCCAGCGACCTGTCGCCGTCGGACACCGCCAACCTGGACACCGAGCGCGTGCTCGGCCTGGCCACCGCACAAGGCGGGCCGACCTCGCATACCGCGATCCTGTCGCGCACGCTCGGCCTGCCGGCGCTGGTCGCGGCTGGCGGCCAGTTGCTGGATATCGAAGACGGCGTCACCGCCATCATCGACGGCAGCAGCGGGCGGCTGTACATCAACCCGTCCGAACTGGATCTGGACGCGGCGCGTACGCATATCGCCGAGCAGCAGGCCATCCGCGAGCGCGAGGCCGCGCAGCGGGCATTGCCTGCCGAAACCACCGACGGCCACCACATCGACATCGGCGCCAACGTCAACCTGCCCGACCAGGTCGCGATGGCGCTAGCCCAGGGCGCCGAAGGCGTCGGCCTGATGCGCACCGAGTTCCTGTTTCTGGAAAGCGGCCGCACCCCCAGCGAAGACGAACAACACGCTACCTACCTGGCAATGGCGCAGGCACTGGAAGGCCGCCCGCTGATCGTGCGTGCGCTGGATATCGGTGGCGATAAACAAGTGGCGCATCTGGAACTGCCGCACGAAGAAAACCCGTTCCTGGGCGTGCGCGGTGCGCGCCTGCTGCTGCGTCGCCCCGACCTGCTCGAACCGCAACTGCGTGCGCTTTATCGCGCTGCAAAAGATGGTGCGCGGCTGTCGATCATGTTCCCGATGATCACCTCGGTACCGGAGCTGATCGCCTTGCGCGAGATCTGCGCACGCATCCGCGCCGAGCTGGACGCACCGGAAGTGCCGATCGGCATCATGATTGAAGTGCCCGCCGCCGCCGCGCAGGCAGACGTGCTGGCGCGGCATGCGGATTTCTTCTCGATCGGCACCAATGACCTGACTCAATACGTTCTGGCGATCGACCGCCAGAACCCGGAGCTCGCCGCCGAAGCCGACAGCCTGCATCCGGCAGTGCTGCGCATGATTCACAGCACTATCGAAGGTGCGCGCAAACACGGGCGTTGGGTCGGCGTGTGCGGCGGCCTGGCCGGCGATGCGTTCGGCGCCAGCCTGCTGGCCGGGTTGGGCGTGCAGGAACTGTCGATGACGCCCAACGACATCCCGGCTGTGAAGGCACGCCTGCGCGGCACCGCGCTGAGCACCTTGCAGCAGCTGGCCGAGCAGGCGTTGGACTGCGAGACCGCAGAGCAGGTGCGCGCGCTTGAAGTCAAACGCGAGGACCAGGCATGAGCCTGCAGGCCATCACCGTCACGCTGAATCCGGCGATCGACCAGACCATCCAGCTCGAGCACTTGCAGCCGGGCGCGGTGCATCGCGCCAGCAGCGTGCGCAACGACGCCGGCGGCAAGGGCATCAACGTGGCCGCCTGCCTGGCCGATTGGGGCGCTGAGGTCGCCGCGCTCGGCGTGCTCGGGGTCGGCAATGCCGGCGTGTTCGAGGCGCTGTTCCGCGAACGCGGCATCACCGATCACTGCCAACGCGTGGCCGGCGAGACCCGCACCAATCTCAAGCTGGTCGAAGCGCGCAGCAACGACACCACCGACATCAACCTGCCCGGCCTGCGCCTGGGCCAGCCGCATCTGCAGGGCGTGGCCGATCAGCTCGCTCCGCTGCTGCGCCCCGGCCTGCCGGTGGTGTTGTCCGGCAGCCTGCCGGCCGGCCTGCCGGACGACAGCTGGGCGCAGTTGCAAGCGCAGGCCAGCGCCGCCGGCGCGCGCGTACTGCTGGATACCAGTGGTGCGCCACTGGTGGCCGCACTCAATGCCGCACGCGAAGCGCTGCCTTACGCAGTCAAGCCGAACCGGCACGAACTCGAAGCCTGGACCGGCCGCCCGCTGAGCGATCGCGCCGCGCTCAGCGCCGCCGCGCACGAATTGATCGCACGCGGTATCCAGCTGGTGGTCATTTCGATGGGTACCGAGGGCGCCTTGTTCGTGCAGCGCGACCAGCGCCTGATTGCGCGGCCGCCGCGGCTGGCACAGGGCAGCAGCGTGGGCGCCGGTGACGCGATGGTGGCCGGCCTGGCCGCCGCGCTGCTGGATGCGGCCACCGATCTGGAGCAGTGCGCGCGGTTGGCCACGGCATTTTCGATGTGCCGTCTGGAAAGCGGCGACGCGCGCAGGCTCAGCGCCGACGGCGTGCGCCGTGCTGCGGCCGACGTCGTGATCGAGACGCTGTCGTGAGCGCTGCCTTGCACTTGCCGGCGACCGCCACGCAGGTCTGCGCGCGTCATTCCGGCTGGCGTCATCCCGGCACACGTCACCCGCACGCGTAACGCCCACATTCCCCCCGCCGGCCTCACCGGCGACCGCAATACAGCAGGAGTTTTGCCATGTCCTCTTCCATCGTGGTCATCGCCGCCGGCGAACGCAGTACCGAAGCCGTTCTGGCGGCCGAAGCGCTGCGCCGCGCGGCCACCGCCGCCGGGCGCAGCGTGACGATCGAAATCCGCAGCGACCAGGGCGTGCTCGGCGCACTGCCGACCGAGCTGACCAACGGCGCCGCGCACGTCCTGATCGTCGGCGATGCCGATGCCGACACCGCGCGTTTCGGCGACACGCAACTGCTGCATCTGAGCCTGGGCGCGGTACTGGACGACCCGGCCGCCGCCGTCAGCCAGCTCGCTGCCACCACCGCACCAGCCAGCACATCGGCAACGACCGACGCATCCGGCGCAGGCGGCAAGCGCATCGTTGCGATCACCTCCTGCCCCACCGGCATCGCGCACACCTTCATGGCCGCCGAAGGCCTGCAGCAGGCGGCCAAGAAGCTCGGCTACCAGATGCGCGTGGAAACGCAGGGGTCGGTGGGCGCGCAGGACGCATTGACCGACGAGGAAATCCGCGCGGCCGACGTGGTCATCATCGCTGCCGACCGCGAAGTGGACCTGGCCCGTTTCGGTGGCAAGCGGCTGTTCAAGAGCGGCACCAAGCCGGCGATCAACGATGGCCCAGCGCTCATCCAGAAAGCCCTGGCCGAGGCCGGCATGCATGGCGGCGCAGCTCCGGTTGCGGGCGCCAACGCCACCTCGGACGCCAAGGGCAATGCCCGCACCGGCGCCTACAAGCACCTGATGACCGGCGTCTCGTTCATGCTGCCGTTCGTCACCGCCGGCGGCCTGTTGATCGCGCTGGCCTTCGCGCTCGGCGGCATCTATGCCGGCGACGACGCGCACCAGGGCACGCTGGCCTGGTCGCTGTTCCAGATCGGCGCCAAGGCCGGCTTCACCTTGATGGTGCCCGCGCTGGCCGGCTACATCGCCTACTCCATCGCCGACCGCCCCGGCATTGCGCCCGGCATGATCGGCGGGCTGGTCGCGGCCAATCTCAATGCGGGCTTCCTCGGCGGCATCATTGCCGGCTTCATCGCCGGCTACGGCGTGGCCGCGCTCAACCGCTACATCCGCCTGCCGCGCAACCTGGAAGGGCTCAAGCCGGTGCTGATCCTGCCGGTGCTGGGCACGCTGCTGGTCGGCCTGGCGATGATGTACGTGTTCGGGCAACCGGTGGCCGACCTGCTGGCCTGGCTCACCGCCTGGCTGCGCGGCATGCAGGGCAGCAGCGCGCTGCTGCTGGGTCTGTTGCTCGGCGGCATGATGGCCTTCGACATGGGCGGGCCGGTCAACAAGGCCGCCTATGCGTTTTCCACAGGCCTGATCGCCAGCCAGGTCTACACCCCGATGGCGGCCGCCATGGTGGCCGGTATGACCCCGCCGCTGGGCATCGCGCTGGCCACCTGGGTGTTCCGCAACCGCTTCACCGTGGAAGAGCGCGGCTCGGCCACTGCCGCTGGCGTGCTCGGGCTGGCCTTCGTCACCGAAGGGGCGATTCCGTATGCCGCACGCGACCCGCTGCGCACCATCCCGGCGCTGGTGATCGGCTCCGCCGTGGCCGGCGCGATCTCGATGACCGCCGGCGCCGAGTTGAAGGCACCGCATGGCGGCATCTTCGTGCTGCTGATCCCTAACGCAGTGACCCACCTGCTCAATTACGTACTGGCCCTGGTGGTCGGCGTGGTGGTCACCGCAGTGGCACTGCGCCTGCTCAAGAAGCCGGTGGCCGACGTCGTCGCCTGACGTTCTGCAGCCCTGCCCCGACCAATTCCACACCGCGCATCCGGCGCATCTGATCGCTGATCTGCGTCACCCCTGACTGGTTTCACCGCTGAGCTGCGCACCTTCGTGCGCGGCCAGCGGCTTGCCCATCCCTTAGCTGTCGCGTTCGCCACCTCGGCCACGCCCTCTTTGTTCGGAGTCCTGCCATGACCGCCTTCGCCCCCCGCCATGCCCGTCCCCGCCTGCTGTGCCTCTCGCTGGCACTGGCGCTGACCCCGCTCGCCCACGCGCAGGATGCCGCCGATGCCTTCAAGCTCAAGCTGGGTTACACCGGCGAAGCGGCCTCGATGATCGACGGCGGGCGCAAGAACGGCGATGCCTACGCCGGCCAGCTGATGGTCGGCACCGATGTCGACATGGACCGCCTGTTCGGCTGGGGCGGTGCCACGGTCAAGCTGTACGTCACCAACCGCCACGGCACCAACCTGTCCAACAGCAGCATCGGCAACAGCACCTCGGTGCAGGAAATCTACGGCGGCCAGGGCACGCGGCTGGCCAACTTCACCCTGCTGCAAAAACTCTTCAACGACCGCCTGGAACTGGAAGCCGGCCGCAGCGTGGCCAACATTCACTTCCTCGGCTCGGACCTGTGCCAGTACTTCCAGGGCAACTCGGCCTGCGGCAACCCCACCTTCGTGTTCCGCACCAGCAACTTCACCTACTGGCCGGTCTCCAGCTGGGCAGCGCATGCCACCGCCTGGATCACGCCCAAGGTCTATGTGCATGTGGGTGCCTATGAAGTGAACCCGGTGCAGGCCCAGGACGGCCAGCACGGCCTGAAGTGGAACACCGACGACACCACCGGCGTGGTGGTGCCGTACGCGGTCGGCTACAAGAACAAGGGCGGCGACGGCAGCATGGCCGCGATGTACGAACTCGGCGGCTGGCAGGACAACTCCGACTACACCGACCCGCTGCGCGACCGCAACGGCAACCCGGCCGTGCTCAGCGGCCTCGGCTACGAAAACAAGCAGGGCCGCTCGGGCCTGTTCGCCCGCTTCGAACAACAGGTCACCAACCCCGACCCGTCCGGCACCCGCGGCCTGACCGTGTTCGGCGCCATCCTCAAGAGCACCGGCGGCCAGGCGATCGAAGACCACTTCGTGCAACTGGGCCTGGTGCAGAAAGGCACCTTCGCCAGCCGCCCGCAGGACAACATCGCCTTCGTGATCACGCAACAGAAGTACAGCGACGAAGCGATCGAAAACCTGCGCCTGGCCCGCGCCTCGGCCGGCGGCACCGGCACCCCGGCCGACAACCAGATCATGATGGAGCTCAGCTACGGCATCCAGGTCACCAAGCGCCTGCGCATCGCGCCGAACCTGCATTACGTGATCAACCCGGACCAGTTCAACGAGCCGACCCGCACCAACGACCTGAAGAACGCATTGATCGCGGGCATGCGGATCGACTGGAATCTGTGACCCGTAGAGAAGCTGCGCGCGTTGCGCGCATCATTGGCGGGCACCACCGCCTGAAATGAGTGGCGGGTGCGTTGCATCTGACTGCAGTGCAACGCATTGCGTCGATTCGGTTGGCCTGGGCATTCGCCGGTAGCCGACGGAGTTCGATGAGCCGCGTAGTCGCGCGACCGCACGCGATGTGGCTTTTTCGGCCGCCCCTGTCGCGCGCAAGCCAGTCACTGTAATGACGACGTCGCATCATTGCGAATCTGATGTCGCACGCAGATTGATCGCTCTGTATTGCCTTTGGTTGCCGTAACGCGGCCCATTCTTCTCCAAGGTGGCACAGAGCCGGCCTTCGCCACAGGGCGCCAGATCGGCACGCGACACGCGATCCAGGTAGTCGATGGAAGCTCGAAGCTGTGCGAGTTCGGTTCGCTTTTCGTTGATGATGCCAACCGAGTAGGCCACCGCACCCAGCCCTAGCACGCCCGCCACGAGCATCGTGGCGGATGCGATTCCCATGCGCGGCGTGTGGCGACCTGCTCCTGGGCCTCCTGCTGGGCCTACGCTTCCAGGAAATCATTGCCTTTTTTCAACAACGCCTGCGTGGCTGCGCTGTTGGCCACACGATTTAGCGCCTGCTCAATCGCCAACTCGTTCTTGCTGCCGAGCGCGTAGAGCACCTCGTCCACATCCGGGTCGCCGGTGATGGATTTCCGCTCGGTTTGCGAAGAATGGTCTGGCCCATCCCCTCCCCCTGGACCGGTGGAGCGCTGAGCTAGGGGTGGAAAGGCATCGGTTTGCTCAGCCGCTTCACTGGGAGAGCGCTGGCCTTGTTCGTGCGCGCTGAATGCATCAATGCTCCCACTCTCCTGGTCCCGCGCGCCGTCGCGAACGAAGGGATAGGGTTCTCCGCGCTCGCGATACTCCTTCCATTCTTGATGGAAACGTTCGTGTTCCCGATCCGCCGCCTCAATTTCCTGTTGCAGTTGACGCAACGACCACATGGTCTCTTCCAGGAACAGTGAGCCGCCCGGGTCTGCGGCGCTGCGATCCTGCGCCAGGGTTGATTGCGTCTGTTGGTTTTCTGCGTCAGCAGACTCGACGGGCACGCGAGTGTCGGCACTGCTTGCCAATGACTGCTCACGCGCTTGCGCGAAGTGTTCTGGGGGCAGCACCGGCGCACCATGATCAGCGAGCAAGGCGTTTGAAGGACGGGGCTGTTCGGCCTCGGCTTCTCGCTCAGGCGTAGCAGACGGTGTGGAAAGCGCTGCAATCAACGGTTCTGCTGTCGCAGGAACTGTTGGTGCCATGACGCGAACCGGATCCGCACCCTGCTCACGCGCCACGTCTTGCTGACGGATCGAAGCTTGCTCTATCTCCGCCGGCTGCATTTGCACATGGCGATACAGCGCCGGGGACACCGCATCGGCCTGCACGCTTTGCACAGGTTCGTCGCCGGATTCCCGGCCCCCAGAGGGAGGCACTTGGAGGTGCGCAGCATCGCGACTCTCCAACGCATGCCTTTCCAGCGCGCGTGCCGCTTCTTGTGCTTGATGCGGCTGCGCGTCGCCTGAACCAGGTGCCTGCATCGTGGGTCAGGTGTGGAGTGAGCCGGATGTTCGCCTGCCTGTTGGTTCTCGGCCACTGACTGTCGACGCGCGTCTTCCTGCTGCAACTGAGGAGGCGTTGTTTGCTGAGTCAGCGCGAGCTCCGTTGCATGCAGCTGAGGGTCCGGTTGCTGTGAAGCTTGCTGACTGAGGGCTTGCTGCTGCGCTAGCTGAGCCTGACGCTCCTTGACCTCAACCTGGCTGGATTCTTGAGCTTGGCGGTCTAGTTGCTGTTCCCGCTGCTGGTTGTCCTGGGCTTGGCGCTCCTGCGCCTGACGTTGCTGGACATCCCTCTCCTCATGCTCCTGCAGCTCGCGTTGCTGGCTGGTCTGTGCTTGCCGCTCCTGTAATTGGCGCTCTTCTAGGGCCTGTTAACACATCCGAAGCTCATCAACGACTAGGACGAAGCTGAGGAATCCAAGGAACATGACATCTAGCTTCTCGAAGCGCGAGAAAATCCGGCGGTAGCCTTTC
>NZ_MDFM01000042.1 GCF_002939985.1 Xanthomonas hortorum pv. cynarae | reverse complement strand
ATTGCGAGCGTCAACTCAACACCAGCTTGCAGATGATCCACCTGGCATTCCTGGCGTTGCTGCTTAGAAGACTTTGAACAGGCTCTAAGAGCTTACAGGGACGTACTTGCAGCGTGTCCCGCGATGGCCGGCGGGCAAGCGCCCTGCAGCCAAACCGCAGATCATCCGCTCTGCCACCGACGCATCCCGATTCCCGATGCGTATCCCGTCAAAGCGAAACCGCACTCTCCCGCGTCACCCGGCTCAACGCATCGCCACTGATCTCGGCAATCGACCGCGTGCCGGTCAAGGTCATCGCCACGCGCATCTCGCGTTCGATCAGGGTCAGCAGATTCTCCACACCGGCCTGGCCACCGGCTGCCAGCGCGTAGACGAACGCACGCCCCAATAGCACCGCATCGGCGCCCAGCGCCAGCATGCGCACCACATCCAGCCCGCTGCGGATGCCCGAATCGGCGAGGATCTTCAGCTGCCCCTTCACCGCGTCGGCAATCGCCGGCAATGCGCGCGCGCTGGACAGCACGCCGTCGAGCTGGCGCCCGCCGTGGTTGGACACCACGATGCCGTCGGCCCCGAAGCGCACCGCATCGCGCGCATCGTCCGGGTCCAGGATGCCCTTGATCACCATCGGCCCGGTCCAGAATTCGCGGATCCATTCCAGGTCTTTCCACGAAATCGACGGGTCGAAATTGGCGCCCAGCCAGCCGATGTAATCCTGCAGGCCGGTCGGGCTGCCGCGATACGCCGAGATATTGCCCAGATCGTGCGGCTTGCCGAGCAAGCCCACGTCCCAGGCCCAGCGCGGATGCGTCACCGCCTGCAGCATGCGCCGCAGCGACGCGTTGGGCCCGCTCATGCCCGAGTGCGCATCGCGGTAGCGCGCCCCCGGCGTGGGCATGTCCACGGTGAACACCAGCGTGGTGACGCCAGCTGCCTTGGCGCGCTCCAGCGCATTGCGCATGAAGCCGCGGTCCTTGAGCACGTAGAGCTGGAACCACATCGGCCGCTCGATCGCCGGCGCCACTTCTTCGATCGGGCACACCGACACCGTGGACAACGTAAACGGGATCCCCCGCGCCGCCGCCGCACGCGCCGCCTGTACTTCACCACGGCGCGCGTACATGCCGGTCAGCCCCACCGGCGCCAACGCCACCGGCATCGCCAGGGTCTCGCCGAACAACTCGGTGCTCAAGCTCAGGTCCGACATATTGCGCAGCACCCGTTGGCGCAGCGCGATATCGGCCAGATCGGCGACATTGCGCCGCAAGGTGTGCTCGGCGTACGCACCGCCATCGATGTAGTGAAACAGGAACGGCGGCAAGCGCGCCTGCGCGGCGGCGCGGTAATCGGAAGCGGCAGAAATGATCATCGAAGACGCACGGCAGCTGCGGGGTAGCCGCTGAGTGTAAGGCGATCGGTGTGGCGGGTGGACCGCGCTACAGCGTGCCTGGCGCAGCAGCAGGCCGATGCCGGGTGCCTGGGGAGATGGACCAATGCGGCAAGTCGGCGTACTGCGCCAGCGGCGCACGCATTGCGGCTGCGGTCAAAGCGATAACAGGCGCCAGCTCAGTTCGCCGCATCACGGAAAAAGGCGCACCGGCTCACCCGGCAGCAGCAAAGTGCCCATGAAATCCCAGCGGCACCGCATACGGCAACCAGGCCTGTGCGATCGGCCCGGCATCCACGTGGCCTGCATCCAGCACCATCAGGCCGGTGCGCGCACGGGTGGTGTCCAGCACGGTGCCGACCAGCCAGCCGTCGTCTGGGCGGTCGCTGCCGGGGCGCGGCACAAACACGTGTTCTTCGGCCAGCATGTCCGGCCCGTAGCGGTGCACCTGGCGACGGTCGCGGTCCAGATCGTAGCTGGCCACCGCGTTGAGGAACGGCGAGGCGTTCGGCCCGTCGATGCACGGCGCATACAGCCGCGCGCCGCGCGTGACCGGCGTGCGCGCATCGAAGGTCGGCAGCTCCAGGTTGTCCACCGCATGCGCTTGCCAGTGCGCGCGGCCGTTGCGTAGATCCAGGTGCAGGCTGCGCAGCTGCACCGGTGAGGGCGTGGCCGCCGGGTCGCCGTGCATCGCCGCCTGCAATGGCGAGCGCGCCTCCTCCTGGTCGGTGTGGACCAGCGCGCGCACCACGATACGGTTGCGGTGTTCGTAGGCATCGGCGAAGTGATAGGCCACCGCGAAGTCGGCTTCGAACCAGCGCGGTTGGTCCAGCGCATCCTTGGGCACCACCGCAATCCGGCACGCGGCGTCGGGGGTGAAGCGCATCTGCTCGAAGAACGGGCCTTCGCCATCCAGCCGGCGGTAGGGCGCCAGCACGAAGATCAGATGCCGCTGCGTCATCGCAAAGCTGTGCAGGTAGCCCGGCGTGTCGGTCTGCAGCAGTTGCGCGCTGCGCAGCACCGCATCGGCGCCGATGTGCCAGATCAGCACGCCGGTGGCGCCGATCACGCCGATCGAGCCGAAGTTCCAGGCACTGCCATCGCGGTCGATCAACGGGTGCGCCGAAAACGGCATCGCGGCCAGGTCGTCGCGCCAGGTTACCGGGCCGAGCGTGCCCAGCGCATCCGGATCCAGTTCGATCGCCGAGCCGGCTTCCCATAACGCGAACAGGCGCCCATTGAGCATCGCCACCGAAGTGTTGGCGGTGTTGACGTCGTCGTTGTTGCGCGCCGGTTGCTGGTCCGGCACCGCGGTGCCGGACGCGCGGTAGAGGAAGCGGCCGGCCTGCTGTTCCTGGGTGAACTTGTGGGTGGCCACCATGCGCGCGTGGTGCTGCACCTGGCCGCCATCCAGCCGCCAGCGGTGCACCATGCCGTCGCCGTCGAACCAGTGGTCGTAACGGAAGCCGGCGCGCTCGGTCCAGGCCGGGCCATTGCGATACAGGCTGCCGGCCAGGCCCTCGGGCAGCGTTCCTTGCAGCGCCACGCGGGTAGGGCCCAGGCTCGCCTGGGTGACGCTGCGCCAGCCCAGCAGCCACGGCGCGCGTTGCAACTGCTCATGAAACCGTGCCGCTTCGGCTGCTTGTGCCGGAAAGCTGCGCAGCGCCCAACCGCCAAGCGCAGCACTGCCGGTAGCTGTCAGCAAGGACTGCAGGAAACGACGGCGATGCATGCACTGCTCCTTGAGGAAACGTGGAAATGTCAGCGCATCTGCACGCTGATACGTTTGCCGGCAGCGGGCAGATCGAACGCCGCCTCGTCGAAGGTCGGCTTGCGCATCGCGCGCGGATTGTTGCTGAAGCCGTAGCCTTCCACCGGCATGCCGATCAGATTTGTATCGAGCTTACCGTTGGCGTTTTCGTCGTGATTGATCATCACTGCGTAGCGGCCGGGGGCAAGGTTCTTGAACTGGATGTGCGGTGTAGCGCTGGTGATCGGCACCGTTTGCGCCTGCACCGGCGGCTGTGCGCTCTCCAGCTGCGCAGCCGAGGCGATCACCGCAATGCGCAACTTGCCTTGTTGCGAACGCAGGCCGCTGACGCCCACGTCCAGATCGGCGGCCTGGATGCCGGCGCTGCCGAGCAGGCCGACGAGTGCGACAACGACGTAGGTGCGGGCAAGCATGCAAGTCTCTTGACACGGGTGGGGATGCGACGCGTTGGGGGGCGATGGTACGCAGCGCCTCGACTCGGCGGCGGCGGTGGCCGTCGCAGATCGCACCACACGTGGCTGACCACACAGTGCGGCAACACGTCTGCCTGCAAGCCACGTGGGCCTAACCCGTGTGCAAGCAGGCGAAGCGCTCCTCATCGCACGCGCCAGACCGCTGCCTTCTCAACCCTCACCACACCAGCGGCAGCAGGCGCCGGCTCTGCGCCGCATACGCCGGGTACGCAACCGGAAACGCGCGCTGCAATGCGGCTTCTTCGATACGGATGCGGTGCAGGAAGACCCAGGTCACCGGCACCACGATCGCCGCCACCGACAACGCATTGCCCATGCCCAGCGCCAGCCCGTAAAAGGCCAGCAGCGCGCCTGTGTAGGAGGGATGGCGTAGCCAGCGATACGGGCCGCTGCGCACCAGCTGATGATCGGGCTGGATGGTCACATCCACCGTGAACCAGCGTGCCAGCACCTGGATGGCCCACACGCGCAACGCCAGCCCGCTGCCGATCAAGGCGCAGCCGGCCCACTGCAGCGGCGCAGCCCAGCCCTGCGGCCAATGGGCCAGGCCGCTGTAGGCCAGCACCACCGCAACGGCCACCGCTGCAGAGAGCACGCGCCACAGGTGTTGCAGCGTGCCTTGATCGTGCGCGCCACCATCGCTGGCGCGGCGGCGGCTGAGCAGCAGTTCGTAGCCGCCCCAGAGCAGATTGAGCGCAAGAAACAGACTGGAAGCAGACATGGCGTGACTCCGTGGCGATGAGTGGGTTGGTCATGCCAGTGTGCGTACGCGCCGCCTCGACGGCAGGGGCCGCAGGTCATCGATCCCACCTGCCGGAAGTCACTTTCTGCATGCGCACCATTGCCGAGTGGCCGCGCGGCCGTCAGCATCGCCGCATGAATTCTTCCCTGCGTCATCTTTTGCATCCCCTGCGCCTGGCCGGCGCGTTCACCATTGCGGCGGTGGCGCTGTCGTTCCTGCCCGACGTCTCACCGCAGAGCGTCTGGCGCTGGGGCGTGCTGGCCGGCTTCACCGCCTTGTTTCTGCTGCACTCCCTGTTGCGGCCGCTGCCTGTGCTGCGCAACGGCGCGCTGCTGTTGCAAGCGGTCCTGGCACTGCTGCTGGTGTGGATGGAGCCGCATGCAGGCACTGCCCCGGTGCTGCTGGTGTTGCTGGTGGCGCAGGCAGGGATGGCCTGGCCGCCGTTGCGCGTGCTGCCGTTGGCGCTGGCATTGAACGCCGGCATGTACGCGGTGTTGGTGCAGGCCGGTATCGATCGCGCGCTGTCGATCGTCAGCATCTACGCCGGCTTCCAGGCCTTCGCCGCGCTCACCGCGCATTACGCGCGCAGTGCCGAGCGTGCCCGCGATGCGCTGGCCTACGTCAATGCCGATCTGCTGGCCACCCGCGCGCTGCTGGCCGACAGCGCACGCGATGCCGAGCGCCTGCGCCTGGCGCGCGAGTTGCACGACGTGGCCGGGCACAAGCTCACCGCGATGAGCATCCACCTGCGGCTGCTGCGTGCCGACCCCATGCTGGCGCCACGCCAGGAGCTGGCGATGCTGGAAGGCCTTGCGCGTGAGTTGCTTGGCGATATTCGCAGCGTGGTTCAGTCGTTGCGCGACGATGCCGGGCTGGATCTGCACACCGCGCTGCATGCCCTGGCCGCGCCGTTTCCCAAACCGGTGCTGCAGCTGCAGATCGACCCGGCCGTACGCGTGAGCGACCCGCAAATCGCCGAAGCCCTGCTGCGGCTGGTACAGGAAGCGCTGACCAATGCCGCGCGCCATGGCGAGGCCGACACCGTGCAGGTGTCGCTGCACACCCATGACGGCCAGCTGCACATCGACATCCAGGACGATGGCCACTGCGCCGAGCAGATCCGCGAGGGCAACGGCATCGCCGGCATGCGCGAGCGGCTGGCGGCCTTGCATGGCCAGTTGCAACTCGGCCGCGCCGCGCACGGCGGCATGCAGTTGACCGCGAGGTTGCCGGCATGAGCGCACGCCGCATCGCATTGGCCGACGACCAGATTCTGGTCCGCGCAGGATTGCGCGCGCTGTTGCAGCAGCAGGGCGTGGAGGTGGTCTGCGAGGCCGACGACGGCCAGAGCCTGCTGGACGCGCTCGTCATCAACACGGTGGACGTGGTGCTCAGCGACATCCGCATGCCCGGCCTGGACGGCATACAGGCGCTGCAGCAATTGCGCGACCGGGGCGACCGCACCCCGGTGCTGCTGCTCACCACCTTCGACGACAGCGACCTGCTGCTGCGCGCCACCGAGGCCGGCGCGCAGGGTTTCCTGCTCAAGGACGCCGCCCCGGAAGACCTGCGCGAGGCGATCGAGCGGGTGGCCAGCGGCGAGACCCTGCTGCAGCCGGTCAGCACCGACCCGGTGCGCGCGCGCTACCAGTTCCGCGACCAGCAGCCCCCGCGCGAGACCTTCAGCGAGCGCGAGGTGGCGATCCTGCGCCTGCTCGCCGGCGGTTACTCAAACAAGGAGATCGCCCGCACCCTGTTCCTGGCCGAGGGCACGGTGAAGAACTACGTCTCCACCATCCTGGAAAAGCTCGGCACCCGCGACCGCACGCGCGCGGTGTTGAAGGCGATCACCTTGCGGGTGATTTGAGGGCTGGGAATCGGGAATGGGGCTCGGGAATTGGGAATGGGGATTAGGGAGTCGTAAGAGCGGGGCTGGAGCGGGCGCTGGCAGGGTGAGACCGGCGTCGAAGTCGAACCGCAAATCGGAAGCCGGAGGCCGGAAGCCCCTCTCCCTTCGGGAGAGGGGTTGGGGTGAGGGTACGGGGCGAAGCCACACTTGGAACGAGATGACACGAGGCTTCGCCCGTACCCTCATCCGCCCCTGCGGGGCACCTTCTCCCGAGGGGAGAAGGAACAGCCCTTGGTCAGCGGGCTTGGCGCCCGCCGCCTGCCCCTAGTCCCAGTCCCCCGAGGTTCGCTCTCGTCGACGGTGGCACTGGCGCATTCATCTCGGCCGAAGGGCGAAGCTCTACCGAGCTGCTACCACCACACGCAACAGCCAGCTCGGCGCCCAGACACGTCGCCACCTCATTTACATGACGATATCTTGCTGGTGTGCATGCTGTTGTCTTCCAAAGGATTTCCCTGCTTCGGCAGAATCAGCCAACAACCGTAAGGTTGCCGTCAGGTCGCACCAGCGGCCAGGCGCGAAGGTCGTCTGGCGGCCACCAACGCCGCTCGGGGACGCGCCGCGCTCCGGTCTGCCGCGGAGTCCGTCATGCGCCTGGTCCGATACCTGTTCGTGTTGATCGTCGTGTTGTCCACCAGTGCCTGGACGGCACCTACCCAGCCCGAATTGCCGGGCAGCTGGACCCGTGCTGCGCTGTTGACCCAACCCGCCACGGCCGAGCGTGACCTGCGAGTGGCCGTGGGTCGCTGTGATCTGGCAGTGCAGGGACCCGCGGCCGGGGCATGCGATAGCGCGGCCGCCCACTCCGATCAGCGCGGTTGCGCGCAGGGCCTGGCGTGTCGGCAAGGGGCAGGGCGTGGAGCTGGCCGTAACGACCGCGACCGCGAAAGCATGCCCAGCGTGCTGGCAACACGCAGCCAGATCAACGTGGCTTTCAGCAATCTTTCTGATCGGGGATGACGGCGCGCAGCTGCCGAAGTCGAATGCGACAGTCGGAATGCGGCACCGCACTGACAGACGCACCGGCAAGCACCCAACCTCGGCGGCGTGAGGGTGTGAGGTGAACATGCACGATGGTTCGACGCAGCCTGCAGGCACCACCCACACCGATCGGATGGAGCAATCGGCGATAGGAGCGATGTCACCGCGATCTACGCTGCGCTGCCGCCGCCGTTCAACCCAAGCCAGAGGCCACACTTCTGCAGACAGGGGATATGGCGACATGTGTGAATCATGCGAGCGCAACCGGCTGGAGCATCGCAGGACCTGCGGCCACAACGCACAGTGTGCGCCGGCTGCACGGTCCGGCCTGCCAGCGGCGACAACACTGTCTGGCGCAGCCCTGCCAGACAGTGGGGTGTAGGCGTTATCGCGGTGAAATCTTCGGGTCGTTGCCAACCTGCGGGTCGCAGCTAAACAGGATCTTTTTGTCTGTGTCTTCCACCACGAACGAGAGGAAGATCAGCGTCGCGATTTCGTTTCTGTTGATCACCGTTGCGCTGCGGCCATCGATGGCGATCTCGATCGGATGCACGATCTGTTCCTTGGAATCGGTCGTCAGCACACTTCTTATCTGGAAATTGTCCCGAACTTCCTTTGCGAAGCTGTAGACCATGGTCAACGGGCTTTGCCCCTTGCATGCGAGTGCCAGATCCGGAGAGAAGCTGTAGAAATATTTGCTCCCGCCGGTATTTCCGCCGAATCCGACATCTGCAACAGTGAGGGAGATATGGAGTTTTTTCTTGTCCGTCATGACGTGTCCTGTTCCTTGAAAAGCGGGGCATAGAGGGAGATGAACTCCGGGTGGCGGTAGCCCGCTTGATACAGCCATCCGAGCTGTTGCGCGACGACAGCGCGCTGGCCCAGGTGCACCTGGGCGCGAATCCATGGGTCGAGCAGGTCCTTGTCGCGGCTGTTGCCCGCATCCTTGCCAAGCACGCTGAGCGCGCGCTGCCAGGCGTCGCGGGCGGTGTCTGCCTGACCGGCAGCAGCGAGTTGTTCGCCATGCCAGATCAATGCCTGTGCCAGTGCCGACAACCCAAGCAGGTCGTCGGGGTTGGCGCGATGCAAGGCATCCAGCCGCGCGATCAGAGCGTCCATCTCCGCACCGACGATGGTGGAATTGGCAGTACGCAGGTGGCTCAGTCTCAGCGCGATAATGGCGTCCAGCCATTGCCATTCTGGTACCGGTTGGGTCTGTTGCAGCAGCGCGGTGGTCATCTGCCTGGCCTGCGACAACTGCTGCCGGGCCTTGTCGCTGTCTCCATCCAGGCCGGCCACCCAGCCAACCTGAGCATGCGCATGCGCCAGATCGCGGCGCCAGATGACATTTTCCGGCTGTAATGCCACCAGCGTTTGCAGGATGCGCACGCTGTCCTGCGCATCGGTCTGCGCCTGCGTCAGATGACCGCGCGCCAGTGCCAGATTGGAAGTGCGTATCAGCGCCCCTGCCCGTCGCCGCCGCCAGGCATGCGCGTCCGGGTCCGTCTCGACCAGCACGCGCAACATCGCGATCTCTTCGCGATAGCCCTGCTCTGCGGGTGCGAGCAAGCCCTGGGCTTCCTGCGCAAGACTCAACCACGACAAGCTGTCGATCAGCTCATAGCGCACCGAAGTATTGTCAGGCGCGCGTGCAAGCAGTTGCCGCTTGAGTGCGATGGAGCGGGCAAAAAAACCGATTGCCACATTCGGCTGTCCTTCACTGGTGGCCAGCGTGCCGAAGTTGTTGAGCGCATACGACAACTCCAGCTGCCAGCGCGGATCCTTTGGCGCAGCGCGCACCAAATGTTCGCAGGCAGTCAGGTACTGCGACCAGTATGTACGCACCAATGGCAACTGTTTGGCTTGATATGCCAGGTAGCCCAGCCAATACGCCGCCTGGCCCAATTCCGCGTGCGCATCCAACGCATCTGGCGCACGCACACGTGCCTGCTCGGCCGTGGCAGCGGCACGCGTAAATGCCGCATGCGCCTCGTCCAATTTGCCCTGATTCATCAGCACTTCGCCGGTGGTGCGCAGGGCACGTGCGTGGTTGATCAGATCGCCCGGCTGCATGCTCGCGTTGGGCAGGCCCTCCAGATAATGCAGCGCGCGGCTGCCCACGCTGTCGAGCAGTTTGAGGTTGCCCACCGTGCGCAATTGCTCGGCCAGATCGCCCAGCATGTAGCTCACCAGTTGCTGCGCCTGGTCGCGGCGTTGCTCGGCCACTTGCTGCGCCTGCCGCGCTTGCCACCCCAGCAGCATCGAGGCGCTTGCCAGCACCACCAACAACGTCGCCGCCACCGCATACATCCCGCGCCGTTGCCGCTGCGAGCGCTCGCAGGCATGCAGGAACGCGTGATCCACCGCGCCCAACTCCTGCGGCATGCGCCGCGCCGCCTCGCGCGCTTCGCTCAACGGGCGCCCGCTGTTGAGCAGATGATCGGTGCGCCGGCCTTCGGCGGCCCAGCGCTGTGCGGCCAGTTGCAGGCGTTTGTGGGCCTGCAGCAGGCGGCGGTTTTCATGGATCCACTCGGCCGCGCGCGGCCATTGCCGCAGCAAGGCTTCGTGCGCAACCGCAAACCCCGGCTCGCCTGAGACCAGTTCGCTGACGAACAACCGCGCATGCACGAAGGCATCCACCAGCACGCGTGCGGCGCTGTTCTGGGGCAATGCCGACCACAACGCACGCCGCGCGGTCACCGCATCGCTGTCGGGATGGATCACGCTCAGCAACGTCAGCACCTCGCCCAGCGCGGCCTGCGCGGCGGCCGGCAAGGCACGAAAGGTCTGGTCGGCATGGTGCGCCAACGCACCTTCCAGTCCGCCCAATGCGCGGTAGGCCGCAAAGGTCAGCAGGCCATCGTCGCTGCGTTGCGCGTGCAGTGCATGCAACAAGTGCTGCAGCAACGGCAAGGCATCGGGCTGGCGTGCGGTGGCGTCGCGCAGTACATCGTCCAGGCGGCTGGCACTGTCTCGGTCTTCTTCGAAGCGCAGCCCGGCCATCGCCGCAGGCACGCGGATGATCTGGCCGATCTCGCCATCGCGTGGCGGCAGCAGATCCACATGCCCGTCGCCACGTTTGAGCTCCACGATCTGCGGCAAGGCATCGATCAGGCGCGGATAGAAATCGCTGCGGGTGAGCATCAACACCGC
This sequence comes from Xanthomonas hortorum pv. cynarae, assembly GCF_002939985.1. Taxonomy (GTDB): domain Bacteria; phylum Pseudomonadota; class Gammaproteobacteria; order Xanthomonadales; family Xanthomonadaceae; genus Xanthomonas; species Xanthomonas hortorum_D. Next base: position 24,256 of record NZ_MDFM01000042.1, on the reverse strand, counting down.
CACCTGCGCGCTGCTGCACAGCGCCTGCAAGGCGGCAGCCAAGGCGGCGCGATCGGCATCGGTGATACCGGGGGTGGCCGCCATCGCTTCGGCATGGTCGATCACCAACAGCAGATGGCGCTGGGTCTGCAGGCTGTCGCGCGCCGGGGCGCTCTGGCGCATCGCCTCGCTGATGGCCGCATGCAGTGGTGCAGGGTGTTGCAACCAGTCGGGCAGCAGCGCCGTCTGCGCCGGCGAAAACACCGCGCGCCCGCCCGGCGCCCAGTCGCCGAGTGCGCGGGCCAGTGTGTCGAGGACATCGCCGCCGCGGCATTGCGCCAGGTTGCAGTACGCCACCGCCACCGCTTCCAGACCATCCAGGCCGCCGGGCTGCGACAGCAACGGCACCACGCCCGCCCGCAACAACGAGGTCTTGCCGCAGCCGCTGGCACCGCTGACCAGCACCAGCCCGCGTTGGCTGTGCAATTGCGCGCGTAGCGCGCCCAGCACCTGCGCAATGGCGTGGCTACGGCCGAAAAAGACCTCGGCTTGCGCGGGAGCGAACGCCTGCAGCCCCACGTAGGGATTGCCGTGCTCCCACGCCTGCGCACCAATCACCGCGCCGCGATAATCCTCGGGAAACACCACTTTGGGCAGCAGCCGGTAACCGCGCTTGCGGATGGTTTCGATGTAGCGCGGTTGGCGGCTGTCGTCGCCGAGCTTGCGGCGCAGTTGGGCGATGGTCTTGTGTACCGGGTTGTCGCCGTAAAAGCTGCCGTGCCACACCTCGATCAGCAACTGCTCGGCGCTGATGACCTCGCCTGCGCGCTCGGCCAGCGCGATCAGCACTTCCATCATGCGCGGTTCCAGCGTGATGGTCTGGCCGTCGTCGATCAGCGCAAGCCGTTCCGGCTCCACCAGCAACGGCCCAAGCCGAAACCGTGGGACGGAGCTCAGCTGCGTGACGCGCTCGCTTCGAAGAGACATCGCTCGGATACCGGTCGCACAGCTGGAAGGGACCTCGACGATCGCCAACAGGCGCAGCCAGGCACGGCACGGCAGGCGCAAAAAATAGCACAGGCGGCCCGGCAGGAAATCGATGGTGATCGCTGTTCGTTCGCGGCTGTGCGCTGAAGATGCATGCGTTGCACGGCGCACGGTGAGGCGATACCGGCGTCTTCACGCGCATCCATACAGCAGCGTGTGTTGCGTATCAGGCTGTTTCGCGCGCAGCCCACCGATTAAGATGCCGCCAGCATCTTGCTGACGAGGAGTACACGTTGATCATCCATCCCAAAGTGCGCGGCTTCATCTGCACCACCACGCATCCGCTTGGCTGCGAGCGCAATGTGCTCGAGCAGATCGCCGCCACGCGCGCTCACGGCGTGCGTAGCGACGGCCCGAAGAAGGTGCTGGTGATCGGCGCGTCCAGCGGCTATGGCCTGGCTTCGCGCATCACCTCCGCTTTCGGATTCGGCGCCGACACGCTGGGCGTGTTCTTCGAAAAACCCGGCACAGCCACCAAGGCCGGCACCGCCGGCTGGTACAACTCGGCCGCCTTCGACAAGCATGCCAAGGCTGCGGGTCTGTACAGCAAGTCGATCAATGGCGATGCGTTCTCCGATGCCGCGCGTGCGCAGGTGATCGAGCTGATCAAAAGCGAGATGGGCGGCCAGGTCGACCTGGTGGTGTATTCGCTGGCCTCGCCGGTGCGCAAGCTGCCGGGCAGCGGCGAAGTGAAGCGCTCGGCGCTCAAGCCGATCGGCAACACCTACACCGCCACCGCCATCGACACCAACAAGGACACCATCATCCAGGCCTCGATCGAGCCGGCGACAGAGCAGGAGATCGAAGACACCATCACCGTGATGGGCGGGCAGGATTGGGAATTGTGGATCGACGCGCTGGAAGGCGCCGGCGTGCTCGCCGATGGCGCGCGCAGCGTGGCCTTCAGCTATATCGGCACCGAGATCACCTGGCCGATCTACTGGCACGGCGCGCTGGGCAAGGCCAAGGTCGATCTGGACCACACCGCGCAGCGCTTGAATGCGCGCCTGGGCAAGCACGGCGGCACTGCCAATGTGGCGGTGCTCAAGTCGGTGGTGACCCAGGCCAGCGCGGCGATTCCGGTGATGCCGCTGTACATCTCCATGGTCTACAAGATCATGAAGGAAAAGGGCCTGCACGAAGGCACCATCGACCAGCTCGACCGCCTGTTCCGCGAGCGCCTGTACCGAGAAGACGGCCAGCCTGCCGAGGTGGACGACGAAAACCGCCTGCGCCTGGACGACTGGGAACTGCGCGACGACGTGCAGGACGCCTGCAAGGCGCTATGGCCGCAGGTCACCACCGAGAACCTGTTCGCCCTCACCGATTACGCCGGCTACAAGCACGAGTTCCTCAAGCTATTCGGCTTCGAGCGCAGCGATGTGGATTACGACGCCGAGGTGGAGACGGACGTGAGGTTCGATTGCATCGAGTTGGCTTGATCGCCGGGAGTCGGGATTGGGGATTAGGGATTCGCAAGAGCGGTGGGCACCACTACCACTACCACTGAGCTTGGCGGGTCCGACTGCGTTGCGTCAGGGATAATCGCCTCCCGCCGGTTGTCTTTAGATTGATGTTACGAATCCCCACTCCCGAATCCCAAATCCCAGCCCCCCAATGGACAAACTGATCGCTATCCTGGTGCTGGCCGTCCTGGTCAGCGTGACCTGTGCCGTGCTGCTGCGCTTCGTCAAGCTGCACTTTTCACTCAAGGCAATCTGCAATTTTGTGATCACCACGGCCGTCGTCTGCGCCGTGGTCATGCAGGACGGCTCGGCGCCAGACCTGCAGTTCGCCCTGATGCTCACGCTGTTTTTCAGCGTACCGGCGTCGCTGTGCGCTGTGCTGCTGAGCGCAACCCTCAACTGGATCATCCAGAAACGCCGCGTCCGTGTGCCGGCCTGAGCACGTGAGCGCAGCGAACAACACGTAGCAAGCACCTGCCCACCGTCCTGCGGCCGCAACAACGCGTCAGTTCTGCGCACCGCGCTCCGTTGGCAACAAACCTGGACAGAGCGCCGAAAGCCAGCGCTCCCAGCTTTTACGATTCCCCAATCCCGATTCCCGATTCCCGGCGCGTCACCGCCTCACATCAAACCGCGCATCGCCCACACAGGCCTGCACATCGGCTACCGAGAGTGGATTGAAATCGCCGGGAATCGAGTGCTTCAAACACCCCGCCGCCAGGCCGAAGCGCACCGTGTCCTCCAGCGACCAGCCTGCGATCAGGCCGTGCAGCACGCCGGCCGCAAACGCATCGCCGCCGCCGATGCGGTCGATGATCGGGGTCAGTTCCTCGCTCGGTGCACGTGCCACCTCGCCACTGCGCGGCACCAGCATCGCGCCCAGGCTGTGGTGGTCCACGTTGTGCGCCACGCGCTGCGTGCAGGCCATCAACTGCAGTTGCGGGAATGCAGCGAAGGCCTGCTGCGCGGCGGCTTCCACGCGCGCTTCCAGCGTGTCCTGCGGGAACTCGCCACCGAGCACCACACCGATGTCGCGGTAATCGGCAAACACCACATCCGCACACTCGAACAGCTGGCGCAGGGTGCCGCGCGCATCGCCCTGCCAGCGCTGCCATAACTTGGGCCGGTAGTTACCGTCGAACGACACCTTGACCCCGGCCGCACGTGCGGCGCGCGCGGCCGCCAGCGTTGCCTGCGCCACATCGGCGCCCAGCGCCGGGCTGACCCCGGACAAGTGCAGCCATTGCGCGCCCTCAAGCAGGCGCGGCCAGTCGTAGGCATCGGCCGGCGCCAATGCAAACGCCGAATCGGCGCGGTCGTAGACCACTTCGCTGGGGCGATGGATCGCACCGGTGGTCAAAAAGTACAGGCCCATGCGGCCATCCACGCGCCGCACATGCCGCGTGTCCACGTCGTGCCGCCGTAGTTCGCCCAGCACTGCCGCACCCAGCGGGTTGTCCGCTACCGTGCTGACCATGGCCACCTCGTGACCGAAATGCGCCAGCGACACGCCAACGTTGGCCTCCGCCCCACCGCAATGCACATCCAGCCGAGGCTGCTGCAGCAGCAGCTCGTGACCAGGCGCCCCCAGGCGCAACAACAACTCTCCAAAGCACAGGATGCGGGCACGACTCATGCGGCAATTACCTCGTCTGTGTTGTGCGTCACGGGGTGGAGAGACCGGGACGCGTCAGGATGACCATCGGTGTCATTCTAGCCGTCCTGATAGACGGCCAATCACAAGAATAATGCGACGTGTAGGGGCTGGTTGCACCCCTTTTGTGCAAATTAGGTGAGGTTTTCTGCTGCGCTGCAAGATGTTGAACGGCGATTCAGCTGGTAACGTCGTTTTGACCAGCGGTGTCATTACCGCCCACACCCCCGCTATTTCACGTTGTTCATGGACCCTTGGGAGGGGAGGACATGCAATTTCGGACCACCAACCGGAAGACACCGGTTACCTTGCTTGCACTGTCGATCGGCCTTGCGCTGAGCGGCCATGCGGCTGCACAGGACGCCGCCCAGGCACCCACCGAGCCAACAGTCGACCTCGACGCCGTTACCGTCACCGGCTATCGCGCCTCGGTGGAAAAGGCCCTGGACATCAAGCGCGGCGAAGCCGGCGTGGTCGATGCCATTGTCGCTGAGGACATTGGCAAGTTCCCCGACCTCAACCTGGCCGAATCGCTGCAGCGCATCCCCGGCGTGGTGATCACCCGCGATGCCGGCGAAGGCCGCAATATCTCGGTGCGCGGCCTGGGGCCGGACTTCACCCGCGTGCGCGTCAACGGCATGGAAGCGCTCACCACGGTGGGCGGCTCGGACCAGTCCGGTGGGTCCAACCGCGGCCGCGGCTTCGACTTCAACGTGTTCGCCTCGGACCTGTTCACCCAGTTGATCGTGCGCAAGACCGCGCAGGCCGATGTGGAAGAAGGCTCGCTGGGCGCCACCGTCGACCTGCGTACCGCGCGCCCGTTCGACTACGAAGGCCTCACCATCGCCGCCAGCGGCCAGGCCGCCTACAACGCGATGTCCGAGAAGGCCAACCCGCGCGTGGCCGGCCTGATCTCCAACACCTGGGCCGACAACACCTTCGGCGCGCTGGTGTCGGTGGCCTACACCGAGCGCGAGCTGCTGGAAGAAGGCAGCAACAGCGGTCGCTGGGCCAATGGCCCGAGCAACGGCAACTTCGCCGCCAGCCCGGCGTTCCCGCAGGCGCGCGATGCCAACGTGTTCCATCCGCGCTTCCCGCGCTACACCTTGATGGAGCACAAGCAGGAGCGCATCGGCGTCACCAGCTCGCTGCAATGGGCGCCGAGCGATTCCACCGAGTTCTCGCTGGACGGTCTGTATTCCAAGATCGACGCCAAGCGCAGCGAAAACTATATCGAGGCGATCTCCTTCAGCCGTGGCGCCGCGCAGGGCGGCAAGCCGCAGACCATCGTCAACGACGGCTTCATCGACCCGGCTACCGGCGCGATGCTGTACGGCAACTTCGACAACGTCGACGTGCGCTCGGAAAACCGTTACGACGAATGGAATACCGTCTTCAAGCAGCTCTCGTTGACGGGCGAGCATCGCTTCAGCGACGTGTTCAAGATCAGCGGCATGGTGGGTACCTCGAGCTCCAAGCACGAGAACCCGATCCAGACCACGGTGATCATGGACAAGCTCAACGTCGATGGGTATTCCTACGACTATCGCGGCAACAGCCGCAAGCCGGTGTTCAATTACGGCATCAACCCCACCGACCCCAATGGCTGGACCCTGGCCGAACTGCGCCTGCGTCCGCAACAGGTGCAAAACGACTTCGACACCGGCAGCCTGGATTTCGACTGGAGCGTGAGCCCCGGGTTCCGTCTGAAGGGTGGCGTGCTGGCCAAGAACTACACCTTCTCCACCAAGGAATTCCGCCGCGCTTCCGAAGTGGCCGTGCCCACCTTCGCCGATGGCACCCGCATCGTGCCGGCCGACCTGACCGAGCAAACCGGATTGAGCGCCATCAAGGGCTCGCCCAACACCTGGGTGGTGCCGAATCTGGATGCGGTGGCCGATGCGCTGGGCATCTATAGCGGCACCGGCACCTTTGCGCTGGCCGAGCGTGCGGTGAACACCCGCAGCGTCACCGAGCAGGATCGCGGTGCGTATCTGCAGGGCGATTTCTCCTTCGATATCGGCGCGATCCCGTTCTCCGGCAACCTGGGCGTGCGCTATGTGCGCACCAAGCAGGAGTCCACCGGCTTTGCCACTGTCGGCTCCGCACTCGTGCAGACCACCGCAGAGCGCGAGTACAACAACACGCTGCCATCGATGAACCTGGTGGCCGAAGTCAGCCCGGATTTTCTGGTGCGCTTCGGTGCGGCCAAGGTGATGTCGCGTCCGGGCCTGGGTAGCCTGACGCCGGGTGTCACGGTCAACGTCAGCGGCGGTGCGCGCACCGTGAGTGGCGGCAATCCGAATCTTGACCCGATTCTGGCCGATACCTACGACCTGGGCTTCGAGTGGTATTTCCAGGAAGGCGCGCTGCTGGGCCTTGGGCTGTTCTACAAGGACATCGAAAGCTTCGTGCAGACCGCACGCGAGGTGCGTCCGTATTCCTCCAGCGGCCTGCCGGTGAGCCTGCTCGACGGCACCGGCGCCGGCGTCAACGACGACTTCGTCTTCAGCGTGCCGCTCAATACGCCCGGTGGCGATCTCAAGGGTCTGGAAGCCAATTACACCCAGCCTTTCAGCTGGTTGCCGGGCGTCTGGAGCAATCTGGGTATCCAGCTCAACTACACCTACGTCGATTCGCAGATCCAGTATCTGACCACCAGCGGCGCGGCATCGCTGGAAACCGATCTCACCGGTCTGTCGAAGAATGCGTACAACGCCACGCTGTTCTACGAAGGCGAAAAGTTCGCCGGGCGCGTGTCGGCCACGCATCGCGACGATTATCTGACCCAGGTGCCGGCAACCGAAACCGGCTTCGACGTGCACGGCATGAAGGCCACCACGATGATCGACGCCTCGCTGCGCTACAAGTTCGACGACAAGATCGAGCTGAGCCTGGAAGGCATCAATCTGACCAACGAAGTGGCCGACGAGTGGGTCGGTGCGGCCGCGCAGTTGCCGCTGCAGTACAGCGAAACCGGCCGGCAGTTCCTGCTGGGCGTGCGCTACAAGTTCTAACCGCTGATCGCCCGCTGCGCACGCGCGCAGCGGGCCTTTATTCCAACGCTTGATCGCCTTGTATGCGGTGCACTGGTGCACGCATGCAACGCGGTGGGCGTGATGTTTGAAAGCCTCCAGCAACTCTGTAATGCGCGGTTGCGCAACAGGTGTGTTGGTCGCTCATTGCGACGCCAGGGCCTTGGGGGGCTGAGCGCGTCATTGCAGCCAGTGCCAGGGAGAGAGCCGCCTCATGCAAGCCCGTTCGTGTCGTCCTGCCCATGCGGCAGGCGCCTGCCTGTCCGCCGCGCGGTTGTCGGTGGCCATCGTCCTGGCCTTGCACGGTGCCGGCGCTGCCGCGCAAACCGTCGGCCCGCCGACCACGCCTACCGATGCGGTGGATCTGGACCGCGTGCAGGTCAAGGCCACCTATCGCGAAAGCCTGCAGCAATCGCTCGATGCCAAGCGCTACAGCGTGGAGCAGGTGGATGCGATCTATGCCGAAGACATCGGCAAGTTTCCCGATCTGAATCTGGCCGAATCGATGCAACGCATCGCCGGCGTCTCCATCGACCGCGAAGGCGGCGAGGGCAAGCAGATCTCCGTGCGCGGCCTGGGCTCGGACTTCACCCGCGTGCGCATCAACGGACTGGAAGCACTGGCCACCGCCGGCAGCGGCAGCGATGGCGTCAACCGCAGCCGCGGTTTCGATTTCAATACGTTTGCCTCGGAACTCTTCAGCCGCGTCACCATCAGCAAGACCCAATCGGCGCAGATGGACGAAGGCTCATTGGGCGCCACCGTCGATCTGCGCGGCTCGCGCCCGTTCGACTTCGACGGCTTCGAAGCGGCCGCCTCCACCCAATACGGCTACAACGATCTCTCACGCGAAAAGGACCCGCGTTTTTCCGGCCTGATCAGCAACATCTGGGCCGATGGCCGCGTTGGCGCCTTGATGTCGGTGTCCTACAGCGAGCGTCACCTGCGAGAGGAAGGCTACAACCCGGTGCGCTGGGAGCACGGCAACTACCGCAACTCCAACCAGAGCACCGCCACCAACAACGGCACCTACGGCTTCTGTTCGCCGGTGGGCTACAACCCGCAGACTCCGCGCAACCCGCTGGCCAATGAAACCCCGGCCGGGGTCGGCTCGCAGGCCAACCAGGACCGCAACAACGGCTGGGGCAGCTACGGCATCAACGCCGCCAACTGCGGCACCGGCATCGCGCGCCCGGCCAACACGCCGGAGAACATCCAGGCCTACGAGACCGCCACCGATGCGTGGATTCCGCGTTACCCGCGCTACATCCGCACCGATCACGAGATCAAACGTCTCGGCGTCACCGGCGCGCTGCAATTCAAGGTCAGCGACGACACCCTGCTGAACTTCGACATGCTGTATTCCAAGCTGGACAAGGACCAGCGTGAAGACTCGGTCGGCGCCAACCTGCACCGCACCGCCAACTTCGGCGGCAAGACTCAGATCGCCGTGCGCGAGGCGCAGGTGGACGACCAGAACCGCCTCACCTACGGCGTGTTCGACAACGTCGACTTCCGCACCGAATCCAGCAACATCGAAGAATCCACCGAGTTCAAGCAATTCAGTCTGGACCTGCAGCACCGCTTCAACGATCAGGTGCGCCTCAACGCATTGGTCGGCCACTCGACCTCGGACTACGAGCGCCCCGAGTTTTCGATGGTGAGTTTCGACAACACCAATCTCGATGGTTTCGTGCTCGACCGGCGCAACGGTGGCGATTACCCCAGCATGAGTTTCCCGTTCGATGCGGGTAACCCCAACAACTGGCAGTGGCTGGGCTATGGCGCAGTGCCGGTCAACAGCAACGGCACCGCGCGCGGCACCAACATCAGCGAAGTGCGGCTCAACCCGCAGTCGGTGAACAACACCTTCGACACCGCCAAGGTGGATCTGGAATTCAACATCAGCCCCACCTTCACTTTTCGCACCGGGCTGGCCTACAAGAACTACGACATGGACACGTCGGAGTCGCGCAACATCTCCTACGGGCGCTTGGCGCAGGCATTGCCGGCTGGTGTGGGCGTCAATGAGCTGAGCACCAACCTGGATGGCTTCGGCCGCAGCTTGAACGGCAGCTTCCCCACCACCTGGGTGATTCCGGATTTCCAGAAAGTCGCCGACCTGCTCAACATCAATTGCAACTGCGACACCGGCGTGCCCGGTGGCGACTACCGCCTGGCCGATGTGGGCCACTTCGGCTCGTCCAACAACAATTTCGCGGTCAACGAAAAGAGCCTGGGCACTTACCTGCAGCTCGATTTCAACACCGACCTGTGGGGACGCGCGCTGCGTGGCAACCTGGGTGTGCGCTATGTGCAGACGCAGATCGCCGCCAGCGGTTATGCGCCGTGTACGGCCACCGTGGCCGGCGCGATTTCGTCAGCGTGCGAATCGTTCTTCGGCGTGGCCAGCGCCACCGCCGCAGCCGGCGAGCGCCTGCTGGTGCCCACCACGGTCAACCATAATTACCGCGACATCCTGCCTTCGTTGAATCTGTCCTGGGATGTCAGCGATGAGGTCGTGCTGCGTTTCGGTGCGGCCAAGACCATGGCGCGCCCCACGCTGGCGTATCTGTCGCCCAGCGTCAGCGGCGGGCCCACCCAGTTCTTCGACGACGGGCGGTTTTTCTCGATCAATCTGGGCAACCCCAAGCTCGACCCGTTCCGCTCCACCAACTACGACCTCAGCGCCGAGTGGTATTTCCGCGAAGGCTCGTTGTTGTCGGCGGCGGTGTTCTACAAGGACATCGACAGCTACGTGCAACGCACCCGCGTGCTCAGCACCTGGGAGGCGATGGGCTACGCGCTGGATCTGCTGCCCGCCGGCTTTACCCCAGACACCATCTTCAATGTGCAGAGCTACTTCAACACGCCCGGCGGCCCGCTCAAGGGCTTCGAGTTGACCTACCAGCAGGCCTTCGATTTTTTGCCCGGCTTCTGGCGCAATTTCGGCATCCAGCTCAACTACACCCAGGTCGATTCCAAGATCAATTACCTGTTCAGTACCGCAGGCAGCAGCAACACCAGCATCACCACCACCGCCACCGCCACCGAGCGCGACCTGCTCAACCTCTCGCCGCAGTCCTACAACGCCACCGTCTATTACGACGACGGCCGCTTCAGTGCGCGCGTGTCCACCAGTTACCGCGATGGCTACATCAACAACATCCTCGCCCAGGAAGACGTCTACGACCTGGATGGCAGGCGCCTGGTCACGGCCGATGTGACCGGCAAATACAGCGTGGAAAACGTGGATTTCAACATGTCCTACAAGCTCAACGACCACCTGTCGCTGACGTTTGAGGCCATCAACCTGCTCGACACCCCCGACCGCCGCTACGTCGATTCCACGCTGGAACTGCCCGACAAGTACACCGTCACCGGGCGCCAGTACTACATCGGCGCGCGCTACAAGTTCTGACAGGAGCAACGCATGCAACCGCATCGCAGGATCGTGTTACGCACCCTCGTCGCCACCGCCTTGCTGGCCGGGCTGTCGCTCGGCAGCACCGCCGCCATCGCTGCCGACCCGGTCTACACCGTGGCCAAGCAGGGCAGCGCCGGCTACCGCACCGTGCAGGCCGCCATCGACGCCGCTGTGCAGGGCGGCAAACGCGCGCAGATCAACATCGGCGCCGGCACCTATCAGGAGCTGATCGTGGTGCCGTCCAACGCACCGGCGCTCAAGCTCACCGGCGCCGGCGCCACCCAGACCATCATCACTTACGACAACTACGCCTCACGCATCAATCCAGCCACCGGCACCGAATACGGCACCTCCGGCTCGTCCAGCGTCATCATCGCCGGCAACGACTTCACTGCCGAGCAATTGAGCTTCGGTAATCACGCAGGCCCGGTCGGGCAGGCGGTGGCGGTGCGTGTGGATGGCGACCGCGCTGCGTTCCGCGATGTGCGCTTCCTCGGTTATCAAGACACGCTGTATCTGCGCGGCGCCAAGCTGTCGTATTTCCTCGACTGCTATGTCGAAGGCACGGTGGACTTCGTGTTCGGCGCCGGCACCGCGCTGTTCGAAAACGTGCAGCTGCACTCGCTGGGCGATGGCTATCTCACCGCCGCCTCCACCCCGCAGGAAAGCGCGCGCGGCTTCGTGTTTCGCAATGCCCGCGTCACCGCTGCCAGCGGTGTCTCGCGCGTGCACCTGGGGCGCCCATGGCGGCCGTATGCCAGCGTCAGCTTCATCAGCAGCCAGCTGGGCGCACACATCCTGCCCGAGGGCTGGAACAACTGGGGCAACGCCGCCAACGAGGCCACTGCCCGCTACAGCGAATACCAGAGCAGCGGCAACGGCGCCAACCCGTCGCGCCGCGTGAAGTGGTCGCGCCAACTCACCGCTGCGCAGGCCGCCGCGCTGGACCGCAACACCATCCTGGGCAGCTGGAGGCCGTTCTGATGATCCGTTCGCACCTGCTCCGTTTCCACACGCTCGCCTTCGCTGGCGCCTTGTTGCTGGCACCGCTATCCGCACTGGCCGACAATATCGCCGACAACATCTTGTTGCTGCAGACCGCCTCCGGTGGCTGGTCCAAGCAGTACAAGGGCGTCGCCGTCGACTACAACCGCACCTTTACCGCTGCCGAAATCGCCGAGCTGCAACAGCCTGGGCGCAAGGACGACGCCACCATCGACAACAAGGCGACCACGTACGAAATCACGTACCTGTCCACCGCCTTCAAGAACGAAAAGAACGCCAAGTACATCGCCGCCGCACGCCGTGGCGTGGACTACCTGCTCAAGGCGCAATACGCCAATGGCGGCTGGCCGCAGTTCTATCCGGACCTGTCGTCCTACCACCATCAGATCACCTACAACGACGATGCGATGGTGCGCATGCTCAACCTGCTGCAGGACATCGGCGAGGGCAAGGGCGACACCGGCGCGCAATTGCGCAGCAGCCACGGCGCACGCGCAGTACAGGCGGTGGCCAAGGGTCTGGAATGCGTGCTCGCCACCCAGGTCAAGATCGGCGGCACGCTCACCATCTGGGGCGCGCAATACGACGAGGTCACGCTCAAGCCGGCCAAGGCGCGTGCGTATGAACTGGCCTCGTTGTCGTCTAGCGAGTCGGTGAGCATCGTGCGGTTTTTGATGCGCCAGCCCAACCCCTCGGCCAAGATCAAGACCGCGGTGCAAGCGGCCGGTGTCTGGTTCGACACCCATCGCATGCGCGATCTGGCCACCAAGAAAATCGACGACCCCACCCAGGAAACCGGCAAGGACGTGATCCTGGTGGCGCAACCGGGTGCATCGCTATGGGCACGCTTCTACGACCTGCAGAATCAACGCCCCTTGTATGCCAACCGCGAGGGCAAGGCCTTGACCGACTACATGCAGGTGCCCAACGAGCGCCGCGTGGGCTACGCCTGGCATGGCACCTGGCCGGACAAGTTGTTGAAGGATGAGATTCCCAAGTGGAAGGCCGCAAACGGGCTGTAGTGGACGCAGCCATCGCACCACCGCACGCGGCGCATGCTGGCGCGCGCAGCACGCAGGCACCGCATGTACTCTCGTACGTGCCGGCCCGCTTGCTCGCTGCCCACCGTGCACCGCGTGCCGCGTTGCGGTGGCACGTTGCAGTGTCTGTCGCCCATGCGGTGCGGCAGTGGTTTTGAAGAGTGGTTTTGAACCAGACGAGGTGCGTGTGCTGAAGGTTTGGATGGGTTTGTTGTGTCTGATCGCGCTGCCGGCAAGTGCGGCCACCCCCACGGCCCCGGAGTTGTTGTTCCGGGTCTCGGCCGATCGCAGCCTGGAGGCCGATGTGGCCCGCGGTGATGGCGTGCCCAACTTCCGCGACAAGATCGCGCTGGTGCCCACCGGCAAACGCGGCAACGCCATCGAATGGGCCGACGACGGCGTGCTGTCGTGGAATGCGCCCGGCAACCTCTACACCCAGCGCGGCACGCTGAGCTTTTTCTGGCGCGCGCGCTACCCGGTGGGCGAGGCGCCATTCGTGATCTTCCGCGTTGGCTATGCCGACCACACCAGCTGGGACATGGCCTGGCTGCGCATCGACTGGAACGGCCACGGCTTCGATGCCTTCGTTACCGACGCCAACCTCGCGCGCACCCGTGTCTCTTTCAATCTCGATAAGAACCCGGCCGCCAGCGACTGGACCCACATTGCGTTTGCCTGGGACGAAACCCGCGGCGTGCGCCTGTATGTCGATGGCAAGGAGGCCGCACGCGTGGACTGCGGTGCGCCCTGCGCCAACGGCGGCGCGCTCGACTTCGACGCCGCACTCGACCAGTTTGGCCTGGCCGGCCGCGTGATGTCGCCGCACCAGGTGCAGAGCCGCTACAACTTTTTGCGTGGCAGCGACTTCGACGAGATCCGCATCTACGACCGCATGCTCGACGCCAGCGGCGCCGCCGCGCTCGCACGCCTGCAGGAGCCCGCCACCGCTGAAGCACCCACCGGCAACGCGCAACACGCCGCCTTCCTGCACCGCTTTGGCTGGGACAACGGCCACGCACCGCCGCTGCTGAGCGCACCCATCACCCGTATCCGCAAGGTGGAATTCGCCGACGCCCGCGACCTCAAGCAATGGATGTGGAAGGCCACCGACGGCATCTCCGAAACCACCTGGCCCGGCGTCTACAACCGCTCGCGCCTGCCCGGGCGCGACGACTACTTCCAGCTGCCGGACTGGAACACCTACGTCGAAGGCGGCAAGGCGCTGGACCTCACCCTGCCGGACGAGCCGGTCAACCGCATCGAGCTGCGCGGCGCCGCATATGGCCAAGCCAGCTACACCGCGCCCGCTGCCGCCGGTGCTGCCACCGTGCAGGCGCAGCCGCTGTTCGCGCGCAGCCAAGGCGTGGTGCGCAGCGTGGACCAGTTCCCCGAGCGTCGCGGCGGCACGCTGCGCTTTGCCAACACCGCGCAGGAAACCCCCATCCAGGAAATCTGGGCCTACAACGTGCAGCCGGGCGAGGTGCCCAAAGGCAGCGCGCAACTCAGCTACACCGTGCGCAGCGACATCCAGCCTGACTACGACAACCTCGCACCGCTGCGCGATGTCATCGCCGGCCGCTACCCGCCAGGCGAGCGCCAGACCGTGGTCGCCCTGCCCACCAAGGCGCCAGCGCGCAAGCGCCCCAGCGACAAGACCGCCGCCGGCAGCGCGCAGCAACCCATCGTGCACATCCTGGTGCCGTCCAGCCTGGGCAACCCGCCGCCAGACCAGGCGCTGATGCGCAGCTGGTCCTACGGCTGGGAGAACATGCACGACGGCCTGGATGGCATCGCCATCACCCTGCCCGCGCTCAACCTGCCGGCCACCCACAACGGCAGCATCCCGCTCAACATCCGCATCAAGGACCCCATCTGGCCCGCACGCGACATGATCGATGTCTCGGTGGCGGTCACCCCCGGCCAGGCCCGCACCCTGTGGCTGGACCTGCGCGACAGAATCCTGAGCAACGACAGCCTGATGCTCAGCATCGCCGCCGCCGCGCCCGGCTTCGATGCCAACGCGCTCGACGGCACCCAGCTGCAACTGGTGTTCAAACCGCGCAATGAGGCCATCAAAGAGCACGTCGCCGACCGCTTCAACCAGGTCAAGGACAACTGGGGCTTTCTGGTGGAAGAACACACCACCTCCAAGCGCCAGCTGCTCTACAAGCGCCTGGATGCCGACATCACCGACCTGCTGCGCGTCGACCCGGACCACGCCCTCGGCCGCCAGTACTGGAACGACATCAGCTACGCCAACCAGGGCGCGTTGCCTGTCGATCTGCCCAGCGTGCCCAAGGGCGTGCCTGCCTGGGCGTTCTGGCAGCTGCAAGACCTTAGCGCCACCCGCCGCTACATCCGCTGGTGGATCGAGCAGCGTCAGGTGGCCTACGGCGATTTCGGCGGCGGCATCTCCGACGATTCGGACCTGGTGCAGCAATGGCCCGGCGTCGCCCTGATGGGCGTGGACCCGGACATGCTCAACGCCTCCATGCTCGCGCTGTCCGATGCCAACTACCGCAACGGCATGTTCACCAACGGCCTGTCCACCATCGAAACCGACGAGCTGCATGCGTATGAGGAGGGCATCAACCTCAACAGCGCCCTGCTGTACCTCAACTGGGGCGACCCGCGCACCGTCGAGCGCCTGATGCAAACCGTCAAGGCCTTCGACACCGTCATCCAGGTCAACCCGCAAGGCCACCTGCTGTTTGCCAGCAACTGGTTCGGCGGCCGCAAGGTCTACCGCGAGCCCAACTGGCAATGGCAAAAACCGTACTCCTTCCCCATCGTGCACCCGGCCATCCTGCTGGGCGGCTATAACGCCGACCCCAACAGCCGCCGCATCGTCACCGGGTTAGCGGATGGCTATCTCGCCCACGCCTACACCAACGCCAAGGGCAACTGGGCGCTGCCCAACGAGATCAACTGGCAAACCGGCAAAACCCGCGGCGGCGAACTGTTCGAAGGCAGCGGCGGCGCCGACACCTTGCACACCTTCTGGGCCGCCTACCGCTTCACCGGCGATGCGCGTTATCTCAAGCCCATCGACTACCGCGTGGCCAGCAGCGGCCCCAACGGCCTGTCGCTGCTCAACGAAAACTTTCTCGATGTCATGGGCAAGCGCAGCGACTGGAGCGGCAAGCTCATCGATGCCGCCAACAAGGACGACGGCAGCGCCCCGGACTTCCCGCACCATGTGGCCTGGGAGCAGACCGGCAATCTGGATTATCTCGCCGCCATTTACCGCAGCGAGGCACGCGAGAAACTGCAAAACTTCTACATGAACACCGAAGGCCACTGGTGGAGCGACCGCGTGGAATCCCCCACGGTCAACCTGCAGCGCGCACGCCTAGGCGGCGTGGCCCTCAAGCGCAACCAAACCTACCCCGGCCACACCGTGAGCTGGCGCTTCAATGACCCGGAGGCCGCCATCCAAGTAGCCATCGCCATCCCCGCACCCCAGCAAGACCGCTTCACCGTCATCGCCTACAACACCTCCAGTAAACCTCAGCGCGCCAGCATGACCGGCTGGAACGTCGCCCCGGGCCAATGGCGCATCACCCAAGGCGTGAGCAAAGAAAATGACGGCAAGCTCGACAGCAACGCCAAGACGCAAGAGCTCGCTTTCGAAAAAAGCGCGGCCATCGACATCGACTTCCCCGCAGGCCGCACCACCGTCCTGCAGCTCGAACGCATCGCAGCCACCACCCCGGTCGAACTGCGCCCGGATCTGGGTATTGGCCATGGCGACGTGCGTGTGACTGCAGACGCCATCGAAGTGACCGTGCACAGCCTTGGCCATGCGGATGCGCCGGCCGGGTTTGTGGTGTTGGAGGATGGGCGTGGGAAGGAGCTGGCAAGAGTGGCGTTCCCGGCACTCGCGGCACCACGCGATCTGCAGCCAATCACCACGCAGGTGCGCCTGCCGCTAACCAACGCGGCAAATCTAAAAACCGCGCATTTGCGTGTGGTTGCCGAAGGCAAGATGCCGGAGATTACCGAACTCAACAATAATCTCGCTCTACCCGCACCGGTTACACCGACAACCGCAGAAAACAGCCAATAACTTGAGACATCAAGCCCTTCTCCCGCACGCGGGAGAAGGTGCCCGCAGGGCGGATGAGGGCAAAGCCGATAAAGCCAACGATCACTCACGCAAGCGCATTGACGCAACCCAAGAACTCGGCGAGGATCAAGTTGCGCAGTATGTAATGCAGCTGCAAAGCCACACATTTCTTCAGGAGGAAGAAACAATGTTGAGCAAGGCATGGAGCATCGTGGCACTGACTGTGGCCGCACTGGGGATGCGGCGTAAAACCTGGTGTCAGGGGGACATAGCTGAAAAGCGGTGAGCTTCAAACGCTCGTGGTGATTTGCCGCAGTCAGGCAGTCAGCGAGGATCAGGTTATGCCGCGCTTAGGCGGTCCAACAGTAGTTAGCCCTCTCATCAAAAAACCAGGAGACTCATATGCACGTAGAAGCGAGCGGAGTTGCAACCTTCAGGGTCAATGCAACAGGTCAGAAGGTTTCTGTTTCTGCTTCTGATCTAGAGTGGGATTGTCAGGGGGACGGCGAGCGCAACATGGGCCCTGAGCTGATCCATACAGCAGACTTTGATATTTCCGGCCACACCGTAACCTGGAGCATTTGGGAGTATCCCGTAGGCGTCGAGAATCACAGCGACACCCATGTTCCCGATGGCATTACTTTGGTCGCGGACATTGACTACGGCTTGGTGCACGATCCTGAGTGACAGGGTTAATAAATCATTCAAGCCGAAGTTGCTTCGTAACTCGGCTTAATTCCAGCGTTAGGTAGCAACAGGTCGAGCTAGATCACCCGTATTTTCGTTCAACAACATGGGGAAGTTATGGCAACGAAGAAGAGCCCAGGTGGCCGCAGGCTAGGCAGCAAGAACCACTCACCTCGAGAAGATAGACTGCTGGCGCAATTGTCCGCGCTCAAAGCCAGCCTTGCCGCAGAGAAAGCAAAAGGCAAGGTGAAGGATGCAGAGAAGAAAGAACTTCGTGTTGCATTGAGTGAAGCAAAAAAGAAAGTTGCTCCCAAGACTGTAGCCACGAAGAAGGCCGCACCAAAGAGTAAGTAGTTTCGGTGGGGGGAATGGGGTCAGGTTTAACTTATAAGTAACCCTGGCTTCACTGGTCCAGGCTCCATTGGCCCATATTGCTCCAAACCTCATTGTTCCAAGTCGGATAATTCAAGCGTTAGATTTGCATATCACCATCAGGAGAACGGAAAAATCATAAAATGCCTTCTTGACATACAACAAAGCTCATCACGTGAGGCACTGACGTTGAAAAGCTAGTGACGGCATCCGAGCGTGGTCTCCTTTTGTGACGGGCGTTTCGTAGTAGTCATTTGAGCAGGGACGGCGCCGGCGCGCTGCGCTGCTTCTGCGTCGACCAGCCCTGCATCGAGGTGACAGGCGATAAGGTTAAGAGCAGTTCCGAGGCCCATCGTTCTTTCAAACTGCCAGCTAATCTCGTGGAATAGGATAAGTTATTTATCAGCTAATGGTTATTCAAAAATATTTAGCCTGAAAGGCTCGGTGGTTGTGCAAAGCTGAATGAAGTAATAGTCGGTCTGCTCAGGGATTAAGGTGCATGTCAGCCATCTTGACCAGTCGATGGACGGGCTATCGATTGTATGGTGGCATGCCACGAATAAACTATATAAAGGAAATAATTAGCCATGAGTAATCCCCTGCAACAGGCCGCCCCTACTCAGCTCCCTTTGGATCTTGGAATAGAAGTCCAGAAGGGCGTGAATGGAATCGAGATGGGAGTTCTTGAAAACGGCATCCCCTTCCTCACGCAGCGAGGTTTGGCTGGCGCCCTAGGGATATCCCGTAATGTGGTTCAGACGATTACTAAGGAATGGGAGGATCACTACAACGATACGGTTCTGGGCAAGGACCGCATCTCGTACTTTAAAGCCTATCTTTTCAATAATGGGTATTACGAAGAAAAATTGCACTTGCAAACAGTTCAGAACGGCACGACACACTTTGCTTATCCTGACGTTGTTTGTATGGCGTTCCTTGAATACTACGCGTTTGAGTCTAAGGCGGATAACGACACGGCATTGGAGAGCTATCGCAAGTTTGCGGCGTTCGGCTTACGGAAATTTATTTATGAGTCTCTTAACTATACGCCAGCTGATAAGTGGAAGTATCACAATGACCGCGTTTCAATACTGAAAGACAGTGCTCCAGCTGGTTATTTTACTATCTTTAAGGAAATCACCGGCTTAGTCGTAGATTTAATTCAGGCTGATCTGACGGTAAACCACAAAACCGTGCCAGATATCAGTGTGGGTATTGCTTGGGGCAAGTACTGGTCTGAGAATAATCTTGAAAAAGAATACGGGAAAAGGACGCAGTACGAGCACAATTATCCCGACTATTATCCCCAATCAATGAGTAACCCTCAGAAGCCGAATGCTTATCCTGATGCCGTTCTTCCTCTTTTCCGGCAGTGGTTTAGGCAGGATTATTTGCTCACAAAGTTTCCCAAGTACATTCTGACAAAAGCCAATGTGTTGAACGGTGGTAAAGTTGAAGCATTGAAGATTGGAACAATGTACAACACAACTGCTTTGCCGAAGCCTGCAGTTGCCAAGCTGCCGTCTGGATCGAAGCCGTAAACTAGCTTTGGGATAACCCAATAAGCGAAGAACGGGGTCCGAAGAACGGAGTCAGATTCAATTGGGCGTCAGCCCCCCGTTCTTTGTCGAAAGCGAGGGGTCGCTAACCGTTTGATGATGATAGGTGCGACACGTCATCGCCTCACAGCGACGGGGTCGGTCCGCGCGGTTGTTGCTCCTGCGAGCGCTGCTGTTCTAGCGACTGTTCCCGCGCGCGATCTTGTTCCAGACGTTGGTTGACGGATTCCAGTTGCGAGAAGCTTTCCTGCACCGGGCGTTGGGCTGCTTCGACGGTGGGCATATGTGCACGCAACTTCGCTGGGTCATCCGGTCTGCCCTGTACCAAGAACACCATTTGTGCAGCTGGAAGATCCTCGGTCTTTGCGCTGAGCAGCACGTGGTCCACCCGGGTCAGCCCATTGTCTTTGGCTAGCGTCAGCAGACTCGCTGTCATCCGTTCACTGGTCGCGTCAAACGTGCGGCCATTGGCTGCATCTAACTGCTCCACTTTGCTTCGGATCTGCTGATGCATGGCATGGTCCGGGTGTCCCGCCTCTGCAGGCGTCAATGCGCGCCCTGGCTCAATCGGTGTCGCAAACTTGGGAGAACTAACGCCGCGTGCGCCAGTGTCCTTGAGTTGGACCATGCCATAGCCGTCCTTGCCAAGGTCAACGATGTTGAAGGTCTTCGCAGACCCTAGCTCCAGCCCGTTGCGCTCCAGCTGTCTGGGGTCCAGGCCCAAGGATTTGAGATCGATGCGGACTTCCGGAGGCTGGCGGTCATGCGCCAGATGCGCGTAGTTTTGCGCGATGTGACTGATCGGATTGACGCCATAGTAGTTGCGGTAGTCGGAATCGCCATGTGGGCCTAGCGTGCCACTGCTGTCGTAAAAACAGTGCTCAACAGATTTGGTCAGCGCATCGTCGCGGGTAAAAGGGTGCTTGGTGAGTGCATCGTAGGTCAGTCCGTCTGCAAACTGCGGAGCGCCGTTCGGTTGTCGTACGACACACCGATTACTCGACCGGTCGAGCAACTCCCTCTCAACCACACTGTCGGGCATCTCAGGGTTCAGATGTTTGATTCGATCATGCAGGGCACGCATTCCCGAGATTTCCGACAGTGCTTCGTCTGCGCGAGTCGAATCCAGGTAAACACGGGTAGGGCCAGTCAGGTCGACCTGATGCTCCCGATTGTCGTAGGCTTCCTGCATCCGGTTACCCATACTCTTGCCGAACTCGGCAAGGGCGTCGGCACGATGCTGGGCCAATACGCCGTGCATCGTTTCATGGCCCATGACCTCGGTCAGATAGTCGATGCGCTCTGATCCTGCGAAGTCCTTGAACGCTGCTTCACTGATATTGAGTGTGCCCGCCTTGCCGTCCTTACCGTCCTGGAAGTGGCCGCCGTTGTTCTGTCCATGCGAAACAGCAATCGCGCCAATTCGACCTTTCTCAATGGCATCACCTAGCAGGTTCGACAGATAGGGTGACTCGGCGATTGTTTGCCGGATGCTCGCCTCCGCACCGGCAGGAAGCGCCGGATCTTTTGCCATCTGGGCAAGCAGGGGTTCAATACGTGGATCAACCGGGATCATGGCTTACCTCCGTCGATTTTCACGCTGTAAACGCACTCTTGTGGACTACTTTGGTCATGGGCTCGATAGATGAGCAGTGAGACCGAGAACATCTGGCTACCGCGATTGATTGCACGCCAATGCTGGCGTAGCCATCCACCCTGGAAGGGTCGCTGGCCGCCGCGTGTGTATCCCATGCCCTCGAGCGTTTTGGACAATGCTTCGGCTTGCCAGATGCAGGTCGGCGTAGGCACGCGCGTGGGATCGCCGTGGTTAGGCAAAGACACCGCAACTTCGATCCGCGAGAAGCCATCCTTCGTTGGGCGATGTGTCGCGTAGAGCGCATAGCCATCGGCCAGAGCGACGTCTTTTGCTTCACGCCACGGGTATGCCAGATCAGATGGTGGCCCAAGCTTGATGCCAAGTGCAGATTCCATTCGCGGGTAGTCCAGATCCGCTGGCATTGTCAGGCCATCGATGAAGCGCAGCAGCCGGCGCTCCAGCTCTTGCGGAGTGGTGTTGGCAGAGACGGGATCGGAACGGCTATCAGTGCTCTTGCCTTTCTCTGGAGAGGCTGGCGTCGCTGTGGCAGCAGATGGCGTGCCTGCATCCCGTCCTGCTTCACCAGGCGCGCGAGCGCATGCACTTGGCAACGCTAGTGAAAGCAGCAGCAAAGGGAACAGGCTTCGGAAGCTAACTTTTATCATTGGAATCCTACTCACGCGACATTGCGATGCTGGCCAATTGTCATTCGCGCCGTCGGTGTCATGCACTACCGAGCCCGAATCTGAGTGGCGCGATGGTGATGGATAGCGAGGGAACGTAAAGCTATTTACGGGAGGGTGGGGACGCGCTTGGAGCAGCACTCTCTCAAGGTTCAATCCAACTCTGACCATGCTGCTTCAAACGTTGACGCAAGGATCTTCCATCAACGCTTTCCAGATTGCCAGCATCAGCCAGTTGACATGTCACGCAGCGCGTAGCAGTCTTTTCGCCAAGGAGCGTAGAAACTCCTCAGACAGCGGTACCCACCTCCGAAAGACTGGTGGGTTTTTTGTGCCCGCAGTTTCTTGCGGGCGCAACCGACGCGTTGCCTGCGTCGGGAGGGCGGCTAATACAACACCCGCAAGGGGAATACGCCCGCCGTCTGTCTGCGGTTTCTAACCTCCCGACATCCCGTCGCCACCCGGCGGCGGGGCCTGCTCGTCAAGGAGGGCTTTGCAATGCGTCGACCCACATCCCGTCCCATATCCGCACGCAAGCGCGCTACGGAGCTGCCACCCACCGAGATCGGCTGGCACTCGCTCGACCCCTCGATCAAGCCTCGGCCCTATGTCGAGCGCACCCCCATCCCCCAACCCCGCACCGAACCCCGCCCCCCACGCCCCGGCCACCCGCGTGCCCCGCAACATTGCACCGTGGGCTACGGCTACTACCCCGCCAGCGACCTACGCATCCCCACGCTGCGCCTACGCGGCCGCTGGCTGGAACAACTGGGCTTCACCATCGGCAGCAAGCTCCACATCCGCCTGCGCGATGGCGAGCTGGTCGTCAGCGTCGCACCTACGGACTAACCAGGTGCGCAGCGCACGCGCAGCACGCACCCGCACGCCCCGCGCCGAGCGCAACACGCCAATCGCCACACCGTACGCGCTTCCCGCTCACCGCGCAGAGGAGGACACAGATGGAGCACCCCGCCGTCGTCTTGCATCTCACGCTGGACCAACGCGACCAGCTCGACCGCCTGCTACGCAGCCTCATCGCTCATGGCGACGTCATCGCCATGAGCAAGCCGGAGTGCCTGGAGGCGCAGACCCTGCCCACGCTCGGGCAAGCCATCTTCGATGCGGCCCATGCCGTGCGTGCAATCCTTGACCGGCGCATGGAGCACAGCCACGGCGACCCATAAAGCACCGTGCGACAACCGGCGAGCCTGGAGTCGGAATTCGATAAGGCATGTGACCGTGCAGAGGGGTCAGGCGTTGGCCACGGAGGCGTGGAGCGATTGACTGCGGTGAACGACTCGGCGAGGATCGCGCTATACCGCGCTTAGGCGGTCTGATAGCAGCTAGGCGCGCATGGCAACGATCTCGGTGGTTGGGTGGCGAGTAGATGACGTTCAATGGCGATCTGAGGGAGTGCACGCCGCTGCTGAGTTCGCGCGCCGCCTTCGGCGAGGAATAAGTGCATCCCCAGCACAGCGCCGGAAAATCGAAAGATTCAGTACTCGCGCGCGAGCATGTTGAGATCCATGACGTATCTGTAGAGCACGTCCAATCGATGATGCATGTTCTTGAAGCCCTGGGTGCAGAGGTCTTGGTAGACATGGGCGCAGATGGTCAATGGTACCGGCAACGCCCCTAGTAATGGATTTAAACCGAAGCCGCTTCTTAGCTCGAATCAAGCATCAGGCAAGTAAGCGTGCCAATGAGTTCGTTAGGCTGTATGTAGTTACTTTCAGTTGAATCCGCTGGCTATGAAAAATCGCTCCGTGCTTGAAGCGCTAAGATCAGAGCCAGGCACGGCCAGCCTGGGGCATGGCTCTAACGGGCAGCTGCTTTTCAGTGATTGTAAACGAAGCATAAGTGTGATCTGCTAGCTATATGGGAATGGCGTTCGCAAAAAAACCGAAAAAGTAACTACCTGTGAGGAAGCGATGGACCGCTGTTTTCCAGAGGATCTCGAGCATCTACGAAATCAGATCGAAGACCTTAACAAGGTTGATGATCCTACTGAGCGGGTATCAAAGCTAGTAAGAATTGCGGGGGATGCCGTAAGCGCCGCATTTCGGATTGCGCAGGACTCGTCCACGCTGCCGCTACAGCAGCGGGCATTGACTGATCTCTCCGAGCTACATGGTGCAATTGCTGAGGCCGCAAACCTTTTAACTGACCCCGATTATTTTGAAAGGCTTATAAGTTTAAAGGGTCATGTTCCAGAGGTCATGCTTCAACATCTAGCTGTCATGAAAATATTCGACAAGGCATTTTATAGCCTTTTTATGCTGATGCAATATGACGCTGATGACCGTCATGAGTTGGATCCTGAAAATGGATTTATGATAACAAGCGGCAGCATGGCTTATGGCCGAGCTTCCTTTCGTCCCAGCTCAATAAAGTAAAATTTACCGAGAGGCTATTAATCTCGGGCAATGGAATTGCCCATACTGGGTAATAATGACAGATGGTTGTCTGTCAATTCAATACGATCTATCGACACAAGGAGATGTTGTCGTGAAAGCGAATAAATATGCAATTTTGTTTATAGCAGCTAGCTTAGAGCGTGTTATGAACTTTGCCCTTGTCACGATAACGTATACGGATGAAGCCTCGTAAGCCATATCCAACCGATATCTCCGACG
>NZ_MDFM01000041.1 GCF_002939985.1 Xanthomonas hortorum pv. cynarae | reverse complement strand
TGTTCGATCAGAGAAAATTGTGCTGGCGTGATCTCCATGCTCAATAGTTTAATCGCTCGGGCCATTAGTGTTAACAGGCCCTAGTGCGTCATTGCCGCCGCGCGTCTATTCGAAAAAATTACGTGCAAAGCCCCACATCTACACGCCGGGCATTGCTTCAACTTGACCCAACTCACCTCCACACGCACACTTCCGCTCGGAGCCTAGAAACTCCACACAGACAGCGGTGCCCACCTCCGAGAATTTGGTGGGTTTTTTGTGCTCGGCCATTTGGCCTGGCACTGCTCGGCGTTCCTACGCCGGGAGGGCGGCGAATACAACACCCGCAAGGGGAATAAGCCCGCCGGCTGTCTGCGGTTTCTAGCCTCCCGGCATCCCGCTGCGTTGTGCAGCGGGAGCTGCTTCACGGCAAGGAGAGCGGCATGCGCGACGAACTCGGTTACTGGATGTCCGAAGGCACGCAATACCACTTGCTG
The DNA here is from genome assembly GCF_002939985.1 of Xanthomonas hortorum pv. cynarae. Lineage (GTDB taxonomy): Bacteria > Pseudomonadota > Gammaproteobacteria > Xanthomonadales > Xanthomonadaceae > Xanthomonas > Xanthomonas hortorum_D. Next base: position 36,890 of record NZ_MDFM01000041.1, on the reverse strand, counting down.
CGCGTGCGCGATCAACTGCGCCTGCTCTCCACCCTAGCCACACCGCGCTCGCGCGACGAAGGCACGTTGGGTACACCGGCGATTCCACTGCAGCAATGGGCGCACTGCCTGCAACACCTGGCCGAGCAAGTGGACGATGTGCTTAGGGAATTGAACACCGCCCCCTAAAGCTGCGCTTGTCTCGGTCAGCGTGTCGGCTCAGTAGCCGGTGGGCTGGCCGGTTTGGACGTGGGCGAGTACCTTGGCTTGTATCAGCGCGCCGCACCGGCATACAAGACAACTATGACCAGCTTTCGCTCATTCATGCTGCTGCTTTGCTTGGCACTTACCTCGGTGCTTTCGATCGCGTGCACCCGGCCGTCTGAGAAAGCGAGCGATCTGCCTGCTGCTCCGTCGCCCACACCCGCAGCACGTTCTGCGCCAACCACCGTGACGAAGAATGCCGCTCTCGACATCCAGCAGATTGAAGCCGGGCTTTTGAGATTTGCAGCATCGCTGGAACAACCCGGCGACATGAGCCACAAGCGGGTGGAGGAGATGCTTGGCATCAAATTCGACCCGCCGAAGGATCTTGCGGTGTCACGGCGTGTGCTGAGAAGCCTTCCTCTGGCGAACGGCTATACGTTGTATGTGTCGCACAGCCCGGAGAAAAAGGGGTTTTCCTTTATCAACCTCCTGATCGGCTTACCAGACAAGCAAGACCCTACGCGGATCCCGGCTGCCACATGCGTTTGGGATGCGGCTGATTTTTCTGCAAAGCTTGGGGCCATGGGTTACAAGCGCGGTGGGCAGCGCCCATTCCAGGGCGGCACTCTTCGGCAACATTGGCGCGCCATCCAGAAGAGTGATCAAGGCTTCTCGGTTGCCTTGTTGATTTACGAGACCACTGCCGACGGCGCAAGGCGCGAGTGCGTGTATGGCGCACAAATTGACGGAGGTGATGCATGACGCCGGAGTCATATGGAATAGCGCCAGTTGCGTCAGTATCCAAAGGTATGGCCGATGATTTGCTAGATTACGACGGTCCCACTTCAGTGTATGGATCATGTCAATGAGGCCTACCAAAGCTGCAATGCTATTGCTTACCTCGCTATGCGGAACTACGCTCTGTGCTTGCGCGCACACGACGGTCGAACCCACAGAGCCAATTTCGAAGGAATACGGCGCAATGACTACATCTGAGACCGACATGGTCAATCCCACGCTCGGCGCTGATGAAATCGGCAAGAGGTTCTTGAAGTTGCTGAAAGGCTTGGAATCCAGGAAGGATTTAACCGTTGATAGAGTGCGCGAAGTCACCGGTATCTCCCTCAAAAGAGTTACCTTCCCCTCCGAGAATCTTGAGTCCTATATCCATGGTCAAGCACTGAGCAATGGATGGAATTATTCTTTGGAACTGACTCCCGAGTCTCGCTCTCTCAAACAGGGCATCAGCCTATCCTTCATTAATAACAATGATGAATTTTCAAGCTTGGAAGGCAATTGCGTTGATTTCGAGAAGTACAAGAGTTCACTAGTCCAGATGGGATTTGTCGACTCGCCGGTGTACGGGGAAATTGGTCAATTGCAAAGTTGGCGGTTTGCCAAGTACGCAAAAGACGGCAGCGGCAAAGATATCGTGATCTCAATCGTTCCTCAGAATGAAGCACCTGGATCATCTGGCCGGCTCTGCGTCAAATCGATTGGAACTTTGAACTAACCAAGGATGAAAGCTGATGGCCACCCCCAGCCCACAACTCGAAGCAGCGTTAGCTCGATTTGCTGCGTCTGGAGGCAACCAAGATCAGGTTGCGCAGCTTCGCGGTGCGCTGATAGCTGACGCTAAGCTACTGCAGCAATTTGATCAGGAAGCACAAGCAGGTCATCTTCGAGGCTTTGCGCTGCAAGCAGCGAACAGTTCGGCGCCGAATCTCGCTGGAACTTACAACATACAAAGTGGTCTCATTACGCTCCCTTCAACAAGCATCCAGCCGACGGGAACATTAGCAAGTAGCGACCTAAAAGCCACTCTGCAAGTCCAACAGATGTCGGTAGCGTTTGCACACAGCACGTATCAAGACTCTGCAAGAAATAGTCATCCTGTTACACAAGATATGGTCGACAACCTGCAGTCAACCATCAATGGCTCACCGTTTTTAGCCGACGAGATCAAGAAGTCCGCGACTACGGTCGATCCTTCGGACAAGCAGCGCCCCCTGAGAGCGCACCTCGAAGGTTTTGGCTTTTTGGGACCAGGCATGGCGGCTGGTGGTACGTACGACGGTAGCAACAAGATAATGAATTTGCCGCCGCTCGGCCTCCAGACAGGCTCGGCTGCTAACCCTCACGGGACCTTTAACGATAGAGACATGACATTTGTGCTCGGACACGAGATCCAGCACAGTTTTAACCATGCATCTAAAAATCAGGCTACAAATAAATTTCTAGTGGATGTTGAAACCCAATCGAAGGCCCGAGGGCCTGTACATGACTACACGGACGAACTTCGCAACTACATACAGGCTGGACGTGAGGACGAAGCTAAAGCGGAGATTGCCGGCTGGAATGCATTGCTCAGTAAGCGACAGCAGCTCAATCCCAGTGCAGGCCTGAAGGAAATGCACGGAACGCAAATTGACAGGGTCAAGGATTTTGTCGAAAAGGATCCTTTCACAGGCCTTATCACCGGCAAGCCAGGTTTGACGTTCAACCAAGACGGTAGCCTCTCTCAGACGTCCGGAAATATTACGGCTATGGGGCACCATTATTTTGATAGACCATCGCCGCTCTATTCGCAGCCTGGCCAACGCCCAGTTGGCATCGGCGAGCACCGCAATTCGGCGGGCGCGCTCCAACCGACGGCCGACTATCCCAATTACTACGGCACTTGGGGGGTAGAACAGATCCTTCAGGCAGAAGATCGCGCAAACGTGCTGCACCAAGGTGTCCGGCCACAGGTGACGATCGATATGGCCGCGTTGGGGCTGAAAGAACATCTGATCGAGAACGAAGGTCTGGACCGAGGGCCGAACAAGACACCGTTTCCGTATCACGACAGCAGCACCAAGCCGCCCACGCTGCACCATTTCGACCACACGCAGGACGGCAGCGTGAATCGGGCGCACGACCACACCTACGTGCCGGTGGTACCCAGTGCCCCTGCCGCAGCGGGCCCGCGCGGCCCGGATGATCCTGCGCATCCGGACCACGCCATGCTTGAGCAAATTCGCGGTGGTGTACGCAAGATCGATGAAAGTGTGGGCAAGCCCTATGACGATATGAGCGAACGCGTGAGCCGCAGCCTGCTGGCCGCATGCAAGGACAACAGCGAGGCACATCCACACGTCACAGACTACGCGCTGGCCAGCAACGCGCTCAGCCGTGTGGATCATGTGGTGATGAGCAAGACCGGCAACGTGTTCGCGGTGGAGGGACGGATGGACGATCCTGCGCACAAGCGCGCGCATGTGGAGATCGATCAGGCGATCCATATCCCCGTCGAACAGTCGGACCAGAAGTTGCTGGCGGCCAATCTAGCGATCGCGCAAGAAAGAGCGCTAGTGCAGCAGCAAGAACTGGCGCGCGGTATGAACGAGCCGAGCCCAGGCGGCCCGGCTAGATAGGTCTCACGCTGACCAGGCGCGACGAAACTGCATACTCAATGGCGCGCGATACCACGCCGTTCAATTGCGACCAATACCGCACGCACCCACATCCGGGCATGGCTCGCTACTGCCAAGGCATCGAGAACATGACGTTGCGTAACGAAGCGCATCGGCAGGGGCGCGCGGCTCCGTCGGATTCCATCGTTGCGCTGCCTTGGCCTCGGCACGGCAGAGGCCAAGCAGCTGGGCGATGCATGCGTAGGCGGGCAGGCGATGCAGCGGCTACGTAACGGGTGGGAGCAGGTGTCTGCGGCTGCGGGTAGATGGCAGCGGTGTCAGCGTGGCTAGGTAGCTCAGGTTGGCAGGCGTGAGGGCGTGGTGCATCTGCCCGGCTGTTCGTGATGTGCCGCTAAGGCGCACAGGCCGTGTGCTCTACCCGTTGCTCAAGAATCGCGCGCACCGCGTTGGCTGCGTCGAAGATGGCCTGGCCCAGGGTTGGCAGCGTCTGTGCGTGCAGGCACTGTGGGGCGCTCATGGCGATCACGTCGCCGTGGGCGGCGATGGTGCGCATCAGGCGGTCGAGTTGGTCGATCTGGTCCAGCGTGAGACAAAAGACGGCGGCATGCGGGTGCATTGCGTGATCCTCTGCGAAGCATGGCGAGGCACGTGCGCACTTCGCGCAGCATGCGCGCAGCGTGCCTGAAGGGTGGCCGTGCACCTGCGTGGCTGCACGCGCACGGTGGGGCGTCAGTCTGTGGGCGCCACACTCACCACTAGCTCGCCATCGCGCAGGCGGATGTGCAGCTTGCTGCCAATGGCAAAGCCCAGTTGTTCCAGCCAGCGGCCGCGCAGGCGCAGCGTGGGGACGCGTAGGTCGCTGGCTGGGTAATAACCGTAGCCGACGGTGCAGTGTGTTGGGGCACGCGGGTGCCCGGGGCGTGGGGGGCGGGCTTCGGCGCGGGGTTGGGGGATGGGCGTGCGCTCGACGTAGGGCCGCGGCTTGATCGAGGGATCGAGCGAGTGCCAGCCGATCTCGCGGGGCGGCGGCTCCGTGGCGCGCTGGCGTGCGGATGTGGGACGGGACGTGGATCGACGCATGGCAAAGCCCTCCTTGACGAACAGGCCCCGTTGCACAACGCAACGGGATGTCGGGAGGCTAGAAACCGCAGAGAGCCGGCGGGCGTATTTCCCCGAAGGGTGTTGTATTAGCCGCCCTCCCGACGCAGGCATCGCGTCGGTTGCACCCGCAAGACGCTGCAGGCACAAAAAACCCACCGGTTTGACGGAGGTGGGTACCGCTCTCTGAGGAGTTTCTAGGCTCCTTGGGGTGGAGATTGCTACGCGCTACGTGACGTGTCAACTGGCTGAGACTGGTAGTCTGGAGAACATGCGCTGAGACGTGTTCTTAGCGGGGCAGAGCACAGAGAATTTCGAAGTACGACGCGAGCAGAATCTGGTGTCCTCCACTTTTAGCCTGCGACAGCACTACTCTGCGCATTACTTGCAACCGCTCCATTCGATCAGGATCTTGTGCAGAAGAGTTTGGAGTAGCCGTGATAGATAAAGAACTTGCCTCGAATCGAAGCGCCGCGTTGGGCAACAGGAAGACAATGACAAGACTCCGCTCACTCGCTCTGCTTGTTTCGCTGACGCTGGCGGCGGTGCTATCGAGCTCCTGCGCTCGCTCCTCCGAAGAGATAGCCGGCGATGCCCGTGGTGTGCGCTCTGTGGCAGCCAAGTCCCCGGCATCCCACGCTACGTCAAAAACCGTGACCAACGGAGTCAACACCCCGACAACAAGCATCAGCAACCAAGAGTTAGAGGCTCGATTGCTGCAGTTCGCCGATGCATTCAAGGTTCCAGAGGACATGAGCTATACGCGCTTGGAGTCCGCGCTGGGAATGAAGCTTGGGCCCGCCTCAGAGCCTGCATCTCCTTGGCATGTGGTGAAGGACGTCGCACTAGCCGATGGCTATACGTTCTATGCCACGCATTTTCCTGCGAAAAAAGGCTTTTCAAGCATGGAGGTTGCGGTGGCTCTGCCCAATCCCATCGACCCAACGCGCACGCCGACATCCGTCTGCATTTGGGACGCGGCAGCGCTCTCGCAGAAGTTGGAGGCCATGGGTTACAAGCGCGGCGGGCAGCGCCCTTTCCAGGCGGGATGGCTACGCCAACACTGGCGCTCCATCGACAACGGAAAGCAGGGCTTCTCAGTGGCATTGCTGATTTATCGAACTAGCCAAGAAAGCGGCTCGCGCGAATGCGCGTTTGGCGTGCAAATTGATGGAGGTGATGTATGACACCTGTTGATCCGCGAATTGAACCTTTGCTAGCTCGGATGGCTGAAGACCCACGCCTTCCTAAAGAGGCCGAGTCCAGCATTCGGCAAGCGCTCGCTGAATCGCCGTACCTATCGAACTTATTAGGCAATGCGATTGAGAAAGAACAGATAGGAGCGATTGCGGTCTCGCACGGCCAAAACAACGGCGGCCACTTCCAGGATGGTAAGGATGGCAAGGCGGGAACGCTCAACATTAGCGAAGCAGCCTTCGCAGATTTCAGCGGTACCCAGCGCATCGATTACCTGACAGAGGTCATGGGCCACGAAACGATGCATGGTGTGCTGGCTGAGCATCGTACCCAGGCACTGGCAGAGTTCGGAAAAACCATGGGCAGCCGCATGCAGGAAGCCCATGAAAACCGAGAGGGTCAAGTCGACCTCACGGGGCCGACGCAGGTGTACTTGGACGCAACCCGAGAAGATGAAGCATTGTCCGAGATTTCCGGCATGCGCGCCCTGCATGACCGTATCAAGCATCAAAGCCCGACGATGCCGGATGACATTGTCGAGCTACGGCTACTCCAACGCTCCACCACCCGTTGCGTAGACAGAGAAACAAACCCTCCGCAATTTGCCAACGGCCTGAGCTACGACGAGCTAACGACGCGCCCATTTGCACGCAACGACGCGCTAACCAAATCTGTAGAGCAGTGCTTCTACGACAGTAGAGGTACGCTCGGGCCGCACGGCGATTCCGATTACCGCAACTACTACGGTGTCAGTGCCATCAGCCACATCGCGAAGAACTATAACCATCTGGCTCACGACCGGCAGCCTCCGGAAGTTCGCATCGACCTCAAGTCGCTGGGCCTAGAACCAAGGCAATTGGAACGCAACGGGCTGGACCTAGGGTCTGCCTCGACGTTCAATCTTGTGGATTTGGGCAAAGACGGATATGGCATGGTGCAACTCAAGGAAACCGGTACACGCGGCATCAACTCCCCAAACCTGGCAACGCCTGTTGAACCCAGCCCCAAATTGACGCCTGCAGATGCAGGCCACCCAGACCACTCAATGCATCAGCAGATTCGCGGCAAGGTGGAACAGCTGGATGCCGCCAACGGCCGCACATTCGATGTAACCAGCGAGCGGATGACGGCCAGCCTGCTCACCCTGGCCAAGGACAATGGGTTGACCCGAGTCGACCACGTGTTGCTCAACGAAAAGACCAAGGATGTGCCTGCTGCACAGACCCTGTTTGTGGTGCAAGGCGAGCCGCAGGACCCAGCAAAGCTGAGAGCGCATATGCCGACGGCAGAGGCCGCGCAACGGCCATTGCGAGAAAGCTTTGCGCAACTAGAAACGATCAATCAGCGCTTGGCACAGGAGCGTGCGCAGGAACAGTCGTTGGAGCAGCGGCGTTCACAAGAGCAGCAATCGCGCAGCCCGCTGCCGACGTTGTAGGGAAGCATGCGTACAAGCTTAGTTCTTGCAAGTGGTACCGTAATTACAGCTTACGATAAAACATCTTCTGTAACTCAGTTGGTAGTGGCTGTGACCGGATAACTGAATCTGATCACGTCATTGCCAGGACGTCACTTTAGGTGCGCTTGCTGATTACTTCAATGGGGTTGGCGCTTGACCCGAAGAGATAGGGAATGGCATCGGTCTTAGATTTCAAACCTGTTGAAGCGATTCAGTTTGTCCGTATCGGGTTTTCGACCAGTGGCTGAAGCCGCCGATTCATGAACAAGTCCCCATCTCCATATGACTCGCTTCCAATGACTAACGTTAAGCTCGTCCCTAGCACATCGTCGGAAACTCTGTACTTCACGGGTGGCTTGGTTGCTCTTCCCGTAAGCCGGCAGGAGTTAATACTCGGTCCAATACAGGTGACCCCAAAAGATGCATACATAGGGCCAATGTCATTCCATGACGCGTGTGGTGTTGCTGCGGAGGTTGGGAGTTACCTGGTTGGAGCTAATCATGTACATGTTGGGCAAAGTCCGGAGCGGGTCGAATTTTGGAGTCCTTTCCCAGGGGTTACTGGAAAAAGTGAGAAGACAGCCGATGCTTGGCATGGGATCTCATTTGCTGCGGGAGAGGCCGGCGATGAAGTCACCGCAGAACTGGCTAACTATCTTTCGCTTTCACTGCAGTTCGCTGGGCTACGGATGCGAGAGGTCTGCCGGCTGCATAACGAGCAGTTGCGGTGGGCATTAGCCCTTCCCCGGAAACCGGGAGGACGCTTCTCCAACGTTGCAATGTTCGACTTGCACCTTGCTATCCACTCATTGGTAGCGGAGCTTTGCGCGGCGAGAGATTACCTGGCTACGTTGGCTGCAATTGGCGTTAACGCGAAAAAGGGAACTGATAGCTTTGCAAGGCTCTGCAGTTGGCTCAAGAAGGAGGCGAATTCTAAATTCCGATCTGACCCGTTCGTAGATCTACTCTTGACTGCTGCGGGTACAGAAACTGAGCCAGGTTGGCTTACTGAGCTTGGAGAAATGCGCAACCGCTTTATGCATAGGCAGCCATTGGCAGCAGATCATGCATCTACGGCCCTTCTTTTCCAGACAACCGCAACGAAAGTAGGGGCTATGTCGACAATTCAGCTGGCGCCATTTAAAAGATATAGCTTGGAAGCACCCGAGGACCCTGGGGTCACGCTTCTGCGCTTCTTCCAAGAGACGGGGAAACTTTGCACAGCTGCGATTCCCATGGCGAAATTTGCCCCAGCCTTTCCTGTGTTCAAGCTTGGTGGCTAGGCAGCCACGGCATGCGTTATCACGCCGAAGGCTGGAATTAATAAGTCTAGCGGATTTCTCATACCTTCCCTAGGTCTTTCCCACAAGCTGCCCAATCGTGACCTCGCCAGGAATCAAAATTTCAAACAGTGATTTGTGATCATCTGGTAATCCATTGGGGCGGTAAATATTTTCATCGATCGAATGCCCAGTCCAGTACAGGTGATAGTGCTGCATTCGGGACTCGATATCAGCTGGAAAACTGAAATCGAGCCAGCTCATGTCGTGCCTTGACACTGGAGACGCCGTTCCCACTTCAAAGATTGGCGATCCAGCCGGCAACTTCATGCGAGCGGCAAATTCCTTGGCGGACTCCAACTCTTCTACACAGAACAGAGATGAAAGCCGAGAGTTCAGCTTGGCCCCCTGCGCCGAAAAAATTCTCCTGGCAACTTCAAGGAAGTATTCGCGGCGGAGGATCTCGTTCGAGGTTCTAACCTCAAATGGCGGAGTGAACGACATGCCGGCTGCTCTGAACTTCTCTGCGAAGTTCCTTCCAAACGAAGACAAGCCTATTTCATTCACTGCAATGACATGGCCGGGCTTCAGCCGGCTGTGCTTATCGATATGGAAAAATTTCTGCATGGCCACATAGAATTAATCTGAACAGAAGCTCAAGCGTATAGCAACTTTGGGCTACTTCGCGACTTTTGGCTGCTCGAGCCTGACCATTCCGCAGAGGTGTACAGCTAGCCAAAAAGCTGCTTCGCAACTCAGTTCGGCCTATTTGATCTGAATCCGAGTCTTAATTTAGCGGCTAAGCGCTGATAAGGCCGGCGTTTTGGAGGCGTTGCAGGTCTTTGGTCGCCATGTTTGGCCTCGCATCCACCAAGATGGTGTCAAAGCCATACTAGATCGATCATGTGAGCCCGGCAGGTGTGCGCCTACGGATAACGCGGCAGAAGCTCTAGGAGATACCGCGCCAAGCAAGCCCTTCAGCTGCCCACTCGGCAGTGTTGGCTTGGCTGATTGCTTCCCGCGCTTCACCCCAGGTAAGCATTGCATCCAGTGCAGGGCACAGGGCCTGGCCCCATGGCGTGAGGCGGTAGTCCACCTGCGGCGGTACCTGCGCGTAGACGGTGCGTTGCACCAGGCCGTCGCGTTCAAGCTGGCGCAGCTGTTGGGCCAGCCTCTTCTGCGAGATGGCGGGAATCAGCCGTTCCAGATCCGAGTAGCGCTGCACCTTGCCGTTTCTGTTTCTCAGAAATGAAAAAACCGGCCCAAGGCCGGCTTTTTCTCCCTGACTCCTAAGGTGCAAGCCCGTAGCAATGAGGGTTAGTTGTTGAGGCCCACGTTAGCCACGACCGGCAGGCACGTCAACCTGACATGACGGCATCATGCTTTATCCACCAATGCGTTGATTTGGGAAACGTTTGCTCTAACGATATTGCTTGGGAACTGTCTGGCAGGCATGTACTCAGATCCAGCCTTACCGGCGACGATGGTCGCCGTCCAGGGCAGTGCATTCGAGACACCTCACCCGTTGAGCGTGCGGCCGCCGTCGACGATGATTTCCGAGCCCACCGTCCAGCGGGATTCGTCCGAGGCCAGGTACAGCACGGCCTTGGCCACTTCGTCCGGGGTGCCGAACCGGCCGAACGGGATGGTGGCGGCAATGTCCTTGTTGACCTGGTCGCGGTAGGCGTCGGGGATGCCGAGCTTGTCGTACAGCGGGGTTTCCACCGGGCCGGGGCTCACCGCGTTGAGGCGGATGCCGCGCGCCAGCAGTTCGCTGGAGAGTGTCTTGGTCATGCTCAGGAAGGCCGCCTTGGTCGCGGCATATACCGACGAGCGGGCCGCGCCCACATGTGCATTGATGGAGGTGTTGAGCACCACCGAGGCGGGGTTGGCGAACACCGGCAGCAGCGACTGCAGGAGGAAGTACGGGCCTTTGACGTTGATGGCGAAGGAGGCCTCGAAGGCCTGCTCGCTCCACTCTTCGATCGGCGCCCATACCGAGACGCCGGCATTGAGGAAGGCGATGTCGAGCTGGCCGTAATGCGCCTGCACCGCCTGCGCGAGTTGCTGCTGCGCGGCGACGCTGGCCGAATCGGCGCGCAGCACCAGCACCTCGGCGCCCAGCGCGGCCTTGGCCTTGGCAATGGACTCGGGGTTGTTGCCGGTGACGATGACGCGGGCGCCTTCGGCAAGAAACTGACTGGCGGTTTCCAGGCCAATACCGCTGGTGCCGCCGGTGATGAGGGTGCGTTTGCCTGCTAAACGGGACATAGGGTGCTCCTGAGCGAGGCCTGCCGCGCGTGGCCGGCCTTCGAGGTGTGCAGCGTGCGCCCATGCTGAATTTGCTAGAAGACGTCCCCGCCACATACCATTCATGCGATCTGCGCATGAATTGATGGGCTGGCGATGGACCGATTTCTGCTGATGACCTGCTTTGCCCGTGCGGTGGAAACCGGGAGTTTTTCTGCTGCGGGGCGGGATCTGGGCTTGGGCCAGCCCAATGTCAGCCGCCACGTGGCGGCGTTGGAAGAACATCTGCACACGCGGCTGCTCAACCGCTCCACCCGCAAGCTGGTGCTGACGCCGGAGGGAGAGCGCTACTACGCGGAGGTGCGCCGCATCCTGGATGCGGTGGGCGAGTCGGAAATGTCGCTGCGCGATAACGTGCAACCTTCCGGGTTATTGCGGGTGGCCTGCCCAACGGCGTTGTCGCATCAGTATGTGATGCCGCTGGTGCCGGAGTTTTTGCGGCGCTTTCCGGGCCTGGAGCTGGATCTGCAGATCAACGACCGCTTCGTCAATCTGCTCGATGAGGGTGCGGAGCTTGCCATCCGCATCGGCCACCTGGAAAACAGTGCGCTGCGTGCACGGCGAATTGGATCGTTCAAGCGCGTGTGCGTGGCAAGCAAGGACTATCTTGCCGAGCGCGGCATCCCCATCGTGCCCGACGACCTGCGCCAACACGATTGCGTGCTGTACACCTTGTTGGCATCGGGGGCGAGCTGGCGCTTCAAGGAGGTGGACGTGCCGGTCACCGGCAGGATCCGGGTCAATTCGCCGGAAGCGGCGCGCGAGGCGGTGAGCGCGGGCCTGGGCATCGGGCAGGGGCCGGAATGGTTATTCGAACAGGGGCTCAACGCCGGGCATCTGCAGATCGTGCTCAGTGCGTTCGCTGGCCCTGCGGTGCCCATGCACATCATGTATGCCGCCAACCGCCTGGTGGCCAAGCGGGCGATTGTGTTTATGGATTTTATTGCCGAGGCGTTTGCGAAGATTCCGCAACTCAACGCCCCCTCCTGCTCGCAGCGATAGACGTTTATTCCAACGGTCTTGGCGAGGCGCGCTGGTAGTTGGAAAACGTCTTGTGGAGTGAGGCGGCGCGCTCATCGGCAACGACGTTTTCCACACGGCTCAACCCACGCGATGCGATGACGGCCGAGGCTTTTGCATCGCCCAATAGATAAGCCAGGCGCAGATACGCCAGACTGTCGACCAGGTTTTTGTTGTTGGAGTCGCTGGCGTACACATCCGACAGCCCGTAATAGGCATACAGATTTCCGGCCACTGCGGCGCGCCGCAATATATCGATCCCCTTATAAAAGGGCCCAGTGAGTGCGGTCTTTTTGCCGTAAATCACGGTGGCGGCCTTGTTGCCTGCTTGCGACTCCGCTTTGAGCTGGTCCAGGTTCAAGGTTTCCAACCGGGCGAGTTCGTCCTCTGTCGGGTAGCCGTGGGTCCACAGCCACTGCGCTTCTGCATCCGAGTTGGCAACCAATGGCCCACTGACCCTGCAGGCATTGGGACCCTGCGGGCATAGATAGCGTCTTGCTTCCTGGCTCACAGAAGGCGGCTTGATGTTGGCCGCGTGATCGGGCGGCATTGTTGCGGCGTTGCGCTGGCCAGTGGCAGTTGGGGGTGTAGCAAGCGCAGACGTTGACGCCTTGCCGGTTTGCGCTGGTTGGTCTGTTTTTTCGCAAGCGGCAAGTGCAATGCACAGTGCCGCCAGGGGCAGGAACGTTTTTACGCGCATGGTGCCATCCGTTGCGGGCTGCAGTGGTCAAGCGTGATGGTGCTTGATGTTGGCCTGCGATGCGAATGCGTTCTTTGATTGCTGGCCTCTGATTGCAGGCCTGCGCTGGCAGTCAACACACACCGCCTCCTCCCTACCCTCACCCCCGGCCCCTCTCCCGGGGGCAGAGGGGAGTGTTCGCCACGTCTGTTGGGCAAAGCAGGCCGACTCCGCCGCCTTTGGCCTGCACTGCTCGCAGCCCGCACTTTGCGGGCTGCAGATAACGGCGGTTGAGGCCGCACAACGCAGGTGGCGCGTGGCCGGATGTGGCGTGTCGCTCCCCCCCCGGTTGCACGTTTTGCCGTGCGGTTGGGGCCGCAGGTCGCACCCGCCCAGCTGTCCTGGCTGCTGGCGCAAGAGTGGGCAAAACAGGCCACACGGTGCGCCCCGCGCGGCGGGCCGCCATATGTGGCTGAAGGCCAGATCGCTTGCTGCGTAAGGCTTTCAAGGAAGTGACGCGATCTGATTTGCATGAAATTGGAGCGCCTGAGACGAAATGCATCCCTGGTCTGAATTTTCCGTATATCGTGCTGTAAGTCACATTTAGATGTGACCAACGTCGCAATTAACCGGCGAGAAGGATCTGGGCATGACCGACAACACGATAGGGCTGCACCCGCAGCCATTGGGCGGGCGTGGTGTGACAGGACAGGGATGGGCGGTCATGCCGCCGTCGTTGACGTCGTCGTTTGGTCATCGCCGCATGGCCGCGTTGCCACGCGTGCCGGTGCCGGTGCCGACATCGACGCCAACGCCAGCAATAGCGCCAGCGCCAGGGACACCCAGTCTCAAACGGCTGCTGCGCAAAGGCGCACGCAGCCTGCTGAGAACACTGCCCTGGCGGCACCAGGACCGGCTCCACTTCCTGCATACGTTCGGGCGGCTGCCGGATCTGTATGCGCCGAAATGCTTCAACGAAAAAATTCTCTACCGCAAATGCGTGCACGGCGATTACCCGCTGTACACGCGTCTGGCAGACAAGTTTGCGGTGCGCTCCTATGTGGCGGCCAGGATCGGTGAGGCGCACCTGGTGCCGCTGCTGATGGACAGCACCGACCCACACGAGTTGTTGCAGCTGCCACGCTGGCGGCAGACCGTGATCAAGGCCAACCACGGTGCGGCCATGGTGCAAGTGGTGCGCGACGAGCCGGATGCGGTGCAGAAGCGCCGCATCATCGAGCGCTGCGGCCAATGGCTGCGGATCGACTTCTCCGAGATGGTGCGCGAGATCCATTACCGCGATATCCCGCCGCGCATTCTGGTGGAGCGGTACATCGGCGAGGCGCAGCAGGTGCCGGTGGATTACAAGTTCCACATGTTCCGGCAGGCGGACGGCAATTTTCATTACGTGCTGCAGGTGATCTACGGCCGCTTCGACACACCGAAGCTGGCGATGACCTTCTTCGTCGATAACCTGCACACGGCCTTCCACCGCATCCGCGACGACGGGCGCACGCCGCCCTGCGCGCCGGCGCTGCTGGAGCAGGCACTGGAACTGAGCAAGGTGCTGGCGAGCGACTGCGATTACGTGCGGGTGGACTGGTATATCCAGCGCGGGAAAATCTATTTTGGCGAACTGACCTTCACCCCGGGCGCGGGGCTGGTCACCGGGCTGGCCCGCGGGCTGGACCGGATGATGGGCGATATGTGGGTGCAGCGGCGCATGCCGGTGGAGCCGTGGTTTTCCGGGGAAGGCATCCGCGTGCGCGTGCCGGTGCGGTGAGGCGTGGCGCCGGTGTCTGTGGCGATGACCGGGCGGCAGATGGATCAGCGGCAGCGCCACCGGGGCGTAGCGCCCGGATGCCATCTTGGCGAATGGGTGTATCAACATCGTCAGCCGCAGCAGACCGCTGCGCTGACGATACCGATGCTGGCCTGCGTGGCGGATTACCCACGCACCTTTAGATGCAGCATGGGGTAATGCGCGTAATGGCCGATGCCATTTTGGATCATGGGGTCTTGCGCGGTGAAATCCGCAATCTGCTGATCATCGGCAATCTGATAGAGCGATAGACCGAAGCCGCCGGTGTCGTCGATCACCGGGCCGTGCGCCAGGATCAGGCCCTCGGCCAGGCGCTGGTCCAGAAACGCGCCGTGCTGCTGCATCAGGGATGTTTCTTCCTCCGTCATGGTGCTCAGAAAATCGCTGCGCGGCGGAATGTATTTGCAAAAATAAGACTTCATGGTGGGTTACTCGTGGCATGAGGGTGGCGTCGCGGCTTATTCAAAAGCCGTGTCTGGGTTTACAGCAGTGGGATTTTTTACAGGCCGGGCAACACGGTCGTACGCCCGCAAGGTTTACGCGGTTTTGACGCTCTTCAAGATCGAGCCTTCGAACATCTTGGGCAGGTAGCTTTGCAGGAACAGAATCATGCCGGTCATCTTGCCGACGGGATTGCTGAACTTCGGGTCCTTGGCCTGGATCAGCCGCTCGATGGTGTTGACAACCGCGTCCGGTGCTTCTGCCGTGTCCAGGCCCTTCTGAGTCAGGGCCCTGACCTGCTTGCGGTAGGCGCTGTAGTCGGCAATATCGTTGCCGTTTGCGGAGATCGCGTTGTGGCCAAGATTGGTCTTGAACCACACCGGCTCGACCATGTTGACCTTGATATTGAACTGATTGAGTTCAAACCGTAGCGATTTGAAATATCCCTGCACCGCATGCTTGGACGCGGAGTAATACGAGAGGTTCGGCGGGCCGATCAAACCGACGATCGAACTGATGGTGATGATCTGCCCGCTCTTCTGTTTGCGAAAATACGGCAGCAGCGCATTGGTGGTTTTCACCGTGCCCCAGAAATTGGTTTCGAACTGCTGCCGGCCAACATCGACCGGTGTTTCTTCGGCGATGCCGGTCACCATATAGCCGGCATTGTTGACTAGCACATCCAGGCGATCGACGGCTTGAAACAACGCCTTGGTAAATGATTGGATCGAGCTTTCATCGTCGATATCCAGACGCAATAACTTGAAGGGCACCTTGCTCTGATGCTTCTCCGGTTCGCGGCTGGTGCCGATGACGTTGAAGCCTTGTTTGTGCAGGTTGTTGGCCAGCAGCAGGCCAAAGCCTGAGGAAGCGCCAGTGATCAGGACTGTCTTTTTCATGGTGATGTCTCTCAAGCAAGCAGGTTGGCGGAAGGTTGGAGAACAACACCGCCAGACGCCTTGGGTTGCAGTTGCATGGTGTCTGGCGGTTTACGCGCGTTGCGGTGTGCGTTGGTGCATGTCGCAGTGCCGATTGCGGGCGAGGCTGGGCGAGCCATGACCTGCCTGCACAGGGCGACTGGACCTGCCCACGGACCGCATGTTAGTATCGATTTAGTAGTGAGTCAATACGGAAATGATATGACCTCGAAGACTTCTTCGGACAACCTGTGCCCGATCGCCCGGAGCCTGACCTTCCTTGGCGATGCGTGGACGATGCTGATCCTGCGCGATGCGAATTCCGGGCTGACCCGCTTCGATCAATTCAGACAAAGTCTGGGAATTGCCCCGACCATGCTGACCAAGCGGCTGGCGACGCTGACCGAGGAACAGCTATTGGAGAAGCGCCAGTATTCGACGCGCCCGCCGCGCGAGGAATATGTGCTGACCCAGGCGGGGCGCGATTACCTGCCGGTGCTTTTCATGATTGGTGCGTGGGGCCGCAAACACCGTGGCGAAGGCAAGCTGCTGCGTTTTGTGGATGCGCAAACCGGTACAGACCTGCAGCCGATCGCCATCGATGCGGTGACCGGGGCGGAAATCGGCACGCGCGGGATCCGCATGGTGGTTCCGGAGTGAGGACGTCTCCGTTGTCGAACCTTTCCCTACGCACCTGTTTGCCGCTTGCCCTTGTAAGCGTGCTGTCTGCCTGCAACGGCGCTGGCACCGCCAGCACCAGCGCGCCGCGCCCGAAGGCCGAGCATTTCAATCTTGCCGATCTGCAGCAGCTTGGCTGCACCGTCGCCGCCACGCCCAAGCGCAACGTGAGCAAGATCCCGTTGATGGGCGAGGTGGATGGCTACGGCGTGACCAGCACCACCGCATGCGCAACCCAGTTGGTCAGCCTGCTGCAGCCGATCAAATACGAAGACGCGGTGTGGGAAGGCGCACGGACGGCAGCCGGCAACTTCGCCAAGAAGCAAGGCTTCGAACGCGAGAGTTTTGAAGGCCAGCTCGGCGAGTACAGCGAGATCGAGGTCTTCAGCCGCAGCGGCAAGCCGGTGGGCTTCGAGTACAGCGTGCAGGCCAAGGGCCAGCTGCATTCGGTGATCGTGCTCTCCGACAGCATCGCGCCGGATGCGGCGTTCGAGGCGGTGTTGAAGAAGAAGCTGTGAGGGCGGGCGCTGCTGTTTTGGGTTGAATGCGGTGGCACTGCGTCGAGGCTGGTCCGGTGCAGATCCTGTGCATCTACGTGCCGTTGTTGCCAGCCAGCCGTCCCACGTAGGGGGCGGATGGTTACCCTGCCAGGCCACTGCGCAGCTGCGGCAGAATGGACGGACAACCGTTAGCCGGCAAACCGATTAATGGTAAAGTGAATCCACTCACTTGTTAGCCGGACAGTACGATGACGAATCTGGTCAAGCTGGCGACCGCTCGCGCCCTGGTCGATGCCAATGCGGTCAGACAGGCTTCGGTCGTTGGGGAGGCCGGTGCCTGGACCGTGCAGCTGCAGACCCATAACCAGACCCGTGTGCTGGCCACCAAGGCCAATGCGCCGCGCCGGTTTGGCAGCTTCGAAAGTGCGTTGAAGGTCTTGCGCGAGATGGGCATGCCATTGGACGTGCTTCACGTGGATGCTGCGCAGTGGGACGCCGAGGGCGGCACTGCGAAACGCCGGCCGGATCGCTCCGAAGCGATGAAAGTCAAGGAGATGGACGCGCGCTATGCGGTCTCGCTACGCACTCAGACCGAGCACGCCCTGGCCGACCCCCGCCCTGCGCTCTCCAGCGTGCAGGCCAAGCAGCAGATGGAGACACTCAAGGCGCAGCAGCGTGCAGTGCTTGATGCAGCACTGCGTGCAAAGGGCACGCGTGCGTGAGCGTGGCCTGGAAGCAGACCGCGCTGGATGCGCGCACCGCGTTGCTCGCTGCAGCATTGGCACGCGCGATCGAGATCCCCGACCCGCAGATGTATTTCGCAGCGTGTGAACAGGACGACCGGATCGAAGCCGAAGGCGACGCGCTGGATGGTGCCGCCATCTATCTCCCCGGGCCCACGCCGGGAACGCGTTTATACACGTGCCAGGACGGCAAGTATCTGTTGATCTACACACGCGACGGCGACGATGTGCTGATCCTTGCACTCGTCCCTGCGCGCTCCGATTGGAAGCCGACGTAGTAAAAGCGATCTACAGCTCCATGACGTGTCGATGCGACCGCGCGGGGAGGCGCGACCGGTCGACGACTCGACAGCGCGCGCTACACCCCACCCAACGGCTGCAGGCACAACCAGATCGCGCACCAGTGCGAGAGCGCGCCGCCCAGCACGTGGGCGTGCCAGATGGCGCGGTTGTAGACCAGCGATTTGCGCACGTAGAAGGTGACGCCCACGGTGTAGAACGCGCCGCCGGCAGCGATCAGCCACAGCACGGTGCTGTCCAGGCCGGCGACGAACGGCTTGATCACCACGATGCCGGCCCACCCCAGCAGCAGGTAGATCGCCACCCAGAAGCCCTTGGCGATGCCGGGCAGGAACAGTTTGGCGAACACGCCGAACAAGGCCACGCTCCACACCGCCACGATCATTGCCCAACGCCAGGTGCCGTCGAGGGCGACCAGCAGGAAGGGGGTGTAGGAGCCGGCGATCATGACGAAGATGCCGGCGTGGTCGAACTTGCGCAGCATCGGTTGGCGCTGCGGCGGGGCAAAGTTGTAGGCCGCCGAACAGCCGAACATCACCAGCAGGCCCAGCGCGTACACGCAGGTGGCCAGCAGCATGGTCTGGCTGGCATGCGCGCGCCAGACCATCCAGGCGCCGCCGACGATGGCCAGAAACAGGCCCGCGGCATGCACCGCGACATCGGCGCGGCGGGCGGAAGCGGTCTTGTAGTGCGGAGCAATGGCGCTGGGGGGCACGGGCACGGCGGTTCTTCGAGGTGGGGGAGCCCACAGCGTGCAGACCAACGGTGACGCGGCGGGGGCAACAGGATACCCGGCTTGCTGAATCCGCTCAGTGAGGCAGGCTCGCCGGTTTGGCGCTGGTGTCACGAACACTCAGTGTGCCCTGACCACCACGACGATGGACTTGGTCAAAGATGGGACTGCCCCCGCGGCCACGTTGCGTTGGCTGATCGGTATCAAAGGATGTTTTAACCACACGCCCGCTTATTAAGGCATCCTTTAATAATCCGCATTGGTCGTAAAGGATCCTTGAATGACACGTGTCACCGGCGCATACGCTGTCATCAAGACCCACGACGAGACCGTGCGGGCGTTCGTTCCGGCTCCACTGCCTCCGGCCGCTCCCGTGCTGGATCCGGCCGCCTACCTGGCGCGTAATCGCCTTGCAGAAGTTGCACTGGCGCGGCTGACGGGGATGGCGGGCCTGGTGGCGTCGAGCGAGTGGCTGATCTACAGCGCTGTTCGGCAAGAAGCGCTGCTGACTTCGCAACTCGAAGGCACCCAGGCAACCCTGACCGATGTCTTCGATGATGAGGCGGGGCTGGCGGTGACCAATGCTGACGATGTGGAAGAGGTCACCAACTACCTGCAGGCGTTCAAGTTTGTCCGCGAGCAGCTGCACGCGCCGACTGGGCTGCCCATCTCGCTGCGCTTGCTTGCCGAGGCTCACAGAATTCTCTTGGCTGGCGTGCGTGGAGCTCACGCACTGCCGGGCAGCATGCGCACCAGTCAGAACTGGATCGGCGGGACCCGGCCGGGGAATGCCGGATTCGTGCCACCGCCGGCCGATCGCCTGGCCGAGGTGTTCGGTGACTGGAGGCTGTGGAGGCTTCTGCCGAACAGGCACAGCGCAGCATTGTGGCAATCGCTGCATTGATCGCGGCCGATCGCAAACGCGTGCTGAGTACCGGCAGCAGTACCTTGCAAGCACTACGACTGTTCGAGTTGCTGCCCACCATGCCCAAGCTCACCGTCGACCGTGCCCAGCAAGCGCTGGAGGTGTCCTACCCCACCGCGCGCGCAGCCGTGACGACCTTGCAGGACATCGGTGTGCTGGTGGAAACCACCGGCCGCGCATGCGGGCAGAGCTTCAGCTACCAAGCCTATGTGAACGTGTTGCGGGCTTAGAGCGACAGCGCACTGGCAATGAAGGCACGCGTTACTGAATCCGCTCAGTGACGCAGGCTCGCCGCTTGGGGCCGGGTCTCATACCCTGAGACATCCTTTTTGTTTGATCTCCCTCTTTGGGAGCCTTGTGATATGCCTCCGTTTGCCCTTGCTCCCCGCACCGAAACCGCCGAACGCGCGCTGGCCACCACCGATGGCCGGCCCAGCCGCGATGGCGCGCTGCTGACCGAACGCCTGGAACGGCGTTACCACGACCGTATCA
Source organism: Xanthomonas hortorum pv. cynarae (assembly GCF_002939985.1). Taxonomy (GTDB): domain Bacteria; phylum Pseudomonadota; class Gammaproteobacteria; order Xanthomonadales; family Xanthomonadaceae; genus Xanthomonas; species Xanthomonas hortorum_D. The sequence continues at coordinate 16,697 of NZ_MDFM01000041.1, read as the reverse complement.
CCGGCAGCTTCACCCTGCCCGGGCGCGAAGGCCGCTATGCGCCGATCCCGGACGATGTGCCCAGCGCGCTGCGTGATGCCTTGCATGCGCGCGGTATCACGCAGCTCTACAGTCATCAGGCCGACGCCTGGGCGGCAAGCCAGCGCGGCGAGCATGTGGCGATCGTGACGCCCACGGCCTCGGGCAAATCGCTGTGCTACACGCTGCCGGTGGTGAGCGCGGCGATGACCTCCGGCGCCAAGGCGCTGTACCTGTTCCCCACCAAGGCGCTGGCGCAGGACCAGGTGGCCGAGCTGCTGGAGTTGAACCGCGCCGGCGAGCTGGGGGTGAAAGCCTTCACCTTCGACGGCGACACGCCCGGCGATGCGCGCCAGGCGATCCGCCTGCATGGCGACATCGTGGTGAGCAACCCGGACATGCTGCACCAGGCGATCCTGCCGCATCACACCAAGTGGGCACAGTTCTTCGAGAACCTGCGCTATGTGGTGATCGACGAGATCCACACCTACCGCGGCGTGTTCGGCAGCCACGTCACCAACGTGCTGCGCCGGCTCAAGCGCATCTGCGCGTTCTATGGCGCCAACCCGCAGTTCATCCTGTGCTCGGCCACCATCGGCAACCCGCATGCGCACGCGCAGGCCCTGATCGAAGAACAGGTGCATGCGATCACCGAATCCGGCGCGCCCACCGGCGACAAGCATGTGCTGCTGTGGAACCCGCCGGTGGTCAATGCAGACCTGGGGCTGCGCGCATCGGCACGCTCGCAGAGCAACCGCATTGCGCGCATCGCGATCAAGAGCGGGCTCAAAACGCTGGTGTTCGCGCAGACGCGCTTGATGGTGGAAGTGCTGACCAAATATTTGAAAGACATCTTCGACAACGACCCGCGCAAGCCGCCGCGCATCCGTGCGTATCGCGGTGGGTATCTGCCCACCGAGCGGCGCGAAGTGGAGCGTGCGATGCGCGCCGGCAATATCGACGGCATCGTCTCCACCTCGGCGCTGGAGCTGGGCGTGGATATCGGCGCGCTGGATGTGGTGATCCTCAATGGTTACCCCGGCAGCGTGGCGGCGACCTGGCAGCGCTTCGGCCGCGCCGGGCGGCGCCAGCAACCGGCGCTGGGCGTGCTGGTGGCCAGCTCGCAACCGCTGGATCAATACGTGGTGCGGCATCCGGATTTCTTCGCCGATGCCTCGCCCGAGCATGCGCGTATCGCGCCGGACCAGCCGCTGATTCTGTTCGACCACATCCGTTGCGCCGCATTCGAATTGCCGTTCATTGCCAGCGAACCGTTCGGGCCGATCGACCCGCTGGTGTTTCTGGAAGCGCTGGCAGAGAGCGAAGTGATCCACCAGGAAGGCGACCGCTGGGAGTGGATCGCCGACAGCTACCCGGCCAATGCAGTGAGCCTGCGCTCGGTGGCCGATGGCAACTTCGTGGTGGTGGACAAGACCGATGGCAAGCAGCAGATCATCGCCGAGGTGGATTATTCGGCCGCCGCGCTCACGCTTTACGAAGGTGCCATCCACATGGTGCAGAGCACGCCATACCAGGTGGAGCGGCTGGACTGGGAAGGCCGCAAGGCCTATGTCACGCGCACCCATGTGGACTACTACACCGACAGCATCGACTACACCAAGTTGAAGGTACTGGACCGCTTCGACGGCGGTGTGGCCGGGCGTGGCGATTCGCACCATGGCGAGGTGCATGTGGTGCGGCGCGTCTCCGGCTACAAGAAGATCCGCTATTACACGCATGAAAACATCGGCTACGGCCCGGTCAATTTGCCCGACCAGGAGTTGCACACCACGGCGGTGTGGTGGCAGTTGCCGCAGGCCACCCTGGGCAAGGCGTTTGCGTCCAAACAGGATGCGCTGGATGGTTTTCTGGGTGCCGCGTATGCGCTGCACGTGGTGGCCACGGTGGCAGTGATGGCCGATGCACGCGACCTGCAAAAAGCCGTGGGCAACGGCGATGGCGCGTGGTTTGCGGTGGCCGACCAGACCGGGCGCGGGCAACTGCGCGGTGTGGAAGAAGGCGAAGAAGGCGCGGTGGAATTGCAGCAGGCCTTCGTGCCCACGGTGTATCTGTACGACAACTTCCCCGGCGGCGTGGGCCTGAGCGAGCCGTTGTGGCTGCGCCAGGCCGAGTTGCTGCAGCGCGCGGACGAGTTGGTACGGCGTTGCGATTGCAGCGCCGGCTGCCCGGCCTGCGTGGGCCCGGTGCTGGCCGCGCACGAAGAAGGCAAGGGCGAGTCGCCCAAGTCGTTGGCGTTGACGGTGCTGGCGCTGTTGTTCGATGCGGATGCGCCGTTGCGCCACGCCACCCAGGTGGACGAGGACCTGGCGCTGGACGTGCTTGCATGAGTGTGAGTGCGGACCGGCTGCGCTTGCTGCGCCGGCAGGCCGGGCATGCGGATGTGCGTGCGCCGGTGACGGTTGCAGATGGCGCTGCACCGCACGGCGCGCAGGCAGCGCCTGCGGTTGATGCGGATGCCGGACCTGTTGCTGGAGTACCCCAACTGCATTCCAATGCAGGCGCGCGTGTTGCGCCGCATGCAGCGATGGCACGCGTGGTCGTGGATCCTGCTCCTACTGGCGACGTTGCCGCACGTGAGGTGCGTCGTGGTGCATCTTCGCCCTGCGATGCGCCGGCGATCGCGCAGACCGGCGTGGACGATGAAACCCCAGCGTTCGCGACCGAATGCATGATGCTTTCGCCTGCACAACAGAGGCACTCCGCAGTGGTCGGACCAACATCTGGTGAAGCAGTTGTTGTGGGCGATACGCGCATGCGTGCCGCAAGTGAAATGTCTGCAACGGCACAGCCGCCGCGTGACCCGCCGCCGCCCCTGCCTGGCAGCGGCCCTGGTGTCAGCGCAGAACGTCTGCGCTTGCTACGCCGTCAGGTCGGCGGGCTGACGCCTGCAGCGCGCAAGGACGAGGCAGTGATGCCCACGCGTGCGCAGCGTCAGCCTGCGCCCGGTGCCACCTCGCAGGGGTGGCGCGCCGCGCCGCGCGATGCTGCTGCGCCAGGCGCGCAGGCAGGCAACGTAGACGGCGGCAGTGACCGGCGTGCCCAGACACAGACACCGGCAATGACGCGCCGTCCCTTACAGGCACCGGGTGCTGCAACGCCAGCGCGCGATGCCTCCGTGTTTGCCTGGGTGGAGCACGACGTGCGCCACCGGCCGGTATCTCCGTTGCAGTCGCCGTCGCAATCGACTGCGCATGCTGATGCCGATACAAATGTCGCGGACGCTGCTGCGAAGCGTCTGCCTGCATCGCATGAAGCGTCCATCGCACCGATGCCTGCTTCGCAGCGACGCACCGATATCGCCGGCTTGCGCAAGATGATCGGCCTGCGCGAACGTGCGGTGTCGGCGCACGTGCCGGTGCGTGCAGCGTCCACCGACCGCCATCTGCCCGGCAAAGAAATCGCGCCCGGCCTGCATCTGATCGAAGACTTTCTGCCGCAGCCGATTCCGCACGAAGCCTTGTCATTGGCGTTCGCAAAACGCGAGGACGCGGTAGACCCGATGGATCTGCTGTTCTTCGACACCGAAACCACCGGCCTTGCCGGCGGCACCGGCACGCGCGCCTTCATGATCGGGGTGGCCGATTGGTACATGGACGATGCGCACGGCAGCGGGCTGCGCGTGCGTCAGTTGATGATGTCCACGATGGCGGCCGAGAGCGCGATGCTGGATCTGTTCCGCAGCTGGCTATCGCCGCAGACGGTGCTGTCCAGCTACAACGGCCGCTGCTACGACGCGCCGTTGTTGAAGACGCGCTACCGGCTGGCACGCCGCGGCGACCCGATCTCCGCGCTGGATCATGTGGACCTGCTCTTTCCCACGCGCCGCCGCTATCGCGGCACCTGGGAGAACTGCAAGCTGGCCACCATCGAACGACAGCTGCTGCGCGTGGTGCGCGAGGACGACCTGCCCGGCTCCGAAGCCCCGGCCGCCTGGTTGAGTTACCTGCGCGGCGGCAGCGCGCGCAACCTGCGCCGCGTGGCCGAGCACAATCATCAGGACGTGGTGACCTTGTCGCTGTTGCTGCAACGCCTGGTGGCGGTGGACGCGCAGGACCGCGAGGTGATTCCGATGCTGGAGACGCCGTAGCGCAGGAGCAGGCGCAATGCGCGCGTCCTGGGTGCGCGTGCCGGTGCAGTTTGCCGGTGGAGGCGATGTCCACCGGCAACACTGCAAGGCCGCCACCCATGGGCGGCCACGTGAGCGGTCATGCCGCCGGGCCACGCGCGCCGGCGCAGCATCAGTGCACCGGCATCACTCGCCCGGCTCGATCTGTCTGGCCTGCTCGTTGAGGTAATGGGCCACCGGTGCGCCGCGGTACTGATCGGTCAATCGCCCCAGCGATTCGGCGCGTGCATCCGCCGCCTGCCTTGCTGCGGCGTCTTGCGGACCTTGGGGCGCACGATCCAGAAGCCGACCTTCGCGCACTGCCGCAACATGCGCCGGGTCGGCTGGCCTGGACGCGGCGCGGAACTCGTTGGCGCGCTGCTCCACGATCGCCGCATCGCGTGCGGTGTCGATGGGGGTTTCCGGCGGCAGGTCCAGTTCCATGCCGGTGTGGCCACGCGCCAGCGTGCGGTTTTCCAGCAGCGCGAGCAGTTCTTCCTCGGGCTGGTCGGTCAACAGGCTTTCGCCGGCGTCGCGAAAGGCACCGGCGGTGGTGCGCTGGATCCCAAAGGCTTCGCCGCTGAGCTTTTGCATCTCGCCGAAGTTGCGCCAGACGTAATAGTCCTTGTTGTGGTTGGCGCGCGGCAGCGAGAAATCCTCATACCGGTAACCGGACGAAAATGCCGCCTGCGCGTAAGCCGAGTCCGGCTGACGCAAGCGTGTGCGTGTCAGTTCCATGGCCTTGCCCGCAGCGCTTTGCTGATCGGTGGCCACCGCCTCCACGATGACCGGGCGCATCTTGTTCCAGCTTTCCAGCCACTGCACTGCGGTCTCGGCCAGCCCTTCGGGGCCATCGTCCTTGCCCGGGAAGAACTCGCGCAGCTGCGGGTCGGCCAGCATGCCCTGGCTGAAGACCGGCACCACATTGATCTTGGCCAGCAGGCGATCAAGCGCGGCACGGCGGGGCGCATCCTGCGAGTGCATCGGATTGATCTGGTAGTGCTCGTACAGATTGGACACAAATTGATCGAAGCCGCCCGTGTAGTACTTGGCATACAGCTTGATCGCCGCCCCCTGGCGCAGATCCGGCCGGCGCATCAGCAGCATCGCCACCGCCTCGCCGGTGTCTTCCTTGCAATCCAGCGCCACCGACATCGCCTCCGGCTTTTGCAATGCGTGCTCCAGCGCCTGCTCCACGGCGGCAATGGTCTGATCGGTCTTGATGAAGTTGCCATCGACCGGATTGCGGATCACCAGCGGCATGTCGCGCAACTGGGCGAACGGCACCTGCGAGACCAGCTTGTTCTGCGGGTCGTCGGTCATGCGGCCAATGCTGAAGTCGTGCATCAAGACCGGCACGCCATCGGCACTGACTTCGACATCCAGCTCCAGGTTGCGATACCCCTGTGCATAGGCGCGATCGATGGCGGCAAGCGAGTTCTCCGGAATGCCGGCGTGGTTGTCGAACAAGCCCCGGTGCACCATCACGTCCTTGCCCAGCGCGCGCGTGCTCGGCGCCTGGAAATACGTGTCGTGAATCAGCTCCTTGCGGTGCTTGCGCAGCAGCGCGTCCTTGCCGGCCACCAGATGATGGTCGTTGGCCTTGAAGAACGCTGCACCGCCGTCGCGCGCCGGCACCTCGTGGCCGTGGTAGCGCGCGGCTTGCTGCACCTTGCGGCGCGGCTGCGTGGAGGCGGCGGGCTGCAGCCAGTGCGGCGTTGTCAGCCCGTGGCCGGGCAGATCCAGCGCCTTGCGCAATGCGGTGTGGGCTGCGTCGCTGAAGGTGTCGCCAGGCGCAAACGCGCGCTGCAGATCGAAGATGATGCGGCCTTGCTGCGCATCGACCAGCACCGGGCCTGCCGCTGCACTGGCGCAATCGGGTAGCGCTTTGGCCATGGCTTTGAACGCGGCTCTATCCAGATACACCGGCTGCAGCGCTCCAGCTGCAAGCTTTGCTGCAATGCTGTCCTTCCCGGGCGCGATGCCGGCCTGCGCGAGGTGGGTGGCCAGCTTGCTTTGCAGCGCTTGCACCGTGATCTGCCTTGCCTGCACTTCGGCCAGCCGCTGCTCCGAAAACTCGCTGTCCAGCGCCACCAACGCCTGCTTGCCGGTCATGGCGCTGTCGTTCAATGGCACCAGGGGTGGTTGCATGAGGGCCTGGCGACGAGGCCGTGCACGCAAGGGCAGATTGCCGCCCGGCGCGTGCGGCACCTCCATCGGGGTGATGGCACTGGTGTGCGTGGGTGTTGCCAGCGCGGTGGTGTGCGTGGCGGCTGGTTGCAAGGGACCAATACGCATGACGACCTCAAGAGCACTGCGGGCGGCCAGTAAAGCGCGTGGCATATGACAATTCGCAACCGAGGCGAAGTCTGCCGCTGCAATGCGAAACGATGTCCCCGGCGCACCGCATCACCTGGCCCGGCGCCTGCGCTAGAACAGCGTTTCCTTGAACGGCAGCATCGCCGCGCCCAGCACCGTGGCGTGTGCCTGTACCTGCCCGACCAGCAACGCCGGATACGGCGATGCGACGCCGCGCCGTGGCGCGGATTCGAAGGCGATACGGGCGATCAGCCGCTGCGCAAGATCTGCCGGCAGGCGTGCGCCGAAGACGATGACGCGCGGGTCGATCAACGCGATGATCGCCGCCACCGCCAGCGTCACGGTGGGTTGCACCGCATCCAGCCAGGCTTCGATCTGCGGCCATGCCGCGTCGTAGTGCTGCAGCATGGTGTGCAGGTCCGGCAGCGCATGGCCATCGGCGACCAGCGCCTGGCGCAGGCTTTCCAGCGTTGGCCGCGCCATGCCGGTGATGGCCGAGATGCGCCCCAGTTCGCCCACGTTGCCGTGCGCGCCGCGGTGCACGCTGCCGGCGGCGATCACGCCCGCAGCGAAGCCGTCGGCGATCGTCAGATAGACCAGATCCGGCGATTGGCGGCCAACCCCGTACAAGGCCTCGGCCAGGGCGGCGCAATGGGCGTCGTTGTCCATCCAGACCGGCAACTGCAGGCGCTCGGCGATGAACCGGTCCAGCTCCACCTGCATCCATTCGGCGGCCAGCGAGAGCGGCGGATTGACCCGTGTACCGTCGCCGATGCGCGGGCCGGTCATGCTGACGCCCACCCCGAACAGCTGCTGCCGGTCCACACCGGCCGCCTGCAACAACTGCTCCAGCAATTCCGGCAAGCGCGCCGCGAGCAGATCCAGCGTCAACGGGAAGGCCGTGAGCTGGCGCATGCCGCGCACCTGCCCGGCGAAGTCGATCAGCACCACCGCGATGCCATCGACCATCACCGAGACCCCCACGCTGAACGCGTAGCCGGGCACCAGACTCAGCTGCACGCTGGGTTGACCGCGACCACGCCGCAGCGACGGGCCGAGCTGGAGCAAGCCCTGTGCGACCAGCGGGTCGATGATGCCCTTGGTGCCGGGAACGCTGAGCCCGCTGGCGCGCGGCAGATCGGCACGTGCCAGCTGGCCGGCACTGCGGATCAGATCCAGCAACGCGCGTTCGCTGGAACCGGCGGCCTGCCCGTCGTTACGGCGGCGGTAATGCGAACGAATGGCCGCGCGGGCGAAGAAGGAAGACATAGGAAGCAAAAGGGCGGTTGTTGTCACATAAGTTTAAATTAAGCAGATTAATTTAATCCGCCTGCGGCCCCGCGTTGGGGCCGCCCGACATCGCGGATCGTGCCATGCGTCTGTTTCATCCCTCTTCCTCTGGCCCTGTGTGTCTGCCCGGTCCGGCCTGCGGCCCGCAGCGTCGCATATTGTCGCTCGCGCTGGGCATGGCCGTGGTGGGCTGGATGCACGCACCGGCGCAGGCTGCCGAGGCGCCCGCCGATGCTTCGGCGCTGACCCTGGATGCCGTGCAGGTGCGCACCTCATTCCAGTCGCAGAACACGCGTGCCATCGCCACCAAACAGGCTGCGCCCACCATCGTGGACTCGGTCGCCGCCGACAGCATAGGGCAACTGGCGGACTTCAACGTGGGCGATGCGCTGCGCCGGGTCACCGGCGTCAGCACCGTGGAGTACCAGGGCGAGCCGCGCTACGTGACGGTGCGCGGCCTCAACGGCAACTACAACAGCATGCTGATCGACGGCTTTGCGTTCGCCAGCAACGACATCGGCAGCCGCCAGGCGATGATGGATGTGCTGCCGGCCAACTTTGTCGACCGCATCGATGTGGTGAAGTCGTTCCTGCCGGAAAACGACGGCGGCGCGATCGGCGGCGTCACCAACCTGGTCACCGCCACCGGCTTCAGCCGCCCGGACGGCCTGCTCACCTTCTCGGCCAAGGGCGGCGCCAACCTGATGGGCAGCCGCTATGGCGGCAGGACCCCGGTTGGCGAGGGCGACCTGAAGTGGGGCAAGCGCTTCGGTCGCGACGGGCAGTTCGCCTTTTTGGGCGCCGCCAGCCAATGGCGGCGCGAGATCTGGGTACCGCAGCAGGAAAACGGCGGCGGCTTGAACTGGTACGCCGCCAATGGCACGCGCGATCCGGTGGCCTATGGCGGCACCGGCGATGCGGTGCCCAGCGAGCGGCGCTGGTACAACTACGACAACACTCGCGAACGGCGCAGCCTCACCGCGCGCGTGGACTGGCAGCCGGAGGGCCCGCTCAGCGGCCATGTGTCCGGTTACAGCTTCCGCCAGCGCGAGGCCTCGGACCGCTATACCCAGAACGCCCAGGTGCAGAACAGCGCACGCCTGAGCCGCACCGGCCCGCAGAGCGGCACGCTCGACAACCTGAATCAGTACGTGGAATTGGGGCAGTTGCGCTGGAAGCGCGCGCTGTCGGGCATCAACGGCGAACTGCTGGCCGAGTTGCCGGCGCAGTGGCGCGCCGCGCTGCGCGCCAGCACCTCGCGCGCCACGGTGGACAACCCGCAGACCTGGGACCGCTTCCAGCAAAATCGCCTGGCGTATGGATTCGACTGGAGCGGCACTCTGCCCGCTTTCACGCCCCTGGCCCCGGCCCTGGCCGACGACCCGGGGCGCTACGCAAACCTCTATCACCAGCAAGAACGCACCGGCTACGCCGAACGGGTCGGCGACCTGCAGCTGGAGCTGCGGCGCAACATGGATGAGGACAGCCGTGGGCTGGGGCTGGCGGTTGGCGCGCGGCAGGTGCGCACGCACATGCGCACCGACGTGCAGCGCACCACCTGGAACGGCCTGCCTGACACATTGGCCGACGTGCTGGGCAGCCCCACCTGCGCGCTGGGCTGCAACAGGCAGATGATGACCATCGACCCGGCATTGGCGGATGCGCGCTGGGATGCGCTCGCCGGCCAGGCGCGCGGGGTGGTGGACACCACCGCGCAGAACAGCGGCAGCTACAGCGTCGACGAGCAGGTGCGCGCCGGCTTTGCCCAGGCGCAATGGCGCGGCGAGCGCTGGCTGCTGGCCGGCGGCATCCGTCTGGAACAGACCCGCTTTGCCAGCGCCGGCCAGCAGCTGAGCGGAACCACCTGGACGCCGGTCAGCGCGGTGCGCACCTACCGCAACTGGTTGCCATCGCTCAGCGGGCAACTGCAGACCAGCGCCAACGGCACGCTGCGCTTTGGTGCCTCGCGCTCGATCGGCCGCCCGCGCCTGGACCAGATGGCATTGAACGGCGGCGTGCTGCAGCTGGGCAGCACACCGCCCACGCTCAACCAGGGCAACCCGGACCTGCAGCCGCGCCGCTCGCAGAACCTGGACCTCGGCCACGACTGGAGCTTCGACGACGGCGGCAGCCTGCTGTCGATCGCGCTGTTCCACAAGACCATCGACGATGAAATCTTCCGCTACGGTCAGATGGACACCATCGACGGCGAGCAGGTGCTGGTCACCCAGCCACGCAATGTGGACCGGCCGGTGCGCCTGCGTGGCGCCGAGCTGGGAGCCATCAAGGAGCTGGGGCCGTTGCTGCCTGCGCTGGACGGCTTGTCGGTGTCGGCCAATGTCACGTTCCTGGACGTGGAGTACCCGGTGGTGCTCGGCGATGGCACCCGCACCACCCTGGACGTACTGCCGCAGCAGCCCAGGCAGCTGTGGAATCTGACCCTGAATTACGCCCGTGGCCCACTGCGCACCACGCTGGCCTGGAGCCGCACCGGCGAGCTGTGGGATGACCGCTTTCCCAATTACAGCAGCCTGCCCGAGTTCTATCGCAACCGTTACCAGCAACCGCTGGACCGCATCGATCTGAAACTGGGCTGGGATGTGTCGCCGGCGGTGTCGCTGAGCCTGGACGTGCTCAATCTGGCCGGCCAGGGCTACCAGTACCGCATCGGCCGCGATCAGGAATATGTGCAATCGGCCTGGAAGATGGCCCCCACCGTGATGGTCGGCGTCAATGTCAAACTTTGAGGAGCTGTGTATGTCGCCATGTCTGGATACCACCTTCAGCCGCCGCCGGCTGCTGGCCGCTGCTGCCGGCGCCTCGTTGCTGTCCACCGCGTTGCCGGTGCTCGCCGATCTTGCCGATAAAGCGCCGCCGCCGGATGTGGGCCGCAAGTTCCTGCGCTCCAGACGGCCGATGCCGTTTGCCGGCAATACGTTTGTGGGCCATCTCGAACAGCAGAGCGATGGCTACGACAGTTTCGACCGGGTGCTGGAGATCTACCGCGAATTGCCCGAGCAGCGCTTCGCCAACAAGCTGGCCGTGTTGCCGCCGAGCAGCTATCACGTGACCTTGCTGGGCGGGGTCAATGAAACCGACCGCGCGCACGGGCCATGGCCGAGCGATCTGGCGCGCGATGTGGCGTTGGCCGACATCAACGCCAGCTTCCTGTCGCGGTTGCAGCAGCGCGATGCTGCACCGCTCGGCGCGTGCCGGTTTCTGGTCGACCCCACGGCGGCCAGGACCGGCAGCCACGACAATCTGCTGATTCCGTTGCTGCCTGCCGATGCAGCCACCGCGCAGCGGTTGGAGACGGCGCGTCAGGCATTGATGACGTTGACCAAACTGCAGCGCCCGGATTACACCAATTTCCGCTTCCACATCTCGTTGGCTTACCTGTGCGAGACGCTCGATGCGGCTGAGCAGGTGGCCTATCGCCTTGCGGTGGGCGATTGGTTGAAGCGGCTTGCGGCGGCAGGCCCGATCACGGTGCCGCGTTTCCACTTTTGTACCTTCAAGGACATGGACGCGTTTCGTGAGGTGTATGAGGTTTGAAGTTGGGCTTATATGGCGAATGCAGAAGCCCTCTCCCTCCGGGGCGATAAGGCACGGCTTGCGTGCCACTGGCGCGCGTGCCTTGGAGCGCCCGCGCCGCAAGCGCGGGCCGGGGCGCGGAGCGGGAGTTGGGGTGAGGGTACGCAATCTCGCCAACTCACAATCGACGGCGTATTTGCCCTATCGAAAGACCGAATATTTCGTTTAAGCAGGCGTTTGCAGCACGTTGAATTTTGTGTGTGATGGCGACACCTGTGTGCGTGGTTGATGCCTGTTGCTCAGTATCGGCGAGCAGACAGGCACCAGCGTATCCAGCTTGCCCGCGCACGATGGCGACACGATGCGACTAGCCGGAGACCCGTGTGACCAGGCCACGGTCCAACGCCTCGCGCAGCACCTTCAGCGCTTCGCGCGTGGCCAGCTTGGAGGCACCGGCCTGCTTGGTCGCCAACGCGGCCTGCCTGTCGGCCAATGCACGTTGCTCCCTGGCCAATGCCTGCAGCGCCTCGGGCATCGCGCCCTGTTGCGAGGATGCGGATGCAGCGGCTGACGGCATGCGTGTCGAGGCCTGGAGCGCACGCGGCTCGGTCTGTGCAGAGAGCTGTGCGGCCAGTGCGGCCTGGCGCTCGCTCAGCGCATGCTGACGTGCCGCCAAGGTGGCCTGGGCGTCGGCCAATTGCTGGCTGCGGACATGCGCCGCGCTCAGCCGATGCATCAGCGTCGGATTACGCACCAGGTATTGCACGCCATCGGCACGGAACCACAACACGCGCTGGCCATTGCCGGCATAGGCGCGTGCGGTCTGCAGATCGCTGCGCGAGCCATGCATGACCTGATGCTCGCCGTGCACCAACACATAGGCATCGCCTTCGTCCTGGTTGGTTGCGGTGGCTTTGCCGCACGGTGCGTTTGCTCCGGCTCGCGGTGCAACCGGGGCTGCTGCACTGGGTGCACTGGGTGCACTGGGTGCGACCGGTGCGACGGGTGCCAAAGGCGCTGTTGGCGCAATCGCCGTTGGCGCGACAGGAGAAGCCGCAGGTGCAGGCAGTGCCGGTATGACAGGCGATGCGGGCACGGCAGCCAACGCAAGCGTATGCGATGCAGATGTGGTTGCAGACGCGGTTGCGATCAGCGAGGGACCGGCGAGTGCGGCGATGGCCAGCAGCAACGCGGTGCGTAGGCACAGCAATGGGGAAGCGGTCTGGATCATGAGAGATCTCCACGAAGGTCACAGCTCGGTAGGTACCGCCTGCGCAGGACACGCAGGCGGGGTGGGAAACAGCGATCACGCGGCCACGGCGTTGCCGACGCTGCGCAGCGTCGTCACGCAGGAAGTGCCGGGCTGTGGCGAGCCCGTGTCGATGCAGGTGCTGCCTGGCGCGATGCGATCGCACGATGCCGGCAGGTGCCTGGTGTCATTACCGCTGGCACGGGTCTGCCGGCCGTGCACGGCCAGGAGCGGATCGGTGACTGCACACCACACGTTGCCGAGGCGTGGCCGCTAGAGACGGTGCTGACGCGACGTACGGTCAGCAGCGAGCCCGCGACTGCTGGCTCGCTGTGTTCGGCGATCTTGGGTCGCCAGCATGACGGAGCGAGCGGCCGTCAGCTGGGTGCGGATGCTGCGCTCAGAACCAGTGCGTGCGCGTGGTCAATGACGACTCCGCGCAGCGGCCGTGCTCACGTGGCGGTGAGCGCAGTGGTGGCGTTACTGACTCCTAGTTGTTCTGTGCGTCTTCGGCGTCTGCCTGCGCTTGCGCCGCTTCCTGCTGCGCGCGCGCAGCCTCGATGCGGGCCTGACGTGCGGCCTGCTTGTCCATTTCGGCCTGATGCCGGGTCAGCTCGGCCGCTTGGCGCACCGCCGCGGCATAGGCGTATTGCGCCTGGCGATGCTGCTGCGCCACCTCGCGAATCTGTTGCTCGGCTTCGCGCGCCTGCTGTTGCGCGTCCTGTTTGGCCTGCGCCAGTTCCGGGCCTAATGACGCCAGCTGTTCGCGTGCTTCCTGCAGCGCGTCCTGCGCGTCCTGCATCTGTTCCTGTCGAGGTTCAAGCTCGCGGTTGTCGGCACCCAGCACATCCTGCATGGCGCTCTGCGCATCACGCAGCGCCGTGGCGGCGGCCTCGCGGCTGACGCGGTCCAGCTCCACATCCCAGCGGCTTTGCGTTGCATCCCCATCTGCACCAGGCAGTGGCTCGGCACCCAGCACATCGGCGATGACACCGTGCGACGCCGGGGCAGCCGGTGCCGCAGGCAGTGCGGGCAGCGCCGGGGCAGGCAGTGCACTCATCGGCGCTGCGGCATCCACCAACGACACACCGCCGGGCGTACCGGGCGTGCGTTGCGCTGCCGGGGCGGTCACCACGATGGGCCGCATGCTGGTGGACGTGGCCGGCACCGGCATTGCGACCAGGCGCAGCGGCATCACACCGGCGACGGCCACCGTCGCCAGGATCACCGCCGCGGCCAGCCGCGGAAAGGTGCTGGTGTCCTGCAACATCACCAGCCTGCGCTTCAAGCTGAGGAACGACGGCGAGGCACTTGCCACGCCACCGAGCGGACGTGGCGATACCCCGAACTGCAGCAGCAGGCGTCCATAGTCATGACGGCAATGGCGATGCCCGGCGACCACGGCCGCATCGCAGGCCGCTTCGCGGGCGATGGCGTATTCACGGGCGGCCAGGTGCACAAGCGGATGGAAGAAGAACAGATGCTGGGCAAGCGACGGCAGCAGCCCCCACCACAGGTCGCGGCGGCGCAGGTGGATCAACTCGTGGGTCAGCGCCATGTCCAGGTCGTCGTCGGCCATCTGCGCCAGGCGCTTGGCCGGGAGCAGCAACACCGGCCGCCACGGGCCGATCAACTGCGGCGAATCGATCTGCGAAGACAGCCGCAACGCGGGTGGGTGCAACAAGCCGTGCGCCTCGGCGGCCATCTGCAGCGACTGCACCAACGCCTCGTCGGTGCACGGCTGGGCCGCGCGCACCAACGCACGGCTGCGCCAATACGCGCGCAATGTGCCGGCCGCGATCACCAGCACGCCGGCCGCCCACACCGCAAACAACCACGTGGCCCACGACGACCAGACCGTGACATCCATGGCGTGCGCCGTCGCGCTGGCAGTGGCTGCTGTCGATGCGGCGGCCGTGGCCGTGGCCATCGGCACCAACGCATCGGCGCTGCCAAGCGCAGATGCAAACGTGTGCGCCGGCAACACCGGCAACTGCAGCGGCGCGTTCCACAGCAGGCCAACCACGGCCTGCACGCCTACCAACCACCACAGCCAGGTTTGCGTGGTGGCCGGCAAGCGCTTCACCCCGCGACACAGCGCCCACACCGCAAGTGTCAGCACCGCGGTCTGCACACTGGTGGCGCCGAGTTTCCATAACAGCGATTCGATCAGGGGCGACATGGCTCAATCCTCCTTGCGCTGCGATTGCAGCTTGGCGACCAGGGCTTCGAGTTCGGCCAGCTCGGTATCGCTGACTTCGGCGCGCTGCGACATCCACGCCACGAACGGCGACACCGAGCCCTGCAAGGTCTTTTCCACGAACTGCCCAACAGCCGAGCGCACCACATCGTCCTGGCCGGTGGTGGCGCTGTAGCGGTACATGCCCTCCACCTGCTTGCGGCGCAAAAAGCCCTTGGCGCGCAGGCGCTCCATCATGGTCAGCACGGTGGAGCGCGCCAGCCCGCGCGGCTCACCGAACGCGGCCGCCACTTCGCCGACACTGGCGTGCCGCTGTTCTTCGATGTGTTGCAGCAGGGCCAGCTCCTGGTCCCCGATGGTCTTGCCGCGCATGCCGCTCTCCATGACTACAGTTGTCGCCACCGTAAGCCTGGCGACAGGTGTAGTCAATAGGTCGGATGGCAGGGGGCACCGTGTGGGCCGCTGCAGTTGGGAAAACCTGGTCTGGTCAGCGTCAAACAAATTGTGGTGTTCGGGTGGACGCAAACTACCGGCTACTGACGATTAGACAGGCTATCTACATCGCCTAGACCTAGAGCCGAGAGGTAAAAAACCTCCACCAGATTAGCAAGTTCACTGTCAGTAAAAAAATACTTGCAGTTAGACAAGGTTGCGCTTATCCTGTGCCTAGGCCGAGTGATACCGCTCGGTTGAGTTCTAGTCAGTGTGATTCGCCTTCCATTACCAGTACAAAGAAGCTAGCTAATCGACCTTGTTTAAATAGGTTGCCCCACTCCATGGTGAGGCTATATCCGCCGTACGCACGTCGAGCCTTCGGTCTCGGTCCGTGTACGAGGAACGTCCCGGCTCAATGGGCGCGTTCTTAGAGCGGAAGAATGGTGATTGGCTTGTTGCATCGGGTTGGCTCCTTCCGGCTTCTTTGCTAATGGGCGCGGGCAATTTTGCCTGGATTGAAGGAGAAGTCCCCCGTGGACACTCATACGAACGAGAACAGCGTCGCGCAGCTCAAAAATTTGCTCGACGTTTATCAAAGCCAACTCGATGCAAGCGTCATCGAAGAAATCAATGCAGTAATCGCAACGCTGGAATTAAACTGCGATTGTAAGGACAAGAAGGCAGCAGAAACGCTGGCTTATCGCGTACTTTCCATCATCGCTAATGTAATTCGAATTGTTTCGAACATTACTGATTTGATGAACTGACTGAGATGGACACGACACGGCGCAACAAGCCTTTCATGTTTTGGAAATTCTTATGAACCTTGGAAACGCGATACAGATGTGTCGTGCACGGCGCCAGCTTAGCCAGGCAGAATTGGCCAAGCTAGCTGGCTGCTCGGTCTCTTATCTCTCTATGTTGGAGAACTCCAAGCGCGACCCTACGCTATCGACAATCGAGAAGATCGCGGCAGGTCTTCGCGTGCCTATCGAAATTCTCTTCTTCCTTGGTGCGGAGAAGGGTGAGCTGTCGGGTATTGACAAGGAGTTAGCCGGTCAACTGGCAATGACAGCCTTGGATCTTTTGAATGAGCCAGCTTGAGCAACCGCCTAGCTATCCCCACAAGCCGATTCACAGCCTGCTCGCCTTGTCTCGGGTGCTGGGTTACCCGCCGGAAATGCTTCAACGTGTAGCCGAAACAAGCAGTGAGCGGTACCGCCTTGCTAAAGCTATCGCGAAGCCAGACGGTAGCGTCCGTCAGACATTTGATGCGCTATTTCCGCTGAAAGATATCCAAATTCGCATCAAGCAGAGACTTCTCACTGCTGTAATTTTTCCTGCATATCTTACCGGTAGCCTCAAAGGCCAAGACCAAGTTCGCAATGCAATATTGCATCAGGGAGCAGTGATCACAGTTTGTGAAGACATTGAGTCGTTCTTCCCTAGAGCGTGTTATGAACTTTGCCCTTGTCACGATAACGTATACGGATGAAGCCTCGTAAGCCATATCCAACCGATATCTC
>NZ_MDFM01000040.1 GCF_002939985.1 Xanthomonas hortorum pv. cynarae | reverse complement strand
CTTCCTGCAGGCGTCCGCACAAATTACCTGCGCACACTGTCAAAGAACATTGGGAAGTGGCCTCAGCGCCGTTCCCGTCAGCTTCGTCGTTTCCGTCGAAGCTAGCCGCCTAGTATAGCGGACTTTTTCTTGCCGTCAACACCTTGTTTCCGAGGTGGTTGACGCTGCTTCGTTTCGACCCGAAGGTTTTCTGCGAAGCGAGCCGACCATATTAGCAGGCTTTTCATCTTCGTCAACCCCTCGTGAAGAGGAGGTTGCCGCCGCTGCACTTCAATCCGCCGTAGCGTCTTTCCGTGTAGCGAGCCGCCCATCATAGCCGACTTTCCTGCTTCGTCAACTCCCAATTTCTGGAGGCTTTCGAACCCGTTCGTTGTTGCGGTGCTTCGAGAAGCGCCGCCGTCCTGAGCGAGGTCGCGCAGTTTATCGAGACTGTGCAGAAGTGCAAGCACTTTTTGACACTGGTATGACACGAGCATCACTGCGCGAATGCGCGACGTCCGATTCCACGTGCGAATGCGACGTGGTGGCGCTGCTCTATATATATAGCCAAAGGGCTGTGTCTACACAGGGCTATCCATAGAGCAGGTGCTTCGGTATCGATCATCGGCGTGCTCGGTGAGAATGGGTGCACTAGATAGAGAGCTCACGATGCTTCCCTCCCGCAGCCTGCTCCGCGATCTGTCCCTGCCTGCGATTGCTGCAGGCTTTGTCACGGTGCTGGTGGGTTTTGCCAGCTCGGCGGTGATCGTATTCGAGGCGGCACGCCATCTGGGGGCGGATCAGGCGCAGATCGCCTCGTGGATGTGGGCGCTCGGGATCGGCATGGGGGTGACCTGCATTGGATTGTCGCTGCGCTATCGCGTGCCGGTGGTGACGGCGTGGTCCACGCCGGGTGCGGCGATGCTGATCGGCAGTGCGGCCGGTGTACCGTTGCGTGAGGCAGTCGGTGCGTTTGTGGTGGCTGCAGTGCTTGGCATGGTGGCGGGTTTCTCGGGGTTGTTCGAGCGGGCGATCCGGCGCATTCCGATCTCGCTGGCCTCGGGCATGTTGGCCGGGGTGTTGTTGCGCTTTGGGCTGGATCTGTTCGTGGCGATGCAGAGTCAGGTGATGTTGGCACTGGCGATGCTGGCGACCTATCTGGTCGGGCGGCGCTGGTTTGCGCGTTATGCGGTGATTGCGACGCTGCTGGTCGGCATCGCGATTGCGGCCAGTGGCGGGCTATTGCACTGGACAACGGTGCAGATGGAGTTGGCGCATCCGGTGCTGGTAATGCCGTCACTGTCGTGGGCGGCGCTGTTCGGGCTGGCGATTCCCTTGTTCGTGGTCACCATGGCTTCGCAGAACGTGCCGGGTGTGGCGGTGATTCGGGCCTCCGGCTATACGGTGCCGATCTCGCCGACGATCGGCTGGATCGGTGCGGTCAATACGCTGCTGGCGCCATTCGGCGGCTTTGCCTTGAACCTGGCGGCGATCACCGCTGCGATCTGCATGGGACGCGAGGCGCATGAGGATCCGGCGCGGCGTTATGTGGCTGCGGTCAGTGCGGGCGTGTTCTATGTGGTGATCGGCTTGTTCGGCGCGACCGTGGCGGCGGTGTTTGCCGCCTTTCCGCGCGAGCTGGTGATGGCGATCGCCGGGATCGCGTTGTTGGGCACGATCGGCAACAGCCTAGCGGCGGCCTTGCGCGAAGACAGCGAGCGCGAGGCGGCGCTGATCACCTTTCTGGTGACGGCGTCCGGGCTGACGCTGGGCGGGATCGGTGCCTCGTTCTGGGGCCTGGTGGCCGGAACGATCACCTTGTTGGTGTTGCGGCCGCGGGCCTAGCCGCGGCACACCATCCAGTGGATGGGCGTCTTATCGGATGGACTCACCGAGATGCAGTGCCCGACGCGCTAAGCGATGCGGGCGACTGGACCGCAGCCAGCATGTTGCGAGCTTGCACCTGGCGCGGCACCGGCTCGCTTATTCGGGATCGCGTAGTTGCAGCAGCCAGTGCGCGGTGACGCCGCTGGGGCTGGGCAGCGGTTCGAGATGGAATTGGCGGTAGACCGGCGAGCCGCCGGGCGCGCGCAGCGGCAAGGTGACGTAGGCGGCGCGGCCCTGCCGCAGTGCCTCTTCGAGCAGTTCCACCTTGGATCGGGCGGCATCGCTGGCCAGCAGGGTCAGGATGTCGCAACCGATCAGATCGGCCACTTCGGTCTGGATGAGCTCTGCGAACGCCGGGTTGACGAACATCAGCCGGTGCGCGGCCGTGGTTGCGCCACGTTCGATGATGGCCACACCGTCGCGCAGACGCGACAGCGAGGCTTCGAGCAGGGTGAAATCCTGCTGGAAGCGTTTGCGTTCCATCAGTTCGATCAACACACGCAGGCTGCGGGCCGACTCCAGGTGCAGCGGCGACCAGCGACGCGCGCGGCCACGCACGGTTTCCTGCCAGAGATCGAAGCTCTTGCGCGGCGAAAGGCGCGAGTTGGGGATGTCCGCCAGCTTGGCCAGCTGCGGATTGCCGGCCCAGTTGACCGTCTGCACCTGTTCGCGGCGGGTCCACAGCAAGGCGCTGCGCGACTGCGGCATCAGCGGCACGAAAATGAAACCGGCAGCCAGCGGTGCCAGATCGGCCAGCTCGGGAAATACCTCACCGATCGCCTCCACATGCAGGGCGCCGACGGCATCCTCGCGCAGGGCGGCGTGGTGTGCGGATTCGATATGGTCGCGGATGCGCCGCAGCGCGGCGGCATCGGGCGTGGTGCCATGGCGGCTGATCTCCTTGCCATGGAAGATCGCCACGCCGTCGGCATCCACCACGTCCATCAGGTCAGGCGCCATATCGGCGAGCATCTCTACCGTCATCTGGGCGGCGTCGTTGAAGTCGGTGATCAGCTTTTCGCGCACGGTGAGCAGCACCGATTCCATGCGCGCACGCTCGACCGCCTGCAAGGCGCCGATGCGACCAGCCAGCGCGCGCGTGACCGCATCGGTGGCATCGCGCATGGCGTGGCTGGTGAAGTGCGGGCTGTAGTGGTGGCAGGCGATCAGCCCCCACAGCACGTCGTTGACCACGAGCGAGGAGACCAGGGTGGCACTCACGCCCATGTTGGCCAGATATTCCAGATGCACCGGCGAGACGCTCCGCAGGCTGACATCGCTCAGATCCACCGGCGTGCCCAGACGCGGATGCAAGGTGGGCTCGATCGCGGCGGACTGGTAGCCGACATCGGCGATCTGGCGGACGCGGTTGCGCAGGTACAGCGCGCGCGCCTGCGCCGGGATGTCGGTGGCGGGATAACGCTGGCCGAGATAGGCCACCAATTCGGGGGTGCGCGCCTCGGCAATGACTTCGCCGTTCCACTCTTCGTCGAAGCGGTAAATCATCACCCGATCGAAACCGATCATGTTGCGTAGGCCCTTGGCCGCACGCACCGCCGCTTCGTCGATGCCGGGATCGCGCTCGATGCTGCGCAACAGCGGCAGCGCCTCGCGCAGGGTGACGTCCATCAGGCGGGCGTCGCGCGGTTCGATTTCGACCAGCCATTGCTCCGGATACAGATGCCAGGCGGCCACCCACGGGTGATCGGTGGGCGCGGCGCGCCTGGGGAAACGCACCTCGGCATGTAATAGGTGTTGCGCCTGGTCGTCGACCGCGAACGGCTGCTCGCCGGGCAGTTCCAGCACCTGCGTGTAGGGCATGCCCAACAGCTCGGCCAGCGGCACGCCGAGCAAGTCGGCGGCGGTGGTGCTGGCCTGCACGATGCATCCATCGGCCGGCTCGATCACCAGCAGCACGCCGTAGGGCTGGATCAGGCCGGGAATGTGGATCGGCTCGCGGGCGCAGACATCCATATTCAGGGGTTCGGTTGGCTGGTTCACGGGCGCGGCTCCGCTGCGAGGCAGGTGTGGAAGTGGGCAAACATGGCCTGCGCACCGTCGATGGCGGCGGCGCGTGCGCAAGGCGTGTCGAGACGTTGGTTGAGCACGGTCTGGAAATGGCGCCAGCCGGCTGGATCGTCGTCGGCCAGTTCGAAATAGCGCAAGGCATCGGCCAGACCGGGCTGCTGCTTGCGCAGGCTGCGCGCGATCATCCGGCCCCCCAGTTGCGAGCCTTCGATGACATAGAGCATGCCCCAGCGCGCGGCATCGTTGCCGGCGGCGGGCGCTGCGATGGCAGTGCCTGGTTGCTGGCCGAGCGCGCGCAGGTCTTCGCGTAAGGCCGGCACGCGGCGGCGATACTGCCAGCCGGTTCCAGCCAGGGTACTGAGCCAATTGCGCAGTTGCGCTTCGAAGCCGGCCAGCAGTGCATGGTGCCGGCGCAGGATCAGCGCATAGGCGTCGCGATCGACGCGTCCCTGCCCCAACGCCTGCATCAGCGGGATCGCTTCGACCAGGCAATGGATGCCCTGGGTGGCATCGCGCAGCACGAACGCGGCCGAGGGCGGAACTGCCAAGGCGTCGGAAGACATAGGGACTCGAGGCGGTGCCGCAGCACGAAGGACACCAGCCTAGCAGCGCCTGCGCAAATCAGATAAAGCGGACGCGAGTGCAACGTGAATAGGTTGGCATTATCGCGGCGTTGCGTGCGCGATGCCGGGCCCTCGCCCTGCCCGCTTCCAGGCCATGACCCAGCCTGCGGCAAGCAGGAGACCGGCCAGCAACCAGGGCGCGCCGGGCAGATGCAACGGGGCGCCGCTGCCGATAAACCAGGCAAACACGTTGGCGAACAACAACGGACCGGCGATGCCGGCCAGACTGATCAGACTGGTCAACGCGCCCTGCACGCGGCCTTGCGCATCGGCGCCGACCTCGCGGGTGATCAAGGCCTGCGCGGACGGTGCGGCGATCGCCCAGAACGCGCTGATCGGCACGCCGATCAGGAACGCGGTGCCGCTGTCGGCCAGCCCATAGATGACGAAACCGATGATCCCACAGCCCAGACCCAGCAGCAGCGCGCGACGTTCGCCCAGCCAGCGCACCAGCCGGCCGACCAGCAACGCGTTGACGATGATGCTGCACACACCCACGCCGGCCAGCACCCAGCTCACTTCGCGCGGGCCCCAGTGATACTGGTAGCTGGCGAACAGCACGAAGATGCTGGGGTAGACGTAATGCGCCAGGTTGGCCAGGAACACCACCGAGGCCAGGCCGAATACCTGCGGGTAGCGACGCAGCAGCTTGAGCGCGCCAAGCGGGTTGGCATGCGACCAATCCAGCCGCGCGGTGCGGCGTTCGGCGGGTAGCGATTCGGGCAGCACAAACCAGCCGTACAACACGTTCAACAAGGCCAGCCCGGCGGCAAACCAAAACGGCCAGCGCAGACCGATGCTGCCCAGCCAGCCGCCGATCAGCGGGCCGGCGACAAAGCCAATGCCAAATGCGGCGCCGAGCATGCCGAACGCACCGGCGCGTTTGTCGGCAGGGGTGACATCGGCGATATAGGCGTTGGCAGTGGAAAAGCTGGCCGAGCATACGCCGGAGATCACCCGCGCCAGCAGCAGCATCGGCAGGGAATGCGCGACGGCCATCAGGATGAAGTCCAGGCCCAGCCCCAGACACGAGAGCAGGATCACCGGGCGGCGGCCGTAGCGGTCGGACAAGGCGCCCTGCAGCGGCGAGCAGACGAACTGGATGGCGGCGAATAGAAAGCCGAACCAACCGATCCAGCCGGCCGCCACGGCGTAGTCGCCACCGGTAAAGTGCCGCACCAGATCCGGCAGCACCGGAATGATCACGCCGAAGGACAGCACGTCGATCAGCACGGTGATGAAGATGAAGATCAGCGCGGCGCGGCGCCGGCCCGGTGCAGGAGCGGATGCGGAATCGGGAGAGATGGACATCGCGCGGCACGCAGGGGGCGAAGCGGCGAGTGTAGCGGCGGATTGAGCGGTGGGGATGGGCTTACGTACCCTCATCCGCCCCTTCGGGCACCTTCTCCCGAGGGGAGAAGGGAAGCGCTTGGCGTGTGCGTCAGAAGAGCTTGGTCTCTGCGTCCAGCGCAAGATCATTGCGCGATGTCGTTCAAGCCCCTCTCGCCGGGAGAGGGGTTGGGGTGAGGGTACGGGGCGAAGCCACACGCGCACTCAAACTTCACCAGGCTTCGCGCGTACCCTCATCCGCCCCTTCGGGGCACCTCCTCCCGATGGGAGAAGGGAGTCGTCGCTGCCTCTTTATTTTCTTCGAAAGCAGCGCGTGCGCTGCGCGTGCCTTGGGCGATTCGTGCGGCTACTCGACACTGATGGTCTGAGTCAGCGTGTGGCTGGCGCCGGGGGCGAGTTCGATCACGTCCGGGCCGGCGTTGGCCGCTTCCAGGCAGACGTAGTCGCGCCAGCCGGCGCCCACGTCGGCCATCTTGGCGGCCGCTTCTTCGCCCGGGTTCCAGGCCACCAGCGAGCGGCTGCCCTGGGTGGCGATGACGATGCGGCGGCCGAGCACCGGGTCGGTCAGGGTGTAGTGGCCGCCGGCGTTGGTGTAGATGCGGTCGCTGCGGCCGGGGTCGCGCGGATCGCGCAGGCTCCAGTCGCCTTGTTGGCGATGGGCGGTGGCGTAGTTTTCGTACTTGTCGAGGTAGTCCAGCCCGTCCAGGCCCTGCACGCTGACCTTGAGCGCGTCGCCGACGCGGAAGTAGTTGTGCAGCGCCTGGGTGAACCGCATCGGGGCCGGACTGGTGTTGTCGGTGATCAGACTCTGTTCGAGCGTGCGGCCGATACGCAGGGTCATGCGCAGGCGCAGCGCCAGGTCGTCGAAGCTGGGCGGAGTCAGCGTGAGCACCAGGGTGCCGTCGTCTTCGCGGCGGCTGTCGGTCAGCTGCCACGGCACGGTGCGCACGAAGCCGTGCGCGGGCACCTCGCCGGTCTGGTCCTGGCGGCCGAAGTACGGCCAGCACACCGGGGCGCCGCCGCGGATCGGGGTGGGCGGCTGCTTGGCGGTGGGCGACAGCCACATCACGTCCTGCCCGCCCTTGGGCACGAACGACAGCAGCTGGCCGCCAAACAGGCTGATGGCCGCGGTGGAGAACGGGGTGTCGATCAACAGCGAGGGGAAACCGTGGAAATCGCCTGTGCGCAGGCCGGTGAGGTCGGACATGGGGGGTGCCTTCTGGACGATGGGAGATTGGACGAATGCGGGATAGGCGGCCGGCAACTTGAACGCGGTGGCGCGGATGGCGGCGGCGCCGGCGACCGGCGGGGCGGCGCGCAGGGCGGTGAGGATGCGTTGGCCGGGGCGGCCGTCGGCCGGCTGCAGGCCCAGGCGGGTCTGCTCGACCTGGATGGCGCGGCGGGTGGCGCTGCCGACCATGCCGTCGGCCTCGCCGATCAGGTGGCCGCGAGCCAGCAGCAATTGCTGCAGTTCGCGCCGTTCGGGGCGGCCAAGGCCGGGGTCGTCGGTGGGCCATGCCGCGACCAGGCCGGGGCCGCCGCGCAGGCGGTCTGCGAGCAACGCGATCGATAGTGCGTAGCTTTCGGCGGCGTTGTAGGCGTAGATCGCGTCGTAGTTGCGGAACACCAGAAACGCCGGCCCGGTCGGGCCGGCCGGCAGCAGCAGCGCCGCCGGGGTATCGGCGGGCACACCGGTCGGCGCCAACGCCTTGCCATCGGTGCCGAGCAAGCCGGCGGTCTGCCAGGCATGCAGCGGTTGGCGACGGGTGCGGCCGGCCTTGCTGGCATCGAAGCCGGCAGGCAGGCGCACTTCCATCCCCCAGGGACGGGCGCGCTCCCAGCCGGCCTTGACCAGATAGTTGGCGGTGGAGGCCAGCGCGTCGGGAATGCTGGCGACCAGGTCGCGGCGGCCGTCGCCGTCGCCATCCACCGCGATGCGGGCATAGGTCGAGGGCATGAACTGGGTCTGCCCGAAGGCGCCGGCCCAGGAGCCGGTCAAGCCATCCGGCGACAGATCGCCTTGCTGCAGCAGGCCGAGCAAGGCGAGGAATTCGCCACGGAAGAACGGCTGACGGCGGCCCGCACACGACAGTGTGGCCAATGAGACCAGCAACGGGCGCTTGCCGGTGACGCGGCCGTAGTCGCTCTCCACGCCCCACACCGCCACGATGGTGGCCGGATCCACGCCGGTCTGTTCGGACAGGCGGGTCAGCAACGCGCGGTGGGTGACCAACATGGCCTGGCCGTCGGTGACACGCTGGCTGTCGACCAGGCTGGCGAGGTAATCCCAGATCGGGGTGGTGAATTCGGGTTGGGCATCGAGCAGCGGCAACACGCTGGGATCGGGCGCCAGGCCGGCGGTGAAACGCTGGAAGTTGGCGGCCTCCACGCCCTTGGCGGCGGCCTGGGTCTGCAGGCCCGCCAGGCAGCGGTCGAAGGCCGGATCGGCACAGGCGACTGATGGCAGCAGTGCCAGCAGCGTGGGCAGGACGCACCGGATCGGCATCATGGCGTGGTGGCCAGCGTAGAGACGGACGTCATGCGGTGGAGCGCTCCTGCGGCAGGTCGAGCCGCCGAGCATAGCCAACCTGGGTGGTTCGAGGCGTGCAGGTAGCGCTGTCGCTGCAGCAGCGTGAGCTGCGGGAGCGGGTGGCGCTACGCGGGAGTGACGGCGTAGTACGCGCGCTTTTGAGACCGGTAAGGACAGCAATGACGCTCTATGACGCGTGTCAGCTGGGATAGTGCGCGCCGATGCCGAGGTCTTGAACCGGTCCGCCTGGCAGAGACGCAGCCACAGCGCGGCGGCATTGATCGCCGCGCTTAGCTGCCGTCGCCGGTGATGCCGGTCAGCAGTGACAGCGCCGGTGCGGAGGGGCTGGCGTCGGACACGCGACGGGCGCGGGCCCTGCGTGGAGCATCGTGGCGGGGACCGAACCAGACCATCGCAGTGGCCAGACACGCCGGCAGCACGATCGCGAACACCGCGATGGCCACAAGCACCCATTGCCAGAGATTGAAGGTTGCCATGATCGTGTCCGCCCCGCGGCGAGCTCCGCCGAGGCGGCAAGCTTCCGGGATCGGCCGCGAACGTGGCGTCGACAAACCGCGCCGGCCCATGCCGTTCGTCGGGCTGAATGGCTTCACGGTCTGCGGCCAGAATGCTGCGCTACTTCGAGCCTCGACCCCATTCAATGCGCGTCGAGGTAATACCAGCGGCCGTCTTCGCGCACGAAGCGGCTGTGTTCGGTCATGCGTACCGCGCTGCCGCCGCCAATGCGATAGCGGGCCAGAAACACCACTTCGGCAGTGTCGGCGCCGGTGACGATGGCGCGTTGTACGGTCAGGCCGAGCCAGGTGGTGCGGCCGCCTTGGTCCAGCGACAGTTCGGGGGGGCGCGTGGACGGATGCCAGCTGGCGAGCAGGTACGCCACGTCGCGGCGTACATAGGCGCTGTAGCGCGCACGCATCAGGGTTTCGGCGTCGGGTGCGGTGGCGCCGGCGTGGTATTGCCCGCAGCACTGCGCGTAGGTGGCGGCCCGGCCACAGGGACAGGGATCGGTGGGTATGGAGGTCGGCATCGGGCGATTGTGCGGGATGGGATTGGGGATTGGGAGGCGGGAGGCGGGTTTCTACGCGTTTATGCTGTCGTCCCCGTCGTGCGGAGCGCCGTCTTGCTGGAACTGATTCCTACCGAATTGCCGTGGCTGCTGTGCATTGCCTTCGTTGCCGGGTTGGTGGATGCGGCGGTTGGTGGGGGTGGGTTGATCCAATTGCCGGGGCTGTTCGCCACGCTGCCGCAACAGGCGCCGTCGCTGATCCTGGGCACCAACAAATTCAGCGCGATGTTCGGTACCGGGGCGTCGGCGTGGCGGTATGCGCGCAATGTGCGCTTTCCTTGGCGGCCGGTGCTGTACGCGACGGTGGCGGCGTTTACATTTTCTTTTATGGGCGCTACGGCGGTCAGCCTACTGCCCAAGCAGGCGGTGCGGCCGCTGATTCTGCTGTTGTTGATCGCGATGTTGATCTACACGCTGATCAAGAAGGATTTCGGAGCGCTGCATCGTCCGCGCGCGATCGGCCGGCGTGAGTTGATTACTGCGTTGGCAATGGGCGCGGCAATCGGCTTCTACGATGGGTTCTTCGGTCCTGGCACCGGCAGTTTTCTGATCTTCTTGTTTATCCGTTTTTTCGGGCTGGATTTTCTGCGCGCCTCGGCCGCGGCCAAGGTGGTGAACCTGGCCACCAACTTGGCGGCGCTGTCGTTCTTTTTGCCCAGCGGCCAGGTGATGCTGGCGATCGGCATTCCGATGGCGGTGGCCAACGTGGCCGGTGCGGTCGCCGGCACGCGGATGGCGCTGCGTGGTGGCACACCGCTGATCCGCAAGTTGTTTCTGGTGCTGGTGATCGTGCTGATCGGCAAGATGGGCTGGGATCTGCTGCGTTGACGAACGCGAGCCAGACCGATTTAGCGCGACTAACAGAACCTCTCGCACGCTCTATCGATGGCGACAACGTATTGGCCGCACTCGCCTTCGTCGGACACTGGAGTGATGTTGGCAATGGCAATGCCATTGCTAGGATCGAAAGGAGCCGATCAGACCGCACCGCATCGGACGGCGGCGCGGCGCGCACTGCCCGCAACCATGCACACCGACCCTCTCGACTGGTCCTTGCTCGCCCACCGTCGCGGGACCTTACGCGGCATGGATGCCGCGTAAGAGCTTACAAGGACGTACTTGCAGCGTGTCCCGCGTCGGTGGGCGGGCGTCGGTGAGCGGGCAAGCGCCATGCGGCCAAGCTACAGATCAGCCGGCTGCGTACAGTTTTGTTGGCGACTCTTAGTCGCTTAGAAATCCATACTCAACGTTGCCGACAAGGTGCGCGGTGCGCCCGGATAATTGGTGGTCTGCGTCACCGGTTGCTCGATGTAGAAACGGTTGGCGACATTACGCAGCATCAGCGCCAGTTGATAACGGCCGCCGAAGCGGTATGCCGCCGAGGCATCGAAACGCGTGCAGCCTGCAATGCGATAGCTATTGGCGAGATCGCCTTCGCGTTCGCCCACATGCACCGCGCCTGCGCCCAAGGTCAGGCCATACAGCGGCCCGCTGGCGACGTGGTAGGTGCTCCATAGACTGGCACTGACGCGCGGCACGCCGCGCAGGCGATTGCCCTCCGGAATGACGGTATCGCGGGTGACCTGTGCGTCCAGATAGCCGGCGCCCAGAATCAGCCGCCAGTTCTGGGTGAGCTCGCCGGTGATGTCTATTTCCAGCCCGCGCACGCGCTGCTGGCCGGTGACCAGAACGAAGCCGCTGTTGTCCGGATCGCTGGTGGCGACGTTGTCCTTGGTGATCTGAAATGCGGCAGCGGTGGCGAGCACGCGGTTGTCGAATAGCGCGCTTTTCAGGCCAATCTCGTACTGGCGGCCGGTCTCAGGTGGTGCGCTGCCGCCGGCAAACAGGGTGGCGCTGCGTGGCCGAAACGAAGTGGAGGTGTTGGCGTACAGCGACAGCTGCGGGCCCGCCTTCCACACCACGCCGATACGTGGCGATGCGCGCCGGCCGTCTTCGCGGGTGCGCGCGCCGTTGTCGATGGTGGTCTGCTGCACATCGTCCCAGCGCACGCCGGCCAGCACGTCCCAGCGCTCGCCGATGCTGATCTGATCCTGCACGTACAGCGCGGCATAACGCGCATCGACCTCGATGGCGCGCGCCGGCACATACGTGCCCGGCAAGGCGCCCTGCACCGGATTGGTCACGCTGATGCGGGCCAGCGGCGCGCGGGCTTCATCTGTCTGGCGATGCGCATCGACGTATTCGGCGCCGGCCAGCACTTGATGGCGCAGTGGGCCGGTAGCGAAACGCGCCAGCGCTTCGGTCTGCGAGGTGGTGGCGCGCACCTGCTGGTCCTGACGCACCGCACGGCGCTGCAGAAACGCACGGTCGGCGCTGAAGCCGGTGAAGTCGGCCACGTCGCGGCCGCTGTCGCCGTCCTGGTGATTGAGGATCTGGCGCAGCGTCAGCCAGTCATTGGCGTCGACTTCGATGCGCCCGCGTGCGGTGCGCGAGCTGCCGTGATTGCGCGACCACGGCTCGCCAAAACTGCGCTCGGCCGGGCCACGCACCACGCCGTCGATGGCGACCAGACCGCGATCGCCCGGGCTGGTCTGGCGGGTGTATTCCAGATCCAGATCGGCCCGCAGCTGTTCGTTCGGCCGCCATGCCAGCGAGGGCGAGACGAACACGCGGTCGCCATCGGCCTGCGCAGCGCGAAAGCTGCCGGTCTGTTGCGCGGCGGCGCTGACGCGGGCAGACAGGGTCGGGCTCAGCGGGCCGGTGACGCTGGACTGCACGCGGCGCAGGCCATATTCGGCCACCTGCACCGATGCGTTGCCGCCGAACACCGCATCCGGGCGCAGCGTGACCAGATTGATCACCCCGCCAGGTTCGCCGCGCCCGTACAACACCGCTGCCGGGCCCTTGAGCACTTCCACCTGGGCGACGTTGGCCAGATCGCGCACGGTCTCGGTGAAGTTCTGCGCCGGGTTGAGCAGGATGCCGTCCACCGCATACGAGGACGCCTCGAAGCCGCGGATGACGAAGGTTTCCGAACGATTGCCCTGGGTGCCGCCGGGCTGCACGTTGGAGACATTGGCCACCACATCCACCAGCCGGGTGAGCTGCTGTTCGTCGATCACCGAGCGCGGCACCACCTGGATCGCCTGCGGAATCCGCTCCACCGGCGTTTGCGTGCGGGTGGCGCCGGCGGCTTTTTCCGGCCGGTACAGGGCGCGCTTTTCGCTCACCACGATGGCGTCGAGCAGGCTGGCCTCCTGGGCAGCGGCCGGCATGGCGGCAAACAGGGACACGAACAACAGGTGGCGAGGCGCAGGCAGTGGGGTCATCGGGATCTTCAGTGGGGCGATGTGCGCACTGGCGGGCACATCCGGGCCACTAATGATAACGATTCTTATCTTCAAATGAGCAGTTCGCGCTCGTTATCCTCACTACGATGACATGCTGGCGGCAGCCGTCGTGTCCATCCAGCGAGGTTGTGCAGTGGCACGCGCACCTGCGAGCCTGCAGATTGCAGCTGCAGCTTCAGTGCAAGCTACCCGCCTGCACCACACACCTGACAGCGGTACCCAGCGACTAGCCGCGCAACGCCGCCTGGATCTGCGGCCATGCCTGACTCCAGGCGATGCGCTCCTGTTCGAGCCGCGGTGCGGCGCCGAAGTGTCCACTGCGCAATCGCGCATAAAACAGCTGCTCGTCCGGCGTCAGCGCGGCGAGCCGGTGGGCGCGATGTTGTCGGGGTTCGTGCCCCCACATGGCACGCGGCGTGGCGAGCAGCGTGGCCTGGTCCATCAGCAGCGCCACGGTCTGCGGCGCATGCGTGCGCAGTCGGTGCAGGATCGCCAGCCCGTGCGTATCGATGTCGCCCCAATAGAACAACGGAAGCGTGCGCAGCCACTCGATGTTGCGCACGTAGTCGACGGCATACCCGCGCGCCATCAGCAGCGCCGTGCCCGGCAACGCTTCGCAGGCCAGGCCGGTGTCGAGATTCTCGACAATCAGCACGCGTTCGATCGGCAACCGCAGCGCGGCCAGCTGTTCGATCGGCACGCTCAGATCGTCCAGGCCGCCGAGCTGACGGCGCAGCGCCGGATCCAGCAGTCGCAAGCGCACCCGATCCGGTGCGCTGCGCAGGCCGGCGAGGCTGTCGAAGCTGCGCGGCTCGGCGATGCCACGCAGCCCGCCCAGCCAGTCGGCGATGATGCCGCGACGCGTGTGCACCCATTTGCTGTCGATGCCGGCAATGGGAAGCTGGCGCAGGAACAGGCCGCTGTCGCGGTGACGATGCAGCCAGTCGACCACGGCAACCAGCCGGTCGATATCGGCCTGCGTGCTGTCGGCGAGCAGATCGAACTGGCGCCGCAAGCGCGCCGCCAATCCCGCAGCCTCCGGCCAGTGCGCCTGCAAGCTGGCGCAGCGCGCGCTGGCGCGTTGCCAACGGTCGTGCTCCTGCAGTGCTGCCGCCGCATCGGCCGGTGTCTCGACCACCCAGGTCTGCGGCAGCCGTTGCGGCCCCAGCTGCGACCACAGCACATCGCGGTACTCCACCCGCCCCGGCAAGTCGACGCGCTGCCAGCTGCGCAGCCAGTCGCCGAAGGCATCGAAGCGGGCGCTGGCCTGCGCCTGGGTGGGTGGCTGCAGGACGATGGGCCTGGGCGCCGATGCGCCGATCAACCAGTCGCCACGCTGGCGTTGCCATTGCCCGCGCAATGCCTGCAGTGCGGCAGCTGGCAACAGCATGCAATCGGCGCGCGCCATCAGCTCACTCCTGCTCGGCCACCGCAGTGGTGTTGGCCGCCGCACTGCGGGTGCGCTCGGGCAGCTTGAGCCGGCGCGATTGTTCGTCGTATTCGATCAGCAACACGCCCGAATCGTGTCGCCCGCTGATCTCGACAAAGCACGCGCCACCGATGAACGGCTCCAGCGTCATCACCGATTTCAACGGCGTGGCCACCACCATCTGGAAGCCGAAATTTTCGAAGATATTCATCGCCAGCGCAGTGAATTCGTTGTCGGCCTTGTCGAAGGCTTCGTCCAGCACCACGGCGCAATAGCGCGGCAGTTCGCCGTCTTCGCCGCCGAGCTGGTAGCGCAAGGCAGCGGCCAGACAGGTGGTTGCCAGTTTCTGACGCTGACCGCCCGATTTGCCCGCGCCGCTGCGGTAAATCTCGACCTGTTGCCGCGTGGCTGCGTCCAGTTCGACGCCGACGAACTCCACATGCAGGCGCACGTCCAGCACCAGCTCGCGCCAGCGCTTGTCCTCGCCTTCGGCCGAGCCCAGCTTGCGCACCAGTTCGCGCAGCACCGCAAATTGTTGTTCGGCCACCTCGCGCTGTTCGGTCTGGTGATGGCCGAGCACATCGCGCAGGCGTTGATGAAACTCGATCACTTCCGGCAGGCGACGGTCGCTCAATTCGATGGTCAGCAAGGTGCCGTGATTAAACGGCACCTGTTCCAGGCTGGCATTGACCTCATCCAGACGCTGGGCGATGGACTTGCGCGCTTCGGCAGTGTGGCGTTGCAAGGCGAGCAGGTTGTTCTTGCTCTGGCTTTGCAGCAGTTCGAAAAAGCGCGCCTCGTGCTGCGGCAGTCCATCGCGTTCCAGCCGCTGCAGGCGGGCGAGAAAATCGTCGGCGCCTTCCAACGTCGGACTCAGATCGCCGCTGTCTTCCGGCCATTGCTGGAAGTAGCGGCGGAAACATCCGATCAACGCTTGCTGCAGGCGGGTCAGTTCGTCCTTGCTGACGCCAAGCTGCGCGTCCAGGCCACGCTCCAGGGTGCGGAAGCGATCCTGCAGGTTATCCAGGCTCAACTCACCCAGGCTGAGCAAGCGCTCGGCCAGGCCCTGCTGCTGCAACGGCGTGACCACGCGCGCGTGCGCATCGGCGCATTCCAGCTGCTGTTTTTCCAGACGGGTACGTTCGGCGCCCAGCGTGATCCGCTCGGTGCGCACGCCCTCATAGGTGCGCGTGGCCTGGGCGATGTCGGCGCGTGTGCGGTCGATCGCCTCGCCCAGCGCGCGCAGGTTGGCGTCGCCTTCGCGCAGCTGTTGCAAGGTCTCGGCGATCTGGCTCAGGCGCTGCAGCGCGGCGGCCACATCGATTTCGTCCCAGCCCAGGTTGGCCAGCGTGTTGCGGGCAAGGCGCCGCTGCCCATCGCGTTCGCGGCGCGCGCGCAGGTCGGCGACCTCGGCGTCGCAGGCGGCGATGCGTTGCGCCAGCTCCTGGCCTTCGCGCTCGAACAAGGCCAGCTTGTCGCGGTTGTTGAAGCCCAGCAGCCAGCGGCGGCGGTCGCCCACCGCGTGGCGGTCGTCCTTTTCGTAACGTTCGCCCGGATGCTTGACCTGGCCTTCGCGGGTGATCGCGCGTTCGGCATGGCGCAGGGCCTTGGCTGAGTCCACGCAGTCGTAATCGAAGCGCTTGCCCAGCTCGCGCCGCAACCAGCCGGCAAACGGATGATCGCGCAGCTCCAGCTTGTGCAGCAGCGAGACGCTGCCGGGTTCGCGGCCGCTCAGTGCCTGCTCGTTGTGACGCACGCGGTAATAGACCAGACGCGTGCCGAGCTGGGTGCGGTTGACCCAGTCGGCGACCTCGGCGTAATGCCGCTCGTCCACCAGCAGCGATTGCGCAAAGCCATGCAGCACGCGCTCGATGGCGCCGCGCCAGGTGGATGCTTCCTCGCGCACCTGGATCAGTTCGCCGACGAACGGCAGCGCCGCCTCCGGCACGCCGGTGTCGGCGCTCATGCGCGCGCGCAGGCTCTGCATCGGCGCAGGAATATTGGAGGGGTTGCGCGTCAACGCCTCGATCTCGGCACGCACTTCGGCAAAGCGTTTGCTGTCGTCGTGCTTGCCTGCGATGCGCTCGCTGATCGCTTCATCGAGCTCGGCGGCGGCGCGCTGGCCATCTTCCAGCGCCGCGCGCGCCTGCGCGACCTGTTCGGCAAAGCCGTGCGCGCTGTCGGCCAGGGCCTGCTCCAGTGCACGGCAGGCTTGCTCTGCCTGGGCCCGCTTGGCCGCGCGGCGGTCGCGCTCGGCCTGCAGCTGGCCCTGTTCGCGCTCCAGCGCATCGATGCGCTCGCCGCCTTGCGCGCGCCGCTGCGCTTCCAGATCGTCCAGATGGCGCGTGTGGTTATCCAGTGCTGCGCGGCGCTGGCCTTCTTCGCCGGCAAGGCCGCGGTCTTGCACGTCCAGTTCCTGCAGGCGCGCGTCCAGCAAGGCGAGCCGGCGCTGCTCGCGGTAGGCGTCGATGCCGAGCTTGAGTTCTTCCAGCTCGCTGCGCTGGCGGCGCAGTTGCATCAGCTCGGCGTGATGCGCGCGCGCAGGCAGCAAGGTTTCCACCTGGCGCCGCGCCGTCACCACCGCATGATGGGCGCCGTCGAGTTCGGCGAAGTCGCCGACCAGGCGTTCGGCCGCATCGAAGGTCTTGGGTTCTTCCAGCATGAAGCCGCGCAGGAAGGCGTTGAGATCGCCCAGATTCTTCGCCGATTGGGTCTTGTGCAGCAGGCGCAACGCCATCTCGTTGCCGATGCCCAACTGGTGGCGAAAACGCTCGGCGTAGCCGGCAAAGCTGTCGAAGTGATGCACATCGTGCAGGCGCTGCTTGAGCTTGCGCAGATCCAGATCGAAGCCCGCCAGGTCCTGCGCCACATCGAAGGCACGCTCGGCCACCATGTAGTGCTTGCGCACGTCGCCGGTGGCCGCGCTGTTGCCGGCGATCCAGAACAGCCGCACCAGGCTGACCACGCGGTCCTCGCCGTTGCGGTATTCCAGCACCAGTGCGGTCCAGGTGGCGCCTTTGCGCAGATATTGCGTGGCGATTTCGCCCGAGGCGCTGTCCTGCTGGTCGGCCCAGGCGCCGCGCACGTACGACACCAGGTTGCGGTCGCGGCCACTACGTTCGGCCTCGCGTGCGGCGGCGTTGAAGTCGACGATGCTGGGCGGGGTGAGCAAGGCCGACATCGCATCGAGCAGCGTGGATTTGCCCGAGCCGGAGCGGCCGACGAACAAAAAACCGCGTTCGGCGATCGGCACCTCGGTCAATCCGGAGAACGTGCCCCAGTTGTGCACCTGCAGGCGGCGCATACGGAACTGCTGCAGGCGCGCGTCGGGCAAATCGTTGGCGAACAGGCTGGAAGGCGCGGCAGAGGAGGTCATCGATACGGTCCGGGAAGCCAGAAAAGCGTAGGCCTGCGCTTACGCGTGTGGTGCGGTGGCAGTGCTAGGCGTGCGCGGGATCGGCCTCGTCCTCGCCGCCGGCCGGGCCATCGCGCAACTGGCGATAGACCTGCCCCAGGGCGGCGACATCTTCGGCCGAGAACAGCAGTTTGAGCGCTGGCGAGATTTCATAGCGTGCGTCTTCGCCGCGCAGACGGGTCAGGACATGGTTGTCCTTCATCTTCTGCACCGCCGTGGCCACCCGGCGCAGGAAGCCGGCGCGATCGGTGGACAGGTTTTTTTCGTAGACGGCCAGCGCCTCGCCCAAGGCCGCTTCTTCCACCACTGCACGGACACCGCGCGCATCGGCTTCGGCCAGTTGCTGGCGCAGGTGCAGCAGCAGCACCGAGTCGATGAAGGTCAGCGGCGAAGAGCGCAGCAGTACCGGCGCTTCCAGCTCGCCAGTCTCGGCCTGGCGGGTGAAGGCGATGCCGGCTTCGCGATCGAGCACCAGCTCCAGAAACACCTCGGCCAAGGCGCTGCGAATGCCGGCTTCACTGCGCAGCAGGGCCGGCCACAGGCGGCTATGCCGCTGCGCGTCCACGCTGGGGCCACTGAGCAACTGACACAGCGCGCGACGCGCCTCCACCGGCAATTGCCCAGTGTCGCCGGCGAACAGGCCGGTGCTGGCGACGGCAGGCGTCTGACCCTCGGCAGCGTCGTGGGCGAGTTCGGACTCGGCGTCGGGATCGTGCTCATGCCAGTTCATTGCGTTTCTCCTGGGTGAACCAGATCAGCGGAATGCGCGCGCGACGCCACTGGCCGTCGCTGCCGCGCCATTGCGCTACTTCGAATTGATCGCCGCTGACGACGCCGTGACGCGTGCCCAGCGACAGATAGCCGATGACGCTGCCCAGGCCCTGGGTGGCCTGGCGCTGGGTCAGCACCTGGGCGATGGACAGCTGCGGCTGGGTGTCCAGCAGCTCGAACAGATCGCGCCGCAGGCTGCGGAAATCGATCTCCGATTGCGCGACCAGATCGCCCACGCTGTCCAGCGAGATGGCCGCCGCCTCGTTGCGTTGGATGCTGCCATCGACCTGTTGCTGGCGCGGGTCGTGCAGGCGCCATTGCGCCAGCGAACGCAGCCGGCTGGTGGTCAGCATCAGACTGCGGCCGATCAGGCGCTGGGCCGGGATATGTTCGCGCAGGTTCAGCGCTTCGGCCTGCGCCTGTTTGAGCAAGCGGTTGAGTCGGCGCTGTTCCAGATAGCCACGGCTCTGCACGAAACCGCGCAGGCTGCGCGCGAAATGCTGCATCACATCGTGCACCTGGCCACCGCGTTCGAGCATGGTGCCGGTGAGCCCGCGCAGGAAGCTGCGTTCGCGGCGATCGAGCTTGCGTGCGAACGCGCGTGCCAGCACCGTCTCCAGCGCCGCATCCAGTTGTGCGCTCTGTTCGGCGTCGTTTAGCAGCGCCCAGAACGCCTGAAAGCTGCGCCCGGCTTCGCTGTCGCCGATGACATCCACGCCTTCGAACAGCCGGGTCAGGACCTCGCCGCGCTCGCCTTCGTCGTCGATGATGCGTTCGCGAAATTGCCGGTTGAGTTGTTCGAAGTCGTCGCGTACGCGGCGGAAGTCTTCGGTCAATTCGTCGGCCAGCGCGATCACCTGCCGGGTGCGCTCGAGCGCGCGCTTGCCGTCCAGCGAGGCGACCTTGCCGGCCGACACGCGCGCGATTTCCGCATCGATGCGATCGCGCTCGTCGCGCAGTGCCGACAACCGCGCATCCGGGTTGGTCTCGGTCAACGCCGCGAGCTGGGCCAGCTGCTGCATCACCAGCGCCAGCCGGCTTTCGGTGGCTGCGCCGCGGCTGTGCTCCAAGCCATCGACAAAGCGGATCGCCTGCGCGGCCTGCGTGGACAGCTCGTACTCTTCCTGCTGCGCGCCCTCGGGCAGGCGACGCTCCAGCCAGCCCTGCGCCAGCCAGTGGGCGACATACGCCTGCGCGGTGCGCGGCAGGTCGCGCGCCAGATGCTCGGCGTTGATGTCGTCGAGCAGGCGCTGCAGCCGCTCGTGCAGCACCGCTGCCGGCAAGCGGCGTTCACCTTCCAGAAGCAGCGACTGCAGCAAGCCGATCACTTCCGGCGCGTGGTCAGCGGCCAGCAGTTTCCACAATGGGTCCTCGCGCAATGTGCGATATCGGGCGGTCCGGGCAAGATGCTTCATGCCGGGAAGTGATAACCAAGATCCAGCGCCATTTGTCGAACCCCATTGATCAAAGCATGAAAGCTTGGCGAGCGATTACCCTCCTCGCGCAATCTTTCCGCCATCAGTCGTGCTCCACTGCGTTTCTGAAACTCGGGAATGAGCCTCTTCAGTTCTGCAGATGGCTTGTTCCAAGTGTCTGGCTGTGAAAATCTCTTGTGCAACGCTGGAGTATCCAACTTGGAGCTGGGAAACGCCGACGCCAATGCGCTCAGATCAGCGATATACCAACTTTCCAGCTCTTGGCACACCAACCTCACCAAGGTGTCTGGGCGTCCCAAGCCGGCGCAGACCTGGACCAGACGCGTTTTCAGCGCCAGACAATCTCCGTTGTCGTTGTCACGCACCACGACAAATCGATCTCCAGGCACCCGCCAGGCTTTTAGTTTTGTGCGCAGGCTGCGCTCCAGATCGCTCTTACCGTCGTGGGGCACACATTGAAAATGGCGTCCATCCTGCCATCCCGGGAACAGACGCGGTAACAAGCCATCCAGCAGGATTTTCATGGAGGGCTCTTCTAGCAGGAAGATGAGACGCCCCTGCATCAGGCCACATCCCGGTTCAGACCCTCAAACAGACCTTGCTTCCACAGATAGCCGGGCAAGTCGCCTGCTTCGAACAATGCGCGAAGATTGTCCGAATCGCTGGCGCGCGTGATGTTGGTGAATCCCTTCTCCTTACGCAGGCAGTAGATCTCATCCAGCGTCAGTGCATTGAGGAAATCAGGTGAATGCGTGGAAATGAAGACCTGCCCGCCACGCCTGGCGTAATCGCGGAACTCTTCCGCCAGCTCCGGCAACAACTCGGGATAGAGCTGATTCTCGGGCTCTTCGACTGCAAGCAACGGGTACGGTTTGGGGTCGTTGAGAAGCACCAAATAGGCAAACATCTTGATAGTGCCATCCGAGACGTACCTGGCAATGAACGGGTCCTTGAAACTTCCATCCTGAAAACGCAGGATCAAGCGCCCATCCAGGGTCTGCTGCGGTTGCACCACGGAAACACCAGGCACGCGGCGATTCATCGCATGCAACACACGATCGAAACGATCCCGGTGGTTTTCGTAGAGAAAATTGGCGACCAAGGCCAGGTTGTCCCCGCGCGTGGACAAGTGCTCGGCAAAGCCTTCTTCCTGGCTTGGCCTGGCTTCGGATACGTGGAAATCAGAGATGTGCCAGTTCTCGATCATCAGGCGAAAGGCGCTGGCCGCCTTGAAGCGCTCGAACTGGCCCAGGCCCTTGATCGCCAGAATATCCGGGGCATCGAGCTCCTGCTCTTCGCGGGTAAGCTCTTCGTCTTTTTTGGAGAATTCCTCTTCATTGGTGATCGCGTAACCTTTACCGTGCGCGAAATCCAGAAAGCGAAACGGTGCGCCATAGCTGCCGCGCTTGTAGCGCAAGACTTCGCGCTCGATCTCCACACGCGTGCCGGTGCCCGGTGCGATTTTCAGCACATAGGTCACCAGACGCTCTTTGCCGGTGATCTCCAAGCGGAATTGCATGGTGAATTCGATGGGCTCGTGCGCAAACCCCCTGCTTGCAACTTCCTTGTAACCGCCGCGCTTTGCAATTGCCTTGCCCACATTCATCGACAACGCGTCTTTGAGGAAAGAGAACACGTCAAATAACGTGGACTTTCCGGTTCCGTTCGCCCCGACCAGCACACAGAGCCTGGGCACATGCGTCAGTTTGGCTTTACGGAACAGCCTGAAATTCTTGATGTCGATCGATTCAATCTGCATGGGTTCCCTGCGACGGTCGTCCGCCAGCGTATAGGGGATCAATCTACCAGCCAATCACGCAAGGCATGCCTCAACGCTTGCCGCCCACTTCGATGAACTGCAGGAATTCGGCGCGGGTGCGGGCGTCTTCGCGGAAGCTGCCGAGCATCTTGGAGGTCACCATGCTGACGCCGCGCTTGTGGATGCCGCGGGTGGTCATGCACTCGTGCGAGCCCTCGACCACCACGCCCACGCCGCGCGGTTGCAGCACGTCCTGGATGCACTGGGCGATCTGCGCGGTCATCTTTTCCTGCACCTGGAAGCGGCGCGCGTAGCTTTCCACCACGCGGGCGAGCTTGCTGATGCCCACCACCTTGCCGCGCGGCAGGTAGCCCACGTGCACCTTGCCGATGATCGGCGCCATGTGGTGCTCGCAATGGCTTTCGTAGGAGATGTCGCGCAGCACGATCAGCTCGTCGTAGCCGGCCACCTCTTCGAAGGTGCGCTCCAGGTACGCGCGCGGTTCTTCGCGGTAGCCGCTGAACCAGTCGCCATAGGCCTCGGCGACCCGGCGCGGAGTGTCGAGCAGGCCCTCGCGGGCCGGGTCTTCGCCGGCCCAGCGCAGCAAGGTGCGCACGGCTTCTTCGGCCTGGGCCTGGGTGACGGAGGAATCGGGCTGGTCGGACTGGCTCATGCGCAGGTGCACCCAAAGGGGGCGAGCATGGTACCCGAGGACAGGCCAGCCACCCCAGTGGCGGTTGCGCCGGCTTGCCCGGGTTCAGCGACTATTGATTCATTATTGAATTGATAGCATCCTATCTATTATGACGAACCCTCCTCTCTCCTCCCGTGCGCAGCTCAGTTCCGGGCTGCTGGTCGCCGCTCGCCAATGGCAGCGGCTGGCCGACCAGGCGCTTGGCGAATTTGGCCTGTCCAGCGCCTGCACCGGGCCGTTGCTGATGATCGGCCGCTCCGGCGGCGGTATCCGCCAGGTGACGCTGGCGCAGCAACTGGGCATGGAAGGCCCCTCCCTGGTGCGGCTGCTGGACAAGCTGTGCGCGCAGACGCTGGTGCGCCGGCAGGCCGACAGCAGCGATCGCCGCGCCAATCAGTTGTGGCTCACCGATGCAGGCCAGGCGCTGGTCGGGCGCATCGAGATCCGCCTGGATGCGCTGCGTGCGGAGGTGTTCGGCACGCTCAGCGAAACGCAGGTCCAGACGGTGCTGACCTTGTGGGAGCAGATCGCGCAGGCGCACGCGCGGTTGAGTCAGTCCGACTAAGCGCCATGCGCGGCCCGTGCGGTGCGCGATGACAGTGCAGATGGCCGGCGCGCACCACGCCGCGGGGCGTCTTTTTCTCTTCAGGAAGTAAGCGATGTACGGCGAATTCAGTCTCTACGGTGTGTTCGTACCCACCTTGCTGGCGTTGATGACGCTGGCCTACCTGCTCAACAGCGCCATCGGCGCGCTGCTGACCCGCGCCGGTGCGTATCGCCATGTCTGGCACCCGGCGCTGTTCAACCTGGCGCTGTACATCGCGCTGCTGGGCGGCCTGTTTTTCCTTACCCGTTGGATGCAATCGTGAACAAGCTGATCAAGAGTGCGGGGCCGGCGTTGCTGACCCTGGCAATGGTGGTGGTGGCCGCGTTGGTGCTGCAGCACCTGTGGCGTTACTACATGGAGGCGCCGTGGACGCGCGATGCGCACGTAGGCGCCGATGTGGTGCAGGTGGCGCCGGATGTGTCCGGGCTGGTGGAATCGGTGGCGGTGGCCGACAACCAGGCGGTCAAGCGCGGCCAGCTGCTGTTTGTGGTGGACCGCGCGCGCTATGCGATTGCGCTGGAACAGGCGCGCGCCGCGCTGGCCGAGCGCCAGGCCACGTTGAGCCAGTTGCGCCGCGAGATCGCGCGCGACCGCAGCCTGCAAGACCTGGTCGCCGCCGAGGATGCCGAGGTGCGCCGCTCCAATGTGCAAAAGGCGCAGGCGGCGGTGGCCACCGCGCAATCGGCGGTGGATCTGGCCCAGCTCAATCTGGACCGCACGCAGGTGCGCAGCCCGGCCGATGGCCATGTCAGCGACCGTACCGTGCGGGTGGGCGATTACGTCAGCGCCGGCCGCCCGGTGGTGGCGGTGCTGGACACCGGCTCGTTCCGCGTCGACGGCTATTTCGAAGAAACCCGCCTGCAGGGTGTGCATGCCGGCCAGCGCGTGGATGTGCAGCTGATGGGCGAGCCGGTGACCTTGCACGGGCATGTGCAAAGCATCGCTGCCGGTATCGAAGACCGTTACCGCAGCGGCAGCGCCGGCGCGTTGCCCAACGTCACCCCGGCGTTCGACTGGGTGCGGCTGGCGCAGCGCATTCCGGTACGCATCGTGCTGGATCAGGTGCCGGCGCGCGTGCAGCTGATCGCCGGGCGCACCGCCACCGTAACCATCCTGCCGGACGCCGTGCGCGACGCTGCCACCGCGCCTGCCCGCGTGCAGGCCAAGGCCGCGCCATGAACCGCACCGTATTGCGTCCCCTGGGACTGGCCACGCTGCTGGCCACATTGAGCGCCTGCACCACGGTCGGCCCGAACTACGCGGTGCCGGCGGAGTCGGCCTACCAACGCCCGGCCGCCAATGCCGCGTTTGGCGACACCGGCAACGACCAGGTGCAGGCCGGCGCACCGCTGCCGGCACGCTGGTGGGCGCTGTATCAGGACCCGATGCTGGATGGCCTGATCGAACAGGCCTTGCGCGACAACGTCGAGTTGAAGGTCGCCGGTGCCAACCTGCGCCGCGCCGCCGCGGTGTACGAACAGGCGCTGGACGCGGGCGGCTTCGATTACGAAGTGGAGGCCGGCGTCAGCCGCGCGCAGGTGTCGGCCGAGGCGTTCCTGCAGCAGAAAAAGCTGCCGGTGTTCAACCTGGCCGATGGCAAGTTCGGGGTGTCGTATCAGTTCGATCTGTTCGGCAAGCTGCAACGTGGCGCCGAAGCCGCTCAGGCCGATACGCAAGTCGCTCAGGCCACGATCGATCTGGCCCGCGTCAACGTGGCCGCGCAGGTCGCCGGCAGTTATGTGGAGATCTGCCACGCCAATCACGAGCTGCATGTGGCCGAGCATTCGCTGCAATTGCAGCAGCGCAGCCGCGACATCACCCAACGCCTGATCGATGCCGGCCGTGGCACACCGCCCGATCTGGCCCGCGCCACCGCGCAGGTGGCGATGCTGGAAGCGGCGCTGCCGCCGCTGCGCGCGCGCCGCCAGGCGGCTGGTTACCAACTGGCCGCGCTGCTCGGCAAGACGCCTGGCGAAGTGCCTGCCGGTGTGGACAGCTGCGCGGACGCGCCGGCCTTGCAGCAACCGATTCCGATCGGCGACGGCCGCGCGTTGCTGGCGCGTCGCCCGGACGTGCGCCAGGCCGAGCGCCGGCTGGCCGCGGCCACTGCGCGCATCGGCGTGGCCACTGCCGAGCTGTATCCGGATATCCGCCTGGGCGGCTCGATCAGCGCCACCGGCCTGCTGGCCGACTTCGGCGAACCGGCCACACATGCCTGGTCGTTTGGCCCGCTGATTTCGTGGACGCTGCCGTCCAGCGGCGCGCGTGCCCGCATCCGTGCCACCGAAGCCGGCGCGGACGTGGCGCTGGCGCAGTTCGACAACACCGTGCTGCAGGCGCTGCGCGAGGTGCAGACCACCTTGTCGCGCTATGCGCAGGATCTGGACCGCCTGCATCTGCTCGAACAGGCGCAGCAACAGGCCGAGCTGGCGTCTTCGCAGAACCGCCGGCTGTATCAAGGCGGGCGCACGCCGTATCTGTCCAGCCTGGATGCCGAGCGCACGCTGGCCACCGCCGACATGACGCTGGCCAATGCGCAGGCGCAGGTCTCGCAGGATCAGCTGCAGCTGTTCCTGGCGCTGGGCGGCGGTTGGGAAACGATGGCCGGCCACACCGATACGACGGCCGCACGATGAAGGCGCTGCTGCGCGATCGTCAGGCCTGGCTGTTTTCGGCCAAGACCTTCGCCGCCTCGATCGCGGCGTTGTATGTGGGGCTGGCCGGCAATCTGTCGCGGCCGTACTGGGCGATGGCCACGGTCTACATCGTCTCGCAACCGCTGCTCGGCCCCACCCGCGCCAAGGGCGTGTACCGCGTGCTCGGCACCTTGCTGGCCGTCGCGGCAACCCTGGTGATGTTGCCGAACCTGGTGGAGACGCCATTGCTGCTCAGTGCGGCGATGGCATTGTGGCTGTCGGCCTGCCTGTTCCTGGCGCTGCTCAATCGCGGCCCGCGCGGTTATGCGTTCTTGCTGGCCGGCTACACCACCGCGTTCATCGGCTTCCCGGCGGTGACCGCGCCGGAGGGCATCTTCGACACCGTGGTGGCGCGCAGCGAGGAGATCATCCTGGGCACGGTGATGGCGGTGCTGTTCGCGTCGCTGGTGTTTCCCGCCTCGGTGCGACCGATGCTCACCGCGCGCATCGGCAACTGGATGCAGGACGCGGCGGCATGGTGTCGCCAGGTGTTGCAGCGCG
Organism: Xanthomonas hortorum pv. cynarae; assembly: GCF_002939985.1. Lineage (GTDB taxonomy): Bacteria > Pseudomonadota > Gammaproteobacteria > Xanthomonadales > Xanthomonadaceae > Xanthomonas > Xanthomonas hortorum_D. Next base: position 11,270 of record NZ_MDFM01000040.1, on the reverse strand, counting down.
GCCCATCACAGGCGCCGCGCAATCACCTGGCGGCAGACCTGGTGCAGTTCGAGGCCTTGATCGCCTTCGTGCGTCATGATGACCCGCGCCATGCCGGTGCCGCGCCCACGCTGGAACACTTGCGCGCACGCATGCTGTTGTTGCTGCCGGTGCTGTCGTCGATCGCCGACCGCCTGGATGCGGTGCAGCGCGACGGGTCTGCGTTGTCGCCCGATATCGCTGCGCTGCTGGACGACGTCGCTGCCTGGGTGGATCAGGGTGACCAAGCGCGCAACGAAGATGATGTTGCCGCATTACGCGCACGTATCGCCGCGCACCACCCGGTGGTGGATCAGGACATCGAACATCTGCTGTTGGCCAGCTTGCTGCTGCGGCTGGAAGAACTGCTAGACCTGTGGCAGGACTGCCGCGCGCTGGAGCAAGCGTTGGTACAGGGCACCGCGACTCCTGTGTTGCGTGCATTGCCGGGTGCGGCGAGACACCCTGCAACGGCGGAATCATCCAACCGGGCTGACACTGCGCAAAGCGATCCCCCTGTGCGTTCTCGCACGCGGTCTTCGTTGCTGCAGATTCTGGGCTGGTCGCGACGCGATGCTGCAACCGCAGTTCCACCAGAGCAGGCTGAGGCTGCATTGCTTGGGCACACTGGGCAGCTACGTCAGCGCTCCTCGCTATTGCAGCGACTTACCGGGTCACCGCGCAATACAGCCGATGCACCGGCACCTGCCAGCAACGCACGCCATATCGATTTCGGCATGGCCGCATTCTCCGCACTCAGCGCGGGCTTTGCGTTGATGGCGTACTGCGTGCTGTGGATCGGCATCGGGTGGGAAGGCGGCGGCAACGGCGCGATGATGGCCGCGGTGACCGCCGCGTTTTTCGCCGCACAGGACGACCCTGCGCCGAGCATGCTCACGTTCCTGACCTGGGCGGTGGTGGCCAGCGTGGTCGCCGGCATCTATCTGTTCGGCATCTTCCCGGCCATCCACGATTTCCCGATGCTGGTGCTGGTGCTGGCGGCGGTGTTCCTGCCGATCGGCGCGTTGCTGCATCGCCCCAAGAGCATGTTGATCGCGCTGCCGCTGGTGGTGAATCTCACCGCGTTGTTGAGTTTGCAGAACACCTATAACGCCAACATCCAGAGCTTCGTCAACGCGGCGGTGGCGATGGTGTTGGGCATTGGATTTGCCGTGGTGCTGACGCGGTTGTTCCGCTCGGTGGGCGCCGAATGGAGCGCGCGCCGGCTGGTGCGCCAGGGCTGGCGCACGTTGGCCGAGGCTGCGGAGGGCCACGGTGCACAAGACCGGCAACAGTTCGCCTCCCGCATGCTGGACTTGCTTGGCTTGCTCGCACCACGCTTGGCATTGACGCCGGAAGGCAGCGATCTGGCCTCGGTGGATATGCTCAACGAAGTGCGTGTGGGCTTGAACATCCTGCAGCTGCGCGGTGCGCGGCACGGGTTGCCGCAGCCGAGCAGGGAGGCGGTTGACGCGATTCTGGCCGAGGTTGCGGCGCACTACCGGCAGCAGGTTGCACACAAGCGGCCATTGCCTGGGCCGGATGCGCTACGCGATCGCCTGGATGCGTCGCTGACGCGCGTGGGCAAGGTACCAGCAGGGACGCATCGCGATGAAGCGCTGCTGGGTTTGATTGGGCTGCGTTACAGCGTGTTTGCAAAGACGGTACAGCAGCCCAAAGACATCACACAGAAGCCATCTGCTTTAGCCCCTCTCCCCTCGGGGCGATAAGGCACTGCTTGCGCGCCACTGGCGCGCGTGCCTTGGAGCGCCCGCGCCGCAAGCGCGGGCCGGGGCGCGGAGCGGGGGTTGGGGTGAGGGTACGGGGCGAAGCCACTGGCAATAGATCACACGAGGCTTCGCACGTACCCTCATCCGCCCTTCGGGCACCTTCTCCCGCAGGGAGAAGGGAACGGCTCAGCCCGCACGCAACACATCAGCGCTTGCGCTGATGCATCGCCGCTTCGTCGTCCAGCCAGTTGCTGCCCTTGTTGGTCAGGAAGAACATGTACACCACCAACGACACCGCGATCACCGCAGTTGCGTAGATCACGAACTCGCTCACGTGGCCGGTCTTCAACGAGGCCTGGTACAGCAACGGCGCAGTGCCACCGAACGCAGAGTTCGCCAACGCATAGCCCAGGCCCACGCCCAGCGCGCGCACGTGGGTCGGGAACAGTTCGGCCTTCACCACTGCATTGATCGAGGTGTAGCCGGTCAGGATCACAAAGCCCACGGTGAGGATCGCGAACGCGGTCAGCCAGTCGGTCTGCTTGGGCAGCTCCATCACCAGGAACCAGGTGTAGAGCACCCCGCCGATGCCGAAGAACACCAGCAGGCTCTTGCGCCCGACGATGTCGGACAGCCAACCGCCAATGGGCTGCATCAGCATCAGCACCGTCAGCGCGACCAGGTTGATGATGGTGCCGGCCATCACGTCGCCACCGGCGAACGCGGTCTGGATCATCTTCGGGCCGGTCACCGAATAGGTGTAGAACGCGATCGTGCCGCCCGCAGTGATCAGGAAGCACAGCAGCAGCGGACGCCACTGATTGACGAACAGCTCGCGCATCGAGCCGGAGGCCTTGGCCTTGCCGGTGCGCGAATCGGCGATGGATTCGGAGCTCAGCGACTCGTCCATGCTCTGGCGCAGCCAGAACACCACCAACGCACCGATGCCGCCCAGGCCGAACGCTACGCGCCAGCCCCACTCGGACACCTGCGGCGCATCGAAGAAATGCAGCATCACCAGCAACGTGGTCTGCGCCAGTACATGCCCGCCAACCAGCGTGACGTAATGGAACGACGACAGAAACCCGCGCCGGCCCGGAATCGCCGCCTCGGACATGTAGGTCGCACTGGTGCCGTATTCGCCACCGGTGGCAAAGCCCTGCACCAGGCGCGCCAGCAACAGGATGATCGGCGCGGCGATGCCGATCGTGGAGACCGTCGGGGTGATCGCGATGACGAACGAGCACAGCGCCATCATCGACACCGAAATGGTCAACGCCAGGCGCCGGCCGTAACGGTCGGCAAAGCGGCCGAAGTACCACGCGCCGATCGGGCGCATCAGGAAGGTCATCGCAAAGATCGCCCACACGAACATCGTGGCGTTCTTGTCTTCCTTGGAGAAGAACTGCGATTCGAAATAGACCGCAAACACCGAGTAGACGTAGACGTCGTACCACTCGACCAGATTGCCGGCCGAGCCCTTGAGCGTGTTGGACACCGAACGGCGAAGGCTACCGGGAGCTGCGCCAGAACCGGCGGCAATCGGGGACGTTGGGGGTGCGCTCATGCAGTCAGAACCTTGTGGGTGGACACCCGGCAGTATAGGTGCGCGCTTGTGTGACGCATGTAAGCATTTCGGCGCATAGGCAGGCGCCACGCAAGCGGCTAGTGCGTCCCGTTTGCGAGCGGGCGGCAGCCAACGCGGAGCGTGCGCTTGTGTCGTTCCACAGCGACGTCCAATAAGTGCGCTTATAGCGCTTCAGCCCGCTTTCGGCGTCGGCGCAGCAAGCGATTTGCCGCATTGGATACCGATCGATGACTAGGGCAGCACCTGCTTGAGCGTATCGATAAACGCACGCAGGCCCGGTGGAATCTGGCGATGTCCCGGGTAATACAGCACCAGTCCCGGAATGGCCGGGCACCACTGCTCCAGCACGCGCACCAGCGTGCCACGCGCCAGTGCAGGCATCGCCGCATGCTCGGGCACATAGGCGATGCCAAGGCCGGCCTCGGCGGCCTCGCTCATCATCAGGATCTGGTCCAGCGTCAGCCGCCCCGGCACGTCGATCACCACCTCCTGACCGCGCCGCTCGAACTCCCAGCGATACAGCCTGCCGCTGGGCATGCGATGCCGGATGCACGCATGACGATGCAGATCCTCCGGCGTGTCCGGGCTGCCGGCGCGCTGCAGATATGCAGGTGCGGCCACCGCGATGAAACGCGTCTGCCCGCCGAACGGCACCGCAATCATGTCCTGCGGCACCGACTCGCTCAGGCGAATGCCGGCGTCGAAACCGGCCGCCACGATATCCACCAGCCGCCCTTCGCTCACCAGGTCCACCGACAGCGCCGGATACCGCGCCAGCACCTCCGGCACCACCTGCTGCAACAACAGCCGCACCACCACTTCAGGCGCGTTGATGCGCACCGTGCCGGTGGGCCCGCTGCGGAAGGCGTCCAGTTCGCTCAACGCCTGCTCCACATCCTGTAGCGCCGGCACCAGCTTTGCGTACAGGCGCTCGCCCGCTTCGGTCAGCGAGACGCTGCGCGTGGTCCGGTGCAGCAGGCGCACGCCGAGGTTGCGTTCCAACGCGCTGATCAGGTGGCTGAGCGAGGACGGCGCCAGCCCCAGCTCGGTGGCCGCACGCCGGAAGCTGCGGTGCACGGCCACACTGGTGAACGCGGCCAGGTCATTGAAGGTGGGCTTGGGCATTAGTGGTCAAAACGCATCAACGCATTCGAATTCTATGGCATAGACCCATCAATCCCCCGCGCCTAGGGTGGTGTTCCTTCCCCACGCAAAGGCAATGCCCATGTCCAGGACCTGGCTTATCACAGGCGCATCTTCCGGCTTCGGCCGCGGCTTGGTCGAAACACTGCTGGCACGCGGCGAGCGTGTCGCGGCCACGGTACGGCGCGCGGATGCGCTGGCCGATCTGCAGACACTGCACGGCGAGGCATTGCACGTGTTTCAGCTCGATCTGCGTGACAGCGCAGCAGTGCGCGAGGTCGTGGCCCAGGCCTTCCAGACCCTGGGCAGGATCGACGTATTGATCAGCAACGCCGGCTACGGCACGCTCGGTGCGGCCGAGGCCGCCACCGATGCGCAGGTGCGTGCGGTCATCGACACCAACCTCGTCGGCTCCATCACGCTGATCCAGGCAGCGCTGCCGCACTTGCGTCGTCAAGGTGGCGGGCACGTAGTGCAGGTGTCCTCCGAAGGCGGCCAGATCGCCTATCCCGGTTTCAGCCTGTATCACGCCAGCAAATGGGGCATCGAAGGCTTTGTCGAAGCCGTCGCGCAGGAAGTGGCCGGCTTCGGGATCCACTTCACCCTGGCCGAACCCGGCCCGGCACGCACCAATTTCGGCGCCGCGCTGGTCAGGACCGACATCCCGTCCGACTACGCCGGCACACCGGTCGACGCACTCAGCCGCGCACTGGACGACGGCAGCTGGGTCATCATCGGCGACCCGGAGCGCATGGTCGCGGCGATGATCGCCTGCACCGAACAATCGCCACCGCCGTTTCGCCTGGTCATGGGCGGCAGCGCGTACCACGCCATCCGCGATGCGTTGACCACGCGGCTGGCCGCGCTCGAAAACCAGCGCGACATCGCGTTTTCCACCGACTATCCGGAAGCAGTCGCCTGATTCAACGCCGACCCCGTCAGCGAGTTACCACCGGATCATTGGCACCGGTTCGCTAGAGCATGCCTCAGCCCTGCCCATCACAGGTTTCCACATGACGAGCGCTGACGGCAGCTGGACAGCTCAGCCTGTTGCGCAGGCAGCGGCCCACCGGGTCATTCGCACTGATGTTAGCCGCGGAGCCAATGCAAGAACCCTTTGGGCGATGGCTTATCGAGGCTCTTTGCTTGTCGCGCGACTCGTTGCTTGTTCACCTCGATCTCTACTGCCTCTTCGTATCGCGCCCGGGTGTTCTCCTGAAAAGGATCCGACGTTGCCGATGTTGACCCGTTGGCGAACTCAAAATGCTCGAGATCTGGTGACGCCCGAGTTGACGCGTCCCGAAAATAATCCAGTGTTGGCGGAGCTGATATCGGCAAGCCCTGAGGCGACTCCGAACCTGACGCAGCAAGCCTTGACGCTTCTTGAAACCGGGACATGAGCGCCTTCAACGACGCAGACGGTTCCGGCGCGTTGCGAAGCTTGCGCAGATCGTGAGCCTGATAACGCTGCAACAAGTGACGCTCCATCTCTTCCATGAATTCTATTTTCTTCAGAAAGTCTTTTCTTTCTGGGCTGACATCGACGTTGTGCTTTTCAGGATCTTGACTGACCGTTTCGCTAGCGCCTGAATTTTCATCATGCTCCATGCCCTGGATCTTTTCATAAAGTACGATGCCTTCGATGTCGTTGTTATCGGAAAATAAATTGAAGATATCCTGTTTGTGGGATTCATCGATTTTCTGCCAGAAAAGGTTTTTTGGGTTGGCGTCATGCGCCCAGGGTATCGAAAGCTCATTGTCTGGCTTGTCGATGTCGTCTTGTTCTGCCTCGCTCAATCCTTCGTTGATTTTTTCCTCGATGGCCACACGTCCTTCTGGCGCAGCCGCATTTTTTCCCGGCTCTTCGAGCTCTTCGATTTCGCTGTGCGTGCTGGTGCCGCCGACGTTTAGGAGATGCGCTTGAACGGATGAAGCGGGCTTGTTCATGGCATCGCTAAAAACACCAAGTGGCGCCTCAGCTTCGTGCATCTCTTTTGTTTCTTTGAAAAGTTGTGCCAGCGTTTTGCCTCTTCTGGGCACGTGCGCGGCTCTGACCGGGGCTTGGCCAAGCGTTGCCTGCGTAGCTGGCGCTTCCGCAGGCATTTCACTCGTCGGTCGGGATGCACTGACGCCAGCGGTGGGACTGGCGTCAGGCGATAGCCTGCCACCAGGCGTGAGGCTGTTTTTGCGTGATGTGCTTGCCCCAGAAGTGAAACACAATGTCTGAAGTAAATTTTTCTCGGACTTGACGCTGGGTTTCTGCGATGTCTTCCGACTGGGCGGCCTGCGCGCAAGCGGACTGCCAGGGTCAGGAGCTCGATTGCCCGGCGGCTGGTGCGCGTCCACTCTTGTGTCGCTCGGACCTTGGGCAGCAGATTGCGGCTGCTGTTTATGAAATTTTGGTATGGACAGCAATCTCAAGGGAGGACCTCATCCGATATGAGCGGCCCGCACTGTAGGTGCCTGTGCATTGACCAACGTTGCGGGCAGTCATCGGGGCAGATGTCGTGACTGAATCTATTGCTCAGGTCTGCGCGCGAACGCGTCATGGCTCCTGCAAATTGTTCTGACAAATCTATCGTTGCTCCAACCTCCCATGAACCGCACCTCCAGTTCACGATAGAAGACGAAATACTAGGGCTTTGGGCGAACAATCCAGCGCCACATGCCAAGGAGTTAACACTAACTTTACGATTGGTTTGGAGCGGCTATCAAAAGGACTGCGCTTACCGCCAGGCGGGCGCGGCCGGTGTTTGGAATCGGCATGTGCCATTCGTACACTGCGGTTTTTCCGCGCTGTCCAGACCCACTGCATGGGGGCGCGTCAAACGCATTGAGATGATGACCGGACAATGCGCCTGCCCCAGCGCAGAACGACGCTGAGGGCAAAGGCGATATCCGATGGACAAGTCATGGCAATAAACCGCTTGGCATGCAGGATGCCCACGTCGCGGCGGGTTACTCATGCCTCTTCTTAATTCCCCTTCACAACCTGCATGACGCCAGCCTTGCCAGAATGCTGGCCGCTTGAGGCCGCGACGGCAGGGGAACGGGAGTTGGATGCATGACATGGATCATCGTGGCCGCAGTCGTCACCACCTTGCTGGTGGGGCTGCTGCTGCTCAACTTCGCCACGCCTGAGAAAAAGCTCGAGCACATCCCGAGCCATTGCTACGACGTTGCCGACCCGCAGTTCAAGCGCGAGATGTCGGTGTTGCTGGGGCCGGCGATCCTGCCCGGCAACAAGATCCAGGTGCTGCACAACGGCCACGAGATCTTCCCGGCGATGCTGGCCGCCATTCGTAGCGCGCAGCGCACTATCACCTTCGAAACCTACATCTACTGGTCGGGCGAGATCGGCCGCGAGTTCAGCCAGGCGCTGGCCGAGCGCGCCCGCGCCGGGGTCAAGGTGCGCGTCACCATCGACTGGGGCGGCAGTCTGAAAATGGATGCCGCGCTGGTCGATGACATGACCGACGCCGGGGTGGAGGTGCATCGCTACCGCCCGCTGACCTGGTACAACCTGCACCGCGTCAATAACCGCACCCATCGCAAGCTGCTGGTGATCGATGGCCGCATCGGCTTCACCGGTGGCGTGGGCGTGGCCGACCAGTGGATGGGCGATGCGCAGGACCCGGAGCATTGGCGCGATTCGCATTACCGCATCGAAGGCCCGGTGGTGGCGCAGGTGCAGGCCGCCTTCAACGACAACTGGATCAAGAGCACCGGCCGTGTGCTCAACGGCGCCGAGTACTACCCCGAGTTGGCGCCGGCCGGCGACAGCGACGCGCAGTTGTTCGTGGCCTCGCCGGCGGGCGGCAGCGAGAGCATGCATCTGATGTATCTGATCGCCATCGCTGCGGCGCGTACGTCGATCGATCTGGCCGCGGCGTATTTCGTGCCGGATGCGCTGATCACCCGCTCGCTGCTGGAAGCGCGTGCGCGCGGCGTGCAGATCCGCGTGCTGCTGCCCGGCAAGCATATCGACGCGATCTCGGTGCGGCTGGCCTCCAAGGCCAGTTGGGAGCCGCTGCTGCAGGCCGGTATCGCCATCCACGAATTCCTGCCCACCATGCTGCACACCAAGCTGCTGATCATCGACGGCCTGCTGGTCTCGGTGGGCTCCACCAACTTCGACATCCGCTCGTTCCGCCTCAACGACGAGGCCAGCTTGAATGTCTACGACCGTGCGCTGGCCGCGCAGATGACCGAGGTGTTCGAGCGCGACCTGCAACGGGCCGAGCTGTACACGCTGGAACGCTGGCGCAAGCGGCCGCTGCGGCAGAAGCTGGGCGAGAAGCTGGTCGTCCCGTTCCGCTCGCAGGTGTAGGCAACTGCCGCCTCCCGCCTGGTACTGAGCGCACCCGCGCTCAGCGCCGCAAGCGCGCGTGAGCGGTCACGCCTGCAAGCGCAACTGGCGCAAGCGCCACCACAGCCCGCCAACGTGGACCAGCGAATACAGCACCAGCGCCGCAGCAATCCCCAGCGTCAACGGGCTGGCCTGCGAGCCGGCCGCCGCCGCGCCCGCGCTGAAGGCGCCATCGGCCCAGCGCCAGGCCAGCCGCCCGAGCAGCACCAGCGTCAGCCCGCCGCCGATCCACGGATTGGGCGTGTACCAGCCGCGGCCCTCTACCCATTCGGCATGCGTATAACGCAGCGACAGCGCGCCCAGCCCGATGCCCACCAGCGTTCCCACGGCGATCCCTGGCCGCACCTGCGGCAAGCCATAGACCGCGTACGCCAGCGCCGCCGCCGCAATGACCAGCACCACGGTACGCACCGCCGTGCTCACCGGCTTCCATTGCTGGCGGCCGAAGCTGCGCCGGATGCGCCGGTAGTAGAGAAAGGCGATGGCCGCCATCGAGAGATACGGGGTCAGCGGTGCGATGGCAGCAGCGGGCATGGCGATTCCTTTCCAGGTGAGATGCAGGTGAGGTGACCGCCGCAGAATGAAACCAGCTGCCAACGCGAACAAGGTGCCAAGTGTCACTTTCTGCAGGGGCAGTCTGGTTGCCCCACCGGCCTCCGCCACACGCGACGATCGCGACAGACCGCTGATCTCCACGCGGTGCGCAGCTCCCTGCCACGGCCGGTGAACGCCCCGCTCCCGCGCGCCAGCCATTGCCACACGCGAACCGGAGCCGCACGGGTAGACTTGCCGGCAGAGCTCCCCCACCGCAGTGCCATGTCCGCCATCAAGCAAGAAGCCCACACGCTGATCGACACGCTGCCCGAGACGGCAGGATGGGACGACGTGGCCCGCGTCGTGGACACCGCCAGCTTCGAGGCTGCGGTGCTGGACGGCATTGCCGCAGCGGATCAGGGCGCGGTTGCCGCCCCGGCACAGGTCACGGCACTGTTCGCCAAATGGGGCGTTGATGTTGCGGCGTGACTGGACCGTCCCGGCCGCCAGGCAACTTGCATACGCCCAGGATCACTACCACGCGCTCAACCCGACCGCCGCCGCCGCGATGGCGCGGCAGGTGCTGGAAGCCACCCGCACCCTAGCCGAGCAACCGGGCCGTGGCCGCGCCGGCCGGGTCGCCGGCACTCGCGAATGGGTGGTCAAGCAGACGCCGTACGTGCTGGTCTACCGCGTGCGCGACGACGCGCTGCAGCTGCTGCACGTTCAAGTCGACGCCAAAGACTGGCTACCCCGTACCGAGCCGAAAGGCGAACGCCTGGACCCGTGGATCGCCTCACTGGTCAGCGCCCTGCTGCACGTGCTGATGCTGCTGATCCTGCTGTCGGCCTCCACCCCCACCATGACCCCGCCGCAGGGCTCGGCCAGCGGCGGCCGCACCAAGGTGGATTTCGTCGGCGACACCTCCACGCCCGACCAGCCGGTTCCGTCCCCGACGCCCACCCCGCCCTCGCCAACGCCCGCACCGGTGCAGCCACCACCAGCCGCCTCGCCGGTGCAGTCCACCCTGGTCAAGACCGCCAAGAACCCGATCCCGCCGGCAGGCAACACCCGCCGCGGCGGCTTGGTCGAGCAGCGCCAGGCGCAACCGGTGCAGCGCCCCACCCCGCCGCAACCGCCGGCAGAACCCTCATCGCCGCCGCAGCGCCGCCCCCAGACCTGGACCGGCCGCCCACCGGGCATGCTCGAAGAAGAGGCCGATGCCGCCGAAGACGGCATGTCCAACACGCCCACCATCAGCGAAGGCCGCCGCCGCGACCGCAACAACGCCCAACCCAGCATGGATGTGGGCGGCTACCAGGTCTATTACGAAGTGCGCAGCGAAACCCAGCTGCGCAACTGGCGCGACCAGGGCATGAAGGAAGTGGCCATCATCCTGCCCGGCACCCAGTACCGCATGGTCTGCCCGCTGGAAGTCGCGCTCAAGCGCGGGTCCAGCAAATGCCGCCTGCTGCCGCCGGACTCCCCCGAGCTGAAAGACATCGGCGATGCCCGCGAGGTCATCAACATGATGGAGGTCTACAAGCAGGGCGAGCCGGTATGGCGCGGGCCTGGGCCGTATCGGTGAGTGGTGGGACATGCGGCAGACATTGGCTAACGTAGAACTCAAGCCAAGGTATAGCGCGTTACCAAGTCACCCTACTGCTTGCACTTGATCTAAATTTCGATCATTCCGAGTGCAGTCGGAGACCGGCATGCCATCGATCACTGTCCACAATATTCCGGGCGACGTTTATCTCGCCATCCGCGAACGCGCTGCGCAACAACGCAGGAGCATGGCCGCCTGCGGGCCGTTTTTTTTAATGCACCCGTGCCATCGGGATGGACCTTGACGCTGGTGGAGTCCAGCGAGACTGCTTCGATTTTG
>NZ_MDFM01000039.1 GCF_002939985.1 Xanthomonas hortorum pv. cynarae | reverse complement strand
CAAAAATCCGGAGAGATCCAAACGCGACTCTCCAGAACGATGCGACATTCCGCGCTCTCAGGCCGCGTTGTTCAGACCTTCCTTAGGTCACGGACATTCGGGAAGGCTCAGCAAATTGTCCGGAGTATCGTGATCGGCAGTGGTCCGCAGATATTTCCTTCCGCTTCTTGACGTTGCCACGATCACATCTCTCTCATGACCTCCGACATGAGTGAAGAAGGCATATTTGTCTGTCTCGATCCCATTGATGGCTTCATCAAGGCTTAGCTTCCATCGCTTGCCGTCAGAACCCGTGCCGCCAACGTGCGTGATGCGGTTATATTTATCTTGGCGATCATCTTTATTGATGCAACCAATCTTGTGTCGACTTGCCACGTACTTTCTCCTTGATATGCCGGAGATCCTCTCCGGTCAGGTAATATATCCAGAAATACAAAGAAATTCATTGTCAGGTCGATAAAGCTAGAGCTCGCTAGTCTAGTTCGCCTAGCTGCGACGTCCCCCCACCCTGAGTAGTGGCTTGGTTTAGAGTCCGGGGGTAATGATATCGGTGTTTGCCAGATGTTGGGCATACGCAGCCGGGGTCATGCCGCAGATTGCTTTTTTGGGTCGGTCCTCGTTGTATTCGCGTCGCCAGCGTTCGATTTCGGTGCGCGCGTGCAGCAGTGTCGGGAACCAGTGCTCGTTGAGGCATTCGTCGCGTAGTCGGCCATTGAAGGATTCGACGTAGGCGTTCTGGTTCGGTTTGCCGGGTTGGATCAGCCGCAACTGCACGCCACGGGCATGCGCCCAGGCGACCATCGCCTTACCGCAAAACTCCTTGCCGTTGTCAGTGCGGATCACCTTCGGCAAGCCGCGACTGTGTGCCAACCGATCCAGCACGCGCGCAACGCCATGTCCCGAGATCGCGCGCTCCACGTCGATGGCGACCGCTTCGTGGGTTGCATCGTCCACGATCACCAGACACTTGATCACCCGCCCTTCGGCAGTGCGGTCGAACACGAAGTCCATCGACCACACCTGGTTGGCCTGCGATGGCCGCAGCAGCGGCTGACGCTCGCCTATTGGCACTTTTTTGCGCTTGCGCCGCCGGACCTGTAGCTGCTGTTCGCGGTACAACCGCTCCACGCGTTTGTAGTTCACGATGCGCCCTTCCTGTCGCAGTTTGAGATAGATCATCCCCACGCCATAGCGACGATGGCGATGCGCCAGCGCAAGAATGCGCTCGCGCAGTTCGCCATTGCGGTCTTCGCGCGGGCAATAGCGCAGCGCACTGGCGCTCATGCCGATCGCTGCCAAGGCACGACGCTCGCTGGCACCGCGCCCGATCCACTCGCGCACCAGCGTACGACGCGCCGGTGCGCTTACCACTTTTTTCGCAGCGCATCCTTGATCAGGTCGTTCTCGAACAGCTGCTCGGCTAGCAACTTCTTCAGTCGAGCATTCTCGGACTCAAGGTCCTTGAGCCGCTTGGCATCGGGCACGCTCATCCCGCCGAACTTGCTGCGCCACAGGTAGTACGAGGCCTCGCTGAAGCCATGGCGCCGGCATAGGTCCTTGATCGCTATGCCCGCTTCGGCTTCGCGCAGGAAGCCAATGATCTGTTCCTCGGTAAAGCGCTTCTTCACGTCCAATCTCCTCGGGGTAGGGAATTGGACTCCAAACTGGGGCGCTACTCAAAATTGGGTGGACGTCGGCTTTTGAACAGCACATCTTGAACCCAGCAACTGCCAACGGAGCAACACTCATGACGATCAGAGCAAGTGCATTCGTGCTTAAAAGGGACATTGATGTCCCCTTGGGTTCAGTGTTCACTTTCGAGGAAAATTGGTTTTTCAGGGCACAGGTGGGCGATCGTCGCAACATCCAGGACGTCGGGATCAACCTAACGGACGGTGCCCAATCTATTGAACTCACGGATCCCACAAACGCAATTACCCTTGCGCCCGATCTAGAGCTTGAGTACCGCGTGATTGGTGCGATCCGCGGACCAGGCACGCCACCGCTCGCGTCACTCGCATGGAGCGTTGGTGGCGGTCACACCATTTCAATGGTGGACAAATTTATTGCTCTTGACGGCGGTAAAGAGACAACAGATGTCCGCATAGGCCACGTGTTTTTTGCGACGCACTGGGGCGTATGGGTGATCGATACCAACGGTAAGCCGATCAGTCCCGATCCGCTGTTTGTGATCGGCGCCGACCCATAACAAGCACCGTGCCGGTTGCAGGCCTACCGTTTCCACACCGCAATCGGCGCCGGTAAATCCTCACCAAACTCGCTGTGGCGTGCAACAACCGACGCCCAGCAGCGCCGTAACTCATCAACATCGATGTCCTCGCGTGGCGTCGACACATAGCCGCGACCGCCGCAGTCGCTGCAAAACACGTCCAAGCCTTTGCAGCTCGGGCAGCGTGCAAATTGCCAGAACGAGCGGTGCATGAACACGCCAGCGAAACAGAAGTAGCGGACGATCCCCGCTTGATCCATCGTTCCGCACGGGCCGCCGCACGCGTCACACACGCCAGGTGGGCCGAATAGCCACGGATCGAGTCGAGGTCGTTTGCGATTGCCCATGCACCACATTACCCATGCCGATGTCGCAGAACATGCGAAAACCAGGCAGTGCCGTGAATCTGATCCAATCCAGGCGGGGGCGTGACCGCAAGCGGTCACCGGCTTGGGGTGCTACGCACCGATGCCGCGTGCCGCGTCATCGCCAGTCGGCCCTAATCCTCGCCCCTGCGCGCTCCGCTTGCAGAAGCAAAACCCCGCCCCGTCCAGCACGCCGTTTTTCGACCAGCGCCGCGATGACCAGCGTCGCCAGGGCCAATGCCCGGCATCCAGCACCCCGGCCTTGATGCGTGCTCATAGTGCGCTTCCTTCGCATCGAGGCAGCGTTATTGATCGCCAGCATGCCCCGAACATCGCATGGCGCGGCCGCCGTGCTAGGGCGAATCCTCACCCGTTCGCACTCCCTGCGGTCGCTTGCGCTGCGGCTTCCGGGTTCCCCCTTGCACGCCAACCTTATCCGCCATGCGCCTGATCGGTGCGCGATCAATAACCCCGCGCCGAAAGGAACGCACTATGAAAAAACGCACGCATCAAGCCCTCACAACGGTGCTGGAAAACTTGCCGGCCATCATCACGGCCCTGGCGACGCTGGTCACAGCCATCGCGGCGCTGGTCGAAAAACTCAACTAAGGAGGAACGGGGCGAAAGCCCCGTTTTTCGCTTCGCTGCATCCGCCAAGAGCAACAGCAAAGCACGACGGCGCAGATCCACATGCCAGACGGGGACGTGACCGCAAGCGGTCACCGGCTTGGGGTGCTGCGCACCGATGCCGCGTGCCGCGTCATCGCCAGTCGGCCCTAATCCTCGCCCCTGCGCGCTCCGCTTGCAGAAGCACGCCGGCATCGGCTGCGCCGATCAGCAACGTCGCCCCCCGCTTGCCCACCGCTACCGGCGACCAGGTGGACGGCACCACCTGGTCGCCGGCGGCCGTTGGCCGCACGCCGAGGACAAGCCGGGGACGAGCTGCAATAGGCAGGCCCGCCCACCCGTGACCCACCGCTCCCCCGACGCCTGGGGATGGATACAACCATCCCCCACGGCGACGGGCAGCGCTGGCGCGCTGGCCGTGGATCACGCGTGGACGGCCGCGATGTTGGCAAAAGCGGGTCAGCAGGGAGTGATGTGGCCGGCCTGGTGGCGCGTGCTGCCCTTTGCACGTGATCGAGCTTCGGGCCGTGGCTTGGGTAGAGCGTTGCCGGGGACCAGGCGCAGCGATCGACCAGGTGCATGGACCCCCGGAGCCAGATCGAGCGCAGGCCGTTCCATGCGGGGCGTGCATGAGCTAGCATCGTGGTGTGCAAACACACTGCACACCAAGCACGCATCCAATTGCCAGGAGAGTGACGACGATGGCCAAGACCGAATCCAAAGCACCGGCACCAGAGCAGCACGAACGCGATCGCTTCGACGTGGTTGCACCACACCCGTACACCAAGCGCGGCGGAGAAGCAGGCACCGAGTGGTTCCGCTGCGGTGTTGCGTTCCCTAACCAGGGCGGTGGCTATACGCTCAAGCTGCGTACCGTCCCGGTGGCGATCGACGGCGAAATCACGCTGATCGTGAAGAAGCGCGAGCCGAGGGACAAAGGCGAAGATTGGAACCTGCCGGAGTAAACCGGGCGGAACCCGCCCATCAGCAAAAAGCCGTCGGAGATCCCGGCGGCTTTTTTGTGCCTCAGTGCCGCAGATCCACCCAGGCATCGGGCGGCGGCAACATGTTTTTGCCGGTGCCCTTGCAGGGCTTACACGTCACCCTCTCAGTGAGGCCGGGCCAACCACCCTCCCCGCCGCACATTGGGCATTCGTCATCGGGAGCCTCTTGTTCTTGCATGTGTGTCGCCCTCGCCAGTGATGGGCGAAGTGTGGCACGCGCACACGTGGCTGCGCTGCCGGCGACGGCCAATCGCAAAAGCGGGTTTGCAGGGTGATGTGTGCGGCCTGGTCATGCATGCCGGCCTTGTCACGTGATCGAGCTTCGGGCGGTGGGCTGGGCAAAGCGTTGCCGGGGACCAAGCGCAGCGATCGACCGGGTGCGCCGACCCCCTGAGTTTTACCCGGCGCAGGTGTTCCAAGGGCAGAACGCAGTGTGTGCATGCATGCATGTTTGCATGCTTGCATGCATGCATGCAACTCGCTAATATGGAGTTGTGCAAAGACATTGCACACCTTGCAGAAGCCAACGGAGATAACTGCCATGTTTACAGCGTCTGACATCATCCATTCGCACACCCGCGCCAACCTGTTGGAGGACGGCGACCTGGTGGACGTGTCTGCCCTCGCCCGCGAGGCCGGCTTTAAGGTGCCGGTTGCCGTCACGCGGGCCGTCTGGGCCGACTGCGTGGCATGGAGCCAGGAGGACACCAAGCGCAAGCATGTGCCGCAGGACGAGCAAGGCCGGCTGTGGGATGTGCTGTTCATGGCGCGCAACTTCGCCGCCCGTGGCGGTGACGCCAACCGCGTGCCGTTCGCCCTGCATCGGGTGCCCCGTGAGGGCCGAGGCCACCAGGCCCGCATTGTGACCCTGCACATGCACATCGGCCCCGGCGACGATGCCGAGCCGGTCATCACCATCATGCAGCCCACCGAAGACTGACCCCCTTTTTTTGCCTAGTGGTGTGCAATGGTATTGCACACCACTGGCCGGAACGATCGAGGAACCGACGATGGACCAGGCCAAGACCACCGAGCAGATCCACGGCGTGAGTGTTGACGCCGGTCTGCGCCAAGCCCGCGCCGTACTCGCAGAGCTGACCGACTTCGTGCGGTCAACGCCATGCCTTTGCTGCCCAGCGTTGCCGCCACTGCCTGCGATCCAGTGCGAGCGCTGCCGGCTTCTGGATCGTGTTGGCGGTGCCGCATGACTGCCGCCGACAACGTGCGTGCACTGATCGCCGACCACCGCCGCCATGAGCGCGCTTGCCGGGCGCATGCAGCGCGCTTGCGCCGCGAAGCCCAGCAGCTGCGCGAGCTGCCCGCCGGAGGCGCACGCAGCCTGTTCCGCGCCCATGAGCTGGCACGCAAAGCGATCGCACTCACCGAACAAGCCGACCACGACCGCGCCGCCGCTGCGCTGTTGGCCAACACCCCCAACCACTGACCAGGACACACCGCCATGCGCAAGCTACCCCACCCCGCCTCCCTCACTGCCGCCGAGCGTGCGCAGTGGCGTGATGACCTCACAGGTCCGCGCTATGCCTACAAGCCGCACGACTTGGCCGACGGCTCCCGCTACTACGTTGCCGAAGAACTCGGCCGCATCATCGTGACCGAGTTTCACGGCAAGAGCTTGAAGCTGGACCGCTATTCGTTCCGCTCGCAGGCCGAGGCCGACGCCGAAATTGCCCGGTTCACTGAGCGCCGGCAGCGCGTTGCCGACGCCCACGCCGAACGCCGCGCAGAAGCCAAGCGGCCGCACACGCTGGAAGTGGGGGCCGTGCTGGTGTCCAGCTACGGCTACGAGCAAACCAACGTGGATTTTTATGAAGTCGTCGCCGTGCAGAATCGCACCGTGACCCTGCGCGAGCTGGTCCAGGAGCGGCAGGACACCGGCAACATGTCCGGCACCACCACCCCGGTTCCAGGCCAGTACACGAAGGCCGAGCCGATCCGCAAGCGCGTCAACCCCCGCAATGGCGTCAAGCTGTCCAGCAGCAGCTACGCCCACCCGTGGGACGGTCGCCCGCAATACTGGTCAAGCTACGCTTGATTTATCCTAGTGCGGCAAGCCGCCGCTGTTGTTCACCCTTGGAGTCATCACGATGAAATTTCGCCACTCGCTTCTGTACGCCATCCGGCACTATTTCGTATTCCTGGTCCTGAGCTGCGTACTTGTCGGCTTTGGCATCTACGGCCTTGCGACCTTTGAGCCGGCCGCACCCAATGCGGCATTTAGCAGTCCAATCAGCGACAACGCGTGGGTGATCTACCTGGTCGGCGTTGTTTGCGGTCTGGGGGGGCTTTTCTGGATCGCGTACAGGTCCCGCTAATGACACAGTAGGAGGCGTCAAGATGGACGATCAGAAAATGCTGCATATTGCCAACCGCTTGGAGGCATGCCTTGCCACCGCATGGCTCTGCTGGATGTTGTATCTACTCACGTAAAGCTGCGGCGGCAGCTTTTTTTTACACTCACGGTGTGCAATGGTTGTGCACACCGTGAGCCTTGCGAAGGAACGACACATGGAATACAGCAGATCCAACCACGGCAACACGCGCACCGGCAGCTATCGAACCCCGCATCCAGGCTTGCTGCTGCACGTGCGCAGCCAAGTGGAGTCGGGCCGGCCACAATTCGGCGTGCACTTGGCCAAGCGCGTCGGCGATACCGCAGGCCCGGCGTATTGCACGGTCTATGGTCTGGCCGCGCTCGATGTCTTCATCCTCTCGCCGACAGCCCTGTCCAACAGCCTAGCCGCGCTGGTCATTGCCGGCGGGCACTACATCCTCACTGCCGAGGCAGCAAGCCAGCTGGCCGCTGACTTCGGGCTGCCTGTGCGTGCGCCGGCAGCGATCGAAGGCGCGTAATGCGCCGTATGTCCTTGGATGCATCGCGCTGGCCGGCAGCTGGACGCAGCGCAGCGGTGCTTCCACCATTCCCACCCTCCTGCAGGAAACCCACATGCTCATTCTCACCCGCAGCATTGGCGATGCGTTGATGATCGGCGACGAGGTGACCGTGACGGTTTTGGGTGTCAAAGGCAACCAGGTCCGCATTGGTATTGCCGCCCCGCCGCACGTGCCCGTCCACCGCGAAGAAGTCTATGAGCGCATTCAGCGCCAGGGCGATCGATCCGAGCCGACGACGTAATGCCAACGTGCAAAAGCGCACATCCCAAAGGTGTGCAATGTATGTGCACACGGCAGCTGCTTGCGGTTTAAGGGCCGCAGGCCGATACTTGGCAGCGATATGACAACGCGGGCGGGAGTGCTGCTAGCGCAGTAGACCCCCCGAAAACGAAAAAACCGCCCCGGCAAGGGCGGCTTTTTCTTCACTGGTCTGGCGGGAAAAAACCAGACAGATGGGCCAATCGATGCCCCCATCCTAATCCCGCCGGCGAAGCCGTGCAAGAGGGAAAGGATGCGAAGGCCCACAAGCCAAACACCCCGCCCCGCTGCCGTTCATCGGCGCGGGACATGTCAGCAGTAGACCCAGGCTCACACACGCCAGGCACAGAACCGACCGCCACCAGCGGCCGGCCGCACAAGCGTGTGCACTGGCGTCAGCCCAAGCCGCTGGCCGGCAAGAAGCGCCGGCCGGGCGTCCTCGATGCCACCCGCGAAGCGCTGGTGCGCGGCCTGGAACACCGCCGAGGCTCCCTGTGGATGCGGATTAGCCGCAACGTCATCGTGGCCGGCTATGCCCTGGAAAAGGCGCTGACGCGGGTGCGGGCGCTGCGCTCGGATGGGGCCGATTCGCTGCTGGCCATGTCCGTTGCATTGCTCTACCTATCCGACGTGCGCACCGGGTTTGTGGGCAAACCCCGGCAAGCCGGTGGCCGCTGGCAGCGTTACACGCTGCACGACATCGCCCAGCTCGCCTATGGCGGGCAGACAGAGGCCGAGGTGAAGCGGGCGCGCCGATCGATCGACATGATGGTGAGCCTTGGGTGGGCATTCCCCACCAAGCAGGTCCGCCGGCACAAGAAGGACGCCGAGGGCGGCGACCTGTGGCGCAGCGAGCCAGGCGTGCGCCGGCTCAACCTACAACGGTTATGCGCCATGACCGGCACCAGCTGGTTGCTCAAGCGCGACCGCCAGCACGCCGACCAGGCGCGCGGGTCCGGCGCGGCCTCCTTCACGGAGGCGCAAGCACGCCGTCAATCGCGCCAAGAGGCGGCAACCAGGCCACGCACGGGCGATGCCCGCCCAGCGGCACACCGCGCCACTGGCGACCCGTCAGCGGGCGCACAGAGCGCCACACGGCACATCGCCGACATCCTCTCCCTGTTCGAGTAGCCGCCGCCGGCAGGCTGGCCCCTGCCCCGCACCGTGGAAACAGGCGCCCGCGTAGCAATTTTGCCGCCGCCAGGGCCGGGCGACGCCCACACCCTCCCTCGATCACCCGCCTTTCGCCACCAACGGACTCCCCCGCAGCGAGTTACCCACCGCTGCGGGGGGACAAGCCTGTGGGAAGCCTGTGGGGAAGTGGCGTTATTTGTCCTCTTTATTTGGCAGGCCAACCAGTCAACCTACGGTTGAAAACACAGTCAGTAGAGCGCTTAACAGCTGATCGGCGTCGCCGCCGCTGCGCGACGACGACAGCGTTAGAAGCTCAATAGAGGGGCTGCGCCCCTCCCACCGCCACTGCGCCTAAGCAACATCGGGAAACCAAACAAAGCCGGCGCGCAGTGGCGGCGGTTCCCTCCCGCAAACAGCAAAAGCGGGTCAGCAGGGAGTAATTAGCCGGACTTCGAGACAGGGCATGACCCTGGAAGGGCTGCCGGCTTCGGGTGGTCTGCGTTTAAGAGCGGTCGCCGTGCGCTACGCGCACACAGAGCCGACACGATCACTGCCGATGGAGTGATGCGCGGTGCCGGAAGCAGCGAAAGAAACGGACTCAACAAGCCCAGAACGGGTGCTAACGGGTGGATTGTGTTGCCGGCAGCGCGGCCATGCCGGAAATAACGCCACTGTTCCGCTAGCAGGACAATCAGTGCGGATCTAACGCCCATTAACGGCAGATTGCTTGCAATCTGAACGGCACTGTGTCACTATCTGTGGTAGATGCACACGCGAAAGCTACCCGCCTGGCAGCAGATAGCTTTTAAAGGGTGCATTTAGCTGAAATGGTTCAGCGGGTGTGACTGTGTAGGAAGTTCCCAGCTATACAGCCTTGCACGGCAGCAAGGTTGCGTTTTTGACTTCGTTACGTGGTGTTTCGAAATTATAGCGCAATTGCGTTAGCTTTTTGTAAGTGTTTTTCGAACAGGCAGCTAGCGCCGGGCTGCTGTGGAGACCACCTTTCCTCATGGGATAGGTGTTTTTTATGAGCAGTGTCATCTGTTGTAGTTGTACCTGGCCCAAGCCAGTGAGTGTTCGCCGCTACCTTCGTCGCCGTTTTGGGCGATGGGAATCGGTCAGAACACACTGCCGGTCTTACCCGAGGCGGTAAGCGGTAGGTAACACGTAACGCAGCGGCGTCGGGCAACCGGCGCCGTTTTTTTTGGCTTGCACCTGACCAGGTGCACCCGCGCCGCGCGTCAGCGCCGACCCCGCCCAGCTCAACACCCACGCCGATGCCTAGGCGCGGTGCAGCCGTGTGCGTGTACGCCTCGCCGAGTCCGCCAGCTGCGATCACACCACGTCCCGACGAACGGTATGCAATCAACTGCAAACCCGGTTGCACAGTAAGAAGAATAATATTATTATTCTTCTTACCTACTAGGCCGCAGGAGCCGCACATGGACCCGTCCCAAGACGCACGTGATCGCATCTTCAAGGCTGCTGATGCGCTGTATGACCAGGCCGGGCGTGAGGTCTTCCCGACCGTCGATGCCGTGCGCAAGGCGGCTAAGGTCAACATGAACGAAGCAAGCACCGTCATGAAAGAGTGGCGGCGCACGCAAGCGCGTCCGGCTCCTGCTGCCGTCCAGGTGCCCGAGCCCGTGCAGCAGGCCGCTGGCTCGGCCGTGGTGGCGATTTGGCAGGCCGCCCAAGAGGCGGCCAACGACGCGCTGCGTGCAGCCCAGGCAGGGTGGGAAGCCGAGCGGCAGGAGGCGGAGGCACTGAGCCAGCAGATGGCCGACGCCTACGAAGCCCAGGCGCTTGAGTTGGAAGCGGCCCAAGCACGTATTGCCGAGCTGGATACGGCCATGCAGCAGGCTGCCTCGGCCGCAGTCGCCCACACGGCCGCTTTTGACCAGGTGCGCACCGAGCTGGTGGACCTGCAGCAGCGCGCAAGCACCGCAGAGGCCCGCGCCAGCGAGTTACGCACCGAGCTGGACCGGGCGCACCTGATTGCAGCCGAGCAGCGCAACGCTGCCGGCCAAGCCCGCGAGGACGCAGCGAACTTACGGGGTCGGCTTGCAGCGCTTGAGTCGGTGGCCACCTCGCCCGCCTCGCCAAAGACCGGTCAGGCCAAGCCGCGCGGGCGCGGCGCCAGCTAGCATGCATGCTGGCGTGCAGCTAAGCATGCGTGCAGCTAAAGCAGCTTGCATGCGTGCATGCATGTTGCTAAGGTATTGCACACTTGCCCTCAAGCAAGCGACTTCCACCAGGAGCGCAGTGCATGAAAACCATCGCCATCGCCGTCCAGAAGGGCGGCTCCGGCAAGACAACGATCGCCGTTCACCTCGCGGTGGCCGCGCAGCAAGCCGGCCTGCGCGTTGCGCTGGCCGACACCGATCCGCAAGGCTCGGCCAAAGGGTGGGCCGAAACCCGCAAGCACTCCACGCTTGAAGTGGTGGCCATCACCTCCGCCAATGTCGGCCCAGCGGTCCAGGCCGCAGCCGAGGAAGGCTATGACCTATTGATCGTGGACACCCCCCCGCATGCGTCAGCCGGCATCGCGGCCGCGCTAGAGCATGCGGATCTCGCCTTGATGCCGATCCGCCCGAGCCTGCTGGATCTAGCCGCCGCGCCGGCTTCGATTCGGCTATTGCAGGCCAGCGGCAAGCCGGGGGCGTTCATCCTGTCCAGCGCCCCGATCCGCGCCAGTGAGACGCGGGAAGTGGCGCGGGAGCTAGCCAGCACCGGCATTCCTGTGCTGGAAACAGTCATCCACGACCGGACTGCCTACCGCCGCGCCCTTGCTCACGGCCAAGCCGTGGGCGAATTTGAACCGGCCGGCAAGGCCGCATTTGAAATTCGCGCCCTGTGGCGTGAAGTGCACACGCTTTTAAGCACAACCAAAGGAACCCACGTATGACCACTGGACTCTCCGGCAAGCTCGGCAAGCTCGCCGCCCTGGACAAGAACAGCCAGCCAGACAAGCCGGCGCGATCGGCCAAGTCGGCCGAACCAACCACGCAGCCGGCTCCCAAGGTCGGGACGGCGAAGAGCGCGCCCAAGGTTGGGGCCAACCGCACGATCACCATCCGTCACCTGACCGACGAAGACCTGCGCCGGATCTCCGAGTTTCGCTACACCCACAACATGACCATCCAGGACGTCACCATCAAAGGCATCTCGATGTTCCTCACCTCGATGGGTCTTGCGCCATTGTCAGCTCTGGCTGACACGCCCGAGTCCAGCGGCGACGAATAGCGCATGCGAGCATGCAAAGCGGCTTGCATGTTTAGCTGCAAGCATGCTTGCATGCTAGCGTGCGCGCAATCTCGCATGCGTGCATGTTTGCAGCTTTGCATGCAGGCCTGCAAGGCCAAATGCATGCGCGCATGCACGCCAGCTTGCATGCTATCTCGCACGGTGCATGCAAGTCTGCAAACTGCTAAAGCAGCTTGCATGCAGTTGCGCTCAGGGCGCACTTCGATCAGCTGCATGCAAAGCATCAAGCATGCGTGCATGCAGGTATGACGATGGGTGCCCAGGTCATTGAAGCCTTCGCCAAGGGCTGGACAAACCGGCGGATTCTGACCGGCAAGCCGCGCCAGGTTGGCCGCTGGGTGATCGGCGAAGACGGCACCCGTCGCCGGCTTCTGAGCTTCGCACCTGGTGACCGGTTTGCACTCGATCTATGGGAGCAGAATGACTACGGCACAACGCGATGGCGGGTTGTGCTGTGTGAGGCATTACCGGCAGGCCAGGCGGGCGAAAGCGTGCCGGCAGTGCGCCCGGATGTCGCCATTCTGGCAGACATCACAGGCGCAACGCGGGTGCGCGCTTATGTGGCCTGGTTAGCCCTGAATCGGTCAAAAATTGACACCCTAAATCGGCTAGAATTGGCGCGTATCGAACAGTTTTTCCAGCGCATGCCACTGGCGCGGTTGAAGGTCTTAACCGCCGACGTGAGAGCCAAACTCCCCCGCAAAAGGCGAGGTTAGCGGCATGTCTGTGACACGAAAGAAGCTCACCAAAGGGCTAGCACTCGGCCTAGGCCTAGCAGTGATTGCCCCCGCACTTGGATGGGCAAGTGCGAGCAGTCTGGCCTCGCTAGGTTTCACCGTAATCGCCAACCTTTCGCCAAGCGTGGCGCAAGGTCTGTACCTCCTGAATCGCAATACGCATAGCGCAGAGCGGGGCCAGCTGGTCGCATTCTCTCCACATAATGCGGCAGCGCGTTATGGCTTTGAACGCGGCTGGATGAAGCCCGGAAGTCTTTACATCAAGCGTGTCGGTGCGGTTGCTGGCGACACGGTGTGCGTGAACAGCGAAGTCAGCATTGCAACCCCAACGACCGCAAGTCACCCAGCCACCTATCGGCGTGTGGGTGCGGTCGCTACCACGGACCGAACAGGCGTGGCATTGCCTCACGTCTTACAAGGCTGCACGCGGGTTCCAGCGGGGCACATCTTCACCATCGGTGATGGTCTTGCTAACAGCTATGACGGCCGCTATTACGGGTTCGTTCCGCTGTCAGTAATCGCCGGAGGCATTACACCGTTGTGGACGCAAGCATCCTCGATAGGAGTCGATCATGAGTGACCTGATGTCAGTGATTCTCGCCTGCTCCATCGGCGTGCATCCGCAAACCGTGCAGGCGATCATCAAGCATGAGAGTGGCGGCAATCCGTATGCCATCAACAATCAGGTTCGTAGCTTCTATCCGACCCGGCTTGACGATGCCCAGCGGATCGCAGTCGAACAGGTGCGGGCCGGTCGCAGTACCGATATCGGGCTGATGCAGATCAACTCGCAGCATCTGACCAAGTTCGGAGTGACGCCGGTTGACCTACTAGACCCATGCACAAACGTCCGCATTGGCACCACCATTTTGGCCCGGAACTACGCCCAGACATGGGCCAAATATCGCGCCGAAAAGCCTGCGCTGCTGGGCGCCTTGTCGATGTACAACACCGGCAACGAGTCGCGCGGATTGAGCAATGGTTACGTGAGCTGGGTGTCGCAAGCGGCTGGGGTGGCGGTGAACTTCCCGGCAAGCGGGAAGGCGAGCGGCCGCCGGTCCACCAAAGCCCAAGCCAATGCTGTTCCCGTAATGTCGCCCGCAGCCGCGCCCACAGGGTTCGCAGGGACCGGGCCGAAGGCTGCACAACCGAGGCCACGCTGACCGCTTGTGCGGCGTTGTGCGGGTAGCGTCCGATAGGGTCGGGCTTTTGGTCGAGGCCGACGGTTCCGAGACGCGCTACAGCAGATCCAGAGCGGGCACTGTGGTTTCTGCGAAGGGTGGGTTTGATCGGAGGGGGTGAGGGCGTCGGAAGGCAAAGGCGGAGAAGCGGAAAAGAAGGGCAAGATAAAAGTGTGTGTGGTATGTGGGTTTTAACTGACTATTTCTATTAGCTTTTTCTTACAACATTGCCGTTTAATCTTGTTGTAATTTACAACATAGTTTTTTAGGGCTGGGAGACGACCGTGGTCGGCAGTGAAAAGCGCAGTTCAGCAGGGCCAGACCAGGACGCTGGGAAGGGCAGTCAGGGTGCAAGCAGCACCGACAAGCCGCTGCGCGTTCGCCTGTC
Source organism: Xanthomonas hortorum pv. cynarae (assembly GCF_002939985.1). Taxonomy (GTDB): domain Bacteria; phylum Pseudomonadota; class Gammaproteobacteria; order Xanthomonadales; family Xanthomonadaceae; genus Xanthomonas; species Xanthomonas hortorum_D. The sequence goes on along the minus strand of NZ_MDFM01000039.1, from coordinate 25,144 downwards.
CAAGGGCCGCCAGGCGCGTAACAACTCCCAGGTCAACGAAGTCATCAGCCGTGTCAAAAGCGCTGCCAAACGGGCGGCACGGACCGGGCGCATTTCCGGCGCGACCACGCACCATGCTGGACGCGGCGCTGGCGTCAGGATCAACACCGGAAGCCGACAGCAGCGCGTCACCATCAAGGCCCGTGTGGTTGCAGCACCACGGGTCGGAGCAAAAGCCGCCATGCAGCGGCACGTGGACTATGCGCAACGCCACGGCGTAGACAAGGATGGTGGGCCGGCGCGCCCGTTTACCGACACGGGCGAACTCACGCGCGAGCAGACATCGCAGTTCGTGGATCGGGCAGAACCTGACCGGCATTCGTTCCGATTCATCGTCTCGCCGGAAGATGGCGCGAACTTGAATCTAGAAAGTTACACCCGCGATTTGATGCAACAGATGGAGCAGGATCTAGGGACAAAACTGGACTGGATGGCCGTCGCCCACCATGACACCGACAACCCGCACGTGCACATCATCGTGCGCGGGGTGGATGACAAGGGCGGCGACCTGGTGATTAGCCGCGACTACATCAGCAATGGCATGCGCGAGCGGTCACGTGAGCTGGCAACACGCGAGCTGGGATATCGGAGCGATATCGACATCTATCGCTCTGCTGCGAAGGAGGTCACGCAAGAGCGCTGGACGGGTCTGGATGCGTCCATGCTTCGGGAGCAGCAGAGCCGCGAAAGCGGCCTAATCCATGCCGGCAAAGTGCATGCAGATCCGTTCCGCAATGCACAGCGGCAATTGCGGCTACAGCGGCTGGCGATCCTGCGTGACCACGGCTTAGCCACCGAGCAGATGCCCGGTCGCTGGAAGATCCACGCGAATGCGCCGGAGGCGATGCGTGCGATGGCGCAAGAGCGCAGGCTAGCAACAGATCTCAAGCCGCACCTTGACGCCGAACGTAGCCGGCGTGGACTGCTGGCCGACAAGGACAGTCTGAAAGCTGCACCCGTGCAGGGTGTCATCCTTGATCGCGGATTGGCAGACAAACTGTCAGGCACCGAGTACGTCATCGTTGGCGGATTCGACGGCCAGGTGCATTACGCGACGCTTAGCATGCACTCAGAGCGACACATGCCTGAGCGCGGACGCATCGGCGACACCGTGGAGCTGGGCACCTACACGCCGCCAGCCGCCACGTCTGCGGACAAGAACGTGCTAAGGCGCTTGAAGAGCGGCGTCTATCTCCCGGACGCGCATCTGGCCGAGGTGAAGGCGTGGGACCCGAAGCGCTTGCCTGAGAATGCAACGCCAGAGTCCTACATCGATGCGCACGTCAATCGCATGGAAGCACTGGCGAGCCGAGGACATGTCACCAAGCTGCCTGACGGCACGTTCCGTGTGCCGCCAGACCTCTTGGCGCGGCTCGATGGTGATCCAGCCATTGCCCGTGACAAAAACTCGTTCGTGCGTCTGGACGTGAAGGCGCAAGGCTCGCTCAACCGCCAGAGCCAAGTCATCGGGCGCACGTTCCTTGACGACCAGCTGGCCGCTGGTCGCCTTGAGCAACTGAAGAACACCACTATCCGCACGCGCACCCAGGTGCAGTTCCTAGACGCACTGGAAGCGCGTGCCGACCGCCTGGTTGAGTTGCAGCTGGCCCAGCGCACTCCCGCTGGGGTGCGCCTGAAGGCCGGATTTGACGACGAGTTGCGCGACATGGAGCGCGCGATGGTGCAGAAACACCAGGTGGCGGGACTGTTGAAGCCGCATCTTCGAGCCGAGCGGAGCCAGAGCGGGCGACTGGCAGACGAAAAGAGCCTAGAGACATCTGGACCGGTCCAGGGCGTCATTCTCGACCGTGGGCAGGCCGACAAGCGAACGGGCGCCGAATACGTCGTCGTCGCCGGCTTCGACGGCCAGGTGCATTACGCAACGCTCAGTGCCCCGTCGGAGCGGCACCTGGTCGAACGCGGGCAAATCGGTGACACCGTGACCCTCGACAGCTACACGCCGCCGGTCGCCACGGCGGCAGACAAAAACGTGCTGCGGCGGTTGAAGGATGAGATCTATTCCCCTGAGGCGCACCTGGAAGAGGTCAAGGAATGGGACCCGAAACGTCTGCCCGGCAACGCAACGCCAGAGTCCTACATCGAGGCGCACGTGCGGCGCATGGACGCCTTGGCGTACCGAGGCCACGTGACCAAGTTGGAGGACGGCACCTTCCAGGTGCCGGTCGACCTGGTGGAGCGTGTCAACGCCGATCCCACACTCAGCGACCCCAAGCGCGCCTTTGTGCGCCTGGACGTGCTTGGGAAGGGGCCGCTGCCTCAGCAGAGCCAGGTCATTGCACGCACGTTCCTGGACGACCAGCTGGCCGCTGGTCGCCTTGAGCAGATGAAGGGCGCCACCAGCCGCACCCGCACGCAAGCGCAGTTCCTGGAAGCGCTGGAAGCGCGTACCGACCGCCTGGTCGCACTGCGGATGGCCGAGCGCACTCCTGCGGGCGTGCGCCTCAAGGCCGGCTTTGACGAAGACATGCGCGGCATGGAACTGGCCGATGCACAGAAACGGCTAGCGTCCAAGTACGGCCAGCCGGTCAATCTCGATGTGGCCCGCCGCTTTCAGGGCACCGTGGAAGCCATCGAGAACCTGCCCAGCGGCCCCCATGCGGTGATCGTGCAGAACGGAGCGTTTGCGGTGGTGCCGGCGAAAGATGGCCTGCAGGGCCAGCTCGGCAACACCGTCGCGGTGCAGCTGGCGAAGGGCCAGAGCATGAACCAGACATTCCAGTCGGTGCGCATCCGCTTCGCGGCAATGGATGTGCTGGACAAGGGCAAATCGTTAGGACTCACACGGAGTTAAACCGATGGCACCACAAAGCAAACAACGCGAGAAAACCCGTCACGCTGGCGGACTGCGGGGCGGTCCCATGGTCGCCTGCGTGGTCTGCATCTTTCTGGGCGTGTGGGCGGCGGGCCAGTACGTCGCCTATGCGCTGGCCTACCAGCCGCAGCTCGGTGCGCCCTGGTTCCAGATTGCAGGGCATGGCATCTATGCGCCCTGGTCATATTTTCCCTGGTTGTGGGATTACAACGCCTACGCCCCGGACATCTTCACCAGGGCGATCTACATCGTTGCCGCATTTGCAGCGATGGGCTTCGTCGCCATGGTGGCGGTGGCCATCTTCCGCACCCGCGCCCAGGAGACGGTCTTGACGCACGGCTCGGCGCGCTGGGCCGAGGCCAGGGAAATCGAGAAGTCCGGCCTGCTGGGTCAGGCCGGCGTGGTACTCGGCATGACCGAAGACGGTCAGTACCTCACCCACAACGGCCCGGAGCATCTGGAAGTCACCGCGCCGAGCCGGTCGGGCAAAGGCGTTGGCATCGTCGTGCCCACGTTGCTGAACTGGCAGGCGAGCGTGGTGGTCAACGACATCAAGGGCGAGAACTGGGAGCTGACATCGGGCTACCGGAGCAGGATCGGCTATGCGTTGAAATTCAACCCAACCCAGCGTGACACCTGCCGGTTCAACCCGCTGGCCGAGATTCGACCAGGCGATAACGAGGTGAAGGACGCCCAGAACGTTACCGACATGCTGGTTGACCCGGACGGCAAGGGCAAACCCGACCATTGGAGCAAGGAGGCCGACTCGTGGCTGCTGGCGGTGGTCCTCCACGTGCTGTACGCCGAGCCAGACAAGACCTTGGCAGGCATCGCTATGTTCCTGGACAACCCGGAACGCACGATGGAAGCGACGCTGCAATACATGCTCGACACCAAGCACCGCAACGGCAAGGTGCATCCGGTCGTTGCGATCGGAGCAAGGGCCATGCTCAACAAGAGCGCCAACGAGCGCAGCGGTGTGCATTCGACGGCGCGCAGCTTCTTCAACCTCTACTACGACCCCATCGTGGGTGCCGCGACCAGCGAAAGCGACTTCCGCATCATCGACCTGATGCGTGCGCCATACCCGCTGTCGCTGTATCTGATCAGTCCGCCGAGTGACAAATCACGTTTGCGGCCCTTGTTCCGGCTGATGCTGCAACAGATCACGCGCCGGCTGACCGAAGAATTGCACCCGGAAGGCAACAAGCATCGGCTGCTGTTGCTGGTCGATGAGTTCCCGTCCTTGGGCAAATTGGAGTTCTTTGAGGAAGGGCTGGGCTACGTCGCCGGTTATGGCATCAAGTGCATGATGATCAACCAGAGCTATAACCAAATCGTGAAATATTACGGACCAAGTAATACCGTCATGGATGGTGCACATATCCACGTGTGGTATGCGCCCAACACCGACGAGACGGCCAAGCGCATCAGCGATTCGCTCGGGATGACGACCGAGATTCACCAGCAGACCAACTACACCGGCGGGCGGTTGTCTGGCTGGCTGGGCCACGTAATGGTGTCCAACCAGGAATCAGCTCGCGCCCTGATGACCCCAGGCGAGGTGCGGGAAATGGACCCGGCCAAGAAGATCATCGTTGTCGCAGGCCTGCCGCCGATCATGGCCATGAAGATCAAGTATTACAGCGACAAACGGTTCTGCGACCTGGTGCCGCCGACTGACGAACGCGGCAAGGTGCTAGATCCGACCCACAAGTACGCACCGGTCGCCAACACCAGCGCCAGGCCATACCCCTACGGGCCGCCAGTCGCCGGCAACCCGTGGACCAAGCTTACCCCCGCTGTGGTGCCGGTCGCGGTGGCGGCCGCCCTGCAGCCGGCCGTCCAAGACTCCCGCGATCTGGACGCCACCCCCGAGCCGATGCCCGCACAGGAGGTGGCCGTCGAAGCCGCGCCCATGCTCGATGACGATATCGGCGCCGATGCCGACATCGACACCCATGAAATCACCGTCAGCCCCGTCGCCAAAGCCGATGGCATGGATGCAGCCGACGACGACATGGACTACATGCTCCCATGAAGAAATCTGACGGTAAGACCATCCTGCACACCCAGATCCAAACCCGACTCATCAACTTAGCCAAGCGCGAAGCCGTCGAACGCCGCATTCCGCTGCGCGCCGTTGTCGAGGCGGCGCTAGCAGAGCGCTACGACCCCGAACACGCCAAAGCCGAAGAAATGCTGGTCCTCAAGGAATTGAGGTCACTGCGCAACGAGGTGCGTAACGTGCACTTCGGCAATCAGATGCTGGTCGAGCTAACAACGCTTACAACCAAGAATCTGTTTGCACGCCTGCCTGCTGCCACGCCTGCCAGCAACGCGGCGGGCGAGGGCTTCTACAACGCCCTGATCGCGTCGGTGGAACGCGTTTTCAGCCAGCGACAGCCGCTGCTGGACAAGTTGACCGGCTCGTTGTTGCGCGCCCAGACCGATAGCGAGTTCGACGCCCTGGAACGGGCGACCGGACAGCCAGACGACGCCGATCCAGAACCCGAGGCAGCCCCATGAGCGCACCGATCCCCACCGCCATCACCCGACACAGCCGCCTGCTGGACATGATGAAATCCGCGCTCGGCGGTGCGATCGGCGAGCTGCTGGACGACCCGGCCGTTGAAGAAGTGCGGGTCAACCCCGATGGTCGGCTGTGGTACGCCAAGGACGGCCGGCGGATCTGCCACGACCACACGCTTGATGTGAACACGCGCATGCGCGTGATCAAGATCGTGGCCGATCACGTCGGCGAGATTGCCGATAAGGACAACCCGAGCTTTCCGGCCGAGCTGCCAGAAACAGGCTATCGCTTCCATGCTGTACTGCCGCCGGAATCACCCGATGGCCCGACGTTTGTGATCCGCAAGAAATCCAATCTGCGGCTCACCCTAGACGACTATGTGACCAACGGGCAGCTCACCCAGCGACAACGGGATGTCATCGTCAAGGCAGTCCATGACCGCGACAACATCGTGATCGTCGGCGGCAGCCACACCGGAAAAACCACCTTTGCCAATGCCGTCCTGTACGAAATGGGCCGCATCACCGGGCGGGTGATCACACTGGAAGACACGCTAGAACTGCGCGTGGAAGCTGATGAAGTCGTGCGCTTGCGCACCGTGCGGAATCGCGACCAGATCACTCGCAGCATGACGCACCTGTTGCGCGATACGCTGCGTATGACACCAGACCGTCTGATCGTCGGCGAGGTGCGTGGCCCGGAGGTCATGGACATGCTCGATGCCTGGAACACCGGCCATCCCGGCGGGCTATGCACCATCCACGCCAACAGCGCCAACGAAGCATTGGAGCGCATCGAGGACTTGCTCGTGCAAGGCGGGTTCTTGCCGGTTCCGCGCAAGATTGCGCGCACGGTGCAGATCATCGTGAGCATCGGGTTCGAGACAATCGAGGCGGACGGCGGTCAAAAGGCGGTGCGCCGCGTGCGTGAAGTACTACGCGTCACCGGCATCGAGCAGGCACCGGAAGGGTATGTCTACAAACTGATATCAGCCGAGTAGCTGAACAGTAGCGACGCGTCGGTGTTTTCCTACCCGGCGCGAAGAACAACTCCGACTGCGAAACCCGTCAAAGAACGGACGATGACGCTTGCCTGAAGACATTGCGACGGTGTGCAATGTTTTGTTACATTCAGGCATGTGGTGTGCAATGGTTTTGCAAACCATGTGAAGGGTAAGCATCAATTCCCCCAACCCATTCCAGGGACATGACGATGAAGCTCCGCAACACTCGCACTCTCCAGCTGCTGACGCTGGCGTTTTTCTTGTTGCCGGCTGCCGCCTACGCAAGCGGCACCGGCATGCCGTGGGAAGACTGGCTAGATCGGATTTTGAATAGCATCACCGGTCCCGTCGCCAAGGCGATTGGGGTGATCTCCATCGTTGTCTGTGGTCTCGGGATGGCGAACTCGGAAGGAGGCACCGGGATGAAAAAGCTGATGGCGGTCCTACTCGGCTTGTCGGTTGCCTTCAGCGCAAGCACGTTCTTCCTCAGCTTCCTTGGCTTCGGCGGCGGCGCGGTGTTCTGATCGTGGACGAACAAACCAACCCAGATGGCTATGAGGTGCCGGTACACCGCGCACTGTCCACACCCAGGCTTCTTGTAGGCATTCCGCGCGACATGGCCGTTGTCGCGTTCACGACGGCTGCAGCCCTCGTGCTTGGCCTGCAATCGTGGTGGAGCTTGCCGTTCTACATGGTCATCCACATCGGCCTGGTTCTACTGACCAAGTACGACACGCAATGGCCGGAGGCGTTGAAACGCGCGCTCCGCTTGAAAAACCACTACCGCGCATAGCGGGCTACCGGTCAGTGTTCCGCCCTTGCGGATCACTGACCGGCGGCATCCAGTGAAGGCCAACCCATGCAGCGACTTCCGAAATACAGCAACGAACCCACCGACATTGGCGATGTTCTGCCGTGGGCGTACCTGGTCGCCCCCGGCGTTGTGCTGAACCGCAACGCGTCGTTGATCACGACGCTGCGCTATCGCGGTCCAGACCTGGACTCCGCGACCAAGCACGAACTGATTGCAGTGTCGGCCCAGATGAACAACCTGTTCCGCCGCCTTGGCGACGGCTGGTATTTCCAGATCGACGCACAACGCGCCCCCAGCACCAGCTACCCCAGCGGCGAACACTTCCCCGATCCGATGTCCTATCTGATCGATGAAGAGCGCCGCAGCATCGCCGAGACGGGCGTGCACTTTGAGACTACGTATTACTTCACACTCGGATGGTTGCCACCCAAGGCACAGGAGAGTACAGCCCGCGCTTGGTTCTTCACGGACCCGGACGGGCAGCGCAAGAGTGCGGCCAACCGCAACCGGCAGACAATCAACGATTGGCTCGACAAGTTCGTGGTGGAGCGCGTTCGGCTCCTGGAAGCCTTCTCGGCCATCCTGCCCGAGGTGCATGCGCTCGATGACTCCGAGCTGCTGACCTACCTGCACGACACAATCAGCACCAAACGTCACCCGGTTGTACCTGGTGACGTATCCCAAGAGCTTTGCCGCGTGCTGCCCGACACCCCGCTGATCGGGGGCAAAGAACCGAAGCTGGGCAAACACCACTTGGGCATCATCACCGTGCGTCAGTTCCCGACGCAGACCATCCCCGGCATTCTGGATCGCTTGAACCGGATGGGCATGGCCTACCGGTGGGTGACGCGCTGGGTGGCCTTGGACAAGGCCACAGCCGATAAGGAAATGAAGAAGATCCAGCGCCAGTGGTTCAGCGGCCGCAAGTCCTTCATGGTCATTCTCAAGGAGCTAGTGAGCAAGTCGGAGTCAGCACTGGAAAATCCGGAAGCGCTCGCTAACGCGGCAGACGCCAACGCTGCAATGCAGGAAATCGCAGCAGAGGCGGTGGGCTATGGTTACTTCACCCAATCGCTGATCGTGCTTGATACGGATCCGCGAAGGTTGGAAGCCAAGCTGCGCGCGGTCGAGCGCGAAATCAATGGTCTAGGCTTTGTGACCATTGACGAAGCCCGCGACGGCAACGCGATCGATGCGTTTCTCGGCGCGGTGCCAGGCAACGCACAGCACAACATCCGCCGGCCGATGGTGTCCACCCTCAACCTCGCCCACGCCATGCCAAGTTCCAGCGTGTGGGCCGGGCCGCGCTATTGCCAGAACGATCTATTCCCCGGCAACCAGAATCTGGACCACGCCCCGCCGCACATGTTCGTGGTCACCGGGGAGACGACGCCGTTCCGCTTCAGTACGTATGTGGGCGACGTAGGGCACGCGATGGTCATCGGCCCGACCGGCGCCGGCAAGTCGGTGCTACTCAACTTGGCCGAGACACAGTTCCGTCGCTATGAAGCCGCGCAGGTCTACATCTTCGACAAGGGCGGCAGCTCCCGCATTACCACCGACCACGTGGGTGGCCACTTCTACGACCTAGGCGGTGACAGCAGCCCGGCGTTTCAGCCGCTGGCCCACGTGGACAACGACCAGGAGCGGGCATGGGCGCAAACATGGCTGATTGACATCATCGTGGGCGAAGGCGTCGAAATGACGCCGCAGCGTAAGCGCGCCATCTGGGATGCGCTCAACGAGTTGGGCGCAGACGACAGCCCGGTCGAGCAACGCACCATTTCAGGCTTTACCGTGCTAGTGCAAGATCCAGACATCAAGGAGGCCTTGCACCCGTTCACGGTGGACGGGGCGCACGGCTATCTGCTGGATGCAACGCACGACGACGTGTCGCTGGGCAGCTGGCTCGCGTTTGAAATGGAAGAATTGATGAACACCCCCCAGGTGGTCATGCCGGTGTTGACCTACCTGTTTCACCGCTTGGAGCAGCGCTTCGACGCGAAGCGGCCGAGCCTCCTGGTGCTCGATGAAGCATGGCTGTTCCTCGACCACCCAGCGTTTTCAGCAAAGATCCGCGAATGGCTCAAGGTGCTGCGCAAGGCCAACGTTGCAGTGTGGTTTGCCACGCAGAGTCTGGCCGACGTGGCGCAATCCAAGATCATGCCGACGCTGATCGAGGCATGCATGACCAAGATCTTCCTGCCCAACAGCAGCGCCCGAAACGACGAGGTGGCCAAGTTCTACCGGATGTTCGGTTTGAACGACAAGCAGCTGGACATTCTCGCCAGCAGCACGCCCAAACGCGACTACTACCTGACCAGCCCGCAGGGCAATCGGCTGTTCTCGCTCGGCTTGGGTCCGTTGGCACTGGCCGTTTGCGGCGCTACTGGAAAAGAGGCGCAGCGCGAAGCCATTGCCATCCGCAACGCCACCAGCACCACCAGAGAATTCAACGAAGCGTATTTAGCGCACCTGGTCAACAAGCACGACCAGGCGCAAGTGAGCAAACCCGCGAGCCAGCGCACGGCTTCGCCCCTGCAATGGGCGCTCGACTTCGTGCGCTCGGTTGATAGCAGTCCCGCACCATCCAGCAACACCACCATCCAAGCCTAAACCCAGCATGGAGAACGCTATGAAAATTCGTCGCGTCACCGCCGCACTGACCGTCGCCATCGGCTTAGCAGTTGCCGGCGGCTCAGCTATCTACGCGCCGCCGGCACAGGCGCTGGTCTGTGCCAATTGCAGCAATCTGGTAACCCAGCTGCTGCAACAGAGCCAAGAGATCAGCGCCTACGCCAAGCAAGTGCAGCAATACAAGACCCAGATGGATCAATTGAACTTGCAGATCCAGCAGGTCGCCAACGAGGCCCGCAATCTTGCCTCGCTGCCACGCAATGTGTTCGCCGAGTACCAGCAGGTTTACAACTCCTATAAGCAGAGCATCAACCAGCTGCGCGGGAGCATGGCGAAGCTGCAAAACACGCGCGACATGTTCGCCCAGCGCTATCCCCAAGTGACCAATGACGCGACCTTTCAGCAGCTTTCCGCGATGGTCGATCAGTGGCAATCGCAGGGCCGCGAGAACGTGGAGGACGCCCTCCACAGCGGCGCCGCCGTCCTGGACACCCTGGATAGCACCAACCAGCAGTTCGAGACGATGGGCCAGGCCTCGCAATCGGCGACGGGTGCCCTCGCTGCCACGCAGGCCGGTAACCAGATCAACATGCTGGTCGGCCAGGAAATGATGAAGCTCAACGCACAAACGGCGGCGATGAACCAAGCCGTGCTTGAGGAGCAGGCCCGGCAGATGGCAGGCGATCGCCTGACGCAGCGGAACATGGAGAACGCCTACGGCAGCGACAAAGCCTTCCAGAAATCTAGTGAGCCAGCTGCCAAACCCGTTGGAGAGTGGTGGTGAACGCCCGCGTCCTCGCCTCCGTCGTGCTTGCTGCTGTCTGCCTCGCCGGCTGCACAGCGCAACCCGATGTCGAGAAAGCAAAGCATGCAGAGCAGGCAGTCGCGGCAGGAAGTCCTTGCGAAGCGTCGTTCACCTGTGAAGCCCCAGCCGTACTTCCTAAGACGGTGCCGGCCAAATGCGGATGCGCATTGCTATTTGATGCCGAGTGCAGCGCGTTGATCGACACCACGTATGGAAAGAGCGCGGCCGACAACTTGAAGACTAGGTTGAATATGGCGCGCGCAAATGGCGATGCAGCACAACGTGCATGCCCTACACCAGGCCAACAAACATCCGCCCGCAAGCCCAAGCGGGCCGATGCGTTTGCACCTTCCACTGTGGAGCCGGCCAAACCGGTTTCACAGTGGTGGCCTGATGCGCAGACCAAGACGGCCCCTGTCACCAAGCAATAGGACGGATAGCGATGGACCCGACTACAACTGGCTTCCTCACACAGCTATTGCGAGCGTTCCAGAATGTGTTCGCCAACGGGTTTGGGATCATCACACCCCGCGCTCAAGCAATTCTCGGCACCCTAGCTGCAATCGAGATTGCGCTAGCTGCACTATTTTGGGCGCTGCGCGGTGAGGACTTCACCGCGCCATTCCTCCGCAAGCTACTGCGCATCGGCTTCTTTGCCTTCCTGGTGGCATCGTGGCCAACGTTGACCAAAGGCACTGCCGAAGGCCTCGCCCAGATCGGCTCACTAGCTGGCGGTGGAACAGGTGTGCCATTAGTCAATGACCCTAGCCGCATCCTTGATCAGGCAATGGTTGTCATCAAGCCTATCCAGGACGAAATTGCGCGCATCCAAGAGGGGCCGTGGTACCAGAAAATTGCCGTGCTGGCGGTTGTCTTCCAATACACGGTTGCGGAGCTGTTTGTATTAGGCGCGTTTTTCGTCTTAGCGCTAACCTGTTTGCTCACGCAGGTTGAGTTCGCCCTTGTCGCTGTATTGGGTCTGATCCTAGTGCCGTGGGGGATCAGCAATCACACAGCGTTTCTCGCGGAGAAGGCCATCGGCGCAGTGATTGCACAGGGCGTCAAATTGATGGTTCTGAGCTTCATCATTGCCGTCTACGGGCCGGTACTCAACACGTTCGCACTTAGCCCAGCCCCACCGTTGATGGTTACGTGGCTGCTGGCCGGCTCCGCGATTGTCATGGCAATCATTGCGGTGCATGCCCCAGCAGTGGCGGGTGGCTTGCTCTCAGGCTCGCCGTCATTGACCGCCGGCAGTGCGGCCGGCGTGGCAATCGGTGCCGGCGCAGCTGCGATCGGTGCCGGCGTTGGTGCCGCCGCGCTGGGCCGCATGGGCGCAGCCAGTGCAGCCAAGACCATCACCGCCGCTGGGCAGATCCACGGCGCTGGCAGTGCCGCCGCCGCGAACAGCACAGGAGCTGGTGCGGCCGCACTGAGTAATCCGGGTGTGCGTGGTGGCGTAATTGCTGGGCTGATGGCCGCAAGCACCACGCCGGCCGGCCAAGCCGCAGCGGCTGGACTTCAACGTGCCGCAAGCACCCGGCTAGGCCAGGCCGCTATGAAGTTCGGGTCAGCTGCCGCCGCCAACATCGATCGCGGTGTGTCAGCTGGTGCCAGCTACGCCGCAGCCGGTGTGACCCAAGCGGGCCGAATGGCCGCTTCGCCAGTCACCAATGCCGGCGCTGCCGTGAAAGATGCCTGGTCGCAGGGCGTGACGATGGGCGGCGGTGTTTCCCCGACCGCATCGTCACCGCCTGCGCCGCCCACGCCATCGCCGGAACGGCTGGAAGCGGGCAGGCAGCGATTCAGCGACGCAGCAACGGTCGCCAAAGCAACAACCACGGCTGTGAAAGGAGCCACAACCACCAGCAGTGGCGGTAGTGGGAACCCGACGATTGCCCCAACAAACGACGAGAGCTAACAACGCATGAGCAGCACCAAAGACCTACTGCAAACGCCCGTCGGCCAGCGTCCCAGCTCGGCGCCGATGTCCCCACACCACGATTCAGCGCGCAAGGGCTGGACAGACAAACTTGAGAAAGCGGAAAGCGACAAGCGCGCATGGCGCTGGCAAGCACTCGGCGGCTATGCGTTGTCGGTCGTGCTGGCCGGTGGACTCATTGCCCTCAGCAACCGGCCACCGCCCAAGCCGCTTATCGCGCGCATCAACACCGATGGCGCCCCGCAGGTTGTGGGCTATGCAAGCCCCAACTACACGCCCGGCTCGGCGGAAATACGCTACTTCCTCAAACATTGGGTCGAGCTAGTTCGCACCGTCCCGCTTGATCCGGTGGTTGTGAAGTCGGCATGGAGCGAGGCCTACAGCTTCATGACCCCGGCATCAGCAAACAAGCTCAATGCCGAAGCCCGCGTGCCGGGTTCGACCATGAGCAAGGTCGGCCAAGAAACCGTCACCACGCAAGTCACCTCCGTGGTGCCCGTGTCGGCCGACAGCTACCAGGTGCGGTGGGTGGAAACGAGCTTCACCGACCAGGGCCAGGTCAAAGAGCGGGCGACGTGGACCTCCACGTTCACCATCAAGCAAAGCACGCCCGACCCCAAGGTCGAGCTGGTGAACCCGCTTGGCTTGTTCATCACTGACTTCAATTGGCAGCGCGACATCGGTAGCGCCCCCTAATTTTTCGCCTACGAGTGCAAACACTATGCAAACCATGAAGACGCACATCCTGCCCCTGTTACTGCTGACTGCCGGCGCTGCCAACGCGCAGACTGCACCCCAAGTGCCTGCCATCACCAGCGCGCTCAATGACAACGCTACAGCCACTGCCAATGCGAACCCGTTGCCAGACACCGCAGCCACGTCTACGCCGGCATATGTGCCACCACCCGCGCAGCCAGAGCGGCTGTCTCCCCGTGTCGCCAAAGCGCGGTCGGACTTCGACAGCAAGCAGCGCGCCCAAGTGGCCGAGTACGTCGGCCAGGCGCGCCAGGTGCCAACGAGCAGCAGCACGGCGAACGTCGGCGGTCAAACAATCTTCACCTACCGGCCTGGTGCGCTTTACACGATCTATGTCGGCGCAGGCCGTCAGACCGTGATCGACTTCCAGCCCGGCGAACAGCTGACGGGCGAGGTCAATGGCTCGGACACTGTGCGGTGGCTGATTAGCCAGGTCACCAGCGGCACCGATGCCGGCGAGCAAGTGCACCTGGTACTCAAAGCCGTGGAGCCAGGTCTGACCAACGACCTGTTCATTGCCACCAATCGTCGCACCTACCTGGTCACTGCGCGCAGCGTGGCCGATTGGAGCATGCCGAGTGTGTCATGGCAGTACCCGATGGACACCTGGAAAGCGAAGCAAGCCGTCGCGGCCAAGCGCGAAGCGGTCGAGCCGGTGGCCGTGGCCCCGGATGCGCTTCACTTCAATTACGACATCAAGGGCGGCCGCTATTCCTGGAAGCCCATGCAGGTCTTTGACGACGGTGCGCAGACCTATATCCGCATGCCGGCCACGCTCAATGCGACCGACGCCCCGGCCCTGTTCCTGATCGAGAAGGGCGAACCGCTGCTGGTCAACTACCGCGTCAAGGGTGTGGCGAACGGCACTACCGGCCCGACCTACATCGTGGATCGCGTGTTCGATCGCGCAGAGCTGCGCGTCGGTGCTAAGCAGACCATCACGATCCGCCGTCGCTAATCAAACAGGTGCCGCATGCAGACCACGAACGGAACCCCGGCTGACGACGAACGCGATCCTGTTACTGGCGAGTCAGCCTCGCGGGGCTACACGCCGCCCCAGGACGCGCCCATTCCCTTGGGCACGCCGAAGCCGAAGATCAAGAGTTTGGACAAGAAGAAGGTCGGCATCATCGCCGGCATCGCGGGCATCCTGATCGCATTGGCGTTCGTCCAGGCTTTCACGCAAAAGCCCAACCAGAACAAAGCTAAGGATCAGCCGCCGACCACGAACATGGCGACCAAGCCCGAGGCGTTCAATGCGCTGCCGGGCGATTACGCCACGGCCGCACAGCAACGTGCAGAGCGTGCCCCGAAGCTGGGGCCACCGATGCCGGGCGAGGTCGGGCAAATGCAATACGAGGCCCAGCAGCAAGCCGAAACGCGCGCCTACGGCGGCGGTCGTGCACCGCCCCAGACAGCCGCGCAGCAGTTCGCCGCGCAGCAGGATCTACAGCGCCTGCAGCAGGCTGCCAACGCCCGCTACGCGAAAACCAGCTTCCAGCAGGGAGGTGCACCAAGTCAGGCCGGCAACATGAGGCCGCAGGCGTTCGGTGGGATGCCGCCCGAAGCGCCCGATGCTCTGCAGCAGCAGATGCTTGCCCAAGCAGCGGCGGCAGCTGCAGGCGCCAACGGCGGCGACAAGACCGGTCGCGATGACGCAAACCGACAGGACGACAAGCGCCAGTTCATGGACGAAAAGCGCGATACAGGCACGTTGCAATCGCGTCTGACACCGCCAGCAACGCCGACCGTCGTCAGTGCCGGCGTGCTGATCCCTGCCCTGTTCCTGACCGGCATCAATAGCGATCTACCCGGCCTGATCACCGCCCAGGTGTCACAGCCGGTCTACGACACCCCGACCGGCCGGTACGTGATCATCCCGCAAGGTTCAGTGCTGATCGGCGCATACGATTCGCGCGTCACCTTCGGACAGAACCGCGTATTGCTGGTGTGGCAGCGGTTGCGCTTTCCGAACGGGTCCAGTCTCGACCTGGAAGGCATGCCCGGCGTTGACCTATCCGGCTACGCTGGCGTGAGCGACAAGGTGAACAATCACTGGGGCAAGGTGCTGTCTAGCGTCTTGCTGTCCAGCACGGTTGCTGCAGCCGTTGCCACCGCTGAGGGCGACAGCTTCTCCTCTTTCCAGCGTGACGCCGGTCAAGCCGCGTCCCAAGGCGCGGCGCAGTCAATCAACCAGGCCGGCGCACAGCTGCTTCAGCGCAGCATCAACATCCAGCCGACACTGGAAATCAGGCCGGGCCAAAGGGTCGCGGTGATGGTCAACAAAGACTTGGCGCTGCCGCCCTATGGTCCGTGATCGCGATCTAACGTGTGCAATATCGATAAACTCCGCTGGCTTCACCAACCACCCAACGGAGCCAAAAGCTATGCCTGCAAAAGCCGCTCGGCGACAAGTTGTCGCGAACGTGGCCCCTAAGCAGATGAAAGCGATTGACCGCGATGCACAGCGCGCCGGACTCAGCCGACGCATGTTTATGCAACACCTCATGGAAGAATTTCTGCTTCAACCCACCACCCTTGTGGCCGGCGGGATCTATCGCAAGCTAGATCGCGAACGTCTCCGCTTCCACCTGTCCGTTCCACTGCACAACGCTGTCAGCAAATACGCCAAAAAGCTGGGCGTCACGATCAGCGTCGTCATCACCACCGCCGTAGCCAATCGCTACCCGCTCTAGGAACAACCACATGGCCCGTCAAACATCGGCACTGCCGAAAATCCCCGTCAAAACCGAACGTGTCACCAAGCGACTGCAATTCGACCCAGCGTTAGTCAAGCGCGTTGACGCCTTCTGCGACTTCTACGCGCAAACCGCTGGCGCAAAGCCAGATTGGAACGATGCAGCCGTTGCGCTGATCGACCATGCGCTAGAGCGCAATCGCGAGTTCGCCAAGTACCTCGCCGAGCAAGCCAAGCCGGCCGCATGACCGCACTGTGACGCCATCTGTTCGTGCGGCCGCCCACTCGGTGCGGTCGCACGCAACAACCCGCCGGAGTTAGCTCATGAACACACCCGCAAAGAGTCTGGGATATCGCATCGGCGAAACGCTCTACGCCATGTCGCAGTGGTCACGCCCTGCCCGCGCCAGCATCGTGATCGTCGGCATGCTCGCCGCCATCGTATTTTTCTGGCTGTCACTGCCCGCTGCGGCTGTCGCTATCGGGTTCCTCTCGCTGGCGATGTTCTGGCTGCTGTTGCCAACCGACACGCCAGCCGACAACGACACCGCCGCCAACGACACCGCCGCCAACGACACCGCCGCCAACGACACCGCCGCCAACGACACCGCCGCCAACGACCCGGAGCGCTGACATGCGTCTATGGATCTGCGAGAAACGCGACCAGGCCAAGAACATTGCCCCGCTGCTGGGCAACCCGAAACCTGGTCAGGGCTATATCGATACCGACGATGGGCGGGTCACGTGGGCACGTGGCCACCTCCTGGAGCAAGTGGCCCCACCGGGATACGACAAAGCGTGGGAAGCATGGAATTTCGACGTGCTGCCCATGATCCCCAGCGCATGGAAGCACAAGCCGACTGCTGACAAGGAGCGTGAGCTGGCCGTGCTGCTGGCCAACATCCCCAAGGCGACCGAAATCATCATCGCCACCGACTGCGGAGCCGAGGGCGAAGCAATCGCCCGTGAGCTACTGGACCACGCCGCCTATCGCGGACCGGTGCGCCGGCTGTGGTACTCCGCGCTCGATGCAGCAAGCCTCACCAAAGCGATCGCCAATCTGCGGCCAGGAGAAAGCAGCGAGCCGCTGTATTGGGCAAGCCAGGCACGCTCGCGCGCCGACTGGCTCATGGGCATGAATCTCAGCCGCGCCTACACCCTGCGATCCCGTGCCGCTGGCGGGAAAGGGCCGCGCCATGTGGGGCGCGTGATGTCCCCCACCCTCGCCCTGGTCGTGCGCCGTGATGCCGCCATCGCCGCGTTCCGCGAGGCGACCTATTACGACCTGGAAATCACCGCGCAAACAGCGCTCGGCGCCAGTGTGGTGTTGACGTATGCGCCCGTAGATGAGGGCCGGATCTTCGACCGCGCCGACGCCGAAGCTATCATTGCAGCCGCCACCGGAGCCAGCGGACCGCTCGCTGTCGCCCACGAAAGCAAGTCGCAGAAGCCTCCCGCCCTGATGACGCTTTCGCGCTTCCAGCAGCTGGCCTCGCGGCGATTTGGATGGAGCGCCAAAAAGACGCTCAACATCGCGCAAAGCCTGTACGACAAAGAGCTGACCAGCTACCCACGCACGCCGTGCATGGTGTTACCCAATGAGCAGGAAGCAGAAATCCCCCGTGTGCTGGAAACGCTCGCCCAGGTGCCAGGACTGGCGCGGCACGTGGCAGCACTGACCGTCAACAAACCCACCATCCGGCCCACTGTCTTCAACAGCGCCAAGATGGAAAGAGACAAAGCAGAACACCATGCCATCGTGCCCACGGGTGTGCCGCTCGCCAGCCGCACGCTCAGCGATGACGAGCAAACCGCCTTTCTGCTGATCGCGCAGCACTACCTTGCTGCGCTGCTGCCGGACTACACGTTCAACGAAACCCGCATGACGCTGGAAGTCGGCGGCGTGCCGTTTACTGCCACTGGCCGCGTTCCCACCGGCCAAGGCTGGAAATCCGTATTTGGCACGGACCCGGACAGCGAGGACGAGGACGACACGGCCACCCCTGCGCTGCCTGACATCCAGGACGGCACGCGCTGCACTGTCGCTGCGGCCGCACTACGGCCGAAGAAGACGCGACCGCCCAAGCGCTATACACAAGGCGACTTGATCGCTGACATGCTCGATGTCGGCAAGTTCGCCACCAACCCCGAAGTGCGCAAACGCCTGAAGGAAAACGCCGGCATCGGCACCGACGCTACGCGCGGAGACATCATCGAGAACTTGCTCGAGCGCGGCTACCTGGAGCCGCAAGGCAAATTCATCGTCAGCACGCCACTGGCGCGTGAGCTGATTGCCATGCTGCCGGCGCCGATCACCGACGCCGCCACTACTGCGTTGTGGGAGGAAAAGCTGGACGAGCTGCGCCGTGGCTTGGTGCCGATCGAAGCGCGCGACGAGTTCGTTTCCAAGGTCGCCGCCAACGTCACTCGCATCATCGACGCGGTGCGGGGCGATGCGACCAAGGCTGCCGCTAACCGCGTGCCCAGCGAAGGCCAGCTGCGCTATGCCCAGCTCATCGCAATGGAGTTGGGCGTCCCGCTGCCGGCCAACGCCGTCAGCTCCCACGTGGCCGTGCAGGCGTTCCTAGATGCCCACAGCGCCACCTATGGCAATTTGCCGCCCAGTGAGAAGCAGCTGGCCTACGCGGAGAAGCTGGCCGCCGAGAAGGGCGTGACCTTGACCGACGAGCAGCGGGGCGCACGTGCCGCGCTGGGCGCATTCCTGGACCTACACGCGCCCAAGAAGCCCAAGGCATCCCCCGCCAAGAAGACGACCACCAAAGCCGCGAGGAAGCCGAAAGCCAAAGCGTGATAGATGCCTTGTTGCATGCTTGCATGCAAGCATGCAAATCGGTAAAGTGGCTGTGTACACACATTGCACACCTAAGCACACGCAGGAGATTCAGATGGCCGTTATTTGCCGCACCCGACGCTACCGGGGCAGGTGCTAAATGAAGCTCCTGCGCCATCCTGCGTTAGCGCTGGTCAGGGGCATGATCGCAGCCGGTGGCTGCTGGCTAGCGCCGCTCCCCCTGATCTATCCGATGGTGACCACTGGCGAGTGGTCAGTTGCCCGCGTGTTGTTTGCGGTGCTGTTTGCAGTGCTTGGCCCATTGATCGGTCGCGTGATCGCACGCGCCACGCTGGCGAGCTGGCGCAACCGCCAGCCCAGCACCCCCCCTGCTGTCTGACTTGGAGATTGCACGATGACCAACACGCCTAACGCCGATGCCCCCATGCTTCCACCGGTTCCGGCCGTCAGCACCACCGTCCGGTGTGTCAGCTGCAACATGCTGCTGGCGACGGCATACCCAAACGACATAGCAATGACCGCGCCCGATACCCATCTTGCCTGTGCCTGCGGCGCTTGATCTTCTTGAGGGTCGGCCGGGATTCGTGAAAAAAACAGCCAAAAGTGAGCTAACTCGCTGTCAGTAAATGTCTTTTACACGAATCTCGGCCGACCCTCGATATCATCAACCCCGGAGTCGGCTCATAATAAAGTCGTCGGGATCCGGGAAATTGTCATCATCAGAATCAGATTGCACATCTCTAAGTAGTGCGCCCGCTTGTTCTGTAGAGACCTCGTACCCTGCAGCATGCATCTCTTTCTTGAACACCTGCGCATTTTTCCCGGGGGAGCTGTTTTTTGATCCAAGCACAAATTTTGAAGGAATCGACTGACCCGTCATGTATGCCGTGCCACCGGTCCTAGGATCCGAGATCAGATTGAAGCTACTTCTGACGCCGATGGTGCGTAATAGTGCGGGATTATTCATGTCAGCGAACATGGCAAAATCCTTGGCTTCTTTCTTGGAAGACGAAAAATAGTGATTTTTTGCGCTTTCTTCCTGCGCTGCAGAGCTTAAATTCATAAACATATTTGCGTTACCTCCTGCCGTCGCGCCGTCGCGTTTGTGTGATTTTGAAAATCCGTTCTCCCTAAGAGATTTTAAATGCGGATGCTTTGTCCCGTGATATAAAACACTGCTGTCGTAGACTTCTTTGGCTGCGTCCCTTAGGCCGCTCTCATGCTGGGACGACGAATCGAAATTAGAGCTCGATGCATGGCTAGTATTTCTGATGGACTTTGGCATTTTTAGATTGCATGGGGATGGAGGAGGGTGAAATATATGGGAACGCGGAATAAGATCGATACAAAAACTCTGATTGCAGGATTTGATTTCGCATCTCGTAAATCGGGCTTCGCTGCGGAGTACAGCGTTTCGTGCACTGGACCGGCCAGAGTTCCGTAGACACTCAGCCGTCGCTCTGCGCGTAGCGCCTTTCAAACTCTATCGGAGGGCCGGCAGGAAGTGGTGAAAAATTTCTGTGCTGACAGCGAGTTAGCTCGCTTTTGGCTGTTTTTTTACACGAATCCCTGCCGACCCTCAAACTGGCGATGGCTGCATAACTCCACTTCTGGAGTCCGCTAAAAGCGGGGGGATTACCGGACTAGGGCCACGACGATGCCGGCGATGGGCCGCTGTGGTCGGCTGTTGAACCGAGGAATCATCGGCGGCGTGGGAATCAGAGGTACATGACAATGGGGTTCAGCCGACATACGTGTAAAAATGACTCACAAGCTCGGATTTCACCCATTGCATCAGTGAGTTAGCGGATATTTCTGGGTAACAAAACTCCACTACCAACAGCGATTAGCTCACTTTTGGCTGTTTTTTACACGAATCCCTGCCGCCCCTTATCTTCGCGGCCAGTCGACGGAATTCGTTCATGCTCATGTCCGTCACA
This sequence comes from Xanthomonas hortorum pv. cynarae, assembly GCF_002939985.1. Classification (GTDB taxonomy): domain Bacteria; phylum Pseudomonadota; class Gammaproteobacteria; order Xanthomonadales; family Xanthomonadaceae; genus Xanthomonas; species Xanthomonas hortorum_D. The sequence continues at coordinate 4,332 of NZ_MDFM01000039.1, read as the reverse complement.
AAAGGCGCGTTGATTGCCCTTGCGCTGTGAGAAGTACCACCGCCTTCTTATCGAAGGAAACGAAGGTTTCCCCGCCAAGCCAGTTGCCTTCGTAGGCAATGACGCCATCGGCAAAGTCTCCGCCCGCGTCGAGCACCAGCAAGCCAGCCTCCACGGCAGGCCGGTTCACTTCCACATTCGCGGCGGCCAGTAGTGCCCGGATCGCGCTGGCCGCGTCGGCTTGCTGGAAGCCGTAGACACGCAGCAGCACCCAAACAAATTCGCATAGGCACGGCAACGCGACCGCGATCAACTCGGCGTCGGTCAAGACTGCGGCGGCAACGTCCGCTTGTGCGGGATCGTCACGCACAACCGCACGCACAAGGACGTTGGTATCGACTGCGACCTTCATTGCTTACCTGCCCAGCCTTGCGCCGCCGCCTCGTTGATTTCTTCGATGGTGGCAACCTTCTGCGTCCTGCCCGCGAGCAGGCCGACAAAGCTGGCTATCGTCCCTGCGGGCCGGGCCGCCTTGAGCACGCCCCGACCATCTGGCAGCAAGTTCAGTTCGATCTTGTCGCCTGGCCTGATGCCGAGGTGTTGCAGTACGTCCTTCCGAAACGTCACTTGTCCCCGTGCGGTAACGGTCAATGTGGTCATGGTGGTTTGCCCTCGCAACCCAAGGTTGATGCTTTGCATTGTAATGCAAAAACGCCTTACTTTCAATGTCCGTCAAACGATCATTAGGCGGTCATGCCGGACATTGTCCGGCAATGCGATTGTTTAATGGGTTGTCGGACATTATGATAGGCGGACGGAAAGGCGGACAGAAGGGGCGGTAATGGTACTGATCGGCTATGCGCGGGTATCGACGGCAGAACAGGACACCGCTTTGCAGACGGATGCGCTACGCAAGGCAGGCTGCGAGCGCGTTTTTGAGGACACGGCTTCTGGGGCCAAGGCCGACAGGCCCGGCCTGGCTGATGCGCTGGCCTACCTGCGCGCCGGCGACGTGCTGGCCGTCTGGCGTCTGGATCGGCTCGGGCGCTCGATGCAACACCTCATCGAGACAATCGCCGCGCTGCAAGCGCGTGGCGTCGGCTTCCGGTCGCTGACCGAAAGCATCGACACCACCACGCCGGGCGGACGGCTCATCTTCCACGTCTTCGGCGCACTGGGCCAGTTCGAGCGCGACTTGATCCGCGAGCGCACCAAGGCCGGGCTGACCGCTGCCGCCGCACGCGGGCGGAAGGGCGGGCGAAAGCCGGTTGTCACCGCCGACAAGTTGCAGCGAGCGCGGGAGCACATCGCCAACGGGCTTAATGCCCGAGAGGCCGCTAAACGGCTCAAGGTGAGCAAGACGGCTCTATACGCCGCGCTGCAATCCACAAGTGCAGCCGGCTCCTGACATTCCGTGCAGTCGTCTTCTGAGATGACAGCATCGAATCTCGATGCGAGCGGGCAGTGGAAGACCCATCGCCAAATGAAACATAAATTCTGTTAACAACAAAAAGGTCAATTCGCGCTGTGAAATACTACGAATCCATCGTTCATGTTTAATGAATACATATGCCTAATCCTGTCTCCAGGTCAAGTACATCATCAGTCAGTGGAAAAGGGAGTGATGATGCCGACGTCGTTGCAGACATTAAACAGGAAGCTGTTGTAGAACCTGGTAACCAATCGACACCTCACGGCCTTGAAGGTTTGGCCCCTCGGTCGAAGACCGCACGTGATTTGTCACTGATCAAAAAATTTAGTAATCCGTTGCCTCTCCCGCAGCGCCCAACAGAAATTCCTGTGCTGCAGTACGATAGAAGTCCAAGATCATCATCCGATAATTTCCGCTCTTCGGATGACTTTGATCTACCAGAATCCTGTAATCCGACCGGCTGGAAAGACTTGCACGTGTCAGGCAGCGGAAGTATCGCGTCCATAAGCCAAATTACTAGGTTAAATCCGTCTAGGGATCGCCCAGTGATAGTACTGGACGTTCGCGAAGAGTCTCACGCCATTGTTGGCGGCTATCCGGCCACCTGGCGGGCTCCTAACAACTGGGCCAATGTCGGGAAATCGCGTGAAGAAGTGCTTGCTGACGAGCATGAGAAGATCCGCGCGATTAAGTCGCAGGAAACAGTGCAGATTCTCCATCGCAAAGATGTCAAGAACGGTTTTCCAAACCCACGCTCAGTGAAATTAAGTAACCCTTCTATTTTTAGCGAAGAAGAGCTTGTGAGAAATGCAGGTGCTGAATATCTGCGTTTGACAGTAACAGACCATCTCGGACCACGTGCAGATGATATAGATGCATTTGTTAGAATGGAGAGGAACATGGCACCCCATGAGAGGCTGCATGTGCACTGCGGGGTCGGCCAAGGTCGTACAGGCATCTTCATTGCTATGCACGACATTCTGAGAAATGCCCACATTATATCGTTTGAAGACATCATCAAGCGGCAACTGGCATTTAATCCGGGTCGAGCGCTAGATTTTAATAAAGATGTCTCCCACGAAGGGCGTTCAGATTTTCGTAATGATAGATTGGAACTTATTTCCTTGTTTTACGAGTACGCCAAGTCAAATCCAAACGGGCAACCCTCTTTATGGTCCGAATGGCTTAGAGCGGCTAACAAAACGTAGCGAGCAGGCCTCAGGTGGATGTGGATATAAACCGCAGTCGCTTTGGCGATGGTCACATGGAGCTTCCTGCGGACATGAAAAAACCGCCTTGCGGCGGTTTTTTTCGTCCCAAGCCGTTACCCAACTGAATGGGGCGACAGGTGAGGAGTGGTAGACAGAACTGTAACCGATGCTTCCTGGCGATGCAAGGATGCATAAACCCCCGTCATGCGACTGCCCGACCGCCCTGCTGGGCCAGGCAGCCATCGTGCCAGTGCGTGGAATTGGCCGTTATGTCCGCCAGGCCCCTCGCCGCGAGAGTGCTTGCAGCGCAGCTCCAAATGATCGAGCATCAAACATCACTGTTTGATAGGTCGATCATGACATCACCCATGTCCATCACCACCTTGGCCGCCCTCGCCAGTGCCGGCGTGCTGCGTGCCGTGCAGCTGGTCGGCCAGGTCGGCGGCTACGCGGTGATGGTGCGCGTGGGCCAAACCGAAAAGCAACTGACCGGCCAGCGTGGCGAGCCACGCGTGTTTGCCTCGCTCGACACCGCCGCCACCCAGCTGCTGGCGCTCGGGGTGACGGTGTTCGAGGTGTTGCCGGCCAACTACGTGCGTGCCCCGAAGGTCTACCGGCGCGGTCGCCCGGCCGCGTTGAAGGCGTTGGACAAGCTCCAGCGCCAGGCCAAACCCGCCAAGCCCAAGCCGGCCAAGAAGCCGGCCGGCGCGGCGGCGGTCGCCACCGCCGCCAACATCCTGCCCAGCGATCGGGCGCAGCTGAAATTACCCGGCCTGCCGCGCACCCGCAAGACCGCCCGCACCGCTGGTGCCGGCGCATGAGCGCCACCGTCCCGGTGGAAGGCATGACATGGGATCTAGGAGCCTTGCGCGAGGACGTCATGGCGGCGTTTGGCCCCGACCAGCGGCGACTTGTAGCGCAGAGCATCCAGTCCGTGAGTGACCGGCGCAGGTTCAGTGCCTATCACTACCAGGAGGCCATGCGGATCATTGCCGCCAAAGTGGACGGCCGGCCTGGCGATGAACTGTTGCCGATCATGATGGGAGTCGATGACAACGACACAGGCTCATTTGAAGATGCCAGGTTTATTGCTTATGCCAACATCGTTGCCTGCATGCATAGCATGCGCTCGGTGGCGGATAACTTGGTGCACCTAGTCTATTACGCCACCGGAATGAATCGCGATGCGGCGACCTGCATCAAGAAAGAGCAGTACATTACGTGGGAGACTGTCCGTAAAAATCTGATCCCAGCTGCCGTTAAAGCGGAGTTGGATGCGCTACATGAGCATGCCGATTTCAAGTACCTCCGTGCGCTCGACAACCATTGCAAACACCGCAGCATCGTCGATATTGGCTATGCGATCAGCTTCACTGAAGAAACGCACGGCCTGCGCATCAAAGCCTTCACCCATGATGGGATCGATCACGCTCCCCAGTGGGTCAGGCCATTTCTCACATCCGAATATCAACGTCAGGACGCGGCGATCATGCGTGCAGGCAATCATCTAAACGGCTACGTGGCGCAATGCCGCAAGGACTGACGCCGTGCAGCGACAGCCAGTAATGGAATTGCCCGGTCTGTCCGCCGATCAGCGATGCCGGCACAAGGCCGGCATCAAGTGTCGTTAGGGAACCTCTGAACAACGCACCACAGATACGCGACACTACCCGCCTATTGTTGAGGAGTGATCCATGCAACTGACGTTCG
>NZ_MDFM01000038.1 GCF_002939985.1 Xanthomonas hortorum pv. cynarae | reverse complement strand
AAACTGCCAGAATCCGAACAGATAAGGCTCTTACGCGGCATCCATGCCGCGTAAGGTCCCGCGACGGTGGGCGGGCAAGGACCAGTTGAGATGGTCGGTGTGTAGAGTTTCAAACAATGGATGACGTGCGTTGTTTGGCTGTCGCAGCGTCCGATTAGCTTCCCAAAGCAAGCCGAGCAACAGGCAGGCTTTCATCCAACTACCGACCAACTTTCTGGTGCGGCGTCCTTGCCGATTGCGGGACCGTGTGGCGGCATGGATGCCGCCACCGAGCCTACACGGACGTACTTGCGGCGTGTCCCGCGAGCGGTGAGGGCGCCGCGCCCTCGACCAGCGCTTCCTCACGACAACCTAGCAACGTCTCAACGCCCCGGCTCGCGTAACGGACCCGGGCTTGGACGCTTGGTCAACTTGCGCTGCAGCGAGCGGCGATGCATGCCGAGCAGGCGTGCGGCGGCGGAGACGTTGCCGCCGGTTTCGTGCAGCGCCTGCTGGATGTGCTCCCACTGCAGACGGCTAAGCGGTGTCATCATTTCCTGCGCGGTTTCTTCTTCGTCCGGCTCGGGCAGCTCGTCGTCCTCCTCGCCCAGCGCGCGCATGATGGTGGGGATATTGGCCGGCTTGGGCAGATAATCGTCGGCGCCGAGTTTGATTGCCTCCACTGCGGTGGCGATGCTCGCGTAACCGGTGACAAGCAGGATGCGCATGTCGGTGCGAATCTCGCGTAGCGGCTGGATCAGGTTCAAACCCGAATCGTTGCCGAGCTTGAGATCGATCAGCGCAAAATCCGGCAACGCACTGCGCGCGATCGACAATGCACTGGCCGCGTCGGTGGCGGTCAGGGTTTCCACACCGCGACGGGCGAGGCTGCGTTGCAGCGTGCGCAGGTACAAGGTGTCGTCGTCGACCAGCAGGCCGGTGCGCAGGGGAGTGCTTGTCATGCGAGTGCCTCGTGTTCGGAGAGCGGAAGACGGAAACCGACGCGGGCGCCGCTGCCTTCGGCGGGCAGCATCCACAATTCGCCCTGCAGCCGTTCGACGGTGGCGTGCGACAGGGCCAGCCCCACACCCATGCCGTCGTGCTTGCCGCTGTTGAACAGGGTGCCCGGCAGCATGGCCTGTGAGGTATCGAAGCCCGGCCCGTAGTCGCGCACTTCGCCGCTGAGGTGGTCTTGCTCTATGCGCAGGGTCAGATCGATTTGCGGGCGCCCGGCACGTTCGCCGGCGTCAGCGGCATTATTGAGCAGCACCATCAGCAGATGGCTGACGCCGGGCTGCAGCAGCAGGCGCATCGGCGCGTCGTCGTTGCGGCGCAGCTCGATGGTCGGGCGCACCAGCCGCCATTGTTCCAGCACGTCCTTGACCGCCACTTCGCGACTCAGATGGCCGTTGTCGGCCGGAGCTGCCAGCGCCAGCACGCGCTCATGGCACTGCACCAGCAGCTCGCGCAAGGTGTCCAGATCTTCGCGCAGCTCGTTCTGGTCGCACTGGTCGGCGATGTCGTCGACCAGCAGGGTCATCGTCGCCAGCGGGGTGTTCAACTCATGCGCGACCGAGGCCGCATGCGTGGCCAGCGCCACGATGCCCTCGTTGCGCGCAAAGCGCTCGCGCAGCATGGAGATCTCGCGCTCGCGTTCGCGCATCGACAAGGCCAGCCGCGTGGCGAACGCCAGCACCACCACAGTGGAGAGCAGGAAGTTGGCTGCCATGCCCCACATGTGCAGGCTCAGCGGGTCGAAGCTGCCGTAAGGCAGCGGCAGGCCGAAGGCGGCGCTGATCACGTAACCGGCCACACAGGAGGCCGCCACCGCCATCGCCCAGCCCAGCGGCAGGGCCAGTGCGGCCAGCGCGATCAACACCAGGAACAGCGAGCCGAACGGATTGGCGATGCCGCCGCTCCAGCCCACCATCCAGGTCAGCACGGTCACATCGACCAGGATGTGGCCGAATTCGGTGGCCTGGCTGACCGCGCCGCGGTGGGCCACACGCAGCTGCGCATACAGGTTGAACAGTGCCAGCGCGGCCACGCCGGCCCACAGCGGTTGCTGCGGCAGGTTCAGGCCCATCACCCCGGTGGCGACCAGGATGGTGGCGGCCTGGCCGGCAGTGGCCAGCCAACGCAGGCTGCACAGGGTTCGCAGGAAGGAAGCGTCGGAGCTGTTCATCACGGCAATGCTATGCGCTCGGGGAGGTGGCGGTATGCGACAAACCGTCGCATCGGTGTGGAAGACGGCCCGCGCGGCGCTTCAGCTGTGAGCGGACCGATGACAGGCTAAAATACCGCGATGTACGACGCCGTGACCCGCCCAACCCCTCCCGCCGACGCCACCGCCTGGCCGCGTCGCATCACCCGCAGCGTCAAGATCGGTAGCGTGATCGTGGGCGGCGGCCACCCGGTGGTCGTCCAGTCGATGACCAATACCGACACCGCCGACATCGCCGGCAGCGTCAAGCAGGTGTCCGAGCTCTGGCGCGCCGGTTCGGAAATGGTGCGCCTGACCGTCAACAACGCCGAGTCCGCTGCGGCCATTCCGCGCATCGTCGACAAGCTGCGCATGATGGGGATCGAGGTCCCGTTGATCGGCGACTTCCACTACAACGGTCACCAACTGCTCGCCGCCGAGCCGGCCTGCGCCGAAGCGCTGGCCAAGTACCGTATCAACCCCGGCAACGTGGGCTTCGGCAAGAAGAAGGATCTGCAGTTCGCGCAGTTGATCGAGTTCGCCATCAAGTACGACAAGCCGGTGCGTATCGGTGCCAACTGGGGCTCGCTGGATCAGTCGCTGGCTGCGCAGCTGATGGACGAGAACTCGCAGCGCGCCACGCCCTGGGATGCCGGCCGCGTGCTGCGCGAGGCATTGATTCGCTCGGCAGTGGATTCGGCAGAGCGTGCGGTGGAGCTGGGCCTGGCGCGCGAGCGCATCATTCTGTCGGCCAAGGTGTCTGGCGTGCAGGAGTTGATCGCGGTGTATCGCGATATGGCCGCGCGCTGCGACTTCGCGCTGCATCTGGGCCTGACCGAGGCCGGCATCGGCAGCAAGGGCATCGTGGCCTCGGCTGCTGCGCTGAGCGTGCTGCTGCAGGAAGGCATCGGCGATACCATCCGTATCTCGCTGACGCCGGAGCCGGGCCAGTCGCGCACCCAGGAAGTGATCGTTGCGCAGGAACTGCTGCAGACCACCGGCCAACGCGCCTTCACCCCGATGGTCACTGCGTGCCCCGGTTGCGGCCGCACCACTTCGGAGTTCTTCCAGGAACTGGCTGGCGTGGTGCAGAACCATGTGCGCGCCAAGATGCCGGAGTGGAAGATCAGCAATCCCGGCGCGGAAAACATGACCCTGGCGGTGATGGGCTGCGTGGTCAACGGGCCGGGCGAATCGCGCCACGCCAATATCGGCATCTCGTTGCCGGGCACCGGCGAGGCGCCGTCGGCGCCGGTATTCATCGATGGCGAAAAAAGCGTCACCTTGCGTGGCGAGAACATCGCCTACGAGTTCATCGATCTGATCGACCAGTATGTCGAACGCACCTATGTCCGCCGCGCCGGCTGAATCGCCGGCCGGTTTCAGATATTGGCTGCGCAACAATGCGTGGCGCATGGCGTTGTTGTTCGCCGGCGTGTTGTTGCCGCTGGGGCTGTTTGTTGACCTGGCCGATGAAGTCCACGAGCTGGAAAATTTCTACTTCGACGAGCCGTTGCTGTGGAGCATGCGCAGCATCGCCACGCCGGGGCTGGATGCGTTTTTCGGCCTGATCTCCAGAGTCGGCTACCAGTACGGCGTGATTCCGATCGATATCGCGATCGTGCTGGTATTGCTGGCGTTGCGGCGCTGGCGCGAAAGCACCTTCGCCGCGCTGGGGTTCGGTGGATCGGCGTTGTTGAACATGGGTGCCAAACAGTTCTTTCAGCGCAATCGCCCGAGCTTGTGGGAATCGATCGCCCCGGAAAGCACCTTCAGCTTTCCCAGCGGGCATGCGATGGGCTCGATGACGCTCGCTGCGGTGGTCATCGCGCTGGCCTGGAACACGCGCTGGCGCTGGCCGGTGACCATTGCCGCCAGTCTGTTCGCAGTGCTGGTGGGCGTGTCGCGGATTTACCTGGGCGTGCATTACCCCTCCGACATCCTGGGCGGCTGGTCGGCCGCACTGGTGTGGGTGGTCGGGCTGTATCTGGTGATGTTTCGCGGCGCGCGGCGTCCACATTGGCGTCGTCATCGCATTTCAACCTGAGTGCAGGGCCGTTCCGATAGTGAACGTGGTCGCTGCAGGCGCGGGCACCTAGCGTGGTGCAGACAGGTACTGCCTTTGACTCAGTAACGACTTGCTCGCTCCCGGCGCCATAACTGCAGCCCGATCACGCCGCCAATCACTGCCAGCAGAATCATGTAGTACGCAGGTCCCATCGGGTGCTGCTTGAGTAACATCACCACCACCAACGGTGTCAGACCACCAAAGACGGCATAGCCCAGGTTGTAGGCGAACGACACGCCAGACAGGCGCACCACCGGCGGAAATGCTTCGACCATGATGCGCGGGATCGCCCCCAGGACGCCGAGCGCAGCGCCCAGCAGGGCATACAGCGGAAACAACAGCTGCGGGTCGCCCGCCAGCCGATAGAACAGCCATGCGCTCATCCCCAGAAACACACTGCCGACAAGCAGCACGCGTCCGTTGCCCCAGCGGTCGGACAATGCACCGGCCACGATCGAGCCGATGGCCTGCAGCAGGACCGCGAGCAGATTGGCCTGCAATGCAACCGCTGCCGGGTAGCGATACACGCTCTGCAGCAGCGTGGGCGTCATCAGCGATACCACCAGCACCCCGGCCGCCACCATCCAGGTCAGCCACAACGACAGCGCCACACTGCGTGGATGATCGCGCAGCACCACCTTGAGTGGCGTTTCGCGCGCGACCGCACGCATGGCCATCAGTTCGGCGAACACCGGGGTTTCGTGCAGCCAGCGCCGCAGGTAGACCGAAAGCAGCCCGAAGACGCCGCCTGCCAGGAACGGCAGGCGCCAGGCGTAGTCGGCGATCTCCTGCGGGGTGAAGGCGCGGTTGATCGCCCCGGCGCTCAGCGAACCGAGCAGGACGCCGGCAGCCAGGCCGGCGGTCAATGTCCCGCAAGCGAGTCCTCTGCGCTGCGCCGGGACGTGTTCTGCGACGAACACCCATGCACTGGGAACTTCGCCGCCAATGGCCGCGCCCTGCAACAACCGCATCGTCAGCAGCAGGAGCGGGGCGGCCAGGCCGATCTGCGCATAGGTCGGCAGCACGCCGATGGCCAGCGTGGGCAATGCCATCAGCCCGATGCTCAGCGCGAACATGCGCTTGCGACCAAGCAGATCGCCGAAGTGCGCCATCACGATCCCGCCCAGCGGACGGATCAGGTAGCCGGCCGCAAAGATGCCGAAGGTCTGCAACTGGCGCATCCAGTCCGGGATGCCTGGCGGAAAGAACAGCTCTCCCAGCACCGTCGCGAAGAAAATGAAGATGATGAAGTCGTAGAGTTCCAGCGCGCCGCCCAGCGCAGACAGGGCCAGCGTCTTGTAATCGCCGCGTGTGAGCTGGGTTGCTGGTGCAGTGCCTGGTGATGGGTCGGTCTTCAAGGCGTGACCTCCTGTGGCAGGTGATGGCGCGCATGCGCGTGCTGGAACGGTGACGTTTGACGCAGCTGTGTTGCCGCGCCAGCAAGGCACAGCTTGCACGTTTGCACGCAAGCACGACGCAGATGCACTTCGGTAAAGGCGCAGTGGCTGCGCCTTCGATGCCGATCAATCGTGCACGCTTGCCAGCGCCGCCGCCTCAGCGTGCAGTGCGGTGGTGTCGAATAGCGGCAGCGGCGCATCGGCGGCACCCACCAGCAGCGAAATCTCGGTGCAGCCCAGGATGATCGCCTGCGCAGCTTGCAGGATGATCGCCTGCGCAGCTTGCTGGCCGACGCATGTCCCCGATCAGGCCAATGGTTTTGCTTGGAACCGGCATGCCGACCTCATCGCGGAGCATTCAATGAAAGTGCGCCTGCCGACGTGGTCCCGTCAATGTCAGGGTCGCGCCGACAGCGCAGTGTACGTTGGCATCGTCGCCATGCCACCGCGCGGGCCTGCGAGAGTCGCTGCACGGACGGTTGATCACTCGCCTGGTTTTACGCCCTCTACCGGCGCGTGCGTGGCAGCGCGCCGTGCCAGCACGCTTTCGCGATGGGCGATATAGACGTTGGCACCGATGATGATGGCCGCACCGATCAAGGTATGGCGTTCGATCGCCTCGCCGAACAACCACCAGCCCAGCAATGCCACCAGTGGCAGCTGCATGAAGCTGATCGGCTGCAGCGCCGAGACTTCGCCCAGCTTGAGCGCGCGCGTCCAGAACAACTGCCCGGCGGTGCCGAAGATGCCGGTTGCCACCAACCACAGCCAATCGATGCCCTGCGGCCAGGTCCATTGAAACAGCGCCGGAATCAGCGACATCGGCACCCAGAACACATAGGTGTAGAACACCACGGTGTCGGAGTCGTCGTTGCGCGAGAGCTGTTTGATCTGGATCGCGACGATGGCGCTGATGACCGCAGCCAACAGCGCAACCAACAGGCCGGGCGTAAAGGTGGACGAACCTGGCCGCAGGATCACCAACACACCGATGAATCCTGCCGCCACTGCCAGCCAGCGACGCATGCGCACCTGTTCGTGCAGCCATACCACCGCCAAGACGGTGACGAACAACGGCGTGGAATACGACAACGAAATCGCTTGCGATAGCGGCAGATGGCCGATCGCCCAGAACCCGCACAGCATCGAGGCCAGACCGATCGATGTGCGCGCCAGATACTGCGGCAATTGCCGCGTACGCGGCAGCGGTTTGCCCGGCCGCACGATCAGCGGCAGCAGTGCCAACAACCCGAACGCATTGCGAAAGAACGCGATCTCGGTGGTCGAGATGTTGCGCGATGCCAGCCGGATGGCGATGGCCATCAGGCCGAAGGCGACGGTACTGGTGAGCATCCACAGCGCAGCACGGCGCGAGGCCTGCTGCGCTGTCACCAATGCGCTCCGATGATGCGCGGTTCCGGTTCAAGAATCACCGAGTAACGCTCGCGTACCGACTCGGCGATGCGCCGTGCAAATTCCAGCAATTGCGCGCCGCTGGCCGTGCCGTAGTTGACCAGCACCAGTGCGTGGTCTGGCGACACACCTGCATCGCCCTCGCGCCGGCCTTTCCAGCCGCACTGCTCGATCAACCAGGCCGCCGACAATTTGCCCTGGCCTGGCTGTTCGCCGGGATACACCGGCATATCGGCAAACGTGGCTTGCAGCGCGGCGATTTGTTCGCTCGGCAACAACGGATTCTTGAAGAAGCTGCCTGCATTGCCCAGCACATCCGGGTCCGGCAATTTGCGCTGGCGGATGTTGATCACTGCCTGTGCCACATCGGCCGCACCAGCTAGCTCGGCGCCCATGCTGGCGAGTTCCTCGCGGATGCCGGCATAGTCCAGCCGCAACTCATGCAGCAGCGGCAGATTGAATTCCACTGCGACGATCAGATAGCGCTCCGGCAGTTGCTTGAACACGCTGTCGCGATAACCAAATGCGCACTCGGCTGCAGCCAGCCGCACAAACTGCTGCGTGTGCCGATCGAAGGCTTCCACCACATGGATGAAGTCGCCCACCTGCGCGCCGTAGGCGCCGATGTTCTGAATCGGACAAGCGCCCACCGTTCCGGGAATCAATGCCAGATTTTCCAGTCCCGACAGGCCTTGCTGCAGCGAGTACAGCACCAGCGCATGCCAGTTGACGCCGGCACCGGCGCGCACGATGGCGTGGTCGGCATGATGCGCAATGATGCTCAGATCGCGGTTTTCGAAACACAGCACGCAGCCCGGCGGGTCGCCAGCCAGCAACACATTGCTGCCGCTGCCCAGGACCAATAGCAGTTGCCCGGCGATCTCGGGAGCGGCCAGTGCTTCGGGCAATGCGTCGGGCGCATGGATGCTGAGCAACCAGCGCGCCGTGGCCTCCACATGAAAGGTGTTGAGCGCACGCAGCGGCGCGTGCTCGCGCAACTGCCAGCCCGGCTGCATGGCCTGGCTCATAACGGCGACACCGCACCGCCGCTCGGCGCTTCGCGGCGGCGACGAATTGCATCCACGCATTCGCCGATCAACTGCGGCCCGCGATACACCAGGCCGCTGTAGCACTGCACCAGGGTTGCGCCAGCGGCCATCTTCGCCAGCGCATCGGCACCGGAGTTGATACCGCCCACGCCGATCAACGGAATCGATTCGGGCAGGCGCGCACGCAAGCGGCGCAGCACCAGGGTGGATTGCCCCAGCAGCGGTGCGCCGGACAGTCCACCGGCCTCGCCAGCCAATGGATGGTTGGCGATCAAGGTGCGCGTCACAGTGGTGTTGGTGGCGATCACGCCATCCACCGCCAGGTCGGCCAGTACGCGCGCCGCAGCATCGATGTCGCGGTCGTTGAGATCCGGCGCGACCTTCACCAGCATCGGCACGCGTTTGCCATGTTGCGCAGCCAGGGCTTCCTGTGTTTCGCGCAACTCGGAAATCAAACGACGCAGCGCCTGTTCTTCCTGCAACTCGCGCAAGCCGGCTGTATTTGGGGAGGAAATATTGACGGTGATGTAGTCGGCCAGCGGATACACGCGCTCCATGCAGTAGCGGTAATCGCTGGTTGCCTCTTCGTTGGGCGTGTCCTTGTTCTTGCCGATGTTGATGCCGAGCAAGCCGCCGCGACGGCGTGCGCGCTGCACGTTGGCCACCAGCGCATCCACGCCCAGATTGTTGAAGCCCATGCGGTTGATCACCGCCTGATATTCCGGCAGCCGGAACATGCGCGGCTTGGGATTGCCTTCCTGCGCACGCGGCGTCACCGTGCCGATTTCGACGAAGCCAAAACCCAGCGCCAGCAGTGCATCGATATGTTCGCCGTTCTTGTCCAGCCCGGCACCGAGCCCGACCGGATTGGGAAACATCAAACCGAATGCGGGCGTCGGCAGCGGCACCGGGCGCTTGGCCAGCAGCGGCGTGGTGCCGGTGCGGTAGGCGGTGTCGATGGAGCGCAGGGCCAGCGCGTGGGCGCGTTCGGCATCGAGGGAAAACAGAAAGGGGCGGGCAAGCGAATACATGCGGGTCAGTTCAATCTCCCGGCGAAAACGCGGGTCTGGTATTGGAAGTCGATGTGTCCGTCATGCGCATGCGCATCGAACAGCGTGCGTAGCGCGGCGAGCATCGGTGCATGGCGCGGGTCGTGCGCGAGCGGCGCATACGAAGACGACAATAGCCGGCCGCGCAAGGCGTCGAAATCCAGCTGTTGCGCATTGGGAAAGCGCGCCATCGCGCGGAAGCCTTCGCCGAACCAGGCCTGCATCGTGGCATCGTCCTGGTAACGCTCGGCCACGGCCGAATAGTCGGTGCCGTAGTCCAGCAGGATTTGCTCATAGCCGCGCAAGAAGTCGGTGGTGTCCAGCTCGCGGGTGTTCCAGTAGATCATCGCCAGCCCGTCGGGCTGCAGGATGCGCGCCCATTCGGCGCGAATGGCCTGCGTGTCGAACCAGTGGAACGCCTGCGCGGCAGACACCAGGCCAACGCTGGCATCGGCCAGCCCGGTGGCCTCGGCGGTGCCATCGATCGCCTGAAACTTGGGGAACCCCGCCAGCCACTGCTGCGCGGCTTCACGCATGGCCGGGTTGGGTTCCACTGCCGTGACCGGATAACCGGCCTCCAGAAACAGGCGGCTGGAGATGCCGGTGCCGGCGCCAATATCGGCCACTGCGGTCGCCGGGGTCACACCCAATTCTTCGTGCAACCAGCGCAGCAACTGCGGCGGATAACCGGGCCGGTAGCGCACGTAGGCCGCGACGCGGTCGTTGAAGCGCTGAGCAGAGGAGGGCGCGGCCATGCTCAACTGTTTGCGGCCGCAAGCCAGGCCATGCCGCCGAAAAACAGGATGAAGATCGCGAGTCCTGCCACCCAGAGCGCCACCGCCAGCCAGCCAAGAATCAGCCCGCCGATGGCCAGCCCGTCGCCGTCCAGGCCTTGCGGGTTGCGGCGGATTTCCGCCCGCGCCAGATGGCCGGTGATGATGGCGCAGAGGCTGCCCAGGAACGGGATCAGCGTCCAGCCAAGAATGCCTGCAACCAGGCTGACGATGGCCATGGCACTGGTCTGTCGAACGACGACGTTCATCAGCAACTCCTGTAGATGGGCCGGCAGCCGACGGCTGACGTACCGTGATTATCCCAGAGCGGCCGCCCGAAAGGCGTGCCGTTTGCGGCCAAACGGCGATCGCGTGGGCGCGTTTGGCGCATTTGAGCGCTCGAATCGGCTGAGTGTGCGGCGTTGGGCGCCGCGACTCATGGCAACCAAGGGTGCCGGACGCTCCGCAAATTGCTGGTCCGGTGGCCCTGGTACAGGCGGTCATCGGCTGCCGGTCGCGGGACATCGGCGACCAACGCCGTCACTGTCAGGCTGTCCCGCCAGCAAGCTGCCGAGTGCAGTGCAGCGGCATTGCCCAACCGCAGATACGGCAGCGCGCCGGGCATTACCCCGGCGCGCCATGCGGCCTTCAATCGAGATCGAACTTGATGCCCTGGGCAAGCGGCAGCGAGTCCGAGTAATTGATCGTATTGGTCTGGCGACGCATATAAACCTTCCACGCGTCCGAGCCGGATTCGCGGCCACCGCCGGTTTCCTTCTCGCCACCGAACGCGCCACCGATTTCCGCACCCGAGGTGCCGATGTTGACGTTGGCGATGCCGCAGTCGCTGCCGGCTGCCGACAGGAACTTCTCGGCCGCCTTGAGGTTCTGGGTGAAGATCGACGACGACAGGCCTTGCGGCACGCCGTTCTGCAGCTCGATGGCTTCATCCAGCGTGCTGTACTTCATCACATACAGGATCGGTGCGAAGGTCTCGTGCTGCACCACTGCGTCGCTGTTCTGCAGCCCGGTGACGATGGCCGGCAGCACGAAATTGCCGGGGCGGTCGATCGCGGTGCCGCCCACTTCGACCGTGCCGCCGGCCGCCTTGGCCTTGGCAATCGAGGCCAGGAACTGCTCTACCGCGCCCTGGCTGTTGAGCGGGCCCATCAGGTTGGCCGGGTCGGTGGGGTCGCCGATCTTGCTGTCGAGCTGCTTGTACGCCTTGACCAACGTGGCCAGCACGTTGTCATGGATGGATTCGTGCACGATCAGGCGGCGCGTGGTGGTGCAGCGCTGCCCGGCGGTGCCCACCGCACCGAACACGATGCCCGGGATGGCCAGCTTCAGATCGGCGGTTTCGTCCAGGATGATGGCGTTGTTGCCACCCAATTCCAGCAGGCAACGGCCCAGGCGATGCGCGACCTTCTCGGCGACCACGCGGCCGATCTGGGTCGAACCGGTGAAGCTGATCAGCGGCACGCGGCCGTCTTCGACCAGCTTCTCCGACAACGACGTGCCGGCATCGTTGATCAGGAAGAAGATGTCCGGGAAGCCGGCGTCCTTCAATGCCGCATTGCAGATCTTCATTGTCGCAATCGCGGTCAGCGGGGTCTTGTTGGACGGCTTCCAGATGCAGATGTCGCCGCAGATCGCCGCCAGAAACGCATTCCACGCCCACACCGCCACCGGGAAGTTGAACGCGCTGATGATGCCGACCAGGCCCAGCGGCTGGTACTGCTCGTACATGCGGTGGCCCGGCCGCTCCGAATGCATGGTGTACCCATAGAGCATGCGGCTCTGGCCGACCGCGAAGTCGGCGATGTCGATCATCTCCTGCACCTCGCCATCGCCCTCGGGCTTGCTCTTGCCCATTTCCAGCGCCACCAGCGAGCCCAGCGCATCCTTGTGCGCGCGCAGCGCCTCGCCACACAGGCGAACGGCTTCGCCACGGCGCGGCGCCGGCGTGGTTCGCCACACCTTGAAGGCGGCCTGCGCACGCTGCACGATCAGCTCGTAGTCGTCCGGCGTGGTCGCCTGCACATCGGCGATGACTTCATTGGTGGTCGGATTGAGCGGCTGCAGCACCCCGGCACCGGTGGCCTGCGACCAGGTCGCCTCGCCAAGATAGGTACCGGAATTGGACGCGGCGAGGTCGAGCGCCTTGAGCAGGTCAGCGGACATGGGATCTCCAAAGGTCGGGACGGTCGCGCAGCGGACAGGGCCACCCGCGACACGGGTAGCCGCCGATTTTAGCAGGCTCCGCCGACCACCCACCGGCTTGGCAATCGCAACGATCGTGCGACAATGCCGCCCTTGGCCCCGTAGCTCAGCTGGATAGAGCGTCCCCCTCCTAAGGGGAAGGTCGCCCGTTCGAATCGGGCCGGGGTCACCAGGAATCAAGCGCTTGGTGCGCTGCACCGGCAACATTGGTCACGTTAGGATGGGACTGACTAGCTTGCGCACGCCTCCGTGTCTCGTACACGCAGTTTTTGCCAATCCGCCCATCATGACCTCACGGCGCGAAATGCTATTACACGCCGCATAGCTCTCAGCTTCTACACCTTACGTCTGCGCTTGGCCAAGAATTTTAGGTCGTTGGCAAGGCTGGTGCGCTCGCGATCTTTGTAGTGCGCGGTGGAGAGGGTGAAGGCGCTCGTTGCGTACCTGGCTTGCTACTCGGGGGCAGGTTTATCGCGCAGAGGCTCCTCAGCAAAGGCACTATCGTGCGAGTTTAGGGCAATGACGTTCGGGAAATGCGGGGTGCCTAACTGCACCAGGCCGGTTTCGTCGAAACAGTTAACGCAGTGGGGAGTGAATGTCTGCATCTGCCTAACCATCGCTGCACGCCTTGACGCGCGCCAAGCGGGTCAGTAGGCTGCGTAGGAAGTAGTGTCAAATTTCCGACATCTATCCTAGGTAGTATCGAGCACACTATAAACTAAAATTTTAATCACAGGGAGAGTGATGTGAATATCATGCCATCGGAAGGTATTAAGGCTTTTCGCCTGTTCGTTCTAATGCTAATAGGTTTGTTATCGGTAACGTCAGTTGACGTGAGTGCTGCGTCTTACTACGGCGCGCCGTATTACGTTAATTCGATCTATGGAAATCGTTCATTTGGTTCAGCGAGCGCGGGCGCCGAGTGGCTGGTTGGGCAAATGACCAAAGGTTGCATGTCGAAACCTCAGGGTTGTTCGTCTTGGCCAGTTGTCAAATATAGCGCAACCACAACTGGCGCGTTTGTGATGTGGCCCAATGACCCAACCGGACTGGGCTATTTCGTGGAAGCGACAAAGTATGCAGTGGGCTCGCCAAAGAAAAATCTTGGCAGCTGCAGCATGCCCTGTAGCGGCGGTCTTGGCGCTGGCAGGGACGGAACTGGCCCACGCGGTAGCCGTGATAGTGCTGCCGTGGCGAACAAACCTGGATCAGTTTTTGAAGGCGATCCAATCAATACCGCGACAGGGAATTTTTATCGTCAAGATACAGACTACGATAACCCGAATGGTCTTGTGTTTCGTCGATTTTACAACAGCTCGTTGTCGGTTTCCTCGACCTCAATGGGGCAGCAGTGGCGCCATTTCTTTGATCGGAGTCTGGAGATTCAGCGCTCTACGAGCGCGGTAACTGACACTCAAGCGATCAATGCTTATCGTCCAGATGGAAGCTCGGTGACGTTCCAGCTGACTAACGGAGTATGGAAGGCTAGTGCTGATTACTCAGAGACGCTTGTCGAACGGCCCGACGGAGCAGGCTTCGCATTGGCGATTTCAGCGACGCAGCAGACAGAGATTTATGACGCAAAGGGTCTCTTGCAGGAGGTCTACGATAAGGCAGGTCAGAGGGTGTATTTACTGACCTACAGCCTCCCTGATGCTACAGGTGTGGGCGGCGGAATTCTTTTGAGTGTGGCCGATAGAAGCGGCCGGCAAATGCTCTTTGATTACGATAGTGCGTCAAAATTGGCTGGAGTAACGCTACCTGATAAAGGCAGGATATTTTACTCATATGACGCAAATGGATACCTTGCTTCGGTGAAATACCCCGATGGAAAATCGATCGGCTATCTTTACAATGAGAGCAGCTTTACGGCAGGGAATAAGCTTCCTGGTGTGCTGACCGGCGTAATTGATGAAAAAGGTGTTAGGTATGAAACGATCACATATCAATCATCGAGAAAAGCAACCTCTGCATCATTTGCTGGTGGAGTTGACACTACGAAAATTGATTACGACGCATATTCCACTAATGGAATAGTCAATTCTTCTGTGATTGGCCCCTTAGGTGTGCGTAGTTACTTGAAGTTTGTTGATGCTGCGACCGGCGCAATCCGTTTTGCAAGCTCTGGTTTGCCTTGCGGCACGCAATGCAACCAACCGTACAAGACCATTACATACGATGCGAATGGTTACATAGCGTCTACGATGGATTTTCAGGGTAACAAAACGCAGACCAGCTTCGATACCAATGGTTTGCTTCAGCAGCAGGTTGATGCGGTAGGCTCTGCGCAACAGAGAACTATAAATACTGTCTGGGACACGGCTATACGTGAACCGCTTGAACGAACTGTTCTTGACGCTAGTAATGCAGTCAAGGCGAAATCGAAATGGGCTTACAACGTTAGCGGTTTGTAGACCGCCAGTTGCGAGATCAACACCGCTGTGACGACAGGTATTTCCTACGTGTGTGGAAGCGCGGCAAATGCACCTGCTGGCGTCCGTCAGTGGCGCACAAGCTACTGTGAAAAAGTCGACGCAGTCAATTGTCCGCAGGTCGGCTTGGTTCTCTCGGTAGACGGGCCTCTTACAGATGTGAGCGATGTCAAGGCATACCGCTACTTCAGCTCTAGTGATGAATCTGGATGTGGCACGGTAGGCGGGCAATGCCACCGGGTTGGTGACCTCTTTCAAATCACAGATGCGTTAGGACAGGTCACCACTTATGCGTCATATGACAGCAATGGGAGGCCGGCACGGGTTCTCGATTCAAACGGGGTCACGACTGACTTTGGCTACTCGCCTCGCGGATGGCTGACGTCCAAGATCACCAGGTCCGATGCCAGTGGCGGTGCTTCTGCCCGGGATCGTGTAACGATAATCAAGTACGACGAGACAGGCAACGTCAGTCAGGTTATCGGGCCTGATGGCGACGTAGTGACGTATGACTATGATGCGGCGCACCGTTTGACAGACATAACTGACGGTGCTGGTAATAATTTGCATTATTCGCTGGATGTTGCAGGAAATCGGCTGAAGGAAGATGTCAAAGATCCATCCGGCAATGTCAAGAAAACTCTAACTCGCATTTACAACAAGCTAGGACAATTGCAGACACAGGCGGATGCGTCTGCTAATCCGACTGATTTTTCGTATGATCTCAACGGTGATCTAAAGTTGATGACCGATGCACTGGGTCGCAAGACACAGTTGGATCCCGATCCTTTGCGCCGTGTCGCACATACGCTTCAGGATGTAGGCGGGCTGGCGGTGGAGACAACGCAACAAATGGATGCGCTGGACCGCGTGACCGCTTTCATCGACCCTAAGGGCCTGACTACTCGTTACGATTACAACAGCCTCGGCGACCTCAGCAAGCTGATTAGTCCGGATACTGGCGCAACGACCTACAGCTATGATGCCGCCGGTAACCGTACACTCGAAGCGACTGCCCGCGGGGTCAAAATCAGTTCAAGCTACGACGCGTTGGGACGATTGACCAAGCTGAGCTATCCGACCAGCACCTTCAATGTCATTTATAGCTACGACTCTGTACCGGCCAGCTGCCAGGCAGGAGAGACATTTGCGACTGGCCGCTTGGCGTCCATCAAGGATAGCAGCGGGGCGACCGAGTATTGCTACAACAGTTTCGGCGATCTGGTGCGCAAGCTGCAGACCACCAACGGCAAGGCTTTCACGCTGCGCTATGGCTACACCGCGTCGGGTCGTCTGGCGAGCGTTATCTACCCGGACGGCGCCAAGGTGGATTACGTCCGCAACGGGCTGGGTCAAGCCACCGAAGTGGGCTATACCCCCGCAACGGGCGCTCGCCAAATTCTCTTGAAAAACGCCAGCTATCTTCCGCTTGGTCCAATCGCAGGCTGGACGTACGGTAACGGTCGTGTACTGACGCGTGCCTATGATCAGGACTATCGCCCGAAAGCAATTCAGGACACGAGCGCCGGAGGTCTGGATGTCGGTTTTGGTTTCGACCCGGTCGGCAATCTGTCCAAGCTGACCCCGGCCGGCGGCACTGTTGCGGAGGTCACGCTGGGCTATGACCCGCTTGGCCGGTTGACGGAGTTCAAGGACGGCGTGACCGGCACGGTACTGGATGGCTACACCTACGATAAGACAGGTAACCGTCAGAGCAGTAAATCGGCAGCCGGCGAAGTCGCTTACACCTACGAGGCAAACAGCCATCGCCTAATCAAGGTAGGTGGGGCACCACGTGTCTACAACGCCGTAGGCGATACCACCTCGATCAACGGAACCGAGCGCGAATTCGTTTACGACGTGACCGGCCGTATGAGCCAAGTCAAGCGCAATGGCGTAGTGGTACGCGAGTACCGTTACAACGGCAAGGGCGAGCAGGTCCGTCGCTTCCTCGGTACTGCAAATACTTACACGCTCTATGATGAGTCCGGCCACTGGATGGGTGATTACGACAATGCCGGCAAGCCACTGCAGCAAGCGATCTGGCTTGACGACATGCCGGTGGGCGTCACCGGTGCTGATGCCAAATTGGCCTACATCGAGCCTGATCACCTGGGTAGCCCGCGTGTAGTGATTGATCCGGCGCGCAATACGGCAGTGTGGGCGTGGAATTTGAAGAGTGAGGCATTTGGCCTTACCAATCCTGATCAAGATGCAGACAAAGATGGTTCGAATTTTTTACTAAACATGCGATTTCCTGGGCAGCGCTATGATTCTTTCAGTGGACTAAACCAGAACTATTATCGTGAATACGACACATCTTCCGGGCGCTACACTCAAAGCGACCCCATCGGTCAAGGCGGTGGGCTGAATTTGTATGGTTATGTAAAGAATGCGCCATACTCTTGGAAGGATGTTGACGGTCAGCAGGCAATCTCTCTAAGTGCTAATCCGGCTATCACAGGCGCAACGGCATTGAGTGGCCATGCTCTTCAGAATCCTAGTGAACTCACGGTAGACGGAAGCTTTGGCGATTACAGGGGTAATCCGTTAAGCCCGGTATTCGATCTGGTTCATCTAATGGCTTCTCCAGGGAATCAGGCTGACAGCGGAGTTGTTCAGATTGTTTCAAGAATTCAAAGCGATGCCGTTCTTGCTGGTCGCAAACGTCCGGATCGTTGTGAGGTTTTACAGCAATTGATTGATAGTGGAGTGATTCCTGCAAAAGCAGCAAAGGCAACACAAAAGGCTTGGGGTTGCAGGCCTTCAAGAATTTCAAAAGACCGCTGTTAAATTTCCAGGATAAGACAATGCAGGAAAATGATCAGGATGAGCTGGACTTTAAACTTTGGAGCGAGC
The DNA here is from genome assembly GCF_002939985.1 of Xanthomonas hortorum pv. cynarae. Taxonomy (GTDB): domain Bacteria; phylum Pseudomonadota; class Gammaproteobacteria; order Xanthomonadales; family Xanthomonadaceae; genus Xanthomonas; species Xanthomonas hortorum_D. The sequence goes on along the minus strand of NZ_MDFM01000038.1, from coordinate 22,159 downwards.
TTCGAGACGCAACTCTTGATCAGTTGCATCAGGAGTTAGAGTCTGATTCCCGTGATCGCAGATATGCAGCTGCCAGGATATTGCACAGCAGCGGCGAAAAATCTACGTTGCAGCTCGCTCTCAAGTTGGCAAATAGTCCTTCTTCTGATCAGAGAGAGGTTGCTGCGTTCGTTATGGGGCAGTTGCCTGGATTGGACTTGTACTCAAGAAATATCGTTATAAACATTCTATCCGATATGCTGGAGGGCGATTCTCAAGGCCTAGTGAGATCTTCAGCAGCTTCTGCGCTTGGTCATTTGAACGCGGTCGAAAAATTACAAGCTTTGTCTGCTGGGGCACTAGACCAAGAAAAAGAAGTGAGAGCGAGCGTAGCGTTTGCGGCTGGTCAAATTGACACGCCGGAAACAGCTAAGCTTCTTATTTATTTATCTCACGATCAAGATCGGGAAGTCGCAGAGTGGGCCGCACTGGGGTTGGCCAACGGCTCCAATGTCTCGAATAATCTGATTAGAAAAAGACTGGCTGAGCTTACAGAACATTCAAGTCGGGAAGTTCGTGAAACAGCGATAACAGCGCTGGCCAAACTTGGTGATACGAGTGTTGTTCCTGCGTTATTAAGTGCACTTAAAGATAACGACGTTAGCTTGTCAGTTGTTGATGCAGCAGGGCAACTAGGTGACCGGCGTGCTTTACCTCTTCTGATGGATATGGTCCGTGGCTGTCAAGGAAATGTCCCAAGTGTGTTGCTTGATTCAATTGAGAAGCTTGGCGCAACGAAATAGAATTACTTTAAATCGCTATTTTTCGCAGACTTCACCTGCTATCAGCCTGGTGCCGTTGGGAAACCTTGAGTAAATATTTCGTGAACTTCTGATCACCATATGAGGCAATCTCCATCACTCGCGAGTGTTTGATTTTCAGCACGAGAGACCGCCGCGATCAAGCGAAATCCCAAGGTTTCTCGTAACGCCGTGAGTTATTGAGAGGTTCCCTAAAGTGTTGCCTGCCTTAGCACATTGAAATGCAAGGTCACTCTGGTAGCTCTTTGTCTAGAGTCACTTCACCGATGCCTAACCACCCGCACCCCCACCGGCCGCGCAAACTTATCCATTGCCACCGATGAAATACGGCTATGACGCAGCAGGCTACCAAGCTGTTCGGGAACGCCCAGACGCTGATCGACTTCCGGTTCGAGCACGGTGCGGCGGCGTTTGCGTTGATCGGCTTTGGCAAAGCGCAGGCGGTTGTATTCGGCCCAGCCGACGGTGGTGATGGCGCTCATCAGTGCGATCACCGGCAGGGCGCCGAGTGCGAACGGATCCAGTGCGTTGTGCTTGAGATACAGCTCCGTGTAGGCGCTGCGTAGGCCGAAAAACCAGGCGATCAGCGTTGCCAGCGGTGCCCACAGATAGAAGTAGATCATCCAGGCGCCGGCGGTTGCGGCGCCGTAGGCGAGGCGGCGCGAGCGGCCGAGGCGTTGTGGCAGGTTGATGATGGGTGGTGTCATTGGATTCCTCGGTCGGGGCTTTTCCAGCGGGCGCGTTTGCTGCGACGCGCGAGCAGGGCACGTGGGAAGGCGATGACGGCGGTGAGCATGCCGATCATCCAGAAGGCGACGGGGTACCAGATCACCCAGAAGAACTGGCGCGCCAAGCCTTTTTCGTAGCGGCGTTCGATCACCAGGCTGGTGGCGAACTGCATCAGGCAGACCACTGCCAATACCAGGCCATGCCAGCGCGGCAGGATGGTGTCTATGTACAACGCAGGCGGCATGGTGATGACCTTGCCCAGCAGCCACAGCACGATGATGAAGAACATGGTGTAGGCCCAGGCCAGGCTGAGCGCGTATTCCAGCAGCACGCCCCACATGCGTCGGCTGCGCCAGGACAACACGCGGCGGCCATGGCTCAGCAGCACTTCCACGCCACCGCGTGCCCAGCGCAGGCGCTGCATCCACAGGCCGCGGAAAGTCTCAGGCATCAGGATCCAGCACAGCGCATTGGGCTCGTAGCGGATATCCCAGTCGTCGAGCTGCAAACGCCAGGAGATGTCGATGTCTTCGGTGACCATGTTGTCGGACCAGAAGCCGACGTGATGCAGCGCCGAGCGGCGAAACGCGCAGATCACGCCCGACACGGTGAACAATCGTCCGTAGACCCGCTGCGCACGCTTGATCAGCCCCACGATGGCGGAAAACTCGCCCACCTGCATGCGGCCCATTAGGGTGGTGCGGTTACGCACGCGCGGGTTGCCGGTGACGCCGCCAACGCGCGGGCCGGAGATCAGGTGGCCCACCATCCAGCGCGTTGCGTTGGGGTCCAGGATGGCGTCGGCATCCACGCACACCAGATAGTCCGAGCGCGATGCCAGCGTGCCGACACGCAGCGCGTTGGCCTTGCCGTGGTTCTGCTCCAGATGCACCACGCGCAGGCGCGGATGCTGGTGGGTGAGATCGTCGAGCGCTTCGGCCGTGTTGTCGCTGCTGCCATCGTTGATGGCGATGATCTCGAAATCCGGATAGTTCTGCGCGCTCATCGCGGCGATGGTTTCGCCCACATGCTTGGCCTCGTTGTAGCAAGGCACCAGCAACGAAACGAACGGCTCGCTGGACAACGGTGGCGGCGATGAAGGACCGGGCGTGCCGCGTTCGCGCCGCAGGTAGTAGTACGTGCCGCCGATCATCCAGAAGAAGGCCATGATGATCGGATAGAAAAACGCGAAGTTGAACAGAGCGCCCAACAGGAGGCTGGTCGTCATCTGTTACCGCTCGATATAAGGGAATTGCCGAGCCGACATGGCCTCGCGCGCTTCGGGAAGAGACGGGTGGCCGCCGATGAAGTCGTCGGGGTAGTACGCCAGATGGCGCACGCCCGCAGCCAGAAGCAACTTGGTGTGTTCGAGCAGCACACCGTCGGGCAGCGGCTTGCCGGTGCGCCAATCCACGGTCTGCAGTTCGAAGATGGTGTTCTCGAAGCCACGCGGCTGCTGGCCGACACGCTGCGCCAGCTGCTGCAGCCAGTGCTGCGGGTCGTTGGCCTGCTCCATGTAGGGCATCGCCATCAGCGCGGTGTAGTCGTAGGCAGATGCAAAGGCGTCCAGGCGCTGCGCAAACCAGGCTTCGCTCTGCGGCTCCAGCACTGGCTGGGCGAACAGGTTGCGCACGGTCACCAGCTTGGGACGCCAACGTTCGGCGGCCGCTTTGAGTTCCTGTGTGAAGCCGATCAGCTGCTGCGTGCGTTTGGCTGGATCGCTATTGCCGTAAGCAGGCACTTCGTCGTCGCGCAGATAGGCATCGTCATGGAACAGCAGGCCTTCGAAATACGTATTAGCGGCAAGGTCTTCGTAGATATCCGCGACCAGCTGATGCGTGCGCGGATTGCCCGGATCCAGGCGCGGCACATCCTTCGGATCCTTGCCGCGAATCTGCAGTGCAGCCTGCTGCTGCGCATCGGGCAGATGGAACCCCAGCACCGGCAGCCAGGCGAACACGCGTACGCCTGCACGGGTGCGCAGCTGCCAGGCCACGCGCCCGAACAGATCCGCGCGCATCGGCAGATGGCGGTTGGGGAAATACAGCGCATCGGCTGCGCCGTCTCCATCCGGGTCGGCGAAGGCCTGCAGGAACACGTGGCTGGGGCCGATGTCCTTGACGCGCTGGACCAGGATGTCGAGGTTGCGTTCCAGCTGCGCCGGATCCGGGTCGTAGACGTAATCCAGATCTATCTGGATCGCACGCAAGCCATCGCGCGACAGATCGCGTCGCAGTTCGCCGGCCAGATCGCGCACATCCGGATTGTTGAACAGCAACAGGCGGCCAAGGCTGGCCAGCGATTGCCCATCCACGCGATCGCGGCCTTGTTGACCGATATCGGCTTCGTGCGAGCGGCCTTCCAGATCGAAGCTGAGCGTCATGCCCAGTTGCGCGGCAATCTCATTGCTGGCGCGGTTGTAGGCGGCATACGGCCACACCATGGCGCGCGGCGGTTTGCCCAGATGCGCCACGATCGCGTCGCGGCTATGGCGCAGATCGGTCTGGATGCGTTGGCGATAATCCGCTTCGCCCTCGTAGCCCTTGCCTGCATCCCAGCGACGGGTGACCGCAGCAGGCGTCTGATTGCCGAACGGATTGCCGGCGATGCCTTTGTGCAAGTCATCGCTATGCGAGCCGATTTCGATCAGGCCGCTGTCCTGCATCTCGCGCAGTTGCGCCCAGGTGACGAAATCATCGTGAGTGAAATCGCGATGGCCGTAGGGCACCACTTGACCAACCGGCAATTCGACCCAGCTGGTGACGGGTGCGACCAGCGCGGGATAACCATAGGCCTGCAATAAGGGGAAGACACGCGTGTAGACGCTGCGCAAGCCGTCGTCGAAGGTGAGTAATACCGGCCTGGAGGGCAGGGCGCGCTTGCCGGCACGTGCGTCCAGCACTTGCTGCACGCTCACCGGGTGGTAGGCATGCGAGCGCAGCCAATCCAGATGCGCGGCGAAGTTGCTGGTGGACACCGCATAACGATCGGGGTCGCCCTTGGCGGCGACATCGTCGCGAATATCGTGGTAGCTGAGCACCAGCAGGCCCGCCTGCGCCGATGACGCAAACGTCATCAGCAGCAAGGCGACCAGCAACAGCGGCAGGCGGATCAAGGCGTACCTCCCCATCGGAAATCCAGGTCAAATCCAAGTTGTTGTTCGCGCTGGCCGTCGTAAACCGGGCGCGACCAGCTCACGCCATAACTCAGCGCGCTGCCGTCGCCCAGCGACCACAGGTGCCGATAGGCCGCGCTGGGCACCCACTGGCTGCCGAAGCCGGATTGATAAGTCGGCCCGGCAGTGACTTCCAGCCGCTGCCGAAAGGCGTAGTCGTAGCGACGCCAGCCGATCTGATCGATGCGCACGCCGGCGGCCACCGCAGAGCTGCGGCGTGGATTGAAGTAATTGACTGCGCGGTCGTCTTCGGCGCGTCCGGCCGAGGCGGCGAACAGGCCGTCGAGCAGCACATGCGGGCTTGCCCACAGGCGTTGGCTTCCCGAAAGATCCAGCTGGTCGCGCCGATTGCCATCGCTGTAGCGCAACTTGCGTGCCTGCAATTCCCAGCGGCTTTCGTCGTTGGGTGTCCAGCGTACGGCGGCGCCGATGCTGTCGCCGGTGATGCCGAAGCGGCGTGCCTGCAATGAAGCTTCTGGATCACGCGTGCGCCAGGCGACGCTGCCATACCAGGCATCGGAAAAACGCCAGCCGGCATCCAGCGCCCAGGCGGTGCCGTCGCGATCGAACTCATCAAGCGCACGTCCGCCGTAAGCGCTGAGATCCAGCCGGTCGTAGTGGTAGTGCGTGCCCAGCCAGAAGCTGCGATAGCGCACGCGCGTGTTCTGGAAATCGGCCCAATCGTCGCGTGCGCGCAAGCCCACACGCCAGCCCTGGCCGAGAAACGGCGATTCGGCTTCCAGCAACGTACTGCCGAAGTCGTTGCCGAGCGGCGAGGTGCTGTTGGTCAGGGTGTCGTTGTCGCTGCGTCCGCGCGCATGGCTGAGGTGAACTTGCCAACCGCGTTGACGTTCCAGCGAGGCGCCAAGCCGCTGCAGGCCGGCATCGTCCGGGTATTCGTTGCGAAGCGACGCAAACGTGGCATCGGCCAGATCCAGACGGTCCAGATCGCGCTGCGCTTCCACAACGCCACTGCGGGCCTGTTTCTGATGCGGATCCAGCGTCAGCGCAACCGCATTACGTTGCAACGCTTTGGTGGGTTGCCCGCGACGAAACTCGATCGAGGCAAGTGCGGCCTGTAGTTCTGCATTGTCGGGACCGATGGCCACGCGCTCGCGCAGCAGGGCGTCTGCGTCGCGGTTGTCGTTCGCTGCAGAACGTGCAGTGGCCAGTGCGATATCTGCACTGAAGCGATCCCAATTTTCGTAACCGCTGGCCGCACCGTTGCGACGCGGCCACGGCGCTTGTGTGGCGGCAAGTTTTTCGAACAACGGCATCGCAAGATCGAAGCGTTCCTGCTCCAGCAATGCGTAGCCGAGCAGGAGCTGGCTGTTGAAGTCGTTCGGCGTGTGCTGCAAGGCTTGCCGAAGCACTGCTTCGGCTTCGGCCGGGCGACGCAGGCCCATCAGCGAATCGCCGACCGTTGGTAACACATACGCGGGAACATCGATGCCTTCCGCTTTTAATGCCTGATAGTTGGCCACCACATCGCGATGGCGCTGACGTTGGTTGAGTGCAACCAAGGTATCGACGCGCAGCCGCGTGGCTTCCCATGTCGACTTCGGTGGTGCTTCGCGCTCGATGCGGGCGACATTGACCAGGGCCTGATCGGTTTCTGCATAGCGATGCGCGGCATCGATCGGCTCGGCACTGGCCCAACCGATCATGCGGGCGACGCGATCGTTTTCGATGCGCTCGCGCTCTTGCTGCGAGAACCAGTCCGGATGCCGCCACACGGCCTCCGCCGCAAGCTGCGCGCTGCCGAGGTCGGTCAGCGTGATCGCCCGCATGGTGTATGCACCACGATCGCGTGGGTCTTGGCGTAGTACACGCTCGTAGATGGCGAGCGCATCTGCATAGCGCTGCTGGCCGCGTAACTGCTCAGCCTGCTGCATGGGAGTGTGGGCAATGGAGGCGCCAGTCACTTCTGTCGGCCGCACTTCACCGCTGTGCGCCTGAGGCACACATGCGGCAATCAAAGAGAGGCTGAGCAGGGGAGTGAGTGCGCCTTTGCGATCAGGACAGCCGCGACGCACGTGGTTGCGTAGGCAGGAGGGAAAGGGTGTTCATTAGCGTTCCAGGCGTATGACGACTGGCGATACTGCGTATGCCAATGTAAAGCCTACGTCGTCACGGAGCTAACGAGATCTTCATCGGTTGTGTTCGCTCAAAAAAGCAACTTTCATCACATTTGTACTTGTGGGTTCGGACTTTGAGTAATGTTCTAAGAGCATTTTTCGAAGGAAACACGAGCACAACGAGCTGCAAATGGGGCCGAAGTATTCCTAAAGTCAGCAGATGAGAACTAATCAATATGCATAAATAGTCATCTCTGAAATTTCTTGTTTAGCAACATGTTGCCGGATGTTCGAGGCGTTGCATCCGGGACGGATGGGTCGGTTCAACGAATCCGTTCTTTGGACATATCCACTTTTTAAGTGATTCCAGTCACATAAACGAAAGGGTCGGGTTTTTCTTACAGGGTGGCCCCTACACGGCACGTTGACCCGCTCTTAACGTTCCAGCAAAGTTGCGCCGCGTTCGTTGTGCTGAAGGGTTGCGCCGCCGTGTTGGCGGCCAGGCACAGCGGTGTAAGCGACGGCGCGCTGAGGCGCGATCCGCCGCACAGGGGGCAGGACAGATGTGGATGCGATCGGCGCCAACGGCGCTGGCGGCTTGCCTGTGGGCTGTCGCCGGGCTGGCGGCTGCACAACAGTCGGCACCGACAACGCTGGATCGGCAGGAGCAATTGCGCCAGGCCGAGGAGATCCAGAGGCGTCAGGACCAGGAGCGTCAAGCGCCCTTCGCCGGCCCGCGCGAGGAGGCCGAGCGCGTGGACGCACGCAGTACAGTGCTGCCGAAAGAAGAACTCTGTTTCCCGATCGCCCGCGTACGCCTGTTCGGTGCGGACGACGACGGTGCACGCTTTGCGTGGTTGTGGAAATCGCTGCGCCGTTATGAAGGCCGCTGCATCGGTCGCGCCGGCATCGACATCATCCGCCGTCGCGCCTTGGATCAACTGGTCGCGCGCGGCCTGGTCACTACCCGCATCGGCGTGCCCGAACAGGATCTGTCGCGCGGCGAACTGCGTTTCGAGTTGATGCCCGGTCGTTTGCGCGCAGTGCGCGTGGTCTCCGATACCGGCGGCGAACACTGGAAAAGTGCATTGCCAATCCGCAAGGGCGATTTGCTGGATCTGCGCGCGATCGAGCAGGCGGTGGAGCAGTTCAAGCGGCTACCATCGCAAGACGCCAAGATCGACATCGCGCCGGGCGAGGCACCGGGCGAATCGGATCTGGTGATCACCTTGCAGCATGGTCGGCGCTGGCGCGGCGTGGCCAATGCCGACGATTCGGGTGTGGAAGCCACCGGCCGCGTGCAAGGTGGGCTGGATGTCTCGCTGGACAACCCACTTGGTCTCAACGACCTGCTCAGCATCGGCTACAGCCATGACCTGGCCACGCGCGACCAAAAGCGCGGCACGCGCGGTAATAGTCTGAGTTACAACCTGCCGTGGGGCTGGTGGACGTTTGCGTTGTCGGCTTCGTCGTATCGCTATCATCAGCGTGTGGACGGGTTTTTGCAGACCTTTCAGTCCAGCGGTGAATCCAGCAATGCGCAGCTGGATATCCAGCGTGTGCTGCATCGCGATGGCACCAGCAAGACCTCTGCGGGCGTGACGGTTGGCCGGCGGCGTGCGCGCAGTTATCTGGATGGCGTGGAGATCGGCATCCAGCGCCGCGATACCAGCAGCGCGGAGTTCTACTTCACCCATCGTCGCTATCTGGGTGCGATGCAGCTGGACGTGCGCATCGCGCATCGGCGTGGCACACCGTGGTTCAACAGCCAGTGGACCGGTTACGACCCCCAGATCGGGTTCCCGACATTCCGTTATGGCGTGACCACGTTGGACGTGAGCACCGCCATGCCGTTCAAGCTGGGCCCGGTGCCGATGGCGTGGGAGAGCAGCCTGCGTGCACAGACCGCAGGCGAGCTGTTGCTTGGCTCGGAGTTCGTCACCATCGGGGGCCGCTACAGCGTGCGCGGCTTCGACGGCGAAGCGACGCTAGGCGCGGAAAAAGGCGCGTATTGGCGCAATACCTTGAGTTTTCCGATCCAGCAAATTGGCTTGACGCCGTACCTGGGTCTGGATGCCGGCCGCATCGACGGCACCAGTGCCAGCGGCCTGCGTGGTCGCAGTCTGGTGGGCGGCGCATTGGGTCTGCGCGGCGGTTGGTTCGGCGCCAGCATCGATGCATTTGCCGGCTGGGCGATCCATCGCCCGGATGGTTTTGGAAGTGCGCAGCCGGCGTGTGGCGCGCGTGTGATCTACCAGTTCTGACATGGATCGCGCCGCCATCCGGCAGCGCGCTGTTGATTGATGACGCCCACAAGCGGCGAGAGAGAAACGATGGACACCGAAGCGATGAACCTGCGTGGTTACCTGGCCGAACAAAGCAAGCGCGCGCTTGCGTTGCTGCTGTGCTGCACGGTCACCTGGACATCGTTTCCGGCGTGGGCCCAGGTTGCGCCAACGCCCAATCCCGGCGGGCAGACACCTGGTCAGCAGGTCGCCGCCAATGGCGTGCCGGTGGTGGATATCGTCGCGCCCAATGCGCGCGGCATCTCGCATAACCGCTACAGCAATTTCAACGTCGGCCCGAACGGGTTGATCCTCAACAACAGCGCGCAGATTTCCAAAACTGAACTGGGCGGCTATGTCGCCGGCAACGACAATCTGCAGCGCAGCGGTGCCGCGTCCCTGATCCTCAACGAAGTGACTTCGGCAAGTAGCCGCCTGCAGGGTTACACCGAAATCGCCGGCGCCAAGGCGCAATTGGTGATTGCCAACCCCAATGGCATTTCCTGCGATGGCTGCGGATTTCTCAACACCTCGCGCGTCACCTTGACCACCGGTACGCCCAATCTGGGCAGCGATGGTGCATTGAATGGCTTCAACATTACCGGCGGCGCGCTGAGTATCGGCAGCAATGGGTTGGACGCGTTCAATGTGGATCGCCTGGATCTGCTCTCGCGCCAGCTCAGCGTGGAAGGCTCCATCTGGACCAGGGAGCTGGTCGCCGCTGCGGGTGCAGGGCGGGTCAACTATGACGGCATGCTGCTGGACGTGGTGCCTGGCACCGATGGCGCGGCACCGTCGATCGGTATCGACGTGGCGCAGCTGGGCGGCATGTACGCCGACCGCATCCGCCTGATCGCTACCGAAGCCGGCGTCGGCGTGGTGAGCCGTGGCACCTTGGCAGCGCAAAGCGGCGATCTGCAGATCGACAGTGCGGGCCAGGTGAGCCTGAGCGGCACCACCGTGGCACGCGATGGAATGAGTGTGCGTGCAGCTGGTGATCTGGATCAGCGCGGCGTACTTGGTTCGCAGCAGGGCGATGTGCGTCTGCGTGCTGCGCGCATGATGTTGGCCGGCGATCTGGTTGCCGCCGGTGGATTGGATGCGCAAGCCAGCGGCGTGTTGAGCCATGTTGGCCGCAGTAGTGCCGGGTCGATCCGTCTGTTCGGTTCGGAATTGAATGCCGATGGCAGCCTGCATACCGCCGGCGCTTTGGATTTGGGCGCTGATGGTGTGCTGCGCAGCGGCGGGGTGGCGTATGCAGGCGCGGGTGCCAACGTGCGCGCGTCGCGGATTGCCTTGACGGGCACGCTGCAGACTGGCGCTGCAATTGCATTGAATGCAAACGCGATCGATGCACTAGGCACCTTGGATGCTGCGACGACACTGCGCGTGAGCGGTAGCCGCGACGTGCGTCTGGGTGGATTGGCGCAGGCCGGGCAGGGCGCCGATGTGCAGGCCGGCGGCCGGCTGGAGTTGCAGGGTCAGTTGATTGTGGCCGATGCATTAGCACTGAATGCGGCGAGCATCGACATTGCGCAGCGCGGTGCGGTGTCTGCGGGTGCAGATATGGAGTTGCGCAGCGCAGGTGCATTCACCAATGCCGGTAGCGGCTATGCCGGCCGCGATCTGCGCCTCCAGGCAGCGACTGTGACCACTGTGGGCAGTTTGTCTGCTGCGCGCGATGCGCAGGCGGCCATCGCTGGAGGTCTGGTTAACAGGGGTACGTTTGTCGCTGGCAACGCGCTGATTGTGGACGCGGCGCAGTTGGAAAGTCGCGGCGATATCGGTAGTCAACGCAGTGATGCCACGTTGCGCAGTCGCGATGCTCTGACCCTGAGCGGCAACACCGTGGCAGGCGGTGCACTTGTGCTTGACGCCGTAAACGGCGCGCAAGTCTCAGGCACCGTCAACGCCAGTAGCGTGGATCTTCGCAGTGGCGGCGATACCGCGCTCTCCGGCACGCTGCAGACCACTGGCGGTGGGTTGGTGCTCACTGCAGGTGGCGCGCTCGTCAATGACGCCACTTTGCGTTCGGCAAGCACAATCGATCTGCAGGCAAACGGCGCGCTGCGTCAGCGTGGACAGCTGCGCAGCGATGGCGCGTTGCAGTTGCGTGGCGCGGCGATCGAACACAACGGTGTGATCGATGCGGGCGGCGATCTGCGTATCGCAAGCGCTGCCGACCTAGTGTTGGACGGCACCGTGCAAAGTGCCGGCTCAGCCACCTTGCAGGCGGGCGCAGCACTGGAGAACCGCGCGAAGGTGATCGCCGCCGGTGCGCTGGCTGTGGATGCAGCAATGCTGCGCAACGCACAGGGTGCAGCGTTTTCGTCGGATGCCGATGCACGCGTGCGTGCGACTGGCGCGATAGACAATGCCGGCAGCCTGTACGCGGCGAACGATCTGCAGCTCGTCGCAGGCACGTTCACGCAAAGCGGTAGCGCCAGTTCGGGTAACACGCTTTCGGCAACTGTGAGCGGGTCATTCGACAACGCAGGCAATGTGGTTGCCAAGAATGCGCTGCAGATCGATGCCGGCAGCTTACGCAGCACCGGTCAACTCGGCAGCGAAGCGGCTGGTGTTCGTCTGGTCAGTCAGGACGATATCGCGCTACAAGGCGTTGTTGCTGCTGCAACAACGCTGCAGGCCAGCGCTGCTGGCGATCTGCAGCAGGCAGGGTCGTTGAGGGCTCAATCGCTGGCATTGCGTGCCGGGCGTGATCTCACCGCCGCTGGCACATTGCAATCGACATCCACCTTGGATCTGCAGGCACAACGCGCACTCACGTTCGCAGCCCAGGGACAGGCCGGCGGTGACGCTTCGATGCGCGCTGCCACGCTGACAACGAGTCAGGATGCAGTGTTGCAGAGCACGAGTGTGATCGAGCTGGACGGCGCGGCGATCGACAGCCGCGGCAAGCTGGATGCAGGCAACGATCTGCACATCCGCAGTCAGGGCGATCTGGCGCTGGCGGGTGTGGCTCAAGGCGGCCGCGACGTCGCGTTGAATGCCACCGGCGCGCTCAGCAACGCAGCGCAGGTGTTTGCAGGCCGCGATCTGTCGTTGCAGGCAGGTAGCCTCGACAACACCACAAGCGGTGTGTTGGCGGGCGAGGGAAACATCGCCCTGACCACTACGGCACTGCTGAACAACGTTGGCCGCGTGCAGGCCGGTGGCGATCTGCAGATCAGCGCAGCAAATATGGACCAGGCCGGCAGCGCGTCTGCAGGCAAGGCGCTGCGCGCCACCATCGCAGGCACGCTGGCCAACCGCGGCAATCTGATCGCCAAGGATGCGTTGCAGGTCGATGCGGCCACGCTGCGTAGCAGTGGGCAGTTGGGTAGCGAGCGGGCCGATGTCACGTTGAACAGCCGGGACGCGCTGCAACTCGATGGTGTGGTTGCAGCGGCCACTGCATTGCGTGCGACTGCCGGCGGCGATTTGCAGCAGGCCGGTTCGCTCAAGGCACAATCGATCGCATTGCAGTCGGGGCGCGACCTCTCTGCAAATGGCATTCTGCAATCGGCATCCACGTTGGATCTGCAGGCGCAGCGCACGCTCGCTTTGAACGGACAAGCATCGAGCACCGGTGGCGCGAGTGTCACCGGCGCGAATATTGTGACTGGTGCAGCAGCAGTGCTGCAGAGCGGTGCCGCCATCACGCTGGATGGCGGCTCCATCGAGAGCCGCGGTTCGCTCGATGCGGCGACCGATTTGAACGTGCACAGTGCCGGTGATGTTGCACTGGCTGGCGTGGTCCAGGCCGGGCGCGATGTTGCGCTGACTGCTGCGGGTGCATTGAACAATGGTGCTCAAGTCGTCGCGGCGCGCGATCTGCGTGTGGAAGCGGCTACTGTCAACAACGCCACGGCTGCGACCTTGGGTGCGCTACGCGACCTGCGTGTCGATGTGGCTGGCGTGTTGGAAAACAATGGCAGCCTGCATGGCGAACGTGGCCTTGCACTGAACACCGGAGCCCTGCTGCAGCGCGGCCGTGTTTATAGCGGCGACGCCGTGTCGATCACTTCCACGGGCGCATTCGAAAACGCGGGCCAGTTGGTGTCCGGCAAGGACCTGACCATCGCTGCGGACAGCATCGTCAGCAGTGGACAACTGGGCTCGGTCAACGGCGCACTGACGCTGACCAGCCAGAACAACATCGATCTGCAAGGCGTTGTGGCTGCGAAGACCACACTGCAAGCAACGGCGGGTAGCGACCTGCTGCAGACCGGCTCGCTCAACGCGCAGGCCGTGACGCTGCAGGCTGGCCGCGATCTCACGGCCAGTGGCGCGCTGCAGTCCGCGTCTACGCTGGATCTGCAGGCGCAGCGCACGTTGACCTTGAACGGTCAGGCGCAGGCGGGTACCGATGCCAACTTGCGTGCCAACACCATCGCCACCGGCCGCGATGCCGTGCTGAAAAGCGTCGGCGCGATCAGCCTGGAAGGTGCGGCAATCGACAGCCGCGGCACGCTCGATGCCGGCACGGATCTGCGCCTGCGTAGCACCGGTGGGCTTGCGCTCGCAGGCGTGGCGCAAGCCAATCGCGATGTGGTGCTGAGCGCAACCGGGACCTTGAGCAACGCGGGCCAGGTCGTTGCCGGCCGTGATCTGTCGGTGCAAGCCGGCAACGTCAATAACCTGGCAGCTGGTGTGTTGGCGGCCGATGGCAGCGTCACGCTGAGTACCGGCGCGCTGCAAAACGCAGGCAGCCTGCAGAGCGGCGGCGATCTGCGCATCACCGCTGCCAGCATGGATCAGAGCGGTACTGCCATCTCAGGCAAAACACTGACCGCGAACGTCGCTGGTACCTTGGACAACCGCGGCAACCTCATTGCCAAGGATGCGCTGCAGGTAGAGGCAGGCAGCTTGCGTAGTAGCGGCCAGCTTGGTAGCGAGACCGCCAACGTCACCCTGATCAGCAAGGGCGATATGACACTGCAAGGGGTCGTCGCCGCAGCGACCACGCTGCAGGCAAACGCAATTGGTGATTTGCAGCAGGCCGGCTCGCTCAAGGCGCAGTCGATCGCGCTGCAGGCTGGTCGCGATCTCACCGCCGCAGGCACGCTGCAGTCGGCAACGCAACTCGATCTGCAGGCACAACGTACACTTACGTTCAACGGACAGGCCGTGTCTGCAGGCAATGCCAACCTGCGCGGCGCGCGTGTCACCACCGGTCAGACCGCGGTGCTGCAAAGCGGCGGTGCGATCAGCCTGGACGGCGCAGCGATCGACAGTCGTGGCGCACTCGATGCAGCCACTGATTTGAATCTGCGCAGCACCCGCGACCTGGCGCTTGCCGGTGTGGCGCAAGCCGATCGCAATGTGGTGCTGAGCGCAGCCGGCGCTTTGACCAACGCAGCGCAAGTTGTCGCTGGTCAGGCCTTGAACGTTACGGCAGCCAGCGCAAGCAATGCCGCCAGCGGCGTGTTGCTCGCGCAAGGCGACGCCATCTTCGCTATCGGCGGCTTGCTCGATAATGCCGGCGCCGTGCGTGCCGGCAACCAACTCACATTGGGTGTCGGTTCCTTGCGTCAAACCGGGCAAGCCTACGGCCTGCAACGCTTGGGTGTGATCGCCACCGGAGCGGTGGACAATCGCGGTGATCTGATCGGCGGCAATGGATTGCGCGTGGAAGCGGCGCAAGTCAGCAGCAGCGGCCAGTTGGGAAGCGAGCGCGGCGATGTTGCATTGATCAGCCGCGGTAACTTGCAGCTCGGGGGTAGCCTTGCATCGGCTGGTGCCTTCTCGGCGCAGGCCGATGGCACGCTGGCACAAAGTGGAACATTGAGTGCAGGCAGTACGCTGGAATTGCGCTCGAAGGGCGATCTGAGTGTGGCCGGTCAGGTCGGTGCTCAGCAGGTCACGTTGACCAGTGATGCGGTATTGCGTCAGCAGGGCACTGTCAGCGGTACATCGGTGGGTCTGCAGGGCGCGCGCATCGAGAATGCCGGGCAGACCACCGCTTCGGGTAACTTGAGTTTGCGTGCTGGCGAAATCAGTATCGCCGGCACGGTTGGTGCCGGTATCAACGCAGACGGCAGCCTGGGCAGCGGGCGCACGCTAAGCCTGATCGCTGATCGTCAGCTCAGCGCCTCCGGCAAATTGCTGGCCGGCGGCAACCTCACCGCGCAGGGCAGCCAGCTGCAACTGGCTGGTGCCAGCACGCGCGCTACCGGCAACGTTGCACTGACCACCGGCGGCAGCCTCGATCATCGCGGTGGCGACTTGCTCGCCGGCGGCACGCTCACCGTGCAGGCAGGCGGCAACATCGACAACGGGCGTCTCAATAACGTCGCAGGTCAAATACAGGCCAACCAGTTGAGTATCGACGGCGGCAGCTTGAGTAATGTCGGCGGGCGGTTGGTGCAAAGCGGCAGCGGGCTGACCCGCATCAGCATCGGCGGCGCGATCGACAACACCGGTGGCACGCTGGCCAGCAATGCGCAGGATCTGACCATTACCGCAGCTAGCCTGGAGAATGCGCAGGGGCGCATCGAACACGCCGGCACCGGCGCCCTGTCGCTCACCAGCCGTGGTGCGCTGGGCAACAGCAGTGGACGCATCCTCACCCAGGGTCAACTGACGCTGGGCGCCAGCGGCGCGTTGAACAATCAGGGCGGCGCGATTGCCGCAGCTGGCGATGCGGTGCTGACCGCTGCCAGCCTTAACAACGTCAATGGTTCGGTCTCCGCACGTGGGTTGAACGTGCAAACGGGCGGCACCACCGACAACCGCAACGGCCTGCTGCAGGCCAGTGGTGGTGCGTTGACCTTGCGCGCCGACAGCCTCAGTAATGCCGGCGGCACCGTGCAGGCAGTCGCCAGCGCTGGTGCGGGCGGCAGCTTGCGCGTTGAGCTCAATCGCGGCCTGGACAACGGCAACGGCACCATCGGTGCCGGCACCGACGCAGTGATCACTGCAGAAAACATCAGCAGCAGCGGCGGCAGTCTGCAAGCCGCACGCGACCTCAGCGTCACCGCACGCGGCCAGTTGGACAATCACCAAGGCGGCAAGCTCAGTGCGGGGCGCGATCTCAACGTTGCCGTCACCGGTGCGCTGCTCAACAGCGGCGGCCAGCTCGATGCCGGCAACACGCTGACCGTATCGGGCGGCCTCATCGACAATACCCAGGGCAGCATCGTCAACAACGGTGGCGGACTGACGCGCATCACCACGGGCGGGGCCCTGACCAACACCAGCGGCAATCTCGGTGGGCGCGGCAGCGTAGTCATCGACGCTGCCAACATCGCCAACAACGGCGGCCAGTTGGTTGCTGGCGGCGATCTGATTGCCAATACCAATGGCTTGAACAACCAGGGCGGCAATGTCTATGCCGGCGCGAGCTTTCTGTTGCAGCGCGCAGGCGCCACGCTGGACAACCAGAACGGCAGGATCAAGGCCGAGCAGGCTGTCCGCCTGAATCTGCAGAACCTGAGCAATGCCGGTGGCTAGATCGGTGCCGGCAGCGCGATCGGTGGTGCTGGCGATGTGGTGATCGATACCGTCGGTTTCGACGGCGGCGGCAGCATTCTTGCGCAGAATCTGCTGGATCTGACCTTGCGTAGCGACTACACGCATCGCGCAGGTGCTGACCTCACCAGCAACGGGAATTTCAACCTGCGCGTAGGCGGGAGCCTGGTCAACGAGTCCACGCTCAAGGCTGCGCGCACCCTGGACATTACGGCAGGCAGCATCACCAACCGCGCCGGTGCCAACATCCTGTCCAACGACACGCGTCTCAACGGTGGCAGCATCATCGACAACGCCGGCAGCATTTCCGGTAACAACGCGCTGTCGCTGGTGGCAAACAGCATTTACAACACCGGCAGCATCGTCGGCGGCAATGTCTCGGTGAATACCGGCACGCTCGTCAATGGTGCCGACCTTGGCGGCGCGACCGACAACGCAGCCTATGGCTCCGCGTTGCTCGGCTCCACCGGCAACATGAACCTGATCGTGCGCGATCAGCTGCTCAATCGCGATGCACGTATTTTCAGCCTAGGAAACATCGCCATCGGCGGCGCGCAGGATGGCGGTGGCACGTTGGTGTCGCGTACGGGGGTGGTGAATAACCTGTCGGGCAGTATCGAGGCTGATGGGAGCATTTTGATCGCGGCCAATCAGCTGAATAATCGGCGGCGGGTTTTGACTACAGCGTTGGGTGCATTGACCGACCAAGAAAAGGCAGCTGCGAATGCAACGATGCCCGAGGAGCTTATTGAGTCACGCGGAATCGTCTATCCAAGGCAGTCTTACTTCATTCGTTTTCCTTACACGGGAAAAAATCCTGGTGTTTATCGTTCCTATTCGGTCGAGCAGCAAGAGCGTCTCATCGCCGCAAGTGCGGAAGGGCGAATCGCAGCTGGAGGAGACATAGCGATTTCCGGAAGTGTGACCAATAACACTTCGTCGATTGCGGCAGCAGGTGCGCTGCAATTAAATCAACGTGGTGTGGGTGGATTGAGTGATGGGATTTTCGTTGGTGGAGAGTCGATTTTTAACGAATCGCTTGCTTTAAATAGGCAAGTCGTACAGAGAGACTACGAATATGCGGTAACAGCGGTCATTGACGACTGTGCGCTGAACCAAGGGAATCGGCGTCCTATCTGTGCATATGACACCGAATCAAAAACGCTTTCTTCTTCCACGATCAACACAAGCTACATTGCCCTAGGCGCCAGCATGACCGGCGGCCAAGGCGTCAGCATCAACGGTGCCAACATCAGCAACGGTGCCGTCGGCAGCGACGGTCGTGGCATCAGCGGCGCGTCGCTGAACGGTGTCGGCGCACAAGGCGGCTTGACCGGTCGCGCCACCCAAAGCGCCGGTGGAGTGGGCGGGCAAGCAGTTGTCGGCCGCGCTAACGGCGGCGCGAGCAGCATCCGCGTGGCCACCGGCACTGCCGGCAGCGCAGGTTCCCAGGTGGGCGCCAACACGCAGGACGCAACGCTGGCCACGTCGGGCGGCATCGTGAAGATGTCGATTGCACCGGTGATATCCAAAGACAGTGGGCTTGTAGGAAGCACCGTCGATCAGGCAAACGTACAGACCACATCTGCTGGCACCGGCGTTGTTGCAGGTGCGAATGAAAGCCGCAACCGTGTCGATCCGGCCACCATTCCTGTGACCAATATCGTTGGCGGCGCGCAAACCTCGCTCACGCAGATCGATCTTCCTATTGGCGGGCTGTATCGCCTGTCCAGCGGCACCGGCACCGATCGCACCGCGATGGGCCGCGCCGCCAATGGCCTTGGCGGCATCAACGCCTGGCGCAGCAACGGCCCCAGCCGTCGTTACCTGATCGAGACCGACCCGCGCTTCGTCAACTACGACAACTTCATCAGCAGCGACTTCCTGCTGGACAAGCTGGGTGTGGACCCGGAGTGGACCCAGACCCGCCTGGGCGATGGTTTCTACGAGCAGCGTCTGGTGCTGGATCAGATCACCCAGCTCACCGGCCGCCGCTATCTGGGCAACTACGCCGATGGCGTGGCGCAGTACCGCGCCTTGCTGGAATCCGGCGTGGCTGCCGCAGGTCAGCTGCAGCTGAGCATGGGCGTGGGCTTGACCGCCGCCCAGGCCGCCGCGCTGACGCAAGACATCGTGTGGATGGTGGAGCAGGACTACCAGGGCCAGAAGGTCTTGGTGCCGGTCGTGTATCTGGCTTCCAACTCGCTGCAGTTGCGCGGCAACGGCGCCTTGATCGCTGGCGGCAACGTCGAGCTCAACGCCACCAACGCCATGAGCAACCAGGGCGTCATCGCCGGTGCCGACGTCAGCATCACCGCCGGCAACCTGCTCAACCAGGGGCGCATCAGCGGCACCGGCAGCGTGGCGCTGGAAGCGCGCAACGACCTGCTCAACCAGGGCCAGATCCAGGGCCGCGATGTGGCGTTGGTGGCTGGCAACAACCTGGTCAGCGAAGCGTCCAAGGCCATCAACGGTGTTGGCATCCTGTCCGGCATCACCGCCAGCAACACCCTGCAACTGTTTGCAGGCAACGACATGACGCTGAGCGGCACCCGCGTGCAGGCCGATGGCAGCGCGGCATTGATCGCCGGCAACAACCTCAGTCTCACGCCCAGCGCCTTGCGTGACGACAACGGCCTGCTGCGCGGAGGCGATGCTGTCTCCGTCACCACAGGCAAGGACCTGGTGGTCTCGGCAGGCAACGACCTGCAACTGCACGGCGTCACCATCAAGGCCGGCGGTAGCGCCGCCTTGCAGGCAGGCAACAACCTCTCGCTGACCCCGACCACCGGCCTGGACGGCAGGGTCGCCACGCGCACCACCATCAGCACCGGCGACAGCCTGCAACTGACCGCCGGCAACGACCTGACCATCCGCCAGGCCGAAGTGAAGGCAGGCGGTGATCTCATCGCCGCAGCAGGCAACAACCTCAACGTCGAATCCGTCCTCAACGAGACCGAGACCAACAGCTACAAGAGCCGCAACGGCAAGACCCGCGTCACCACCACCACGACCACGCAAACCATCGACCAGCAGGCGCTCACTGCCGGCGGTAACCTGATCCTAAGCGCTGGCAACGACGTCAACCTGGTCGCCGCAAAGCTGGACGCCGGCAAGGGCCTAGGCATCAGCGCTGGCAACGACATCAACGCCAGCACGCTGACCACGGTGGACACCAGCAACACACTGGAAACGCGCAAGCGCTTCAAGCAGACCACCGCGACCAGCGACGAAACCGTCCACGGCACGGAGTTCAGTGCCGGCGGCAACCTGGCGATGCAGGCCGGTAACGACATCAACCTCACCGCTGCCACCGTCGCCACCAAGGAAGGCGGCATCACCCTGGCCGCCGGCAACGACGTCAATCTGCTCGCCGCCAGCGAGCAGCACGATGCCGTGCAGGACATGACCAAGAAGAAGAAGGGCACGTTCTCCAGCAAGACCACGACCACGCATGATGAGTGGCACGACAACGTGGCGGTCACCACCACGCTCAGTGGCGACACGGTGCAGATCGCGGCCGGTAACGATCTGCTGTCGCAAGGTGCACAGGTCGCCAGCACCGGCGATGTGGTGTTGGCCGCAGGCAACAACCTGACGCTGGACACGGTGCAGAACACACACAGCGAGGAACACGAAAAGACCGTCAAGAAATCCGGTCTCTACGGCGGCGGCGGATTCAGCGTCGCTTTGGGCGTCACCAAGAAGGCCGACGGCCTGGACGTCACCGAAGTCACCAATAGCGGAAGCCTGGTCGGCAGCACCAAGGGCTCGGTGACGATGACCGCCGGCAACAAGGTCGCCATCACAGGCAGCGATGTGCTGAGCGCGACAAGTACCACCATCGTCGGCAAGGAAGTCACGATTGCCGCAGCGGAAAATACCGTGGATACGGTGCAGACGTCCAAGCAGCAGAGTGCGGGGATTACGTTGGGTGTCAGTGGAGGCATCGTTGACACTGCACTGGCGGCTTACGGTGCAGCCAAGCGTATTTCCGATGTTGACGATGACAGGCTGAAGGCGCTCTACGCAGCGCGAGCTGCATACGCAACAGGTGCGACGGTCGATCAAGCCAAAAAAACGCCCGGCAACTTCTTGGCTGGATATGACGGTCAAGCAGTCGGTGGGAATGTCGCGAAACCTGGCAAGGAGCCAGCAAGCGGGCTTGAAGGGGCTGGTGCTGCCACTGGCATGAGCTTCCGTCTCGGTATTGGTGCGAGTAGTTCGTCAAGCAAGACCAGCACCCACGAAGAAAGTACCGGCGGCAGCCGCATCATCAGCAACGGCGATGTCACCATCGCAGCTACGGGCGGCGATCTGAATGTGATCGGCAGCAAGATCGCCGGTGAGAACGTGGCATTGGCCGCAAAAAACAATCTCAACCTGCTTAGTAACAAGGAAACCAACACCACCAAGTCCGAGAACAAGAATGCCGGTGGTGAGATCGGTGTCAGCGTCGGCGCCACGACGGGCTATTACATCAGCGTGTCTGCAGGCAAAGGCAGCGCCAAGGGCAATAGCGACCTACGCGCCGAAAGCGTGATCACCGCCAACGACACCTTGACCTTGGTGAGCGGTAATGACACCACGATCCAGGGCGCACAAGCCATCGGCAACAAGGTGCTGGCCAATGTCGACGGCGATCTGCTGATCAAGAGCGAGCAGGACACCAACGAGTACAAGAGCAAGCAGCAGCAGGCAAGCCTGACCCTGGCAACTGGCTCGGGCAGTGGCGGCAGCTACAGCCAGCAGAAGGTCAACAGCAGCTATACCAGCGTGACTGAGCAGAGCGGCATCCAGGCTGGCAATGGTGGCTTCGACATCACTGTGGGCGGTAATACAAAGTTGGTCGGCGGCGCGATAGCCAGTGCAGCCGATGCCAGCCTCAATCGGCTGTCAACCGGCAGCCTGACTGTCGAGGACCTCCAGAACAAGGCGGAGTACAAGACCAGCGGTGTGACAGTTGCCGGCGGCACAGGTAGCAGCATGGCCAGTGTCGGCATCGGTGCCGGACTGAGCATGTTGGGCAATGCCAGCGACAGCTCAAGCAGCACGACCAAGAGCGATATCGCGGCCGGCACGATCCAAATCCGCAATGGCGACGAGTCTGCGCTGGCGGGGTTGGATCGCAGTGCCACCGAGTTGCAGCAGTCTGGGCTGAAGGAGATTTTCGATCAGAAAAAGATCAATGATCAGAAAGAGCTGATGGGGCTTGCTGGAGAGATTGGATTTCGGGTAGCGGGTGATGTTGCCTCGGCTATGTATCAGAAAGCCCAGCTTGATTTGGCCAGCGCACCGGATGAAGCGTCGAAAGCTCAGGCACTGGCACGTCTGGACGCATGGAGCGATGGGGGTACGAACAAGATTTTGCTGCATGGCCTGACAGGTGCGGCGATTGCGGCACTCGGCGGCGAAAACGTTCTGCAAACAGCAGCTGGTGCAGCGGGTGCTGAAGCAGCCAAGGTTGCGATGTCGGATTATTTGGTCAAGAACGGCGTTACCGACCCAGCCACTTACAACGCACTCATGGAGCTAGGGCCTGTTAACACATCCGAAGCCCATCAACGACTAGGACGAAGCTGAGGAATCCAAGGAACATGATATCTAGCTTCTCGAAGC
>NZ_MDFM01000037.1 GCF_002939985.1 Xanthomonas hortorum pv. cynarae | reverse complement strand
GTCGGAGATATCGGTTGGATATGGCTTACGAGGCTTCATCCGTATACGTTATCGTGACAAGGGCAAAGTTCATAACACGCTCTAGGCAGCAGACAAGGCTGCGCATGCGTTCTAGTGCAACCTTTAGTGGCCGTGTCGCCACTAACGCCACAACTGTGACGGACGGTTCGCTATCGCTGCACTGCAGCATTCCAACGTGAGATAGCTCACGCAAAATGCTTCATTGGAATGGAATGGCTTGCGCTTCTACCCTGAAGCGGACACATGCAGGACAGGGGGACGCCAACATGATCGACTCGATGATTGTTGCAGCGTCGCGCAACCGCACACTTGGCTTCAACCGCAGCAACGCACCACCTCAGTCATGCCCGCGCGGATGCGCCAGAAGCGCCCCTGCGCCAGACGGCCGCAGCAACGGCCACCATCTCCATTCGGTAACTTTGTCCTGGGAGGGATCAAACGATGCCCGTTCACCACACCGGCCACTCGGCCAGCCGGCGCCTGCGCCGCACCCCTGCGCGCGACGTCCTCTGCACCACCATCGCCTTCGTTCTGGCCAGCGCGTTCAGTGCGCACGCACAGGACAGCGCGCCTGCGCCTGCCGCAGCGCCGGCCAGCGACAGCGCGACCGCGCCGCCGCCGGTCACGCTCGACAACATCACCGTGATCGGCCAGCGCGCCAGCCTGAATCAGGCAGTGCAGGCCAAACAGATGTCCGATCACGTCATGGAAGTGATCTCCGCCGACAACATGGGCCAGATGCCCAATGTCACCGTGGCCGAAGCGCTGGTGCGCCTGCCCGGCGTCAACGGCACCCGCGACCGCGGCAACGAAAGCCTGGCCACCGTGCGCGGCCTGGGCCCGCGCATGACCATGGGCACCGTCAACGGGCGCGAAATCGCCTCCTCCGAACCCAACCGTGCCGTGCGCTGGGAAGTGTTCCCCACCGAGATCGTCTCCACCGTCAAGGTCTACAAGACCCAGTCGGCGGATCTGGTGGCCGGTGGCCTTGCCGCAACGGTGGACATCTCCACCATCAGCCCGCTGGACTACACCGGCCCGGGCTTTGTCGGCACCGCCGGCCCGGTGTTCTACGACCACGCCAAGGACGTGGACGGCTACACCCCGTGGGGCAACCGATTCGGCGCCAGCTGGGTGCACAAGATCAACGACAACCTGGCGGTTGCGCTGGGCGCCACTTATCAGAAGCAGAAGAACTCCAACTCCTCGATCGGCAGCTGGGGCTACACCGATGCCACCACCTCGCGCGATGTGGATGGCGACGGCACCGTGGATCCCACGCCATTCGGCGCGGCCGACCAGCTCAAGCTGACCGACCAGACCCGCACCGGTGCGATGGGCACCGTGCAATGGCGCTCGGGCAACTTCGAGTTGAAGTTCGACGGCCTGTATTCGCGGATCGAAATCGACGAAGACCAGTTGCAGAACTGGTTCAACGGTCTGGCTTTCAGCACCTTTTCGACCGGTGCCAATCCGTACACCACGCCGGGCTCGTCCTACACCATCGTCGATGGCGATGTGGTCGCCGGTACGCTGGCCAACTCGAACCTGCAGGTCGACCATGTGGTCAGCCACTACAACGAGGTCAAGACGCTCACCGCCGGTGGTTTGAACGCCAAGTGGAACGGCGATGTGTGGACGCTGGGCAGCGACCTGTCGTTCTCGCAGGCCAAGCGCGACAACACCTGGCAGGCGGTGCGCTTCGGCAGCAATCCGGACACCGTCTCGTTCGATTTCCGCCGCAGCGTCACCCCCACCATCAGCACCAGCTCGGACACGCCCGAATACGGCATCGCCGGCCAGACCGAGCCGCAGGCGCTGCGCGACAAGATTGCCGCACTCGCGCTCAACGCCAGCCGCGCGATCGATGCAGCGGCCTTCACCTCGCTGGAATTCGGCGTACGCGCCGCGCGTCGCGAAAAGCAGAACCGCCGCTTCATCAGCAATCAATCCGGCTACGACCAACCGATTTCGGCGTATCAGGGCCTGATCTATCCGGTGACCATGCCGGACTTGAACGTGCCCACGCTGACCGGCGGCAACATGGACGCCATCGCCGAGATCGGCTTCGGCGGCTTCGATCCGAGCACGCTCGACGAACAACTGCTCGACCACTGGAACGTCAAGGAAGACGTGCGCGAAGCCTTCGCCAAAGCCGTGTTCAGCTCGCAGGTGTTCGGCACCGATGTCACCGGCAATATCGGCGTGCGCCTGGTCAACACCAAGACCACCAGCGACGGCTTCGATTCGGTCGGCAACACCGTGCAGGCCAGCACCGACAGCAAGGAATACACCGACGTCCTGCCCAGCGCCACCGTCAACTTCCTGATCGACGATCAACGCATCCTGCGTTTCGCAGTGGCCAAGGTCATCGCGCGTCCGCCGCTGGACGAGTTGCGCACCGGCCGTCGCCTGGACGACCCCACCGTCACCGTTGGCCAGCTCACCGGCAGCGGCGGCAACCCGCAGCTGGATCCGTTCAAGGCCACCCAGGTCGATGTGTCCTACGAGTGGTACTTCCACAAGGAAGCGCTCGCGGCGATTGCGGTCTACCGCAAGGAAGTGGATTCCAGCATCGGCTACCGCACCGACCGTGAAGTGATCAACGGCCTGGATTACCTGGTCAGCGCGCCGTTCAATGGCGGCGGCGGGCATATCAACGGTGTGGAGCTCACATTCCAGACGCCGTTCTACTTCATCCCGCACATGGAAAACTTCGGCGTCTATTCCAACTTCTCGCTGGTCGATTCCAACCTCAAGGAATTCTCGCCGGTCGACAATCCGTTGCCGCTGAGCGGCCTGGCGCGCAAGACCGGCACCTTCGATCTTTGGTACAGCAACGGCAGCTTCGAGGCGCGTGTGGGTTACAAGTACCACAGCCCCTACACCGTGGTGTACGGCTGGAATGCGGCGCGTCTTGCGCGCTTGCAGAGCGAAGGCACGGTGGATCTGAGTCTGAACTGGCAGTACAGCAAGCAGCTCAGCTTCCGCTTCCAGGCCGGCAATCTCACCAACGAACCGCTGCGCGCCTACACCGACAACAAGCCCAATCGCCTGGCCAATCAGGACGACGGTGGCTACCAGGTGTTCGGTCGTCGGTATGCGCTGGAGGCCAGCTACAAGTTCTAAGCGCGGCCGACACCCTTGCTGCGTGACCGTTACACAGGTGCGGTCGGTGCGTGGAATCGGATCGGTTATCGACGCTCTGATTCCGCGCACCGTCCGCACGTCAGCACCGCTGCGTGCGGCATGCTGTCACCCGTTCCACGTTTTTCTGTCGAGGAATTGCATGCGCTCTACACGCCGTCTCTGGACGCCCGCGCTACTGGCGCTGGCCATCTCCACCTTCGCACACGCCGCCCCGGCCCCCGCCACGTTGTATCTCGGTGCGGACCTGTCCTACGTCAACGAGATGGAAGAGTGCGGTGTGCAATACCGCGAGAACGGCGTGGTCAAAGACCCGTTCGAACTCTTCCACGCGCACGGTGCCAATCTGGTGCGTGTGCGGCTGTGGAACGACGCACGCTGGACCCGCTACAGCGACCTGTCCGACGTCAAGAAGACCATCGCGCGTGCACGCGCGCAAGGCATGCAGGTCTTGCTGGACCTGCACTATTCCGACGATTGGGCCGATGGCGAAAAACAGCTGATTCCCAAGGCCTGGGCCAGCATCACCGACACCGATGAGCTGGCGCGCACGTTGTATGGCTTCACCTACGACACGCTGAGCGCGCTCGACCGTGCCGGCCTGATGCCGGAACTGGTGCAGGTGGGCAACGAAAGCAATTCCGATCTGATGGACAGCATTCCCTGGGACAAGAAGCGCCCCATCGACTGGCAACGCAACGCCAAACTGTTCAATGCCGGCATCAAGGCCGTGCGCGATATCAGCGTACGCTCCACCATCAAGCCACGGGTGATGCTGCATATCGCCCAGCCGGAGAATGTGGAACCGTGGTTTGCCGCCGCCACCAAGGCCGGCGTTACCGATTACGATCTGATCGGCATCAGCTACTACCGCAAATGGTCGACCCAATCGATGGCCGAGCTGGGCAAGACCATCAAGCGCCTGCGCGGCCGCTTTGATGCCGACGTGGTGGTGGTGGAAACCGCGTATCCGTGGACGCTGGAGTCCGGAGACACCTCGCACAATCTGCTCGGCCAAGACTCGCTGATTGCCGGTTACCCGGCCACACCGCAAGGCCAGTCCAAGTACATGATCGATCTCACCCAGCTGGTCATCGACACTGGCGGCGCCGGCGTGGTGTATTGGGAACCGGCATGGACCAGCAGCAGCTGCAAGACGCGCTGGGGCACCGGCTCGTCGTGGGAAAACGCCAGCTTCTTCGACTTCAAGCATGACAACGAGGTGTTGCCGGCGATCGATTTCATGCGCCACCCGTATACGGGCGTGCCTGCATCGCGCAAGCCGGCAACAGGCAAGCCTGCTTCGACCGAACAAGACCAAGCTGCCGACGCCAGCAAGAGGACGCAGCCATGACCGGCATCAATCGCCGCGAGCTGCTGCGCGGCATGCTGGCAAGCGGTGTGAGCGCCGCTCTCCCCGTCGGCGCAGCCGGCGCGTTAGTGCCCGCCATCGCCGGTGCAGCGCCAGCCGTAGATAAGAACGCCATGCCGCTTGGCGCGCTTGGCGATGCAACGCTGGCACCGCGCGAACGCCTGCTATTCGACTTCGGTTGGCGCTTTCATCTCGGCCACGCCAGCGATGCGTCGCGCGACTTCGAGTTCGGTACCTTCCAGCGCACCTTCGCCAAGGCTGGCAAGGACACCGCGACCGCCGCGCAACTCGCTTTCGACGACAGTGCCTGGGAACTGCTGGATCTGCCGCACGATTGGGCCGTCACCCTGCCCTTCCGCCAGGAACCCATCTCGGCCACGATCACAGAAGAAGACCCGGCCGCCGCGCACGGCTACAAACCGCTGGGCACGAGCTTTCCGGAACACAGCGTGGGTTGGTATCGCCGCACGCTGCAGATTCCCGCAAGCGATTTGGGCAAGCGCATCAGCCTGGTGTTCGACGGCGTGTTCCGCGACTGCATCGTGTTCTGCAACGGCCACATCGTCGGGCGCAATGCCAGCGGCTATTGCGGCTTCGAGGTCGACCTCAGCGAAGTGCTCGACTACGGCAAGCCCAACCTCATTGCCGTGCGCTTAGATGCCACGCTGGGCGAAGGCTGGTTCTACGAAGGCGCCGGCATCTATCGCCATCTGTGGCTGCAAAAGACCGACCCGCTGCATCTGCCACAAGACGGCGTGTTCGTGCGCAGCACCGTACAAGGCGACAACGCAACCGCGCAGGTGTCCACCGAAGTCCGCAACGACGGCACCGCACCGCGCCAGTGCAACGTGCAAGCGCGCGTGACAGCACCGGATGGGCGCGTCGTCGCAGAAGCGGTCAGTGCAGCGGTCACCGTTGCACCGGGCCAGGTGCAGGTTGTCGAACAAACCGTGCCGCTCGGCCAGGCCGCGCTGTGGTCGATCGATACCCCGCAGCTCTACGGCCTCACCACCAGCGTGCACAGCGACGGCAACGCGGTCGATGCGCTAGTGACGCCGTTCGGCGTACGCAGCATTGTCTTCGATGCGCAGCGCGGCTTTCTATTGAACGGTGCACCGCTCAAGCTGCACGGCACCAACAATCACCAGGATCACGCCGGCGTTGGCACCGCCATCCCGGACAGCCTGCACGAGTGGCGCCTGCGCCAACTCAAATCGATGGGCTGCAACGCCTATCGCAGCTCGCACAATCCGGCTACGCCCGAACTGCTCGCGCTATGCGATCGCCTGGGCATGTTCGTGATCGAAGAAACCCGGCGCATGTCCAGCGACCCTGAAGCGATGGGCGAACTGGAGACGATGGTACGGCGCGGGCGCAATCATCCCAGCGTGATCCTGTGGTCGCTCGGCAACGAAGAACCGCAACAGGTCACCGAGCGCGGCGCACGTATCGTGAGCCGCATGCAGCAACGCGTGCGTCAACTCGACCCCACCCGCCCCACCACCTTTGCCATGGACAAGGGCTTTGGCGATGGTGTTGGCCAGGTCGTCGATGTGGTCGGTTTCAACTACCGCACCAGCCAGATGGACGGCTTCCACGCGCAATACCCGAACATTCCGATCTACGGCAGCGAAACCGGCAGTACCGTGTCGGTGCGCGGCAACTACCAGCGCGACGATGCACGCGGCTATACCCGCGCCTACGACCTGGACCACCCGTGGTGGGCGAGCACTGCCGAAGCCTGGTGGAGCTACGTCGCACAACGTCCGTACATCGCCGGCGGCTTTATCTGGACCGGCTTCGACTACCGCGGCGAACCCACACCGTATAACCGCTGGCCGAATGTCGCCTCGCAATTCGGTGTGCTAGACAGCTGCGGGTTTCCAAAAGACAACTACTGGTACTACCGCGCGCAGTGGACCAACGAACCAGTGCTGCATCTGTTTCCGCACTGGAACTGGGACGGCCTGCTGCAGCCCGACGACAAGGGCCGCGTCGCCGTCTGGTGCCATACCAATCTCGACGCGGTGGAACTGCTGGTCAATGGCGTCAGCCAGGGCCTGCAACACGTGCCGGCCTACGGGCATGTGGAATGGCGCGTGGCATACGCACCGGGCGTGATCGAAGCGCGCGGCTATCGCGGCGGCAAGCTGGTGCTCACCGAACGTCGCGAGACAGTCGGCAAGCCGGCTGCGATCCGCTTGAGTTGCGATCGCAAGGCATTGCGCGCCGATGCCGAAGATGTGGCAGTGGTAAAGGTCGAAATTGTCGATGCACAGGGCCGCGTCGTTCCCACCGCCGATACGCCGGTGCAATTCTCTTTACGCGGCGCAGGCAAACTGATCGGCGTCGGCAACGGCGACCCCAGTAGCCATGAGGACGACAAGGCACCGCAGCGCAAAGCGTTCAATGGCTTGTGCATGGCGTTGCTACAGGCAACTAAAAAGCCCGGCGACATCATCTTGCAAGCGACTGCTCAGGGCCTGACTCCGGCGACCCTGCGCGTGACTGCCCAAGCGACCAAACCACGCGCAGCAGTCACCTGACTCAACTCGCCCCGTGGGTCACGGGGCGAGGCTGGCTCAGTCCTTACTCGGCGAGCTCGCGCATGACCTTGATCAGGTCGGACTTGCCCTCGAAACCGATGCCCGGCAATTCCGGCATCACGATGTGCCCGTCTTGAACTTTTACGCCATCCGGAAACCCGCCATACGGCTGAAACAGATCCGGATAACTCTCGTTGCCACCCAAGCCCAACCCTGCAGCAATGTTGAGCGACATCTGATGACCACCGTGCGGGATGCAACGCGCGGGCGACCAACCGAACTGCTCGAGCACCTCCAGCGTGCGGAGATATTCCACCAGGCCGTACGACAGCGCGCAGTCGAACTGCAGATAGTCGCGATCCGGGCGCATGCCGCCGTAGCGCAGCAAGTTGCGTGCATCCTGGTGGGAGAACAGGTTTTCGCCTGTGGCCATCGGCCCTGGATAAAATTCGCTCAGGCTGGCTTGTAGCGCATAGTCGAGCGGATCACCGACTTCTTCGTACCAGAACAGCGGGTAGTCGCGCAGCATCTTGGCATAGGCGATGCCGGTCTCCAGATCGAAGCGGCCGTTCGCATCGACCGCCAGACGCGCCTGGCCGCCAATTTCCTCAAGCACCGACTCGATCCGGCCGCGGTCCTCGTCGATGGAGGCGCCACCGATTTTCATCTTGACCACGTTGTAACCGCGATCCAGATAGCCACGCATCTCTTTGCGCAGGGCGCTGTTGTCCTTGCCAGGGTAATAGTAGCCACCGGCTGCATAGACAAAGACGCGCGGATTGGCTTGCCGGCCTTTCATCTGCGCCAGATAACGAAACAGCGGCATGCCGGCAATCTTGGCGGTGGCATCCCAGATCGCCATATCCAGCGTGCCCACCGCCACGGAGCGCTCGCCATGACCGCCCGGCTTCTCGTTGGACATCATCGCCGTCCAGACCCTGGAAGGATCCAGATTGTCGCCGGCGTCGTTGCACAACGCAGCGCTCTCGGCTTCCAGAATGCGATCGCGAAACCGCTCGCGTATCAGTCCGCCCTGTCCATAGCGCCCATTGGAGTTGAAGCCGTAGCCGACGACCCGACGGCCGTCGCGCACCTGATCGGTGACCACCGCTACCAGACTGGCGGTCATCTTGGAAAAGTCGATGTAGGCGTTACGGATCGGCGAGGAAATCGGCTTGGTGATTTCGACGACATCGATGATACGCATTGGGTAGTCTCCCGCGAGGTGTAGTGAGTTATGGATCGGTTGAAGAGGCCGCGACAGGCATTGGCTCGCCCGCCTGTTGACGACGAATGATTTCCCGGGTCTTGGAGATATCCAGCGCGCCATCCCACTTGGCGATCGCAAGCGTGGCAACACTGTTGCCGATCAGATTGACCACCGCCCTGGCCTCATTCATGAAGCGATCGACGCCCAGCAGAAGCACCAGCCCTGCAACAGGCACCGTGTCGATGGTGGAAAGCGTTGCGGCCAACGCGACAAAACCCGCGCCAGCGACACCAGCGGATCCCTTCGAGGTCAGTAGCAACACCCCAAGCAGTGCGATTTGTTGATAGACCGGCAGCGGTGTATTGGTCGCTTGCGCGACGAAAATGGCCGCCATGGTCAGATAGATACAGGTGCCATCCGCATTGAAGGTGTATCCAGTGGGCAGAACCAGGCCAACCGTCGATTTGCGCACGCCGGCAAGTTCGAGCTTCATCATCATGCGCGGCAGAACGGCTTCGGTCGAACAGGTTCCGAACGTGACAAGCAGTTCGTCCTTGATGAAGCGGAGAAGGCGCAGCAGCGGAAAGCCGGTCCACCGTGCAATCGCTCCCAGCACCACGAAAACGAACAGTGCCGAGGTCACGTAGACGGCCAACATCAAATGCCCAAGCGACCACAGGGTGGCCAGGCCATACTTGCCGATCGTGAAAGCGATGCCTGCCCCGGCACCCAGCGGCGCGAGCCGCATCACCATGTTGATCATCTTGAACAGCGCCTGCAGCCCGTTATCGATGAGATCGACCAGCGGCTTGCCACGCTCGCCCAGCTGCAACAGCCCTACTGCAAACAGCACCGACACCAGAATGACCTGCAGCATGTTGCCCTTGGCAAAGGCATCCACCAACGTGGTGGGAATGATGTTCAACACAAAATCCACCATGCCCGCGTCGTCTTTTGCACGATCCACATACTGGCCAATCGCGCTGCTGTCGATCGAGGCGGCATCGATGTTCATGCCATCGCCCGGCCGGATGATGTTCACCACGACAAGACCGATCGCCAGCGCCAGTGTCGAGACGACCTCGAAATAAATCAGCGCCTTGATGCCGGTTTTTCCGACCTCTCTGACACTTCCCATCTTGGCGATCCCGACCACGACCGTTCCAAAGATGATAGGTGCCAACAGCATCTTGATCAGCTTGATGAAACCCTCTGCAACAGGTTGCATGACCACGCCCAGGTGCGGCCAGACATAGCCCACCAGGCCACCAATGACGATGGCGATCAAGACCTGCACATAGAGTTGGCTCAACACCCCTCTCATGCCACTTCTTTTCTGCATGATCGCCCGCTCCCGTCGACATGCGAATTCACCGGATTTGCCGCTTGCTGGACGACCTGCGTGTCGAGGCGTTGCAAGCTCGAGTCAGAGCGTAAGGGGCACTCCCCAAGCGCTGCCAATGCCTTTTTTATGCGCTTGATGCACAATCGGCATCATGGAACTGACATGGCTCGAAGACTGCCTGGCGTTGGCTGACATCCTCAATTTTTCGCGCGCGGCACAGCGTCGCTTCGTCACCCAGCCGGCCTTCAGTCGGCGTATTCATTCCCTCGAAGAATGGTTGGGCACGCCGCTGTTTACGCGTTCGCGCAAAGAGGTGCTGATGACACCGGCTGGAGAAGCCTTCGTTCGCAAAGCATCCGGATTGGCCGCGGCGATTTACGCCGCGCGGCAGGAAGCGCTTGAGGTCGCGGGACAACAGCGGCCTGCGTTGGCATTCCTTGCCACACATGTTCTCTCCTTCACCTTCTTTCCGGCCTTTGTAAGACGCATCGAATCGAACACCGGCATCGGCGCGTTTCAGCTGGTCTCCGACACGCTCAGGGCGTGCGAAAAACTGATGCTGCAAGGGGCAGCGCAATTCCTGCTGTGCCACCATCATCCGCGCATGCCGCTTGGGCTGAATCCCGAACACTTCGAGCGAGTTGTGGTGGGCAGCGATGTGCTGCAACCCTTCAGTGCACCGAAGGAAAATGGCGACGGCCACCCACGCTGGTCGCTCGATTCCACCGATACAATGCCCTTGCTGTCTTACAGCGCAGATTCCGGGCTGGGCCGCATCATCGCCGGGCATCCGGCGTTCAAGGACGTGGAAGCACGTCTAACGCCTGCACTCACCTCCGATCTTGCCGCGACCTTGCTGGCCATGTGCCGCTCCGGTGGCGGGGTGGCCTGGCTGCCGCGCACGCTGGTGGAAGAGGAGATCGCCAAGGGGCGGCTCGTCCATGCAGCGCCCGGACACACGCAGTGGGATATCAGCATGGAGATCTGTCTGATACGGCACATCGGCAGCTTGTCCCAGCAAGCCGAAGACATGTGGCAAAAGCTCAAGCAGGGCAAGTTGGAGCACTAACACACGTGGCGCTGCACGTTTCCAGGCTGCAAGCCTAACGCCGTTATCCGCTTGCGGGCCGGCCCGGCGCTCCCGCGCACAACCCCTCCATGACCGTCTCCATCAGCCAGGTCAGGCGGGGCTGCCAGTTCTCGGTGGCGTCTATCTGCCAGATCCCCGCAATGGCCAGGAAGAACTTGTCTGTGGTGATCCCCGGACGGATCGTCCCGGCCTTCTCATTGGCATCGAGCAGCAGTTGCGCGGCAGCGATCACGGGCGCATAGCCTGCGTTGCCCGCGCATTCTTTCGCGTTGGCAACTGTCCGCAGTGCATCCGCCAGACCCGCCTTGGTGATGGCGTATTCGGCCAGGCGGTTCATCCATTCGCGGAGCGCTTGCTCCGGCGGGAGCGTCTTCAGCAGTTGCTCGGCTACACCGGTGACCTGCAGCATTTCGTGGCGATAGACCTCGATCACCAAGGCCTCCCGGGTCGGGAAGTGCCGGTAGAAAGTCCCCTGCCCGACACCCGCCTTCTTGGCAATTGCGCTCAGTGGAACATCGGCAGAGCGCACCAATTCCGCAAGCGCGACGGACAGCAGGCGCTCCCGGTTCTGCACTGCATCAGATCGCTTTAGCTTCTCCACACCCCAACCCTTTAATGAACTCGTTGACAAACGGACAATTGTCCGCCAATGTTTTGGGAAGCGGATGACTGTCCGTTTTGATTTTACCCCTTTCCGCAACCAGGAGACATCCGTGAAGAACAGCGGCAATACCATCCTCATCACCGGCTCGACCTCCGGCATCGGACTTGGGCTGGCGCTCCGGCTCCAGCAGGCTGGCAACAGGGTCATCGTTTCCGGACGAAAGAAGCCGCTGCTGGATCAGATCACCGCCGAGCATCCGGGCCTTGACGCACTCGAAATCGATGTCGCAGACGCCGACTCTGTGGTCCGGGCAAGCCGCGTGGCGGCCGAGCGCTATCCCGGCTTGAATGTCGTGATCAACAATGCCGGCATCATGCCGAGCGAGAACGTGTTCAAGCCAGACTCCTTGAAGGCCGCCGAAGAGGCGATCGCCATCAACCTGCTCGGCACCATCCGCATGACCTATGCATTCTTGCCGCAACTTGCCGGCAACACTGACAGCGTCATCATCAACGTCAGTTCCGCATTGGGCTTTGTGCCGTTCCCGGCCGCGATGAGCTACAGCGCCAGCAAGGCCGCCGTGCACTCCTTCACCGAAGGCTTGCGGGTGCAACTGGCCGACAGCAACGTGCAAGTCATCGAGCTGGTACCGCCGGGCGTTCGCACCAAGTTGTATGGCCAAGGCAACGACGAGCACGCCATGCCCCTGGACGAATTCCTCGACGAAGCACTGGCGCTTTTGCATGCAGAACCCACACCGAAGGAAATCGTCGTGGAACGTGCCAAATTCCTTCGCGATGCTGCCGCCAACGGCAGCTACGACGAGATGCTGGGAATGCTTTCTGCGGTCACGTTTTAAGACGGTGGCAGAACGGTCGAGTCGTCAGCACCGCGCTCCCGCTGTGCTGACGACAGTGGCTCATCAACTCTAACGTGAGCCTGGGACGCAGATACCGCTTCTGCGCATCGGAGTCAGCGCGCCGCACTCACTGCGCGATTGCGCGCAACGATCGTCTCATGACTTGGCGGTGCGTCGCCGCCGAAGAACTTCGCCATCAAGGCGTCGCGATGACGCGGTGCATCGCCTTTTACCGCAGCCTTGAGCGCTGACGCCAATGCGGCAACCGAAAGCTCGGTGCAATACGCAGGCGTGCCGGGCTGCAGCCGCCATGAATCTGCGAGATTCCCCGCATCGACCGAGTCGAACCCGGCATCGTCCAGCAGCTGCTGCGCGATCGCCTTGCCGGCCAGGCTGTCGCCCGCCACCGGGATGGCAATCCGGTTCTCCGTGCCTGCCGGCTTGCCGCGCTCGGCCAGCGTCTTGGCGAGCACGGCATTGAACGCCTTGATGATGGGCCGGCCGAGTTGCTCGCTCGACCAGACGCTTTCCAGCTTGCCGTCCTCGACTTCCGGGATCCGGGTGCCAAGCTGCGGGTAGTAGTTCGACGTATCGATCACCACCACCTCCGCAGGCACGGTGGAGAACAGGCCGGCAACCTCGGGAATCTTGACAAACGGGATCGACAACACGATCACCTCCACGTCCTCGACCGCCGCTGCAGCGGTGACAGGCTCGGCGCCGATCTTTTCGGCCAATTCGCGAATGCTGTCGGGGCCTTTGGATCCAGCCAGTTTGACGATGTGCCCTGCTGCTACGAATTTGCGCGCCAACGTGCCACCGATGTTGCCTGCGCCAATGATGCCGATTTTCATGTTCGCTCCATTCAAAAAAATAGATGGGGTTTTGTTGCTCAAGCAGTGATGCGTGGATCGCGGCCGTACTGGGCAGATGCGCCCAGATGGTCGCGAAGCGTGCGGCCCCGGTAATCGCGATGAAACAGACCGCGCGCTTGCAGGATCGGGACGACGCCATCGACAAAGGCGTCGATGCCGTCGTCGTTGATATCCGGCGAAATCCAGAAGCCATCGGCCGCATCTGCCTCGAACCAGGCCTGCATGTGATCGGCCGCCTCGACCGCCGGGCCCACAATCACCGGGTGATAATCGATGACGCCATGCGCCAGAATGTCGCGCAGGCTCCAGCCCTCACGCGCGATCTGCAACGCCTTTGGCGAGCGAGGATCCTGCGATGACGGGCGTGCCGCAGCCAGTTGCGCCGGCGACAGCGGCCGGTCGAGCGCAGTGGGATCCAGACGCACCCCGAGCATCTGTTGCAGGTAACCCAGCCGCTGAGGAAACGTCTGCGCGGTCAGTGCGATCCGGCGATCCAATGCCGCGCGGCGATCCGGCGCAATTGTCGTCATCAGCCCTGGAATGAACTTGATCTCGTCCGGATCGCGGCCGGCCTGCTCGGCGGCATGACGGAACGCCGCACGCTGCGCCCGAGCGTCTTCGATACTGAAACTGGCACCGATCACGGCACTGGCATAGCGTCCGGCCAGCTTCAGCGCGTTCGGGCCGCCGCCCGCATGGAAGATCACCGGCTGTCCCTGCTCGGAGGGTGGGATATACAACGGCCCACGGGACCCGACGAACTTGCCCTGCAGGTTGATCGGCGCAATTTGCGCGGCGTCGGCAAACCGCCCAGCGGCCTGGTCGTGCAGCCAGGCGTCCTTTCCCCAACTGCCCCACAAGGCCTGCACCAGTTGCACGACCTCGTGCGCGCGTGCGTAACGCTCAGCGCTGGATGGAAGTGTTCGCCCGTAGTTCGCAGCGACATCCTCGCCACTGGAGGTCACCGCGTTCCAGCCGGCACGCCCATGACTCATGATGTCCAGCGCCTTGAATTGCCGTGCAAGATTGAACGGTTCGTTGAACGTCGTTGAGCCGGTGGCCACCAGACCGATACGCTCGGTGCCGCGCGCCACCGCAGCCAGGGTCATCATCACGTCCAGATTGAAGTGCGGCGCTTCGTTGTCGATATCGGCAACGGCACTCGGGCCATCCGGCAGGAAGATGAACTGGAATTTCCCCCGCTCGGCGGCTTGCGCCTGGCGCACGCGGGCATCGAAGCTGATGTAGTTGGTCGGGTCGACCCACGGCATGCGCCAGGCCCCTGGTTGGGACCCGTACCCATTGCCCAGATGCAGGCCAATGATCATCGTCTTGGACGTGCGCATGCGTTTCTCACCCTGTGGCTGTGGTGCGTGAGTCGGCCGGCGACTAGCCAGCGAGTCGACGAACGTGGCCATCTTTCGTTTGCAACGCCTTGTGTTGCACAGCGCCCGCAAAAGGAGAGCCCCTCCGTTTGTTGCGAGAAATATATGGAGATACACTCCGGATATCAAGCGCCAGACCTGCCGACCATGCCCCCCGACGTTCAGCCACGCCCTCCCCGAGCCGATGCCCAACGCAACAAGACCCACATTCTTGAGGTGGCAGGCGAAGCCTTTGCCGAGGAAGGCATCGACGTATCGATGGACAGCATTGCCAAGCGAGCAGGCGTTGGCCCGGGGACGTTGTATCGCCACTTCCCTACCCGCGACGCCCTGCTGGCAGCGCTACTCGAAACGCATTACGCCAACCTTGAGCAAGTGCGCACCGCCATTACCGCCGAAGAGCGTGACCCGGGGCGTGCGCTGCAGCGATGGATTGAAGCGCTGGGAACCTGGATGAACGCCTACGAAGGCCTCCCGGAACCGCTCCGTGCCGCATGGTCCCAACCCAGTTCGGTGTTGATGCCGACGTGCACCTCCATGGTCGAGGCCTCAAGCGTTTTTCTTGAGGCTGCACAGCGCTCTGGTCAGGCGCGGGCAGCGTTGACCGGCCGCGACATCTTTCTTGCCGCGCTTGCGATTGCATGGGCAGGAGCTGCAAGCGGCGGCGCGGACAGCGACGCCCGGCCGGTGCTGCTGGAGGTCTTGCGCTCAGGGTGGGCGCTTCCGACTTAGAGCGGCCAACAAAAGCGACTGCGCGGTTGCGCGTCACCATGCAAGCGGTGCGCAATAACGCAAACCGAGCAATTTGGACACGCCTGGGAAGCTCTGGACAAGGCGGTTCACAATGCAGGTTCGCCACGTGGTCTGAATGCGGCGATTTCTGGCTCCATCGCTTCGCTTGACGCGTCTCAATCCCGCCAAACTCCGTCACCCCGGATGCTTCCCCTCGCGGCGCATGGCCGCGCGGGAGCACAAGCGCTCATCGCAAGCGCGAGAACGCACCGATACCTGCGATAGCCAGCCGCTCGGCAGGCACCGCCGTCTCCGCGAACGACAACCGCAGATAGCGGATCTGGCGCACCTCAGGGAAATTCAAACGCTGGGTCGAGAGCGCATAGGCGATATTGGACAACTCGCCAGCGCCGGCCGGCTGCCAGCGCTGGCCATCTTCGCTGGTCTCGGCGCGATAACCCTTCGGTGGCGCCGCACCGTTCATCACCGTTCGCGAGGGCGTCAGGCTGAAACCGGCAACCTGACGCAGCGCGCCGAGGTCGATGGTCGCCTGCGCGGGATGGCCGGGCGTGGGCGCGGGCGTGATCCAGATCGTGCTGGCATCGTCGTCGAGCAACTTGTCCGCGCCGGGCGCGCTGGCCTCGACGATGCGCCAGCCAGCGGAGGACAACACATCCGGCGCGTTCGCCGTCGGCCGCGCGACCGGCACTGACGCAACGGCACGGAACAGCGCGAATTCGCTGATCGCCGGGCACACCGGCGCCTCAAGCACCACCAGGCGCACGCGACGTGCGGCAACCGGGCGATCCAGCCGCACGATGCGCTGTGCACCGATGCATTGCGCTTCGGCCAGCCGCCGCCATTGCCCATCGACCTCGGCTTCGACCGCGAAGCGGGTGACGCGCACACCCAGCGGCAGGTATTCGCGCAGCCGGATCAAGTCGAAGCTGTGCACCGCCGACAGCTCCAGCGTCAGCGTCGGCGTGGTGACGTCGTCAGGCGTAGACCAGTAGCTGTCCGGCTGGCGGTCGAGCACGCGCGCCGGCTCGAACCCAGGGCCACGCGATGCGCTGGCACTGGCCCTGGCGCCCTTGGCCAGATCGATGGCGAAGCTGGCGCGGATCGCGTCGCCGAAACTCTGCAGCACCGCCACATCGTGGTCGGGGATGCGGCCGCGTCGGTCGGGCGGCAGATTGAGGTTCATGTTGGTGCCGCGCGCGACGGAGGTGTCGAAATAGCGCACCAGATTCTCCGGGCTACGCACCTTGCCGTCTTCATCGGCGTGGTAGAACCAGCCCGGGCGGATCGAGGTGTTGGTTTCGGCCGGCCACCACAGCGCCCCCCCGCGCACGCCGGAATTGCCGTTTTCCTGGGTATACGGGGCATTGGGCATGGTCGGCCAGGATGGATCGCCGGCGATACCGTCCTCGTTGCCGCCCCAGCGGATATCGGCGCCGAGCGGGTCGAAGGTACAGGCCATCGGCTGATGCTGATGTACCAGCTCGATCATCCGTGGCCAGTTGTAGTACGCGGGCGCATCGATCTTGCGCGATTCGCGCGCTCCACCGTAGTAACCGTCGCCGCCGTTGGCGCCGTCGAACCAGAACTCGAACAAGTCGCCGTAGCCGGTGCAGAGCTCGACGATCTGCTTACGGAAATAGTCGAGATAGCCAGGACGCCCATACTCGGCGTGATTGCGATCCCAGGGCGAGAGGTAGATGCCGAACGCCAGGCCGGCGCGTCGACACGCCGCTGCCATTTCGCCGACGATGTCACCCTTGCCGTTCTTGTAGGGCGAGTTGCGAATGCAATGCTCGGTCAAGCGCGTCGGCCAAAGACAGAACCCATCGTGGTGCTTGGCCGTGAAAATAAGCCCTTTCAGATTGCCGGCCTTGGCAGCAGCAACAATCTGATCGGGTGAAAAATCGCTGGGATCGAATTTGCGCGGATCCTCGTCGCCGTAGCCCCATTCCTTGTCGGTGAAGGTATTCATCGCAAAATGCACGAAGGCGTATTGCTCCAACCGATGCCACCGCAGCTGTCGCTTGCTGGGCAGCGCACCCCACGGTGCCGGCCCGTTGGCGCGCGGCGCCTGCGCGATGCGAGCTGCCGATGCACTGAAGCTGGCAGTAGCGGCGACCACACCCGTGGCAAGAAAAGTACGACGATCGATCATTAGCGCCTCCGACTTTGCACAAGCTTCGATCTTAGCTTTTCCAACAGCGAAGAGTCGTCACTCCAAAGCAATAGACGGCTGTGCACGCACACGGGCTGCCCCCAGCACGGCCGGCGTTGAAGCGCATGCGAAGCAAGCCGCAAGCGTTCGTGGCTTGACGGCCGTGCCCCGGCCCAGTCTGTCGTGTTGGCGCTCGCAGTCCATGCATTTTCCGCACGTGACGCGAGCTCTGCGAACAAGACACACAATGGCTGGCCAACGACAACCAATAAAGACCGCACGACAGCTTGAGCGGGCTAACGCCTGTCAAGTTTTGTCATCAACATTGACCGTAGACTTCTCATTTTGGCTGGCACTGACTTGCTGGGAGTCCATAGATCGTGGCGTAGCAGCAAGTGATCGAGCTGCCCGAGCCCCACCCCCAGGTATCAGAACGCCCAGGCAGGCAGCCGTACGCACTAGCGGCGATGTTGCGGATGCATCTGCTATCGCGGCGGTATGCGTTGAGCGATCCAGCACTGGACAAAGCGCGGCACGAGATCCCCACCTTGCGTGGTTTCACCAAGCTCAAGCCGACGACACGCTTCAACTCGGCGGTTCCATTTGAACCTCAACGATCTTGGCGGGTTGTGTAGAGCTTCCACCATCGGCGCAAGCAAGCAGGCGTCAAGGAAATGCACGGCGCGCCGTCTTTCGCCTTCATTTTTGACGACAGCGAAAACGCTAGATCGTGCACCTATCGCAGATCCACATCACGCGGAAAGTAGCGGCGAAATTTTTCTTCCCAGGCCTGGAATTGTTCCAGCGTGTATTCATCCATTGG
The DNA here is from genome assembly GCF_002939985.1 of Xanthomonas hortorum pv. cynarae. Classification (GTDB taxonomy): domain Bacteria; phylum Pseudomonadota; class Gammaproteobacteria; order Xanthomonadales; family Xanthomonadaceae; genus Xanthomonas; species Xanthomonas hortorum_D. The sequence continues at coordinate 23,233 of NZ_MDFM01000037.1, read as the reverse complement.
CCGTTCCACCGAGGCGACTGCCTTGTTCTGTGCAACGACTGCGATGCGCTGAGACGACAGTTCGTCCCATGCTTTTCTCAGGGCGACCGGATCTGGATGCGAGACCAGCATGGCTTCCAGTAGCGTGGCCTGCGCCACGCGCGCGGCGAGCAGATCGCTGAGTGCGTCGGTGACGGCCTGCATCCATTCCTGATTGCGGTTGTCCATGCGGCGTGTCGTACGTAATGGTGGGTTGGTGACTGTAGCGTGGCGGCTGCAAGAACACTGTGCAGTCGGCGTCGCCTCGCAGAGCGGCGACATCGTCAGCAAGGTCGCCCAACCCTCCGCGGCTGCGGCCAAGGAGATCAAGAGCCTGATCGACGATTCAGTCGAGCGCGTCGCCGAAGGCTCAGCACTGGTGCACAACGCCGGCACCACGATGGCCGAGATCGTCGCCAGCGTGCAGCGCGTCACCGACATCATGGGCGAGATTTCCGCCGCATCCCAGGAGCAGTCGGCCGGTAGCGAACAGGTCAACCTCACTGTCACCCGGATGGACGAAACCACGCAGCAGAATGCAGCGCTGGTGGAAGAAGCAACGGCTGCCGCACGCTCGGCTTTTTGACTCAAGCAATCAATGATTTCTCTGGGATTTGCGTCGGTACATATCGGCCCGACGTCAGCCCTGGTTTACTCAGGTAACTGCACCATTTCGCCGTTCGCCCTCCATGCGACTGCGATCAGCATGTGCCGCAAGCTGCCACGCAAGAGCACACTGGGCTCACCTATTTTGCCACCTGATGCGCTTTGACCTTCGCGATCCATTGGCGCACATGCTGCTGCAGCATCACCAGCGGCATGTCGCCATCACCGAGCACCGCAGTATGGAATGCGCGCAAGTCGAAACGATCGCCTAGTTCTTTTTCTGCTTCCGCACGCAGCGCCATGAATTGCAGTTGCCCCACCTTGTATCCCAACGACTGGCCTGGCCACACGATGTAGCGGTCGATTTCGAACTGCATGCTCGCCTCGTCGTCGGATGGATGCGCGTGGAAGAAGTCCACCATCTGCTGACGATTCCAGCGCTTGTAGTGCACGCCGGTATCCAACACCAATCGATTGGCGCGCAATAGATCAGCCGATAGCCGGCCGTAGTCGCTATAGGGATCTTTGTAGAGCCCGACGTCCTTGCCCAAGCGCTCGGCATACAGTGCCCAACCCTCGCCGTAGGCGTTATACCCACCCTGCTGGCGGAATGGCGGCAATGGTAGCGTCTGTGCAAGCGAGACCTGCAGGTGATGGCCTGGCACTCCCTCGTGATAAGCCATAGTTTCAACGTTGATCAGCGTACGGTGAGCGACGTCGCTGATATTGACTCTCAGCACGCCCGGCTTGTTGCTTTGCAGGTAGCGGGCGGGTGGGTATTTGCCCTGGAATGCCGGCATCGGCTCAACTTCCAGGGGCTTTTTCGGCACCTGCTCGAATAGGTTTGGGAGCTCCCGCTGCATTCCCGCGACGTAGTGACGGTATTGCTCCAGTAGCTGCTCACTGGAGGTCGCGAAGCGGCGCTTATCGGCTGCCACCGCCTTGCGGAAGCTGGCCAGGTCCGCATAACCCTGCGCCTTGGCAATGACGGTCATCTCGGCTTCGATGCGCGCAACCTCCTGCAGCCCGATCTGGTGGATTTGTTCAGGCGTCAGATCGGTGGTGGTCTGGGTGCGCACCAAGTATTGGTAGAGTTTCTCGCCATCAGGAAGCGACCACACCCCCTCCTGCGTACGTCCTTGGGGGGCGTATTCATTGCGCACGAACGCGGACAGCTTGGCGTAGGCCGGGCGAACCTGCTGGTCGATCACTTCAAGCAGCTGCTTCCTGAGCGCATCGCGCTGATCGGCGGGCACCACGCCGTCGAGTTTTTCCAATGGCGAGGCAAATGGGTTCTGCGCGCCACGCTGAGCCACGATTCCGTCAATCTGCTCGGGCACGCGCTCAAGCAGATAGCGCGGCGGCATCAGGCCATCCTTGGCGCCCTGCCGCGAGACTTCGATGACTTGATCGACCACCGCAGGAAGCGTCTGCAGTCGTTTGATGTAGTCCTGGTAGTCCTTGGCGGTGTCGAAGGGAAAGCTGTCGCTGTAGCCGGCAAGCGTGAGATGGATGCCTTGCATCGGTCCAGAGGCATCTCGTAGGTCTTCAGGTCGATACCGTCCAGCGTGTCGCGCAGCTGGCCGAGCATCATCTGCAGGCTGAGTTGACGTTGTTGGTCCAGCGCTGCGGCATCCACCGCTTCGAACTGCCTGAGCAGACTCGCTACGGCGCTGCGCTCTGCGGGCACGGCCTGTAGCGAGTAGTCGCTCCAGCGATCGTTGTAGCGCTTGTCGCCGATGGTGCTCGCGAACTCCGGGGCCTGCTTGAGCTGGTGTTGCCACTGCGCGTCAAGCAACGTCGAAGGCCTTGGCTGCCTGTTCAGCCGTCTGCCCGAGTGTTGAGGTTGCCGCCTTGTTTTCGGCAGGCGGCGCCGGCTTGCAGGCGGTGAACAACGCGGCCGTCAGCAGACCGACGGCAAGGGGACGTAGAAGATGCATGAATTACTCCAAGTAACACGTACGGTCCATGCGCAGCTACACGCATCAGCGCTATCGCAAACACACGAAATTTCTGCTCGCACACCACCGCCATGAGTCGTTCGCCGCACCGCGCGTGGCGCATTGTCGGCCGGGCACGAGGATTTTTAAGCCGGTGCGCTTAAACTTGCATCCGGGCCGCGCAGTCTGCCGCTCCAATGCAACACGCTGCTCTGGGCTCTCCCCCCCTGCGTCGCACCGTCGATTGATGCCGTCAACGGCGCCGCAACAGCGGCGCAACACGGAACTCGCTTGTCGCAGCGACCGCCCTGATCGACCGCACACCCTGGAAGGACGTTTCTTGCAAAACACTGATTCAAAAGACAAATCCAAGGCCACCAGCGGAGCAGTCGAGCACACCCCGCTGATGAAGCAATTCTTCGCCGCCAAGTCGGACTACCCCGACCTGCTGCTGTTCTTTCGTATGGGCGATTTCTACGAGCTGTTCTACGACGATGCGCGCAAGGCCGCGCGGCTGCTCGATATCACGCTGACCCAGCGCGGCAGTTCCGGTGGTGCGCCGATTCCGATGGCCGGCGTGCCGGTGCATGCCTACGAAGGCTATCTGGCGCGGCTGGTGGCGTTGGGCGAGTCGGTGGCGATCTGCGAGCAGATCGGCGACCCGGCGCTGGCCAAGGGCCTGGTCGAACGCAAGGTGGTGCGCATCGTCACGCCCGGCACGGTCACCGACGAGGCGCTGCTGGACGAGCGCCGCGACACGCTGTTGATGGCGATCTCGCGCAGCAAGCAAGGCTACGGTCTGGCCTGGGCCGATCTGGCCGGCGGGCGTTTTCTGGTCAATGAAGTGGACAGCGTGGATGCGCTGGAAGCGGAAATCGCGCGCCTGGAACCGGCCGAGCTGCTGGTGCCCGAAGAAGACAACTGGCCGGAATTCCTGCGCGGCCGCGTCGGCGTGCGGCGTCGGCCACCGTGGTTGTTCGACGCCGATAGCGGCCGTCGTCAGCTGCTGGCGTTCTTCAAGTTGCACGACCTGTCCGGCTTCGGCATCGACGACAAACCGTGTGCCACTGCGGCGGCCGGCGCGCTGCTCGGCTATGTCGAAGAAACCCAGAAGCAGCGCCTGCCGCATCTGACCTCCATCGCGATGGAAGTGGCCAGCGAAGCGATCTCGATGAACGCGGCCACGCGCCGGCATCTGGAACTGGACACGCGCGTCGATGGCGACACCCGCAACACCTTGCTCGGTGTGCTGGACAGCACGATCACGCCGATGGGCGGGCGCCTGCTGCGGCGTTGGCTGCACCGTCCGCTGCGGCTGCGCGAGGTGTTGGTGCAGCGCCACCACGCGGTCGGCAGCCTGATCGACACCGGCGCCGATGCCGACGTGCGCGAGGCCTTCCGCGCGCTTGGCGATCTGGAACGCATCCTCACACGCGTGGCGCTGCGCTCGGCACGCCCGCGCGATTTTTCCACCTTGCGCGATGGCCTGGCGCTACTGCCGAAGGTGCGCACCATCCTCGCGCCACTGGATTCGCCGCGCCTGCAGACGTTGTACGCAGAACTCGGCGAACACGATGCCACCGCGCATCTGCTGATCAGCGCAGTGGCCGAACAACCGCCGCTCAAACTCAGCGACGGCGGCGTCATCGCCACCGGTTACGACGCCGATCTGGACGAGTTGCGCCGGCTGTCCACCAATGCCGATCAATTCCTGATCGACCTGGAACAGCGCGAACGCGCCAGCAGCGGCATCGCCACGCTCAAGGTCGGCTACAACCGCGTGCATGGCTACTACATCGAGATCAGCAAGGGCCAGGCCGAGAAGGCTCCGCTGCACTACAGCCGCCGGCAGACGCTGACCAACGCCGAGCGCTACATCACCGAAGAACTCAAGAGCTTCGAGGACAAGGTGCTGTCGGCGCGCGAGCGCTCGTTGTCGCGCGAAAAACTGCTTTACGAAGGTCTGCTCGACGCACTCGGTGGCGAGCTTGAAGGCCTCAAGCGCTGCGCCAGCGCATTGAGCGAACTGGATGTGCTGGCCGGGTTCGCGGAACGCGCGCAAGCGCTGGATTGGTCGCAACCGGAACTGGACAGCGCACCGTGCCTGCGCATCGAACGCGGTCGCCACCCGGTGGTGGAAGCGGTGCGCGACCAACCGTTCGAACCCAACGATCTGGACCTGCACACCGACCGCCGCATGCTGGTCATCACCGGCCCGAACATGGGCGGTAAATCGACCTACATGCGCCAGAACGCGTTGATCGTGTTGCTGGCGCATATCGGCAGCTATGTGCCGGCCAGCCGTGCAGTGATCGGGCCGATCGACCGCATCCTCACCCGCATCGGTGCCGGCGACGATCTGGCCCGCGGGCAATCCACCTTCATGGTGGAAATGGCCGAAACCAGCTACATCCTGCATCACGCCACGCCGCAATCGCTGGTGCTGATGGACGAGATCGGCCGCGGCACTTCCACCTACGACGGCCTGGCGCTGGCCGACGCGGTTGCGCGCCACCTGGCGCATACCAATCGCTGCTACACGCTGTTTGCCACGCATTACTTCGAGCTCACCGCACTGGCCGACGAATCGCATGCCGGCGGCGCCAGCGGCATTGCGAACGTGCATCTGGATGCGGTCGAACACGGCGAACGCCTGGTGTTCATGCATGCGGTCAAGGACGGCCCGGCCAATCGCAGCTTCGGCCTGCAGGTCGCTGCGCTGGCCGGCTTGCCCAAGGCTGCGGTCACCCAGGCGCGTCATCGTCTGGCCGAACTGGAACAACGCGGCGGCGAAAGCCATGTCGCGCAGATGGCCCCGGCCGCATTGGATGCGCCGCAGCAGTTCGGCCTGTTCACCGCGCCCTCCTCTGCTGCGCAAGAAGCACTGCAGGCGCTGGACCCGGACGAACTCACGCCCAAGCAGGCGCTGGAGGCGCTGTATCGGCTGAAGGCGTTGCTGTGAGTGCGGGGATTGGAGAGTCGGGATTTGGGATTCGTAACAGCGGCGCTTGCGGATCCGTTGCGGCGGCAGGGTTGGGTGGTCGGTCGAATGCTGTTTTGCAGGGATTGGGTATTCGTAACGGCATGGCTGCATGACCGACGCGTGCGGCCCGGCTAAACCATTACAGTTGCAGGTTTGAGTATTTGCTTGAACGCTGCCCTGCAATAGCGCCGGCTCGCGCGACATCATGCTGCACGGTGACGCACGCCCCGCGGTTTGCTCTGCTGCCGCGACAGGCGCACCCTGCCTCGACGTTTTGTCCAACCGGAGAGCACACCGATGACCACGTCCGCCTCGTTGACCGATCAACTGGCCGCACAACTGCAGGGCCCGCAGTTGCAGCAACTCGCCAGCCGGCTCGGCATCGCGCCCGAGCAGGCGCAATCGGCGGTGCAGACCGCCCTGCCCTTGTTGATGGGCGCACTGGGCCGCAACAGCCAGCAGCCCGGCGGCACCGATGCCTTGTTGGGCGCCCTGCAGCGCGACCACGCCGGCAGCCCGGACATCGGCAGCCTGCTCGGCTCGCTGCTGGGCGGCTCGGCCAGTGGTGCGCAGGGCAATGGCGCCGGCATCGTGAGTCATCTGTTCGGCGACAAGGCACCGCAAGCGGCTGCGGGCCTGGGCAAGGCCACTGGACTGGAAACCGGCAAGGCCAGCCAACTGCTGCAACTGTTGGCGCCCATCGTGATGGCGTATCTGGCCAAGCGCTTCCTCAGTGGCACGACGACGGCCAGCAGTCAGCTCGGCCCGGCCTTGGCACAGGAACGCCAGCAAGTCGGCAGCAATAGCGGCGTCAGCGGCCTGCTGAGCAGCGTGCTGGATCAGGATGGCGACGGAAAGCTGGGCCTGGGCGATGTCATGAAACTCGGCAGCAGCCTGTTCGGCAAGCGCTGACAGGTCGCTGCCGTGCGCCTGGGTTCCGCCCAGGTGTCTCCTCCTCAACCATAGCGGCACGCTATCGATATGGTTGAATAATTCGAATTCCCCAACCGATCGATGCTCCTTATCGTGTGCACACGCCGCCACGATGAGTCCGCCTGATGCGCAGCTCCGCCAGTCACATTCCGGATACCGGCCTATACCGGCCCCTGCGGGCAGGCGCTAGCATCGGCACACGCGGCACCGATGCTCGATGACCCCACGGCCGCATGTGCGCCTTCGATCGATCACCATAGCTGACGCATTGCCCACCACTTCGACTCCACCAGCACGTGTCCGCAGTTTCGGCACACAGCTCCCCAAGTGCTCACGCACACAGGTATTGCCATGACAACCGAAGCAAAGTGCCCGTTCAATCACGCCGTCGTCGGTACCGGAACCACCAACCGCGATTGGTGGCCCAAGCAGCTACGTGTGGATCTGCTCAGCCAGCATTCGAGCAAGTCCAACCCGCTGGGCCAGACCTTCAATTACGCCGAGGCGTTCAAGCGCATCGATCTTGCTGCGCTCAAACAGGAACTGCGCGCGCTGATGACCGATTCGCAGGACTGGTGGCCGGCCGACTTCGGCCATTACGGTCCGCTGTTCGTGCGCATGGCCTGGCATAGCGCCGGCACCTATCGCATCGGCGATGGCCGTGGCGGCGGTGGTCGCGGCCAGCAGCGCTTCGCACCGCTCAACAGCTGGCCGGACAACGTCAGCCTGGACAAGGCGCGCCGCCTGCTGTGGCCGATCAAGCAGAAGTACGGCCAGGCGATTTCCTGGGCCGATCTGATGATCCTCACCGGCAACGTCGCGCTGGAAAGCATGGGCTTCAAGACCTTCGGTTTTGCCGGCGGCCGCGAAGACACCTGGGAGCCAGATCAGGACCTGTACTGGGGCCGCGAAACCAAGTGGCTGGGCGGCGACGACCGCTACTCGCGCGGCTCGCCGGGCGTGGACGAAGCGCACGGCGTGCTGGTGAAGGACGACGACAGCGAAGTGCCGCACACCCGCGATCTGGAAAACCCGTTGGCCGCCGTGCAGATGGGCCTGATCTACGTCAATCCGGAAGGCCCGGACGGCAAGCCCGACCCGGTGGCCTCCGCGCGCGACATCCGCGACACCTTCGCGCGCATGGCGATGAACGACGAAGAGACCGTGGCCCTGATCGCTGGCGGCCATACCTTCGGCAAGACCCACGGCGCCGGCCCGGCCGACAACGTGGCCGCCGAGCCGGAAGCCAGCGATCTGGAAAGCCAGGGCCTGGGCTGGCACAACAGCTACGGCACCGGCAAGGGCGCAGACACCATCACCAGCGGCCTGGAAGTCACCTGGACCACCACCCCGGCGCAGTGGAGCAACGACTTCTTCGATCACCTGTTCAAGTTCGAGTGGGAACTGAGCAAGAGCCCGGCCGGCGCGCACCAGTGGGTGGCCAAGAATGCCGACCCCATCATTCCCGATGCGCACGATGCCTCGAAGAAGCACCGGCCGACCATGCTGACCACCGATCTGGCGCTGCGCTTCGACCCGGCCTACGAAGCGATCTCGCGTCGCTTCCACGAACACCCCGACCAGTTCGCCGACGCCTTCGCCCGCGCCTGGTTCAAGCTGACCCACCGCGACATGGGTCCGCGTTCGCGTTACCTGGGGACCGAGGTGCCGAGCGAAGAACTGCTGTGGCAGGACCCGGTGCCCGCCGTCGACCACCCGCTGGTCGATGCGCAGGACGCCGCTACCCTCAAGCAGACCATTCTCAACTCCGGCCTGAGCGTGGCGCAGCTGGTCTCCACCGCGTGGGCATCGGCATCGACCTTCCGCGGCTCGGACAAGCGCGGCGGCGCCAACGGTGCGCGTCTCCGCCTAGCACCGCAGAAGGACTGGCAGGCCAACCAACCCGAGCAGCTGGCGCAGGTGTTGGGCACGCTGGAGCGCATCCAGGCCGAGTTCAACAGCGCGCATGCCGGCGGCAAGCAGATCTCGCTGGCCGACCTGATCGTGCTGGCCGGTAACGCCGCGGTCGAACGCGCCGCACACGCGGCGGGCCACAGCGTCACCGTGCCGTTCGCGCCGGGCCGCACCGACGCCTCGCAGGAGCAGACCGATGTCGAATCGTTTGCCGTGCTCGAGCCGGTGGCCGATGGCTTCCGCAACTTCGCCAAGCGCAGCTACGCGGTGCCGGCCGAAGCGCTGCTGATCGACAAGGCGCAGTTGCTCACTTTGACCGCGCCCGAGTTGACCGTGCTGGTCGGCGGCCTGCGCGTACTCGGCGCCAATGTCGGCGACTCGAAGAATGGCGTGTTCACCACCCGTCCCGGCGTGCTGAGCAACGACTTCTTCGCCAACCTGCTCGACATGCGCACCGAGTGGAAAGCCACCTCCGAAGCGAAGGACCTCTACGAAGGCCGCGACCGCAGCACCGGCGAACAGAAGTGGACCGGCACGCGTGTGGACTTGGTGTTCGGCTCCAACTCCATCCTGCGTGCGGTCGCCGAGGTCTACGCCAGCGCCGATGCACAGGAAAAGTTCGTGCACGACTTCGTCGCTGCCTGGACCAAGGTGATGCAGCTGGACCGTTTCGATCTGGCGTAACAGCGGCGATAAGGACGACAGCACTCGCCACCAGGCGGGTGCCGTCGTTGCTCGGGGCGGCACTTGCCACGCGTGCTATTGCGAATGCGCGACCCGCGCGCGACTGACGATTGCTGGCTACTTTTGCCGCCCAATCAACGTGGCATCGAGAAGCTTGCATCGAGCAAGCCCTCGATCTCGGATTGCGGTTGCGGTTGCGGTTGCGGCGATGTTGGTTTCCACGCGTCAAGCGCAACACAGGTAGATGACCGCATTAACACAAACGCCCCGAATCACCGGGGCGTTTGTGTTTCCATCATTCCAGACACAGCACGACAGCCACACCTCGCTACAACGCGTCGATATCGCCCAACGCAGTGATCAGCCGACGTGCACGCTTGTCCGGTTTGCCGATAGGTGCACGATAGCCAGTGCGTTCGGCCACGCGCTGCAGCCGCCACTGGGTGCGTCCCTCGCGTGAGGCATCGCTTTCCACGTACAGCGCCTGCGCCACCGGTGCCGGTCCGCGCAGGTCGCTGAGCGCGGCAACCGTGATCTCGAAGATTTCACCGCCACGGTCGATGCGCAACTGCTCGCCCTGGCGTACCGCACGCGACGGCTTGGGCCGCTGGCCGGCGACATCCACCTTGCCGTTGTCCACCGCCGTCTTGGCCAGGCTGCGGGTCTTGAAGAAGCGTGCTGCCCACAGCCACACATCCAGCCTGACCGTCGTCGCTTGTTCCACCAATTGAGTCATCGCGTTGTGCTTGCCGTTGGGTACATGGGATGCATGCCGGTGTGGTCATCTCGCTGCATCGGCGCGGTGCAACCGGCTGCATCGAGCGAGAAATATCTGGGCAACCGCGCTGGAACTCAAGCGCCACCGCCGGCCAGACCCAGCCCGCCTGCCCGGCCCTGGCTGACTGATACAGGCAGAGCTGCATAGCGCGTGTGGTGCCCCGTAATATCGGCATGGCGAGCTCGCTCTTCTGCGGCTGTTGAGATTCGCCAGGCGACCGCACGCGGCACACACGCCAATGCTAGTGTTCGCAGCTTCCGCACCACGGCGTGTCTGCGATGCCCAAATCCGCTGTCCTGACCGAAGGCCCGATCGGCAAGAATCTGCTGCTGTTCGCACTGCCGATCCTGGCAGGCAATATCGCCCAGTCGCTCAACGGCTCGATCAATGCGATCTGGGTGGGCCGCTACCTCGGCGAGGCGGCACTGACTGCCGCAGCCAACGCCAACAGCATCATGTTCTTCCTGATCGGCTCGGTGTTCGGCATCGGCATGGCCTCGACCATCCTGATCGGCCAGGCGATGGGCGCGCGCGACATCGCGCAGGCACGCAAGGTCATGGGCACCAGCGCCAGTTTCTTCGGCGGCCTGTCGGCAGCGATTGCGGTCTTCGGCTGGTTTCTGGCCCCGCATCTATTGACCGCAATGGGCACGCCGCCGGCATCGCAGACATTGGCCGAGGAGTACCTACGCGTCATCTTCCTGGCGATGCCGCTGATCTATGTGTTCGCGTTTTTGTCGGCGGCACTGCGCGGCACCGGCGATGCGCGCACACCGTTCCGCTTCTTGCTGGTGTCGGTGGTGCTGGACATCGTGTTCAACCCATTGCTGATTTTCGGTCTCGGCCCGTTTCCGGCACTCGGCATTGCTGGTGCGGCCTGGGCCACGCTGCTGGCGCAGGTGGTCGCACTCGGCGGTTTGTTGCTGTATTTACGCAAGAAACGCCATGTTCTGTGGTTGGGGCGCGGCGACCTGCAGCTGTTTCGGATCTCACCGACGATCCTGCGCGCGCTTATCGTCAAAGGCGTGCCGATGGGCCTGCAGATGGTGCTGATCTCGCTGTCCATGATCGCGATGATGACGCTGGTCAACGGCTTCGGCACCGACACTGCAGCCGCTTACGGCGCAGCGCTGCAGCTATGGACGTATGTGCAGATGCCGGCGATGGCACTGGGCGCTGCCTGCTCCACGATGGCGGCGCAGAATGTGGGTGCCGGTCTCTGGAACCGCGTCGATGCGACCGCACGCACCGGCATCGTCGCCAACTTTTTGATGACCGGCATTCTGATCGTGCTGCTGATCCTGTTCGATCACTGGACGCTCGCGCTGTTCCTGCCGACCGACAGCCCGACGCTGGAAGTGGCGCGGCATCTCAATCACATCGGCATCTGGTCGTTCCTGCTGTTTGGCGTGAGCTTCGTCATTTCCGGCGTGGTGCGCGCGACCGGCGCGGTGATCCCGCCGCTGCTGATCCTGGCATTCGGTCTATGGGGTGTGCGCGTGCCGCTGGCGAACGCCTTGATCCCGCATCTGGGAGCCGACGGCATCTGGTGGAGTCTTCCGATCAGTTCGGTCTGCTCGATGCTGCTGTCGCTGGCGTATTACCGCTGGGGCGGCTGGCGCAAGGCGCGCATGTTGACCACGCCTGCAGATCCGGCGGAGCTAGCGGCCGCTGCGGAGGTTCCGGCACACCCGGCCTCGCCGGTCGCCGATACGGCACCGTTGACGGAATTGCCGAGGCCTCGCCAGCGCTGATATCGACTGGCTGTGCGGAGAACAGACGCTCGCGCGCCCACACGTTCCCGCGAACGTTGTGGGATCACCACCTGCAGATTCCCGAATTCCGATTCCCATAACGCAAACGGCCGCCCGAAGGCGGCCGTTTGGCAGTGGCAGAAACAACCTGCCAGTGTGACTTACTGAGCCTTGGCAGCAGCCTGGCGAGCAGCCTTGGCCTGCGCAGCGGCGGCCAGATCTTCCTTGATGCGGGCAGCCTTGCCTTCCAGACCACGCAGGTAGTACAGCTTGCCGGCGCGGACCTTACCGCGGCGCTTCACTTCGACCGAGTCGATGATGGCGCTGTGGGTCTGGAACACGCGCTCGACGCCGAAGCCGTGCGAGATCTTGCGGACGGTGAACGCGGAGTTCAGGCCGGCATTCTTGGTACCGATCACGACGCCCTCATAGGCCTGCACGCGCTCGCGATTGCCTTCCTTCACCTTGACGTTCACCACAACGGTGTCGCCCTGGTTGAATTCCGGCAGCTGGCGCTGAATCTGGGCGGCTTCGAAGTCAGCCAGGATGGTCTTGTTGAGTTTGCTCATGATGGGCACCGCGTGTCTGGTGATATTGGACCGGCAGTCGCCGCACGGCGATTGCTCGAGGTTCGTAGGAGGGCCAGACGCAAGGCTGGCCAGCAAGCCGCATATTGTACCCCAATCAATGTTGCAAGAGCTAGGGGTGAGCCCTTATTTGTCGTCGCCTGGTTTATCGTCGTCTGAGGCGAGTTCGCGACGAAACTCCTCCAGCAAGCGGCGATCGTTCTTGTCCAACCCGGCCTCGTCGAGCAGATCCGGGCGACGCAGCCAGGTCCGGCCCAGCGACTGCTGCCGACGCCAGCGCGCAATTGCAGCGTGATTGCCCGAGCGCAGCACGTCCGGTACATCGCCCCAGTCGTGGGTCGATGGATGGCTGTAGTGCGGGCAGTCCAGCAAGCCTTGCGGGCCTTCGAAACTGTCCTGGGCCGCAGATTCGGCGTCATTCAACACGCCTTCCTGCAACCGCGTCACCACATCCACCAGCACCGCTGCACCCAACTCGCCACCGGACAACACGTAGTCGCCGATGGAGATTTCCATATCCACCGCCTGCGCCAGAAACCGCTCGTCCACGCCTTCGTAGCGCCCGCACACCAACACCATACGTGGCAACTGCACCAACTCGCGGGCGAGCGGCTGGGTGAGCGGCCGCCCCTGCGGGCTGAGGTAGATCACCGGTGCAGGACGCGTGTCTGCAGCTTGCACCGCAGCCAGACAGGCCCGCAACGGCTCGATCAACATCACCATGCCGGGCCCACCACCGAACGGACGATCGTCCACACGGCGGTAGTTACCCTGCGCATGGTCGCGCGGATTCCAGCCCTGCAGTTCCAGCAAGCCACGCTCCTGCGCCCGCCCGATCACGCCGAACGCCGCGCATTGCGCGATGAACTCGGGAAACAGGCTGATGACGTCGATGCGCACTGGGGAGTCGGGAATCGGGAGTGGGGAATGGGTAAAGCAAGAGCGGAGCGGCGCGATGCGCCATTCCGATCAGAAATCCGGATCCCAGTCCACCACGATCAAGTTGGCTTCAAAGTCGACCGACTTGACGAAATCCGGCAGCACGAACGGCACCAGCCGCTCGCGATCGCCGCGCACCACCATCACGTCGTTGGAACCGGTGGAGAACAAATGCGACACCGTGCCGAGCTTGACGCCCTCGACGGTTTCCACCTGCAACTCTTCCAGATCCACCCAATAATATTCATCGGGCTTGGGTGGCGGCAGCACGCTGCGCGAGACATAAATCTCGATCCCGTGCATGGCTTCGACGGTGTCGCGATCGGAAACACTTGGGAATGTTGCGACCAGATGCTTGCCCTGATCGCGCCCGCGCGCTCCGCTCAGTGTCGACTCCTCACCCGAGGGCGTACGCAGAATCCACGGTTGGTACCGGAAGATTGCGCTACGCGGCTCGGTCCAGGACTCGATCTTGAGTTCGCCCTTGACACCGAAAGCGCCGGCAACCCTGCCCAGCAGGATACGGCGCTCGGTCTGTTTCATCTGCGTCAGCTAGGCCGAGCGATGCGCTCGGCCCTCCCAAATCAGGCCGCAGCGGCCTGAGGCTTGGATGCTTCGCGATACAGGTTACGCACCTTGTCGGTCAGCTGTGCGCCCTGGCCGACCCAATGGTCGACGCGCGCGATGTCCAGCACGACGCGCGGTTCTGCGCCCTGGGCAACCGGGTTGTAGTAACCCAGACGCTCGATGTTGCGGCCGTCGCGCGCGCTGCGCACGTCGGTCACGATGATGTGGTAGAACGGACGCTTCTTGGCGCCGCCGCGGGTCAGTCGAATCTTGACCATGGTGTCGTTTTCCTGAGTTGCCCAGTCGCCAGAGTGGCGCGGTAAGCCGCCGATTATAGCGGGCCCCGGCGGCGAAGCCAACCCACCCGCTGACCGTCCAGCGACAAGTCTCAGATCGCTTGCCAGGCATGGGTTTGCAGGGCCTGCTCCAGTAACGGCAGCTGCGCTGCATGAGGGCCCCAGCGGGCCGGCCCCATCGCCACGATCGCCTGCTGCCCGCGCGCATTGCAGGCGAAGGCGCCATCGAAACGATCCAGTTCGTCCAGTTGCACCGGCCGCCGAATCTGGCTGATCCCCAGCGTTTCCAGCCCGGTCTGCAGCAATTGCTGACGCGTTCCCAGCAAGGCCGGGCCCTGCGGCCAGACCACGCCGCCGCGCTCCCACAAACCCAGATTCCAGAACGCGCCTTCCAGCACCCTGCCCTGCGGATCCTGCAACACGACATCGTCGTGATCGGTATTCATGGCCAGCCGGCGCAGCCGCAACAGCGGAAATGTCCCGACATGCTTGAGCTCGGGCTGATCGCGTACATAGCTGGTCACCTGCACACGCAGCCCGGTCTCGGGCATGTCCGCTGGCGGCGACACCGCAACCAGCACGTCCAGCGCGACCTCGCGCAAGGGATCGCGAAAGTCGTAATCCTGCGCGAACACGGTGACGCGCAGGCTGGCATCGGCCATTGCCGAGGCTTCCAGCGCGGCGTGCATTTGCAGACGCACTGCCTCCTGCGCCAGCTCCATGCCGAACAGCGCGCTACTGCCCTGCTGTAGGCGCTGCAGATGCAGATCCAGCCCGAGCGCGGCACTGCTGCGCACCTGTAGCGTGGTGAAGTGGCCGTAGTTGATCAGCGCGGCAGCCCCGAGCTGCGCCGCGCTGGCGGGCACGCCATTGCAGAAGATCACCGACATAACAGCGCCTGCGCGTTCGCCCACCACTGCGTTACCACCTGCGCGGCGGGCTGCGCGGGCGCCATCCAGGCCGATTGCCCGGCCCAGGCCTGCATGGCATCCAGGCGGTTGTCGCGCGCGGCGGCCTGGCGCATCGGCGCGGTCAGCGCGCGCTGCACCGGATACGGCACTGGCGGCGGCGCATCTGCAGCACTGGCGGCACGCAGATATGGCGTGATCAGCGCACGACCCAGCCGGCCGGAGAATGCACGGGTCGGCTGGGTCTGTTCCGGTTCGGCCTGCGTCAGTGCCTCGGCCCAGGCGCTCGGCAGCGCAGCCTCGGGCGTACGCAGCAGGCCGGTACCGATCTGCACTGCACTTGCGCCCAGTGTGAGCGCCGCAGCAATGCCGCGTGCGCTGGCGATGCCGCCTGCGGCGATCACCGGGATGTGCAGGTGATCGACCAATCGCGGTAACAAGGCGAACAATCCGGTCGTCTGGCGCTCGGCCTGACTGGCATCGAAGGCGCCACGATGCCCACCGGCTTCGGCACCTTGTGCGACCACCGCCTCGGCACCTGCTGCCTGTGCCGCAAGCGCTTCGTCCAGTGTGGTGGCGCAGGCGAACCAGGCGATGCCGGCAGCCTTCAAACGCGCAACCTGATCGGGCCGGAACAGCCCCATGATCGATGAGGCGACTGCAGGACCCGCGGCGAGCAAGGCATCGAACTGTGCGTCGAAGTCGGCTTGCGTTGCGTCGCCAGCGGCTGCAGAAACTGGCGGCCCCCACTGCGATAGAAATTCCCGCATGCGCGCTTCCGCATCTGCGTTGCGTACCGGTGCAGGATCGGGAATCCATAGATTGATCTGCGCGGGTCCGGCACTTGCTTCACGAAACGCCGTCATCCACGCCATGATCTCCTGCGGCTGCGACAACACCGCACCCATCGCGCCCATGCCACCGGCTTCAGCAACCGCCGTCGACAACGGCACCGGGCAGGCGCCGGCCATGGGGCTGAGCAGAATGGGAGCGCCTAAGCCAAAACGCCGGCAAAAACGCGCGACGTTTGCGTACGGGCCATCCGACGCAAGCGACGGTGTCACCGACACCTCAGTGATCGCCTTCGAGAAGCTGCACGATTCTGGGCCATTGCATCTGTCGAGCCAGATCCAATGCCGTCTTGCCCGATGGCGTGCGCAGCGACGCATCCGCGCCGTGCTTCAGCAACAATGACACCGGTTGATAGTTGCCCGCCAAGGCATCGCGCTGCAACAGCGTCCAACCGGCGTCGTCGCGGAAATGCACCATGTCCGGCTGATCGCGCAGGCCTTCGCCGAACTTTGCGCCCATGTTCTCGCTCATCGGATGCTCGCGCTCGGACGGAGTCTGTTCCGTTGCAGCGACCTGAGCCGGCTTGCTACCGAACATCTTGCCGAACAAGCCGCTTTTGCGCTCCGGCACAGGTGCAGGCACAAGGCGCACTACGCTCGGCTCACCGAAGTCCAGGCCCCACGCAGCGTCGTGCTCGGCGCGTTCGTCCTGCGACATCGTGCGACGCATCGCTGCAATGGTATGGCCGCCGTAGACCTGGCCATCGACTACGTACATCCAGTCTTCCAGGTCGGTGATCGGTGCAGACACGGCGTCACCGGCAGTGAGTCCTGCGATCCATTCCGGATCGTTGAGCAGGCTGCCGGAGACCTGCTCGCCATCGAACTGCACGTCGGAGATCCAAATATGCTCGTGCGAAGGCGCATCAGTCGCGGAAGCATCGGTGGCGAAAGGCAGTTTCACTGCCGCCATCTCCAGGCCCGGCACGATGCGGCGATATTCCCAGGACAGTTCGCGCCAGAAAAACTTGAAGGTGTCGCGCGCTGCGGCGTAGGCCGCCTGCAGTGCAGCGTCTTCATCGTTTGCGAAATACATGCGGTTATCGGTCATGGTTACCTCGACGAAGAGCCGCCTACAAAACTACTTCACGTCAGTCTAATGCAGGCCGGCTGATCTGCGGCATGGCTGCAGGGCCCTTGCCGGCCCACCATCGCGGGACACGCCGCAAGTACGTCCATGTAGGCTCTTACGCGGCATCCATGCCGCGTAAGGTCCCGCGACGGTGGGCGGGCAATGACCAGTCAAGATGGTCGGTTCTCAAAGCAACCGACTCACTCTCTGGTGCGGTGTCCTCGCCGATTGCGGGACCGTGTGGCGGCATGGATGCCGCCACCGAGCCCCCAGGGACGGGTTCACGGCGTGTCCCGCGAGCGGTGAGGGCACCGCGCGCTCGACCAACTCAGCGTTTGACCTGGGCGTTTGACTGCATCCACGCAATCGCAGCTGCATCTGCGCGATGCCCTGCATTGCCAGTGCAGGCCCAGTGCGGCGGCACGGCGGCCGCGTCAGCGCATTACTGAACTCAGCGGAACGGCATGCCGCCGCGGCCGCCCATGGCGCCCATCATGCCCTTCATGTTGCGCATCAGGCCTTTCATGCCGCCGCCGGCCAGCTTGCCCATCATCTTTTCCATCTGCTGATACTGCTTCATCAGCTTGTTGACGTCGGCCGGCTGCATGCCCGAGCCGCGCGCGATGCGCGAGCGGCGCGAGCCGTTGAGCAGCGCCGGGTTGCGGCGCTCTTTTTTGGTCATCGAATTGATGATCGCGATCATGCGCGGCACTTCCTTGCCGGTGACCTGCTGCTTGACGTTGTCCGGGATCTGGCCCATGCCCGGCAGTTTGTCCATCAGCCCATGGATGCCGCCCATGTTCTGCATCTGCTCGAGCTGTTCCTTCATGTCGTTGAGGTCGAACTTCTTGCCCTTGGCGACCTTGGCGGCGAGCTTGGCAGCCTTTTCCTGATCGACGCTCTGCTCGACCTGCTCCACCAGCGACAGCACATCGCCCATGTCCAGGATGCGGCTGGCGACGCGGTCGGGATGGAACACGTCCAGGCCGTCGGTCTTTTCGCCGGTGCCGACGAACTTGATCGGCTTGCCGGTGATGTAGCGCACGCTCAGCGCGGCACCGCCACGGGCGTCGCCATCGGTCTTGGTCAGCACCACGCCGGTCAGCGGCAGCGCTTCGCCGAAGGCCTTGGCGGTGTTGGCCGCGTCCTGGCCGGTCATCGCATCGACCACGAACAGGGTTTCGGTGGGGTTGACCGCGGCGTGCAGCGCCTTGATCTCGTCCATCATCGCCGCATCGATCGCCAGGCGACCGGCGGTATCGACTAGCAGCACGTCGACGAAGGACTTGCGCGCGTCGCTGATGGCGGCGCGCACGATGTCCACCGGCTTCTGCGAGGCGTCGGAGGCGAAGAACAGCACGCCGACCTGTTCGGCCAGGGTCTTGAGCTGCTCGATCGCAGCCGGGCGATAGACGTCGGCCGAGACCACCATGACCTTTTTCTTACGCTTTTCCTTCAGGTGCTTGGCGAGCTTGCCGACCGTGGTGGTCTTGCCCGCACCCTGCAGGCCCGCCATCAGGATGATCGCCGGCGCCGGCACGTTGAGGTTAAGGTCGGTGGCGGCCGCGCCCATGACCGCGGTCAGTTCGTCGCGGACGATCTTGATCAGCGCCTGGCCCGGGGTCAGCGACTTGAGCACCTCCTGACCGACCGCACGCACCTTGATGCGTTCGATCAGCGCCTGTACCACCGGCAGCGCCACGTCGGCTTCGAGCAATGCGATGCGCACTTCACGGGTGGCTTCGCGGATGTTCTCCTCGGTCAGGCGGCCGCGGCCGCGCAGGCGCTCCATGGTGCCGGAGAGACGTTGGGTAAGGGACTCGAACATGCGCAAAGGACCGCGTGAGGGGAAACGGGCGTCGATTATAGCGGCACAGGCCAATCGGCCGCCCTGCCCGGCTGGGCAGGCCCGCTCTTCCGATTCCCGATTCCCGATTCCCGATTCCCGATTCCCGATTCCCGATTCCCGATTCCGGCGCCAGCCCCCAGTGTGCGAAACTTCCACGATGACAATCGTTCTCATCGCGTTCGCCCTGTATCTGTTGGCCACCGCGCTGCTCACCCGTTCGGTGCTGCGCGATGGCAACCAGGCGCCTGCACGCTGGCTGATACCGGCGCTGGCGGCAGTGGCGCTGCATGCCGGGTACCACGTGCTGGTGGCATTCCGCACCGCCGGCGGGCCGGACATGCACTTCTTCGCGGCACTATCGCTGTGCGGGCTGGGCATGGCCGCGCTGACGGCGGTGTTCGGCGGGCGCGGGCGCATGGCGGCGGTGGGCGTGGTGGTGTTTCCGCTGTCGGCGATTCTGCTGGCCTGCTATCACGCTTACGGTCACGAGCCGAGTTCGGATCTGGGCTGGCGCCTGGAGCTGCACGCGTGGATGGCGCTACTGGCCTACGCCACGCTGGGGATCGCTGCGCTGCTGGCGATCATGCTGTGGTTGCAGGAGCGCGCACTGCGCCGACGCGACTTCCACACCTGGCTACGTGCGCTGCCGCCGTTGACCGAGCTGGAGACGCTGCTGTTCCGCACGATCACGGTGGGCTTCGTGCTGCTGAGTCTGACCCTGCTGACCGGCCTGCTGTTCGTGCAGGATTTTCTGGCGCAGCGGCTGTTGCACAAGACCGTGCTCAGCATCCTGTCGTGGATCGTGTTCGGGGCGCTGCTGATCGGCCGCTGGCGCAATGGCTGGCGCGGCACTAAGGCGGTGCACTGGACGCTGACCGCGATGGTGCTGCTGGTGCTGTCGTTCTTCGGCAGCAAGTTCGTGATCGAGCTGGTGCTGGGGCCGCGCTGATGGCGTTGGCTTCAGGAGCGTCCTGGCCTCAACGTGGTTGCGGTACCCGCGCTCAGGCATCCAGCGCAGCGCTCACCGTGGCCCAGGGCTGATCCGGGCCAGCGCTGGCGAAGTGATAGGCGATGCGGCGGCGGTAGATCTCGCCTGGCCGCAGGATTGTCGACGGGAAGTTGGGGTGATTGGGCGCATCCGGGTAGTCCTGCGGCTCCAGACACACGCCGCGGCCCAGGCCGGGATGATGTGCGTCCAGATGCTGGCCTTCGTAGAGTTGCACCGCCGGTGCATCGCTGGTGATGCGTAGCGCCACGCCACTGTGCGGCGAATACAGCTCGGCAACGCAATCGGCGTCGGCTGCCAGCACCAGGCATTGGTCGTAGCCTTTGCCTAGCACCACTTGCGGATGCGATGGATCAGTGTTGTCGGACAACGCGGCAGCAATGCGGAAATCGAACGGCGTACCGGCGACCGAAGCGATCTCGCCGGTTGGAATCGATTCCGCATCCACCGGCAGATAACGATCGGCCGGCACGCGCAGCACCTGCTGGGCGGCACGGTGATGCGGGTCGCCGGACAGGTTGAAATATGGGTGATGGGTGAGGTTCAACGGGGTAGCGGCATCGCACTGCGCCTCGAAGTCCAGCTGCAGCTTGCGTCCCTCCAGCTGCAGCCGCGCACGCACCTGCAGATTGCCGGGATAGCCTTCTTCGCCATCAGGCGAGTCGTAGCCGAGCAGCACCTGATCCGGCGCCTGCTCCAGCACGCGCCACACACGCCGCCCGAAGCCGCGTAGGCCACCGTGCAGCTGGTTGCGCCCCTCGTTGGCCGCCAGCGTGTGAGTGACGCCATCCAATGTGTAACGCGCCCCGGCGATGCGATTGCCGAAGCGGCCGACCAGGATGTTGAGGCTATCGCCGTCGGCGGCGTAAGCAGGCAGGTCCGGCAAGGCCAGCAGCAGCGGCACGACGCCTTGCGCCGTGGTCAGCCGCAGCGCATGCAGGATGCCGCCATAGGTGAGCACTTCCGCCTCCAGCCCAGCCTCGCTGCGCAGCGTAAGCGCGTGGACCTCGACACCGTCTGGCAACTGCCCGAATAAGCGCTGCATGGATCGTCCCGCCGATAGTGGAAGCTGGCGAGCATAGCGGGAGAGCGCCGCCGCCGACCATGCCGATGCGCGCATCTTGACGCTAGCACTCGCTTTCCAGGGCAACTAGCACCGAATGGGCGTGCAGACCGGGCTTGCCGGTGGACGAGCAGCCGGGTCTGCTACTGCAGATCTAGCCAAGTGCAACGGGTGCAGCGGCGCACTGGCAAAACAACGGTCTGACCGTCCTGGTCGACACGGGATTGCCGGTACCGTAGCCGACCACTACACCAGCTGCCACGCCACCGCCGCGTAGCTGAGCGCGCTGCAGGGCTGGATCGATCTGCACGCACCGGAGCCGTGAATCTGTCGATCAAGTAGCGCTGCCCGAATGCGTGGTCGTGACCGCGAAGGATGGCGGCGGCTACGACATCACCCATGCGCCCGAGCCGGTGATCGATCCCACATGGATGAGCTGACCGCGCTGGAGAACTGGGCCTCGCCACTACTGCCGGGCGAACGTCGCATACTGGCCCGCAAGATCGGAACGGAGTTGAGGCGCTCGCAAAGCCAGCACATCGGCAAGCAGCAGGCGCCCGATGGCACGCCATACGCGCCGCGCAAGCAGCAGCTGCGGCAGAGGTCCGGACGCATCAAATGCGCCAAGATGTTTGCCAAGCTGCGCCAGGCCAAGTACTTCAAGGTTAGCGCCAACCCCAGCGCTGCGAGCGTTGGATTTGTGGGACGCGTCTCACTCATTGCACGCGTGCACCAGGAGGGGCTGCAAGAGCGGGTGCGAAGAGATGGCCCAACAATCCGTTACGATAGGCGCGTACTGTTGGGTTATAGCTCAACAGACTTTAGATCTTGTAAAAAATAATCTTAGATCAAATCACTGTATTATCCGAATGATGATCCTATTTTGATCGACAAAAAAATAGAAAATTTAATGCAAATGCTGCTAGAAGAGGCGTAGTCCAGAGTCGAGAATTTTTCCGATCCGCATATATACGAGTAATCCGCACTGCCCGGGATTAGCACCAGAAAAAGCAGCGGATTTGACGATGCCATATGCAGTAAATCCACTCCAAACAGGACCACCACTGTCACCGCCGAAGCATGCCAATTCGTCTCCGACCATTGCCATGTACGCCGAGCTATCACAATCTTGACCATTACAAGATTTCGGAGGGAATCCAAAACTTGTAGCCGAAACAACCCCACAAGAAAATCCCGTATTTACACCGCGATGGCAAAGGCGCTGACCAACGCTAGCGGTGCCTGAATACTGGATAGCTTGGATGCCTGTCGAATAAACATTCGAACCAGTTATTGATGAAGATGCTGTGTAACCAATGCCCGGATAACCATGCCACTGCAAATCGTGACCAGCATCGTATATCTCTTTTTTAAAATCCAAGATTGCAACAACCTGTCCAGCCTGCCCAGCTGGAACCCAATTATAATAAACCATAGTGTCTGGGCAATGACCAGCCGTTAATACACCTAACGTCTTTGTCGCAGTTTCTCTGACCATGAATCCGCTAGTACATTGACTTCCGTCAGAGCCCTGAAGTATATTTCCGCCACGTAAATAAGCCGCTTGACGTAAAGGTCCGGGCAGGAACTCAATTCGCACCGGATTTCCAAGTACCTTCTCGAGAGCTGGAATCTCCTTCTTTATACCAGCCTTTTCCGACTCTGGAACAGAAACGTATAAAACTATTTGACCTGTTTTCTCATCATATAAATTGCCTTGCAATCCGGGTAAGCTTTTAAACAAGGCCTCCTGATTGCTGCTGATTATTTGCCTCACTTCTTCTGCAGTCTTGCTAGCGCCGAGCCTTATAATTACAGGCACTTCGCCAAAGGACGTTGAAATTTTTGCAGGAGACGCTTTCTCGCTCCCCTTCAATCTAATAACGAATCGAAACTCAGGAGTCTCCTCCCAATATGCGCCCGCAAGGCGTCCGCTGTAGCGGCGAGTCAGCGCAGCCAAATCTTTCTCCGAGTTTTCTTGAATGTTAATTCGCCTAGCCGCCTCAGCAGTCGATATCATCGCGCTCTTTGAGTAAGCTTTAGTCTCTTCACTCTCAGCTGTCACATGTCGCACTTGAGCAGTTGAATTAAATGAAATAAAGCTAAAGCTTAAACAGGCAATTTTGAACAAATTTTTCATCCTAATCTCCCTGGAAATTTCCCCCTGTAGCGGCTGTATAACATACACCTACTTATAGGTCAATCCATGTAGACCGGGTATTGAAGCGGACTGGAGAAAGATAATGATGCCGGCGCTTTTTCCACACCTGAGCTTATGTCAATACTATTTTCCTCAGGCAATCGTGTCGCGTCTGATTGCATTTTACAAAAATCATATGACTTTAAAGATGAAAAAAGCCGCATAACCATAGGAGCATTAGAAACCGGCATTACAAATGGCCCGGCGGCTTCAACTCCGATTCGCAACACCAACGGTTGTGAAGTGGCCCAGGCGACCTGACTTGAGCGACTTCACCGCCAAGTG
>NZ_MDFM01000036.1 GCF_002939985.1 Xanthomonas hortorum pv. cynarae | reverse complement strand
GCTTCGAGAAGCTAGATATCATGTTCCTTGGATTCCTCAGCTTCGTCCTAGTCGTTGATGGGCTTCGGATGTGTTAACAGGCCCTAATCACAACCAAGCACACCGACCATCTCCACTGGTCCTTGCCCGCCCACCGTCGCGGGACCTTACGCGGCATGGATGCCGCGTAAGAGCCTACACGGACGTACTTGCGGCGTGTCCCGCGACGGTGGGCGGGCAAGGGCCCTGCAGCAAATCGGCAGATCAGCCGCTCCACACCCACACGCACGCACCGCACAACAATCAAATCCAGACGTCGTTGTCAGCCGTGTACGCACCACCCGCATCGCCGGTGTTGACCACGCCGCGCGGCTCCACCAGCAACACGCTGCATTCCTGCTCCGCCACCGGCCGGTGTTCGACACCCTTGGGCACCACATGCATCTGCCCGGCCGACAGCGCGACCACACCATCGCGAAACTCGATCGACATGTTGCCGTCCAGCACGATAAACACCTCGTCCGTGTCCGCATGCTGATGCCACACGAAGGCGCCCTGCAGCTTGACCAGCTTGAACTGGTAGTCGTTCATTTCCGCCACCACACGTGGCGACCAGTGCTGCGACAGCAGCGCGAGCTTGTCGCTGAAATCGATCGGGGCGTAGCGCGTGTTCAACGGAAACATCCTTGTGCGGGGAATGCGCTTGCAAGCTTAGTGCATCGCATTGCCGGCAGTCACCGCTGCATCAACGCAGCGCCTTGCAGCGACGCGCGACGGACAGCGCGAGCGGTTTGCCCGGCGCGATGCGCGCTCATGCGCGCGTGGTGCCGGTGTCTGCCGCGCGCCACGCCTGCACGGCCGCGGTGACCTGCGCACCGTGACTGGCGCTGACATCACGCGCGGCAAAGTCGTGCGGCCGCCATTGCACCTGCGCGGCCAGCCGTGCGCAGGCGGCATGCCCGTCTGCCAGCACATCGGCCTGCTCGGTTGCGTTCAATGCCAGCAGGAGCGAGAAGCCGGTGGCCGAGATTGTGCAGTTGATGTCCAGCCAGTAGCGGTTGTCCTTGTGCAGGAGAAACCAGTCTGCGGGGGCGTGATCGATGACGATCATGTGTGGCCTGGGGTGGTGTTGGAGATGCAATTGCGCTGCTGTGGCCGTTGCGTGGCGACGCGCGTGTTATCGGGAAGGCTTCGTCGCGCCCGGGTGCGCTCCTACGGGCGGCGTGCGCGTTGTTGGACGCGCGCCGCCTGCGGGTAGCTCAGCCGCCGAAATCCCATTGCAGGCCCACCGTGTAGGTGCGGTCCGGACCCGGCTCGTAATAGCGTCCGTTGCCGTCGTTGACGATCACCGAGCCGATGTAGTGCCGGTCCAGCACGTTGTCGATGCGGGCGAAGGTGCGCAGCGCGCCGACACTCGTGGTCCAGCGCCTGGAGGCTTCCAGATTGACCAGCGCATAGCCGGGTGCGCGTTCGGTAGCCAGGTCGTTGACCACGGTGGCGTCGGAGGCCACCGTTTCGGCGGCGAACTGCCACTGCGCCGGCTGCCACTGCCAACGTGCGAACAGCTGCTGACGCGGCACGCCGGGCAGGCGTGATCCGCTCGCGACCGGCGCAGTGGGCGTGGCGCAGCCGCTGCTGGCGCAGGTGAGATAGCCATCGCGCACGGTGGCATCGACGAAGGTATAGGCCAGCTGCACTTGCTGGGTGTCGCCCACCGGTTGATTCCAGCTCAGCTCCGCGCCCTGGCGGCGGGTGGCGCCGATGTTGCGATAGGTGCTGCGGCCATTGGTGTTGCTGGCCACCGCCAGTTCGTCGTCGGTGTCGGCACGGAACAAGGCGAATTCCACCGCAGCACCGCTTTGCGCGCGCCACTTGCTGCCGACTTCGTAGTTGCGGCTTGTCGCCGCGCCCAGATCCAGCGCCAGGCCGGCGCCGCCATCGTTGCGATAGCCCAACTCATTGAAGGTGGGCGTTTCGAAACCGCGTCCGACCGACGCGTAGAAACGCAGATCCTCGGCGGCACGGAACACGATGCCGGCCACCGGCGTGGTCGCCGAATAATCGCGCTGTCCGCTGTCGTCGGGATTGCGGCCGATGATGTAATGGTCGTCCGAGTCGAAGCGCACCTCGCTATGGCGCACGCCCAGCAACGCAGACCAGCGATCGCTCCATTGCCACCACAGCTGCGCGAACTGGTCCACGTTCTCGACCTGATCGCGCTGATTGCGGCGCAGCGCACCTTTGACGCCGAGCGTGTCGCCGACGAAGTTTTCGTAACCGGTGCGGTGCTGACGCTGGCGATCGACATTGGCGCCCACGGTCAGCTGCAGCGGCCGGCCCAACGCGTCGCCTTGCCAGGCCCAACGTGCATCGGCGCCCTCGTAATTGCTGTCCAGATCGATCACCCCGCCCGAATGCAGCGGGTTGCGCTGCACCGCCACCGGGATCGCCAGATACTGCTCCACGCTGCGCTGCCCGCCGTAGGCCATCAGGCGCAGCGTCTGGCTGTCGAACTGCTGGGTGAAGATCGCCCCGGCCTGCGATTGGCGCACCGATTTGCGGGTGTTGAACTGGGTCGCCACCGCCGTGGCCTGCGCCGGGTCGGCATTGAACTGGGCGCGGGTCAGGCCGAGCGGGTCCTGCGCGTCGGGTGCGTCCAGATAGTTGAGCACCAGATCCAGCCGGCGGCCTTCGGCCAGATCGAAACCGAGCTTGGCGTTGACCGAATCGCGCCTGGCGCGGCTATGGTCGCGAAAGCCGTCGGTTTCGAAATGATTGGCGGCCAGGTTGTAGTGCACCGCGCCCTGCTGGCCGAGCAATTGCGCGCCGACATTGACGGTGGCGTTGCTGCCGTAGGTGGCCCGCAGCCGCCACGGGTCGCCCGGCTTGCCGTCGGCGCTCCACAGCTGCAGCACCCCGCCGGAGGAATTGCCGTACAGCGCCGAGAACGGGCCGCGCAGCACTTCCACCCGCTCGGCGCCCAGCACGTTGAAGTGCGAGAGCTGGCCCTGGCCATCGGGCATGCTGGCCGGGATGCCGTCCACCAGCAGGCGCACGCCGCGCACGCCGAAGGTGGAGCGCGCGCCGAAGCCGCGGATCGACAGCTGGGTGTCTTGCGCGTAGTTCTGGCGGTCGCGCGCCACCAGGCCTGGGATGCCATCGAGCAGCTCGGACACCTGCGCGCCGCGGCGGTTGTCGTCGTCGGCCGCCACCACGGTGAACGAGGCCGGCAGGTCGAAGTCGTCCACCCCGTGCACGCGCGCGGCGTCCACCTGCACGGTGGGCAAGCGCTGGATCGGTGTCGACGACGGCGCCGTGTCGGCGGCCAGGGCGAGCGGCGCGGCGCTCGTGGCGAACAGGCCGCACGCGGCGGCCAACAAGGTGAGTCTGGGCATGGGCGTAGTGTCCCTCATCCGTACTGCGAGCGCATTGTTGCGTACGGAACGAAGCATGCTACGCCCGCCATGGGCTGCTACGATGAAGTGGTTTGGCCCAGCCGCGGTCAAGCACCCGGAAGTCCCTCACTCTTTCGTCCTTCAGCGAGTCATGCCGTGTCCTTCTTTGCAAACGTGGAACAGATTCCAGGCGACCCCATCCTGGGCCTGACCGAGGCCTATAACGCCGATAGCCGCCCCAACAAGGTCAACCTGGGCGTTGGCATCTATTACGACGAAAACGGGCGCATCCCGCTGTTGCGCGCCGTGCACAAGATCGAGCAGCAGCTCGCGCTGGAGGCCAAACCGCGCGGCTATCTGCCCATCGACGGCCTGGCCGCTTACGACAAGGCCACCCAGGAGCTGCTGTTCGGCGCCGAGTCGGCGCTGGTGGCCTCCGGCCGCGTGGCGACCTCGCAGACCGTCGGCGGCAGCGGCGCATTGCGCGTGGGCGCGGACCTGCTCAAGAAGCTGTTGCCCACCTCCACCATCGCCATCAGCAACCCGAGCTGGGAAAACCATCGCGCAGTGTTTGGCGCGGCCGGCTTCGAGGTTGTCGACTACACCTATTTCGACGCCGCCAGCCATGGCCTGAATTTCGACGGCATGCTGGCCGATCTGGCCAAGCTCGAACCAGGCACGGTGGTGCTGCTGCACGCCTGCTGCCACAACCCGACCGGCGCCGACCTGACCAAGGAGCAGTGGAAGCAGGTCGCCGGGCTGTTGAAGGAGCGCAACCTGTTCCCGTTCGTCGACATCGCCTACCAGGGCTTCGACAAGGGCATCGAGGCCGATGCGTATGCGGTGCGCCTGCTCGCGGCCGAAGGCATCGACAGCTACGTGGTCGCCAGCTCCTACTCCAAGTCGTTCTCGCTGTATGGCGAGCGCGTGGGCGCGTTGTCGGTGGTCTCGGCTACCGCGGCCGAAGCCAAGGCCGTGCAGTCGCAGGTCAAGCGCATCATCCGCACGATCTACTCCAGCCCGTCCACGCACGGCGCCGCCCTGGTGGCCGGCGTGCTGACCAGCCCGGAGCTGCGCGATCTGTGGGAGCAGGAACTCACCGAAATGCGCGAGCGCATCCACGCCCTGCGCGCAGGCCTGGTCGCCAAGCTCGCCACGCTGGGCGCGCCGGAGTTCGACTTCATCCAGCGCCAGGCCGGCATGTTCTCGTACTCGGGCCTGACCAGGACCCAGGTGGACCGCCTGCGCGACGAGTTCGCGATCTACGCCGTCGGCACCGGCCGCATCTGCGTGGCCGCATTGAGCCAGCGCAACCTGGAATACGTGGCACAAGCGGTGGCCACCGTCAGCCGCATGTGACCGCAGCGGTTGGGTGAAACGCCTAAACCGGGAGCGCGCGGGCCTCCCGGTTTTTTTGTGCTTGTTCGCCGCCCTTGCAGCCGCGCGGAGGCGCTCAAACGGCGAGTGGTACCTGCCGGTAGCCCATGTGGTCGGCAACACATTCGCGCACGTTCGATCAGGTTTGCTGCAAAACGCACATCAAGTGATCGAAATCTAACGGCGCAATGGCGACAATGGGCGACCACTTCCTACACAGGCTGCCCGTTCCCATGTCGCGTCCCTCGCTGACCCGCTTCCTGATCGAAGAGCAACACGCCGGCCGTATCGATGCGGAATTGCGCCAGCTGATCACCATCGTCTCGCGCGCCTGCAAGCGCATTTCCATCGCTGTGAGCAAGGGCGCCCTGGGCGGCGTGCTCGGCGATGCCGGCACCGGCAACGTGCAGGGCGAGGCGCAGAAGAAGCTCGACGTGCTGAGCAACGACATCCTGCTCGAAGCCAACGCCTGGGGCGGCCACCTGGCCGCGTGCGCATCCGAAGAAATGGATCACAGCCAGCCGGTGCCCGACCAGTACCCCAGCGGCGACTTCTTGCTGCTGTTCGACCCGCTCGATGGCAGCTCCAACATCGACGTCAACGTCTCGGTCGGCACCATCTTCTCGGTGCTGCGCGCCCCCGAGGGCACCGACAAGCCCGGCGACGAACACTTCCTGCAGCCGGGCACCAAGCAGGTGGCCGCCGGCTACTGCATCTACGGCCCCAGCACCATGCTGGTGCTCACGCTCGGCCACGGCACCCACGCCTTCACCCTGGAACGCGAGGAAGGCAGCTTCCTGCTGACCCAGGCCAACATGCGCGTGCCCGACGACACCGCCGAATACGCCATCAACATGTCCAACCAGCGCCACTGGGAACCGGCCATGCAGGCCTACGTGGGCGACCTGCTCGCCGGCAAGGACGGCACCCGCGGCAAGGACTTCAACATGCGCTGGATCGCCAGCATGGTCGCCGACGTGCACCGCATCCTCACTCGCGGCGGCATCTTCATCTACCCCTGGGACAAGAAGGACGCCACCAAGCCCGGCAAGCTGCGCCTGATGTACGAAGCCAACCCGATGAGCATGCTGGTGGAACAGGCCGGCGGCGCGGCCACCACGGGACGCGAGCGCATTCTGGATATCCAACCGACGCAATTGCATCAGCGCGTGCCGGTGTTCTTGGGCTCGAAGAACGAAGTGGCTGAGGCGACGCGGTATCACGTTGAGTTCGACAAGGCGCAGGGCTGAGATTCAAACACTGGGCTCCTCGATCATCTGAACAGGCTCCATGACACCCATTTTTTGGGTGTCGTGGATGCATCGGCGTTGAGCGAGACCAACCCGCTGGTTGTAACGATTGGAATGCCGTCGACGCTGGGAACATCCGGCATCGGCCTGTGACGCGAGCGATGCGTGCTAGCGCGACTCGAAGGCGCCCAGGTCCGGCGCGTTGCCGTTGTAGGCCTGACCACTGTCGGCCCCGGCATCGATCAGCGCACTACCTGGCGCCAGGGCCGCAAAGGTGATGACAGGCAGGTCGCCGTTGCTCTGCCGCGGACGCATGAGTTGCCGCTCGTCCAGGCTGACGAAATCGCTCGCGCTGACGACCAGTGGAAGATTGAACGAATTGCGTCCGATGTCATTCGCGGTGGCAGAGCCCAGGTTGATCATCTCGATCCGCGTTCCGAAGCCCAGATTGTTGGCCAGATCATGGTCGTATCCCGGCACGTCGGTGAGGTTGTCGCTCAAGGTGGATTGCATGTCGTAGTTGGCGCGGCCGTTCTTGATCGAGGTGTTGCTGGTCCACTCCTGCCCACCGATATGATGATTGGCATACATCCCGTTTGTTCGATTGCCCACCGCCAGATTGAACCGCACGATGTGCCGGGGGACCGGCTTCGGATAGACGCTTCCATTGCGGCCGTAGCCGCCTGCCTTGAAGCCTGCGCCATTGCCCAGCATGGTGAACTTGCTGTCGTAGCCGTTGTAGAAAGACCAGTTGCGCTGCAGGGTGACTGCGGCAGCCGCATTGATGAGGTCGAAGCCATCATCGCTGTTGAACCATGCGCGGCTGTCTTCAATGCTGTTGCCGGTACTTCCCGCAAGCGTCGGATGCACGCCAAACCCATCGATATTGCCGTCTGAGAAAGCGTTCAAGCCGCGGTTGTTGTACACATCGACGTTGTGCACCCGGTTGTTGCTGCCGGACACCAGATACCAACCGATCGCCTGGCCGTCGTGGATGGCCAGATTCTCGAACAGATTGCTATTGCCGCCATCGACGAAGAATGCTTCCGATTGCGTCATTCGATCTGCGATCGTGATGCGCACACCGACCACGTCGAAGCCTCTGAATACGCAATTGCTGGCCGCCACGCGAAAGGCAACCACACGCCGATCCACCGGGGTGACCGAGGAAAAGTCGAAAGTTGGCCGCTCGCCTGCGTAGGCGACATAGGAAATACCGCTCTTGACGAGATTGTTGATCACCGCGCGGACCGTATCGACCTTGTTGATATCGGCATTGGTCAGGCGATAGGTACCGCCACGCAGATACACGGTGTCGCCGGCAGAGGCCAGTGCTTGCGCTGCCATGATGGTGGGCAGTGGCGCGGCCCGGGTTCCGGAATTGCCCGCAGCACCGGTCGGGGACACATACCAGTCGGCGGCGGTTGCCGTCGAGGCCATGGCACACAGAACAACTGCCATCAGCGCGGCAGTGTGAGAAATAAGCTTCATTGCAATGATTGCCTTGGTGATTTGCATGCATGGATGCTAGGTGGGTGCCCTCCAGTCGAACGACATCCCGTGTGCCGCGTTGTTGCGAAGCGGCGGCGCAGCTTAGCGAACTTCGCTGGCCGCGCCAGCGGTCGCGTTCGCTATATGTGATGCCTATCGCAGCGCACATGCACGCAACTGCATGCGGCCTGGCATATGGCGACCGCATGCAGTTGCGGCAAGTTGCATTCGAACAGCTTGCGGTGCCGCGCCTGAAACAGGACCGACGACAGTTGACCGATGCCGCACTCAGCGGCGACTGTTGGATCTTGTTTGCCGCATTGTCATCGGAGAACGCTACGTGGACCGTCGTACCTTCCTCACCTTGTCCGGCATCGGTGCTGCCGGGTTGCTGCTGCCGCATACGCGCCTGATCGCGGCCGAGCAATTGCTTACCCCGGTGGATGCGGCGCGCAACCGGCGCCTGTCCGATACCGCGTTGACCACCGCCAAGGCGGCTGGTGCCAGCTACTGCGATGTGCGCGTGGGCCGTTATTTGCGTCAGTTTGTGATCACCCGCGAGGCGCAGGTGGAGAACGTGGTCAACGCCGAATCCAGCGGTGTGGGCGTGCGCGTGCTGGCCGATGGTGCGTGGGGTTTTGCGGCCACCAATACGCTCACCAGCGATGGCGTGGCCACTGCCACGCACCAGGCGGTAGCCATCGCCAAGGCCAACGCACGGCTGGGCGGTGCGCCGGTGCAGTTGGCGCCGGTGACCCCGGCCGGGCAGGTGAGCTGGAAGACTCCGATCAAGAAGAACGCGATGGCAGTACCGCTGGGCGACAAGGTGGCGCTGCTGATGGACGTCAACGCAGCAGCGCTCGCTGCCGGTGCCACCTTCGTTGCCTCACGTATGTTCGCGATCAACGAGCAGAAATATTTCGCCAGCAGCGACGGCTCCTACATCGATCAGGACGTGCACCGGTTGTGGTTGCCGTTTACCGTCACGGCGGTGGACAAGGCCAGCGGCAAGTTCCGCACCCGCGACGGGCTATCTTCGCCAATGGGCATGGGTTACGAATATCTGGATGGCGATGCCAGCCAGAAGCACCAGTTGCCTGGCGGACTCATCGGCTACGGCCACAGCTACGACGCGCGCGAAGATGCGATTGCTGCCGCCAAACAGGCGCGCGCCAAACTCACCGCACCCTCGGTGAAGGCCGGCAAGTACGATCTGGTAATCGACCCGAGCAATCTGTTTCTCACCATCCACGAGTCGGTGGGCCACCCGCTCGAGCTCGATCGCGTACTCGGCTACGAGGCCAACTACGCCGGCACCAGCTTCGCCACGCTGGACAAGCGCGATGCAGGTTTTCGCTGGGGCAGCGATGCGGTGACCTTCGTCGCCGACCGCACCCAGCCCGGCAGCCTGGGCGCGGTGGGTTATGACGATGAGGGCGTCAAGAGCAAGCAGTGGGAGCTGGTGAAAGACGGCATCCTGGTCGATTACCAATGCACGCGCGATCAGGCGCACCTGCTCGGCAAGACCGCTTCCGATGGCTGCAGCTATGCAGATTCCTGGTCCAGCGTGCAGTTCCAGCGTATGCCCAATGTGTCGCTGGCCGCAGGCAAACAACCACTTGGCGTTGCCGAGATGATCAAGAACGTCGAGCACGGGTTGTATATCCATGGGCGCGGTTCGTATTCGATCGACCAGCAGCGCTACAACGCGCAGTTCGGCGGGCAGTTGTTCTACGAGATCGAGAACGGCCAGGTCACGCGGCTGGTGGAAGACGGTGCCTATCAAATCCGCACGCCGGAATTCTGGAATGCCTGCAGCGCAGTCTGCGATCAACGCGACTTCCGCCTGGGCGGCTCGTTCTTCGATGGCAAGGGCCAACCCAGCCAGGTCTCGGCCGTGTCGCATGGATCATCCACCGCACGCTTCGATGGCATCAACGTGATCAATACCGCGCGTTCGTTGGGCTGAGAGTGGCTAACAAACGTTGGTAGTTGCTTTGCTGAAAGTCATGCGCACCGACCATCTCGACTGGTCCTTGCCCGCTCACCGTCGCGGGACCTTACGCGGCATGGATGCCGCGTAAGAGCTTACATGGACGTACTTGCAGCGTGTCCCGCGATGGTGGGCGGGCAAGGGCCCTGCAGCGAAGTTGCAGCCCTATCGCTCTGCCGCTGGAGCGTCTACACCGTTCAATCAGCTCACCGCAACAAAGATATCGACTTATATTGTTTAGATGCATTCAAACGCTGTGAGTCAAAAACATGGTCAGTCGAGCGCGCGGTGTCCTCACCAGAAAGTTTGCGGGCTGTTTTATTGAAAGCTACGCACACCGATCAACTCGACGGGTCCTTGCCCGCCCACCGTCGCGGGACCTTACGCGGCATGGATGCCG
Organism: Xanthomonas hortorum pv. cynarae; assembly: GCF_002939985.1. GTDB lineage: Bacteria > Pseudomonadota > Gammaproteobacteria > Xanthomonadales > Xanthomonadaceae > Xanthomonas > Xanthomonas hortorum_D. The sequence goes on along the minus strand of NZ_MDFM01000036.1, from coordinate 34,909 downwards.
CGTAAGAGCCTACACGGACGTACTTGCGGCGTGTCCTGCGATGGTGGGCGGGCAAGGGCCCTGCAGCGAAGTTGCAGCCCTATCGCTCTGCCGCTGAAGCCCTTACATCGTTCAATCAGCTCACAGCAACAAAGATATCGACTTATGTTGTTTAAATGCATTCAAACGCTGTAGGTCAAAAGCATGGTCAGTCGAGCGCGCGGTGCCCTCGCCGCTCGCGGGACACGCCGCAAGTACGTCCATGTAGNCCACACGGTCCCGCAAGCGGCGAGGACACCGCACCAGAGAGTGAGTCGGTAGCTTTTTAAAGCCTGCAGGTTGATCGCCTTGCGTTACGAAGATGATCCGACGCGGCGTTATTCAAACAGCACACGTCATGCCTCGCTTGCAACCATGCACACCTACCATCTCGACTGGTCCTTGCCCGCTCACCGTCGCGGGACCTTACGCAGCATGGATGCCGCGTAAGAGCCTACACGGACGTACTTGCGGCGTGTCCCGCGATGGTAGGCGGGCAAAGGCCCCGCAGCCAGCGCGCAGATCATCTCCTTAGTTTGTCAGCCGCTCTGAACCTGTGAAGCAAATACTGCGCATGATGGCGTGATGTGTGCTGATAGCGCATCGCATAATCGTCGCTAAGGCAAGCATGCATGGCATCCGCTACGTGCCCCCGCGCAAATGCATCCATCGCACGCTGTCGGCCGCGCTCGCCACACCTGTATGCATGTTGTGCCACTCACTCTATGCGGGCACAGCATTTACCCACACCCATGTCGAAAGTCATTTGACGCAGCGTTCATTGCCCGGCAAGAATCGGCGATACCGTGCAGATACCCATCTGTGCGTCACCACACTACCTGCGCGCCGCGCGGGACTATTGGGAAGTTGCCCGTGCAACGACGTGATTTCCTGGCCCTGACCGGGCTGACCATGGGTGGGCTGATCGTGCCCGCCTACTTCGGCAAGGCCATTGCCGCCGAGCAGTTGTTGACGCAACTGGATGTGGGCCGCAAGAAGCGCCTGGCCGATGCCGGCCTCAACGCCGCCCGTCAGGCCGGTGCGAGCTATTGCGATGTGCGCATCGGCCGCTATCTGCGCCAGTTCGTGATCACCCGCGAGGACAAGGTGCAGAACGTGGTCAACACCGAATCCATCGGTGCCGGCATCCGCGTCCTCGTGGCCGGTGCCTGGGGCTTTGCCGCCACCAACGATCTCACCGAACAGGGCGTGGCCAAGGCCGCATCGCAGGCCGCCGCGATCGCCAAGGCCAATGCCAAGGTGCAGGGCACCCCCGTGCAACTGGCGCCAACGCCCGGCGTGGGCGAGGTGAGCTGGAAGACCCCGATCAAGAAGAACGCGATGGAAGTTCCGATCAAGGACAAGGTCGACCTGCTGCTCGGCGTCAATGCCGCCGCCACCGCGGCCGGCGCCAACTTCGTCAACTCGATGCTGTTCGTGGTCAACGAGCAGAAGTACTTCGCCAGCACCGATGGTTCCTACATCGATCAGGACGTGCACCGCATCTGGGCGCCGATGAGCGTGACTGCCATCGACAAGGCCAGCGGCAAGTTCCGCACCCGCGACGGACTCTCCGCACCGATGGGCCTGGGCTACGAATATCTGGATGGCGCGGCCTCGGGCAAGTTCGTCTCGCCCAACGGCGTGGTCAATTACGGCCTGTCCTACGACATGAAGGAAGACGCCATTGCGGCGGCCAAGCAGGCGCAGGAAAAGCTCAAGGCGCCGTCTGTGAAACCGGGCAAGTACGACCTGGTGCTGGACCCCTCGCACACCTGGCTCACCATCCACGAATCGGTCGGCCACCCGCTGGAACTGGACCGCGTGCTCGGCTACGAGGCCAACTACGCCGGCACCAGTTTCGCCACGCTCGACAAGCTCAAGGCCGGCTTCCAGTACGGCAGCGACAAGGTGCATATCCTGGCCGACAAGCTCCAGCCCGGCAGCCTGGGCGCGGTGGGCTACGACGATGAAGGCGTCAAGACCAAACAGTGGGATCTGATCCGCGACGGCAAGCTGGTGGACTACCAGGCCATTCGCGATCAGGCGCATATCCTCGGCAAGACCGCCTCCGATGGCTGCTGCTACGCCGACTCGTGGTCGAGCGTGCAGTTCCAGCGCATGGCCAATGTCTCGCTGGCGGCCGGCAAGACGCCGCTGAGCGTGAGCGACCTGATCAAGAACGTGGAAAACGGCATCTACATCATCGGCGACGGCTCGTTTTCCATCGACCAGCAGCGCTACAACGCGCAGTTCGGTGGCCAGCTGTTCTACGAAATCAAGAACGGCGCGATCACCCGCATGCTTGAGGACGTGGCCTACCAGATCCGCACCCCGGAATTCTGGAACGCCTGCAGCGCAGTGGCCGATCAACGCGATTACCGCATGGGCGGCTCGTTCTTCGACGGCAAGGGCCAGCCCAGCCAGTCCTCGGCGGTCTCGCACGGCTCGTCCACCGCCCGTTTCGACGGCATCAACGTCATCAACACCGCCCGCTCGCTCGGCTGATCAGGAGAAACCCATATGAGCATCCTTACCGAAGCGCAGGCCAAGGCCATTCTGGACAAGGTCATCAAGTTGTCCAAGGCCGATGAGTGCACCGCCACGCTCACCGGCGCGATCGACGGCAATATCCGTTTCGCACTCAACAACGTGTCCACCAGCGGCATCGTCGACAACACCGACCTGCAGGTGCAGGTGGCGTTCGGCAAGCGCGTGGGCATCGCCACCATCAATGAGTTCGACGACGCCGCGCTGGAACGCGTGGTGCGGCGTGCCGAAGATCTGGCCCGGCTGGCGCCGGAAAATCCGGAATTCATGCCGGCGGTCGAGAAGCAAACCTATACCGCCAGCCCGACCTTCAGCGACTCCACCGCGGCCATCGACCCGGCGTTTCGCGCGCAGGTCGCCGCCGATTCGATCGCCCCGTGCAAGGGCAAAGGGCTGATCGCTGCCGGCTTTCTCGAGGATGGCCAAAGCTTCACCGCATTCGCAAACAGCAAGGGCAATTTCGGCTACCAGCGTGGCGCACGTTTCGACTACACCTGCACCGTGCGTACCGAAGACGGCCGCGGCTCGGGCTGGGTGGGGCGCAACTTGAAGGATGCCGCCGACTTCAAGGCAGAGCAGGACATCCGCATCGCCATGCGCAAGGCCAGCGATTCGGCCGAGGCCAAGGCGCTGGAGCCGGGCAAGTACACGGTGATTCTGGAGCCGGCCGCCGCTGCGGGGTTGATCTCGTTCATGATGAATTTCTTCGACGCACGCCGCGCCGATGAAGGCCGCAGCTTCCTGTCCAAGAAGGGCGGCGGCAACAAGCTCGGCGAGCAGGTCTACGACCCGCGCGTGAACATCACCGCCGACCCGTGGGATGCGCGTGCCGCAGTGTTGCCGTGGGACGAAGAGGGCCTGCCGCGCGAGAAGATGTCGATCGTGGAAAACGGCAAGATCGCCAACCTGCAGTATTCGCGCTACTGGGCCCAGAAGAACGGCAAGCGCGCGATCGGCGAGCCGGGCAACCTGCTGATGGCCGGCGGCGACAAGAACATCGCCGAGCTGGTGCGCGGCACCGAAAAGGGCATCCTGGTCACGCGCACCTGGTACATCCGCATGGTCGACCCGCAGACCGTGCTGCTCACCGGCCTCACCCGCGACGGCACCTTCTACATCGAGAACGGGCAGATCAAATACCCGGTGAAGAATTTCCGCTTCAACGAATCGCCGGTGATCATGCTCAACAACATCGACGAGTTGGGCAAGCCGGTGCGCGTGGCCGGTGACGAATCCAGCTTCGTGATGATGATCCCGCCGATGCGGCTGCGCGACTTTACGTTTACCTCGTTGTCGGATGCGGTGTGAGTAGGAGCCGGGAATGGGGAGTGGGGAATCGAGAATGGGAGAGCAGGCGCTGCTCTTGCCAACCGGATTGTTTACCAGCGCTTCCGGTTCCCGGTTCCCTCCCGGCCACGACATCGCGTCGCTATTTCCTCGGTCTGCTGCTCGGTAGTGCCACAACGTTGGCGCTACCGCTACAGGTGCGTGCGGCGGGAAACTACGATTTCTGGTTCACCCGGCTGCGTTACGACTCCGGTGATTGGGATGTGGATGCGCGCATGCCGTCCAACTTGATCACCTCGCTGATCGACTACACCCAGCTACGTGTGGACCCGCAGGAACACGTGCTGGATCTGGCCGATCCGCGCATGTTGCAGGCGCCGTTCTGCTATCTGTCCGGGCACAAGCTGGTGGAATTCAATCCGGCCGAGCGGCGCAACTTCGAGCGCTATGTGCGCAATGGCGGCTTCGTGTTCGTGGACGATTGCAATCACGATATCGATGGCCTGTTTGCGACGTCGTTCGAGGCGCAGATGGCGTCCATCTTCGGCAAGACCGCGCTGCAGAAGTTGCCCAAGAGTCATCGCCTCTACAACGCGTTCTTCAAGTTCCCCGATGGCCCACCGGCTACCAGTTTCGAACTCAATGGCTGGGGCGACGATCTGGTGCACGATTACCTCAAGGGCATCAGCATCGATGGCCGGCTCGGCGTGTTGTACAGCAACAAGGATTACGGCTGCGAATGGGATTACGACTGGCGCAACAAGCGGTTTCTGGCCGAAGACAACACCAGGTTCGGCGTCAACATCGTGATGTATGCGCTGACCAATTGACCGCCGTGTAGGAGCGCGCTGGCGCGCGATGAAGATTTCCCGGTGAAGCGTCGCGCGCAAGCGCGCTCCTACGCCAGCAACCCGATAACGAGACTTCCCCCATGACCTCCCCCAACGACGACATTCTTGCCAACCAGCTCTCCCAACTCGGCGCGCTGCGTGCAGCGCTGGCCCAGGCGGTGGTGGGCCAGGACGCGGTGGTGGAGCAACTGCTGATCGGCCTGCTCGCCGGCGGCCACTGCCTGCTGGAAGGCGCCCCCGGCCTGGGCAAGACGCTGCTGGTGCGCTCGCTCGGGCAAGCGCTGGAGCTGCAGTTTCGCCGCGTGCAGTTCACCCCCGATCTGATGCCCAGCGATATCCTCGGCACCGAGTTGCTGGAAGAAGATCACGGCACCGGGCATCGGCATTTCCGTTTTCAGCAGGGGCCGATCTTCACCAACCTGCTGCTGGCCGACGAACTCAATCGCACCCCGCCCAAGACCCAGGCCGCGTTGCTGGAAGCGATGAGCGAGCGCACCGTCAGCTACGCCGGCACCACCTATGCGCTGCCGGCGCCGTTCTTCGTGCTGGCCACGCAGAACCCGATCGAACAGGCCGGCACCTATCCGCTGCCCGAAGCGCAGCTGGATCGCTTCCTGCTGCATGTGCGGGTGGACTACCCCAGCGAGCAGGAAGAGCGCGACATCCTCACCCAGACCACCGGCACCGCAACTGCGCAGGTGCCGGTGGTGATGGACGCGGACAGCGTGCTGGCGCTGCAGCAACAGGTGCGGCAGGTGCATGTCGGCGCGGATCTGCTGACCTGGATCAATCGCCTGGTGCGCGCCAGCCGGCCCGGCCCGCAGGCCAGCGACGAGGTGCGCCAGTGGATCCGATGGGGCGCCGGCCCGCGCGCCGGGCAATCGCTGGTGCTCGCCTCCAAGGCACGCGCATTGCTGCAAGGCCGCTTTGCCGCCACCCGCGACGATGTCATTGCGCTGGCCGCGCCAGTGATGCGCCACCGCCTGCTGCTGTCGTTTGCGGCCGAGGCCGAACAACGCAGCGCCGACGATGTGGTCGCCGCGCTGCTGCGCGCCGTGCCGTTCCCGGCGTGGGGCGCGCAGTAGCGTGAGCGTGGACCTGCCGGCGTTGATTCCTGCCGAGCTGCGCAGCCGCCTGCGCGGTTTGCAGCTGCATGCGCGCCACGCGCAGGGCGCGCACGGCATCGGCCAGCACGCCAGCCGCAACCGTGGTGCCGGGCTGGAATTTTCGCAATACCGCGCTTACGAACCCGGCGATGCCTTGCGCCAGATCGACTGGAAACTCTACGCGCGCTCGGACCGCTTCTTCGTGCGCGAAGCAGAGCGCGAAAGCCCGCTCACGCTGTGGCTGTTGCTCGATGCCACCGCCTCCGCGGGCCAGGCAGACCAGGCACGCCCTGCCTACACGCGCTTGCAGGCGATGGCGACCTTGGCCGCATGTGCTGCCGAAGTAGCGCTGCGCCAGGGCGATCAGGTCGGTTTGTTCGCCGTGCACGGCGATGGCCTGGTGGCAGTGCCGGCAGGCGGCGGGCCGCGTCAACGCGACCGGCTCTGGCTGGCCTTGCAGCGTCTGCGCGCCGGCGGGCGCTGGCCCGGCATGGATGCGCTACGCCCGCTGTGGGAACGCATCGCCGCACATGCGCTGGTGCTGTCGATCGGCGATGGCTTCGACGAAGAATTGGTCGGCGCCCTCGAAAAACTCGCCGCCGCACGCCGCGAAGTGATCCAGCTGCAAGTGCTGACCTGCGACGAACGCGATTTCACTTTCAGCGGCGGGCACCGCTTCCGCGACCCGGAAACCGGCGAAGAATTGCTTGGCGATGGCGCCGCGATGCGCGCCGCATACATGCAGCGTTTCGGCGATGCACAGCGCGCGCGGCAGGCCCGCTGGCAGGCCGCCGGCATTGCGCATGCGCTGCATTATCTGGATGCACCACCCGACGCGGCATTGCGCGACTTGTTTGGGCAGGGTGCGCGGCGATGAGCCAATACTCCCGTCTCAGCGAGGTACCGTCATTGCACCTCGTCGCGCACGCCGCTGAGGTGGCGCGGCCGTGAACCTGCTCCTGCTCTTCCCCGCCGGCCTGGCCGCGTTGGCCGCACTGCTGCTGCCGCTACTGATCCACCTGGCACGCCGCAGCGAACACCGGCCTACCGACTTCGCCGCGCTGCGCTGGCTGCGTGCGCTGCCGCGCCCACGGCATCGTGTGCGCTTCGACGAATGGCCGCTGCTGCTGGTGCGCCTGCTGTTGCTCGCGGCATTGGCGCTGCTGCTGGCCGAGCCGGCATTGCGCAACCATCAGGATGTGCGCCCGCGGATTGCGGTGAGTCCTGGCGTGGATGTGACTGCGGCGCGCGCGCTCAGCCACGCAGCAAACGCGCAGTGGGTGTGGCTGGCGCCGGGCTTCCCGCCGATCGATGCCGATGCGACCAACCCATACACCGCGCCCGGCGGCACCACGCAACCGGTCGGCAGCCTGCTGCGCGAGCTCGATGCCAGCCTGCCGCCGGACACCGCACTCAGCATGATCGTGCCGAGCCACTGGGGGCCGCTGGATGCGCAGCGCCTGCAGCTGTCGCGCAACGTGCAATGGCAGGTGCTGCCCGGCCAATCGCCGCTCGCCCAAGCCGCAGCTGTCGCACCGCTGCGGATGCAGGCGATCGCCGACGCCCCCACCGACCCGGCGCTGCGCTATCTGCGCGCCGTACACGCTGCCTGGGCAGTGCCCGGCGCGTTGCCAGTCAGCGCCCCCGACGCCGCAGTGCAGGCGCGCTGGGCACCCGGCACGGTGGTGGTCTGGCTCTCGCACAGCGCACCGCCTGCGCCGGTCATCGCCTGGGTCGCAGCCGGCGGGCACCTGCTGCTCGACGCGCAGACGCCGGCCCCTCCCGCACTCGCCGGCCCGCGGCAGGCAGTGCTGCAAGACGCGCACGGCGCGCCACTGATCGATGCCATCGCATTCGGGCGCGGGCGCCTGCTGCGCTGGTCCGTGCAGCTGCAGCCGCAGCACCTGCCCGCCTTGCTGGATGCCGATTTCCCCACCCGCCTGCATGACGCCCTGCAGCCGGTTCCCACCCCACAGCGCGCGCTGGCACAGACCCAACAACCACAGCGTGGCCCTGCGGCCATCCGCCTGACCACCGCACCGTGGCCGCTGGCGCCGTGGTTGATCGGTCTGGTGCTGCTGCTGTTCGCAGCCGAACGCTGGCTGGCCACATCGCCACGCCGGAGCAACGCGGCATGAGCACGCCCGCGCTGCACCACGCATGGCAGGCCGCGCGACGGCGGCAGGCCGCAGGCGTGCTGCTGTTCGGGCTACCGCTGGCCGTCCTCCCGGCGGTGCTGGCCTGGCGCACCGGCGCGCACGTGGCGATCGTGCCGTCGCTCATTGCGGGTGTGTTGGCACTGGCCGGCGTGGCGATGCTGGCGACACGGCGACTCGACCAGACCTGGCTGATCCGCCGGCTGGATCGCGAAGCGGATCTGGAAGACAGCAGCGACCTGCTGTTCGCCTCGACCGCGCAGCTCGGCCCCTTGCAGGCCCTGCAACGGCAGCGCCTGGAACAGCGCCTGCGCAGCACCCCACGCGATCTCCGCCCGGCCTGGCCGTGGCGGCGCGCCTGGCCATGGAGCCTGCTCGGCCTGCTGGCCTGCGTCGCACTGCTGCTGTGGCCGCACCGCGCCACCCAGCCCGCGCCGAGCAACGACCGCGTCGCCGCTGCCCGTGCCGGCAACGGCGCTCCCACGCTGCGTCAGGCACAGCTACACAGCACCCCGCCCGCTTACACCGGCCTGCCGTCCGCACGCCTGCCCGGCCTGGATGCGCACGTGCCAACCGGCACCCGGCTGGAGTGGCAGCTGCAGGTCAGCCCCGCCCCGCGCAGCGTGGCGCTGCGGCTCACCGACGGCCGCCTCATCGCGCTGGCCCGGCAAGGCAGCAGCGATCAGTGGCAAGGCCAATGGATCGCCGAGCGCGCCAGTCTGTATCGCATCCTCATCGACGGTGCGCCGGCAGACCGCCAGCTACATCGGCTCGACGTGCTGCCGGATCGCCCGCCGCAGGTGCGCGTGCTCGCGCCCGAACAAAGCCTGGTGCTGTGGACGCCCACCAATGCCGGCTGGACGCTGCGCTTCGAAGCCAGCGACGACTACGCGGTGGCCGCCACCGCCGAACTGCGCCTGACCCTGGCCCAGGGCAGCGGCGAGAACATCACCTTCAAAACCCAGCACCGCACCCTCACCGGCAGCGGCCCGGCCAGGCAACGCAGCTTTTCCACCACGCTGCAGCCGCAGGCCCTGGGCATGGCGGCCGGCGACGACCTGATCGCCCAATTGATCGTCCACGACACCCGCCAACCCGGGCCGCAGGAAGGCCGCAGCGCCAGCGTGATCCTGCGCTGGCCGCCGCCCGAACAGACCATGGCCGCCGGCCTGGAGGCCAGCGTCAAACAGACCCTGCCGGCCTATTTCCGCAGCCAGCGCCAGATCATCATCGACGCCGAAGCGCTGCTGCAGGAAAAGCCGCACCTGGACCCGGATGCCTATCTCAAGCGGTCCGACGCCATCGGCGTGGACCAGCGCCTGCTGCGGCTGCGCTACGGCCAGTTTCTCGGCGAAGAAAGCGAAGGCGCACCCAAGGGCCCGCCCACTGCCGACGACCCGCCCACCAGTGACGCCCCGGCCGACGATCTGCCCACTGCCGACATGCCCACTGCGGATGCACCGACAACGCCTGCGACAGCTGCGCAGGCGCCCGCCCAGGACGAACACGGGCACGACGAGCACGAACGCGACGCCGCATCCGAACCCGGCGCCGCCGCGCTGGATGACCACGACCATGACCACGGCAACAACAACGGCCGGCCCGAGCGCAGCAGCTTCGGCCAGGCGCAGGATGTGCTCTCCGAGTTCGGGCATACCCACGACCACGCCGAAGCCGCCACCCTGCTCGACCCGCAAACGCGCGCCCTGCTGCGCGCCGCGCTGGACCAGATGTGGCAATCCGAGGGCGAGCTGCGCCAGGGCCACCCCGAGCGTGCGCTGCCTTATGCCAATAAGGCGCTGGGCTTCATCAAGCAGGTGCAACAGGCCGAACGCATCTACCTGGCGCGGGTCGGCACCCAGCTACCGCCGATCGACCCCAGCCGGCGCCTGAGCGGCGACCGCGCCGGCCTGGGCGACCGTGCCGCCGGGCTGGACACCCGCCCGGATCCCGACCCGTCCGCGCTGCAGCTCTGGGACGCGCTGGGCGAACCCGCACCCGTGCCGGACGCCACCCTGGCCCGCTACGCGCAGTGGCTGCAACGCCAGCAAGACCGCCTGCACGATCCACTGAGCCTGGCCGCCGCTGTAGAGACCCTGCGCGCCGAACCGGACTGCGCCAGCTGCCGCGCCCAACTGCGTACCCAGGTCTGGCGCACCCTCGTCGCCCCGCCCGCGCCCGTCCACCGACGCGCCACACCGGACGCGCGCGGCCAACGCTATCTGGATGCACTGCACCGGGAGCCGCAGCCATGACGCTATCACTGCCCTGGCTGGTCGGTTCTGCACTATTCGTACTGGTCGTCGTCGGCTGGTTCCGGCTGTTACGCGCGCACGCTCGGCAACCACATTCGCGCGCCAGGCTATGGTTGTTGCTTGCCGCCCAACCGTTGCTCGCCGGCCTGCTGTACCCGGTGCTGCTGCCGCCCCCGCGCGCTGGCAGCATGAGCGAGCTGCACGTCGCCACCGCGGGCACTACGGCAGCTCAGGTCGGCCCGAATGCGGCGCAATGGGTCGCCTTGCCCGAAGCGCCTGCGCTGGCAGGCGTGGCACGCGTACCGGATCTGGCCACCGCCCTGCGCCGCGCGCCCGGCACCACCGCAGTGGTCGTGCATGGCACCGGCCTGCCGGCACGCGACCGCGATGCACTTGGCGTACCGCTGCGACTGGCGCTTGGCCCGGCACCGCAGGGTCTGGTCGCCGTCTCGCCACCGCCACCGGTCGCCCCCGGCGAAACCTTCGCCATCAGCGCCCGCGTCCAGGGCCTGCCGGCAGCACGGGTGGAGCTACTCGATCCCGCCGGCCAGGTGGTCGACACCGCCGTAGCCAACGCAACCGGCCAGGTGCATCTGCGTGGCCTGGCGCGCGCAGCAGGGCAGGTGGTGTTCGCACTGCGCCTGCGCGATGCCGCAGGCGCCGAACGCAGCCGCGTACAGGTGCCGGTGCTGATCACCGCAGTGCCGCCCGCGCGTGTGCTGTTGCTGGCCGGCGCGCCGCAGCCGGAACTGAAATACCTGCGCCGCTGGGCCAGCGATGCCGGGCTGGACGTGCGCAGCCAGATCGCGGTCGGCCCCGGCGTGCAACTGGGCGAGAGCGCCGCACTGGACGCCACCAGCCTGGACAAGCTCGACCTGCTGGTCATCGACCAACGCCGCCTGGCCGCGCTGAGCAGCACGCAACGCCAGAGCGTGCGTGCCGCGATCGACCGCGGCCTGGGCGTGCTGGTACGCACCGACGGACCACTGGATACCGGCACCCGCGCAGCACTCAACGCGCTCGGCTTTACGACAACCGGTGGCAGCACCAGCACTGCAATCGCCGCCCCGCGGTCGCTGTCATCGGCCGCACCGTCCATCGATCCAGCTGCAGCCCCTGCCGACACTGCCGCACTTCCACCGCTGCAACGCCGCGATCTGCAACCGCGAGATGCCGAGGCAGTGATCGCAGCACGCGCCGACGACGGTAGCGCGCTGGGCTGGTGGCACGCACAAGGCCGCGGCCGTATCGGCATCGCCCTGATCGAAGACAGCTTCGCGTTGGTATTGGCCGGCCGCAGCGACCTGCATGCCGCGCTGTGGGCACAGCTGTTCGGCGCCATCGCCCGCGCGGGCGGCACCGCACCCGCCCCGGTGCAAGAAGGCTGGTCGCAACAACGCATGTCACTGTGCGGTATCGCTGCAGACGCGCATGTCACCGGCTCCACCGGTCCAGCCCAACCGTTGCTGATCGACCCCAACAGCGGCGCCAAAGTCTGCGCCGCCTACTGGCCCACAAGCGCAGGTTGGCATCGCCTGCAAACCGGCACAGCACAACGCTGGCTCTATGTCCGCGCGCCCGGCGACGCCCCCGCCTTGCATAGCCAACAAACCCGCGACGCCACCCTTGCGATGGCCGCCAAAGCAACCAACACAAACGCGACCCTCAGCACGCCAATAGCCCAACCCGGCACCCGCTGGCCGTGGCTACTGGCCTGGCTCACGCTAGCCACGGCGTTGTGGTGGCTGGAACGACGCAGGCGCTGAGTTGCTGCCGCGTCAACCCGCATCAGCGCATGGGTGCGATGCCGCTCTTTAACGACTCGAAATTTTGAGTGCCATGTCGTGGCCGTAGGATCAGGTGGAGAGCGGCTGATCTGAGGCTTTGCTGCAGGGTCCTTGCCCGCCCCCCATCGCGGGACACGCTGCAAGTACGTCCTTGTAAGCTCTTACGCGGCATCCATGCCGCGTAAGGTCCCGCGACGGGGGGCGGGCAAGAACCAGTCGGGAATGTCGGTGTGCATGCTTTTCAAAAAGCAATCGACTTACGCTCGCCGCCACACTCGACATACATTATTTGCCGGCAACGCAACATCTTCCACCAACCGCAACCCCACCTGCTCCGCCAATGCATCCACCGCCTCTGCATCGCGAATCCCCGAGGCCGCATCGCGCTCACGCAACATCGCGTCGAATGCACGATTGCTGTCGCTGGTGAATTGCCCATCGCGGTTGAACGGTCCATACACCACCAGCAGCGCATCCGGCGCCATCACCGCAGGTAACCCCGCGAACAACGCCTGCACTTGCGGCCAGCCCATGATGTGCAAGGTATTGGCGCTATATACAGCGTCATAGCCGGCAGGCTCGCCTGCCTGCACCGGCGGCAATGGCGGGGCGGGCGCCAAACCCGGCGTCGGCGTCAGCACCGCCTGCAACGGAATCGGTGGCGGCGTATTTGGCAATGCCGCCTCGTCCAGCCACTGCGTCATGCCCGGCAGATGATCGGGATGATCGCTCGCCTGCCAACGCAGCCACGGCATCGCCGCCGCAAAATGCACCGCGTGCTGCCCGGTGCCTGCACCGATCTCCAATACATGGCGGCGGTCGGCAAAGTAACGCTGCAATACCGCAAGGATCGGGTCACGGTTGCGCGCGGAAGCCGGCGAAAAAGGTTTGCTCATGGACGAGGTCCGACATAGGCGAAAGTGATTGTGACGTGTCGCAGTGGCATCGTGCATCCAAAGCTCTGCTGGCAAGCGATCACCTCGCAGATAGCGGAAATGACCGACGGAGCAACGCAAGACTTGGAGGTCAGTGAACTACTATGTCCACCAAGTAAGTGAGCGCAGTCGGCTTTGTAGTTCCCATCAGCACACAGCCAAATGAGCAGGTGCGATGCGCTCACCGCTTGCGGGACCGTGTGGCGGCATGGATGCCGCCACCGAGCCTACATGGACGTACTTGCGGCGTGTCCCGCAATCGGTGAGCGCATGGCGCCCTCGACCAACGCCGACCAACGCGGCTTTGAAACATCCAAACGACGCTGAAGCTCGAGCTCTCGGTCGCCTTGAGAGGTAAATCGAACGGTGTGGATGCGTCGGTTGTAGAGCGGCTGATCTGCGGGTTTGCTGCAGGGCCCTTGCCCGCCCACCATCGCAGGACACGCCGCAAGTATGTCCCTGTAGGCTCTTACGCGGCATCCATGCCGCGTAAGGTCCCGCGACGGTGGGCGGGCAAGGACCAGTCGAAATGGTCGGTGCGCAGGTGCGAGCAGTACATGCCGCGCGGGCGTCCTATGAGGTGCTATCTGAATCTCAACGCGGTGCAGGCAATGCGTCATACGCGCGCCGCACGGCCTCTTCCCCAAAGCGCCGCTCCAATCGGCGCACGATGAAATGCCCGCGTGCCATCGCCTGGAAGTGGCGCATGAACACGGTATTGAGCGTTGCGCCACTCACGGCGCCCACCAGCGGCACCGCCTGCACCGCGAGTTTTTCGCCCACGTTGACCGAGAACTTGGCCGCAACGCGCGACACCAACGACACCAGCGCGGGTGCGCCCTTGCTGGCGAAACCATGTGCGGCCACGTAATGCGCAGCGGCGCTGAGTTGCTGCGCCATGGCCGCGCGTACGGCGAAATAGCCGGATTCGGCGCCATCGTCGCTGACGCTGCGTCCGCCATGCGCCAGCACTTCCAGACAGGCCAGCGCCGTTTCCGGATCGTGCAGCGATTCGCCTTCCGAGCGTGCGATATCGGCAATGGAGCGCAGCATCACCGTGGTGGTCACCGGCAGCTCCACCAAGAGACCGGGCAATCCGAAAAATCCGCCTGCGCCGCCCGCGACAGCCACCACCATGGTGTGCCGCGCGGTGGAGGCGGGCTGCTGCGTATCGGCCTTGCCGCGCAAGCTGAGCAATGCCGATTTCATTGCCACCTGCAATGCGCGGCGGGTGACCCCATCGATGCTGCGGGCAAGCATTTTCGGTAGCCGCTTGGTGATCAGACTTTCGATCGGCGCGCCCAGCGCGTTGGCAAGTTGCGCTGCCACGCCGGGGTTTTCCAACAGCGCGTGCGCCGTGGCCAGATCGCGTTGCGCGGCAACGTCCATCACTGGTATCGGAAGCGTCGTCATGCCTGTTCTTCATCGTTAGGGGTCGCCCCGATGGTACCCAGCGCCATGTGAGCGTTGGACGAGCGAACTGTGCAGTGCCAAGACAATCCTGCAATTGGCCTGCAAAATGCGCGATCATCGGGATCTACGCTGCGAATGCCCACCAGATGAATCGTGAGATCCGCCACAGCATCGTCATTGCCGCCGCGCCGGAAGTGGTTTCCGCTGCGCTGTCCGAGCCAAGGCAGCTGGCCCGCTGGTGGACGCGCGAGGTGAGCCTGGGCAACGGCAGGGTGCGGCTGGACTGGAGCCGTCAGGGCTGGCGGGTGGAGTTGAGCATCGACGAGGGCGCCGATCATCGCCTGGTGTGCTGGCGTTGCCACGACTCCAACATGCTCGATTCGGACGCATGGAAAGGCACCGTGATGCGCTTCGAGCTGCACTCCACCAGCCAGGGCACGCAGGTGGAGTTCGTCCAGTCCGGTTATCGCGAATCGCCGTGCAAGGAGGCCTGCGCGCGCGGCTGGCGCTTCTTCCTGGGCAGCAGCCTCAAACGCTATGTGGAAACCGGCGAAGGCATGCCCTCGGCCGACATGCTGGCGCCCAACCTGCACTGAGCCCGGTGCGCATCACGCGCATCCACGCTGCGCCGAGCCCGCTTACGCCGTGCGCGGCTGGCCCATGGAGGGCGCGGAGCGCAGTGGCAGCTGCGCATCCACCGTCACCGGGCTATCGGCCTGCAACAGCGCGCGTGCTTCGGCATCGGTGGCCACGGCCGGCGGTGAGCCACGCAACGGCAAGCCGGCGGTTTCGCGCACGAACAGCATGGTCACCAACCCGATCGCGGCTGCGCCCATCAGGTAGTACGCCGGCACCAGCGGGTCGCCGGTGCGCTCCACCAGCCAGGCAGTGACCAACGGCGTGGTGCCGCCAAACAACGACACCGAGACGTTGAAGCCGATCGACAGCGCGCTGTAGCGCACCGGTGTGTAGAACAGCGCCGGCAACGTGGAGGGCATCGAGCTGGTGAAGCACACCAGCGCCAGGCCGAGCAGCATCAGCCCGGTGAAGATCAGCCCGTCGTGGCCGCTGCCGATCAGCATCAGGCACGGAATCGCCAATACGAACAAGGCAATGCAGGCGCCGATGATCATCGGGCGGCGGCCCAGCTTGTCGCTGAACAGGCCGCCGACGATGTTGAGCGGCATCATCACCAGCATCACCAGAATGATCAGCAACAGGCCCTTGCTCTCGGCATAGCCCATGGTGACGCTGAGGTAGCTGGGCATGTAGGTCAGCAACATGTAGTCGGTAACGTTGAACACCAGCACCAGCCCAACGCACTTGAGCAACTGCGGCCAATGCAGGCGCAGCAGCGTGAGCAGGCCTTGCCCTGCGGTTTGTCGTTCGCGTTGTTCCGATTGCGCGGTATAGGCGCGAAACGCCGGGGTTTCTTCCAGTTTCATGCGCATGTACAGGCCCAGCAAACCCAGCGGGCCGGCGACCAGAAACGGGATGCGCCAGCCCCACTCGAGCATCTGCGTCTGGCTCAAGCCCATGTGCAATGCGGTCACCGTGGCGGCACCGGCGATGTAACCGCCCAGCGTGCCGAATTCCAGCCAGCTGCCCATCAGGCCGCGATTGCGGTCGGTGGCGTATTCGGCGATGAAGGTCGCTGCCCCGCCGTATTCGCCGCCGGTGGAAAAGCCTTGCAGCAGCCGCGCCAACAGCAGCAACACCGGCGCCCACACGCCGATGGTTGCATGGGACGGAATCAAGCCGATGCTGAAGGTGCCCAACGCCATCAGAATCATGGTGGCCGCCAGCACTTTCTGCCGCCCGTAGCGGTCGCCGAGCGGGCCGAACACCATCCCGCCGATCGGTCGCACCAAAAATGCGACGGTGAACGTGGCAAACGTCGCAATCAACTGCGCGGTGGGATTGCTCGCGGGGAAGAACACCTGCCCCAAGGTCACCGCCAGATAGCCGTACACGCCGAAGTCGAACCACTTCATCGCATTGCCCAGTGCGGCCGCACCCACGGCCTTGCGCAGCATCGGGCGGTCGACCACGGTGACTTCGTCCAGTTGCAGTTGGCGACGGCGCTTGAACCAACCGAAGTGCGAGGCAATCGTGCGCGTGTCGTGCATATGTTTGGTCTCCATGTGCGGCCATCGCTGCCCACTCGCCCTGGCAACGCACAGGACACAGCACATCGCGCGCGCATGGCAAACGCACATGCAGGGGATGACACCGGAGGCATTCCCGGACGGCCGCGAACACTCAGCGACGCTGCGGGACAGACGACCAAGGGGTGGGCAAGTGCCCAGGGGCTTGATCAGCCGCACATGTTACTACAGCGTGCAGATCGCTGCAGGCGCGAGGGCGCCGCTTTGCCAAAACGCCCTGTTTTCAAGGCGTTTCAGCGCATACAGCAAAGGCCGCGTCCACCTGACGGTGAGCGCAATAGTTTTATCAGCCGCTCTAAATCGCAGGCTCACCCAGCACTGCCAACAACGGCTGCAGATCCTCGCGCGTTTGCGGGCGCACCGCGCGCGCGACTTCTTCGCCATCGCGCAGCAAGATGATGGTTGGCCATAACTTCACGCGGAAAGAGCGGCCAAGCGGCCGCCCTTTTCCATCTTCGACCTTGCGGTAATCCACCGCCTGGAAACCACCCAGCAGTTTTTGCAACAGCGGCTGGGCAGCCATGCAGTGACCGCACCAATCGGTGCCGAACTCCAGCACCTGCAGCCCGGCCTGTGCATCCACCTCGCTGCGCTCGGGTGCCTGCGTGGCGTACTCGCGAACAAACCCCATCGCGCGCGTGCTCCGCTATCAGGACAGCGCGCGCTGGATGTCTTCCAGCGGCAGATTGGTGAGGTCTTTGGCCAGATCACCCACCAAGCGCTGCTGTGTTTCCTTGTGCAGCAAGGGGCGGACGCGGCCCAGCGTGGTCGGGTCGGCCACCAGGACCAGATGCGTGTATTCGTGCTTCAGCGCGCCATCGTTCAAGGCATGCGACAACTGCTTGGCGAAGGTCATTTCGTCCAGATCAGCGTTGCTCAGATCCTGCGGCGCCTTGCCGGCCGGGCCGTCGTCATCGACGTTCTGCACATCGGTGCGCGCGTGCTGACGCAGCACCACCTTGGCTTCGTTGCCGGTGTTGGTGAACCAACGCGCTTCGCCGCCATCGGCCACAACCACCAGTGCACCCTGAGGAATTTGCAGACTCATCCGACTCTCCTGATCAATGTCGGCACTGCAAGTGCAGCGCCGGTCCGTCTCAACCTAGGCGAGAAGATGTAAGCGCGGTGCCTAGTCGATGTCAGCGTGGCGTTAGTGTGGCGCGGCCAATGCCGGTGGTGGCAGGCCCAGATGCTTGCTGAAGAAGCGTGCAGTGACCCGCAACGCCTGCTGGCTTTCCGGCAGTGTCTCGGTGAGGTGGAAACCGTGGCCCAGCCCGTCCCAGACGTGCAAGTCCGATTCGCGACCCAGATCCACCAGGCGCGCATGTGTATAGGCCGTGGCGCTCAACTCGGCCGCACGCGTTGCGGTGAGAAACAAGGTCGGCGGAAACTGGCGCAGCACCGCATCGGAGAACACCGGCGACACCAGCGGGTCATGGAAGTCCACGTTCTCGCCGTAATACAGGTCTTCCATGATCGGCAGCGCCCCGGCATTGTCGGGCAGCAAGGCATCGTTCACTGCGGCGACCACCACACGCGAATCGCCGCGATAGCGCGCATCGCCAGCGGCGCAGAACATGCCTGCCGCCGCCGGCATCGGCAGGCGCTCCTTGGCAAACCAGGCCAGCGACTCGCCGGTGAGCACACCGCCGGCCGAGCAGCCGAAGATGCCGATACGCTCCGGGGCGTAGGTCTTCTTGAGCGCGGCGCGATACACCGCCGCCACATCTTCGCTGGCGGCCGGGAAGCGATGCTCCGGACCCATCCGGTAGTCCACCGCAACCACGCTCATGCCGGTCATCGCCGCGATCGGGATGGCTTCCATCAGGCCGAACGAGGCAGCGCTACCCATCACGAATCCGCCGCCATGCAGCTCGATCAGCAAACGCTTTGCCTGTTCGGGTGTGCGCGTGCGTGGCTCCACCCGCAGCACCGGCACGCCGTTCCAGGTCTCGGGCGTGATCTCCACCGCGTAGCGTGTGCGCAGCTGCGCGATCACGCCTTCGGCCCAGCGTTCGGTGTCGGCGCGGATGCTGGGCAATTGCGTCAGTAGCGTGGCGTTGTCGGCCTTGGCCAACGGATCGACGCGCGCGACTTCTGCAGCTACATGCGCGCGTGCCGCCGGGCTCAGATACTCAGAGACCGGCAGCGCGAATGCACTCACATGCCGGATGCCATCTTGTGCGGTTGCAGCAGCGGGTTGTGCCGTCTCTGCCGCTGCAGCGTATGCAGTGCCTACGCTGCCGATCAGCAGCAAAACAACCGTTCGTGTCCACCAATGGTGTGCCATGCGTTGCCCTCCCAGGCAGTCAGCCGGCGAGGATAACGCCAGACAGCTGCGATGACCTGCCGCGCTCAGCCTGTAGAGGCCGGCAGGCCTTGCACGTGCAGATGCTGCAATGCCTGCACCGTGGAGGTGGTCAACGGCGATGGCAGTGCGTCCAGCGCGAACCAGCCGATAGCGAGGATTGCCTCGGGCTCGCGCCGCACCGCGTGTTCGCTGCCTTGGATGGCGGCCAGATACACCGGCGCGACCCAGTGCTCCGGTGGCGTCAGATCCGGCTCGAAGTAGCTGACGATGCACAGCACGCGTTGCAGGTGCACATGCAGGCCGGTTTCTTCCAGCACTTCGCGCACCACGGCGTTTTCGACGGTTTCCATCCAGTCCACTTTGCCACCGGGCAAGCCCCAATGGCCTTGCTCGGGCGCACGTCCGCGTTGCACCAGCAGCAAGTGGCCATCGGCACGGCGGATGAAGGCGCCACATCCAACGCGTGGACGCAAATCATGGGAGGTGGTCATCGGCATCTCGCACACACAGGGGCCGCATAGTGTCCCAGATGCGATCGATGCGGTCATTGCGCCATGCGCGTTTTGAGCCGGTGTATTGGCTGCTGCCGATACCTTGCACATAGCGGGCGACGTGGGTTCGATGCAATGAAGACAAACACTGAGAATAAGAAGCTGATCGCCGCTGCGATAACACCGCCTTAGCACCGCATTGGCGAGGATGGTGGCATTCCGCGCCCTTGCGGCGCGCAGTGCTGGAGTGGTGGATGTCTCGTATCGTGTTGATTGGCGGCCATGGCAAGGTCGCGCGTTTGCTCACCCCGCTATTGGTGCGCGGTGGGCATCAGGTGACTGCGTTGTTCCGCAATCCCGAGCACACCGACGATGTGATTGCCGATGGCGCCACGCCGTTGCTGTTCGACATCGAACACGCCGATACCGATGCGATTGCCGCTGCGTTCTCCGGCCACGATGCGGTGGTGTGGTCGGCCGGCGGTGGCGATGCAGCGCGCACCTATGCGGTGGATCGCGATGCGGCAATCCGTTAGATGCATGCCGCCGAACAGGCGCGCGTGCGCCGTTACGTGATGGTGTCCTATCTCGGTGCCGGGCTGGAACACGGCATCGGGCCGGACGATGGCTTCTTCGCCTATGCGCAGGCCAAGGCCGCCGCCGACGCACATCTGCGCGATACCACGCTGGACTGGACCGTACTGGGACCGGGACGACTGACCCAGGATGCGCCAACCGGCCGCATCACCCGCGACCCGGGCGGCGATGCCGACGGTGGCGTCTCGCGCGGCAACGTGGCGCAGGTGATCGCAGCGGCATTGGCAACGCCGGCCACCATCGGCAAGACTGTCGGCTTCATCGATGGGCAGACGCCGATCCAGCAGGCATTGGCGCAGCTGGAATGAACGCCAGACCTATCGCAACACGCCACAGGCGTGTGATCTGGGCCGGCCTAACGTTTTCCTAAACCAGGCCTGGGCATAGTCGCGAGCGCATCCCACTGTGGAGACCGCTTATGTCTGCGTCCGTCGCCCCGCGCCGTGCCGGCATTCTGCCGCCGTATTTGCTGGACCATGTGGCGCAGGCGGCGCCCGAGCATGCACGCCACTGCGCGCAGCTGTCCCGCCACATCACCGCGTTCCTGCGGCAGCAGCGTGCGCGTGGCCTGCTCGCACGTGCAGAGGCGCTCGTCGCGGATGCCGCACCGGCCACGCACGCGGTGCAGCGGCGTATTTACGATGCGCAACACGGCACCGCATTACCCGGCACCCTGGTGCGCGACGAAGGCGCTGCAGCCACCGACGATGTGGCAGTGACCGAGGCGTATGACTCTCTCGGTGCCACGCATGATTTCTTCCAGACGGTGTACGGGCACAACTCGATCGATGACGCCGGCATGCCGTTGATCGGCAGCGTGCATTACGAGCGCGGCTACGACAACGCCTTCTGGGATGGCGAACAGATGGTGCTGGGCAAAGATCCGCAACCGGCCACCATGGCCGGCTACGTCAACACGCAAGAGGACGATGGCGGCGTGCATTACAACTCCGGCATTCCCAATCACGCGTTCTATCGCGCTGCGGTGGCGATCGGTGGCGCGGCGTGGGAGACAACCGGCCGCATCTGGTACCGCACGCTCACCGGTGGCGAACTGGCTGCGGGTGCGGACTTCGCCACCTTTGCCGCACGCACTGTCAGCGTCGCCAGCGCCGATTACGGCCCCACCAGTGTGAAGACACTCGCCGTGCAACAGGCCTGGCGCGACGTGGGCGTGCTGGCATGAGTCCACAGTTGCCGCCGGTGGAGTTGGGCGTAACCCTGCGGCTTGCACGCGAGGGCGGCGTGGCCGCGTTCCCGGCCATGCGCCGCGAGCGGCAACTGGTGATGGATGAACTGGACGATGCGCAGCGCCTGCACCTGCGCACGCTGCTGGACCAATGCCTGGTGCATGCACTGCCGCGCCCGCAGGCCGGTGGCGGCGACCGACGCTATTTCAGCATCGCCTGGGACGGTGCCAGCGAGCCGCTGCGCATTCCCGAAGAACATGCCCCGGCCGAAATCGTGCGGCTGTGGAAACAGGGCACGCTGTAGCGCGGTTGTGCCGCGATGACGGTGCCCGCTAACCAGCGCGCGTGTCCATCACCACACACAAACGAAGACACCGCGCAATGCGCGGTGTCTTCGTGAAAGATGGTCCAACTGCGGATGCCTGCACCCTTTAAGCTGCCTAGATGCTCTAGGGCTGCACAGCTGGTGACGCATAGTGGTCCCCGCTGCGTTAGCGTGACGTGCAGCGCAGCGGTCAATCTGAAGACACGCCACGCACCGCTGCACTGCGGCAGCTCCTCGCGCCCACATTGCCGCCGCGACCGGCTTCGCGGATAGTCGCAGCACTGCTCAGACGAATTCCCATGACGCCCGTGATTGTGTTGCTGCTTGCTGCCGGACTCCTTGCCGGTTTGGTACTCGCCGGTGTCATTGCCTGGCTGCTGCTGCGCCATCGTGCCCAAACGATCAGCGCAGCTGCCGCGGCTATCGCGTCCAGTGCGCACGCCGCGCCAACGGTCACGCCGGAACTGGCGCCTGTGCACGAGCAGGCGCAAGCGCACACGCAGGCGCACACCGCTCCTGCACCGCAGCCATTGCCGTCCGGGCCGCCACCGATGCGCCCGTTGCTGCGGCGCATGTATGCCGCGGTGATGTCCACCCCGTCGCTGGCCGATGGCAGCCTGCCGGTCGATCCTGCGCAGGCCGATGTGCTGGCGGCGGTGGCCAGCGCGCTCGAACACGTCGACCTGCGGCCGCAGCTATTGCCGCGCCGCCCGCAGCTGTTGCCGCAGCTGATGCGTGCGGTCAACGACCCGGATGCCTCCGGCCGCGGCATCGCCGCGATCATCGCGCAGGACCCGGCGCTGGCCGCCAACCTGTTGCGCATCGCCAACAGCGCGCTGTACCGGCCGCAAGGCGGCCCGCTGGAAAGCCTGGAACGGGCGGTGGTGCATATCGGTACCGAGGGTGTGCGCCAGATCGTCGCCGCAGCGGTCATGCAGCCAGTGCTGAGCCTGGATGGCGGCCTGTACTCGCGCCTGCCGGCGGCGGTGTGGGATTACGCCCTGCGCACCGCCACCGCAGCGGCCGCCTACATGCGCGAGCGCGGCGGCGACACCTTGTCGGCGCAGCTGGCCGGCCTGCTGCAAGGCCTGGGCGCGGTGGTGATCCTGCGCGTATTGCGCGACACCTACGCCGAACGCCCGGCACTGCCCTACAGCCTGGAAGTGGCCGCCGCCTTGGTCGAACGCCACACCGCCACGGTGGCCAAGACCATCGCCACCGCCTGGGAGCTGCCTGCCTCGCTGAGCACCGCGCTGGACGAGCAGCGCCCCGAACACGACACCACCCTGCTGGCCACCTCGCTCGGCATGGCGCTACGTTACGGCCGGCTGGCCGCCGCGCTGGCCATGCTCGCTCGCCACGGTGCCGAGCATCAAGACCATGCGCTGAGCGTGCTGGCCACGTTGGAACCGGACAACGACGCCAACGCTGCGTTGTGGCAGCGGCTGGTAGCGTCCAGCGTGGAGTGAGGGCCGGCCGGGTGACGCAACACGTCTGAAACACGCGTACAGCGCAGCGATCGATGCACGCTTCTGCACAGGTATCGCGAAGGGACTGTCAGCGTGCATGCGGATTCATCGCGTCCATGCAAGCGCCCTCGGTGAACAAAGCAGTCGCGTAAAACTGGCAGGCGTCATGTGCGGGCTCGGCTTGTGCGCGGTGCCGCATCCAGTGTCGGGACACGCCGTGAATCCGTCCGTGGAGGCTCAGTGGCGGCATCCATGCCGCCACATGGTCCCGCCCCCGGATACGACACCGCGCCCCCACTTTTCGTAACTGCTGATCGGCAAGCAATGCCGTCGCTTTTCAATCAGCCACCGACAACATCCGAAGGTGCTTGCACGCGTACCGGCGTGGGACCTTACGCGGCATGGATGCCGCGTAAGAGCCTACACGGACGTACTTGCGGCGTGTCCCACGCCGGTACGCGTGCAAGCGCCCGCAGCAGACCGAAGCACTCGCACAAAACCGGCAGACCTAGTGTCAACGCAAACCGCAAAAAAAAGCACACAGAAAGTCGAGTTATCAACCCACTTCCAAGCCCAGAACACACAGCGGCAAACACGCAATATCTCCACGCAAAAAAACACCGGACCATCCCTAGATGGCCCGGTGGAGAGCGAGTCTTGGCATCCTTCGCCGAGAAGGGGTTACCCCGGTTGCTTGCTCAGTGTCACTCCTAACTCGGCGCACCTTGGGACCAAGGACGCCTTGCAGCAGGCGACGGTTCCCCAACCGTCAACCTGACACCTCGGCAAGAAATCTCACACCCCAACAACCGGGTCGATCACAACAGGATCGGTGCGGCGACCCGCACGCCCGGCGGCAAACGCAATGCCCGCGCCCAGGATCAACAACACCAAGGTGCTCCAGGCCGCGCGCGAGATGCCGCGTGCCGCAACATCGCCGGCCTCGCGCGCCTTCTGCTCGGCGGTGCGCTTGAGCGCTTCGTATTGGGCCACGGCCTTCTGGTAGCTCTGCGCGTAGTTGTCGGCAATCTGCTCGGCCTCCGCGCGCGATTTACCCGTGCGCGCCACGATCAGGTTGATCAACGCATCGCGGTCGGCCGCATCGATGGCCGGCTTGGCCTGCGCACGCACACGGTCGAACCACGCGGCCAGTTCGTCCGAGGCGGCCTGCGGGGTCTGCGCCGCATCGGTGGCGGTGACCTTGCCGTCTTCGCCCACGTTCTCGGCCTGATCCTTCAGACGCTCAGGATCGAGCTCGGCCTTGCCGGTCTGGCGCAGCACCGTGTCCAGCTGGCCGCGCAGGTCGCCCCAATCCAGCTCGATGCCCTGCTTCTTCAATTCATCCTGCACCCCATTGCCCAACGCTGGCGCCGCAGCGGCGATGCCCTGCCCGGTGAGCGACAAGCCCTTGCCGACCACGCCCGACACCGCACCTACCGCGTTGCTGGCCAGCGCCGCCACCAACCATGTGGTGATCAGCGAAGTGACCGCCCAGCTCAACAGACCGTGCAGCCCGCCGCGTACCGTGGCCAGGCGGCCGGCGACGAACGCGCCTACGCCGATCGAGATCAATGTGCTCAACGCCAGCCAGATCCCCGCACCGGTGCCCAGCCCGCTGACCGGGTTGGCTTCACGCAGCGGGTCGATGGTGGA
Source organism: Xanthomonas hortorum pv. cynarae (assembly GCF_002939985.1). Lineage (GTDB taxonomy): Bacteria > Pseudomonadota > Gammaproteobacteria > Xanthomonadales > Xanthomonadaceae > Xanthomonas > Xanthomonas hortorum_D. The sequence continues at coordinate 10,347 of NZ_MDFM01000036.1, read as the reverse complement.
GGCACCGATCGCGGTGCCCAACACGCTCAGCGTCAGATAGGTCACCAGCGCGAAGGTGCAGCCGGCGAGCACGGCGCCCCACGACATCCTGGGGGCGAGAGTGAACTGGCGAACGACCTGTGCCATGGGAGTGCCTCACAACGGTAGAAATGGGTGCTCAGTGTGTAAGGCGTGCTGCGCCCGTGCCTGAGCCGAATGCACCAGTGCGGCTAGTGCATTCGCGTCAGGCAGCGGCTACCGTGTGCCGCCACCCTTGGTTTCCATTGCCTGGTTTCCATCGCCGTTGTTACCCGAGGTCACCCCATGTCGTCAGCGAGTGAAACCGCGCCGCCCAGCAGCCCGCCCCAGTCCACCAACCGCCGCCAGCTGCAGCAGATCATCACCGGGCTGAGCGAAGGCGTGATTCTGGTAGAGCCGGATCAGTCCATCACCTGGGCCAACGAGGCCGCGCTGGCCATGCATGGCGCCACCGTGCTGGAAGACCTGGGCGCCACGGTGAGCGAATACCGCGAGCGCTTCCAGCTGCGCTATCGCAACAACCATCGCCTGAGCGCGGGCAATTACCCCATCGACCGTGTCATCGCCGGCGAAGTCTTCAACGATGTGGTGGTGGAAGTGGTGCGCGCCGGCACTGAGGAGCAATGGGTGCACCGCGTGCGCAGCCTGGTGCTGACCGACGCACAAGGCGCGCCGGATTGCCTGGTGCTGATCGTCGCCGACGCCAGCGACTGGGCCAGCGCCGAGCAGCGCTTCGAACGCACCTTCAACGCCAACCCGGCGCCTGCGGTGATCTGCCGGCTCGCCGATCAGCGCTATATCAAGGTCAATCAGGGCTTTGTGGAAATGACCGGCTACACGCGCGAAGCGGTGGTGGGCAAGAGCGTGTTCGAGGTCGATGTGCTGGAACTGGCCGACCGCCGCGAGCTGGCGCTGGAACGCCTCAACGAGGGCACCACCATCCCGCAGATGCAGGCCGAACTCAGCCTGCCCGATGGCACCACCAAGATGGTGGTGGTGGCCGGCCAGCCGATCGAAATCGGCGAAGAAGCCTGCATGCTGTTTACCTTCATGGACCTGGAGCCGCGGCGGCGCGCCGAGGTGGCCTTGCGGCAAAGCGAAGAACGCTTCGCCAAGGCCTTCCGCATCACCCCGGTGCCCACGCTGATCTGCAATGCCGACACCTTGCAGATAGTGGAAATCAACGACGCAGTGGCGCAGACCACCCAGTACGCCAGTGAAGACATCATCGGCAAACCCATCGAAGAGATCGGCCTGTTTCCTACACGCCAGGCCTATCAGCAGTTCTGCCACGCGCTGCAGCAAAGCGGCAGCATGCTCAATGTGGAATACCCCATCGCGCGCAAGGATGGCGAGCAGCTCGATTGCCTGATCTCGGCCGAAACGGTGAGCATCCACGGCGTGCCGTGTTACCTGTTGTCGCTGATGGACATCACCGACCGCAAACGCACCGAGATGGAATTGGTCGCCGCCATCGAAGAAGTGATGCAGGACGCCTCCTGGTTCAGCCAGACCCTGTTGGAAAAGCTGGCCAACGTGCGCCGCGCCAATCGCCCCAGCCAGGCACAGAGCTGCGGCATCGCAGAACTCACCGGACGCGAGCGTGACGTGTTGGGCCTGCTCGCCGAAGGCCTGGCCGACAAGGAAATCGCACAGCAACTCAGCGTTGCGCCCAATACCGTGCGCAACCACGTGGCCGCGCTGTATTCCAAGATCGATGTGCACAGCCGCGGCGAAGCCATCGTGTGGGCACGCGAGCGCGGCTTTGCCGGCCGCAGCACCAAAAAGCCCGCGCGCAAGGTCTGAGCGGCACAAGCTGGGCCGGATGCACTAGCCGCCCTGGTGCATCCGCATGTGGGCAGGCACCGCGCGGGCCGACACCATGCTCACACCGGCCCGCACAGACTGAGCCGGTTCCCCAACTACGAGAAACGTCCCATGGATAAGAACCGTATCGAAGGTACCGCCAAGCAGGTCAAGGGCTCGGTCAAGGAAGCCATCGGCCGCGTCACCGGCGACAAGAGCACCGAGCTGGAAGGCGCCGCCGAAAAGAATATCGGCAAGGTGCAAAGCAAGGCCGGCGAAGTGGCCGACAAAGTACGTGACGCGTCCAAGTCGACCAAGTAACTCCATTGGCCGAGTCGTATCGGCTGAGTAGGGTTCGATTGCGTTGCTGGCAGGCGTTGCGTCTGCCGCGCTGAGGCGATGGTTTGGCTGTCTTGTATAACGCGCTGCTTCGCAGCGTTATTTCGCAAACGGCGCTACCGAGTTTTAGTGATAGATCGCACCAACGCCCCGACTTGATCGGGGCGTTGGCGTTTGTGGGGTTGGAATGAGTTACACCACCCTTGAATGAGGCGATCTGACTTTCGAAAGCAAGCAACAACAAAAAGCTGCTTGCCGACGCGATGCAGCACAGAGGCGATGAAGAACGTCACGCTCCCCCCGTGGCTTGCTCTCACGCAGGCCGATACGTTTGCGCCATAAAGCCGCTCGGAAAGATCTTTGAGCTGATCAATGTCAGTGGCATCGGCGCGGGTAAGTCGCAGAAAATCGGTGCGCCCCTGCCCAGCAGGATTGGATAAATGCCCAGAACATATTCGTCGACCAAATTGTGGGCAATGAGGCTGCGCGCGAACGCCGCGCCACCGTGGGCGATGATCGGCTTGCCGTCCTGCGCCTTGAGTGCGGCCACTTCATCGGCCAACCCGCCGCTGGCTACATACGCCTGCGCCCAGCTTTCTGCACCAGCCTGCAGCTGCCCTCCGGGCGTCGTGTTGACCAGTGCCTGCGCATCGGTGAGTGCCTTGGCGGCAGCTTCCAATATGGCCGGACCCTGCGTCGAAAAGACCGCTTTGGGAATCTGGTTCATCGGTGGTGCGAATGGGGAGGTGGCGGTCGGCCAGAAGCCGGCCATGCCCTGAAAGACGCCGCTGCCCATGAGGTGCAGGCTGGCATTCCAGGCTATTTCCACCTTCCAGGCGATGGCTTGCTGGTCGCCGTTGAACACCCAATCGATCTCGCCAGCCGGGCCGCTGACAAAACCGTCCAGCGACACCGACATCATCAGTTTCAGTTCTCGCATTGCGTTCTCCTAGCGCTCGTGAACCAAGCAACGGGTTGATCAACGGCTGCAGCGATGGCCAGTCTTCACTACCACGACGGATGGACGGGTGAGACATCTCCATCGATACCGGTGTTGAACATATCTGCAATCGACGCCTTAGACGAACGCCTGAACGTCATGCGGACTCCCTGGCTTGCCTCCTAAACGCTTGGCTTGCGCCCGCGTGAAGCAGGCCGCTTCGCGACGCTGTCGCCGTACTGCTGCCACCATGCGGTCAGCGCTTCCATGGTTGGCCCCAGTCCATGCGCCTTCGGCGTGATGGCGTATTCCACGCGCGGCGGTACCTGCGCAAACACCGTGCGTGTGACCAAGCCATCTGCTTCCAGCTCGCGCAACTGTGCCGTCAGCATGTGTTGAGTGATGCCGGGAATTGCCTCGCGTAGCTCGCCAAAGCGATACACCCGCTGATTCAGCAGCCACATGATTTCCAGCTTCCATTTGCCTGACAGCAGCGCAAATGCACGGCGCATCTCTTCGTGCATGTTGCGCTCGCTGCTTTCAATGGTCTGGTTTTTCATACTAAGCCCTGGTGATTCATCCTACTTTTCAATACCCATCTTAGGCGACATTCTGAGTGCCGGTTGCATTCGCACATTGACTGGCAAACACCATGAGCATCTCTGTCTACTGGATCAGTACCGCGCTGCTGTGCCTGCTGTATCTCGCCTCTGCCTGCATGTATCTGGCCAAGGGCGAGTTCGTACGCAAGGCGCAGGCCGAGCTGGGCTATTCGGCGCCATTGCTGGTGCCCTGGATGATCGTCATCAAGATCCTGGGCCCGGTGGCGATTGTGTGGCGCTTCAACACCGCGCTGAGCGATCTCGCCTACGCCGGCATGTTCTATCACCTGCTGTTGTCCGGCATGGCGCATCTGGGTATACGCAAGCCCAAGGGTGCGATTCCTGCAGCGTTGGGCCTGCTCTTTCTGTTCGCCTCGTTCGGCACGCAAAACGCCGCGCGCCAGCCGCCCTCGCCCTATGCACCGGCTGCAACGGCGATAGGATCTCGGGGAGTAATTGATGGACGGCCAGCGAGAACAGCTGCGAACCACCATCGAGCTGCAGCAATGCAACGCATTACTGCAGCTCCCATCAACCGCTATCCAGCCCACGCTACCACCCACACCCAAAGCTAATTCCGAATCGCCTGCGTATGCGTCTTCAACGCGTCGGCAAGGCCGTCGATATGCTCGGCGCCTGTGGGCACGGTGATGCTGGAGCCGGTGAGGTCGCTTCCGATGGGTTGCACGCGGCCGCCCAGGCACTGGCCCAAAAAGGTTTCCGCCACTGCGTTGAAAGCCTTGCTGTTTTGGGGGCGGTGGAAGCCGTGGCCTTCGTCGGGGAACAGCACATAGGTCACCGGCAGATGCTTGACGGTCATGGCATTGACGATCTGTTCGCTCTCGGCGCGGTTGGTGCGTGGGTCGTTGGCGCCCTGGCCAATCAGCAGTGGCTTTTTAATCTTGTCCACATGCGTCACAGGCGAGCGTTCGGTAAGCCACTGCTTGCCGGCGGCTGTGGCCGGGTCGCCCATGCGCTTGGCAAACTGCTTGTAGGTGCCGGCCCAGTATTTCGGCACGGACCCGAGCAAGGTGTTGAGGTTGGCCGGGCCGACGATGTCTACGCCGCACTTGAATGTGTCTGGGGTGAAAGTCAGGCCCACCAGGCTGGCGTAGCCGCCATAGCTGCCACCCATGATGGCCACGTTGTCTGGCGTGGTCACGCCTTGCTTGACCGCCCACTGCACCGCATCGAGCAGGTCGTTGTGCATCTTGCCGGCCCACTCGCCATTGCCGGCGTTGGTGAAGGCCTTGCCAAGGCCGGTGGAGCCGCGGTAGTTCACTGCCAGCACGGCGTAACCGCGATTTGCAAACCACTGCGTGTACTCGCCATAGCTGTTGTAGCTGTCGCGCAACCAGGGGCCGCCATGCACGAACAGCACCATGGGCACCGGCTTGTCGGGCTTGCCGTCATGGTTGGTGTCGGCGTCGGCCGGCAAGGTGAGGTAACTCACCATAGCCAGCCCGTCGCGGGAGGTGAGCGTCAGCGGCCAGCTCGGCACCAGCGGCTTGCCCTCCAGCGCCGGGAATGCCGAAAACAGCTTGGTCAGCTTGGCGGTAGCGCGGTCGTAGCGGTAGTACCGCAAGGGCGTCTCGGCAGCCGAATAGCTCACGATCCAGGTGGTGTCGTCCTGGGTGCGTGCTTCCACCTTGGCATCGCCTGGGCCCAACGACTTTAGTGCTTGCAGGTCCTTGGCAATGCCTGGATCGAGCGCCTTCCATTCCCGGCGCAGATACTCGGACGAGGCGGCCTGCACGGCGCCGGTCTTGGGATCTTTCAACACGGCATCCACATCGGCGCGCGCGTCTTCGCTGAGCAGCGTGCGTGCCTTGGTGGCGGTGTCCACCGCATACAGTGCCGAGGTATTGCGGTTGCGCGAGTCGCGCAGATACAGCGTTTTGCCATCATCGGTCAGGCCCACCACTTCGGTGGTGATCGCGTCATCGAAGGGAATGATTTCCACTGTTTTCCAGGTGCCGCCCTGGTAGGCAAGCACCTCGGTACCACCATCCTGGCTGGTGCGCATGGCATAGCGCGGCTGGAGGTTGCCGTCGGCCAGGTAGCTATCAAGCTGTTGCGTGTTCTTGTCCACCAGGGTGGCTTTGCCGGTGGCAATGTCTACCCGATACAGATCGCGCCATTTGGGGTCGCGGTTGTTGATGCCCACCAGGATCTGGTCAGGGTGTTGCGCACTTAGGCCATACATCTCCACGCTGGCCTTATCGAACGGGGTGAGGTCCTTGCTGCTGCCGTCGGCCAGGTTCAGCGCATACAGGTGGAAGTTTTCGTCGCCGCCCTGGTCGCGCTTGTACAACAACGTGCCGGCGCGGTGGCTCCAGAAATACTCCCTGATGCCGCGCCCGGTGTCTTGGGTGACCGCGCGCGCTTTGTCCGGCGCATCGATGGGCGCCACCCACAGGTTGGGCACACCCTTCAGCGGCGCCACCCAGCTGAGCGTGGCACCGTCCGGGCTCACCAGCACATGCGCCTTCTCGGCCGCACCAAACAGCGCGTCACGGGTGATGAGCTCAGGCGGCGTGGCAGCGGCGGCGGGCGATGCACTGGCGCCGCTGGCAGGCGGAGCGTGTGGTGTGGATTTGTCGCTGCAGGCAGACAGCGCCACCAGCATGCTGGAGACAAGAAGCAGGCGTTGCATGAAACCTCCGGTATGGCGTCGGCTGGGGTGCCGAGACGTCCAACTGCCGCGGAGCATACGGTGGCCGCTTGCCCGATAGGTGAACCCCGTGCGGTCTGCTGCGCGTTTGCGGTCATATGTTCCGAAACAGCACCCTCCTCCCGGCATCCCGCTGCGTTGTGCAGCGGGAGCGCGCACACGGCTCAGCACCAAGCGGGCTGAACCACCCGCGTGCGCGGCGTGTGGTCTAGGATCGCTGCGTACAAGGGGGAACACCATGGACAGGATCATCACCGCGCGCCGTGTCGCGCTGGCACTGACAGCGCTATGCCTGCTTGCATGCGGACAAGGCGTGCCGGCACAAAGCATGCGCTCTGCCACTGGCAAATCGGCCGGCAAATACATCGCGCCCACGCAGCAGCCATACAACTCCATGGCGCGCGACACCACGCCGTTCAATTGCGAGCAATACCGCGCGCACCCGCATCCGGGCATGGCGCGCTACTGCCAAGGCATCGAGAACATGACGTTGCGTAACGAAGCGCATCGGCAGGGGCGCCCTGCTCCGTCGGATTCCATCATCGCGCTGCCGGGCTTGGGCACGGCGGAGGCAAAGCAGCTGGGCTATGCGTGCGTGGGTGGGCAGGCGATGAAGCGGCTGCGCAATGGATGGGAGCAGGTGTCGGCCGCTGCGGGTGGATGGCAGCGGTGTCAGGGTGGGTGAGTGACCCTATTCTCCGCTAGCTTTAAGAAGCCAATAAATGGCGGCCCTGACCAACACTGAAATCCCCATTGCTAGCACCGGAGCGAAGCGGAGTGGCGTACGGCTAAAACCCGCCCACTAGATGCCCACTTGGCCAGGAGGCACGGACATCCCCGCACAAAGGCGAAGTGCACTACGGGTTTCGTTCCGTTGAAGACCAGCTCAAGGCAAACCTTGAGCACGTAGGCGGCAAGACGCTGACCTGATCCCGATGTAGCTAGACCGCGCTGACGCCGACCAAAACTCGTGTCAGTAGCACATAGCCGATTATCGCCAGCGTTGCAAAAACAAGACCATTAGCTATGAGGTGAGAGCGGTTGCCGCGGCTGTCAGCTGCGGCACGTTGTACTGCCTGTGCCCGGTTAACCCGGTAAAGCAAGAATGCCGAGCCAACCATGATCACTGCACTACAGCCGAAAGCTGCAGGATGATTGGAGATGAGATAGCCCTGCAAGAATTTCCCGTGACTCGGAACTGCAGCCTCCCAGCCGGCTGGTAGGGATTTACCTTGAAGATCGAGAGCAGCAATGGGCTTGGCTGAGAGGAACGTGGACGTAGCATAAAAGGAGACAATTAGCGGCAGCCATAGCAGCAGCTCAACTACGTACAGGAGTGGGAGCTTCATATTTTTCAGCATATTTTTCGGATATCTCCACCTAGTAATCAGCTTTTGAATAATCGAGCTTTCGCTCTCAATCGCGCCTCAAACGAATTTTCCCACAACATCTCGCCAAGCTGTTGGTGATCCGAAGAGCCGCGCGCTACAAACCTTGCTAACTTAGCCGAATACGTAAGTGCGATGAATCCTGCCAGTTCCCAGTTGGTCGTGATGCACCGCCAAGGGGCGCACTGTATCGCCCTGCCATTACTCACCCACCGCCGCACGGCGGGCGTCCACAAGCTGGTCCACCGCGCGGCTGGCTTAGAGCGGCTAGCAAGACTATTGCGCGGCCGTTAGGCGGGCGACCGCTCGCTACCTTTTGTTTGCCGCTCTTAATCCGGTTTCTTCCAGTTTGGATTGTTCCCCAATGTCGGGTATCGCCTGACCAGCGTGTGCAGTGCGTCGGCCAAGGCAACGGGGTCTTCGCGTCTCTCCCTGACAATGCCTAAGACCCCTCGTGGCAGAGGCGCCATTTCCGTAAGATTTTTAAGAAGATTCAGTATGCGTCTCCCATGTTCTTCGCTCGGCGCATCGTATGTCTCCTCGATCCTGGACACCATGTTCGCAACCTGCGCTGCCACGTCTTGCTTGAGGATCAGGCCCTCCTCCCGCTGCAAGAACTTTGCATCGCCGCCTGCCTTGGCCACCTGGATCTCGAGGTCGACATCCGCCGCGAGTTGCCGCATCTGTTTGAACATGGGGTGGCCTGCGTATTGCTCGATGCCCTCGACAGGCGGCGCGGCTGCGTCGGGGTTCGCATAATGGTTAGCGATCCGGTGCTGGATCTGCTTAATTCTTTCAGCAATATCGTCGCTACCGCCAACCGCCCTTTTCCCGAGTGCACACTCACTCATGCGCGTGAGCAACTTGAGTGCTGATTTATGCTCGGCATGGAGGGCTTGATTATTGAGGATTGGGGCAATCGCATTGAGCAATGTGTGCGCCATCCCCTGCATCTCCAACAGCATGCGAGTTTCCAAGCCCGATCGCTGTGGCCGCGTTGGCTGTGACGTCGTTGGACGCGATGGAGTTGGCCGTGACGTTGGCCGTGATGGGGTTGACGGGCGCGGCGGGCGACGCTGCAGCCCCTGCAATGGCGATTGATTCGGCAAGGGTGTCGATGGGGCCGGCCGCTGCGGCGTGCTCTGGGGCGTGGGTTCGTGCTGCGTGTAGGTCACGTGCGCGTGGGCGCCACTGACATTGTTTGAAAGACAGTTTCCCATTGATTTTTCCCACTACTTCAGTCATGGGCGGCGAGTACATCAGAGCCAATCCCGGCATTGCGCAAGCAAACGCGAATAGGCGGTTGTGGATCCGAAGCTACGCCCTGCTGGTCAGCAATGCAGAAGAACCCCTTCGCAAAGCACGAGGCCAGCTGCCGTAGGCGGGCAGACGATGCAGCGGCTGCGTAACGGATGGGAGCAGGTGTCTGCGGCTGCGGGTGGATGGCAGCGGTGTCAGCATGGCTAGGTGGCTCAGGTTGGCAGGCGTGAGGGCTTGGTGCATCTGCCCGGCTGCTCGTGATGTGCCGCTAAGGCGCACAAGCCGTGTGCTCCACCCGTTGCTCAAGAATCGCGCGCACCGCGTTGGCGGCGTCGAAGATGGCCTGGCCCAAGGTTGGCAGCGTCTGTGCGTGCAGGCACTGTGGGGCGCTCAGGGCGATCACGTCGCCGTGGGCGGCGATGGTGCGCATCAGGCGGTCGAGTTGATCGATCTGGTCCAGCGTGAGACAAAAGACGGCGGCATGCGGTTGCATTGCGTGATCCTCTGCGAGGCGTGGCGAGGCACGTGCGCACTTGGCGCAGCATGCGCGCAGCGCGCCTGAAGGGTGGCCGTGCACCTGCATGGCGGCACGCGCACGGTGGGGCCGGTCAGTCTGTGGGCGCCACACTCACTACCAGCTCGCCATCGCGCAGGCGGATGTGCAGCTTGCTGCCGATGGCAAAGCCCAGTTGTTCCAGCCAGCGGCCGCGCAGGCGTAGCGTGGGAATGCGTTGGTCGCTGGCGGGGTAATAGCCATAGCCGACGGTGCAGTGTGTTGGGGCACGTGGATGGCCGGGGCGTGGGGGGCGGGCTTCGGTGCGGGGTTGGGGGATGGGGGATGGGGGTGCGCTCGACATAGGGCCGCGGCTTGATCGACGGGTCGAGCGAGTGCCAGCCGATCTCGCGGGGCGGCGGCTCCGTGGCGCGCTTGCGTGGGGATGTGGGACGGGACGTGGATCGACGCATGGTAAAGCCCTCCTTGACGAACAGGCCCCGTTGCACGACGCAACGGGATGTCGGGAGGCTAGAAACCACAGACAGACTTCTGAATTGTTTTCCCAAACAACTTTGCATTAGCCGCACTCCGACATAGGTATCGCGTCGGCTGCACTCGCACAAAAAATCTAGGCACAAAAAACCCACCGGTTTGACGGAGGTGGGTACCGCTGTCTGAGGAGTTTCTAGGCTCCTTGCAGCCGAGATTGCTACCTGTTTGGCGATGTGTCAACTGGTAACTAGGGCCTGTTAACACATCCGAAGCCCATCAACGACTAGGACGAAGCTGAGGAATCCAAGGAACATGACATCTAGCTTCTCGAA
>NZ_MDFM01000035.1 GCF_002939985.1 Xanthomonas hortorum pv. cynarae | reverse complement strand
TTCGAGAAGCTAGATGTCATGTTCCTTGGATTCCTCAGCTTCGTCCTAGTCGTTGATGGGCTTCGGATGTGTTAACAGGCCCTAGAAACAAACCGGAGTCATCGGCAGGTGACGAACATCTGGGATCTGATCCACATGCCACGCCCGATGTAATGCACGAAAAAACGGTATCACATCAGCAGGCTCTGCAAGCTCTGCTTCAACTATTTTCGTGAATGCACATACTCATTTTGGCAGGCTGATTTCGGAAACGGGCATTGGTATTAATCAAGAAAACGATTGCAATGCGTCTCCAAACGATTGCAATACAATCCGACCGTAACGCCTGCTGCATATACATTTTTTTGCACCGCAACATCCTTTAATAAAATTTGATCTTTATTGTTCGGTTCGCTAGCGAGGCTGGTCGAGTGCATCGGTCCGCCTTTATCCACCAGGCTCATCCAATCAAATACCGCATAGATCGTGGATAAATTCTCATTTCCACAGTGAGGCAGGTGGTGCAAGGGGCGTGCGTCCTTACGGATGAGGCTCGTCACCGACTCTAGCGAGCCCGAGCAAACCAGTCGACAGATTTTGTTTGTGTAACGGATGAGTTTATGGTTAGTGATATTCCGCACAGTTTCATATGTGCCGCTTCGCCTATTAATCGCATCAGGTTCGTTATCTGTATTGGTATTAAACGCCGTCACGCTTTAACTACCCAGGTCTGGAGCAGCACGCCCTGCTTTAAACCGACTCAACCATTAGTCAACTTTCGTCTTTGAAGGCGCGTGCATGGGCACACGTCGGTCTCTGTACGGCAATCAGGGGGAAATGAAATGAATCGTGCATTTGCGCTGGTCTGGAACGCCGCGATTGGCAATTGGGTCGTCACGCATGAGTTGGTGCGTCGGCGGCGCAAGTCCGGGGCAACCCGTCGTTGTTTGTCGAGCCTGGTCGTATTGGCGGTGGGGGCCGCCGCACCCGGTCTGGCCTGGGGAGCATGTACACCGGCGCTACCTGCGGCGGGCGCAACCGTCACTTGCACTGGATTGCCGATCACCAGCAATAGCTTTGCCAGCAGTGCAAATAACCTGACCGTCAACGTCGCGGCCGGCTCGCAGATGACCGCCGGGTTGCTCGGCGGCACCGCCATCGCGCTCAGCGGCACCAACGCCACGCTCAACAACGGCGGCACGGTCGATCCGTCGGTGCTTGGCTTGCTGTCGGTACTAAGCACCGGCGTCACCATGGGCAATGCCACCTCCACATCGGTGATCGCCAACAATCTTGCTACCGGCACGATTTACGGTACCGGCGGTTTGCTCGGTGCCAACCTGCTCAATCTCGACGGCATGGCGCTGGGCATCACCTCGGCCAGCAATGGCGTTGTGCAGATCAACAACGCAGGCCTGATCGATAGCCGTGCATTGTTGAATCTGTCAGTCCTGAGTTCCGATACGCCGGTGATTGCGGTCAGCGGCGGCGGTACCGTCAATGCCGTCAATACCGGCACCATCAACGGACGCGTGGGCTTTCAGAGTTCGGCCACCGGCAATACCTTCGTCAACTCGGGCACCATCAACGGCAGCGTGTCGATGGGGGCGGGCAGCACCAACAGCTTCACTGCAGTGACCGGCGGCAGCGTCAACAGCAGCGGTGGATTGGCGCTTGAACTGCTGGGGCCCGGCGGCTTGCTGAGTTTCGCGCAGACCGGGGTGGTGGATGGCGGTGCAGGCGGCACCAATACGCTGATCCTGCAGAATTCGGCGATCGGCACCGGCACTGGCAGCACCGGCGTTGGATCGCTCAGCACGGCGCAGTACATCAATTTCGGCAGCTTGCGCGTCAACAGCGGTACCTGGTCGGTCGGTGGCGGCAGCAACTTCGGCAGCAGCGCGCTCAATGGCGGCGTGTTGCAGTTCGCAAACCCAGCCCAGCTCGGCACCAGCATCGCTGCCAATGGCGGTGCACTGGAAGCCACTGCCGCAGGGTTGACGTTGAATCCCACTGGCGGCATTGCGCTGGGTGCAGGTGGGTTGACCTTGCAAGGCGCCAACGGCTTGACCGTTGCCAGCCCAATCACCGGCACCGGTGCGTTGACCAAGACCGGCACCGGTGCGTTGGGTTTGACCGGTGCCAATACCTTCAGCGGCGGCGTGAACCTGCTCGGTGGCGCGCTGACCGTCGGCAACAACGGCGCGCTGGGAAGTGGCACCGTCAACGCAACCGGCGGCAGCGTGCTTTCAAGTGCTGCAGTCAATTTGCCGAATGCGTTCGTACTCGGCAATAACGTCAGCATCGGCGGTGCCAACAACGTGCGGCTCGGCGGTGTTGTCAGTGGAACAGGCGCGCTGACCAAGGTCGGCACCGGCACACTGACCCTCGGCGGCACCAATACCTACGCCGGTGGTACCTCGCTGGGTGCTGGCACCGTGCTGCTGGAAACCCCCGGTGCGCTCGGCACCGGCACGGTGACCGCAGCGGGTGGGCTACTGGATACCACGGCTCCGCTGACGCTCGGCAACGCGTTTGCGCTGACCAACACCCTGGGCCTGGGTGCCAGCAGCAACGCGCTGACCTTGAGCGGCACGCTTGCCGGTGCCGGTGGCATCAACAAGACCGGCACCGGCACGCTCGCGCTCAACGGCACCAACACGTATACCGGCGGAACCACGCTGGCGTCGGGCGCGTTGCAGCTCGGGACGGCCTCCGCACTGGGAACGGGTGCATTGAATGTCACCGGCCCTGCCAACCTGAGCACCGGCGCTGCGTTGACGGTGGCCAACGGCATCAACCTCGCAGGTCCGTTGAACTGGACAGGCGCGCAGGCGCTCACGCTCAGCGGTGCCATCACTGGCGGCGGCAGTTTGATCAAGAGCGGTGCGGGCGACCTCACGCTGACCAACAGTAATGCCTATACCGGCGGTACCACGCTGAGCACCGGGCGGCTGGTGGTCGGCTCCAACGCGGCGCTGGGCACCGGTACGTTGACCGCCAGTGGCGGCGTGCTCGATGCGGCCACAGCGGCAACGCTCGGCAATGCCATTACGTTGACCGACACCATGGGCGTGGGCAGCAACGGCACCGCCTTGAACTTGACGGGCACGATTGGCGGCAGCGGTACGTTGAACAAACTCGGCACCGGCACACTCACGCTCGGTGGGCTCAATACCTATGCCGGCGGCACGCTGCTCAATGCCGGCGTCCTGCAGGTGACCAACGACGGATCACTCGGCAGCGGTGCATTGACCGTCACCGGCAATGCCAGTCTGCAGGGCACGGTGCCTACCACGGTGGCCAACGATATTGCGCTGACCACCGGCGCGCTCAGCCTTGATGGCACGCAGGCACTGACCCTGAGTGGCGATATCAGCGGAGCGGGCAGCCTGATCAAATCCGGCAGCGGCGACCTGACGTTGAGCGGCAACAGTCTGTACACCGGCGGCACCACGCTCGATGCCGGTCGCCTCACGGTGGGCAGCGACACCGCACTTGGCGTTGGTGCACTCAGCGCCGCCGCCGGCACCACCTTGGACAACGCCACGGTGAGCACGCTCGCCAATGCCATCGCCTTGGCTGGCCTGGTCAATGTGGGTGGCAGCAATGCGCTGACGCTCAATGGTGCGATCACCGGCGCCGGCAGTCTCGACAAGCTCGGTCCGGCCAGTCTGACATTGGCCGGCAACAACACCTATGCCGGTGGTACGCGCTTGTCTGCAGGCAGTCTGGTACTGGGCAGCGATACGGCGTTGGGCACAGGCACCCTGACCATCGGCGGCGGTCTGCTCGACAGCACCGCAGCACGCATCGTCGATAACAACGTGGCACTGGAAGCGGATCTGCAACTTGGCGGCAGCCAGGATCTTGCGCTCAACGGCGTTGTCAGCGGCGTGGGTGGGGTGATCAAGGACGGCGGCGCCACACTCACCCTGGGTGGACCAAACACCTTTGCCGGCGGCGTGGATCTCAATGCAGGCGCGTTGCTGATCGGCAACGCCACTGCACTGGGCAGCGGCGTGCTGACAGCAGCCGATGGCACGCAACTGCAAGCCACCACCGCAACCACGATCGGCAACGATGTCGCCCTGAACGGCGCGCTCTCGCTCACCGGCAACAACGATCTTGGTGTGACCGGTATCGTCAGCGGCGCAGGTAGCCTGATCAAGCAGGGCGCTGGTGCGCTCACGCTCACCGGCAACAACCTCTACACCGGTGGGACCGTGCTGGACGCCGGTACGGTGGTGGTCGGCAGCAACACTGCACTGGGCACCGGCGCACTCACTGCTGCCGATGGGACGCAACTCACTGCCAGCACTGCAGTGACGTTGCAGAACGCGCTCAACGTTGCCGGTCAGCTCGGCATCGATGGCCAGGACCTCACGCTCGATGGCGTGATTGATGGCGCCGGCAGCTTGGTCAAGAACGGCCCCCAGACGCTCACCCTCACTGGCAACAATACCTGGGTGGGCGGCCTGCAATTGCAGGGCGGCGCGTTGCTGGTCGGCAGCGATACCGCACTGGGATTAGGCACGCTGACTGCGGCGGCTGGCACCACGCTGGATGCCACCACTGCAGTGACACTGGGCAATGCATTCGCATTGAACGGCGCATTGACGCTGCCCGGCACACAGGACACCACGCTCAATGGCGTGATCAGCGGCATCGGCAGTCTGGATAAACAAGGCACGGCCACGCTGACCTTGAACAACGCCAACACCTTCAGCGGCGGCGTTGCGCTGGATGCAGGGCGTGTGGTGCTGGGTAACGACACTGCGTTGGGAGTGGGTGGTCTGCTGGTCGGCGGTGCTGCGGAACTGGATACCAATGCAGCGCTGACGCTGGGCAACACGGTGCAATTGAATGATCAGCTCACCCTGATCGGCAGCAACGATCTGACCTTGAACGGTGCCATCAGCGGCACCGGTAGCTTGATCAAGAATGGCGCCACCACGTTGTCGCTCAATGCAGGCAACACGTACGCAGGCGGCACCACATTGGCTGCGGGCACCATTGCGGTCGGTGCAAACGATGCACTCGGTACCGGCAGTCTGTCGGTCGTCGGCAACGCGGCATTGAGCAATGCGATCGCGGTGGCATTGGGCAACGACATCGCGCTTGGCGCAACGCTCACCGTGGACAACGGCGCAGACATGCTGGCCAGCGGCAACATCAGCGGTGCAGGCGATTTGATCAAGACCGGCGCCGGGACCCTGACCTTGAATGGCAGCAACAGCTACACCGGCCCGTTGGCGATTCAGGCCGGCACGCTGGTGGCCAGCACCGGCGCGGCGTTGGGCAATGCCAGCAACGTCGATGTCGCGGCGGGCGCAGCGTTGAATCTGACCAACGGTGGCCTGATCACCGCACTCAGCGGTGCCGGCAATGTCGACACCGATGCCGGCGGCACGCTGCAATTGGGCGGCGGCGATTTTGCCGGCAGCCTGGGCGGTGGCGGCAATCTGGACAAGGTCGGCGTGGACACGGTGCGCTTGCTGGGTACCAGCGTGATCGGTGGCGCCACCCAGGTCAGCGGCGGTACGCTGGATGTGATCGGCAGTCTCGGCACCAGCGCGTTGAACGTTGCGCTCGGCGGCACGCTGACGGGCACCGGCCCCAACGGCAGCGTGGCCAGTGGCGTGACCATCGGCGATGGCGGCCGGCTTGCGTTGACCAGTGGCTCCTCGCTCAGCGTGGGTGGCTTGTCGCTGGCATCGGGCGCGTTTCTCGATGTCGCACTGGCAGCGCCGAGCAACACGCGTCTGCTCGCAGTCAATGGCGATCTCACCCTGGACGGTACGCTCAACATCACCGATATCGGCGGTTTCGGCACCGGCGTGTATCGCTTGATCGACTACACCGGCTTGCTCACCAACAACGGGTTGGCCTTCGGCGTGATTCCCGGCAGCGTGGATCTGAGCCAGCTCGCCTTGCAGACCGCCATCGGCCAGCAGCTCAATCTGGTGGTCACCGCGCCGGGCAGCATCGTGCAGTTCTGGGACGGCGTGCAGACCACGGCCAATGGCACCGTCGATGGCGGCGCCGGCACCTGGGGCGCGGCCACCAACTGGACCAGCCAGGACGGCACCGCCAACAGCACCTGGCAGGGCGATTTTGCGGTGTTTGCCGGTACCGCAGGTGCGGTGGGCGTGCAGGGCACGCAGAGCATCGGTGGCCTGCAGTTCGTCACCGATGGGTATCAGTTGACCGACGCCGGCGCCGGTGCGCTGGACGTGGTCGCACCGTTGACCGCAGTGCGTGTGGACCCGGGGGCAACTGCCACGATTGACGTCGCGATTTCCGGCGTTGGTGGCGTGGAGAAACTCGACACCGGCACGCTGGTGCTCGACGCGGCCAACAGCTACACCGGCGGTACCGCACTCAGCGGCGGCACCCTGGTGCTCGGTGATGCGCAGGCACTCGGCACCGGCACGTTGACTGCGGCAACCGGCACCAACCTCGATAGCAATCAAGCATTGGCAGTGGGCAATGCGGTAGTTCTCGGCGGTGCGCTCAATCTGGTGGGCAGTAACGATCTGACCTTGTCCGGTGCGATCAGCGGTGCGGGAAGTCTGATCAAGAACGGTGGGTCCACGCTCACGCTCGATGGCGCCAATAGCTATGTCGGCGGCAGCGTGTTGAATGCAGGCACCCTGGCGGTTGGCAGCAACAGCGCGTTGGGTCTCGGCAGCCTGTCGGTGCTGGGCAATTCCAACTTGAGCAATGCGATTGCGCTGGCCCTGGGCAATGCGGTCAATCTCGGTGCCGATCTGACCATCGCCAGTGCAGACGATCTGGCACTGACCGGCGCCATCAGCGGTGCCGGTGCGTTGACCAAGAACGGGTTGGGCACACTGACCTTGTCCGGCCCCAACAGCTTCACCGGCCCGGTGGCGGTGCAGGCCGGCGTGCTGGCGACCGCTGCACCTGGTGCGTTGGGCAACGCCAGCGCAGTGGATGTCGCGGCAGGCGCCGGGCTCTCGTTGGGCAGCAACACGGCGTTGGGTGCGCTGACCGGGCAGGGCAATGTCGCGATTCTTGGCGGCAATACGCTGCAGCTGGGCGTCAACAACGTCAGCAGCACCTTTGCAGGTAGCCTGAACGATGCCGGCAACCTGGAGAAGGTGGGCGCAGGCACGGTGCAGCTCACCGGCACCAGCACGCTCGGCGGCGCCACGCAGATCACTGCAGGGACGCTGGATGTGGATGGCGTTCTGGCCAGCACTGGCGGTGTGACCGTCGCAACGGGCGGCACGTTGAGCGGTGGCGGCGAGGTCGCTGCACCGGTCACCGTCAACGATGGCGGCCGTCTGGTGGTGACCAGCGGTGCGGTGTTGACCACGGGCACGTTGAATCTGGCGCCGAATGCCAGCATCGATGCGTTCCTCGGTACGCCCAGCACCACGGGTGTGTTGGCGGTCAACGGCGATCTCACCCTGGACGGCACGCTCAACATCACTGACATCGGTGGTTTCGGTAATGGCGTGTATCGCCTGATCGATTACACCGGCGCACTGACCAATAACGGGCTGGGCTTCGGCACCATTCCGGGCACCATCGATCTCACCCAGTTGACGCTGCAAACCGGGTTGTCGCAGCAGGTCAACGTGGTGGTCTCCGCACCCGGCACCAACGTACAGTTCTGGGATGGTGCGCAGACGCTGGCCAACGGCAGCATCGATGGCGGCACAGGCGTGTGGACAGCGGGTCCGACCAACTGGACCACGGCCGATGGCTTGCTCAACAGCGACTGGCAAAACAGCTTCGCCGTCTTCGCCGGCCCGGCAGGTAACGTAGGCGTGCAGGGTACACAAGGCATCACCGGGATCCAGTTCGCCAGCGACGGCTACGTGCTGAGCGATGCCGGCGCCGGTGCGCTGAGCGCCAATGCGGCAACCACCATCGTACGCGTCGATCCGGGCGCCACCGGCACCATCGATGTGAGCATCGGTGGCACCGGCACGCTGCAGAAACTCGATACCGGTACATTGATCCTGGGCGCCGCCAACACCTACACCGGCGGCACCGCACTCGGTGGCGGCACGCTGGTGTTGGGCGATGCACAGGCATTGGGTACCGGTACGCTGACGGCGGCAGCGGGCACCACGCTGGATACCGATCAGGCACTGACGGTCGCCAATGCGCTGGATCTGAGCGGTGCACTCACGCTGGCGGGCAGCAACGATCTCACCCTGACCGGTGCGATTGGCGGTGCCGGTGGCTTGATCAAGAACGGTGCGACCACGCTGACGCTCAGCGGCAACAACAGCTATGCCGGCGGCACCGTGCTCAGCGATGGCACCCTGGCGGTCGACAGCAACACCGCGCTGGGTAGCGGCGGTTTGTCGGTGACGGGCGATGCGGTGTTGAGTAATGCGGCTGCAGCAACACTGGGCAACGCGGTCACGCTGGGCGCTGCGCTCACTGTCGATAATCCGGCGGATCTGATCCTGGCCGGCGACATCAACGGCAGCGGTGCGCTGATCAAGACCAACAACGGCACGCTGACGCTCGATGGCAGCAACAGCTATACCGGCGGCACCACGCTCAACGCAGGCACGCTGGTAGGCGATAGCGCAAGTTTGCAAGGGGCGATCGTCGACAACGCGACCCTGGCGTTCAACCAGGTGGCCGATGGTGTGTTCACCGGCTCGATCACCGGCACTGGCACTGTGATCAAGGATGGCGCCGGCGCTCTGTTGCTCAATGGTGCGAATGGTTACACCGGTGGCACCACGATCGTTGCAGGGACGTTGATCGGCGACACCACCAGCCTGCAGGGCGACATCGCCAACAACGCGGCCTTGGTTTTCAACCAGGCCACCGGCGGCGTGTATGCAGGCACGGTCAGCGGCACTGGTTCGCTGGAAAAGGCCGGCACTGGCGTGTTGCAGTTGATCGGTCCCAACAGCTACACCGGCGGCACGGTGGTCAGTGCCGGCACGTTGATCGGCAACACCACCAGCCTGCAGGGCAACGTGGTGGACAACGGCACGCTGGTGTTCGATCAGGCCACCGATGGCGTGTTTGCCGGCGCCGTCAGCGGCACCGGGAGCGTGATCAAGCAAGGTGCTGGCGCGCTGACGCTCGACGTCGCCAACAGCCATGCCGGTGGCACCACGCTTGCCAGCGGCACGCTGGTGCTTGGCGATGCGCAGGCATTGGGTACCGGCAGCTTGACTGCGGCAGCAGGCACCACCTTGGATACCGATCAGGTATTGACGGTGAGCAATGCAGTCAATCTGACAGGTGCAGGTGCACTTGCGCTGGCAGGCAGCAACGATCTCGCGTTGACCGGCGCGATCACGGGCGCTGGTGGTTTGATCAAGAACGGTGCATCCACGCTGACGCTCGATGGCAGCAACAGCTATACCGGCGGCACCACGCTCAACGCCGGCACACTGGTAGGCGATAGCGCAAGTTTGCAAGGCGCGATCGTCGACAACGCGACCCTGGCATTCAATCAGGTGGGCGATGGTGTGTTCACCGGCTCGATCACCGGCATTGGCGCTGTGATCAAGGATGGCGCCGGCGCTCTGCTGCTTAACGGTGCGAATGGTTACACCGGTGGCACCACGATCGCGGCAGGGACGTTGATCGGCGACACCACCAGCCTGCAGGGCGACATCGCCAACAACGCGGCCCTGGTCTTCAACCAGGCCACCGGCGGCGTGTATGCAGGCACGGTCAGCGGCACTGGTTCGCTGGAAAAGGCCGGCACTGGGGTGTTGCAGTTGATCGGTCCCAACAGCTACACCGGCGGCACGGTGGTCAGTGCCGGCACGTTGATCGGCAACACCACCAGCCTGCAGGGCAACGTGGTGGACAACGCCACGCTGGTGTTCGATCAGGCCACCGATGGCGTATTCGCCGGTGCAGTCAGCGGCACGGGGAGTGTGATCAAGCAGGGTACGGGCGCGTTGACGCTGGTCGCTCCCAACACCTATAGCGGTGGTACCACGATTGCCAGCGGCAGCCTGATCGGCAACACCACCAGCCTGCAAGGCAACATCCTCGACAACGCGGTGCTGGTGTTCGATCAGGCTGGCGCCGGTACGTTTGCCGGCAACATCACCGGTAGCGGTGCGTTGATCAAGACCGGGGCCGGTGCGCTCACGCTGGATGGCGTGAATGCGTATCTCGGCGGCACCACCATCGCCGCGGGTACGCTGATCGGCGATACCGACAGCCTGCAGGGCAACATCGCCAATAACAGCGCGCTGGTGTTCCAGCAGACCACCAATGGCACCTACGCAGGGACATTGTCGGGCACCGGTAGCCTGCTCAAGGATGGTGTAGGCACCTTGCTGGTCACTGCAAACAGCGGTGGCTTCACCGGGCCGACCACGGTCGCGGCAGGCACCTTGAGCGTGGGCAATCCGGCTAACCCGGGCGCCGCGTTGGGTGGGCCGGTGACGGTGGGTCCGGGCGGCACGCTCACCGGCAGCGGCAGCGTTGGCAGCCTGAGCTCGGGCGGCACCGTGGTGATCGGCGGCACCGCCGGCACGATCAGTGTCGGCGGCAATGCCACGCTCGGCAATGGCTCCACCTTGCAGGTCACGCCCGGCGCAGGTGGCGCGGTCACACCCATCAGCGTGGGCGGTGCGGCCACGCTGGCACCTGGCAGCACTTTGCAACTGGTGCGTGCGACGGATCTGCCGTTGTTTACCGAAATTCCGGTCATCAACGCCGCTGGCGGGCTCAGCGGGCAGTTCAGCAACGTTGTTTCCGACTACGCCTTCGTCGAGCCGAACGTCAGCACCAGCGCCACTGCGTTGTCGGTCTCGTTTGGTCGCAACACCGTGGCCATGGTCGATGCGGTCACGGTGCCAAACCAGCAGGCTGCCGCAGCTGCCGTGGATGGGTTGCCGACCACCAACCCGGTCTATCAGGCAGTGGTGCGCTTGCCCGACGATCCGCAGGCGATCAGCACCGCGTTTGCCTCGCTGTCTGGCGAAAGCCATGCCAGCACGGCCACTGCGTTGCTGGATAGCCGCTTCCTGCTGAGCGGTGTCGGCAACCATCTGCGTGGCGATAGCCAGGACGCGCGCGTGGGAGACACCACGGTGTGGATCACCGGTCGCAGCCTGCCCAATCGTGTCGATGGCGATGCCAATGCGGCCTCGGTACGGCGCGAGGACAACGGCATCATGGCCGGTGCAGAACGGCGCATCGGCGAGCGCAGCGTGCTCGGTATCGCAGTCGGTAATCAGGACATCGAAACCCGCTCGCGCGAGTCCTTTGATCGCTCCGATATCGATGGCACACATGCCGGTATCTACGGCCAGGCCGATTGGTCCGCGTTCGCGCTGCAAGCCTCGGTCGACTATGCCGATTACAGCGTGGACAGCACGCGTCGGGTGATGTTGCCCGGCGTGCTCGAAGAGCAGCTGAGCAGCAATTACGATGCCAAAGCCATCACCGTGTCGCTGGAAGCGGCCTGGAATCTGCGCACCGGCAACGCGGTGTACAGCCCCTTCATCGCAGCCGACTACACGCATCTGAAGACCGATGGTTTCAACGAGCGTGGCGGCATTGCCGGGCTGTCGGTGGACAGCGCCAAGGACGAGTACACCACCAGCACGGTGGGTGTGCGTGGGCGTTGGCAGCTGGGCCAGGCGGCCGGGTTGTATGCGTCGGTGGGTTGGCGGCACGCGTTCGGCGACCGCGCTGTGGAACGTTCGGCCGGTTTCATCGGCACCGGCTCGCAGTTCTCGGTGCAGAGCGTCACCCTGGCGAAAAATGCGGTGGTCGGCGAGTTGGGCGTGAGCCTGATCACCTCGCCTGCCAGTCGCCTGTCGTTGTCGTTGCAAGGACTCAACGGCGATGGCCAGACCGCGTACGGCGGCCAGGTCACCTGGGGCTGGAACTTCTGATTCACTGCAGACCAAAAAGCCCCGGCACTGCCGGGGCTTTTTTTTGGCCGATACAAAGGCACGCACGTACAGCGTCATGCTTGCACTTGCACTTGCAGCGCACCCGCAATCGCTGGTCGGCCGCGTCGGCAGCCGCAGCGTGGGCGTCGTGCATGCCGACTCCGCGTACCGGCCATGCAGCCTTGCGGCCACACTGCCGGTCTGCAGACGGCGCTTAGAACTGCCAGCGCAGGCCGACATTGGCGTTGATGCTGTTGGCATCCGACCGACCACGCTCGGCACCCACGTTGCCGTAGATGGAGAACGCATCGTTCAGCTGGTAACGCACACCCACCGAGGCACGTAGCGCTTGCTTGGACACCGGCTCGCCGGCGACGTTGAAGCGCGCTTCCGGCAAATCGGTGAACCATGCGGTGAAGTCGGAGTTCGGGTTGCCGAACAGCGAGCGGTAAGCAACCAGACCATCGAAGCCCCACTTGCCGCGCGTCAGATGGCCACGCACGCCCACTTCGCCGTAGCCCGCGCGCAGCGTGTCGCTATTGGCACTCAAGCCCAGGCCGGTGGCCGATGCTTCGCTGAAGGCATCCTGCTTCTGGCTGACCACACCGACGGCGACGAACGGCGACAAACCCGCGTGCGGCAGCAGGCCGAGTTCGGCGCGCAGCGACCAGTTGGTGTCGTGGCGACGATCCTGCAGACGCTCGCCGATGCTGCCCGCTTGCACGCTGCGTTCGGTTTCCACATTGCTCATGCCATACGAACCGATGCCCGAGAGGTAGGCCTGGCCGATCGGCTGATACAGATACGCCGTCATCGCATAACGGTCCGAGCGCAGACGGCTGGCCGAGGCATCGATGTTTGCACGGTCCTGACCCGAGCTCACCGCCGCACCCACCACCGTGCCGGCGCTGCCCACCGGCAGATCCACACCGAAGGTGGTGGACTGCTGGGTGTAATCGGCCGAGTCGAAACCGTTGCCGCCCAGGTTGCCGTCCAGATAGCTGCCCTGCATCCAGGTGGTCAGCGTGGTGGTGTCGGCCAGGTAGGGCAGGCGATCGGCAGCTACGCGCGCATCGTTGAGCGCGGACTGGAAGCCCAGCGTGCGCTCGATGCCGTGTACCTGGCCAGCCAGGGTCGGCAGCGATGCGGCAACCTGCGCATCGGTCGCCGCCAGCAGCGAGCCGGTAGCGCTGATCAAACCACCCAGATTGTCGGTGTCGCCCGACGCCACACGCGTATCCAGCACCTTGACCAGCGTATCGGCCTGCGCAGCACCGTTGACCACCGACTGCGGCGCACCGGCCGCTTGCGCGCTGGCAGCGGAGGCATTGCGGGTCAGCGTGGCGGTGACGGTGGTGGGGTCGTAGGCGAGTGAGGCGGTCCAGAAGAAATTGTTGGCGTACTGCACGCGATCGAAGGTGCCCTGCAGGTTGCCCGCCTGGACGATCTTTTCGCTGCTGCCGACGGTGTAGCCAGCCGCTTCCGGCAGTAACAGCAGATTGCCCTTCAGGCTGGCCTGGCCGGTGACGGTCAAGCCCTTGCCCAATTCGAGTGCGGTGGTGCCGGTGTTGTTGACCAGGCTGTAGTTACCGTTGATCACACCGCCGTGCGATTCGAAGGTGGCCGAGTTGAGCACGATCACATCCGAGCGCAGGCTGCCGGACAGTGCGAGCACGCCGTCGCTGACGCTGGTGCCGCCGGTGTAGGTGTTGTTGCCGCTGAGCGTGAGCTTGCCGGCGCCGTTCTTGGTCAGGTTGCCCGCGCCGGAAATGTCGTTGCTGAAGGTGCTGTCGTAGCCGGAGGTCACATTGGCCGACCAGTTGTTGACGAACTGCGCCGGGCCGTTGATCGCCTTGGCCGCATTGACCAGGCCATAGCCGTACAACGCATCCACGCCCGGGTCGCCCAGGTCGGTGGCAGTGGTCAACAAGGTCTGCTGCAGGTTGGAGGCGCTCATCCACGGATACACGCCCAGCACCTGCGCCGCCACGCCGGTGACGGCAGCGGTGGAGAACGAGGTGCCGGCGATCTGGCCCTGCAACTCGGTGCCGGCCAGGGCCGGGGCGAAGTAGCTGCCCGGCGCCACCAGGCACCACTGCGCAGCGGCGCCGCAATGGTTGGAATAGCTGGTCAGGCCGGCGGCATTGCCGGCGCTGTCGATATTGATTGCGCCCACTGCCAGCCAGTTGTTGCGCAGGCTGGCTTCCTGCACCGGGGTGGCCGCCGGGTAGGACGCCTCGGACGCACCTTCGTTGCCGGTCGATGCCACGATCAGCGCATCGGCCTGCACCAGCGGAGCCAGTGCGAACTTCCAGGCCAGCGCGGCGTTCGCGCTGCTGGCAGCATCTGCATACGAGGCACCGATCGAAAGGTTGGCAATCCGCACGCCGG
Source organism: Xanthomonas hortorum pv. cynarae (assembly GCF_002939985.1). Taxonomy (GTDB): domain Bacteria; phylum Pseudomonadota; class Gammaproteobacteria; order Xanthomonadales; family Xanthomonadaceae; genus Xanthomonas; species Xanthomonas hortorum_D. The sequence goes on along the minus strand of NZ_MDFM01000035.1, from coordinate 30,856 downwards.
CAGCCGCCAGATCCACCGCGGCGCGGCGAGCCTGCTGGGTGCCGCAGGAATTTTCGGCGCAGATGCGCGCATAGAACAGGTCTGCATCCGGCGCGATACCGCCGGCAAAGCCGTCCTGCGCCGAGCCCAGCACCAGTGCCGAGATGACCGTGCCGTGGCCGCGCAACGGGTTCGCAGACGACTCCGGCGTGCCGGGGCTGGCGGTGTAGTCATTGAAGCTGTCGACCTTGCCGCTGATCGGCGCGTAGCTCGGCACCAGGTTGTCGTCCAGCACGGCCAACTTCACGCCCTGGCCGCGGGCACCGGCCTGCTGTGCCAGATCCGCATTGGTCGGCACCAGCAGGTTGCTGCCCAGGCCCTGGTAACGGGCCGGTGCAGGAGCAGGCGAGGGCACCGGTGTCGGAGCGGGAGCGGTCTTGGGCAGCGGGTCGGCCGTGGAGGTTTCCGGCGGCGCCGGCGTTGTGGGGGGCGTCGGGGTGGCAGGCGCCGTCGGCATGGGCGTCGGAGCCGGCGCCGGCGCCGGTGTCGTCGGAGTCGCAGGTGCAGGCGTGGACGGCGTCGGGGCCACGACCGTGGTCTGTGGCGGGTCACTGCGGACGTTGCCGCCACCGCCACCGCCGCCACAGGCGGTCAGGACGAGGCAGGATGCGATGGTCGTGGCGAGTAGCGAGCGATTCATAGTTTGTTTAATCCGGTCATTTGGCGCGCCGCTACTGCTGAATATCTGAATTTGGCGCAAAGGTTTCCCACGTCGGCGCTGATGCCGACGGAGGCATTTAATTTCACGGGTTATTCACTTTATTCGTCGCCGATCCGTCCCTTCGGATAAGCGCCGCTTAGAACACGGGGAATGCAGTGATGCATCCAATCGTGTGCTTGCGAGATTGTTTAACGGCGCTATCCAGAAACTCTAAAACCTGAATGGTCAGTTGCAATTCAGAGAAAAACCGAGCCAATAGACATTTGCGAACTAATCCATAGCCAGAAAGGATTAGAACGCCACTAGCGAGCTCTAGTACAGAGAAAAGTCGGAGCGAACGCGACCGTAAAACATCACATTTCTCAAGGGGCCGCAATCCTAAATGCGATCGCTATCGCGGTGAATCAGGGATATACCTCAAGCTGTCGGTGAATCCCTCACATGCTGTAGCGGATTCGACCGTAAGTTAGCGAATCTAACGGACTCTGCCGTATGAGCGGCGAATGATTTTTTTCGCGATATAAAAGCAGCGGGATCTTTATCGCCGGTCAATGTTTAAATTAGTATATCCATCTGAATTTATACTAAGCAGCCACAACCAATGAAATCGATTGTGCAAAATTCAATGGTTTTGGTATGCCAATCAGCCTAGATTTCTGTATAGGCTACTAAGGTGATTCGGGTGTTTGCTCGATAGAAGCCGAGTCTCTTCAGGCAGGAAAAACGCCGTTGCTGTTAGCGAATGGGCGCTTTTTTAGTCCAGCGATCAATCGGGCAATAAAAGATTGAAGCCCAGGGTGACCCACGGCGTGTGGTCTGCACCATGCTGATATCCGGCCAGCAGATCCACGCTGGCACGGTCGCCAAACAGGCGCCGCAGCCCAGCCTGCTGGCCGAAACCGCCGCGGTCATCGCCGAAGGCTTCGGCCAGCACCGTCCAGGCGGGGCCGAGCGTGTGCTCCACGCCCACACTCGCCGTCAGCGCCATCGCCGCGCCGCGGGGCGTGTTTGCGCCCACGTTCAGATGCAGCAGGCTGCGCCGGTCCGCATCCAGCGCGATGCTCACCGGCACATTGAGGATCAGCCCATCCAGCCGCTGCCGGCGCAGGTCCCAGTTCGCCCCCAGCGAGGCACCCACGCCCCAGCGCTGCTGGTCCAGGTCGCGAAACAGCCGCTTCACGCCCAGAGCGGCGATACCGGCCCGGGGTTGGTCACTGAATGTCGACAGCCCCAGGCTGACTTCGCTGCCGGCCCAGGTGCAGGCAGGCACGGCGGTCAGTTCGCGCCCCGGGCGGGAGCCACGTAGCCAGGTTTCCACCTGGCAGCGTCCTTCAGGGGTCAGGGCGGCATCGTCGGTGGTCAGGCTGGCGGCGGCCTGCGCACGGAACGCAAGCACGGACGCAGCTGCCAGCAGCAGGGCGGGGAACAGCTTCAGGGACATCGGCACTCTCCAGGGTCGGAGCGCCAAAGACCGCGCTTTGGGTCTAGCTGGATTGTGTGGGTAATGCAGGCAATGCGTGGGCGCAAGCGCACGCGATGAGCCCCGCCCTGTGCGGACGGAGCCGACCTTGGGTCAGGATCCGTCGGCGCAGGTGCCGCGACGCAATCGACTATGACTGTCCAAGGAGCAGGCCTCTGGGGTGGGGGACGAAAAACGTGGCGCATGATGCCTGCAAGGCCGTGACGAGCGCAATCGGTGGTGCGCATCGGACAAGGACCGCGTGGCGATCTGGTAAGCGCCTGCACCGGCTTCCCGGCTATCGGGGAATTGCGGTAGCAGCGCCGCCTGGCAGAGCATCAGTTCAATGCGTCGCTGACAGCGCACGAACGCGAGGTCTGCAGCGGCTCTCGGTTACGGATTGAAATCGATCATCGCCAGGGTTCCCTCGGCGATGGTCGACTCCAGATGCAGGCGCCAGCCGAAGCGCTCGCAGATACGCTGAGTCAGGAACAGGCCCAGCCCCGAACCGCCGCCTTGCTTGACCGAGTGTTTCAATGAGGCGGTGTAACGCTGCCGCCAGCGCGGTATCGAAGCCTTCGCCCGAGTCGCGGATGCAGAGCCTGTGCTTGACCAGCGAGACGCGGATGTCGCCGGCATAGGTATGGTCGGCCGCATTGCGCAGCAGGTTGCCCACGGCAATACGCACCATCGATTCGGACGCATGCAAGACCAGCGGCTCCAGCACGTCGATGTGGTACTGCACCGGCTTTGCCGAGACCAGATACAGATGGTCCTGGACCAGATCGGGAAGCAGTCCGTGCAGGACGGTGATCTCCTCGCGCTCGGCAGGGGTTGGTTCGCGCGAGAGATACAGCAGCGCTTCCATGATCTGCCTGAGGTTGCCCACGGCCTCGTCGATGCGATGCAACGGCCGCTGCGCGCGCTCCGGCAACTGCTGCTTGTGCAGCACATCGGCCGCGCCGGAGATGACCGCCAGCGGCGTGCGGAATTCGTGGCTGGCCTGGTCCAGCAGACTGCGCTCGCGTTCGATCGCGCGCGCTACACGTTCCAGGTGCGCGTTCACCTCACGCGCAATCGTATTGAGCTCGCTCTTGCGGTAGTCGGTGGGCAGCCGTTGCGCGGGCTGCAGCGGGTCCAGCTGCCGCATGCGCCGTGCCAGGTCGGTGACCGGCCGGGTCAGACTGATGAAGAGCCACCAGATGACCAACGCGATCATCGCCAGATTCAACAGCATGAACAGCACGCTCACTTGAACGCTTTCGTTCTGCTTGTCTTCGAGCTCGGTCATGTCGATGCTCATGACCAATCGCCCTTGCGGCAACGTGGTGATCAATAACGAGTAACTGCGATCGGGTCGTGTCTGGCCCGGGGGTTCGGCGAACGGCCCCCAATGCGGTTGCAGGATGTTGATGAACTTCCTGGTCAGAAAGGGGGCTCCTTTGGCGGCTTCAAGATCGCCTTCGCCGTAGTAGCCAGGCGCCAGCGCAGCGAAGAAGGCAGGCAATCCTGCGGGGATTCGCGCAGGATCTGACACCAGCCAGCCCTGCACCGGGCCATCGGTGGGAAGCGCGCTTTGCAACTCGGCCACAGGCAGGTGCGCAATGCTTTGCGTGCTCAAGGTGAGCAGCTGCTTCCAGATCGGAGCTTCGATCAACTCCTGGCTCAAAAACCCTTGAACCGCCAGCCCCAGGGCAAGCATCGCGCCGGACACGATCAGGCTGCTGCCGATCAACCACTGCAGCCTTCCCAGGCGCCCGCCCAATCTCATCGCGTCCCACCACCCAGGCGGATAGCCGACACCGGTGACGGTATGCAGCAGTTTGTGTTCGCCGCCCTGATCCAGGGCACGCCGCAACACATGCATGTGGGAACGCAGCAGATCGCCTTCGGGCAATGCGTCGCCCCAGATCAGGCTTTCCAGTCGATCGCGGCGCACGATTCTCGGGGATTCGCGCATCAGCAATTCCAGCACGTTGCGCAAGGTGCTGGAGAGCACCACGCTGCGCGCGCCGCGCGAGACCTTCAGACTGTCCAGGTCGAAGCGCAAATCGCCGACCTGCAGCAAGTGACCCGCTGTTGCTGCATTCGCGCTGGCTCTGCCCACCATCACGCGCAAGCGCATTTCCAGCTCCGGCAGCGCGACCGGTTTGACCAGATAATCGTCGGCGCCGTTTTCGAACCCGAGCAGCTTGCCCTCCAGCTGATCCTTGGCGGTGAGCATGATGATCGGCGTGCGGCAGCCATGGTCTTCGCGCAACGTGCGCAGCACGCTCATGCCATCCATGCGCGGCAGCATCCAATCCAGAATGATGGCGTCGTAGCGATTGCTGATCGCCAGATTCAGGCCGGAGTTGCCGTCGGGCGCAGCATCGGGTTGATGTCCGCATGCCTCCAGATAATCGAAGATATTGGCCGCCAGCGCACGGTTGTCTTCGATGATGAGCACCTGCAATACCTGCGCAGGCTGGATCGAGCTGGAGGTCATCGCATCGGTGCTTTTCAGGGTGGGAAACATCATACGCAGCATCGTCTCCATGCACTCGACCAGCTCGCGCAACAGGCGGCCGATCGATGCCAGCAGGGCAGGGAAATGCTCAAACATGCAGTAGCCAGCGCCCGGCACCGATCACGCCGTCTTGCTTGCCACCACGCTGCTTCGCCTATGGAGTTCGCCATGACCGCTTTCTGCAGTTGCCCATCGACTTCATCGCCGATACCGCCGTATGCGAGATGAGGCGGCGATCCTGACGTTGGCGCTGAAGATTGTTCCTGTTGCCGAAGCGGCAGCCTGGTTTCATCACGACCCGATTCGCGAGCTGGGAGGTAAGACGGCAGCCGAACTCGCCGCGCGAGGTCATTCCGCCCAGGTCGTCAGGTTTCTGCAGTCGGTTCTGCGCGGCGAACGCGACTGAAAAAGATGCAGAGCGCGGGTCTTGCACACCGGCCAAGCCAAGCCGGCAGCGCCGGCTGAATATGTGCTACTTGCACTCTTTTTTCGATAGGCCTAAGCTGCCGCCAAATTAAGTGCATATTGCACATATATGGATGGCCATGAACGACGACAAAGACCTCGATGTGCTGATCTGCGGCGCCGGTGCCGCTGGCCTGACCCTGGCGCTGGAGCTGGCGCGCCGGGGCATCCGGTTCCGCTTGATCGACAAGATCAGCGAGCCGTTCGGTGGCTCGCGCGGCAAGGGCATCCAACCGAGAACGCTGGAGATTTTCGAAGACCTGGGCATCGCAAACCGCCTGGCAGCCGTGGGCGGCCCGTATCCGCCTGAGCGTACTTATGCTCAGGACGGCAGCTACACGGACGCCGAACCTGATCGTGCGGAGCCGACCATGACCGAGCCGTTTGCGCAGCCATTGATGGCCCCGCAATTCCTGACCGAGCGCGTGTTACGCGAGCGTCTCGCCGAGTTCGGGCACGCCCCGCACTATGGATGCGAGCTGGTCGGACTGGAGCAGGATGCCACCGGCGTGAGCGTGCAGGTAAGCGATGGCAGCGGGCCACAGGTGATCCGCTGCCGATATCTGGTGGCAACCGATGGCGGCCGCAGCTTTGTGCGGCAGGCACTCGCGATCGATTTCCCCGGCAAGACGCTGGGCGTGCGCGCAATCGTGGCCGACGTGGTCATCCGTGGTCTGGATCGCGCGTATTGGCACCGCTTCAACCAGGCGTCGATGCAAACCCAGATTTCGTTCTGCCCGCTGGCGGGGACCGATTGGTTCCAGATCCAGGCACCGGTGCAGCTGGAAGGCGACATCGATCTGTCGGTCGGCGGCCTCAATGCGATGATCGCCGCGCGCATCGGCGACACCGCCATCCGCGTCGAGCAGGTGTTCTGGGCATCGGCATATGCGATGAACGCGCGACTGGCAGACCGTTATCGCGTTGGACGTATTTTGCTGGCTGGCGACGCCGCACACATCCATCCACCGACCGGCGGGCAAGGGCTCAATACCAGCGTGCAGGATGCCTACAATCTGGGTTGGAAACTGGCTGCGGTGGTGCGCGGTGCATCCGAGAGCCTGCTCGACAGCTACGAGCAGGAACGCCGACCAATCGCTGCCGCAATGCTGGGCCTGTCGGTCAAGCTGCTCGACGCAGCCAAACAGGGCGACTTGCGCCGCGGTCGGCAGACGCAGCAGTTGGACCTGCACTACAACGCCTCTGCATTGGTGTGGCCGACCACCTCTACGACCGCGATCGCCTCCGGTTGGCGCGCACCGGATGCACCCTTGCTTGGCGCGGCAGGGCAGGCAACGCGCCTGTTCGAGCTGTTGAAGGGACCGCACTGGACGTTGTTGGCTTACCAGATCGCTGCACACACGCTGCCGTGTTATCCGGGTGTTCGCAGGTATTCGATCGGTAGCAACGGCGATCTGCAGGATCCGGGCCAGCAGATCGAACGCGCCTATGGGATGGTAGCGGGCGATCTGGTGCTGGTGCGACCGGACGGCTACGTTGCCCTCACCGGCCGCATCGAGGCAACGCAGCGCATCACCGACTACCTGCACACGGCAGGTGTTGTTGCGGCAGAGCAGGCCGAATTCGAGTTGATGTGATCATTCGAATCGACAAGTGTGAAGCTCCCGCGTACGTCTCCTTCAGGTCGCAGAGATGACTGGGCGTCTTATGGAACGCCGCGTTTGAGATCGTCCGCAAACTTGCACATGAGACGCACCAGTGCATCGAGATCGCGCTCTTTCCATTCGGAAAAGATGGCGAACCCGATCTTCTTGCGGGCTTCATCGACCTTGTCGGTCATCGTCTTTCCCTTCCTGGTGATCACCGCCTCGCGCACACGACGGTCGGCAGCGCTCTCGCGCCGGCTGACCAGGCCTTGTTCTTCCAGCTTTGCAACTTGCCGGCTGACGGTGGTGTAGTCGCGCCCCACGCGATCGGCAAGTTCGACCACGCCGATCGGCCCGAACCGTTCCACCAATACCAGCAACGGAAATTGCGCGCGCTCCAGGGAGATCCCAGCCTCCAGAATCATCGCTGCATCGCGCTGCGGCTGGTTCATGACGCCAACGATCTCAAGCAGTGCGCCATGCAGCTCACGCAGTCGTGCACCTTCAGGCGTGTCTTTGATTTTCTTCATCAGGGCCGGGCTTTGCGTCCAATGGGTGCATTTTACACCCACTGATGATTGGCAACCGCCTGTCATGAATGACGATGGTGGAGACCGCAGGACCTGTGCCTGCATGTTCGATCTGTCGTTGCTCGATCACGTGTCGCTGTTGAACCGATGGCTGTTTTGCTACGCGTTCTTGCTGGGCACAGGGCTCATCGCCATGACGGCGGCTTCCAGACGGATCAGGTAATCGCTGAATCCGCCGGTGGCGCGGGCGTCGCGGCGGGCGCTGGTGTTGACGACCGGGGTGACCAGGCGCGCGATGTGCATGCCGGCGTCTTCCAGTGCGCAGACCAGGGCGACGTCTTCGCTGGAGGTGCGCGTGGAAAAACCGCCGGCGGCCAGGTAGGCGGCTGCGCTCATGCCCAGGTTGGCGCCATGCACATGCGGATGGCCGTCACAGCGGATTTCCGTGTCCATGAAGGCTTTGCGCGTCTCCGGCCGAAAGTCGCGCCAATCGCCGACCTCCACGACGCCGCAGAACACATCGGCCGCACAGCCAAGCTGTGCCGACAGCCAGTCCGGTGGCACGCGGGTGTCGGCGTCGGTAAAGGCAAGCCAGCGCGCACCGCGAGAGATTGCCGCAGAAGCCGCTGCCGCACGCGCAATGCCGACGCCGCCGCTGGTCTTGAGCGTCATGGCGCCATGCGAACGGGCAATGCTGCCGGTGAGGTCGGTGCAGCGGTCGAGCGCGACATGGATTTCCACGCGCTCGCCATACAACTGCGGATGCCGGGCCGCCACCAGGATGGATTGTAGACACTGCCCAATCAGCGCTGCTTCGTTATGCGCCGGAATGGTCACCGCAATCATCGCAGGCACTCCTGTTGCGCAATCGATGGTCCGGCCATCCATGCCTGCAGCACGAAATCAGGGTCTTGATATGTGCACAGCGTTTCCAGCGCCAATGCATCGTGCAATCCTTCATGTACCCGCTCTGCACTGCGCAGCGCGCCCTGGAAGTCGTGACGCCAATGACAGGCGACAAGGCAACCGCGCTCGCTGAGCGATTGGGCAAACAGTGCAGCGGTTTTTTCGAATGCGGCATCTTCCAGGTAATAACCGACCTCACTGAACACGATCAGATCGAAGCTGCCATCCGGCCAATCCGCAGGATGCGTCGCCTGTTGCAGGGTCACATGGCGCATCTGTTCGACGCGCACACTTGCCAGGTCCACCGCCTGCTGAGAGAGATCGGTGGCCAGCAACGCGTCGCAGCGTTGCCCGAGTGCTGCAGTGAGTTCTCCGTTCGAACATCCAAATTCCCAGCCTTTTGCAAAGCGTCGATAGGGCAGGGTGCCCAGCAGGATCTCGCGTTTGCGCTGCTCGTACCAACGCGAGCGGTAGCCGAACGGGTCGTCGTCGGCATACAGCTGCTCGAAATGCGCGACACTCAAGGCCGTCATCGGATGAACACCTCAAAAGAGCGATCGAACCGTTCCAACACGTGCAATGGCAGGATCGGCGCCGCAACCGCCGGCGTGCACTGACCGATCTGCGTTGCGAAACACTGGATGGCCTGCCGCTTTGCCTCCATCACCGTAGGAGATAACTCGAATCGGGTAGCACCCTCGTCGGTAAGGACGCCGTCGTCCGGTTGCGACCAATGCCAGGCCCACACCGGGTATTGCAGCAAGCGCGCACCGTGGGTGTCGCAGGCAGCCTTGGTGGCGCGCGATGCGGCTTCGTGATCGGGATGGCCGTCGCGCTGCCAGGTCACCAGCACCGTATCGTTCGCATCGAGCAAGCCGCCCACGGCCTCTGCAATGCGCGCCTCGCACGCAGCCAGTGCGCCGTCACCCAATGCAAGATGGACCAATGCGCCTGGCAACAGACCCAGATATCGAACGGCTGCCTCGAGCTCCAGCCGACGCGCAGGGCCAAGCACATGCGGCGCCCAGCCCGGTTCGTCCGGATACGCCAGCTCGCCATCGGTGAGCGCGATGATCAGCACAGATACACCAGCCGCGCGTGCAGCTGCGATGAGCCCACCGCAGCCAAGCACTTCGTCGTCGGGGTGGGGCGCGACCACGACCAGCCGAGGGCTGCCTTGCAGCAGTTGCGATAGCGAGCTGCGCGGCATGCCACTTAGACACGCTGCATCGCGCCACACCGACTCGGGTGTGCCTGCGCCTTCGATTGGCTGGCCGGTCAAATCTTCCATGCGAGATCCTGTTGATGGCAGAGCTCACCCAAGGCTTGCAGATCACGTTCGCCGTGGTGTTGTCGGATGAAGACCGACAAGTCGGCGCAGCGCTGTGCATGCACGCGGTCGCCGCAAAGCGGGCCAGGGCCCAGTGCACGGCCAACCCGATCGAGCGTGTCGCGCGCCACTGCCTCGACAACACTGCGTACCTGCAGCACGCCGCGCATCTGCGGATCCTGCGGTTGTGCGTCAATCTGCTGCGCGAGCTGACGCAACAACGCACCAGCAGCGGCCAGGCCTGCGTCGATGGCGCCCAGGTGCGCAGCGGCATGCGGATCGCGGCGTACCCGAGACGCTGTGCGTAGCACATCGGCAACGGCGATGGTTGCGCCAAACCAGCATGCGGCGATGCCGGCACCACCATGCCAGAACCCTGGCCGTGTCAGATACGCATCGCTCGCTCCAACCTGCTGCGCGGGAACCCTGGTGAAGGTGACATTGGCGGTCTCGATGTCGCGCATGCCGATCGCCTGCCAGCCACTTGCATCGATCTGCACACCGGGTTGATTCAAGGCCACCGCAAACAGACAGCTGGCACCGGCGTGCTGCGTAGTCACCAACGCGTGCGTGACCTGGGCCGCGCCAGAGCACCACGCCTTGGTTCCTTCGAGCGTATTGCCGGTAAATCGCATGTCCGAACCCGGTGGCTCCGCTGCCCACACAGCCCAGCGTTGCCCAGGTTCGATGACATCGACAGCCAGATCGGCACAGATGGCCTGCGCGTCGTAATGCGCTTCCAGAAATTTGGCGACACACAAATCGTCCGCAGCGATATCGGCGAGCAGCTGCCAGCGTTCGGCAGTTCGGCCGCGCCCTGGTAAAGGGAGCACAGGGTGATCGCGCAACCAACGTTGCAGCATTGATTGGTTGAGCCCGTTCTTTGCATCGTGGTTGTCAGGCGATAAAAAAACTGGATCGTTGGATGTAATGCGTGCGCTCATCGCAAGGAAGCTAAGCAGCAAGTGGTGCAAAGCGTGTGATGCGCTCAATCGATGACATCGCTGTGAAGCGGACCGTGCAATTGGGGGTCGCGCTGCAGCCGCCCTGTTTCTAGTGCCCCACGAACGCCTCAATCTGTTGCACCAGACCACGGCGCGTGTAGGGTTTGCTCAGGAAGATGGTGCGCTCGGGCAACCCGTTGGGCGAGCGGCCCAGACCGGAGGTGAGGATGGCTGGCACATTGTTGCCATTGGAGCGCAGGTAGGAGATGAGACCATAGCCGTCCAGCAGGCCCGGCATCTGAAGGTCGGTAAAGAGCAGGTCGATGCCCGGATGGTTGTCGATATGTTCGAGCGCTTCCTGGGCGTCTACAGCAGTCACAAACCGCATATCCAATATCCGACAGCAACAGCGCAGCGACCTCAAGGGTGTCAACATCGTCGTCGACCACGAGGATCAGTTTTTCGTTCTTGAATTCCATAAAGCAGGTGTTCTGAGGATGCCCGCACCACACTACGTTTCCCACGCGAAAGGCATGTGATCGATTTGAGCACGATGAACACGACGCAAGATTTCCCCGATCATCGCTACCGGCAAGTGGTCGAACTCTCGCTGGATTCCATCAAGGAAATTTCGTTGGATGGGCGCGTCAAATTCGTCAATGCGCATGGTCTGGCACGTGTGGCGGCAGAGCATGCCAGGTCCATCGTGGGCGAGCGCTGGTCGTCGTTGTGGCCGGAAGAATTCAGACAGCGCGTGGAAGATGCGCTTGCAGCTGCTGGTCAAGGATTGTCCCAGCAATTCGAAACCGAGTGCACCGGCGCCGATGGCCAACGCCAGTTCTGGCTGGTGTCCACCAGCCCGCTGCGCGATGCATACGGCAACATCGAAGGCGTGCTGGCGGTCAATCGCGACATCACCGAGCGCCGGCAATCGCAGCAAGCGCTACGCACGCTCAACCAGACGCTGAGCGCACGCAATGACCCGTTGATCAGGCAAAGCGAACTGTCCAACACCATTGGCTACGAGCTCAACAGCAACGACAGTAGCGGCCGCGATGTGGAAGGTGAACTCGATATCGCGCGCGCAGCCCAGCGACTGGCCGAGACCGTAGCCGAGCGGGCGCAGGAGGGAGAGGCCGTTGGGCAATTGCTGGCAGGGGTGGTCCACGACCTCAATAACGTGCTGCAAACTGCGGGCGCTGCCATCGAAGTGGTTCAGTCTCGCGGCGCTGTCATCGCCGAAGACAGGAAGATTCTGCGCATGGCCGAGGGCGCTTTGCAGCAGGGCTCGATCATGGCGCAGCGGCTGCTGGGGTTCGCGCGCAATCACCCGTACGCACCCGAAGAGGTGGATCTCAACGAGCTGGTCGCACGGCTGCTGCCCTTGCTGCAACAGGCAGCGGGTAACAAGGTGTCTATCGAGTGGACACCGGCAGCGATCAGGAGCGTGGTGTTGGTCGATCCGCACACATTGGAACGCGCGCTTTTGAATCTGGTGATCAATGCACGCGATGTCTGTGGCGAGCACGGCAAGGTCGGTATTGCCGTGGCACAGTGCTCGCTTGCCGATGTCGACGAGGCAAGCGCTCGCCGCAGTGGCGACTACGTCACCATCGCTGTCAGCGACAACGGCAGCGGTATTACGCCCGAGGTACGTGAGCATTTGTTCGATGCCTACTTCACAACGAAGCCGGCGGGGAAGGGCACCGGCTTGGGCTTGGCGCAAGTCGACGGCGCAGTGAGGCAGGCCAATGGGTTCATCGATGTGGCATCCGGGCCCGGGCAGGGCGCGTGCTTCACGTTGGGGTTCCCTGCAGTTTGACTGCTCTGGCCAGGTTGAGGCATCGCTACCGGGCAAGACTCCCGTACATCTGCAGAATCGAGCTTGGGTAGGTCTTCATCGATCGACACGATGCCTCGAACGGCGCACCCATGTCAGCTGTCTTCAAGAATGCCCAACGCCGAGAGCTTGCATCTGCCCATCCATTGCCTGGCGTAATGCCTCGCAGCAAGTTGGGTGTCGAATCTGACATCCGGCGGTTTATAACCGCGCAGGGTGATGCCATCTTCGAAAGAGACGAGAATTTCCGGAGCGTACAAGGCACCTGCCGGCGCCGTGTGCGCCGTCAATCGGTAGTGACCGATGTTCCGGATCATGGTGAGCCCCATACACACCTCAGTGCCTGCATTGAGCGGCTTGAACCAGTAAGGCTTGCCCAGCAAGAAGTTGTCGATTCCAGATTGGGCGCTAATTTTGCAACTTGCAAGGAATCAACGGGATTCATTGCTACTGTTTGCAGTGAAGCTTTAAACACGGCAGATCGCATACTGCACAGGTCGCTCTTAGATAAAAGGATTCATAGAGCAGCGGAACGATTTCATTGCCGGGCTTGTTACTCGATACAGCCAGCGGTGGCGGTCAGAAATTGATCAACCAAATGGTGTTCCGAAAGCAATCCACCGCAAATAGAATCGCAAAACGCAGCGAACCTCGATCAACAAAAACTACTCACCACGCATCATTGCTGACGTGAATCCGGGCTCGAGGCGTGTGCACGTTGTGTGAGATGGCTGACATCAAATCTTTGAAACTTGCAGAGCCAGCTAGGTGCAAGCTTGACGCCACCCAACCGGCACGCAAAGCGTGAGCTGCCATCGACTCACAACACCGCGACGGTCCACAGACGATCATGGTGCGCATGAACAGCAGTAGCCAGATCTCGGTGCGCGCGTTTTCCGCTGCACCCAAGAACACCGCGAGCGATGCCAGCAGTCTCATCGAAGTGCATCTGTCCAGCAGCCCGGATCCGCGCTGGCGTGCCTGCTTCAACTTTGTCCTGCAAGGCCGGGAGATCGCGTACCTGCAGGACAAGCCGGTGTTCGACCACGCGAGCTTCAAGGCGACCCTGTTGCCCGGATACGCGGATTCCTTCCGGCAGGAACTGCCGGAGCTCATCGCAGCGGCAAGCGCCCTTGCGCGTGCCCAGACCAACAAAGACGCCAGCCGCTAGCATCTACATTGCGCTTCTCATCACATGCCAGCTGGCAGCATCAAGCCACGTCCAGACCTCGCCCCCAATGAGCCCGCCATGAATTCAACTGCGCTTCCCGCCCGGTCCTGGGCAATCCACCCATTCCATGCCGCCGTGCTCGGTGGCGTGTGGCCACTGTTTCTCGGCGCGCTACTGAGCGACTACGCCTACTGGAGCACTTACCAGATCCAGTGGAGCAACTTTGCCTCCTGGCTGCTGGTCGCGGCGATGGTGCTGACCAGCATTGCTCTGGGGTGCGCGATCGTCGGATTCGCGCGTGGAAGCCGCAACGTCATCTACATCATCGCGCTCGGCGCGGCGTGGATCGTGGGCTTTTTCGATGCCTTGCATCATGCGCGTGACGCCTGGGCAGTGATGCCGGCGGCACTGGTGTTTTCGGCGATCGCAACCGCGTTTGCGTTGGTCGCAACCTGGGCGGGATTGTCCGGCCTGCGCGTAGGAGGTGCACGATGAAGCGTCAAACCGTCACGATCATTGCAGTGTCCGTACTCGCTGCAGCACTGGCCGCCTGCAGCAAGGCGCCCGAGCTCAATCAGCGTGGCGCCACTCCGGAGCTGCCGGAGCCCGACCGCGGCCTGATGCCCGACATGACCATCGCCAAGCCCACCGCGTGGGGCGACCGGCGTCCGACCGTGCCATCCGGCTACCGCATCGCTGCGATCGCCACCGATCTGGGCATTCCGCGCCAGACCCTGGTGTTGCCCAATGGCGACATTCTGGTGGCCGAAGGTCGCGGCGGCGGCGCGCCCAATCTCAAGCCCAAGGACGTGATTGCCGGCGCGATCAAGGCCAAGGGCAATACATCAGTCAAGAGCGGCAACCGGCTGACCTTGTTGCGCGATGCCAATGGCGACGGCACCTATGAACTGAAGACGGTATTCGCCGAAAACCTCAACGCGCCTTACGGGCTCGCGCTGATCGGCGATGCGCTGTATGTCGCCAACCAGGATGCGTTGGTGCGCTTCGACTATCGCGAAGGGCAGACCAAGGCGAGCGGCGCACCGAGCAAGGTCACCGACTTGCCCTCGGCCATCAACCATCACTGGACCAAGGCGCTGACCGCCAGTGCCGACGGGCGCTACCTGTATGTGGCGATCGGTTCCAACAGCAACATCACCGAGCGCGGCATGGCGGTGGAGATCGATCGTGCGCAAGTCTGGCAGGTGGATCCGGCAACCGGTGCGCACAAGCCCTACGCCACCGGCATCCGCAACCCCACCGCACTGGCGATCCAGCCGGGAAGCGGCACGTTGTGGGCCGTGGTGAATGAGCGCGATGAAATCGGCCCGAACCTGGTTCCCGATTATCTGACCTCGGTGCGCGAAGGTGGCTTCTATGGCTGGCCTTACAGCTACTGGGGCAAGCATGTGGACACACGGGTGATGCCGCAGGATCCGCAAAAGGTCGCATCGGCCATCACTCCCGATTACGCACTGGGCTCGCATGTGGCCGCACTCGGCGTTGCATTTTCATCAGCGGCGATGGGCACGCAATTTGCCGACGGTGTGTTCGTTGGCGAACACGGTAGCTGGAACCGCGACCCGCCGGTCGGCTACAAAGTGGTGTTCGTGCCGTTCCGCGATGGTCGCCCGGCAGGCGATGCGATCGACTTCGTCTCCGGCTTCCATGGCGACGATGGCCTGACTCGCGGCCGTCCGGTCGGCGTCACCGTCGACCCACGTGGTGCATTGATCGTTGCCGACGACCTGGCCAATACCATCTGGCGGGTCACGCCCGATGCCGCGTCCAACGCCGTGCCGAATCCCGCACCTGAGGCGGCGCCCGCTTCACCAAACTAAGCGGCGCAGCGACTCACCGCCAATGCCGGGTTCCGCAAGGAGCCGGGCATTGGCGTGTCTGGAACCGCAAAACAGCTGGCGTGTTGCGATCCTCACCCATACAGCTGAAGACGCTGCACGCGTGCAAGCAGCCGGCTCGCCAGACCAGTCGCTTGCCCCTCAAGCGACGGCCCCATCGTGACCCGCAATGCCGGAGCTCGCAGCCGGCCTGGTGGCAGGCAGATCAACACGCACGGCGTCTTCGCCAATGCGGCATGCAGCGAGGAGCGCCAGACGCCGCGACGCACCACGGCATCGTGTTCGACCACCAGCACATCGGCGCGCGCGCGTTTGAGCAGGCCGGCGATTTCGCGCCGCGGGTTGCCCACGGCCACGTGGATGCGCACGCGTAAGTCGTCGTCCTGCAACTGTGCGGCAAGCTCGCTCAGCCAATGGCTGGCTGCCGATTCGGTCAACGGTTGGTCGTTGAACAGGCTGTCCATCAGCAAGCCTTCGCTGATGTCTGGCATCACATGCAGCAGATGCAGGTCGGCGCCGCGCCGACGGGCCAGCGCCGCCGCATCGCGCAAGGAGTCCAGGCTGGTTTCGCGGCCGGTGATCCAGCAGGCGACATGCCCACCCACTGCGCCATCGCGCGGCAACGCCTCGGCGTAGGGCAGGGTCAGCATCGGCGTGGCCACGCGCTGCAGCACCCGCGCACGCAGGGAGACGTGCAACGGCCGCGGCAGGCCGGTGCGTTCGGAGGGCGGCATGATCAGCAGCGCATCGTTGCGGCTGCGGCAGAACGAGACGATACCGGCGGCGGCCGGGCCGCTGCTCAGCGCACGTTCGCAGCCCGGGTAGTTGGACGCTTCGGCAAAGAAGGAGTCCAGCGATTGTTGCGCCTGCGCACGCTTGCCCTTGGCATGCACGTGCAGGATGGTCAGGCGTGCACGCAGGCGGTCGACCAATTGCGCCACCGTCGGAATCGCGGCATGGCAGGTCTCGGAAAAGTTGGTGGCAAAGATCAGCTGGGTGGGCGTGGTCTGCATGGCTGTGTCCCTGGTCAGTAGATGAAACCGTCGATGGCGCGCACTTCGCGCAGCGGTACGCGCTGGCCGAGCATTTCGCGCAAGGTCAATTCGATCCCGCGCGACAACGCGGTCATCGGGGTGTCGTGCACGGTGTTTTCGAACGGGTCCTCGATCGCGCTGCTGGCGCTGTCGATCGCGATCAACGTGAAGCTGATCAGCACCGAGGCGATCGGCATCGCCAGGCCCATGCCGGCGATCAGGCCAAGCGGCACCAGCCAGCAATACAGGTTCACCAGGGTGCGCGGCAGCGACGAGAACTGGCGTGGCAGCGGCGTGTTCTTGATGCGCTCGCAGGCGCCCTGGATATTGGCAAGCGTGGTCAGGTTGGCATCCAGCGACGACCAACGCAGGCTGTCGAGCATGCCCAGCGCACGCGCCTGCTGCAGCTGTTGCCCCAGGCGCAAGGTCAGGGCATTTGGGATGTTGGCATAGACGCGCAGTGCGTCGGCGCGCTCCGCGCCCAGCAGCCCGGCCAGTTCCGGAAACGGATTCTGCTTGCGCAGATGGCAGCGCAGTGCATGGACGAATGCCACCTGATGCACCACGATGTCGTCACGCAGTGTGACCTGATCTGGATCGGCTGGGTCCACATCCAGTGCGGTCAGCGCCTGACGGGCGATCGCACGCGAGGTGTTCACCAGCGAGCCCCACAGCTGACGCGCCTCCCACCAACGGCCGTACGCGGCATTGGCGCGGAACGCCAGAAAGATCGTCAGCGCCGACCCCAGCTGCGCAAGCGGCAGTGCTTCGATCGACAGCCAGTGCCAATCGAAAAATGTGTAGAGCGCGGCCACCGCGCAATCGAAGGCCAACAGCACCAGCAAGCGCTTGTAGGTCTTTGGCCAGATACGGCGCAGCGGAAACGTATCGCGAAGAATCATGAGAGGCAGCATCGACGTGGGTGCTGCCATTACACCCAGCCTCCACGGATGTGTCTGCCATCCTTGCGCCAGCGTTGGACGGTCACTGCGCCGTCCAACGATGCCGTCCAGCTATCTTTCGATAGGATGCAATAAGCGGGCGCCGCCGCAATGCTGTGACATGCGCAACGCTGGTCGATGATTGGGAACGTGGTGAAGCAATGGACAGACTGAGATTGCCGTTCAAATGGCGCGGGCAGGTGGTCAGGCTCAATCGAGCTCCCACGCTGTGGGCGTCGCTGGCCATGCTGGCGCTGCTGGTGCTGGCCGAGTGGTACTCACACCTGGGCGTATCGCTCGGGCTGCTGTACATCCTGCCGGTGGTGCTGGCCGCAACCGTGCTGTCGCGGCGAAACATCGTCATTGCCGCCGTCGCCTGTGCGGCGCTACGCGGCCTGTTCGTCACCGAAGAATCGCTGGTCGAGCAGGCCTTGCGCTTCTTCATGGCCACCATTGCCTACGCCGGCTGCGGCCTGCTGGTGGCCGAGATCAGCCGCACCCGCCGGGTGATCCTCTCGCACTACGTGCAGCTGCGTGCCGAACAACGCCTGCGTCGGCGGCTGGAGCGCCAGCTGCGCCTGCTTGCCGAGAGCAGCCCCGCCGCATTGCTGACTGTGGCCGGCGATGGCCGTATCGTCGCGGCAAACCGCGCAGCCCACGAAATTCTCGACATGACCGACGAGGGTGGGCTGCAGGGGCGCGCCGTGCGCGACTTCCTGCCGCTGCTCGACGACGCGCTCAGCATGAGCGCCAACCTCGACGGCATGCGCACCTCGGCCAGCACCTGGGGCCGGCGCGACGATGGCAGCACCTTTCCCGCAACCACCTGGTTCTCGGTCTACGAAGACAGCGAGGAGCGCCATCTGGCCGCGATCCTGGTCGACACCAGCGAAGAAGTGCGCGCGCGCGAATCGGCGCACTTCGATGACCTGCTCAAGAACAATCGCTTGCTCGCCGGCGCCGTCTCGCATGAGATCCGCAACCTGTGCTCGGCCGCCGGCGTGGTGACCTCCAATCTCGCCCGTCATCCGGCCATCCGCGCCGATCCGGACCTGGCCGCACTGCAAAGCCTGGTCGCCGCGTTGATGGAACTGGCCTCGTTCAACCTGCGTCGGCAGACACCGCATGCGGCGCACGAGACCCGCCTGCAGACCTTGTGCAGCGAGTTGGACGTCATCATCCGCTCGGACTGGGACGACATCGATGGCCAGCTGGTCATCCAGATACCGGCGGACTTCCCGGCCGTGCACGGCGACCGTCATGCGCTGTTGCAGGTGCTGCTCAACCTGGCGCGCAACGCGCTGCGTGCGGTGCAGCCGCTGCCGCAGCCGCGCCGCCAGTTGATCGTCAGCGCCCGCATGGAGCAGGGCAGTGCGGTGTTGAGCGTGCGTGACACCGGCCCGGGCATCGCCGAGCCCGGGCGCTTGTTCCAGCCGTTTCGCAGCGATAGCGATGGGTCCGGATTGGGGCTCTACATCTCGCGCGCCTTGATGAGCAACCAGGAGGGCTCACTGCGTTATGCACCGGGAGGCGAGGGTGCCTGCTTCGAGCTGCACATGCCGCTTGCGCATGCACCACTGGCGGAGACGCTGGATGGATGAGTCGCGGCGTAATCCGGTGCGTCTGTATCTGCTCGATGACCACACGCTGTTTCGCGAAGGCCTGCTGCGCCTGCTCGGCGCCGACGCGCGCTTCGATGTGGTCGGGCAGTCCGGCAACCTGGCGCAGGCGATCGTGCAGATCGCATCGCTGGCACCGGACGTGGTCATCCTCGATTACGACATCGGCGAATACAACGCGCTGGACTACATGCGGCGGCAGGCCGACCAGGCCAAGCGCCCGGCAACCCTGGTGGTCACCGCCGGGCTTCCCGAGCGCGATGCGTTGGCATTGATACGCCTCGGCGTATCCGGCATCTGCCGCAAGGACGTCTCCACCGACGAACTGATCGACAGCATCCACGCGGTTGCGATGGGCCGCGTGTTGATCGACCAGCGCTACCTGCAATCGCTGGTGGCCCAGGACACCCAGGAAAGCCGCCCCAGCTTTACCGAACGCGAGCGCGAAGTGCTACGCGGCCTGTTGCGCGGCCAATCCAACAAGTTGATCGCCCGCCAACTCGGCAGCTCGGAAAGCGCCATCAAGGCCACGTTCCAGCAACTGTTCAACAAACTGGACGTGCGCTCGCGCAGTCAACTGGTGATGGTGATCCTGCAGGACTATCGCGATCTGGTTTGAGCCTCGCCACCCTGATGGAAGTGCGCCGTTTGCTAGCATGCAGCCACCTGAAACTGCGAAGGCAACAGCATGTCGCCAATCACATTTCCCGAGCCTGACCTGTTCTTGCCAGGGCAGGGCGAGCCATCGCTGCGATGGGGCGTATTGGGTCCGGGGCTGATCGCAGCGGCATTCGTCAGCGCGCTACGCAAGCACACCAGGCAGCAGCCGTTCGCGGTCGCCTCACGCAATCGCGCGCGTGCTGACACCTTCGCCAAAAGCTGGGCGATAGAGCGTGCGTACGACAGCTACCAGGCGTTGGTCGACGATCGGGATATCGACATCGTCTACGTCGCCACGCCTCACAGCGAGCATCTGGAACATGGCTTGTTGGCGCTGCGCGCTGGCAAACATGTGTTGATCGAAAAACCCATGAGCACCTGCGCCGCCGACGCACGCATGCTGGTGCAGGAAGCACGCGCACGCGGCCTTTTCCTGATGGAAGCGATGTGGAGCCGGTATCTGCCTCACACCTCGGTGCTGCGCAAACTGCTGGCCGATGGCGCGATCGGCGAGGTCCGGCATGTCTTTGCAGACCTCAGTCAAATCGGCCCCAATGATCCGATGCATCGGCAACGCCGACCGGAACTCGGCGGCGGAGCGCTGCTGGATCTGGGTGTGTATACCGTGCAGTTCTCATCGATGATCCTGGCCGCACCCACCGACATCACCGCAACCGGTGCGCTGACCGATACCGGCGTGGATGCGTTTTCGACCGTGGTGCTGTCGCATGCGGGAGCCGCGCAATCCACCCTGATCAGCTCCATCGTGGCCCGCAGCAGCTCGGTCGCCTATGTCACAGGCAGCGAAGGCCGCATCGACCTTCCAGGCGACTTCCATAACCCCACAACCCTGCATCTGGTCGGCAACGATTACGCCAGCAAAACAGCACTGTGGGCAGATCCGACCGGCGTCAACGGCTACGACGGGCTGTCTTGGCAAGCCACTGCTGCCGCACGCTACATCGGCGAAGGGCGCACGGAATCGCCACTGCATCCACTCGACGAAGTGGTCCAGATCATGACCACCCTGGATGTGGCGCGCGCGCAGTTGGGCGTTGGCACCACAGCTTAGGACGTCAAACAGCCGCTCTTAATCTGCATCCCGGCGTACGCGCGTTCGGTATGCAGCCACATTGTCGCCATCGATGTGCTTGGCTTGCGTGCCGGTGATGGTATCGATCTTGCGGTCCGAGCCGGTCACCGGCTTGGCATCGACCGTCGTTTCCCGTTCGAAGGCGTGCGACTGGTCGGTATTGCGGTAGTACTGATACAGCACCCAATACAGCGCAGACGCACCGACCGGGCCGGCCAGCAGTAACCATAGTCCGTTGTTGTCGCTCATGCAGTCACCGCCACGATCCACAGTGCAATTACTTCGATGACGGTGCCGGCGGTGAGTGCGGCCAGCAACAGTTTCCACTGCTGCACCGGCACGCTGCCCATGGTCTCGCCGGTACGGCCGTTCACCGCGATGTAGTGCAGCATGCCGCCGCCACGTCCGGGTTGGTGGTACGAGTACAGCCACACCGGCAGATACATCGATACCCAGCGCGTGCCATGGACATCCAGCCGCTCCACCTCCCAACGCACGCCGCGGTCGTAGCGGCGCACCGAGCTTTCCACTTGCACACGGACGATCGACAACAGTTGATCTTCCAGCCGTGGCCGCAGCTGCGCGACATCGCGGTCGCGCTTTTCCGAGGTGAACCCCGCCAGATACGACGCGTTCCACTTCACTGCATTCTTGGTGTCGAACGGCAGGATCGTGTTGATGATGTTGTTGGTGTTGACCCGGCTATCCAGGTTGCCGCGCTCGGCGGACGATTCCAGCGGCAGATCGTCCACCGTGAACTCCACCTGCCGCTGCACCTGGTACACGTCGGCGTCGTAATAGGTGCGCTTGTTCTTTTCGGTGCCTTGCGTGTACTGCCGCGTCTTGATCTCGCCCATGCCGCTCACGCTGGCGCTCGCGCTGCCGTCCACGATCATGTAAGGCAGGTAGACGCCCACCACGTTCTCCGGCGTGAACTGCTGCTTGAAGGCCTTGAGCGCAAACAGGCGCCGCTTGTCCACGAACTGACGGATACGCGCCACGGCATCGTCTTTGTTGATGTGGAATGGCAGCACTGCGTCGGGCACCGCACCATTGGCCACCTGCTCGTTGACGCCGAACACATGCCGGCACCAGTGGCAACGCGCCGTCATCGTGCTCTGCGTATTGATGGTCACCTCGGCGCCGCAGCCAGTGCACTTGAAACTCATCAGGCTGGCGGCGTCTGCAGCAATATCCTGCGCGCCCGAAGCGATGACTGTGCCGCGTAATTCGCTGATGCCTTCGCCGAATCCGAACACTTCTTCCACCCGCGCGCCATGCCATTCGTGACGACAGAACTGGCAGACCAATAGATCGGTGCCGAGCTTGGGCCGGATATCGCTGGCGCCACATTTCGGGCAGCGATTCAGACCGTCCTTGAGCTCGGCGGCGGCGGTGTCGATGGCCAGCGGGTCGGGCGCCTGCAGCTCGTTGCGGATTGGGGCGGGCAGGGTGGCCGGGTCGCGCTTGAAACTACCCGGCAACGGCGGTACGTCCTGCGGCGAACCGGGACCGGTCGCAGGCGCTGCGGGCAGCGGCGGCAACGGAGGAGGTGTCGCCGGCAACGGCGGCGGGATGCGGGAGTCGGACATGATGGCAGCGTGCCTCGCTTACAGGCCCAACGCCTTGGCTTTTGCCGCGTTGTAATCGTCCTGCGTGATCAGGCCGAGGTCCAGCATTTCCTTGGCCTTCTTCAATTTGACGATTGCGTCGTCGGCAGCGGGTGCAGCTGGCGCGACCGGCTGTTGCAGCCCGCCAACGCCACCCACCATGCCAGTCGCCATGCCCACGCCCACCAAACCTGCAGCGCCGCCATGCTCGCCCGCAGACTGGATGCCTTGCGCCACACTCGCCTGCAAATTGGAGTTGCCGCGTGCGCCCGCCAGTGCGTCGGCGCGCTGTACGGTCTTGAGCAGTTCCCGCGTGTTCGCGTCGTATTCGATCGACACGATGGCCGTCTTGACGATGGCCAGACCACGCTCGGAGTTCCACTGATACGCCTGCTCGACCGCATCGGACAGACTCTTGGCAAAGCCCAGCGAATCCTGCTGCAGCCGCGCGATACGGTTGCCTTTGCCCGGATCGTTCGTATACAGGCTGAAGGCCGGCGCAAGCGCACTCACCACCTCGTTGAACAGCTGGCTGGCAGCAGCGTTATCCAGATCGGTGAAGTCGAACACCTGACCCGGCTGCATGTAGCGCGCAGGCACGAAGTTCTTCACGAACAAAATGGGGTCGACAATTTTCAATGTATACGAGCCACGCGTGATCGCGCCGACCTGTGTTCCAAGAAAACCATCGTCCCAATAGATCTCCGATTGCGTGCCGAATCGGTTGTCGGGCAGCTCCTTCAGCGACACGAAGAATGCGGCCTGTTGCGCGCCCGGCTGACCACCGAACTTGAAGCGCTCCCAGCTCTGCCGGATCAGCGGCGTGACCAGGCCATCGCCAGCGAAGATCGACTGCGCATTGACATCGTCGGAGCGCCACTCATAACCACCCGGCTCGGCGACAAACCCGGTAATCGCACCGTCCTGCAACAACAGCAGTCCGTAACCCTCGGGCACGACGATCTTCGAGCCGTTGCTGATGATGTTCGAAGACGCGTTGGTGTTGGCGCCGCGCCCGGCGTTGCTTCCACTCGGCACCGCAGCGAACAGCGCGGCGGTGGACGGCAGGCCAGCCGGCACGGTGTAGAAGTCCTTCCACTGGTCGGCCAACACACCGCCGACTGCACCTGCTACCGCCTGCAAAAGACCCATGACAACTCCCTGTAATTGGTGACGAGATATTGATGATGGGTGTTGCGCCCATCGCGTTCGCCGCACTATATCAGCAGCGCACTGGCGTTATGGCCTTGCCCATCAGGCATGGCGTGGTGGTGGTGCAACAACGTGTCGCGGTGCGAGCTAGCGCACGATGCGACAGACACAAAAAGCCCCGCATGCGCGGGGCTCTATCGCGGTGTTATCGCCGCCAATCGCACAATGGCGTAGCAGCCGCTATCAGCCTTATGGCAGATCGCACTTGAGTTTCGCGTCCACGTAATAGGGCTTGGGAACCTCGGGATTCTTGCTGGTCTTTTCGAACACCACCTCGAACGAATCAGGATCCGGCGTGCCCTGACGCCCCCGTGCAGGCATCCTGCAATTTCTTCTTGACTGACGCGATGCCAGCATCGCGATTGGCGCCGTCGGCGCTGTTGGTCAGATTGGCGACCTCGGCAAATGCCGGCGAACTCATACCCAACAAGCCAGCAACAACCATAAGAGCGTGCAGCTTCTTCATACAATCTCCTTTGCGATGTCTTTAGATCTTCCGGGGGTCATGCACGCCAGCGGCGATCGAGGCTTGGCGAAACAGGGCGCCGCGAGCTGTCCAGCCCGGCGCAGCGTAGGCCGGTCGAGTTAAGGCATCGTGCATACGCGCGTATGCGCCGTAGCGGATCGCCTCAACGTGTTGGCCATCTGCAGATTCGATCACCTCTCAAACGCAAACGGCCCGGACAAGCCGGGCCGTTTGCGACGCGCAAGATCAGAACTCCTGCCAGTCGCTTGCATCGTGCGAGGCGCCTGCGGCCACCGCGCGCTTCGGTGCAGCCGCCGGGCGTACCGGGCTTTTGGCAGCGGCAACAGTTCGTCCAGCAATCACACTGAGCTTTGCAGCAACCGGCGTTGTCGAACGCGGGGTGCGCGTGCTGTCGTCGCTGATCTTGAACACGGACACTGCCTGCGTCAGCTGCACAGCCTGTTCTTCCATCGAGCGTGCGGCGGCAGTGGCTTCTTCCACCAATGCTGCGTTTTGCTGGGTGGTTTCGTCCATCTGCGTCACGGTGGTGTTGACTTGTTCGATGCCGGCCGACTGTTCCTGCGATGCCGCAGAAATCTCGCCCATGATGTCGGTCACGCGCTGCACGCTGGCAACGATCTCCGCCATCGTGGAGCCCGCCGTATGCACCAGCGTCGAGCCTTCGGCAACCCGCTCGACCGAATCATCGATCAGACTCTTGATCTCCTTCGCCGCAGCAGTGGAACGCTGGGCGAGGGTGCGCACTTCCGACGCCACCACCGCAAAGCCGCGGCCTTGTTCGCCGGCACGTGCGGCTTCCACCGCGGCATTCAACGCGAGGATGTTGGTCTGGAACGAGATACCGTCGATGACCGAGATGATGTCGGCAATCTTCTTGGACGAAGCTTCGATACCAGACATGGTGCCCACGACCTTGCTCACGATCTCGCCACCCTGTGACGCGACGCTTGCCGCACCGATCGCCAACTGGTTGGCTTGACGGGCGTGCTCGGCATTCTGGCGCACGGTGGAGGTCAGTTCTTCCATCGAAGCGGCGGTTTCTTCCAGATTGGCCGCTTGTTGCTCGGTACGCTGCGACAGGTCCTGATTGCCGGCGGCGATTTCGCTGGCGGCCGAGTTGATGGATATGGCCGAGTGCTGGATGCGGCCGACAATCTCTGCAAGTTGTGCAGCAGTGGCATTGGCGTCGTCGCGCATCTGCGCAAACACGCCCTTGAACTCGCCACTCATCCGCGCGGTCAGGTCGCCTGCGGCGATCGATTGCAGCAGCGACGACAGCGATTGCAGGTTGCCATCGGCCGTGGCCATGAGCTGGTTGAGGCTATCGACCATCACATGGAAATCGTATTGGAAACGATCGGCGTCGCCGCGTGCGGTGAAGTCGCCATTGGCCGCAGATTGTGCCAGCTGTTTGATCTCGTGATTCATTGCAGACAGGTTGGCCTTCACCTCGTCCATGGTCTGCGTCAGCACCGCCTTCTCGCCGGGCAGGCGGTCCATGCTTTCGCTGAGGTCGCCGATGGCGTAACGCCCCATGATGCGCGCCAGATTTGTCTGCACGGCCAGATGCGAGGCCACCAGCGTATTGGTGTCCTTGGCCATGCGGCCGTAGTCGCCGGGAAACGCCTTGGCGTCGATACGGAAACTGACCTGGCCATCATCGTGGCGCTTGGCCATGTCGCTCTGTGCAGTGAGCAAGGATTGCAGCTGCGTCTGCATGCCACGCATGGCACGCAGCAGGCGGCCGGTTTCATCCTTGGCGTCGCTTTCCACGTTGTTGTCCAGCTGCCCGTTGGCAATTGCCTCTGCAGCCTTGGTTGCACGTGCGAGCGGCTGGGTCAGGCTGCGGGTGATGAGCCAGGCAAGCAGGCTGCTGATCACCACCACGGCAATGCCACCGGAGACGATCAGCAGCTTGCCGCGATTCATCGACGCCACTGCATCGGCATAGGCTTGCTGGCTCTGACCTTCCTGACGCGTCACCAGCTCGCGGATTTTGTCCTGCCATGCAATCGTCGCCGGGCGCGCTTTTTCGCTGAGCAACGTCTGCGCCGGCGTGTTGTCGTTTTGAGCAGCGAGCGCCATGACCTGGTCGTTGATTTTTCCCGAAATGGCGCGTCGCGCATCCATCTCGGAACGAATCTTGCGGCCTTCCTCAGAGCTGGGCAATGTGTCCAGCTTGGCCCGCAACGCGTTGTAACGCTGACGTTGCGCCTTGATAGTGGCAACCGCTTCGCTGTTGAGTTCGTCGCTGGTGGCCATGGCATACGTGCCCAGCGCGATCAGGATCGATGAATTGGCATCCAGCATGCCGTTGCCGATCTGGATCTTGGCCATACGATCGAGCACGATGAAATCGAACTGTTGTCGTGCGTTGGCCATGGTGATCAAGCCCGTCGCCACCAGCAGGCTCGACAGGAGAATCAGAATTCCAAAGGCGACGCCGAGACGGCGACCGACGTTATAGCGTTGCAAATAGGCAGTCATGCGAATCGTCCTGATGTCCAGTAAGTGGCACCGGCTAGCAGGCCGCGTGATGTTCGCGTGAGTGCCTCGGCAACGTGATAACGACGCGAAAATCGGAAACTTGAACCGCGCGCTCCAGGCTGCATTTAGCTTGCATTTTCGTTCACGTACGTCAGGAAAAAACCGACTGGCAGCGCAGTGATTATGTGCATGAGAATGCTGATACCACTGATCCGTTCACCTCCAGCACGCAACAAGCGGGGTTTCCCACGCTTGTTGCGTCGCATGCGATCAAGCCCGAGCCGTCGCCTCGCGCACGAAGTCTTCATAGGTGCGCAACGGGCGCCCCAGCATGGCCTGCAGTTTTTCCACCGTGCCGTCGGCCGCCTGCATGCCGAATATCTGGATGCCGGCCATCATCAGGCGCATGTCGTAGGCCAGCCAGGATGGGCCGTACGCGGCCATCTGCGCTTCGAAGGCAGCAACGTCGTCGCCCGCATAGGCGATCTCGCGTCCAAGCGCTGCACTCCAGACCTTCGCAACGGAGCTGCCCGTGACGGCATGCGGGCCAACCAGTTCGAGCGTGACACGCGCGAGCGCGGCAGGTGCACGGTCGCGCCGCAGCAGCTCGACGACCGCGATGTCTGCGATATCGCGCGCATCGATCATGGCCACACCTGCCGAGCCGATCGGCATCGGGTAGACACCGTAGTCCTGAATCGTCTGCTGGATCATCGCTTCGTTCTGCATGAAGTACGCAGGACGCAGAATCGTTGCAGGAATATCCAGGCTTTCGATCATGCGCTCCACCGTGTGCTTGCCGGTGAAGTGGGGCACGTTGGTGAACTTATCGGCATGGATGACCGACAGGTACACGATGCGCTCGATCCCTGCCTCCTGCGCCAGATTCAGTGCGATCAGCGCCTGCGTCACTTCATCGGGAGTGACCGCATTCAACAGGAACAGCGTGTGCGCCGACGACAACGCGGCACGCATCGATGCAACATCGGTGAGGTCTGCGACAACTTCAGTCACACCCGCCGGGAAAACGCGCTTGCCCGGTTGGCGAACCAATGCCTTCACCGCTGCGCCTGCATCGGCAAGGCCCTGGGTGATGAGAGAACCGATGGTGCCGGTGGCACCGGTGACGAGAATGCTCATGTGAATCTCCTGCTGTGGATGGAAGAGGCGTCAGTCCGACATCTCCGCCGCGATTGACGTTGCGGTGACCAGACGATAGGCCGTTGCATCGTCAATACGAAGACGCCAAGATGTGGACGCGTGGTTTCAAATCTGGAACGCCATGGATCTGAATGCATTGATCGATTTCGCGCTGGTCGCAGCGAACCAGGGCCTGGGAAAGGCGAGCCGTGCCAGCGGCAGGTCGAAGGCGACCTTGTCGCGGCGCATTGCCGATCTGGAGGAGCAGCTGGGGGTGCGACTGGTCGAGCGCAGCGCCCGTGGGCTCAGGCTCACCGAAGCCGGGCAGTTGCTGATGGACCGCACCGAAGTGCCGTTGAGCGAGGTGGCCGAGGCCATGGCCGCCGCGCGCGAAGGACTTTCGACACCACGCGGACGCTTGCGGGTGGCGTCTCCCGTGCTGTTCTCGCAATTGGCGATGGGACGGATTGGCGCAGAGTTCTGCGCGGCCTATCCGGAGATCATGCTCGAGGTGATTGCAGAAGACCGCACGGTCGATCTGGTGGAAGAGCAGTTCGATGTGGCCATCCGGATTAACCCAAGCCCGGACAGCAGCCTGGTCGGGCGCTGCTTCGCCAAGGATCGGCTGGTTGTCGTGGCTGCGCCCGGCTTCGCCATGCCAATCAGCGGCGCGCTCACATCAGTTCCCGCTGTGGTGATGTCGAGCTTCCAGCCGACCACATGGGTGCTCGATGACGGGCGCCTGGTCCTGGAACCCATTCCACGTCTGCGGTTTTCCTCATTCCTGATGGTCCGCGACGCGGCGATTGCAGGCGGTGGCGTGGCGCTGCTTCCGCAGTCGATTGCATGGAACCAACTCGCGCGCGGCGAACTGGTGCAGTGGGGCACGATCGCGGGCGTAGAGCCCGCGCTGTGGGTGTTGCACACCTCCAGGCGTCTGGCCGCACCCAAGGTGCGCGCCTTCGTGGACTTCATGTGCGACAGATACCCGGATGTGTCGCTGGTGCTGAAGGGGTAGGGCGGCGCGCTGTTCAAAGCGCAGGCCGCATGCCAGCGATGCTGCGCTCGACAAGCCGCTGTCCACCATCCTCAAGATCGCTCGCCTCAATCAGCTGCACGATGTCAGGCAGCACACCCACAGCCTGCGTCATGTAGGGCCGCAGGTGGCTCGGGGCGAAGCGATCCGCAGCGACACGGTCGATCAGCCGTTGCTCGTCGATTTCACCAGGATGCAGTTCGCTGGTTGGATCGAACACGTAAAAGTCTTCGCTGACCAAGGCGTTGTAGCCGGAGTCGCCGACCGGAATTCCTTTGCTTTGAGAGTCGCGACCGCCACCAGCACCTATGGTCCGCTCGCCAACAACGGTCGCTCCAGACTCCCAGAGATAGGTCGCGAGCAGTTCGCCAGAGGAACGCGTGCCAGCATCAATCAACACTAGCAAGGGCTTGGGCGTGCGGACTACGCCACAGCTTGGATCCTCCGGCAGCTCCTGCAAGCGGACGGTGCCGGGCTGGCCGGAGACCACCATGTCGTAGGTTTTCTCGGGTTTTTTGCCCGTCAATGCCCAGGCGAATCCCCTGACCTCGCGCGCAAAGCCGCCCATGTTGCCGCGCAAGTCGATCAGGATGAAATCAGTCTTGCTGGACAGCGCGTCATAGCGTTCGATCAATTTCTGGGTGACCGCACAAAATCCAGCGAGCATGGGAGCGTCGGTTTCCTCGCTGCCAGCGGAAGACGTCTCCACAGCCTCCGCAGCGGCTGTGAAAACGGGATCGTATTGGGGTGCAAAGGCACCTATGCGGAGCGTACCGATCTGCCGCTTGCCCACACGCATGACCGTCGGCAAATCCGGCTTGTCGACCGCAGCGGCCAGGATCGACCGCACGTAACGAAGAGCATGGAACGACCGATCTTCTATATGGTCGCAGTCGCCAGCTAAGCTGCTCCTCTTCGTGAAATCAGACAAGCTCGCAATGATTGACACGTATCTAGACAGGCAAGCGCTATGCTTCGCGTATAAGCTCGGTCCAACGATTGTCAAGGAGGGCGGGATCATGTCAGACGATGACGCAAACTATGTTGCAAACAAAGTGCCGGGCAAACTCTACGGCTCACGCTCATTCGACGTGGGCGCTTACAAGATGATCGATGGAAAGCCAGAGCGCATAGTTCGCACCGCAAGGTACATAGACCGTGTCTTCCCTGATGTCGAAGGTGAGGCCTTGGCAATCGTAAAGGAGGAATTCGTCCTTCGCGCTACGCCGACCGGTAAGAGGCAAATAAAGCTACTGGTTGTGGAAGATCCCCGGAAGGTCCGATCGCTCTACCTGCAGTCCTTCGATATGAGTGACGGCAAAGATGTTCCGAGCCGACGTAGCCACTTCGTTCTAAGCGGTACAGAGATAGATGATCTACTGGAAATCGCAGCTTTGGCAAAAGAGGGTGACTTTCAAGTCAGCGGGAAGTTTCGAATTGGTGTGGACCAGCTGCAGCGTCTGGATTTGACCTCTGACGCCGTTCGCGCCCTCGTTGGAAGCAATTCTGCTTTGATGGAAGAGGTGCTGCGGACCGAAGTAACCCAGCATGACATGGTTGCGGTTGCATTTCGCCGCGCTCAGATAAAACGTTTTGAGCGTCTGCTCCTTGATGGATCGTACTTTGACAGCGAGAAGGAGCATACGGGCCTAAGTGACGAACGCCTGTGGCAGGCCTTCTTCGAAGAGAATCAGTGGATCTTCGGCGGCGCACTCTTCTTATCTTCAACCGGCGCGCTTGATGAGGGCAAGCTTGAGCGAACTGTGGCAGGCGCATCGGTTGCAGCACCAGGAAAACGTGCGGATGCCCTTCTGAACTCAAAAGGCAGAATTGGCGCGCTTTGCTTCGTGGAGCTGAAAACGCATAGAACAACGTTGCGCAAAGCGGGTCGTCCTTATCGGCCTGGAACGTGGCCTGTCTCAGACGAGCTCAGTTCTGCAGTAACGCAAGCACATAGAACTGTCCAGCTGGCTGAGCAATCAATCCAGAGGCAGCTGAAGATCGTTGACAACCTCGGCAATCCAACGTCCTCCGACGTTTTCCTAATACGTCCCAGATCGGTCGTTGTCTGTGGGGATCTCGCGGAATTTAGCGGCGAACACGGAGTCAACTATGACAAGTACAGCTCCTTCTGTCGACTCCCCGCAATTCAATGCCAGCTAAAACTAGAGGTCTGCGGTTGATGTTGCTCATGGAACTCGGCGGGTGTTAGCCCGC
>NZ_MDFM01000034.1 GCF_002939985.1 Xanthomonas hortorum pv. cynarae | reverse complement strand
GCGAGCGTCAACTCAACACCAGCTTGCAGATGATCCACCTGGCATTCCTGGCGTTGCTGCTTAGAAGACTTTGAACAGGCTCTCAGAACAACGCACGTCATGCATTGCTTGCAACCATGCACACCGACCATCTCGACTGGTCCTTGCCCGCTCACCGTCGCGGGACCTTACGCGGCATGGATGCCGCGTAAGAGCCTACACGGACGTACTTGCGGCGTGTCCCGCGATGGTGGGCGGGCAAGGACCCTGCAGCCAAGCGCAGATCAGCCGCTCTGCAAGCGATTTGTCCGCGCTATCCAATCGCTCCAAGACAACCGAGATTTCGACTCTTAGCGGCATTTAGATTCAGTCAATAGCGCAGTAAGTCGAGGCCACCGCACCAGAAAGTTATTCGGTTGCTCTTTTGAAGTATGCACACCGACCATTTCGACTGGTCATTGCCCGCCCACCATCGCGGGACCTTACGCGGCATGGATGCCGCGTAAGAGCCTACACGGATGTACTTGCGGCGTGTCCCGCGATGGTGGGCGGGCAAGGGCCCTGCAGCCGAGCTACAGATCATCCGCTCCCCAATCACGGCATCTACGTGGTGCATACCGCCCGAGCAACAGCGTCACCGCCTGATGGCCAAGAAGTAGTTCTTAATCGCGGTAAGGACCAGCACCAAGACCCTGCTTTGGCTTTTACGAATCCCCAATTCCCAATCCCAAATCACCGC
Source organism: Xanthomonas hortorum pv. cynarae (assembly GCF_002939985.1). Taxonomy (GTDB): domain Bacteria; phylum Pseudomonadota; class Gammaproteobacteria; order Xanthomonadales; family Xanthomonadaceae; genus Xanthomonas; species Xanthomonas hortorum_D. The sequence continues at coordinate 48,813 of NZ_MDFM01000034.1, read as the reverse complement.
CCCCCCAATCAGCCCGTATCCAACCCATGCTTGCGCAGCTTGCGATACAGCGTATTGCGGCTGATGCCCAAGGCATCGGCGGTGCGGCTGACGTTCCAGCGATGGCGTTCGAGTTGCTGCTGCAGCACCAGGCGCTCGGCCTGATCGAGTGCGACGCGGCCGGGCATGTCGTCGGCCGCCACCGCGCGGCCATCGACCAGACACGGCGCGCTGCCGGCATCGACGATTTCCTGCGGCAGATTTGGTAGCCGGATCACCCCATCGCTGCACAGCACCGCCGCCGTGCGCAGCACGTTGCGCAACTGGCGCAGATTGCCTGGCCAGGCGTAACTCAGCAATTTGTGCATCGCTTCTTCGCTGATGCGCACGCTGTGCTCGCTGTTTTCTTCGCGCAGCAAGGTGCGAATCAGCTCGGCCTTGTCGCTGCGCTCGCGTAGCGGCGGCAGATGGAGTACCACGCCATTGAGCCGGTAATACAGATCCTCGCGGAACTCGCCGGCTGCCACCCGCTGTGCCAGATCGCGGTGGCTGGCGCTGATCACGTGCAGTTCCAACGGTACCGCGCGTTCGCTGCCTAACGGCGTGACGGATTGTTCTTCCAGCACCCGCAGCAGGCGGCTCTGCAACGGCAGCGGCATGTCGCCGATTTCATCCAGAAACAGCGTGCCGCCACTGGCCTGCAGCAATTTACCGTGGCGGCCTTCGCGCGCCGCGTCGGTGAAGGCGCCGCGTGCATAACCGAACAATTCGCTTTCGATGAGCGCTTCTGGAATCGCCGCGCAATTGATCGCCACAAACGCACCATTCGCCCATGGCGAGCCCCGATGCACCGCCTTGGCAAACTCTTCCTTGCCGGTCCCGGTGTCGCCGCGCAGCAAAATCGACACGCGATGCGCTGCCAGTTTCAACGCATTGGCCAGGTTGTGGCGCATGCGCGGATCCGAGCCCACATGCTCACCGGGTTGCAGCTCGGTATCCGGCGCCAGCTGTGCCGGCCCGCCTACCGCCGGCAGCGCAGGACGCGCACGGGGCGGGCGCACCAACGCGTAGAAACGTCGCCCGTGGCAGGCACAGCGGATCGACCACAAGGTGCCCGCGTCGCTGCCGGCACGGTGTTCGAGGGTATCGAAATCCAGCTGCATCACCTGCGAGATATTGCGGCCCACCAGCTGGCTGCGATCGACCTTGCCCAGTTGCTCCAGCACCGCCTCGTTGACCGCCAGCACACGGCCGTCGGTATCGATCGCGATCAATGCTTCGTGCAAGAGTCCTGCGAATTCCGGCCGGCTATGGAAGCGCAGGATGAAAGCGTGACCGAACTGGTTGAGAAAATGCGAGCGCGAGATCTGCGCCGCCGACATGCTCACCAACGCCACGGTGTGGCGCTGGATCTGCTTGCCGTCCTGCGCATCGGGCGTGGAGGCATCCAGCACCGCCAGCAGGCCGCCGTGCGGGTCCAGGATCGGCGCGCCGCAGCATGACAACGGCAGATGGCGGGTCAGATAGTGTTCGCCACGGTGCACGCTCACCGCCGTGCGCTCCACCGCGCAGGTGCCCAGACCGTTGGTGCCCTGATGACATTCGGCCCAGCTGGCGCCGCAGAACAGGCCGGCCTGGCGAAATTCGCGCAGCAGGGTCGGGTCGTGCACGCTGTGCAGCACGGTCGCTTCGGCATCGGCAAAGATCACCGCATAACCGCTGCCGGCGATCTGCTCGTAGAGGTTTTCCATTTCCACCTTGGCGATGCGCAGCACCTCGCCCAAAAGCTGCTGGCGCTCGCGCACGTGCAAGGCGTCGTGCACCAGCGCTTCGGGTGGTGCCTCGGGCAGCAGCGAATGCTCGTCCAGGCAGCGTCGCCACGAGCGCGACAGTGGCGCGGCCAACGGGGCGATGTCGCGCAGCCGGCGGATCTGCCGGAGCACATCCGGTTCGATCTCAGGCAGGGCGATGGACGTAGCGGCGACAACGCTTGGCTCGGACATGGGCCAGCGTTCCTCAGTGAGCGCGAAGCGTCAGTAGAGGCACAGATCGGGCTGATGCTCAAACTGCATTGCAGCAACTGCATTGCAGCAAATTGCGTTGCATCAACTGCATTGCTGATGCGGATGCCACGGTCAGCGATGGCAGGTGCCGGTGTGGCGGTTGTCCGCTCAATACCGAGCGAGGCCAACGAGCCCCTCTCCTGCGGGAGAGGGGTTGGGGTGAGGGTACGGTGCGAAGCCTTGTGCTGTTCAAACTGCACGTGGCTTCGCTCGTACCCTCATCCGCCCCTGCGGGGCACCTTCTCCCGATGGGAGAAGGGTAGAGCGGGCTCTACGCTGCTTATCTGAGCAGCCTCAGAGCGCGTAACCAAACTGCTGCTTGAACTGGTCGTTGAACTCGGTGAAATCGAAGCGCTGATTCTGCGTGCCTGGATGTTCCACCTTCAGTGCGCCCATCAAATTGCCCATCCGACCGATCGTCAGCCAGTCGTAGCCGCCCTGGATGCCGTAGATCAGCCCGGCGCGGAAAGCGTCGCCACAGCCGGTCGGGTCGACCACGCGGCGCTCGTGCGCCGGCGGGATGTCGTAGGTCTTCTCCGGCGTATGCACCAGCGCGCCCTTCGGGCCTTGCGTGGTGATGTAGGCCTGCACGCGCGAGACGATGTCCTTCTCGTCCCAGCCGGTGCGTTCCTGCAGCAGGTTGGACTCGTAGTCGTTGACCACCACGTACTGGGCCTGCTCGATGAACTGGCGCAGCTCCGGGCCGTTGAACAACGGCATCGCCTGACCGGGATCGAAGATGAAAGGGATACCGGCGGCAGCGAACTCTTCCGCGTTCTGGATCATGCCTTCGCGCCCGTCCGGGCCGACCAGGCCCAGGGTCACGCCGGGCACGTCGCGCACGTGGTTTTCGTAACTGCGCATCATCGCGCCCGGATGGAACGCGGTGATCTGGTTGTTGTCGTGGTCGGTGGTGATGAACGCCTGCGGGGTAAACAGATCATCGATGATCTTCACCCGCGACAGGTCGATGCCCAGCGCTTCGAAGTGTTCGCGATAGGGGCCGAAGTCCTGGCCAACGGTGCCCATCGGAATCGGCGCGCCGCCCAATAAATGCAGGTTGTAGGCAATGTTGCCGGCGCAGCCGCCGAACTCGCGGCGCATGCGCGGTACCAGGAACGACACATTCAGGATGTGCACCTTGTCCGGCAGGATGTGATTCTTGAACTGGTCCGGGAACACCATGATGGTGTCGTAGGCGAGGGAACCACAGATCAGTGCGGACATCGAGTCAGGCCTTTGCGTAGGGAAATACCCGCCAGTTGCCGGGTATGGCAGCGGGGCGGCGCGAACGCCGCGGCGCAAAGGGTAACGGCTGCGACCGATCAGAGCCACAACCGCATGCCATGCCCGGCGTGACCGGCACATGAAAACCCGGCCGAAATACCTGATTTTTCCTTGCTCGCACCGGGGGGGATTGCTAGGCTAGTGGACTTCGTTTTTCGCCCATTTTTTCGCCACTCTGGCGGCAGGGCACGCGACTCCTCAGGAACGGCTCCCCCGATGTTCAAGAAACTCCGCGGCATGTTCTCCAACGACCTGTCCATCGACCTGGGCACGGCCAATACGCTGATCTACGTGCGCGGGCAGGGAATCGTACTGAACGAACCATCGGTGGTGGCGGTACGTCAGGACCGCGCAATCGGCGGTACGCGTTCGGTGGCCGCCGTCGGCGCCGAAGCCAAGCAGATGCTCGGCCGCACGCCCGGCCACATCACCACGATCCGCCCGATGAAGGACGGCGTCATCGCCGACTTCACCTACACCGAGGCGATGCTGAAGCACTTCATCAAGAAGGTGCACAAGTCGCGCTTCCTGCGCCCGAGCCCGCGCGTGCTGGTGTGCGTGCCGGCCGGCTCCACCCAGGTCGAGCGCCGCGCCATCAAGGAATCGGCGGAAGAGGCCGGTGCGCGCGATGTGTATCTGATCGAAGAGCCGATGGCTGCTGCGATCGGTGCCGGCATGCCGGTGACCGAAGCGCGCGGTTCGATGGTCATCGACATCGGCGGCGGCACCACCGAAGTGGCAGTCATCTCGCTCAACGGCATCGTGTACTCGCAGTCGGTGCGTGTGGGCGGCGACCGCTTCGATGAGTCGATCACCAACTACGTGCGCCGCAACCACGGCATGTTGATCGGTGAAGCCACCGCCGAGCGCATCAAGCTGCAGATCGGCTGCGCCTACCCGCAGGACGAGGTGCAGGAGATGGAAATCTCCGGCCGCAACCTCGCCGAGGGCGTGCCGAAGATGATCAAGATCAACTCCAACGAAGTGCTCGAAGCGCTGCACGAGCCGCTGTCGGGCATCATCTCCGCGGTCAAGCTGGCGCTGGAGCAGACCCCGCCGGAACTTTGCGCCGACGTCGCCGAGCGCGGCATCGTGCTCACCGGTGGCGGCGCGCTGTTGCGCGACCTGGACCGCCTGATCTCCGAAGAAACCGGCCTGCACGTGCAGGTGGCCGACGACCCGCTCACCTGCGTGGCCCGCGGCGGCGGTCGCGCGCTGGAGCTGGTGGACATGCACGGCAACGAGTTCTTCGCGCCGGAGTGAAGCTTTCGGGATTCGGGAGTCGGCATTGGGGATTCGCAACGCGTGTCCCGGCCTTCGGCCTTGACCGATTGCGTTACAGCCCTGTTTGTCTAACGCTTAGTCGTATCGGGGGCAGTCGACCGCTCCTCGAATCCCCAATCCCGACTCTCAAATCCCGGCCTTAAAGTGCCCTCCTACGCCGGTCCTCCCGTCGCCTCCCGTCCTGGCGAAGTCACCTCCACGCTGCGCCTGCTGGTCTATCTGGTGCTGGCGATCGTGCTGATCGCGCTCGATAGCCGCGGTAGCTGGCTGAGCCAGCTGCGCATGCAGGCCAATCTGCTGATCCAGCCGATCTGGGCGGTGGCCGGGCTGCCGGGGCGGATCGGTTCGCAGGTGCGCGACAACGCCGCCACCCACGCGCAGCTGGTGGAAGAAACCCGCTCGCTGCGCAATCAGCTGCTGGTGGCCAATGCGCGCCTGACCCGGCTGCAGACCGCCGCGCTGGACAACGCGCAGCTGCGCGAACTGCTCAACGTGGCCGAGCGGCGCGGCCTGGACGTGCAGCTGGCGCCGATCCTGGATATCGACCTGGACCCGACCCGTCAGCGCCTGTTGCTGGATGCCGGCAGCCGCGATGGCGTGCTGATGGGCCAGGCGGTGATCGATGCCGGCGGCCTGATGGGCCAGGTGATCGAAGTCACCCCGCTGCATTCGACGGTGCTGTTGCTCACCGACCCCGACCACGCAGTCCCGGTCAGCGTCGCGCGCAACGGCGTGCGGCTAATCGTCTACGGCCGCGGCGACCGGCTCGAACTGCGCGATATCCCGCTGAGCGCCGGCGTGCAGGTGGGCGATGAGATCGTCACCTCCGGCCTGGGTGGCCGCTTCCCGGCCGGCTTCCCGGTCGGCAAGGTGTCCGAGCTGCATCCGGACGACACCCACGCCTTCCTGGTCGGCGAACTCACCCCCGCCGCCAAGCTCGATCGCGGCCGCGACGTGTTGTTGCTACGCGCCGGCAAACCGCTGCGGGTGGTGCCTGGGGCCGGGAGTGGGGAGTCGGGAGATGGGATTCGCAACGGCAACAGCAACAGTGTCGAGGCGGCTGCGGCCAGCGCGCCAGCGAGCGCGCCGGTGACCGCAACACCACGCACGCCGGCGGGCGGAGTTTCCAACACAGCGATTGATCCGGCACACCCGACGGCCGAAGCGGCATCGGGCACCGGCACCGCGCCGCGTGCACGGTCCGCGTCGACACCTGCCGCGCCCGCCGCGCAGCCGGCCCGCGCGCCAGCGTCCGTCCGTCCGTCCACCACGCTGGCCCGCCCCCCCGCGTCGAACGCATCCAACAGCCCGATTCCCGATCCCCGTCCGGCTTCGCCGCAGGGCGTGCGGGCGGCGGGAACAGGGAATGGCAGCGGCGCGCAGACGCCAGCTGGCCGTGCGAGCGGTGCGCGGCCGCCGCAGAACACCGCTCCTAACGATTCCCCACTCCCGACTCCCGATTCCCGCCCGGCTCCACCGGAGACGGACCAATGACCCGCATGCGCAACACCTGGATCCTGCCGGCGAGCTTCGTCATCGCGCTGGTGCTGGGCCTGCTGCCGCTGCCGCTCGTGGTGCAGCCGCTGCGGCCGTACTGGCTGGCGCTGGTGCTGGCGTACTGGGTGATCGAGGAGCCTGACCGGGTCGGGCTGGGCATCGCGTTCGTGGCCGGCGTGCTGGCCGATCTGCTGTATGGCGGGCTGCTCGGCGAGCAGGCGCTGCGGCTGGTGATCATGACCTTCATCCTGCAGCGCTTCCGCGCGCGGATGCGCTTCTTTCCGGTCTCGCAGCAGGCGCTGGCGATCGGCGGGCTGCTGCTGAACGACCGCATCGTGTCCTCGGCGGTGCACCTGGCCGTGGGCGAGCCGACCCTGCCGTGGAGTTACTGGTGGGCGCCGCTGCTGGGCATGGCGCTGTGGCCGCCGCTGTTCGTGTTGCTGGATGCGGTGCGGCTGGGCAAGCGGAGCAAGAAGTAAGCCATGCACGGGCGTCGTCACCCCAAGAACCCGCACGCGGAGGCCGAGCAGTTCCGCCGGCGTGCGGTGCTGGGCTTTGTGATGGTGGTGGTGTGCCTGGTCGGCCTGGGCGGTTGGTATTTCAAGCTGCAGGTGCTCGACCACGAGGTCTACGCCACCCGCTCGGAAGCCAATCGCATCAAGCCCAAGCCAGTGGTTCCGGGGCGCGGCATGATCTACGACCGCACCGGCCGGCTGCTGGCCGAAAACGTGCCGGCGTTTCGCCTGGACGTGACCCCCGACAAGGTCACCGACATGGCCGCCATGCTCGCCGCGCTGGGCAAGGTGATCCCGATCGCGCCCGAGGATCTGGAACGCTTCAATCGTGAGCGCAAGGCGCGCCGCAGCTTTCTGCCGGTGACGCTCAAGCTGCGCATGAGCGATCAGGAAATGGCGCGCTTTGCAGTGGAGCGCTGGCGCTTCCCCGGCGTGGAGCTGGAGCCGTATCTGACCCGGCGCTATCCGTTCGGCCCGTTGTTCGCGCACATCATCGGCTACGTCGGCCGCATCGACGAAAAAGATCTGGCGGTGCTGGGCGAGGGCAATGCCGCGCTCACCCACATGGGCAAGTCCGGGCTGGAGCGGTACTACGAGCAGGATCTGCGCGGCCAGGTCGGATACGAGCAGGTCGAAACCAATGTGCAGGGCCGGGCGATCCGCACCGTCGGCCGGGTCGCGCCGCAGTCGGGCGCGGACCTGCGGCTGTCGGTGGATGCCGACCTGCAGCGCGCGATGGTGGCGGCGTTCGGCGAGCACGAAGGCGCGGCGATCGCCATGGACCCGCGCACCGGCGAGATCCTGGGCATGGTCAGCCTGCCCAGCTACGACCCCAACCTGTTCGTCAACGGCATCTCGCATACCGACTTCCGCATGCTCAACGACAACCCCTCGCGGCCGCAGTTCAACCGGCTGGTGCTGGGCGGCGTGGCGCCGGGCTCCACGCTCAAGCCGCTGATCGCGCTGGCCGGGCTGGATAGCGGCCTGCGCCGGCCGGAAGACCGGGTGTTGTCCACCGGCATGTTCTACCTGCCCGGCGTCAGCCGCGGCTGGGGCGACTCGCACCGCGGCGGCCATGGCTGGACCGATCTGCGCAAGTCGATCGCCCAGTCGGTCAACACCTATTACTACCGCCTTGCGGTGGACATGGGCATCGAGCGCTTCGACCACTACATGGGCGGCTACGGCTTCGGCGCGCCCACCGGCGTGGATCTGCTCGGCGAAATCGGCGGCATCCTGCCGTCGCCGGCCTACAAGTACAAAACCCGCAAGGAGCGCTGGTACCCCGGCGACACCGTCAATATCGCCATCGGTCAGGGCGACTGGAAAGTGACACCGTTGCAACTGGTGCGCGGCATCTCGGGGATCGCCAGCGGCCTGCTGCAGCGCCCGCATCTGGTGCTGGAAGAGCGCACCGGCTTCGATCATCCGTGGCAGCCGATGATCCAGCCGCCGGGCAAGCCGATCAGCCCGAATCCGGCGCATGTGCAGGTGGTGCGCGAGGGCATGATGGACACCATGCGCCCCGGCGGCACCGGTTATGCCATCACCCCCGGCGCGCCGTACCTGATGGCCGGCAAGACCGGCACCGCGCAGGTGGTCAGCCGCAGGGGCGTGGCGGCGGTGGACCCGCGCAGCCTGCCGATGCATTTGCGTCACCGCGGCCTGTTCGTCGGTTTCGCACCGGCCGACAACCCGGTGATCGCGGTGGCGGTGGCGGTGGAGGGCGGCGGCTTCGGTACCAGCTCGGCGGCACCGATCGCACGCAAGATCTTCGACGCCTGGCTGCTGGGCAAGATGCCCGCCGGCCTGGAGCCGCTGGACAGCGAGCTCGGCATGACTGCCGTGGGCGTCAACCAGTTCGAGGCCGGCGCCACCGATGCGCGTGCGGCCGGCGATGCGGCCGCAGCCACACTGGCCGAGTTGCCGGTGGTGATCGGCCAGACTGCCGTGGCATTGGACCCCAACACGCCGGCGCAGCCGGTAGTGCCGGATGTGCCCGATGCGGTCCAGGAGACCGACCATTGAGTGACATCCTGCGCTGGCTGGTGGACATGGTTGCGCGCTTCACGCGCAGCCTGGACTGGGTGCTGTGCCTGGCGCTGGGCGCGCTGATGGTGATCGGCCTGTCGGTGCTCAAGAGCGCCGGCGGCGCCGCCAGCGGCGATCATCTGGTGATGGCGCAGGGCGTGCGCTTCGTCATCGGCCTGGCCGCGATGTGGGGGATTTCGCGCATGTCGGTGCTGCGCCTGCGCGCCTGGACCCCGTGGGTCTACGGCTTGTCGATGCTGCCGCTGCTGGCGGTATTCGCGCTGGGCACCGGCAAGTACGGCCGCCAGTGGCTGGATCTGAAATTGTTCTACCTGCAGCCGGCCGAGTTGTTGAAGATCAGCCTGCCGATGATGGCGGCCTGGTATCTGCATCGTATGCCGCTGCCACCGCGCATCTCCACAGTGTTGGTCACCTGCATGATCATCGGCGTGCCCACTGCCTTGATCATGCTGCAGCCGGACTTCGGCACCGGCGTGCTGATCGCCGCCAGCGGCGTGTTCGTGCTGCTGTTGGCCGGGCTGCCGTGGTGGTGGGCGGCGGTGGGCGTGGGCGGTGTTTCGGCGGCCGCGCCGGTAGCCTGGTTCTGGCTGCTGCGGCCATACCAGAAGGACCGCATCATGATGTTTCTCAACCCGGAAAACGATGCGCTGGGCGCGGGCTGGAACATCATCCAGTCCAAGATCGCGATTGGCTCCGGCGGCTTCGACGGCAAGGGTTGGGGACTGGGTTCGCAATCGCATCTGAACTTCATTCCCGAGCAGACCACCGACTTTGCGTTTTCGGTGCTCAGCGAAGAATTCGGCTGGATCGGCGTGGCCACCGTGCTGACCTTGTATCTGATCGTGATCGGTCGCTGCCTGTGGATCGCCTCGCAAGCGCGCGACACCTATTCGCGGCTGATGGCCGGTGCCACCGGGCTGGCGTTCTTCGTCTACGTGCTGGTCAACGGCGGCATGATTTCCGGCCTGCTTCCGGTGGTCGGCGTGCCGATGCCGCTGATGAGTTACGGCGGCACCTCGGCGGTGTCGCTGCTGGCCGGATTGGGCCTGGTGATGGCGGTCAAGGCGCATCGTCCTGTGCATGGGTATTGAGCTAGGCCTGGGTATGCAGGCAGATGCAAAGCATTACATCGCCTAGCGACAAACCGTCGATTGCAAGGACCACTTAAAGCCAAGGCACTCGATCCGATCTGGAGGGGACATCTAGCGTGTAATCCACGATCTGAATTACCGCTTAGGTATGCGTTCTACTCGATATGAGTAATCAGGTGCCCAAGCTTTTGTGGCGGTGCGTACCGATCCTGTGCCGTAGGCTGATCCTGTAATCTGATAGACGATTGTCTGATGAAAAAGCCAAGGATCCGAGGATGAAAGGCACCGCATCATGAAAGGAAAGATCAAGATCGGCGTCGCCATTGGGCTCTTGCTGTTTGCCTTAATCGGAGGGGTTCTCCTCTCCGGTCAGTTGATCCTGATGCTGTTGAAGGTGGCTGGGCCGCTCAGCTTTGGCACCTACTGGTCTTATATCAAAGCGCTCGACCTCCCGCAGTTCGCTCCCTATGCCACCAAGATCAAGCTGGCCGGCGCCATCGGCTTTGGTGTGCCACTCCTGGCCTGGTTCGCACTGCTGATCCCGCTGTTCAAGCCAAAGGCCGCCGCCTTGCATGGCGACGCGCGCTTTGCCTCTGGCAGTGATCTGGCCAAGAAAGACATGCTCAAGCCGTCGCCAACCGGCATCGTGGTCGGCAAGCACGGCGGCAAGTTGGTGCGCTTGCCCGGCCAGCAGTTTGTGATCCTGGCCGCGCCCACGCGTTCGGGCAAGGGCGTGGGCATCGTCATTCCCAATCTGCTCGACTACCAAGGCTCGGTGGTGGTCCTGGACATCAAACAAGAAAATTTCGACCTGACCTCGGGTTGGCGCAAGAGCCAAGGCCAAGAGGTCTTTTTGTTCAACCCCTTTGCCGAAGACGGGCGCACCCACCGCTGGAACCCACTCAGCTACATCTCACCGGATCCCGCGTTTCGCGTGTCGGATCTGATGAGTGTTGCGGCGATGCTCTACCCGGATGGCTCCGACGCCCAGAAGTTCTGGGTGAGCCAAGCCCGCAACGCCTTCATGGCGTTTACGCTCTATTTGTTCGATAGCTTGGACGATCAGATCAAGCGCAAGCACCCGAAAGACACCTGGATGTTCCCAACCCTTGGGATGCTCTATCGCGTGTCGTCTGGGGATGGGAGCGACTTGAAGGGCTATCTCAAAAAGCTCTCGCAGCGCGACTTCCTGGGCCGCGACGCCAAGATGGCGTTCGACAATTTGCTCTCGCAAGCCGAAGAGACCTTCGCCTCGATCATGGGCACGTTCAAGGAGCCGCTCAACCAGTTCATCAATCCGATCCTGGATGCATCAACCAGCGACAACGACTTCCTGCTGACTGATGTGCGCAAGAAGAAGATGAGCATCTACATCGGCATCCAGCCGAACAAGCTTGCCGAAAGCCGCTTGTTGATCAATCTGCTGTTTAGTCAGCTCATCAATCTCAACACCAAAGAGTTGCCGCAGAACAACCCGGCGCTCAAACACCAGTGCTTGCTGTTGATGGACGAGTTCACATCCATCGGCCGGGTCGACATCATTGCAAGCGCGGTGAGCTACATGGCCGGCTACAACATCCGCTTGCTGCCGATCATCCAGAGCATGGCGCAGCTGGACGCGACCTATGGCAAGGATGTCTCGCGTACGATCATCACCAACCATGCGTTGCAAATCGTCTACGCCCCACGCGAGCAGCAAGACGCCAACGACTACTCGGACATGCTCGGCTACACCACGGTGCGCAAGAAGAACAAGTCGCATACCAGTGGCAAGCAAAGCAGTGTGTCCTACTCTGAGACCGAGCAACGCCGTGCCTTGATGTTGCCGCAGGAGTTGAAGGCAATGGGCTTTGACAAGGAAGTCTTCCTCTACGAAGGCATCCCAAGCCCGGTGCTCTGCGAGAAGATCAAGTATTACGAAGATGCCTACTTCACCAAACGGCTATTAGCGAAAGTAGAAGTTAAGGCGTTGAGGTCGCTAGTTGAATGAGCAAAGGTGTGTGTCAGAACGATTGCAATGATGACGTGCGTTGGTAGTTAATTTTTGATTCCAAATCACTGATGTGAGAAGGTGGGATGTCAGTCCATGAAAATGAAAATCGGCAGTATGAATTGAAATGTCCAATTCCACAGGAGTTGGACAATATTTTAAAAAGTCATCCTGCGTATCTATCGCGACTGCAGAATGCGCTTGATCAATTCTCGGAAAATTTGCCGGGCGGTGAGTTCTCGACGGAAAAATACGGGCCCGCCTACAAAAGAATGATGGATATGGTGTGCGCCACGCTGAATGAATTTCATCGTGAGGCATCCCAAGATCTTGATGCTGCAATTGTAAGCGTGAGGCTTGCTGAATCAGTCGGTGACAAGACGAAAAATGTTTTTTTTCGAGAAGTCGCCGAAAAAAGATACAGGGATTTTTCGGCATTCCCCGTGTATCGCGACTACTTTTCCGATCTTTCGCCTGTAGTTGAATATCTTGCGTCGCGCGGAAAATAATTTATCGGTAGTCTAGCTGTTTATTGATTTGTTTTTTTTCTTAAAACGGTGTCGATATGCATTTTCAATGCCTGTTCATGAAATCATTAAAGGTTGGGATATCAATATGGCATTCGTGAGCGAGTTTATTTCATCTGACGATATTGCTAGATATGATATTTTGTCGATTGACAGTAAATTTTTGGTTGGAGGGACCAGGGCAAGAGATTGGGTCATCGATCGCGATCGTGAAATCTATTTGCGAAACGTGGCACATGGTGGTGGCGGTGAATCTGAAATTCGCAATCAAACACAATGGACTTTTTATTGGCGTGGCGAATTGCTGACGTTGCGAATTGATATGCTTGAAAGCGGTGGAGGAAGAAATGGAGCCGGTTGGTCTCGTTGGATGCTAATTTGGATCAATGGCGGGAAAGGCCTGCCGGCTCATCTAAATTCAGATGTGCCACAATTTATCGAAGACTTGGGTTTGGCATTGACTGCGCACAAGGGGTTTGGAGGGGTCCACTCAAGATATATCGATTACGACGCCCAGGTCGAGATATCGGAGGGCTGTGTGAGATGAAAAGTGCATTGAGTGCGGAAGAAGCCATTACTTCACTGAGGGGACGACCGGATGCATATCGCTCAGGCGGAGATCTGCGTGCACTTGTGGTGCAGGTGAACTTTAATGATGTGGAGTATTAATCAGTGCTTATGGGTTGGAAGATGGCTTGTTGAGGATGTGTATGATGAAATTTTAAGGATGCATGTCCTTGGACAGAGAAGTGGAAAATAAAATCCACCTTTGTCATGATGGATGGATGTAAGGGGCGAAATGCTTTTGACTTGGATATAGAAATGGAAGAAGACAATATGACTGTCCAGAGTGGTCCAAAGAAAGGTGAGTTCTACACATTGATGCCGGACATCCGCAGCAACTGGAAGACCTCGGGCGTCGTATTTGAAAACGAGAAAGAGCTTCTTACGCCGCCTCGTCGCATCTTGCGTCCAGTCAAGGGCGGAATTCCGCCACTTCGTCAAACGCCACTGCTTGTCTACGATCCCAAAAAGGGCAAGATGCCCCGCGATCTTGAAGGCATCTATAGCGGCTACTGGCTTGTCTCGGAGCGCTTAAAGAACGTCTTTGAGGCGGTTGATCCGCAGGGATTTGAGTTTGCCGAATGTGAATTTCGATTGCCCGATGGGTCAGTTGGCCCAAAACACTACCTCTGTGATGTTGTGCGTGTGCTCGATGCGGTGGACGAAGAAGCATCAGAGTTGAAGGTTGAGATCAGCGATGATTTCGTCAATGGTAAGTTCTATGACCTTTCCGGTGGCGCCAAGCTGGCCTTTGATAAAGGCGTTATTGGGTCGGCGCATATTTTTCGCGTTCCCTACTCAGGAATACTTGTTGTGTGCGATAGCGTGCTTCGCGAGGCTGTCAGGCATGCCGGGATTGGAGCCAAGAGTCATTCGGACGGGCTGTGGTTTGCCGACGCTGCTGATCAGTAAGACTGCTCAAACCATGTAGAGGTGGCTTCATGGCAAGACCGCGCCCGTTGTTTCAGGATCATCATGTTATCGAGCAGCAAACACTCGATAACAGTCCGTTGCTAAGAAATCTTGCTGACGACGGCTTCTTTGAGATGGATGCGCAGCGCAATCGCATCTTTATGCCAGCAAATAAAAATCTTGCATCGGCGCTCCACTTGCCACCACACAGTGGAGGACCAATTGGCACGTATCAGTCTGGCACACTAACTTGGCTCGATCGGTTTGAACGGAGCGCTGACGGTCAGAAGATGCTAGCGGGTGATCCCGATGCGGCGCAGAGGCTTGCCGCGAAAGTAGAACGCTTGCAAGACACCATGCGAACGGGGCTGATCAATAGTGATCTTTACACCAATGCGCCATTAGGCCTGAAAGCGGACGACATTCGGCCAAGGGTGCAGTCCTTTTTCGGCAACGTCCCCAGCTACGAACAAGTGCACCAAGCACAAATTAGCCGCTTTGGACAAATGCTGCCGTCAGAGCTGGCCTGGTCATCGATCACGCAGTCCGAAATGCATGTTTCCCGCACACTGCAAGTGATGGCTCAAGCGAGCGAGAACCTGTCCAAGGGCGGCAATCCTGCTCTCGAACGCACTGTGCTTTCGCAAGCCATTGCCGAGGCACACGCGAATGGCCGTTTGAACTTCTCTGAGCAGGGGATTTTGCAAGTCGAGCAGGCTTTAGGAGCGGATGCGGCGAGGCCGCTACGCATTCCCGCAGGCCAGCGCGGCTTTGCCACGCCCGAGCTTCTGGCAGGTAGCTTGTCAGCAGGCCAAGCACTTCGTGTAACGGGATTGCTGGCATCGGCGACCGATGCGATTGGGACCAGTCAACGGGTGAGCACATTGCTCGCGCAAGACAACCTGCTGGGTGCTAAACAGGAGTTGCGCAACTACGCCGCTAACAACGCAAGCGCCTGGGCCGGTGCTTGGGCAGGAGCGGAGATCGGCGCATTTGGTGGCCCAGTTGGCGCTGCCGTTGGTGGGGCAGTGGGGGGCATTGCCGGTTACGTGGTGTCTGGCAAGGTGATGGCCACCTTGGATGAGCGCGCGATCACGCACCAAGTAGATTCCTTGGGCAGGCAGTGGAGCTTCAACGGGCGGCAATGGGTGCAGCCGATGGCTGCTGATCTTCGCGCCGATGCAATTGACCGTCCTCAGCAGACAACGTTTTCGGCAGACTTCGATACCCGCCGTGAGTTGGACTACCGAGCCGCCAATACATCGGTCGAACTGGCAATGAGCCGGATGCCGCCACCGCGTAGCCCTTACAACTTGGAAGCCAGCAGCACTGATCTTCCGAGCTTGTTGCCGGCGAACTGGACGCGTGACGCCGACACCGGTCAGTGGCAGCGCACCCGCGTTACCGACATTGATCCAAATGGCGGCAACACCACTCAGGCCGAATTTGCGCCGGCTGCGCGTGCTGCGCAATTGGACGCGCAAGCTGCCGAGGTCTTGGAAAGCAATATCGTGCAGGGGCCAGCGGCGCTCGCCGCTCGGTATCAGGTCGCGCACCGCCTGGATGGCTGGGACACGATAACCGGCATTCAATCGCCGTCAGCCGTCACTACTGCGCTTGACACGGACAACTTACAGGCGTCCAACAGCAAGCAATATCAGTTTGCTGACGGTGTGTGGCGCCATAACGGCGAGGTGGCAACCGGCACAATCGCTGCGGAACTGTCGGCCACACGCGTTGCCATACAGCCACATCTCCAACAACACGAACAAACGATGGCTGCGCTCCCAGCATGGCAGCGCCCGACTCAGGATCAGTTGGACCTTTCGAGCCTGGCGACAACCTATGCAGGTTATGGCCTCAATCCGAATGTCGAGTCCCTTGCTGCCATCCAGTTGGCCATCAACACCACGCGTGCAAACTCGGGCCTGGATGCGTCAAATTCTTCTTTGACGCTCGATCCCGATGCACAAGGCGCGCGTCAGCTCGACAGCCCCATTGCCCATTTGCAACGCGGCAGCGACGGTGTCATCCGAGTAGCAGCGGTCACCAGTAGCGAAGACATCCAACACGCGCGGGAGCAGGTGCAAGCTCACGCCCAGGCGTCTCCTGTGCCCGAGCTTGGCGAACAGCAGATCGAACATCGTTCGCCTCAGGAGCGCGACGCCTACGAGCAAGCGTTGCGGGAGGCCAATCGGCAAGGGGTTTCCACGCAAGAAGCGCAACAGGTCGCAAGCTTCGCAGCAACGACCGTCACTGCCCCGCGT
This sequence comes from Xanthomonas hortorum pv. cynarae, assembly GCF_002939985.1. Taxonomy (GTDB): domain Bacteria; phylum Pseudomonadota; class Gammaproteobacteria; order Xanthomonadales; family Xanthomonadaceae; genus Xanthomonas; species Xanthomonas hortorum_D. The sequence goes on along the minus strand of NZ_MDFM01000034.1, from coordinate 32,785 downwards.
GTGGATGGAACCCAAGCGCCTCAGGCAGCCATTGACGTGCGGCGGGATCGAGATGTTGCACGCACACCCGACGCGCCTGCTGTTGCGGAGACGGCAACGCCTGCCCCCGGTCGTTATGCCTGCATCCGCCAGCGCGCCTCTGCAGGAAGACGCGCGCCCGATCGCCAAACCTGCCGAACCGAAGCCCGAGCCTGTCCCGCAACGCGAACCACAAGAGACCCAACCGCCTGTGGTTGCTGCACCCTCGACAGTCAGCGCAGTCCAGCCGAAGGCAGAGGCGACCTTCCCAGCCTTGGCAAGCGCATCTGCGCCGAGTGCCGGGCCGGCATCATCCGCTTCGACCTCTGCCGATCAAGCGCCTACTCAGGCCGCTGCGCCAGTGTCGCCGGCATCCCATGAAGTGGAAGGGCTGCGCCTGGGCGACCGAGGGCGAGAGGTCGAGTTCTTGCAGTATCGCTTGCAGCAATTAGATGCCCGGGGACCGAACGGCCAGGCCGTGCCGCAAGACGGGCACTACGGTCCGGAGACCGAACATGCGGTAAGGCAGTTCCAGCAAGACCAGGGCTTGCCGGCAACAGGCATTGCCGGCCAAGAACTGGATGCAGCGCTGTCGCAGGCACAACACGCGCGCCGAGTGTCCTTGAAACCCACAGAGCCGACATCGGCAAATGCAGCAGTGGAGCAGGGCAGTGAGCAGCAAGCCCGAGTAGTCACGCCACAGAACGATGTGCCATCGTCTACTTCGGTGCAGGCAGAGCAGCAAGATGCGGTGCGAGCGTCGTCGCCGGCAATCCCAACGCAGAGCGAAGCGCCGGCACAGATCGTCTTGCCTGAGCGCACGTCCTCCTATGCGTTATCGCCTGGCTTCGGTGGGACAACTGCCCGCTCAAACGCATACGAACACGATGAGGGTCGGGTCGAGCAAATCAGGCCATCCCAAGACGTCGCTCAACAGGGGTTTTCCTCTAATCATCGGGATTACGCCTTGTTCTCTGCCATCCAGGCGCAACTTCCGAAGGGCACTTCTGATGAGAAAACGGCCGAAGTGCTGCATGCCGTCAAAGAGTCGGGGATCGAGCGCGCGGATGAGCTGCGGAAAGTGACCGTCCACGATGATGTCGCCTTTGTTTTTGGCAAAACGCCGGGGTTCCACTCGGAAGTCGCGCTCAACACACCATCGCCTGGCATTGATGAAACCTTGCGAAAGACGGAGACGTTGGATCAGCAACGGGCGCAGGAGATGGTGCAGTTCCAGCGCCAGCGTGAGGAGATCGACAAGAACCCGTCGGGCCCAATGATGACGCTTGCTGTGCGCTCTCAACACCAAGCCATGTCGGATGCGTCCAGTGGCGATGGAGGTGGCGGTTGATGCTGGTCAATCAGAAAGAAAGATTTCTTGTCTAATGACAATCAACACGACATCGAGCTGAGTACCGAGTTTGAGTCTGTTCGCGCGCCGCTTCGACGTCCGATACGGCTGCTTGAAATACGGTGTGGTGATCGGGTAAGTCCCTGGATTGCTGAAACCCTGCGCAGACCACAACACACACGACACGCACATGTCACTCAGCTGACACTTTGCAAATTGCGCAAAGTTCTGCGCGCTACGTTGCAATGACGACACACCGCTGCAGTGCGGCTTCGTTCGTGCGGCGGCGGGTTCGCTTGCCTTGCGCATGTACGGGCGTTGCTCCGTAGAGTTCGTCACGCCGTTGAGTTTGCCGCGGCCGGGTCGCGTTGCTTCAGCAGGCACGCGCCATTCCTCTTTCAGGTGATCTTTCCCATGAAATTGCTAACCGCCGCCATCGGCGGTGTCTGTCTTACGCTCGCCGCACAAGCCGGCGCCATCAATCTTGCAACCGGCGATACGCGCGCTGTGTCCGAGCCGGCGATTCCTGCCACCTGCCAATCGGTGAGTGCCAGCCACACACCGAGCGCGCGCCTGTTCGACGCTGCATCGGAGAGTGCGCCGCCGGATACCAAAACTATCCAGGCCGCACTGGCCGCCTGCACCGGCAAAAACGGCAGCGTGCTGCTCAAGGCCGGCACCGGCACTGCGTTTCTCAGCGGGCCGCTGTCGATTCCCACCGGTGTCACCTTGGTCGTCGATCAGGGCGTCACTTTGTATGGCTCGCGCAATCCGGCCGACTACGGCAGCGGCTGCGGCACTGCCGGTGCCAAGAGCGGTGGATGTTTGCCGCTGATCAGCATCAAGGGCACCAAGTCGGGCGTGATGGGCATGCGCACCGGCGGGCGCCAGGGCACCATCGACGGCCGCGGCGATCTGCCCATGCTCGGCAAGAGCACCACCTGGTGGGAATTCGGCGAAAACGCCAAGAATGCCGGCCAGGTGCAGAACAGCCCGGACCTGATCAAGGTGCAGAATTCCAACACCTTCACCCTCTACAACGTCAATCTGATCAACGCGGCGTACTTTCATTTCTTCGCGCATATCGTAGATGGCCTGACCATCTGGGGCGTGCGGGTGAAATCGCCGGCCACCAGCCCCAATACCGATGGCCTGGATCTGGACAGCGTGGTCAACGCCAGCCTGGTCGATAACGATGTGATGGGCGGCGACGATTGCGTGGCCATCAAGACCATCGCCTCCAAGTCCGGCAACATCACCGTGCGCGACAATCGCTGCTACGGCACCCACGGCATTTCGATCGGCAGCGAAGTGATGTCCGGTGTCAACAACGTGCTGGTCGATAACAACGTCATCACTGCCACCGACGATGCCGGCAACCGCAGCACCGACAACAACGGGCTGCGCATCAAGACCAGCATCGCCAAGGGCGGGCCGGTCAGCCTGATCACCTATCGCAATACCTGCCTGTTCGGGGTGACCAGCCCGCTGGTGATCAACCCGTTCTATTCGACGGGCGGCAGCGGCACCAAGCCCAGCTTCAGCGAGATTGTCGTTAACGGCCTGCGTACCACGGGCGATGTCGGCCTCAAGGGCAAGGGCTGGATCCTGAAAGGCTTTGATGCGCAGACGCCGCTGGATCTGGTGCTGGCCAATCTTGCGACAGGCAACACCGCCGTCACTGCCAGCAATGCCCGGATCGGGCTGGTCAACAGTGACCTGACGGAGACTCAGTTGCAGGGCGCCGGTGTCACTACCGGCCCGGTGCAACTGAGTGGGGCTATTCCGACCTGCTCCACAGCGCCGCGTTTCCCGGCACTGTGATCGATCAGGCGCGTCCGAAGTCTCGGCCGCGCCTGATCTTGGTGGTTCTACGTTCCAAGGCGATGCAGCGCCGAAAAGTGATGCGTCGTCTGGAGCATCGACACTGATGGGTTGAGGCGGAACGCCGCCCTGCGTTACCGACGTTCGGGCGGCGAGGCACCAGCACTGGCCTTCGACATTCAGTACACCGCCGCTGGGCGATTCGCCGCTGCGATCTCCACCTCCCGCGCGCGTTGGCCCTTGCTCACAGCCCGCGTCATGCCGTGCCTTCACCGCAGGCATCCGACTTCTTCGCAGCGGGCGCATCCGTGCCGGCAGAGCGTTTTCGTGCGGTACGCGCGCATGTGGCGCGTACCGCGAGCGCCCGTCAATGCTGCAGCATTGCCTGGAATCCCACTAAAGCTCTTTCGTTTCATGGTCTTATTGCCAGAAGTTCATCTGGTCTCTGTTACTCTCGGCCGATGATTCGACGCACCCTGACCTGCCTGCTCACCCTCGGCCTTGTCGCCTGCGCGACCCAGCCCAGTCTTCCGACCCCGCCGCCGGCCGCCAGCGCGCCCCCGGCCAAGCCGCCGAGCACGCCGGTCGCACCTGCCAGTGCCGCCGCCGAAGCGCCCGCATTGCCGCCGGTGGACCTGACCCCGGTGCCGTTCGAGATCGCCCGTGCCAACTTCGTGCGCGACACCGCCGCCAAGTACGGTATCGACGCGGCCCAGATCGAAGCGGTGCTGGCACAGGCACAATTCAAGGATGCGATCGTCACCGCGATGTCGCGCCCGGCCGAGCGGGTCAAGCCCTGGAACGAATACCGCCCGATGTTCATCACCCAGGCGCGGATCGACGGCGGCCGCAAGTTCCTGGCCGAGCACCGCGCCGAACTGAGCAAGGTCGAAGCGGCCACCGGCGTGCCGGCGCAGGTGATCGTGGCCATCATCGGGGTGGAAACCAGCTATGGCAGCAACGCCGGCAAGTACCGCGTGCTGGATGCGCTGTACACGCTGGCGTTCCGCTATCCGCGCAGCGGCGACCCGGCCAAGCTCGAACGCGAAGTGCGTCGCGAGCTGTTCTTTCGCGATGAACTCGGCCAGCTGTTCGCGCTCGGCAAGGAAGAGCAACTCGATGTCACCACGCTGATCGGTAGCTATGCCGGCGCGATGGGCATGGGCCAGTTCATGCCGTCCAGCTACCGCCAGTTTGCGGTGGATGGCGATGGCGACGGCAAGCGCAATCTGTTCACCGACCACAACGACGTGTTCGCCTCGGTCGCCAACTACTTCGTCAAGAAGGGCGGTTGGGTGCGCGGTGGTCAGGTCGCCGTACCGGCCACGCTGGCGGCCGGGCGCGAGGAATTCAATCCCACCGACTGGTCGCCGGTGTACACGCTGGCCGACCTGTCCGCGCGTGGCTACCACCCCAACGCACCGGTGGTGGCCGGCAGCACCGCCACCCCGATCAGCCTGGACGATGCCAACGGCAAGCAATATTGGCTCGGCTTCCAGAACTTCTACGCGATCACCCGATACAACATTTCCAAGATGTATGCGATGGCCGTGTTCCAGCTGTCCGAGGCCATCGCCGGCAAGGAGTTACCCCCGGCATGAACAGCATGACAGGCCCCAAGTGGCTGATCCCGATGGCGCTGATGCTCGGCCTGGCGGCCTGTAGCAGTGCACCGAAGAAGAGTTCGGGCAGCGCAGGCAGCGGCGCGATCAAGGGCGTCAAGGTCGAAGGCAAGGGGCCGGCGTATGTCGCCACCGGATGCCCGTCGAGCTCACCGTACGCGGCAGCGAAGGAAGATCCGTCCACGCGTGGCGATTACACCGCCGGCGGCCTGTACAAACCCGGCGTCAAGGACACCACCCCGGACCATGTTCCCAACGTGGCCTGCATTCCCGAGCCGCTGGTCAGCAACGAGCCGCGCTCGGCGGTGGGCAATCGCTCGCCGTATGAAGTGCTGGGCAAGCGCTACGTGGTGATGGACAACCCCGGCGACTATGTCGAACGTGGCACCGCCTCGTATTACGGCAGCAAATTCCACGGCAGGCTGACCTCCAACAAGGAGGTCTACGACATGTACGCCTTCACCGCCGCGCACAAGACCTTGCCGCTGCCCAGCTTCGCGCTGGTGACCAATACCGACACCGGCGACTCGGTGGTGGTGCGCGTCAACGACCGCGGTCCGTTCCACGATGGCCGCGTGATCGATCTGAGCTACGCCGCTGCGGTGAAGCTGGGCATCACCGGCAAGGGCACCGGCAATGTCGAAGTGCGCGGCCTGACCGAAGCCGACAACGGCAATCTGCTGGCCAAGCGCCGTAATGGCGTGGCACCTGTCGCTACCGGCGTTGCCGCAGCGCGGCCAGCCTCGGGCGGCAGTCAGATCGATGGTCTGGTGCAGCGTCTGCCCAACGGCACGGTTGCTCCGCGCGCGGTGGCGGCAAGTTCGGCTGCCGTACCCGTGGCGACATCGATCGCCGCCGCGCCGGTCACTGCGGCAGGTGAGCGTTGGCGCTATCACGTGGCCGATTCGCGCCAGCCGGGCAATCCGGACAATTTCGATGCGTGGATGAAGTCGCAAGGCGTGCGTGTTGCGACCGGCAAGCCGGCAGCGGTTGCGCCGCGGCCGGCATCGGCCACGGCATCGACGCCTGCGCCTGCCGCACCGGTTGCGGTCGCTGTGGTCAAGCCTGCAGGCAGCGCGCCGCTACGTGCGACCAAGCCCGAACCGGTGCCTGCCAAGGCACCCAGCGTTGCCGAGACCGCACTCGGCGACATCCTGTTGCAGGTCGCCAGCTTCGCCAGTCGCGAAAACGCCAATCGGGCGCTGTCGCAGCTGGCTTCGGCCGGCATCGCCGGTGCCAGCGTCAGCGACATCGTCAGTGGCGGGCGCACCCTGTGGCGCTTGCGGGTGAATGCACGCGACCACGCCAATGCTTCGGAGATCGCCCAGCGCATCGCCGGGCTGGGCTTCGGGCGCCCGCAAATCGTCGCCAACTAAGCGTTGCGTCTTAAGCCCAGGGATCAAGGCAGCCGCCCAGTCGTCGACTGGGCGGCCGGCAGGGTTGGCGCACTGAATCGGCTGGTCCACTCGCTCACTCTGGATGCAGCGTCGTCTGCCTCGCTCGATCCCGACGCGCGCTGCTGCAGGCATTCTCGGCCCGCACGGTTACGCCAACGCTGAACTCTGCAAGCGTGCATGCCCTGCGGCGCGTCGCCTTGATCGCCGTCGCACCTTACAATTTCGCATTACCCAGCCTTCGGGCCCGCCAGGAGTCGTTCTTCAATGAAATTCCGCTTCGCCGCCGCTGTCGTGGCCACGTTTGCCTTCGGCCTGGTCTGCGCCCAGACACCTGCGCCGCAGCCGACTCCCGCAGTGGCTGCGGCGCCGGCCGCCGTGCCGGTTCCGCCTGCACCCGCGCCGGCCGTGTCCAAGTCCTGGATCCTGATGGATTACGCCACCGGGCAGGTGCTGGCCGGTGAAAACATCCACCAGCAGCTGGCGCCGGCCAGCATCACCAAGGTGATGACTTCCTACGTGGTCGCTGCCGAGATCAAGAACGGCAAGGTCAAGCGCGACGACCAGGTCATGATGAGCGAGCGCGCCTGGCGCGAGGGCGGCGCCGGCACCGACGGCAGCTACAGCGGCTTCCCGGTCAACCAGACCGCGCGTCTGGAAGACATGGAAAAGGGCATGGCGATCCAGTCCGGCAACGACGCCGCGATCGCCCTGGCCGAGCATGTTGCCGGCAGCGAAGAAGCCTTCGCCTCGCTGATGAACAGCTACGCCGCCAAGATCGGCATGAAGGATTCGTACTTCGTCAACGCGCACGGTCTGAGCGCCGAAGGCCATCACTCCACCGCCTACGATCTGGCCATGCTGGGCCGCGCGATGGTGCGCGATTACCCGGAGACCTACGCCTACAACAAGATCAAGGAATTCCAGGTCGGCACCATCAAGCAGAACAACCGCAATCTGCTGTTGTGGCGCGACCCGGCGGTGGACGGCATCAAGACCGGCCACACCTCCGAAGCCGGTTATTGCCTGCTGAGCTCGGCCAAGCGCGGCGATCAGCGCCTGGTGGCGGTGGTGATGGGCGACTCGTCCGAGCGCCAGCGTGCCGACGACAGCCTGGCACTGCTCAACTGGGGCTTCCGTTTCTTCGAGACCCACAGCCTGTACGCGCCCGGCAAGGTCGTGACCAAGCAGAAGGTGTGGAAGGGTCAGCAGGACGAAGTGCAACTGGGCGTGGCCCAACCGCTGCTGGTCAGCCTGCAGCGCGGCCGCTACAACGACCTCAAGCCCAGCATGGAAGTGGCCAAGAACCTGCAGGCCCCGATCAAGAAGGGGCAGCAGATCGGCACCGTCAAGGTCAGTCTGGACGGCAAGATCATCGCTCAGGCCCCGCTGGTGGCGATCAACGCCGTCGAAGAAGGCGGGTTCTTCAAGCGCCTCTGGGATGCGTTCTGGATGTGGTGGGAATCTGAATAAAAAAATGCCGGCGAAAGCCGGCTTTTTTTTGGGAATCGAGAATGGGGAATCGGGAATCGGTAGATGCAGGAGCACAGCGTTTGCTCTTGCGATTCCCGATTCCCCAATCCCGATTCCCCGCCCTCAAAGCATCCGGCTGATCGTGAAACTCCCATACACCGGCGTTTCGCGCTGGGTATCGAATTCGCGGGTGCGGTGATAGCGGGCGATGGCGAATTTCCAGCGGCCATACATCACCGCCAGGCCGTAGCCCACGTCGCCGACGAACGCGCGCTTGTCCACGCTGTGGCTGCTGCGGAAGGTGTTGCCGTCCAGGGTGATGTCGCGCAGCACCCAGCGCGCATCGGTGGTCACGAACAGATGGCCGGACCAGCCGCTGGCACGTCCCAGGCGGCTGGGCGCGGTGTTTTCGCCGGCCGGCCGGGTCGGGGTGCTGCCGAAGTCGTCCGGCAGCTTCCAGCCAAAGCGCGCTTCGCCGCCGGCATTCAAGTGCGTGGCCATGTTGCCGACCGCGCCGCCCCAGTGCGAAATGAAATCCCAACCAAAGCCGTCTGCATTGACCGCCGCATCGCCCGGCCAGCGGCGCATGCGCTCGTGCACCAGATTGATCAGCGGCTCGTTGTGCAGCTGGTTGTCCCAGCCCTGGAATTTCTCATCGCCCAGTGCATCGTGGATCGCATCCTGCGCTTCCTGTGCAAACGCCCACGGGCCGACCACGCCGATCTGTAACTGGGTCGTGCGCAGGTGCGCATCGTTGCGCGCGTTGTAGCCGAAGCTCGCCAGCAGGATGCCCGCATACGGGCGATCGTCGGGAATCACATCGCGCCGGGTGGAATCGGTCGGCGTGAAGATCCCCTGGCCAATCGAGAACACCATGTTCTGCTGGTCGAACTCGCCCGGATGCAGACGTTCCAGGTAACCGTTGACCCAGCGCGCGGTGCGCGGCAGGCAGGGGTCGTCGGTGTAGTCGACCAGGTTGGGCGACACCAGCGTCAGCACCGCGCCATTGGAATAGCCCTGATCCTGATCCTCCCCACCGAACAAATCGTTGTCGACCCGGAAATTCACCGCCGGCGGGGTCCGTCCCAGCCTGCTGGAGTCGCATTGATCAGCCGCCAGGGCCGGCATCGACAGCCCGGTGAGAGAAAGCAGCAGGGCAGCAGACAACGCGCGCGGTCGAAGCATGGAGGGCCTGGAAAGGTAGGAAAGGACGGTGTTCGGCAAAGGTGCCTGCGGCCGCTGCTGCGCCGCGTGAATGTGCCGGGAGCTGGAGCATTCTCTGCCTGTGCTGTCCTGTAGAGAACTATCACCAGCAAGTAGATGTGTTTGGTCCGGGACTGTAATGGCAGTGTTTTGCTAAAACGTTGGGGCTGCTCACCCGGCTGTTGGCAGCAACAAGCTCATCAGTTCGACAGCTGAAGGCTTGGGTTTGCCCGCCACCGGCCCGATAATGGGCTGATGGAAATCAGCTCCGACAACCCCGATCACGGCTTCCAGTTTCCCGGCACCTTCGAGCTCACCGCCATGGGCGCGGCCGAACGCGGGCTGGAAACCGAACTTCCGCGTCTGCTCGCCGCGACTGGCGTCGAGTTGCTGGAAGAAAGCATCAGCTGGAAGCACTCGTCCACCGGCAAATACGTGTCCATCCGGATCGGCTTTCGCGCAGAGGACCGGGCGCAGTTCGATGCCGCCCATCAGGCGCTGCGCGAACACCCGGAAGTGAAGTGGACGCTGTAGCGGCCGAGCCTGTGCTCGCCTCGGTTCCGATCCTGCCGGCGCAACTGCGCGATCTCGGCCGCCAGGACTACGCGCCGGTATGGCGTGCGATGCAGCGTTTCACCGATGCGCGCAATGAGCACATCGCCGACGAAGTGTGGGTGGTCGAGCATGCGCCGGTGTTTACGCTGGGCCAGGCCGGCAAGCCCGAGCATGTGCTGGCGCCGGGCGAGATTCCGGTGCTGCAGGTCGATCGCGGCGGCCAGGTCACCTATCACGGCCCCGGCCAGCTGGTGGTCTATCCGCTGCTGGACCTGCGCCGGCTCAAGATCGGCGTGCGCGATTACGTGTGCAAGATCGAGCAGGCACTGATCGACACGCTGGACGAATGGAATATCGTCGCCGAGCGCCGCGATGGCGCGCCCGGCGTGTACGTGGGCGGGGCCAAGATCGCCGCGCTGGGGATCCGGGTGCGGCGCGGCTGCACCTTCCACGGTCTGTCGTTCAACGTGGCGATGGATCTGGAGCCGTTTCAGCGCATCAACCCGTGTGGCTACCAGGGCCTGCAAGTGACCTCGGTGCTAGACTTGGGCGGCCCTTCCGGGATGGACGCCGTCAAGGCGGTGCTGCTCGATCAGCTGGCGCGCCAGTTCGGTCTCGTGTTGCAGCCTGTTTCCGCATTGCCCGACCTTTCGCTTCCGGCCTGAGCGCCCGTTATTGCCATGACCCAGCCTATCGCCCGTTCCATCCCCTTGCAGGTCGTCTCCGGCGACACCGCCGCGCCTGCGCCGCTGCAGACCGGCGTCAAGCAGATCGGTGGCGACAAGATCAATCGCTCGCCGGTGCAGTTCGTCGATGCGCCGGTGCTGCGCAAACCGTCGTGGATCCGCGTGCGGATTCCGTCCGGCAACGCGGTGCAGAACCTCAAGGCCAAGCTGCGCGAAAACCGCCTGGTCACGGTTTGCGAAGAAGCCAGCTGCCCGAACATCCACGAGTGCTTCAGCCATGGCACCGCGACCTTCATGATCCTGGGTGAGGTGTGCACGCGGCGCTGCTCGTTCTGCGATGTGGCGCACGGCCGGCCCAAGCCGCCGGACGCCAGCGAGCCGGCCAGCCTGGCGACCACCGTGGCCGATATGGGCCTGAAGTACGTGGTGGTGACCAGCGTGGATCGCGACGATCTGCGCGATGGTGGCGCCCAGCACTTCGTCGACTGCATTTCGGCCATCCGGGTCAGTTCGCCCAAGACCCGCATCGAGATCCTGACACCGGATTTCCGCGGCAAGGGCCGCATGGACCGCGCGCTGGAGATCCTGGCGCTGAGCCCGCCTGACGTGTTCAACCACAACATCGAAACCGTGCCGGACCTGTATCCGAACGTGCGCCCCGGTGCCGATTACCAGTGGTCACTGACCTTGCTGCAGCGCTTCAAGGCGCAGCATCCGTCCATCGCCACCAAGTCCGGCATCATGCTTGGCCTGGGCGAGACGATGGAGCAGGTGCAGGCTACCCTGCGCGACCTGCGCGCCCACGATGTGGACATGATCACCATCGGCCAGTATCTGCAGCCGACGCCGCACCATCACCCGGTGATGCGTTACTGGACGCCGGAGGAGTACAAGGCGCTGGAAGACTACGGCAACGCGCTGGGCTTCAGTCATGTCGCCTCCGGGCCGATGGTGCGCTCGTCGTATCACGCCGACCGGCAGGCAGCCGGCGCTGGCGTCGCGGCCTGAGGTCAGCACTGGCAGTCGAGTAAGCCACACGGCCCTGCTTTCAGCGCGGGGCCGTGTCGTATCCGGCCCATGCGCAGTCGGCTGCAGGGTACGGTCGCGTTCACAATCCGCTACAGGCCCGGCGCTAGGCTGATTCAGCAGCGGATGACAACGCCAGCAACTTTCGGCACTGTCATGCTGTCTGATCCGTTCACCGCCTTCCTTTCATCGGCCCCGTGCCGAGAGCCATTCGATGACCTACAACGTTTCTACGTCCATGAAGGCCGGCCTGCTGGCGCTGGTGTTGACCACTCCGATGGCCTTGCTCGCACGCGCCGATACGGCGTTGCCGGCCGCAGCCACGCCCGACCAGGCCACCGCGACCAAGCTGGTCTACGGTCTGCTCTCCGATAGCCGCTATGCCTACCGTCCGCGCACGCTGGACGAGGCGATGTCCAAGGACGTCTTCAAGCGCTATCTGGAAACGCTGGACGGCAGCAAACAGTTCTTCACCCAGGCCGACATCGATAGCTTTGCGCCGTTGCAGACGGGCGTTGGCGATGCGCTGCGTGGCGGCAATCTGGAACCGGCGTTCCAGGTGTTTTCGGTCTACAAGAAGCGCGTCGATCAGCGCGTCAAGTACGCACGCGATTTGCTCAAGCAGGACTTCGATTTCTCCGGCAGCGACAAGTTCGAGTACGACCGCAAGGACGTGCCGTGGGCGGCAGACGACAAGCAGCTGGACGTGCTGTGGCGGCAGTCGGTGATGAACGATTGGCTGCGCCTCAAGCTGGCCGGCAAGAAGCCTGACGACATTCGCAAGACGCTCGATAAGCGTTATGTCTCGCTGGCCGACTCGGTCAAGCAGTTGAAGGGCGAGGATGTGTTCCAGTTCTTCGTCAACGCCTATACCAATGCGGTCGATCCGCACACCGATTACTTCACCCCGCGCACCGCCGAGACCTTCAATCAGCAGATGTCCTTGTCGCTGGAAGGCATCGGCGCGCAGCTGCAGAAGCAGGACGACATGGTGGTGATCCGCGAGGTGATCCCGGGTGGTCCGGCGGCCGTGGATGGCACGCTCAAGCCGGGCGATCGTATCGTCGGTGTGGGTCAGGCCAAGAACGGTGCGATCGAAGATGTGATCGGTTGGCGCATCGACGATGTGGTCGCCAAGATCCGCGGCAGCAAGGACACCCAGGTGCGCCTGGAGTACATCCCGGCCGAGTCGGGCATCGACGGCAAGCACCGCACCGTGACGCTGACCCGGCAGAAGGTGCGTCTGGCCGAGCAGGCCGCCAAGGGCGAGACCATCACGTTGCCGGCCAAGGGCAGCGAGCCGGAGCGGCGTATCGGCATCATCAAGTTGCCGGGCTTCTATCAGGATTTCGAAGGCCGTCGTCGTAATGCGGCCGACTATGCCTCGGCAACGCGCGATGTGGCCAAGCTGCTGGCCGGCTTCAAGACCGACAAGGTCGACGGCGTGGTGCTGGACCTGCGCAACAACGGCGGCGGTTCGCTGGACGAAGCCATTGAGCTCACCGGCCTGTTCATCCAGCAAGGCCCGGTGGTGCAGGTGCGCGAATCCGGCGGCCGCGTCACCGTCAACGGCGACAGCGATCCCAAGGTGGCATGGGACGGCCCGCTGGGCGTGTTGATCAATCGCGGTTCGGCATCGGCATCGGAGATCTTTGCTGGCGCCATCCAGGATTACGGTCGCGGGTTGGTGATCGGCGAGACCAGCTTCGGCAAGGGCACGGTGCAGAACATCGTTGATCTTGATCGTTGGCCGGCTGCCGAAGGTCAGCGCTATGGTCAGGTCAAGCTGACGATTGCGCAGTTCTTCCGCGTCAGTGGTTCCAGCACCCAGCACAAGGGCGTGGTGCCGGACATCGCATTCCCGGCCAGCGTGGATGCCACCGAGTTCGGTGAAAGCACCTACGACAACGCGCTGCCGTGGACACGCATCGCCGCTGCACCGCATACCCAGTACGGCAACTTCGCGCCGCTGTTGCCCAAGTTGCAGGGCCTGCATACCGCGCGTATCGCCACCGACAAGGAATTCCAGTGGTGGGAAGAAGACGTCAAGCAGTTCCGCGATGAGAAGGCCAAGAAGTTCATCTCGTTGAACGAAGCCGAGCGTGTCGCCGAGCGTCAGAAGCAGGATCAGCAGCGCAAGGATCGCCAGCAGGTGCGCAAGCAGCTGGGCTTGCCGCTGGACCCGCTTGCCGAAGACAGCGACGACGGCCTGACCGGCAACGAGCGCGACATCGTCAAGGACACCGCACGCGAAAAGGCCGCAGAGAAGCGTCCGGATCCGTTGTTGCACGAATCGGCTGCGATCATTGCCGACGCGCTGGGCCTGCTGTCGCAGGACCAGCCGTTATCGGCGCAGGTGTTGCCGCAGTCGACTGCGCCGGGACGTTGGGCTGATTGATCTTGGCGGGTTGTTTGTAGTGCAAAAAAAGCCACCGCATGCGGTGGCTTTTTTTGATGCCGACTAAGAGCGGCTCTGAGAGCGGATGACCTGTGGTTTTGCTGGAGGACCCTTGCCCGCCCACCGTCGCGGGACACGCCGCAAGTACGTCCATGTAGGCTCTTACGCGGCATCCATGCCGCGTAAGGTCCCGCGACGGTGGGCGGGCAAGGGCCAGTCGAGATGGTCGGTGGCTTTCAACAAAGCAACCAGCAGACTCTCTGGTGCGGTGTCCTCGCCGATTGCGGGACCGTGTGGCGGCATAGATGCCGCCACCGAGCCCCCAAGGACGGGTTTACGGCGTGTCCCGCGAGCGGTGAGGGCACCGCGCCCTCGACGACCTGAGCTTTGGTTGTTGATCTGTCGCTTGGCTGCAGGGCCTTGCCCACCTAGCATCGCGGGACACGGGCTGTAGCGGTGTTACTGTGGCCAAGCGAATTCGGCCAGCACTGGATAATGGTCGGACGGCAATATCCCACCTGGGCGCGTCTCCAACGTGGAAAAACGCGTCGGTGTGAGGCCGCGGAACAGGATCCAGTCGATGCGTCGGGTCGGGTGGGTGGTGAAATCCTGGAAGGTTTTCTCCGGGCCTTGCCGCTTGGTCGCATGTGCGCGTGCATCGCCAAGTACCGCGGTGAGCGTGCGGTAGGTGCCGTTGTCGGGATCGCTATTGAAGTCGCCGGTCACCACCACCGGAATATCGGCGGGCAGTGTCGCGATACGCGACAGGATCACGCGCGCGCTGTGCTCGCGCGCCGCTTCGTCCTGGTCGCGGTGGGCGAAGTGGGTGTTGAACAGATAGAAGCGGCGCTTGTCGCTGCGGCGCTCGAACAGCGCCCAGGTGGCCATGCGCGGCAGGTCGGTGTTCCAGCTGCTGCTGCCGGGAATTTCAGGCGTTTCGGACAGCCAGAAGTCGCCCGATTCCACCACCGTCAGGACACGGCTGTCGTAGAACACACCCATATGTTCGTCGCTACCATCGGCGCGACGGCCCTTGCCGAACCAGCGATAGGCGGGCAGGTGCGCCGCCAGGTACTGCGCCTGTTCCTCAACCAATTCCTGCGTGCCGAAGACGTCGGGATGCGCTTGTTCAATCAGCGCGACCATCGCCGTGCGGCGTACCTCCCAACGTTTGTCGCCGTCGGTATCCACCGGCACGCGCACGTTGAACGACATCACGCGCAGTGGTGCGGGCGCAGGCGCGGCCAATGCAGGTACTGCGATGCACAGCACTGCGAGTGCAGCGAGCAAGCAACGTGACACAACGCGAATGGATTGGCGTGTGGATTGGCGTGGCATACAGGCGAATTCCTGATAAGGGCAGACTGCCAAGTCTAGTCAGCTGGCATGACCGATAGATCACTGTGCATCGCTGCATCGCAGGCTTGACGCCGCCGCACATCGGCGTAGCATTTGCACCAAGCCAACGGATAGACCGCTGGCTGACCACTCAACCGTGAGGGATTCTCATGGCAACGCAGTACGACTATCTCGTGTTTATCGGGCGTTTCGAGCCCTTTCATAACGGCCACGCCGCCGTCGCCCGCCACGCGCTGGGCAAGGCGAACAAGCTCATTGTGTTGATCGGCTCTGCCGACACGCCCCGCACCATTCGCAATCCGTGGACCGTCGCCGAACGCGCGGTGATGATCGAGTCCGCGTTGCCGGGCGAGAGCGCCCGGTTGATAGTGCGGCCATTGCGCGACCATCTCTATAACGAAAGCCTGTGGATCGCCGACGTGCAGCGCCAGGTGGCGGAAGCCGTGCAGGCCGATGGCGGCACGCTCGATGCGCGCATCGGTTTGATCGGCATGGACAAGGATGCCAGCAGTTATTACCTGCGTGAGTTTCCGCAGTGGCCGCTGGAAGATGTGCAACACACCGCCACGCTGTCGGCCACCGAGTTGCGTCGTTATCTGTTCGAAGCCGGCGAGATCGGTTTCCACGGTGGCTTGCTGATGTTGCGCGGCAATGTGCCGGCGCCGGTGTACGACATGCTGGAGGCGTTCCGGCGCAACTCCCCGAGCTATGCGCAGTTGGTGGCCGAGTACCGCTTCATCGAGCAATACCGCGCCGCGTGGAAGGACGCGCCGTATGCGCCGACCTTCGTCACCACCGATGCGGTGGTCGTGCATTCGGGCCATGTGTTGCTGGTGCGTCGTCGCGCCGAGCCGGGTAAGGGGTTGTGGGCGTTGCCGGGTGGTTTCATCGGCCAGGACGAAGGTCTGCTGGACGGCTGTCTGCGCGAGCTGCGCGAGGAAACCCGGCTCAAGGTGCCGGTGCCTGTGCTCAAGGGGTCATTGCGCGGGCGCCAGGTGTTCGATCATCCCGAGCGCAGCCTGCGTGGACGCACCATCACCCATGCGTTCCATTTCGAATTTCCGGCCGGCGAGTTGCCTGCGGTACGCGGCGGCGACGATGCCGACAAGGCGCGCTGGATTCCGATCGCCGAAGTGATGGCGATGGGCCCGCGCTTGTACGAAGACCATCTGCATATTCTTGAATTTTTCCTGGGCCGTGGCTGAGAGCGACACCACCTGCTGCGTGCTGCTGCTGACTATCAAGCAGCAGCTCATCACAGGTGTCGGCTTGAACCATGACCTCCCGCCGGCGGATAGACCGCTGGTTCACTCGACGCGAAGGAGCTTCCGTCATGCATTACCTCGATAACCTGCTGCTCAATACCGACAGCTACAAGGCCAGCCACTGGCTGCAATACCCGCCCGGCACCGATGCGGCGTTTTTCTATGTGGAATCGCGCGGTGGCGTGTACGACCAGACCGTGTTCTTCGGCCTGCAGTCGATCCTGAAGGAAGCCATCAACCGGCCGGTGACGCACGCCGATATCGACGATGCGAAGGAACTATTGGCCGCGCATGGCGAGCCGTTCAACGAAGCCGGCTGGCGCGATATCGTCGACCGCCTTGGCGGACAGCTGCCGATCCGCATCCGCGCCGTGCCCGAAGGCGCAGTGGTGCCCACGCACAACGTGTTGATGACCATCGAATCCACCGACGCCAAGGCGTTCTGGGTGCCGTCGTATCTGGAAACCTTGTTGCTGCGCGTGTGGTACCCGGTGACGGTGGCCACGGTGAGCTGGCAGGTGAAGCAGATCGTGCGCGATTACCTGGAGCGCACCAGCGACGACCCGGAAGGACAGCTGCCCTTCAAGCTGCATGACTTTGGCGCGCGTGGCGTGTCCAGTCTTGGCTCGGCCGCCCTCGGTGGCGCGGCGCATCTGGTGAACTTCCTCGGCACCGATACCTTGTCGGCGTTGTTGCTGGCACGTGCGCATTACCACACGCCGGTGGCGGGGTTTTCGATTCCCGCCGCCGAGCACAGCACCATCACCAGCTGGGGCCGCGAGCGCGAGGTGGATGCGTATCGCAACATGCTCACGCAATTCGCACGGCCCGGTTCCATCGTGGCGGTGGTGTCCGACAGCTACGACATCTACCGTGCCATTCGCGAGCATTGGGGCACCACGCTGCGCGATGAGGTGATTGCCTCCGGCGCGACGGTGGTGATCCGCCCCGATTCCGGCGACCCGGTGGATGTGGTCGAACAGTGCCTGCTGCTGCTGGACGACGCCTTCGGCCATCAGCGCAACGGCAAGGGCTACAAGGTGCTCAACCATGTGCGGGTGATCCAGGGCGATGGCATCAATCCGCAATCGCTGCACGCCATTCTCGAACGCATCACTGCCGCCGGGTATGCCGCCGACAACGTCGCCTTCGGCATGGGCGGTGCGTTGCTGCAGAAGGTGGACCGCGATACGCAGAAGTTCGCGCTGAAGTGCTCGGCAGTGCGTGTGGATGGCGAGTGGATCGATGTCTACAAGGACCCGATTACCGACAAGGGCAAGCAGAGCAAGCGGGGGCGTCTGACCTTGCTGCGCGACCGCCGCGATGGTCGTTACCGCAGTGCATTGCTCGACGAAGTGGCCGCCAGCGCCGACAGCGAAGATGCGCTGGTGACAGTATGGGAAAACGGCGTCATGCAGCAGGAGTGGACCTTGGAGCAGGTGCGCGCGCGTGCCGACGCCGCGCGTCGCTGACGTTCGGCGCGCAGGCGGCGGCATGGACGCTTCCATCGACGAGGCTTCGTTGCTGTCTGCATCGCCACTGTTGGCCGGGCTGCGCGCTGCGGCGCCCAGCCTGCGGCGGCGCGTGCCGCAGCAGCGCGAGACAAACCGATGGCATGCGCTGCGCATCGGCGAGCGCACGTATCGGGTGGCGTTGCCGATCACCTTTACGCCGTATGCGTCGGTGCGGCCGTGTTCGGCGCGCTGCGGTTTCTGTTCGGAAAACCTGCGCCAGCACGGTGGCGGCCTGGCCGCAGCGATGTTGCGTCCGGGGCCGGACTATTTCGCACAGTTGAGCGCTGCGTTGCAGCTGCTGCACAAGGTGCCGTTGTCGTATTCCTTGTCCGGGTTGGAGATGACCGACGATCCGGATTGGTTGCAGGCCTTGCTGCACACCTTGTCAACAACGCCCAACGGCCCGCGTGTGGAGCAGCGCGTGCTGTACAGCAATGGTGCCGGGTTTGCGCGTGCGCAAGGTGCGCAGTTGATCGATGCCTTGGTGGACTTCGGTCTGTCGTGGATCGAGCTGTCGCGTCACCACCCGCTGCAGGCGGGCAACGACGCGATCATGCGCTTTCGTCCCGACGAGCCGATTGCCGATACGGCCACTTTCGCGCATACGGCACGAGGCATTTCGGCGCGCGTGCCGGTACGACTGGTCTGCATCGTGCAACGCGGTGGTGTGGACAGTGCCGATGCCGTGGCGCAGTACATCGCGTGGGCGCGCAGCTGTGGCGCCAGCCAGGTGATCTTTCGCGAGTTGTCGCGTCTGGACAATGCGTATCGCAGCAATGGCACCTGGCGTTATATCGCCCAGCACCGCATCGCTATGGAGACCTTGTTGGCGCAGTGCATGCAGCAGCCGTGGTGGTCGCGTTGGCAAGCGGACGGCATGACCGAGGGCTATTACTTCTGGAATCTGCGCATGCGCAGTGAGGATGGCCTGGAAGTGGTGTTCGAAAGCGCCGACTATGCGGCCATGCACGCGCGGCACGCCACCGGCGACCTCTACAAGCTGGTGTTTTTCGCCAACGGCCGTTTGTGCGCAGGTTGGGATCCGGATGCCGATGTGCTGTGGGACCCATCCGATGGATGAGCTCGATCAGCACAGCTGGTGGACGCCGACGCCGGATAACCCCGCGTGGGCACTACCCGATGACCTGTGCGCAGCCGATCCGCTTGGCGGGCGCGACTGTGGCTGGGTCAACCAGATGCGCCCGTTCGTACGCCATTTCAGTGCGCCGGGGGAGCAGGTGTTCGATCCGTTCTGCGGTTTCGGCAGCACGCTGCTGGCGGCGGCGATGGAAGGGCGCAACGCGCATGGCATGGAGATCGATCCCGCACGTGCGCACCTGGCGCGCACGCGCCTGCAACGGCATGGTGTGCACGCGCCGGTCGTGGTCGGCTCGCTGGTCGACACCGCGCCTGCTGCGGCGATCGATCTGTGTCTGACCAGCGTGCCGTATTTCGGTTGCCACTGGCGCGGTGAAGCACTGCCTGGGCAGCTCTATGCCAGTGCCGATTACGCGGGTTATCTGTCCGGCATGCGCGCGGTGTTGCATGCATTGCGAAAGCGGCTGCGGCCGGATGGCTTCGGCGTGGCGATGGTGGAGAATGTCGCCGTCGGTGGGCGGGTGATCCCGCAGGCGTGGGATCTGGGCCGGATCCTCGCCAGCCTGTTCACGCTGCGCGAGGAACGGGTGCTGTGCTACCAACGGCCGGGCGCAGCGCTGACGCATGCCGGCACGCAGAGCAATCGCAGCCACGAATACGCACTGATTTTCCAGCATTGCCGTCCGCGGCTGGACCTGCAGCAGGCGGCGCAGTTGCTGCAGGCGGTGCGGGCGCAAGGCCTGCCGGTGGTGGTGCACGGGAGCTACGCGCGTTGGTTGGAGTCGCCGGACTTGGTGCCCCAGGCACCGGCCGATCTGGACCTGATCCTGCAAGCCGAGCAGCCACTGTGGGACCGCTTCACCGGTTGGCTGCAGGCGCAGGGATTTGCATTGAGCCTGTGGGGCGAGCCGTGCCGGGCGCCGGTGGCGCTGGCCGCGGTGCGTGCGCACCACTATCTGCGCGCCGAGCGCATCGGCGCAGACGGCATCCGCCTGCAGCTGGACCTGCAATTGCCGGCGGATGAACCGCCGTTGCCCTGATCCGGCAACGCCACGCCACGCGCACATGGGTTGCGGCTATGCTCGTTGCCGGTTTCGGATGCCGGAAATTTTCTATGTCTTGTTCTTCCCTGATCGCGCGCACTGCGCTGTTTGGCGCGCTGGCAACCCTGGCTGGCTGCGGTGGCAGCAAGGGCGACACGATGCTGATGCGCGAGTCGTTCAATTCCGACGACACCTATTCGCGCAGTGTGGCGGCCACCTCGGTGCAGGCTTGCGAGGCCGCGCGGCGCGTGTTGTTGAGCCAGGGCTACGCGGTCACGCGCGCCGATGCCGCAGGCGTGGAAGGCAGCAAGAACTTCCAGCTCAAGGAGGCCGACCAGAGCGAGCAGCTCAATCTGCGGATTTCCTGTGCCACGCAGGAGGGCGGCAAGGCGCAGGTCTTCGTGAGCGCGCTGCAGGATCGTTACGCGCTGAAGAAGAGTTCGACCTCGGCCAGCGTCGGTGTCGGCGTGCTGGGCTCGTTGTCGCTGCCGGTGGGCAGTACCGGCGACTCGCTGGTGCGTGTGTCCACCACCACAGTGCAGGACGCGGCCTTCTACAAGCGCTTTTTCGAGCGTTTGAACTCGTATCTGCCTAATGTGACCCAGGCCGTGCCTGCCGCTGCGAGTGCGGCCCCCGCACCGGTTGCACCGCCGCATCCGGCAGCGGCCAAACCTGCGGCGGCACCTGTGCCGACCGCAGCGGCTGCAACGCCCGCGACTGCAGTGCCGGCCACTGCCGCAACGTCTGCTTCCACAACCGTCGAACAGCCGCCGGTTGCGCCGCTACCGGTCGAGGCCCAGGATCCGCCCCCTGCACCGGCACCTGCATCCACGCCGGCGAACGTGCCGCAGACCGAGCCCGCAACTCAGCCGTGACGTCAGAGTTCACGCTTCGCTCCGGAACCTGAATAGCCGGCTGCGCGCTTCACGTTGCGTTCTCGACCGAGCCGCGAGAGTGCAGTCATGACTCGCCGAGTGGGCGAGAACGACGGAGACCACGATGAAGATGCGCAATTCCCTGCTGGGTATTTCCTTGATCGGCCTGATGGCGACGAGCACCTTCGCGCAGGCCCAGACCCATTCGCGTCAGCACCGTTATACGGAAGCAGATGAAGGCCGTAAGTTCAACGACGGCACGCGCGTGCGCTGCCACAATGTCGAAGTGCAGAAGAATTCGACCGACCCCAATCGCGTCGGCGGCACCGTTGCAGGCGCAGTGGTTGGTGGTCTGCTGGGTAATCAGGTAGGTGGCGGTAACGGCAAGAAGTTGGCAACCGTGGCCGGTGCAGTCGCCGGCGGTGCTGCGGGCCGCACCATCCAGGGCAATCGTCAGCAAGCCAACGGCAATCGTCAGGTCGAGCGCGTCTGCGAACGTCGTTGAATCTGCTGAATTGAATTTACGAGCCCCGGTCATGCCGGGGCTTTCTACGTTTGAGGGTGCAGCGCCGTGTTGTCGATCCACACCACATCGCAGCGATGAGTTTTTTTCGCACTTGCCGCAACGGGATGTTTTCTCTGGCCTTGTTGGCCGCGCAATTGCTGCAGGTCGCCGTTGCCGCGCCGAGTGAGGCAGCAAACGCTGCAGGGGTGGACTGCGTCGAAGCCTTGCTGCGGCGTCTGGGCTGGGACATCCGCAGCGCTGCGGTCACTGCGCCGGTGATCCAACGTGGAGAACCGTGTACGCGCGGCTCGCTCGCGCAGGCACGCGCCGCCGGCGACCTGCAGCTGATGCTTCCACTAAATTGGAACGCGCAACAACGCGGCGCAGCGCTAAAGGCCTTGCTGAACGATTCCGCCACACAGTGCGCTTATGCCTTTGAAGTCGGCGCGGCCACGCGGCGTGCAACGACGCAGCTGCAAGACAACCCGCACTATCGGTTTTCGGCCGTGCAACTGGGCTGGATCGGGTTTGGCTGGCGTGGTGCAGCGGCGCAGGGCTGGAGCGGTTTTCGCAGTTTCGGGCGCGGCTATCAGCCGCGTGGCAGCAATGCGCAGGCGCTGGATGCGTTCTACAGCGGCCAGGTGCGCTCCGAATGCGGGGTGGGGCGCCAGGTGGCGCAGCTGGCCACGCAGCGCGAGCTGTATGGCGATGCCGGATTCGATCAGGTGTTTACGCCTGGCGAGTTGTCGATCGGTACCTTTTTGACCTTGCACGACACCGACAGCATCTTGCTGGGTGCGCATGCCGGCGAATTCTTTGCCGACGGCAAGGCAGTCAAGACGGCGCAACTGGGGCGCCAGGCATTTGTCGGTGCGCCGGGGTTTATCGCGCATGTGTTCGACAAGGCGTATCTGGACGACATCCATAACCAGGCCGAAAACTTCGTGGTGGTGGATGTCAGCGATGCGGCGGCGCAGGCGTTGGCGCAGCACGGCGGCTTTGCGCATTACGACGCGCTCAATCGACAGATCTGGGAACTGGCCAAGGACTTGCGCGGGCGGGGCAAGCGCCGCTTCGAGCGTTTGCTGTACGAGCGTGATGCGCAGCTGCGCGCCACGCTCGATGCGCAACAACAGGCACAGCTGCAGACGCTGCAGACATTGCTGGACGATCCGTTCTATCAAGGCTTTCTGGTCTACGTGCATCCCAAGGGCGTCAAGCCGATCGGCTATCACGTGGCGCGACTGCTCGACCGCAATCCGCGCACGCCGTATGCCATCGACCTGACCCTGCACAATTTGCGCAGCACCTTGTACTGGCGCTGGATCGATTGGCAGCTGCAACAGTGCAGCGCCGGCACCGCTGCGGAACGATCCATTGAGAATTCCGCCACGCCAGCGTACGCCCGGCGTGGCACCCTGCACTGATCAGATCATGAGGAGCGATTATGGAACTGGGTATGGTGGGTTTGGGCCGCATGGGCGCCAACATGGCCGAGCGCCTGGTGCACGGCGGGCATCGCGTGCATGGCTACGACCCGGGCGAGGGCGCGCGTAGCAGTGCGCAGGCCAAGGGCATTGTCACTGCCGATGCGCTGGCAGCGTTGGTGTCGGCGCTGCCGAGCCCGCGGGTGCTGTGGTTGATGGTGCCGGCGGGCAAGATCGTCGATGACACCCTGGCGCAGCTGCTGCCGTTGTTGCAGGCCGGCGACATCGTCATCGATGGCGGCAATTCGTATTACAAGGATTCGCAACGCCGTGCCGCGCTGTTGCAGGCCAGCGGTGTTTCATTTGTCGACTGCGGCACCAGCGGTGGCGTCTGGGGTCTGCAGGAAGGCTATAGCCTGATGGTGGGCGGCGACGAGGCGGCAGTGACCACGCTGCATCCGATGCTGGCCACGTTGGCGCCGGCAGCGGACAAGGGCTGGGGCCGTGTTGGCCCGAGCGGTGCCGGCCACTTCACCAAGATGGTCCATAACGGGATCGAGTACGGAATGATGCAGGCCTATGCCGAAGGCTTTGCGCTGATGCAGCACAAGACCGATTTCGCGCTGGATCTGCACCAGGTCGCCGAGATCTGGCGCGATGGCAGTGTGGTGCGTTCGTGGTTGCTGGATCTCACCGCCGATGCGCTGGCGCACAACCCGAGCATGGCCGGCATCGCACCGTTCGTGGCCGATTCGGGCGAAGGCCGCTGGACGGTGGCCGAGGCAATCGATCTGGAAGTGTCTGCGCCGATCATCACGCTGTCGTTGATGGAGCGGTTGCGCTCGCGCGACAAGGATTCGTTCACCGACAAGTTGCTGGCGGCGATGCGCAACCAGTTCGGTGGGCATGCGGTGATGACCACCACCGCGACATCGCCGACAATCGGCAGCAAGGACGCGTAACGCGTCAGCGAGTGAAGCAGTCATGCGCGCCTGCCTTGCGGGCGCGCAGTCGTTTCAGCGGTCGCCAGACGTGGCGCCGGCACCATCCAGCCACTGCACCTGATCCGACGCGGCACTGCGTTGCGCCAGTTCCAGCAGTTCCATCAACTGCACGGCGTCTGCACCACTGACCGGTGCCGGGCCGGTGCCGGCCAATGCATCGCGAAATGCGGCGTAGCAGTTGCGATAGTCGCCGGGCAGGGTGTCGGGTTGATGGGTGTGCACGCGGCCTTCTTCATCGACGCGGGTGACGGTGCCGGGCAGCGGGTCGACACCCCAGCCGGCGGTGCCCGGGCGACGCCCGGCGCGGAGTTGGTCTTCCTGCGTATCCAGCCCGTGCTTGAGATAACTGCCGCGAGTGCCGTGGACGGCAAAGCGCAGGCTGCTGTCGGCCACCAACGAGCCGGCATGCAGGATCACGCGCAGGCGCGGGTAACGCAGGGTCACATGGAAATAATCGTCGCTGCGTGCCTGGCTGCGTTGGCGCTGCAGATCCGCGCTGATCGCCTGCGGGGTGCCGAACAATTGCAGTGCCTGATCGAGCAGATGCGGGCCCAGGTCGTACCACAGCCCGGCGCCGGGGATGTCGCTCTCGCGCCAACGGTCGCGCACCTGCGGGCGGTAACGGTCGAAGTGCGAATGGAACTCCACCACTTCGCCCAGCTGGCCTTCGTCGATCAGCCGGCGCACGGTGAGAAAGTCTGCGTCCCAGCGGCGGTTCTGAAACACGCTGACGATGCGCCCGGCCGCTGCAGCGGCGTCCACCACCTCGCGCGCCTGTGCGGCATCCAGTGCGAAGGGTTTGTCGACCAGCACGTGCTTGCCGGCGGCCAGTGCCTGCAAGGCGAACGGGGCATGGGTCTGGTTGGGCGTGGCAAGCACCACCGCATCGAGCGCGGGGTCGGCCAACGCGGTTTCCAGATCGGCAAGCACGGCCACGTCGGGGAAGTCGGCCTGCGCTTGTTGCGGCTTGGACGACACCACGCTGTGCAACTGCAAACCCGGCGTGCTGGCAATCAGCGGGGCATGAAAGGTGCGGCCGACATAGCCATAGCCGACGACGGCCAGATTGAACGGTTTAGGCATTGAAAACGGTTCATCGCAACGACTGAGGAAGCGTGCATGGTATTGCACACAGCCGTGTGCGCCAGGTTCACAACCTCTGCATCCGGCAGTCACACCTGCACGACGAGCGCCACTGCAGACTGCGGCCACATTCACTGGAAGGGGTATCGGATGAAGAACATGACGCATGCACGCACGCTGTTGGCTCTGTCGCTGTCGCTCGGCCTGACGCTGGGTGCCTCGCAGGCATTCGCGGCGCCGCAGGAACATGCCGATCACAAGGACCACGCTGCCAGCATGGACGAGTCCAAGAAGCCGGTGACCGACACCTGGATCACCACCAAGGTGAAGGCCGATCTGCTGGCCACCGACAACGTGTCGGGTACCGACGTCAAGGTCGAGACCAAGAACGGCATCGTGACCTTGACCGGTTCGGTCGCGACCAAGGCCGAGCACGACAAGGCCGTGGCTGTGGCCAAGGGCATCGAAGGCGTCAAGAGCGTCAAGTCGGTGGGTCTGAAGGTTGTTGCTGCGAAGAAGTAATCGCAGTCACGGATGCCGGGCCGCCGCGACGAGGCGGTTGGCCTGAGCACGAAGGCGCACTCTACGGAGTGCGCCTTTTTTGTTGGTGTGTCGCAGGCCAGCCGACAGGTGGCGTTCGCTCTCACCATTTTCACGTTTGCTGCACTTATGATATGCCCATTCAGCTATGTCGCGGATCGGCGTGACAAATCTGAATCATTAATCTCACCTTGGGTCTGGTCGGGGATAATACCGGCGCGCCTTCGGGTCCTTGCAGCGAGCGGATACAGATCGAGTAATGCAGACAACGGTCCAAGCAGACAGATGGGATCGCTGGCGCCTGCCTTTGCTGGCAGTTGCCGTGTTCCTGATTGTGGTGGTGCCATCGTTGCTGTTGCAGCAGATGGCGCACAACGCCAATCAGGCTGCGGTGTGGGTCTCGCATAGCCAGGACGTGCAGGAGACCGCGCAGCGTCTGGAAGCGGCGATGCGCGACACCGAATCGGCGGCGCTGATGCGCTCGCATGGTGTGGTGCGCCCTGCCTTGCTGGAGCGCATGCGGCGTGGCCGGCGTGAAGCGCTGGCGGCGGTGCATCAGCTCATCGTGCTGACCAAGGACAACCCGGCTCAGCAAGTGCGCATGGGGCGTATCCAGAGCACGATCGAGCGCCGCTTGCTACTGGCCGAGCGTATCGCCGTGGCGACCGATCCGGCGCTGATCCGTGCGCTGATCGACGACATGACCTTGAACAACCCGATCCGGCTGTTGATCGACGAGTTGCAAAGCGCCGAAAGCAAGTTGCTGGAACTGCGCAGTACGCGCGCCGCCAAAGAACGCACGCATTACGCGGTATTGAGCTGGGCGACGCTGGCCGTGCAGTTGCTGCTGTTGGGCACGGTGATCTGGTTGCTGCAGCGGCAGATCCGCCGCCGCCTGGCGGCCGAGCAGGAATATCTGCGTGCCAATGGCCGCGCCAGTTCGGTGCTGCAGACCGTGCGCGAGCCGATCGTGCTGCTGGATGACAAACAGCGCATCATGCTGCACAACCCGGCCTTCGCCGAGTTGTATGGCCTGGAAGAGCGCGGTAACGAATCGATGTCGCTGGAGGACGTGGGCGAGGGCGTGTGGCGCGATGCGCAGATTCATCAGCGGCTTGCCGACGTGTTGCTGCGCGACCGCGAGTTGTGGGATTACGAACATGAGCAGCGCGGCGCCGATGGTGTGCTGCGCACCATGTTGATCAACGCGCGACGCATGCCGTTGCCCGATACCAACGACGAAGATGTGGTGCTGATGACGGTGAGCGACATCAGCCTGCAGAAAGCCTCGCAACAGCGCATCCAGGAACTCAACCGGCAGATGGAAGGCAAGGTCGATCAGGTGTCCGAGGTCAACCGCGAGCTGGAAGCCTTCAGCTATTCGGTCTCGCACGATCTGCGCGCACCGTTGCGGCATGTGGCCGGTTTTTCGGACAAGCTGGCGCGTCACCTGGGCGATGCGGCGGACGAAAAATCGCGTCACTACATGGAAGTGATCAGCAGCTCGGCGCGGCGCATGGCGTCGCTGATCGACGATCTGCTGGTGTATTCGCGCCTGGGCCGCAGTGCGCTGCGCCTGCAGGCGGTGGACATGCAATCGCTGGTGTCGGAGACGCGCGCGATCCTGGATTCCAGCGTGCAGAGCGAAAACACCGGCCACCGTGTGGAATGGCATATCGCCCCGCTGCCGGTGCTGGTGGCCGACGAAAACATGATGCGCCAGCTGTGGATGAACTTGCTGGGCAATGCGGTCAAGTACAGCGCCAAGCGCGAAGTGGCCAAGATCGAGGTCGGCTACCGGCCGCTGCCGGACGGCGGCCATCAATTCAGCGTGCGCGACAACGGTGCCGGTTTCGATATGGAGTACAGCGCAAAGTTGTTCGGTGTGTTCCAGCGTCTGCACAAGGCCAGCGAATACGCCGGTACCGGCATTGGCCTGGCCAGCGTCAGGCGCGTGTTGACGCGCCACGGCGGCCGGGTCTGGGCCGAGGGTGTCGTCGACGAGGGCGCCACGTTCCATTTTGTGCTTCCCCCTGCGCATGAAGCGCCCAACCAAGAGTTCAATGCATGAGTGCCATCCGTACCATTCTTCTGGCAGAAGACAGCCCGGCCGATGCAGAAATGGCGGTCGACGCCCTGCGTGAAGCCCGCCTGGCCAACCCCATCGTGCACGTCGAAGACGGTGTGGAAACCATGGACTACCTGCTGCGTCGTGGCGCGTTCGCCGATCGCGAGGAAGGCTTGCCGGCGGTGTTGCTGCTGGACATCAAGATGCCGCGGCTGGATGGCCTGGAAGTGCTCAAGCAGGTGCGCGGCGACGAGACGCTCAAGCGCTTGCCGATTGTGATCCTGTCGTCCTCGCGCGAAGAGAGCGACCTGGCCCGCAGCTGGGACCTGGGCGTGAATGCCTATGTGGTCAAGCCGGTGGATGTCGATCAGTTCTTCAATGCAGTCAAGACGCTCGGCACGTTCTGGGCGGTCATCAATCAGGCACCGGAGCTGGACTGAACCATGCTGCAAGAGGGTGGCAAACTGGAGCAGCTGAAGATCCTTCTGGTGGAAGATTCACCGGAAGATGCCGAGCTGTTGTCCGATCAGCTGCTGGATGCCGGCATCGACGCGGCGTTCGAGCGCGTGGACAGCGAACGCTCGCTGCGCAGCGCGCTGGATGCATTCCAGCCGGACATCGTGCTGTCGGATCTGAGCATGCCCGGGTTTTCCGGCCACCAGGCACTGCGTCTGGTGCGCCAGAACGGCGCCACGCCCTTCATCTTCGTCTCCGGCACCATGGGCGAGGAGACTGCGGTCAAGGCGCTGCAGGACGGCGCCAACGACTACATCATCAAGCACAACCCGACCCGCTTGCCGAGTGCGGTGATCCGCGCGATCCGCGAAGCGCGTGCCGACCTGGAACGTCAGCGCGTGGAGAGCGAGCTGATGCGCGCACAGCGGCTGGAAAGCCTGGCGATGCTGGCGGCCGGCTTGAGTCACGACCTGCGCAATATTCTGCAGCCGTTGTTGATCGTGCCCGACCTGCTGGCCGGGCGCACCGATGACCCGCAGCTGCGTCAGTTGGCCAAGGTGGTGGCCGAGTGCGGCCGGCGCGGGCATGAGATGGCCGAGTCGATGCTCTCGTTCGTGCGCGGCTCCAACAAGCCGCGCGAGCAGGTGTCCGTCGCCAGTCTGTTCCAGGGCGTGCAGATGCTGCTCAGGAGCAGCCTGCCCGATGGCGTGCGCCTGCAGATGGAGACGATCGCCCTGGATCTGACCATCGAGGCCAATTACACCGAACTGCAGCAATGCCTGCTCAACCTGGGCTTGAACGCGATCCAGGCGATGCCAGGTGGCGGCACATTGATTCTGTCGGCCGATCGCCATGACGATGCGCGTGTGCGCATGAGCGTGGCCGACACCGGCGTGGGCATGAGCGATGAAACCCGCGCACGCTTGTTCAGCCCCTTCTTCACCACCAAGGCCGATGGCACCGGGCTGGGGCTGATTTCGTGCAAGCGCATCATCGAAAGCTACGGCGGCAGCATCCTGGTCGACAGCCGGTTGGGCGAGGGCACGCATTTCGACATGCTGGTGCCGATGCGCTCGAACGCGGTGGCGATTGCCGACACCGAGCCGCCGCTGCCGCTGGGCCATGGGCAACGCATCCTGCTGGTGGACGGCGAAGCCACGCGCCTGTCGCTGCTGGGCAATGCACTGTCCAGCCAGGGCTATCAGCCGCAGCTGGCCACCGATGGCGCGGCCGCGCTGCAACTGGTGCAGCCACACGCCATGCCCGACCTGGTGATCATCGACAGCGACATCATTCTGCTCTCGGCCGTGAGCGTGCTGTTGAGCATGCAGGAGCTGGGCTATCAGGGCCCGGCGATCGTGCTGGAAGATGTCGGTGCGCCGCTGCAGCGGATGCACTTTCCGGCGGATATCCCGGTGCATGTGCTGCGCAAGCCGCTGGAAATGCGCCGGGTGTTCCGTGCCGTGTCGCACGCGCTCGAAATGGCCTGATCCAGGGGTTTTCGCGCGTTGCGGGCGTGCTTGTTCAAGTGCAATGCGATTGCAACAGTTGACGCCCACGCCGGCCGCATGCGCGAATAACGCATGACCACCGTGCTTCTCAGCCTCGGCAGCAATGTCCAGCCGACCCACTACCTGCGCTTGGCCGTCGACGCCTTGCGCGCGCGCTTTGGCCAGCTCGACGTGTCGCCTGCGTACCGCACGCCGGCGGTGGGCTTCGACGGGCCGGATTTCGTCAACAGCGCGGTGGTGCTGGACACCGATCTGGATCTGCACGCGCTCGATCATTGGCTGCATGCGCTGGAAGACGCGCACGGCCGCGACCGCAGCGGCCCGCGTTTCAGCGACCGCACGCTGGATGTGGATGTGGTGTTCTTCGGCGATTGCATCATCGAAGGGCCCGGGCATCTGCGTATTCCGCGGCCGGAGCTCAAGCATGCGTTCGTGTTGAAGCCGCTGGCCGATATCGCACCCGATTTCATCGACCCGTTGAGCGGGCAGACGCTGGCGGCGCTGTGGCAGTCGCACTCGCAACACGGCACCGCGTTTACGACGGTGGAGCTGGATGCGGCCCCCGTCGCGGCGGCTGTGGCGCAGTGGCGCAGCGCTGCAGTACCGGCAAGGCGTGACTGACAACGCTTGCGGATCGTCGTAGGCAGGCGTGAAAGATGCCGCCCGGAACCGTCATGGTCGAGTCTGCAGGTAGCGCGTTATCCGCAGCGCACATGGAGCGAGTGTGCGCGGCAGCACGCCTGGCCGCCTGGACAGTTGCTCAACTGAGCTGGCGGCCACCGTCCACATGCAAGGTATGGCCAGTGACAAAGCTGGCTTCATCGAGCAACCAGCGCACTGCCTCGGCGATCTCTTCGGGCGTGCCGATGCGTGCCAGCGGCGTGCGCGCGAGCAGGGCCTGCTTGGCGTCGGAAGACTTGCCTTCTTCCGGCCACAGAATCGCGCCGGGGGCGACCGCATTGACGCGCACCTGCGGTGCCAGTTCCAGTGCGAGCGAGCGCGTCAGCATTTCCAGCGCGCTCTTGGAGGCGCCGTACAGCGGGTGATTGCGCATCGGTTGCTGGGCATGCAGGTCGGTGAGGTTGACGATGGCACCGCGGTGCTGGCGCAGTTGTGCGGCCGCAGCCTGGGCGATGAAGAACGGCGCGCGCGCGTTGACTGCAAACAACTCGTCCCATTGCGCTGCGGTCGCTTCGCCCAGCGCGGTGGGATAGAACGCCGAGGCGTTGTTGACCACGCCATCCAGGCGGCCGAATGCGGCGATGCAGTCGGCGACCAGTTGCGCCGGTGCCTCCGGCAAGCGCAGATCGGCGTGCAAGGCCAGTGCGCTGCCTGCGCGTTGCGCGCACAACGCGGCCACGCGCGCGCTGAGCGCCTCACCGGAGCGGTGTGCATGCAAGGCTACGCGATAGCCTGCCGCATGCAGGGTGGTGGCGATCTGGGCGCCGATACGGCGGCCTGCGCCGGTGATCAAGACCACCTTGGAACTGTCTGTCATGGCGTACTCGCTCGGCGTTGCAAAGGGCTCGGCTATCCTGTGCATTGTCCCCGCAACCGGTGCCCGCATGCACGCCGACCTCCCCATTCCCGATTCGGACGCCTTGGCGCATAGCGACCGCCTGGCTGCGCATGTGCGCGCCGAAATCGCCGCTGCCGGTGGTGCGATCCCGTTCTCGCGTTTCATGGAGCTGGCGCTGTATGCGCCGGGTCTTGGCTATTACAGCGCCGGCTCCAGCAAATTTGGCGAGGCCGGCGATTTCGTCACTGCGCCCGAGCTTGGGCCGCTGTTCGCAGCGACCGTGTCCGGTGCGTTGGCGCCGGTGTTGCAGCAACTTGGCCCAACTGCCCGCGTGCTCGAAGTAGGCGGTGGCAGCGGCGCATTTGCCGAAGTCACGCTCAAGCGCCTGCTCGAGCTGGATGCGCTGCCCGAGCGTTACGCGATTCTGGAGCCCAGTGCAGACTTGCGCGAACGTCAGCGCGAGCGGTTGGGGCGCACGCTGATACCGCCGGTGTTCGATCTGGTTGAGTGGCTGGATGCACCGTTTCCGGACGATTGGGACGGCGTGCTGTTCGCCAACGAAGTGATCGATGCATTGCCCACGCCGCGCTTCGCACTGCGCGATGGGCAGGTGTATGAGGAAACCGTGGTGCTGGATGCGCAGCAGCAGTTTGCACGTGGCGAGCAGCCGGCCGATGCGTTGCTGGGTGCAGCGGTGCGTCATCTGGAGCGCTATCTGCAGCAGCCCTTCGCCGATGGCTATCGTTCGGAGTTGTTGCCGCAGTTGCCGTACTGGATTCAGGCGGTGGCCGGTGGTCTGAAGCGCGGAGCGATGTTGTTTGTCGACTACGGTTACCCGCGTGGCGAGTTCTATCGTGCACAACGCGAAGACGGCACCTTGCGTGCGTTCTATCGCCATCGCATGCATGAAGATCTGTATCGCTGGCCGGGTCTGCAGGATCTGACCGCGTCGGTAGACTTCACGGCATTGGCCGAGGCCGGCACCGGTGCCGGTTTCGAGTTGGCCGGTTACTGCACGCAATCGAGCTTTCTGCTCGGCAACGGTCTGGATGCATTGCTGGCCCAGGCCGATACGCGCACCGATGAGGTGGGGCGCATGCGCTTGCGCGAGCAGATCAAACGCTTGACCTTGCCCAGCGAAATGGGCGAGCGATTCCAGGTGATGGGTTTTGCGCGCGATGTCGATTTTGCGCCTGCATTTCTGGCGGGCGATCTCACATGGCGGCTGTAACGTCTGCGCTGCGTCCGTTTCATCGGCCGTGGTTGTGGGTGGGTTTGTGGATCGCGGCAATTTTCGTGGTGATTGCGGTGTGCCTGGGGCCACCGCCAGAGTTTCCGGAGCTACCTTCCAACAGCGATAAGGCCGAGCACTTTTTGACGTTCGCGTTGTTGTGTTGGGGTGCGGTGCAATTGTTCGCCACACGTCGGGCGTTGTTGTTTGCGGCGTTCGGGTTGGTGTTGCTGGGGATCGGTATCGAGATTGCGCAAGGTTCATTGACGACCAATCGCAGTGCTGATCCCTACGATGCGCTGGCCGATACCTTGGGCATCCTTGCCGGGTTGTGTCTTGCGTGGACGCGGCTGCGATTGGTGATGTTGCGGGTGGATCAGCGGGTGTTTGGGGCGCGCTGATTTTTCTGTGTTTTGCGGTTTTGGAATGACTGGCAAAACGTAGTGCTCAGGGCTGCAGTTTGGCTGCAGGGCCCTTGCCCGCCCACCGTCGCGGGACACGCCGCAAGTACGTCCATGTAGGTTCTTACGCGGCATCCATGCCGCGTAAGGTCCCGCGACGGTGGGCGGGCAAGGACCAGTCGAGATGGTCGGTGTGCATGTTTTCAAGCAACCAGCAAACTGTTTGGTGAGGGCACCGCGCGCTCGACTCACTGATACGCCCAGGGTTTCCTAGACATCTCAAGGCCATGGAAAATGGTCGATTCGGAGGTGTCTATGAGCAGCAAGCGATATACG
>NZ_MDFM01000033.1 GCF_002939985.1 Xanthomonas hortorum pv. cynarae | reverse complement strand
AACTGCTCACGGCTGATGTCACTGGGATAGCGTGCTCTCATCTCCATATGATCGGATATTTCGGGCAGACTTTGAACAGGTTCTTAGTGGATGAGTCATAAATGCAGAGTCCGAACAATGGCTGCGCTGCCGTTTCAGTCGCTCAAAGTCATGGCAACGACGTACCGATGCGGTAGCGTGGCTGGGGATTGGCGGAGAGCGGCACAGGGATGTGCCACGGCGGCGAGTCAGACAGGATGTCTGACCGAGCCGAATAGCCGATCCCCGGCCGCGCTGCCGCCGCTTGCCGAAGCCAGTAACTGACAAGCGGGTTGTACGCGGAGAAACCGTACCCTCACCTCAACCCCTCTCCCAGCGGGAGAGCCTTTAGGCGTCGGCGTCAGGCAAGACGTGACGCCGTTCGATGTAGGCTGGCCAACGCGCGCGTGGCGATGCCGCGCATCTGTTCGCTCAGCTTGTCGTTGTCCATGGCTTGCTGCCAGAACTGCTCGGCCATCCCGGCAGCGCGCCGCCATTGCGCGAACTGATCAACGCTAGGCGGTGGAATGTCGATATCCCGCTGCACGACTTCGCCACTGGATGCCGGCCGCAGTGCCATCGGCAGCATGTCGTACACCGGCGCAAGTTGCAGGGGCAGGGTGTCGGCAAGCACCAATGCCGCATTGCCCAGGTGCATGTCGGTGTTGCCGATAAGCGTGCCGAACCAACTGATCACTTCCAGGCGCTCGGCGTCTTCCGGGCTTAGCCAGCCATCGCGCTTGAGCAGTGGAGCAAGGGTCCGCCAGCTGCTGGTGTTCGCGTCGCCGTAAAAGGCAGCGAACAGCGACATCAGTGAGACGAACCCGCGCCGGCCCAATGCAGCAGTCCGATCGAAGCGTGTCGATTCGAGGAAGACGCGCCCGCCCGCCTGCAGCAGCTGCGTTGCCGCTGCAGGGATGCCGCCGGCAATCAGAATCTGGCTGGCCAACCACTCCATGTGTAAAAGATCCGCCCAACGCCGGCCTGTTGGCTGATCGGTCTGGTCGGAGAACTTGACGATCACGGGGCGATACGCGCCATCTTCTCCCAGCACTGCAGTGAACTTCGGCTGCTCGCCAGCGGCAGACGAGCCAACGGCCTCGCCGCGCAATGCAGCTTCGGCGCGGCTGAGATATTCATCGGGGCGCGCCTGCATGGCGATGCACTCAGGCTGTTCGATCGCCTCCAAAGCCAGAGCCAGCGCCCGCTCGCCGATCAGCAGGTCGCCAAGCTGGTCGTGACCATCCGACAGCATGGCCACCAGGTTGTCCCTGGGCGACCACAGCGCCAGGTTGTCCGGTAGGCGCAACGGCCCGGCGACACGGTGCGCCAGATTGCGCCCGAGAAATCCCTGGGGCCGTTGGTCGTCGATAAACCACGGCAGCGACGCGAACATGCCTGTGTCCAACGGCGGATGCAATAGAACGGGGTTGTCCTGCAAAAGGTCGACAAAGAAATGGTCGTTATGCAGCACCAACAGGTGGCCCAGTGGTACAACGCGGGCATTGTGATCGATTCGATAGAGCGGCCACATATGCTCGCCCCGCAACTCACCTGTGGCCGCGTAGCCGGTAGTGCGCGCCTTGCCATAACGCAGCACTGCAGGACCTGCACTTGCGACCAGGCGAGACAAGGTAGGGCGGCTCACGCCCAGGCGCGCCGCCAGATCGGCCCCACGCATGGGGCCGTTGATGCGTAGCGCGGCGATCAGCCGTTCGACTGCGTCGGGAGAAGGCATGGAGCGCAGATTCTGAAACGATATGTGAAACGATAGTAAGCCACTAGTGACTACCTAATCAATTGATATAAAAGAAATTTCAGTTCAGCGATAAGCGTCATTGACGTCGGTAGGTGAAACAATACCCCGGTGTGCCTGGCTATCTTCATGGTCACCACCGAGGATGGATACACACGCAACGGACCGGACATCAATCCGCACCGATATCGTGCCGGCACGTCGCAGCATCCATCGCGGTCGGGCTCAGCAAGACGGTTACCAAGCCGTGTGTCTGAGTTGCATCCAGCGTACGTGCGTGACAGCCGTGGGACGTGGCAGCACTGCCGCACGGCGCAATGCGGCACTGGGCGTGGCGCGCGATGCGCTCAACGTCAGTGCGACGCGTTGGTCGGCGAGACACATACGGCTTGCAGGCGCATCGCGACCGCCGCTGCAACGTTCCGTTGCCGATGAAACAGTGGCAACGGCGAAATGTGCGTGGTATCAATGCATCCCATGAACGCACCCCGCAGCCAGTTTTATTTTTGGTACTACGGTTTTCCGATGCCGCTGGCGGAGGACGGATTGCGCTCACCCTGAAGAAATCTTCAGCAGCATTCCCGAAAAGCCGCCAGCGCACACTGGCGGCTTTTTTGTTGCCGCCTCGCCTGGCATCCCTGATGCAACACGCCCACCGAGACACTGTTATGCCGCCTGTGACCGATGACCTGCGTATCCGCAAGATCGAAGCCCTCGCCCCGCCCTCCCAGCTGCTGTCGCTGCTGCCTTGCGACGACCGCGCCTCCGAGACCGTGACCAATTCGCGCGCTGCCCTGCACGAGATTCTGCATGGCCGCGACGACCGCCTGGCAGTGGTGATCGGGCCCTGCTCGATTCATGATCCGGTTGCGGCGATGGACTACGCGCACCGCCTGCGCCCACTGCGCGAGCAGTTTGGCGACGCGCTGGAGATCGTGATGCGGGTGTACTTCGAAAAGCCGCGCACCACCATCGGCTGGAAGGGCCTGATCAACGATCCGGACCTGGATGGCAGCTTCCAGATCAACAAGGGTCTGCGCGTTGCGCGCGGCCTGCTGCGCGACATCAACAACCTCGGCCTGCCGGCGGGCGTGGAATTTCTCGACATCATCTCGCCGCAGTACATCGCCGACCTGGTGGCTTGGGGCGCGATCGGCGCACGTACCACCGAAAGCCAGGTGCATCGCGAAATGGCCTCCGGCTTGTCGTGCCCGGTGGGCTTCAAGAACGGTACCGGTGGCGACGTCAAGATTGCGGTGGACGCAGTGGGTGCTGCCTCGCATCCGCACCATTTCCTGGCCGTGACCAAGGATGGCCACACTGCGGTGGCGGCGACGGCAGGTAATCCGGATTGCCACGTGATCCTGCGCGGCGGCAAGCAGCCCAACTTCGACGCGGCCAATGTGGAAGCGGCAAGCCAGGTGCTTACTAAATCCGGCTTGCCGGCGCGCCTGATGATCGACGCCAGCCACGCCAAC
The DNA here is from genome assembly GCF_002939985.1 of Xanthomonas hortorum pv. cynarae. Lineage (GTDB taxonomy): Bacteria > Pseudomonadota > Gammaproteobacteria > Xanthomonadales > Xanthomonadaceae > Xanthomonas > Xanthomonas hortorum_D. Next base: position 52,391 of record NZ_MDFM01000033.1, on the reverse strand, counting down.
AGCGGCAAGAATCCCGAAAACCAGCCCAAGGTCATCGACGACATCGCCAGGCAGCTGGAAGGCGGCGAGACGCGCGTCGTCGGCGTCATGGTGGAGAGTCATCTGGTTGGCGGACGTCAGGAACTGGTACCGGGCTGCGCACTCACCTACGGCCAGAGCATCACCGACGGTTGCCTGGATTGGGACGCCTCGGTACAGGTGCTGGAGCGCTTGGCGACGGCGGTGCGTGCACGTCGTGCGAGGCGCGTTGCCGAAGCTGCGTGATTGGTGAGAGCCCCTCTCCCGCCGAGAGAGGGGTTTGGGTGAGGGTGCGGGGCGAAGCCATACTTGGAATGAGATGCCATGAGGCTTCGCTCGTACCCTCATCCGGCGCTTCGCGCCACCTTCTCCCGAGGGGAGAAGGGATAAAGCCCCTCTCCTGCCGGGAGAGGGGTTGGGGGTGAGGGTACGGCGGAAGACAGCCATCTAAGATTGCATGCTTACAAACGACGCGGCGCACTCGCAAGGGCAACAGATTCAAAGCCCAGACCACTCGAGTGCGACTCATCAAAGCCCAGCATACTCAACTAGATGCTGTGCACTCTGCCCGGCACGACGATCAGGTGCACAGAGCGCGGCATGATCGGGCAGCTGCAACGCGCGCGATCACCCCAACATATCCCCCGTCTCCAACCACCGCTGATGCCATGACAGCGCTTCGGTCAACAGATGCGGGGTGTGCTTGCCGTAGCTGTCGCGATTGGCACGCGCTACATAATCTTCCAGTGCATCGCGATAACGCGGGTGCACGCAGTGATCGAGCAACTGGCGCGCGCGTTGTTTGGGCGTGAGCCCGCGCAGATCGGCCAGGCCTTGTTCGGTGACGATCACCGAGACGTCGTGTTCGGTGTGATCGACATGGCTGACCATCGGCACAATTGACGAGATGCTGCCGGCCTTGGCGATGCTGGGGCTCAAAAAAATGGACAGGAATCCATTGCGCGCAAAATCGCCGGAGCCACCGATGCCGTTCATGATGCGGCTGCCCATCACATGGGTGGAATTGACGTTGCCATACAGGTCGGCTTCGATCATGCCGTTCATGCCGATGCAGCCGAGCCGGCGCACCAGCTCCGGATGATTGGAGATCTCCTGCGTGCGCATGACGATGCGTTGCCGATAGAAATCGATATTGCGCTTGAACTCCTCGTTGCCTTCCGGGCTGAGCGCAAACCCGGTGCACGAGGCATAACGCAGCACGCCATCGCGCAGCAGCGCGAGCATGCCGTCCTGGATCACTTCGGTGAACGCTTCCAACTCACGAAAGCCGCTGCGTGCCAGCCCCGCCAGCACTGCATTGGGAATATTGCCCACGCCCGATTGCAGCGGCAGCAGACTGGCCGGCAGGCGGCCCTTGCTCACTTCATGGCGCAGGAACTCGATCAGGTGTTCGGCGATGCGTTCGCTGCTTGCATCGGCAGCGGCGAACGGGCTATTGCGGTGCGGGCCATGCGTGCGCACCACCGCCACGATCTTGTCCGGATCGCAGCGCAGGCTGGGCTCGCCGATGCGGTCGTCGCCATGCAACAGCGGGATCGGTTTGCGACGCGGCGGCAGCGCGGTGCCGTAGTAGACGTCGTGCATGCCGTCCAGACCGGCCGGCTGCCAATCGTTGACCTCGATGATCACTTTCTTGGCCAGGTCCAACCAGGTCTTGTTGTTGCCGATCGAGGTCGACGGCACCAGGCTGCCATCGGCGCGGATCGCCGAGACTTCCACCACCGCGGTGTCGATCTGCCCGTAGAAACCGAACCACACGTGCTGGGCGACATGGCTGAGATGGATGTCGATGTAGTCCAGGGTGCCGGCGTTGATGCGTTGGCGTGCATCCGGGTCGGACTGGAACGGCATGCGCATGGCGATGCCCTCGGCCTTGGCCAGCGCGCCATCGAGTTCCGGTGCGGTGGAGGCGCCGGTCATCAACTTGATCTGGAACGGTTGGCCCTGCAGATGCGCCGCTTCGATGCGCTGTGCCAGCGCCATCGGCACCGCCTTGGGGTAGCCGGAGCCGGTGAAGCCGCTCATCGCCACGGTCTCGCCGGGCTGGATCAAGGCGGCAGCGGCCTCGGCAGAAACCAGGCGTTCGCGCAGCGGCGCGTGCAGGATGCGTTCGTCGGACATGGGCAGCACAGCGGAAACGGGAGAAGCGCAATTATCGCCGCTGCACACCTTGATCGGGGCGCGACCTTGGTGGAATGAGCGAGCGCGACACCGGTCATGCGCATGTTCACGCCTCGCCGCCAGCGCAACCGCGATAGTGACGGCAGACTCATCACTGCCTGCGCCCATGCCCACACTTCGCGATCGCTTCCAGCGCTGGCCCCGGCCGTGGCGCATTGCAGTGGTCGTGCTGGTGGCGCTGTATGCGCTGTATCTGCTGGCCGGCAACCTGTTTCTCAACACGCCGCTGTTCGATGCCGTCACCAACCGGCAGCCGCATAAATTCATCATGCAGACCGGCCCCGCGCTCACTGTGTTTCCGGGCCAGATGATGGCCTGGAACGTGCGCATGCGCGGGCAGGCCAACCGCACCGTTTACGTGTTGCATGCCGATCGCGCCAACGCGCGCGTCGCCTTGCTGCCGTTGTTCCGGCGCGAGGTGCGCTTGCCTTGGTTGCACGCCACCGGCCTGAGCGCGGAAGTCGAAACCTCCGATAAACCCATTCCACCACCGCCACGCGGAGATCAGGGCTGGACGCTGCGCTTCGATGCGATCACCAGCAACAGCATCCGCAGTGCGCGCCTGGGCAAGTTGCTGATTGCAGGACAAGGCCATGCCACGGTCGGCTTTCTCAAGCAGCTCAAAGGTGGCCCGTCGGAGCTGTTTGCTTCCGAGGCGAGTTTTACCGATGCGGTGGTCAGCTACGACGGGGTGCAGGTGTTCAATGGCGCGCAGCTGGACACGCAATTCCAGTTTCCACGCCATTACCGCGATGAGGCTCCGGGCCTGCGCAAGCTCGGCATCACCCACGCGCGCCTGCAGCTGAAGGCCAGCACGGTGGCGTTGAAGATCGACACCGGCGCGCCGCACGTGGACATCCGCAGCGGGCCCTCGGCGGCGCGGGTGGAGGCCGACATCACGCTGGATCGCGGCGCATTGCAGCCTGGCAGCCATGCGGTCTGGCGGCTGCCGTTACTGGCGGGCGTTGGCGCGACCGATCGCGGCATGCTGGCGTTGCAACTGGATGTGGCGCGCGATATCCGCGTGCAGGCGCGGCTGCCGCGCGATGAAAAGACCGGCAGCGAGCTGCAGGCCGATCTGCGCCTCGCCGGCCGCGGCATTCCTTTCCAGGATCCGTCGCAGGTGTTGCCGCGATTGTCCGGGCAGGTACGTGGGCGTTGGAAGTTCGAATCCCTGAACTGGATTGCCGAGTTGTTCGTGCGCAAGCCGTGGTTCCAGCTCGAAGGCGGTGGCCTGGTCGAGGCCGATCTGCGTCTTGCGCAAGGCCGGCTCGCCAGTGGCAGCAGCCTGGAGATTCCGCGGGTGGAAGCCGTGGCGCAGGTGTTCGATACACGCCTGGCCGGTGTCGCCACCGCACACGGACGCATCGACGATGCCGCCACGCCGCAGGCGCATCTGGAGGTGAGCATTCCCACGTTCAAGGCCGCGCCGCGCGATGCGCCCAAACAGATCCTGCTGGATGGCCGCGATCTGCAGCTGGCCATGCATGGCGACGCCGAACTGGCGCGCCTGCGCGACACGCTCAAGGCGCAGCTGCGTTTCAGCGATGCGCGCGTGCCCGATCTCACCGTCTATAACCGCTATCTGCCGGGCAACAACGTGCGCCTGCTCGGCGGCAGCGGCAGCCTGACCGGCGATGTAGCGCTCAACGCCTCCGGCGAGGTCGGTAGCGGTCACGCGCATCTGCGCGGGCAGGGCGCACACCTTGCACTGGCCGGCGTGCAGATGCGCGGCGATGCCGAGTTGCAGGCGCAGCTGCAGCGCGCCGATTTCAAGAACAAGTTCTTCGACCTCAGCGGCACGCGTGTGCGCTTGCGCAATATGCGCGTAGGCGACGACAGCACGGATGCCAACTGGTGGGGGGAAATGCAGGTCGGCGCCGGCACCATCCAGGCCAGTGCGCCGTTCCAGGTGGATGCCGAAGCGGCGATTCGCATGCGCGATGTTGCGCCGCTGCTGTCGGTGTTTGCGCAACGCGCCGATTACCCGCGTTGGGTCTTGGGCTTGCTGGATTCGGGCGAGCTCGATGCCACCGGCCGGGTGCGTTGGCGCAAGCAGCAGGTGCTGATCGACGACCTGCATGCGGAGAATGCGCGCCTGTCGCTGCGTGCGCGCTTGGCCTTGAACGAGGAGCAGCGGCGCGGCGATCTGTATCTGCGCTGGGGCGTGCTGGGCGCCGGGATCGAACTCGATGGCAAGCAACGCCAATGGCATCTGGCCGGCGCACGCGAGTGGTACGACGCGCAACCGGGGCTGTTGCCGGCGGTGTCGAAGGCAAAGTAGGCGGCTGGTGTTTGAGGCCTTGCGTCGTGCGGCCAGCTTCGTCGTCGTCGCAGAGGCAGTGCGCGCACTGCCGCGCGTGTTGGACATCGAATGCGCACGGGCAGCCTGCTGGTGCCCAGCCGCAATCGCCGCTGCGCGCCGCACTCACGGCCTGCTTGGCACACTGCGCCACGCCGCGTGCGCGGTTTTCAGGAGCCTGCCGTCATGACGATGCCTGTTCGCGCCCGCTGGCGTGGGTTGCCCCGCGCGGTGCGTTGGCCTGTGCTGGCGCTGGTTGCGCTGTATGCAAGCTATTTGCTGCTCGGCAATCTGTTGCTCAACACACCGCTTGGGCCGGCAGCGCTCAACCGCAAGCCGGACAAATTCAGCATGCACTGGGGCCCTGCAGTGACCTGGTGGCCGGGGCGTCTGGTGCTGTGGAATGTGGACTTGCAAGGCCGCTCGACACGTAATAGCTGGAATGTCAGCGCGCAGCGCATGAGCGGGCAGGTGCGGCTGTTGCCGTTATTGCATCGGCAGCTGCTGGTGCCGGAGTTGCATGCATCCGGCGTGCGCGGTGGGATGCAGGCCGCTGCGCCGACACCCGGTGCTGCAGCGACGCAAGCGCCGGCGACAGCGCCGAGCACGCAGGTTGCCGCTGCTCCGGTGACTGGCGCAGTCGGCAGGCCAACGCCAGCGCAAGACAAGACATCTACATCAACGAGCAACGCAAAGGTCTCAGCCGGCACGCAGCCGCCCACGCAGATGACTGGCGCGCGCACCAGCACACCGCAATCCGCCCAGGTCGTCCAGGTCGTCCAGGTCTCTGAACCCCCGGCCAGCACCCTGCCGACTGCTCCGGCCTGGACCCTGCAGTTCGACCGCATCGTCGCCGACAACGTGCAGGCAGTGACGCTGCGCCAGCTGCACATCGAAGGCGATGGCCAACTGCAGCTGGGCGTGTTCAAACAATTGCGCGGCGGTCCGATGGAACTGTTTCCCTCGCGTGCGACCTTCGACAACGCACGGATGCGCTGGGATAACAGCGAAGTGCTGCGCAACGGCCAGCTGCGCATCGAAGCCAGCATCGCGCGGCATGCGCCCGAGCAAGCGCGTGGGCTTGCGCTGCTGCAACTCACCGACGCGCTGGTGGCGGTACATGGTGACACTGCCGCACTGGATGTGACACGCAATGCGCAGGGCCGCCACACGGTCGCCACGCGCGCCGGCAAAGGCCGCGTAGATGGCGAGTTGCGCTGGACGCGTGGCGCGCTGCAGCCCGGCAGCCAGCTGCAATGGCGCGCGCCGTTGCACGACAGCACGCGTATGCCGGCTGCCTTGCTTGGCGAACTGACCGCGCAACTGCAGGTCGATCAGGACATGCGCTTGCAAGTGCGCATGCCCGAGCCGGCCGATGCCGGGCTGACGCTGGATGCGGATCTGCGCGTGCAAGGCCGGCAGCTGCCGCTGCAATCCATGCGCAGCCTGTTGCCGCGTACCTCCGGGCATGCGCGGCTGCACTGGGAACTGGCATCGCTGAGCTGGATTCCGGCGCTGTTTCCGGATGTGGACTGGCTGACGCTGGAGGGCGACGGCCTGGTGGATGCCGATCTGCGGATCGAGCGCGGCCAACTCGGCGCCGGCAGTCGTCTGCAGGTGCCGCATGTGCGTGCGCATGTCGGCGTGATGGGGCATGCGATCGATGGGCAAGCCAGTGCCGATCTGCGTGTGGACGCCGATGCCAACGGACAGTTGCTGCCTGCCCTTGTATTGCAGATGCAGCAGTTTTCGATTGCGCACAGCGATGCGCCTGCGCGCCCGTTCGTGCAGGGCCGCGATCTGCGTCTGGATCTGCAAACGCGTGCCGATGCACGCAATCTGGCGACGTTGCGCGATGTCACACGCGCGCATCTTGTGTTCGTCAATGCGCGCGTGCCGGATCTGCGTGCCTACAACCGCTATCTGCCGCAGCAGCAACTGCGTTTCGATGGCGGCAACGGTGTGCTCAGTGGCGATCTGCAGATCGAACCCGGTGGGCGTATCGGCAAGGGCGGCCTGCGTATCGGTGCACGTGCGGCGCGGCTGCAGTTTGCCGGCCTGGCACTGCGTGGCGATGTGGATGCGGATCTGCGTCTGCAGCGCGGCGATCTGCGTGCAGAAAATTTCCGCCTCGATGCCAGCACCATCCAGTTGCGCAATATCGGATTCACAGGCCCGGATGGACAACGTCGCGATGGCTGGTGGGCGCGCATCGTGCTGGAAGACACGCACATGCAATGGCGCAAGCCGATCGGTGTGGATGGGCGCGTGCGCATCCAGGTGCGCGATCTGGCATTCCTGATGTCGCTGTACGCGCGCGATCGCTCGATTCCGAACTGGATGCTGCGGCTGGTGGATGCGGGGCAGGCGCAAGTGACCGGTCGCGTGCATTGGCAGGACGACACCGTCATCGTCGATCGGTTGCAGGCACGCAACGAACGCTTTCAGATGGATGCACGATTGCGTTTGCAGGGCACCCAACGCAGCGGCAGCCTGCTTGCCCGCTGGGGGATGTTGAGCGCGGCGGTTGGCCTGCGCGGCGACACGCCGGAATGGCATCTGCTGCGCGCACCTGAGTGGTATCAGGCCCAGCCCGATCTGCTGCGCTGAGGGCACTGCGCGGCAAGACGGTGTGAAGGAAAAGCGCCAGTTCTGTACTGCCAAGTATTGTTTTGCAGTGCAGCGTGCAAGTGGCGTTCGGGGCGCGCACTATGATCCTGCATCCCGACGTGGGGGAGGGAGCAAAGCCCGCTGGCAGTTCGCTGCAAGCGGGCTTTTTTATTGCCTGAGGTTTGGCGCGTCAAGTCACCGCCACCTGTGCTCAGCGGGAAAAACGCCTGAAGTCAGCCGGCTGGCAGGCCAGCCAGCCATGCCTTGCAATGGGCAGCATCGGCCGGCCACCGGAAGCCAGTGAGATAGGCCGGCCCGGAGCGCGCGGCTGCACGCGCCGCCGGCATCCGATAGAATGAGATCAATTCTCATTTATCGCCTGACGCCTCGCGGTCCGGGCTCAGCCGTTCAGGAGGTCATCGTGTCGGTCACGCAAGGCGCGCTTCATCAACAGGTGGAGCGCCTGTACACCGACCACCATGGCTGGCTGCAGGGCTGGCTGCGGCGCAAGCTGGGCGATGCGTTCGTGGCCGCCGACCTGGCGCAGGACACCTTCATCAGCGTGATCAATGCCGGTGCGGCCGCCGAGATCCGCGAGCCACGGCCGTTCCTGGCCACCATCGCGCGCCGGCTGATGGCGCACCGGCAGCGCCGCAAGCTGCTGGAAACCAGTTACCTGGAAATGCTGGCGGCGCTGCCGGAGGAAGTGGCGCCGTCGCCGGAGCTGCAACTGTTGGCGCTGGAAGCGGTGCAGCAGCTGGACCAGGCGCTGGACGGCCTGCCGCCCAAGGTGAAAGAAGCCTTTTTGCTGGCCCATCTGCAGGAGCTGAGCTACGCGCAGATCGCGCAGCGGCTGGGCGTGTCCAGCAGCTCGGTCAAGCAGTACCTCACGCGTGCCAACCGGCATTGCCTGTTCGCGCTCTCGGCGTGACTCGCGCAGATGGGTGATGCCGCGTCCCGCAGCGCGCAGTCCCTTGGCGCCCAGCGGCCACTGCTGGCCGGCGGGCAACCGATCAGTGCGCAGGTCGCCGATGCGGCAGCCGAGTGGCTGACGCTGCTGATGTCCGGCAGCGCCAGCCAGGCGCAGCTGCAGCAATGGCAGCAGTGGCGCGATGCGCATCCGGATCATGCGCGGGCATGGGCGCATATCGAATCGGTGACCGGGCGGCTGAAGACGCTGACGCCGCAGGCGGCGTATCGCAGCCTGTCGCCGTATGCCGGTAACAACGGCCAGGCATCGCCGGGGCGGCGCAAGGCACTGAATCTGCTGCTGTGGGGCGGGGTGGCCGGGGCCACCGGCGTTCTGGTCTCGCGCACCGAGCCTTGGCAGCGCGCCACCGCCGATTACGCCACCGCCACCGGTGAGCGTCGCCAGTTGCAGCTGCAAGACGGCAGCCGCGTCACGCTCAACACGCGCAGCGCTATCGATGTGCGTTTCGATGCGCACCAGCGGCTGCTGCAGGTGCTGGCCGGCGAAATCATGGTGACCACCGCGCATGCGCTGGGCGCCGGCCACGATGCGCGACCCTTTGTGGTGCGCACTGCGCAAGGCGATATCCATGCGCTGGGCACGCGCTTTTGCGTGCGCCAGGACGAGGGCGATACGCAGGTGAGCGTGCTGGAAAGTGCGGTGGAGGTGCGGCCGCATGCGGCGGAAAACGCGTCTGGGCGCGTACATGCGGGAGAGCAGTGTCGTTTTACCTCCGAGGCGCTCGGCGCCATCGCTCCAGTCGATGCGCAGGCGGCGGCCTGGGTACGCGGCCAGTTGATCGCCGACGAATTGCGTCTGGATGCCTTCATCGCCGAACTGGGCCGGTATCGCTCCGGGCTGCTGCGCTGCGACCCGCAGGTGGGTGCGCTGCGCGTCTCCGGCGTCTTTCCGCTGGACGACACCGAGCGCATCCTGGCGATGCTGCCCAGCGTGCTGCCGGTGCGGGTGAGCCGGCGCAGCCGGTATTGGGTGACGGTGCAGGCGGCCGGGCAGGGCTGAGGCGCTGCCAGGCGGCACGTCGACGAAAAAAGTTTGCTGCCGGTCTGCCCGATCGCCGCAGTTGCGGCACCTCCACAATGACGGTGTCAGTGCGACACCAACATCTTGTGGAAACAGCATGTCGATCACTGCCCGCCGCGGCCAACGTTTTTCTTCTCCGTTTCAGCGCATCGCCTCGTTGCAGGCAACACAGCGGCCCATCAGCACGGCAGTTGCGATTGCGCTGTGCAGTCTGGCGCTGTGTGCAGGCATGCCCGATGCAATGGCGCAAAACGCAGCCGCCACGCAGGATGTGCGGCAGAGTTATCGCATTCCCGCCGGCCCGCTGGCACCGGCGCTGCGCAATCTGGCCGGTTCGGCCAACCTGTTGCTGAGCTTCACCGCCGCGCAGACCGACGGCAAGACCACCGCCGGGCTGGATGGCAGCTACACCGCACCGGCGGCGTTGGCGGCGTTGTTGGCCGGTAGCGGCTTGCAGGCGGTGCCGTTGGAGACCGGCGGCTATGTATTGCGCGCCGCGCCACGGGTGAGCGCGACCAGGAGCGAGGTGGATGCGTGGTTGCTGCCGACCGTCAAGGTGACCGCGCAGGCCAACCGCAGTGCGGCCACCAGCGGCACCGGCAGCTATACCGCGCGTGCGGTGAGCATCGGCCGCGGCGAGCAATCGCTCAAGGACATCCCGCAGTCGATCAGCGTGGTCACCCGCCAGTTGATGGACGAACAGAACATCACCTCGGTCTACGACGCGCTGGCCAGCACCACCGGCATCACCATCGTGCAGAGCCCGCAGGGCGGCAAGTACATCTATTCGCGCGGGTTCGACATCACCACGGTGCAGTACGACGGCGTGCCGCTCAATCGCGGCATGTACGGCCGGGCCAGCAATTACAGCGACAACATGGGCATCTACGATCGCGCCGAAGTGCTGCGCGGTGCGGCCGGCCTGCTGCAGGGCGCGGGCAATCCCGGTGGTGCGGTGAACCTGGTGCGCAAGCGCCCGCTCGATGTGCCGGGCGTGAGCGTGATGGTGCAGGGCGGCACGTGGGATCGCTACGGCGCGCTGATCGATGGCAGCGCCAACCTCACCGCCGATGGCGCGTTGCGCGCGCGTGGGGTGATCGACTATCAGGACCAGGGCTCGTTCGTGGATGGCGTCACGCGCCGCACGCCTACCTACTACGGCACGCTCGACTACGCGTTCTCGCCGCAGACCCAGCTCAGCCTGGGCATGAGCTACGAACAGGTCGAAGGCCGGCCGTTCTTCGGCGGCTTGCCCAGCTTTACCGATGGCCGCGATATCGGCCTGCCGCGCGAGACCAATCTGGGCGCGCAGTGGAACCGGCAGTCCTCGTCCAATCGCGGGCTGTATCTGGATCTGGATCATCGCTTCAATGACGATTGGGTGTTCAAGCTCAGTGCGGTGCAGGTGCGCGAGCTGCACGATCTGAAATACGCCAGCTCCAGCCGTGCGATCAATCCGGCCAACGGCACCGGCGCCTTGTTGGCGGCACGCACCATCTCCGATACGGATGCGTTCGGCTTCGATGCCAATGTGATCGGGCATTTCAGCGCGCTGGGCCGCCGGCATGAGCTGGTACTGGGCAGCAATTTCGCCGAGAACACGGTCGACACCGTCTACGGCACCAAGAACAACTTCCAGACCTTCAACGTGTTCGATCTGCAGCGCAATGTGCGGGCGATCAGCGATGACGAAATTTTTGCCAATGCGCGCGAGGCACGGCATGGCACCTCGCGCGAGTTCGGCCTGTACGGCGCGTTGCGCTGGCAGTTGAGCGACCCGCTCAAAGCCATCGTCGGCACCCGCGTGAGTTGGCACGACACCCAGTGGAACACCACCACCACCGGGCTGTCGCCGTCGCAATCGATCGAGCACACCCGCGAGACCGGGCAGGTCACGCCATATGCCGGCCTGGTGTATGCGTTGAGCCCGACCTGGTCGGCCTATGCCAGTTATGCGGACATCTTTCAGCCGCAGAACGCGCAGACCGAAGCCGGCGACATGCTCAAGCCGATGACCGGCGCCAACTACGAGCTGGGCATCAAGGGCGAGTGGCTGGATGGCCGCATCAACACCGCCTTTGCGTTGTTCCAGATCGAGCAGAAGAACCGCGCGCAGGCCGACTTGACCACCAGCCCCACCTGCCGCAACAACGACTTCTGTTACATCGACAGCGGCAAGGTGCGCAGCCGCGGCTTCGACGCCGAAGTGAGCGGGGAGGTGCTGCGCGACTGGAATGTGTTTGCCGGTTACACCTTCAACCGTACGACGTATCTGCAGGATGTCACCAGCCAGGGACAGGCTTTCAACAGCTATACGCCCAAGCATTTGTTGCGTGTGTGGACGACGTATCGGTTGCCGGGCGTGTTGCAGGATGTGACCGTTGGGGGCGGCGTCAGTGCGCAGAGTGCGGCGTATCGGCAGATCGGCACTGCCATCGCGCCGATCGAAGGACGTGCGGTGTGGAATGCATTGGCGCGCTATCAGGTCAACCGGCAGTGGTCGCTGGCGGTCAACCTCAACAACGTGTTCGACAAGCAGTACTACAACACGCTGTCCAGCTTCGTTAACGGCCGCTATTACGGCGAACCACGCAATGTGATGGTGACCCTGCGCGGCGCGCTGTAATGCAGGCATCGGCAATGAGATGGTGCGTGGCGATGGCCGCATGAAGGAGGGGTTTCGCCAAAGCATGGCGTGGCTGCACACCTGGTGCGGCCTCACCTGCGGCTGGTTGCTGTGCGCGATTTTCTTGACCGGCACGCTCAGCGTGTTTCGCGACCCGATCACCCGCTGGATGCAGGCCACGCCTGCCTTGCCGAGTGCGAGCACGCACGCGGCGTTGCCGGAACAAGCGCTGGTACCGCGTGCATTGGCACAGCTGCGTCAGCTCGCGCCGCAGGCACGCCTGTGGCGGATCACCTTGCCTGCGCATCCAGGTGAGGCGCTGACGCTGTTCTGGCGTACGCCGGATGGCCAGGGCCAGGCCTCACTGGATCCCGGTAGCGGCGAAGTCTTGCCGTCGCCGTGGGGCCGGCAGACCGAAGGCGGCCGGCATTTCATGAGCTTCCACTACACCTTGCACGGCGGCATTCCCGGCTATTGGCTGGTGGGCTGGGTGTCGATGTGCGGGCTGATCGCGCTGGTGTCCGGGGTGATCGTGCATAAGCGGATCTTTCTGGATTTTTTCACCTTTCGCCCCGGCAAGGGCCAGCGCTCGTGGCTGGACGCGCATAACGCCACCGCGGTACTGACGCTGCCGTTTCTGCTGATGATCGTCTACACCGGGCTGGCGTATTTCTACACCAGCTACATGCCCGCGCCCTTGCAGGCGGTATATGGCAGCGATGAGGACGCGTACACGCGGTATGCCGATGATCTGTCACCGGCGTCGCCTGTTACAGGTGCCGACGCCACTGCGCTGAACAGCGTGCCTGCCTATCTGCCGGAGTTGGTGCAGCGCGCTGCGGTACTCAACGGCGCGCCTGCACAAACGCTGGTGATCGAGCGCCCGGATCAACCCGGCAGCAAGCTGCGCGTGATTGCGCATATGGCCGATACCGGCAGCTCGCGGCGTCTGCTCAATCCACCCGGCAGCGTGGTGTTCGATGCGAATAGCGGCGCGGTGCTGGAGCAGCATGCAGACGCCTCACGTACCGACGTGCGCGCGCAGGATGTGGAAGAGGTCATCAAGACCTTGCACGTGGCCGGTTTTGGCGGCTGGACCAGCAAGTGGCTGTATTTCACCTGCGGCCTGGCCGGCACCTTGATGATGGCGACCGGCACGCTGCTGTTTTCGATCAAGCGGCGTCGGCGCAGCGAGCAGGAGTTCGGTGCGGCCACTGCCGGCATCTATCGGGTGGTGGAAGCGCTCAATGTCGCCGCGCTTGCGGGAACCGCATTGGCGAGCATTGCGTATTTCTATGCCAACCGCTTGGTGCCGGCTGCGCAGGCCGAGCGCAGCCAGACAGAAATTCATGCGTTCCTGTGGGTGTGGATGGCCACGCTGCTGCATGCGCTGCTGCGCCCGCCTGCACGTGCATGGGTGGAGCAATTGGCGGTCACCGCGCTGCTGTGTGTTGGTTTGCCGCTGCTCAATGCGCTGACGACCGGGCAACACGTTGGCGTGTATCTGGCTGCCGGCGATCTGCAACGTGCCGGGGTCGAGCTGGTCTCGCTCGCCTTTGCTGTGGCATTTGCGTACGCCTCATATCGCGCGCATCGCAGTGCCATGCGGCCTGCGCCGGTGCGGGCCAAACGAGGCGCCACTGCCGCGAGGGATGCGTTGTGAATCGTGCCTCCAGCACTGCATCGGTAACGCGTGATCGCTGGTCAGTCGCCGGTCGCGTGCTGGCCGCCAGTGTCGGTGGCTATGCACTCACCTCCATCGGCTGCAGCGTGCTGGCGCAGCTGCTGACCCGGTTCGCCGACGTCTCGCCAGCGGTGGCGGTACTGAGCACGACGTTACTCAGCTTCGTCATCTACACCGTCGTGGTGTTATGGATGTTCCGCGCGCGCAATGCGTTGCGCATGTGGTTGTGGCTGGGCATGTGCCTGGGAGTGCTGGCTTGCACTAACTGGCTACTGCGGAGCACGCCATGGGTGGGCTGATCACCGCGCTGCTGGGCACCGCGCTATGCCATGCCGCAATGATGGCGTTGGCGCTCGCGATGCATCGCCATTACGAGCAGCTGACCGGGCGTCGCACTGCACCAGTCACACAGCGATGGCTGCTGTGCTTGATCGGTACCTGCCTGTTGTTTGCAGCGCTTGTGCTGTGCGTACTCGGTTGGGGCGGCACGGTGGGAACGATGTTGTGGTTGGGGTTTCTCAGCGTGGGCGCGCTGTTGGTGGCGCTGGGCCTGGCGTACGCGCCGCGCTGGAGCGCATGGCTGGCGTTGCTGCTGGGCTGCGCGGCGTGTGTAGTGATTGGCTGGCGCGCGCAGTAGGTGGTGCGGCGTTCGCTGACCAGTGAAGTGAGGTCGGCAATGGCAGTGACGTTGCTCGCATCAAAACGAGCCGACGCTCTCCACTGGTCCTTGCCCGCCCACCGTCGCGGGACCTTACGCGGCATGGATGCCGCGTAAGAGCCTACATGGACGTACTTGCGGCGTGTCCCGCGATGGTGGGCGGGCAAGGGCCTTGCAGCCAGGCCGCAGATCAGCCGCTCTAAACCAGACGCATCCGCACCGTTTAATTACCTCTCAAGGCGACCGAGTGCTTGAACTTCAGCGCAGTTGGGATGTTCTCAAGCCGAAGTCGTCGAGGGCGCGATGCCCTCACCGCTAGCGGGACACGCCGTGAATCCGTCCGTGGAGGCTCGGTGGCGGCATCCATGCCGCCACACGGTCCCGCAAGCGGCGAGGACACCGCACCAGAGAGTTGCCCGGCTGCTTTCTTAAAAGCTTTTTCCGTCGCTCGGTCTGTGTGAGGAACATGACCGAACGCGTCGGTATCCAAATAACGCACGTCGTGCACTGCTTGCGCCATGCACACCGACACTCCCGAACTGGTCCTTGCCTGCCCACCGTCGCGTAAGAGCCTACACGGACGTACTTGCGGCGTGTCCTGCGATGGTGGGCGGGCAAGGGCCCTGCACGGAAGCCACAGAGCACATGTGTTGCAGTTGTGTTGGCTGCTCTAAACACAGCCGGATCAATCGCAGACACGTGCCGCCATCACGCAGGGATGCCAGAATCCATGTATGTCGCCGCCCATCGTCTCCGTGTCTCCTGCGCTCACCGCTCTGATCGAGCGGGCCGTAGCGCGCGTCCGTCATGCTCTGCCTGCCGACCAGTCCTGGCCGGGCGATGACGTCGACCAGCGGCTCGAAAAAGTCGCGCTCGCCAGCGAGTTTGCACTCGATACCCTGGCGCGCCAGCCGGCGTTGCTGCAGTACCTGGCGCAGCCCGATCCGCCACCGTTGCCACTGCCGCTGCTCGATCCCGCACAACCCCAAACCTGGCCGGCGCAGTTGCGGCGCTACCGCAGCGCAGAATCCACACGGCTGGTGTGGCGCGATGTGCTTGAGCTGGACAGCGTGGACGACACCCTGGCCGGCGCAACCCGGCTGGCCGAAACCTGCCTGCAATGCGGGCTGCAGGCACTGGAGCAGCAATTCCGCGACCGCCACGGCCAGGTGATTGCCGAAGACGGCAGCGTGCAGCGGCTGGTGGTGTTCGGGCTGGGCAAGCTCGGTGGTGGCGAGCTGAATTTCTCCTCGGATGTGGACCTGGTCTACGCATATCCGCAGAGCGGCCAATCCGATGGCGCGCGTCCGCTGGCCGCCGAGGAATATTTTGCACGTCTGGGCCAGCAGCTGGCCAAGCTGCTCGACGAAACCACTGCCGATGGTTTCAGCCATCGCGTGGATCTGCGTTTGCGCCCGTTCGGCACGGCCGGGCGGGTGGCGTTGTCGTTCACCGGCATGGACCACTATTTTCAGCGCGAAGGCCGCGATTGGGAACGTTATGCCTGGCTCAAGGCGCGTGCGGTGGCCGGCGATATGGCGGCCGGCGAAGCCTGGCTGGAAACGCTGCGGCCCTTCGTTTACCGACGCTATCTGGACTTCACTGCACTGGATGGCTTGCGTGACATGAAGGCGGCGATCACCGCCGAAGTGGCGCGGCACGATCGACTGGACGACATCAAGCGCGGACCGGGCGGCATCCGCGAGATCGAGTTTCTTGCGCAATCGTTGCAGCTGATTCGCGGCGGGCGCGAACCGACTCTCCGTGAGCGCCGCCTGTTGCCTGCATTGCGGGCGCTGGTCGCCGCGGGTCAGATGGATGCCGACAATGGCGATGCCTTGATCGAGGCGTATCGCTTCCTGCGCCGGCTCGAAAATCGTCTGCAGATGCTGCGCGATGCACAGACGCATGCCTTGCCGCAGGCAGCGCTGGATCGCGAACGTATTGCGTTGGGCCTGGGTTACGCGGATTGGTCGGCATTGCTGCAGGCACTGGCCCCGCAACGCGCGCGCGTGGCCGCCGAATTTGCCGAGCTACTGGCACCACGCGTCCATGCCACCGCGCCCGATGCGCTTGCCGATTATTGGCGCGCGTTACCGGAAGGCGATGCCGCGCCGTTGGCAGGCATCGGCTTGCACGATCCAGCCGGCGCGCATCAGGTGCTGGTCGATTTTGCGCAGTCCTCCGGCGTGCGTGCGCTCTCCGATACTGCCGGCGCGCGGCTCGACCGCGTGATGCCGGCGCTGCTGCATGCGGCCACACGCGCCAGCCAGCCCGATGCCGCCGTGCGCCGCATGCTCGGCCTGTTGCAGGCCACCTTGCGCCGCACCAGCTATCTGGCGCTGCTGGACGAACAACCCAGCGCGCTCGCACGCCTGGTCGATGTGCTCTCGCGCAGCGCCTTGCTGGCCGAGCGCCTGGCGGCGCATCCGTTGTTGCTGGACGAATTGCTCGACACCCGCATCAGCGGTCCGTTGCCCGACCGCGCCGCATTGCATACCGCATGCGTCGACACCTTGCAGATCGACGATACCGAAGCGGCCTTGCGCGAACTCAACGAGCGCCGGCTCGCGTTGAACTTCCGCATTGCACTGGCCACGCTCGATGGTCGCCAACAACCCGTGGACAGTACCCAGCAACTGGCCTGGCTTGCCGAGGCCGTGGTGCAGACGGTGTTGCAACTGGCGCGCCGCGAATTGGTCGCCGCGCATGGGCAGGTGCCTGGCGGCGCGTTCGCCATCATCGGCTATGGCAGTCTGGGCGGCCTGGAGCTGGGCTTCGGCTCGGATCTGGATCTGGTGTTTCTCTACGATCACCCAAGCGAGGTGGAAGCCTCCGATGGCAAGCGACCGCTGGAAGCCGGGCGCTGGTTTGCGCGGCTTGCGCAGAAGGTGATGACATTGCTGGGCGCCGAAACCGGCGCCGGCCGTCTCTACGACATCGATGTGCGGCTGCGCCCGGACGGCGGCAAGGGCGCGTTGGTGTCCTCGCTCGCCAGCTATCGCGACTATCAACGTGATCGTGCCTGGACCTGGGAGCATCAGGCGCTGGTGCGCGCGCGTGCGGTGGCTGGCGATGCCGCGCTTTGCGAAGCGTTCGTGCAGGTGCGTCGCGAGACGCTGACACGCGTGCGCGACCCCGCACTGCTGCACGAGGACGTGCGCAAGATGCGTGCGCGCATGCGCAGCGAACTGGATCGCAGCGATGCCGGGCGACTGGATCTCAAGCAAGGCGCCGGCGGGTTGGTCGATCTGGAATTCCTGTTGCAGGCCGGCGTGCTCGGCCAGGCCGCAGAGCATCCCGCGGTGTTGCTGGCCTGCGCCACGCCCGCGTTGATCGACGCGCTGGTGCAGGTGCAGTGGCTACCGGCCGAGACTGCAGCGCCGTTGCATCACGCCCACGCCACGTTGGTGGAGGCGGGCCTGAGTTGCACGTTGGACCGTCGGCCACGTTTGATCGCGCCGACGCCGGCGATCCAGGACGCAAGGCGCAGCATTTTCAATGCCGCGCGTGCGCAAAGGCTGGAGTTCCCGCTCGGAAAGGATGAGGCGTCGTTGTAGCGTTGATCGGTCAGCGGTGCGCGTTGCGATGCGATGCGAATTGCAGCATGCAGATCGGGTTGGCAGATACGTTGCTGCATTGGAATTACATGCATCGGCTGCGTTCGGTGTTGGCCAGCAATGCCTACGCGTAGGCGACGCGCTCAGGCTTTCGGGCGTGGCGCACTCCGCCACAACAGTGCGCGGAACGGGCCGAGCAGAAATACGCCCATGCCCAGCTTCACCGCCAGATCGCCGGCCGCCCAGCTGATCCACGGCAGACCAACGCCGGCAAAGGCGATGCTCCAGAAGATCGCCGTATCCAGCGTGGCGCTGCAGGTGGTCGCCACGATCGGCGCGCGCCACCAGTTGCCATTGCGCAGACGATCGAACACGCTGATATCCAGCAACTGCGCAGCGATAAACGCGCTGCACGACGCGATTGCGATCCGCGGCGTCGCCAGCCAGATCGACAACACCACCGCGAGCGCAAAGCCGCACCAGGCCACCTTGCGCGCTGCGCGGGGGCCGAAGCGGCGATTGATCAGGTTGCTCACCAGAAACGCCAGCGGATACGAAAACGCGCCCCAGGTCAGCCAGTCGTTGATCGGGTACTGCACCAGAATATTGGACAACAGCACCACCGCGCCCATGGCCAACACCGCCCACGTCAAGGCACGTGCGGTGAGCGGAGCGAACAGCGTGGGGGATGTGGTGGACATGGCGGGCGGCAGTGAGCGATCAGCGCGAATTATCCGCGCGTTGGCGCATGCGGGCCAGTGCGCGCGGGGGCCGCCAGTGTCTGCACCAGTACCACGGTGTGGCTGTTCGGCAGACAGTGGCCGATACACGCGCGCGCACCGCGCGTAACACCTTGTCCGGAGACGTAAGACGTCAGCGACGCCCCATCGCGGCCGAGAGCTTTTGTACGCAGCGTTCCAGCATCACCAGGTCTTGCTGCTGTTCTGTGCAGCGGCTTCGGCAGTGGGTACGAATGCCAATGCCTGGCCCTGTGGCGACTGCACGGTCCAGCCCGCGCCGGCCGGGCTCGGTTGAAAGGTTACCGTCTCGCCAACGTGGAAGCCGGCAGTCGGGTCGTCCTGGCGTGCCGGCCAGCGCAGCAGGGCGGTGTTGTCGGCTTGCGCTGGATCCTGCAACTGCACTTCGCAGCCGCCATCGGTGGTTTTCTCCACCGACTTCACTCGCATTGGCGGCAACGGCCCGGCAGAGGCCTTGTTCGATGCATCGCCGAGCGCTTCCGAACCCCTGCCCACACTGTGGCCGACAGCGATCGACACGAATACCGGTGCAGACACCACCAGGATCGCCGACATCATCGAGGCATCGCCGCGCGTGATCGTGGTCAAGCCTGCGTGGGCCCGCATCGGTTGACCAAACGCGATGGCCAGCAACAGACCAAGGCCGGCAGATCGAAGAGGGATATTCATGGAGATGCTCCGTGCGTGGTGACGCTATGTGGAATGGAATGATCCTGCTGCAGCATGTGCTGTTGCTGCAGGAAGTCGAACACCGACTCGACCGTGATCACCGAATAATTGCCGGAGATGCGCTCGCTGGCAGGATGGTCGGTGACGGCGGCATTGGCGACGAAGAAGCGTGCGCCGATGCGCTTGCTCAGATCGAGATGCAGGCGCGTGGGCTGGTAGCCGTTACGCTTGAGCCAGGCTTGCGCGCTGCGCCGATCCTGCACCGGCGCCGGTATCGTAGAAGGTGAATCGGTCGCCGTCAGCGCTGCTGCCAGCACTTCGAGCACCCATTGATTGGAGTTCTGATACTCGGTGGAAAACGGATAGGCAATCATGCTGTAGCGCGCTTCGTGCAGCGTGTGCGCCAGCGGGGCCGGATCCTGTAACAGCGTGTGTAGCTGCTGCTGCAATGCAGGCGCCAGCACGCCGACGCGCAGATCTGCATTGAGTGCACTTTCGCCGATGAAGTTGCTCAGGCCTTCGCGATACAGCTCGGAGCTGTCCGACTTGCAGTGATTGAGCAGGTGCTTCACCCGCCAGGTGCCGTCGTCCTCGCGCAGCGCGAAGGCCAGGTGGCTGTGTTTCAAGCCGTAGCGGCTGAGATCCTGGCCGCCGCGTGCCAGCAGCACCACCTGCGCACCATCCACTGCATCCAGCGCCTGTTGGGTGGATTTGGCCATGTCGAACATCGCCGCCAGCGTGGCCGGTGTCGGGTAATGCGGGGTGCACACCGGCGCGGCAACGGCGGGCAGTGCGGCACTCAGGCACAGGAGCAACAGCGTTGTTGCAGGCCAGGTGCGTTGTTTGTCTTCCATTTGCATGCGGGTGCATCGTCCTTGTGTCTGCCCCGTGTCACTCACGGCCGCGCCATCATACGTGCAGGCGCTCACGTACCAGGGTGGCAATGCGTTGGGTTTCGCGCAATGGTTCAAGGTGCGGCTGCGCTGCGAACACCGCGCTTGCCTCGCATAGACGGCCGTGCGCTTGCAGTGCCCGAACATATGTCTCAACCCGCCCTTGTGCCTGATCGGCAAATGCTGCGGCCACCGGTACGCGCGTGGCGCAGGCTTCGGAGAGAAGGTTGACCGAGTCGGCGCTGGCCGCGATCGCATCGGCCCAACCCAGCAGGCCTGCGTATGGATTTGGCCCATCGCGCGTGTCGCACCACAGCAGGCCTGGCAGATCTGCGCACAGCTTGCGCAGCGTCGCCATTGCCTCCGGCGGAGTGCGTCGCGACGTGGTCACCAGCAGGCTGCCGCCGACCGCGTACAGCTGCTCGCGTAGCTGCGCGCACAGCGCCGCCAACGCCTGGGTCGTCCACGGCACATGTGCGGTGGGGCCGCCGATCAGCAGCGCCACGCGCGGGCCGGGCAGGGTGCCGAGCGTGGGGAACGCGGCGCGGCCGGCGGCCAGCCAGGCATCGTCCACCGGGTGCAGGCTGCCGAGCAGGGTGATCACGTTCGCGCCACGCAGCGCATCGTGCTCGGGAACGATCAGCAGATCCCAATGGCGCCGGTCCAGGCGTGGGTCCAGGACTTGCACCACCCGGCTACCGCGCGCGCGCAACAGCCGGGTGGCCAGCGCGGCCTGGCGTCCGCAGCCGATCGCCAGCGCCGGTGGCTGCTGCAATTGCCGGGCGAATCCGGGTCCGAACGCGGCCTGGGCGCCTGGTAACAGGCGCGGCGCAACCCAGCGCCAGGGCGCGCGGGCCTGCAGATGCAGCGCGGTGACCGGCTCTGGCTGCAACGCACGCGCCAGCGCCTCGGCCTGGCGTGCGTTGCCGGCGCGGCCATCGCTGACCGCCCAGGTCAGCGCCATCGTTTCGAATCCGACATAGATTTGTTTCAGATTGAGCGTGTGTTGCAGCAATCGCGTCACTCTACACTGCGGTTCTTCACACCTGGGCCGGTGCCGCACTCTACTGTCGCCCATTCCTTTGCCTTCCGGAGTCTCCATGTCCGACCTGCTCGACGCTGCCGTGCTGGATCAGCTGTTCCGTACAGCCCGCACGCAAAACGCCTTTCTCGACACGCCCGTCAGCGAAGACCAGCTGCGCCAGCTCTACGACTTGGTGAAGTGGGGCCCGACTGCCGCCAACGGCTCGCCGGCACGTTTCGTGTTCGTGACCAGCCCGGAAGGCAAGCAGAAGCTCAAGCCAGCGCTGTCCGACGCCAACGCCGCCAAGACGCTGGGCGCGCCGGTCACGGTGATCGTCGGTTATGACGAGCAATTCCACGAAAAGCTGCCCTACCTGTTCCCGCATGCCGATGCCAAGAGCTGGTTCGAAGGTTCGCGCGATATGCGCGTGTCCGGTGCATTTCGTAACAGCTCGCTGCAGGGCGCCTATCTGATCCTGGCCGCACGTGCGCTGGGCCTGGATGCCGGCCCGATGTCCGGCTTCGACAATGCCAAGGTAGATGCGGCGTTCTTTGCCGGCACGCCGATCAAATCCAATTTCCTGATCAATCTCGGCTACGGTGACCCGGCCGCGTTGTACCCGCGGCTGCCGCGCTTGAGTTTTGACGAAGCCGCACGCATCGAATAAGCGCGCGTCCCCCCTTTCCTGCAGTCCTCGTCCGTCTGCGTTGCGTCCCATCCGCGTTGATCCAACGCGTCTCTCATCACATGGAGTTTCAATGAAGACCACCCACAAACTGCTGCTGCCGCTCGCCCTGACCCTGGCCATCGCCGCCTGCTCCAAGCCGGCCGACAACGCCGCCGCACCGGCTGCCGAAACCCCGGCCGCCACCGCACCGGCCGATGCCGCTGCTGCCCCGGCACCTGCTGCCGCCGAGTCGACCGCCTCGACCGCGCCGGCCGTGATAGTGGCCTCGGGCACCTACACGCTGGACCCGAGCCACACCGACGTGCTGGCGCAGTGGAGCCACTTCGGCTTCTCCAACCCCACCGCGCATTTCGGCAATGTCGACGGCACCCTGGTGTACGACGCGGCCGACGTGACCAAGTCCACCGTGCAGGTCACCCTGCCGCTGTCCGGCTTGAACAGCTTCACCGCCAAGTTCGACGAACACCTCAAGAGTGGTGACTTCTTCGACGCGGCCAAGTTCCCGACCGCCACCTTCAAAAGCACCAAGGTCGAAGCGGCCGGCCCCAACAAGCTGACCGTCACCGGCGATCTGACCATCAAGGATCAGACCAAGCCGGTCGTGCTGGACGTCACCCTCAACGGTGCCGGCGAGCACCCGATGAAGAAGGTGCCGGCCGCTGGTTTCGACGCCACCACCACCATCAAGCGCACCGACTTCGGCGTGGGCCAGTACGCCCCGAACGTCAGCGACGAAGTGAAGATCCGCATCACCACCGAAGCCCTGCAGGCCAAGGCCGGTGACGCTGCTGCTGCGAAGTAATTCGCTGCAAAGGTGGTGCATCGGTGCGCGTGATCGCACCGATGTGTGGAACGCAGGAGCCGTTCGATTGGCGTCATGCTGTTCACTGAAGAAAAAACGGCGCCTCTCCATCTCGGTGGGAAGCGCCGTTTTTTTTATGGGCGTTGCGGTCGAGGGCGCGGTGCCCTCACCGCTCACGGGACACGCCGTGAACCCGTCCCTGGGGGCTCGGTGGCGGCATCCATGCCGCCACACGGTCCCGCAAGCGGCAAGGACACCGCACCAGAGAGTTGGTCGGTAGCCTACACGGACGTACTTGCGGCGTGTCCCGCGATGGTGGGCAGGCAAGGGCCCTGCGGAAAATCCACAGATCAACCGCCGTCTGCAGGGGAAACTCAGCATCCAGAGCCGCCATGCTGTCCGTTAGTGCGGAGCTGATTCCGCCTTCCAATATCCCTTCGCGCGCACCGACTCCTTGTCCACCCCGTGGTGCTCTTCGAGAAACTTGCGCATCGCACGTGCACGCATGGATTCGGCGCCGATCCAGTAGAAGGTATCGCCGTCGTGCGGCTCGTAATCGCGCAGGCTGTCTTCCAACAAGGTGCTGCTGGCCGCATCGAAACCGTTGCGTTCCAGCCAGTACACTTCCACGTCGGCGGCGCTGAGCAACTCCTGGCGTTCTGCGGCGTCGGCAATTTCGATAAAGACTTCTGCATGCATGTCGGCAGGCATGGATTCCAGCCAGCGGCCGATCGCCGGCAGTGCGGTTTCGTCGCCGATCAGCACGTAGTGGTCGTAGTCGTCGGCGACCAGGAACGAGCCGCGCGGCCCGCCGATCTTCAGCGTGTCGCCGGGCTGTGCGTGCGCTGCCCAGCTGGTGGCCACGCCGTCGCCGTGCAGCACGAAGTCGATGCTCAGCTCGCCGCTTTGCGGGTCGAACATGCGGGGTGTGTAATCGCGACCGGGCGAGGGCAGTGCGCCTTCGTCATAGCGCGGGCCTTCCGGCGTCATCGTCGGCAGCACGAAGTCGCCATCGGCATTGGGGAAGAACAGTTTGACGTGATCATCCGGTGCGTCGCTTTGAAAGCCGGCCAGTTCGTTGCCGCCAAACACGATGCGGCGCATCTGCGGGGTGATCGATTCGCAGCGCAGCACCTGCACGGAGCGCAGGCGCGGGTCGCGGCGGATTTGGGTGTTGGTGTGGGTTGCCATGGGGGAATTGTTCCTGGATTGCCGGGTGTATGCGCGATGGAAAGAAGTGGGGAGTAACTGGCAAAACTGATGGCGCAATAAACGATCAAATAAACCAGCTAGGCAAATAAACCAGCTAGGAGCAGCTGCTGTTAGCAATCCCTTCTCCCATCGGGAGAAGGTGCCCCGCAGGGGCGGATGAGGGTACGAGCGAAGCCTCGCGCAGTTGCAATGACACGTGGCACACGCACTCAGCCGTCGTCGCGCTCCATGCCGTCAGCGGCGGCGTTGAGTAGCGCAGCGATGCGTGCGGTTTCTGCTTCGGTCCACTGCCCGTGCCGCGCAAACAGGCCGTGCTTGATGCGGTGGATCGCCTCGCGAATCGGTGCAGGTGTCTGTGCCTTGATCAACTCGCGTGCGCGGCGATGCGTGCGTGCCAGCGCCGCGTCGAGTGCGTCGCGCTGCTGTGCCACGTGCGTGCGGCCGGCCTCGGTGACCTGATAGCGCTTGCGGCCGTCATCCTGAGCCGTCTGCACCCAGCCGTCGGTTTCAAGCTGGGCCAGCGCCGGGTAGATCGCGCCGGCACTCGGGGTGTACAGCCCTTTGAACAACGCGGCGATCTGCCGCATCAGCTCGTAGCCGTGACGCGGCTGTTGCTCGATCAGGGCAAGTAATAACAAACGCAGATCGCCATGCCCCAGCGGCCGTGAACGCCCACCTCCACCACGCTCGGGCGCTGGGGGGGAGTCCGCATCGGCATCCGTGGAGAAGTTGTCGAGTGGACGGTTCGTGTTCATTCGATATATCGAAGCATGGAGAAACGATATATCGAATCCGTGTGGTTCGCAAGCGCTGACGCACGCGGGAGCGCCGGGGCGGTGCGCCTTGGTCGCGATGAGCCTGGCCCAACCGGCCCAGCAGCAACCGTCGATCGCCGTGGCCGCGTTGGCTGACCGATATCAGTCGGCCCGACGCCGGACGACACCAAAGCCGACTGGCACCAAAGCTGGCCAGCACCGATGCCGAGTGACATCGACGCCAACCAGCACCAACGCTGACCAACGCCAAAGCGGACCAACGCCAAAGCCATGCTGCGCCGCGACTAGACAAGGTCAAAATCCATAATTACGATGTAATTACTCCGACATTACGGGCCTGGCCCGATGAGGCAGACGCATGAGTCGACAGTGGGACACCCAGGCCGAGAGCCGGCGCCAGCGCTTGCAGCGCGCCGCCCCGCTTGCGCCGCAAGGGCGTGTGGTGGCGGCCAGCGATGTGGTGGCGCTGCTGGAAGCGGTGATCGAGCCCGGCGACCGCGTCTGCCTGGAAGGCAACAACCAGAAGCAGGCGGATTTCCTGGCGCGCTGCCTTACCGAAGTGGACCCGGCACGCGTGCACGACCTGCACATGGTGCAATCGGTGTTGTCGCTGCCCGCGCATCTGGACGTGTTCGAGCGCGGTATCGCCAAGCGGTTGGATTTCTCGTTCTCCGGCCCGCAGGCCGCGCGCCTGGCCGGGCTGGTCAGCGAAGGGCGCATCGAGATCGGCGCCATCCACACCTATCTGGAATTGTTTGGCCGCTACTTCATCGACCTGACCCCGCGCATTGCGCTGGTCACCGCGCAGGCCGCTGACCGCCACGGCAATCTCTACACCGGCCCGAATACCGAAGACACCCCGGTGATCGTGGAGGCCACCGCATTCAAGAGCGGCATCGTGATTGCGCAGGTCAACGAGATCGTCGACACGCTGCCGCGCGTGGATATTCCCGCCGACTGGGTGGACTTCGTCACGCAGGCGCCCAAGCCCAACCATATCGAGCCGCTGTTCACCCGCGACCCGGCACAGATCTCCGAGATCCAGGTGTTGATGGCGATGATGGCGATCAAGGGCATCTACGCCGAATATGGTGTCAACCGGCTCAACCATGGCATCGGCTTCGATACCGCCGCGATCGAATTGCTGTTGCCCACCTACGCCGAATCACTCGGGCTGAAGGGCAAGATCTGCCGGCATTGGGCGCTCAATCCGCATCCGGCGCTGATTCCGGCAATCGAATCGGGCTTCGTCGAATCGGTGCATTCGTTCGGCTCGGAACTTGGCATGGAGCAGTACATCGCCGCGCGCCCGGACATCTTTTTTACCGGTGCCGACGGCAGCATGCGCTCCAATCGTGCGCTGTCGCAGACCGCCGGTTTGTATGCCTGCGACATGTTCATCGGCTCCACCTTGCAGATCGATCTGCAGGGCAATAGCTCCACCGCCACGCGCGACCGCATTGCCGGTTTCGGCGGCGCGCCCAATATGGGCTCGGATGCGCGCGGCCGCCGGCATGCCAGCGACGCCTGGCTCAAGGCCGGGCTTGAGGCCGCACGACCGGGCGAGATGCCGCGTGGACGCAAGCTGGTGGTGCAGATGGTGGAAACCTTCCGCGAGCACATGGCGCCGGCCTTCGTCGACAAGCTCGATGCCTGGGAACTGGCCGAGCGCGCCAACATGCCGCTGCCGCCGGTGATGATTTACGGCGACGACGTCAGCCACGTGCTGACCGAAGAAGGCATCGCCAACCTGCTGTTGTGCCGCACGCCGGAAGAGCGCGAGCAAGCGATTCGCGGCGTGTCCGGCTATACCGCCGTCGGCCTGGGCCGCGACAAGCGCGCGGTCGAAAACCTGCGCGATCGCGGTGTCATCAAGCGGCCGGAAGACCTGGGGATTCGTCCACGCGACGCCACGCGCGATCTGCTCGCCGCGCGCACGGTCAAGGATCTGGTGAGCTGGTCCGGTGGGTTGTACGACCCGCCGAAACGTTTTCGCAATTGGTAGGGGCACAGCATGGAAACCTTGCGGTATCGCTTCGATGGCCAGCAGGGCGCGCGCGCCGGGCTGGAGCATGCGCTGGTCGGCGTGGTCGCCTCCGGCAATCTGGAAGTGCTGGTCGAGCGCGTGCCGCTGGACGGCGCGATGGAGATCGAGATCCTCACCGCCGCGCGCGGATTCGGCGCGATCTGGCAAGCGGTGCTGGACGATTTTGCCGCACGCCATCCACTGCGCGATGTGCACATCAGCATCAACGATGTCGGCGCCACGCCAGCGGTAGTGAGTTTGAGATTGGAGCAGGCGATGGATGTCTTGCAGGGAGCCGACGCATGAGCCGCCCCTTTCACCCCGTAGGAGCGCACCCGTGCGCGACGGGCGTTCCCGGTGACGCTTCGGTCGCGCCCAGGTGCGCTCCTACGCGAGCCATCGGGAGCCGCACATGAGCACCACCACTCATCTCGTAGGAGCGCGCCTGAGCGCGACGGGCTTTCTCGGTAACGCCCCGGTCGCGCCCCGGTGCGCTCCTACGCTAGCTAGCGGGAGCCGCACATGAGCACCATCCGCATGGCCGAGCGCAGCTATTACGAAGCCGATGCGCGCGAGCGTATCGACGGCTTGCTGGACGCCGGTAGCTTCCGCGAATTCGTCGGTCCACGTCGCCGCCTGATCAGCCCGCATCTGGCCCAGCTCGACACGCCCGGCGCCTTCGATGACGGCATCGTGGTGGGCGAAGGCACGCTGCGCGGGCGCAACGTATTGATCGCCGCACAGCAAGGCGCCTTCATGGGCGGTGGCGTTGGCGAGGTACATGGCGCCAAGCTCACCGGCCTGCTCGAACGCGCCGCAAAAACGCAGCCGGCAGCGGTGCTGCTATTGCTCGACACCGGCGGCGTACGCCTGCACGAAGCCAACGCCGGCTTGATCGCCATTTCCGAAATCATGCGCGCCACGCTGAGCACACGTGCTGCCGGCGTGCCGGTACTGGCCTTGATCGGCAGCGGCAACGGCGCCTTCGGCGGCATGGGCATCGTGGCGCGCTGCTGCAGCGCGGTGATCATGTCCGAAGAAGGCCGCCTGTCGCTATCCGGCCCGGACGTGATCGAGACCGTGCGCGGCGTGGAAGAATTCGACGCGCGCGATCGCGCGCTGGTGTGGCGCGTCACCGGCGGCAAGCATCGCTATCTGCTCGGCGAAGCGCAGACCTTGGTGACCGACCGCATCGCCGCATTCGCCGATGCGGCTGCCCATGCGCTGGACACACTTGCCGAGCCGGAAGGCGAGGCCGCACTGCAGGCGCTGGACCTTGCGCAGCAGCAATTGTCCAAACGCATCGACGCCTACGGCGATTGCCGCGACGGTCTGGAGATCTGGCAGCGCCAGCGCATCGTCAATGCGCAGCGTTTGCCGTTGCTGGACACCGAGGCCTTCCTCGCTGCCACTGCCGACCGGAGCATTCCATGGAACTGAGCCAACTGCTCGATCAGCTGTTTCCGCTCGGTCACGCCATCGCACGCAACGACGATGTGCTCACCGGCAGCGCGATGACCGCTGCGGGCGAGGTCACCGTGATCGGTACTGCCAATAAACTGGAAGTCGGCGTAGACCACGCACTGGCGTTGGCCGCCACCGTGTTGGCGAGCACCCGTGCACATCCGCAACGGCCGATCGTGATGCTGGCCGACACCGCCGGGCAACGGCTCGCGCGCCGCGATGAACTGCTGGGCATCAACGGCTATTTCGCGCATCTGGCACGCGCGCTGGATCTCGCGCGCAGACGCGGTGCGCGCCTGGTCACGCTGGTGTATGGAGAATCGGTCAGCGGCGGCTTCCTCTCGTTCGGCTTGATGGCCGACCATATCCACGCCTTGCCCGATGCACAGATCCGCGTGATGGATCTGCGTGCCATGGCACGTGTGACCAAGCAATCGGTGGACACCTTGCAGGCGCTGAGCAAGAGCTCGCCGGTGTTCGCGCCGGGTGTGGAAAATTACGTGCGCATGGGCGCGGTGGAGTCGTTGTGGGAGGGCGATCTGGCGCAGGCGTTGCTCGATGCATTGGCCACGCCCAGCGACGGCGACCAACGTCGTACGCTTGGCGCACAACGTGGCGGCCGTACGTTGGCGCGCGATGTTGCCGCCGCCGTGGCAGCCGGCGAGGCCTGAGCATGCCCGGCCGCCACGCACTGGTGTGGTTGCATCCCGAGGCGCGCTGGCAGGCGTTGATGCCGGGTGCGCAGCTGCGGCTGCAGCAGTGGTTCGCTGCGGGTTTGCCGGCGGTGGTGGCGCGTGGCGACGGCAGCGAAGCACCCGGCACACTGCGGCTCGGCGTGCCGTTGCCGCCGAGCGAAGGCAAGCAGCGTCTGGCGCTGACAGCTAATGTGGCCGATATCGCACGCAGCACCGCACCGCTGCTGTTGGACGCAGTGATCGCACACGCGCCCAGCGACATGCAGCCGGCATTGCAGGCCTTGCTAACGCAGACCCATGCCAACGCATTACAGCCGCGCGTGTTCGGCAGCGTTGCATGGCAGGCACTGACCGGGCTTGCGTATGTGCATGCGCACTCGGATCTGGACCTGTTGTGGTCGATCGAAACACCCGAACAAGCGCATGCGGTGGTGACGCTGCTGCAGCGCTGGGAACAACGCCATGGCCTGCGCGCCGACGGCGAATTACTGCTGGCCGACGACGGCACCGCAGTGAACTGGCGCGAATATGCCGGCAGCGCGCAGCAGGTGTTGGTGAAATCCAATCAGGGCTGCCGGTTGGCGTCGCGCACCGCGTTGTTTCCTGTGTGGAGCGCGGCATGAGTGCGCTGGCGAAAAATGTTGCCCATACCAAGGCCGAGACCGCATGTACGCGTGGCGATATTCAACATCGTGCATCGCTGCAGGGCACATCGCGTCTGATCAGCGGCATTGCCAGTCCACTGGCGCACCGACTCGGCCGCCTTGCAGTTAGCGCGTTACATGCAGAACTGGCCTGCGCACCAAAGCCCGGCCTGGTCACCCCGTTCGATACCGGTAGCCACACCGATATGGACGCGGCCACCTTCCTGCGCAGCCTGTTCGCGTTGCGTGGCTACTTTGTCGCGATTGCGCAAGCCGGTATCGATAACGCCCCGTTCGCACGCCTGCGTCAGCTCGGTATCGATGCCGAAGCGGCGATGCTGCGCGCCACCGGCGGGATCAACACCCATCGCGGTGCGATTTTCAGCCTGGGCCTGCTGACTGCACAGGCAGCGCGCCTGCGCGTCGCGCACGGGCGCCGCCCCGCTGGCGAAGCGGTCTGCAACGCGGTGCAGGTGTGGCGCGCTGCATTGCAGGCTGCGCCGCTGAATCCGCACAGCAATGGTCAGCGTATGCGTGCGCAGTATCAGGTCAGCGGTGTGCGCGAGCAGGCCGCAGCCGGCTACCCGCTGTTGCGCGAAGTCGCGCTGCCGTGCCTGCGCGCTGCGTTGCACAGCGGCGCCACGCGGGAAGCGGCGTTGGCGCAGACGCTGATGCAGTTGGTTGCCGAAGTAGACGATCTGAATCTGCTGCATCGTGGTGGGCAGGAAGGGCTGGCTTATGCAAAAGCGCAAGCACGTGCCTTCCTCGCCGACGGCGGCATCGCGCCACCGCAGTGGCGTGATTGTTTGAACGCCATCGGTAAGCAATTTGTCGCCCGTCGTCTGAGTCCAGGCGGCAGTGCCGATCTGCTGGCTTGCACCTGGTTTCTGCATCTGCAGGAAAGCGCATGACGCTCGCCGTGCTATGCCCAGGCCAAGGCGGCCAACACGCCGGGATGTTCGCGCGTGTCGCCGATACACCCGCGGCGGCCAGCGTGCTCGCTGCTGCGACCAAGCTGCTCGGTGCATCAGCGCAAACGCTTGCCGCGGACCCAAACCGTTACGCTAATGCCATTGCACAGCCACTGGTGTGCGCTGGCACGCTGGCGCAATGGCAGGTGCTGCAGACGCAACTACCCACGCCGTTGCTGGTACTTGGCTACAGCGTCGGCGAGCTCGCCGCGCATGCGGTAGCCGGCAGCATGGACATCGATACCTGCCTGCAGCTGGCCGCCACCCGCGCACGCCTGATGGACGCGGCCAGCCCGGACAATGCCGGGTTGATGGCGGTGGTCGGCCTGCCACTGCGCGCACTCGAAACGCTATGCCAGACCCATGGCGCGGCACTGGCCATCATCAACGGCGACGACCACGCCGTGCTCGGCGGCCCGCACGCTGCGCTGCAGGCACTTGGCGATGCCGCACAGGCGCAAGGCGCGCGCATCACGCTGCTGCCGGTTAGCGTGCCGGCGCATACGCCGTGGTTGCGCGCGGCCGCAGACGCATTCGCCATGGCATTGAAAACTGCAGGAATCACTGCGCCCAAGCTGCGCGTGCTGGCCGGTATCGATGCACGTGCAGTCACTACGCAGGTATTGGTGATCGACACGCTGGCCGTACAGATTGCGCAGACCGTGCGCTGGTACGACGTGCTGGTGCAGGCCGCAGAGCGCGGCGCACGCGTGTTTCTCGAACTGGGGCCAGGCAGCGCATTGGCGCGCATGGCGCGGGAGGTATTGCCGGACTGCGAGGCGCGGTCGGTGGACGAATTCAACAGCACCCAAGGTGTTGTCGAGTGGGTCACCGCCGCGTGCGAGCGCGCGGCATGAGGTAACGCCAAGACAGGCCAGCAATGCATAGCGAGCAGGCGACCGCCTGGCAGCTGCGCATCGGTGCTGTTGGCCGCTCCTGGTGTCTGACAGGGCGTGACCCTTGGGTGGCGGGTGGCCATCCGTGCTGTACGCGTATCAGGTGTCTGGGAGGGCGCATGACCCCGCAACTTGCAACGATTCTTGGCTTGGTGATCATGTTCATCGTCGCCACCGCATTGCCCATCAATATGGGTGCGGTGGCCTTCGCGCTGGCGTTCATCATCGGCGGCGTGTGGGTGGGGCTGGACGGCAAGGAGGTGCTGGCCGGCTTTCCGGGCGACCTGTTCCTCACCCTGGTCGGCATCACCTATCTGTTCGCCATCGCGCAGAAGAACGGCACTATCGATCTGCTGGTGCACTGGGCGGTGCGCGCGGTGCGCGGGCGCATCGTGGCGATTCCCTGGGTGATGTTCGTCATTACCGGGTTGCTGACTGCATTCGGTGCGCTCGGGCCGGCGGCAGTGGCCATCATCGGCCCGGTGGCATTGCGCTTTGCCAAGCAGTACCGCATCAACCCGTTGATGATGGGCCTGCTGGTGATCCATGGCGCGCAGGGCGGCGGGTTTTCGCCGATCAGCGTGTATGGCGGCATCACCAACAAGGTGGTCGAAAAGGCCGGGCTGGACGTCACCGAGATGGCGGTGTTCCTCACCAGCCTGGGTTTCAACCTGATGATGGCGATCATCTGCTTCTGCGCGTTTGGTGGGCTCAAGCTGATGCGTCGGCAGGAGGTCTCGCTGGCCGATGCGCAATACGTGCCAGTGGCCGATGACCAGGCCTCCAAGCGCCCATTTGCGATCGAAGGGCATGGCTCCTTGGTTGCCGCTGGCGGCGGTACCTTGTCGACCAATCCGCTGGCGCTGGAGGCTGTCTCCATCACCCGCGATCGCTTGATCACGTTGGTGGGCTTGCTGGGTCTGGGTGTCGCGGCGCTGATCTACAACCTCAATGTCGGTCTGGTGTCGATCACCGTTGCTGTGGTCCTCGCATTGATCTCGCCCAGCGCGCAAAAGGGCGCAGTGGATGGCATCAGCTGGTCCACGGTGCTGTTGATCAGTGGTGTGGTCACCTACGTGGCGGTGCTGGAAAAGGCCGGCGCGGTGGACTACATCGGTACCGGCGTCTCGCATATCGGCATGCCGTTGTTGGGTGCGCTGCTGGTCTGTTATGTCGGCGGCATCGTGTCCGCGTTCGCATCGTCCGCAGCCGTGCTCGGCGCCACCATTCCGCTGGCGGTGCCGTTCCTGATGCAGGGTCAGCTGGGTGCGGCCGGGGTGATCTGCGCGCTCGCGGTGTCTTCCACCATTGTCGATGTCAGCCCGTTCTCCACCAACGGCGCGCTGGTGGTGGCTTCGGCCGCGAAAGAAGAGCGCGACGCGCTGTTCCGCCGCTTCCTGGTCTACAGCGGGCTGGTGGTGTTGTTGGGGCCACTGACGGCGTGGCTGCTGTTCGTGGTGCCGGGCTGGCTGTGAGCCGGCATGCGCACAGCGGCGGAGTGGGGCGCCCCCGTAGAATGGGCGCCCCTGCTCCGACGCTAACGACCTGCCCGCCATGACCCTCGCCCCTGATTCGCGCACCGCCAAAAAGCGCGTACCGCTGTACGAGGAAGTGGCCGAGCGCCTGCGCCAGAAGATCTACGACTACGCGTTGCCACCGGGCGAGTGGATCGACGAGCCGGCCTTGGCCGAAGAACTCGGCATCAGCCGCACGCCCTTGCGCGAAAGCCTCAAGCTGCTCGCCGCCGAAGGCCTGGTGCAACTGGACGCCGGCCGCGGCAGCCGGGTCACACGGTTGACGCTGGAAGATCTCAACCAGCTGTTCCCGGTGATGGCCATGCTCGAAGGCCGCTGCGCCCACGATGCGGTCAAGCGTATCGATGCGGCTGGCGTGCAGCGCCTGGAAGACCTGCACGCGGCGATGGAAGCCGCCGCCGCCGCCGGCGACCTGGCCGAGTACTACCGCAACAATTATCTGATTCATGAAACCGTGCAGCAGTACGCCGGCAATCCGTGGTTGATCCGGGTCACCCACGATCTGCACCGCATCCTCAAGATGCATCGTGGCCGTCAGCTGCTGACGCCGGGACGCATGGCGCAATCGTTGGCCGAGCATCGTGCATTGATGGAGTGCGTGCGGCGCGGCGATGCCGAGGGCGCAGAGCGCACGATGCACGGGCATCTGCTGAGCCAGGGCCAGGCCTTGGCGGCGTATGTGGCAACGGGCGGAATGTTGAACGTGCCGGCACCGTTACCGCGAGTGGGTGGGGTGTAGAGCCGCCGTGGCGAACCGCTTAAAGCAGCTGGCCTGATCCCAGGGGCGCCTGACGCTCCTACCCTTCGCCCTCCGGGAGAAGGTGCCCGAAGGGCGGATGAGGGTACGTCCGCACGTAGCGGCGGGAAGCTCTTGCTCTTGCGAATCCCGAATCCCAAATCCCAAATCCCAAATCCCAAATCCCAGCCATTGAAAAACCGGGCTACCGCACACCCAACCCAAGCAACCCCTCCACACGTTCAATCAACTGCGTCCCAGCCAACCCGGCAAACACCTCCGGGTGCGCATAGCCCCACGCCACCGCAGCAAACGGCAATCCCACCACTTGCGCCGCTTCCCAGTCGGCCATCTGGTCGCCCACATACACCGCCTGCGTCGCGCCATACCCGGTGGCGCGCAACACGCGACGCAAGGCGCGTTGCTTGCCTAGCAGATGCGCACCACCATCGATCACGGCGAACTTCGCGCTCAAGTCCTTACCCAAGGCGCGTTGCACATTCTCCACAGAGTTCGACGACACCACTGCCAGGCGCGTGCCGCTGGCATGCAGCGTCTCCACTACGTCGCCGATGCCGTCAAATAACGCCATCGGCGGGGCGGCGCGCATCAGGCGGATAAAGTCGGCGGCCACCAGCGGCACGCGCCAGGCACGCAGCCCGGAGGCCTTCAATAGTTCTCGCGTACTCAGCCGGCGAGCAGCCTCCACCTCGTGCGCTTGTGCCGCACGGAAACCGTGCCGCTCGGCCAGCACGCGCTGGGTGCTCAGAAAGAAACCAAACGAGTCGGCCAGGGTGCCGTCGAAATCGAAAATGATCAGTGCGGGCATTGCAACGCAAGTATCAGGGCGCCATAGCCTACCCAATGCCGCTGACGCGCCATACGCACACACGTCGCTACATGTACGCGCAGGCGATGCCGCTTACACTTCGGCGAAGTGCGGCAAGATCGGGTTGTCGCCGTCGGCGTGCTGTTCGATGACCTTGCGCTGCATCGCGGACAGATACGCATCCAGCTCTTCGGTGGAGGCGAACACATCGCTCAGCGGCACCGCCTTGACCATGTCGAAGACCTTGCGGATCTGCGGCTGCGGGTTGGTCACCAGCAGCTTGCCCTGATGGGTCGCCAGCGCCTTGCGCACCTTGAAGATGCTGCGGATGCCGGCGCTGGAAATGTATTCCAGCGCGGTCAGGTCCAGCACCAGGGTAACGATGCTGGTGCCCAGCAGTGGCGACAGCGCCGCATCCAGGTCCTGGTAGGTGTGGGAGTCCAGGCGCCCGGTCAGGATCACGCGTTGACGGGTGTCTTGCGGCGGGTCGATCTGGATGGCGAGCGTGGTCATGGCAGTGCCTCGGGGACAGGGGCGTACGGATGCAGCAAGGTGATACGCACGACGTTATATGCACCATCGCGACGGTAGTCGATGTGATCGGCGAACTGATGCACCAAAAACAACCCCAATCCGCCGATCGGCCGATCGTCGAGCGCGGCGTCCAGCTCGAGTTCCGGCAGCGCACGCGGGTCGAAGGCGCTGCCCGGGTCGCTCAGCTCCAGCACCAGCGCCTGCGCGTCCAGCTGCAGCTGCAGGCGTAAGGGCTGTTCGGCGCATTGGCCGTGGGTGAGCGCGTTGCAGCCGAGCTCCTCCACGATCAGCCGCACCTGGCCGATGCGCGCTTCGTGCAGGCCTTCGCGCATCAGCGAGTCTTCCAGCGCGTCGTTGGCGCCGGCCAGTTGGGCCAGCGACGGCGCGATGGCCAGTTCGAGCTTCATCCGGTCGTTGCCTTTCCGGGACCGTCCCGGCCAGCGTCTGCCACCGGCTCAGCATGCTCCTGGCGCAGCCGGATCGCCAGCAGCGTGATGTCGTCGTACGCGTCGGCCTGGCCGGTGAAGCCGGCGATGTCGTCGATGACCGCCTTGCACTGTGCCGCCGCGCTACGGCGCGGGTGCAGCGCGGCCAGCAGCCGCTCCAGCCCGTAGCTGGCGCCGTGTTCATCCATCGCCTCGGTCACGCCATCGGTATAACCCAGCAGCGTCTGCCCGGCGCGCATGCGGCCCTGCAGCACCGGGTAGGCCAGCTGCGGCTCGATGCCCAGCGGCGCACCGGTTTCCAGCGGCAATGGCCGCACCGTGCCATCCAGGTCGATCAACAGCGGCGGCTCGTGCCCGGCGCTGGCCAGCCAGTATTCGCCGCTCACCACATTGATCACCCCGCACAGCACGGTGGCGAACATGCACGGCTCGTTGTTCTCGGCCAACCGCGTGGAGGCGGCGATCAAGATGGCGTCCGGGCGTGTGTGCCGGCGCGCGGCGATTTCCAGCACGCTCACTGCGCGCGCCATGAACAAGGCGGCCGGCACGCCCTTGTCGGAGACATCGCCCACCACAAACCACAACAGCCCCGGCTCGGTCTCGATGAAGTGGTAAAAATCGCCGCCCACCGCCTTGGCCGGTTCCAGCCAGGCGCAGGTTTCCAGATGCGAGTTGGCACGATCGAAGGTACGCCCGGATGGGAGCATCGCCTGCTGGATCTCGCGCGCAATCTGCAGCTCGCTGTACATACGTTCGCGCGCAGAGGTCATCTCGCCGATCTGCGCGATATGGTCGCGGATCGCACCGCGTGCACTGTCGAATGCACGCGCCATCACGCCCACCTCGTCATCGCGTTCGATATGCCGCAGCGGGTACTCGAATTCACCACGGCGAAAATGCTCGGCGGTATCGGTCAATTCCTCGATCGGCCGCGTCAAGGTGCGCGTGATCCGCCCCATCAACCACCACCACACCGCCGCGCCCAGCAACGCCGCCAACGCCACCCATGCGGCCAGCCAGTTCAGGCCGGCCAGCACGTAGTTTTCCGATGCGGACAGCACAAAGGTCCAGCCGCTGCGCCCCACCGCCGCGCTATGGGTCAAAAAGCGCTCGCCATCGGGCGCGGTGTGCGAGAACGAGATCGGCTGACCCGCCGCCACTGCACGCTGCAGCGGAGCCAGATCCGGGCGCGAACGCGCCACGTAGGTAGCGAGCGTGTCATGCAGATTGAGCGCAGGGTCGGGGCTGAACATCACCATCCCCTCCGGCGACAACAGCATCGGCCGGATGCTGATGTCGTGCGGCAACTGGTCGATGATGGCGCGCAGATGTTGCAGCGGCAGATCCACGCTCACCATGCCCACCGGCGCCGCATCCACCGCATCGCCCGGCCGGCGCAGCGGCAGGTTGTAACTGGTGTACAACTCGCTGCCGCCATTGGTGTTGATATACGGCTCGGACCACCATGCACGCCCTTCGCGCTGGGTGCGCAGATACCACGGCATCGCGCGGTAGTCGTCGCCCAGCTCCTGCACCGATTTTTCCAGTACGCGGGTGCCATCGCGATGCACGTACCAGACAAACCCGGTATCGCCGGCTTTTTGCGTGCGCGGTTCGATGATCAAACGCGCCGCGCCGATATCCGGGTCGCCACTGAGCGTAGCCAGCAGCAACGCACGCAGATTGAACGGCTGCAGCCCCACCGCACCGCTGCTGGCGGCCAATGTGCGGCCGCTCACCTGCACCGAATCCAGCATCGCCGCCAGGCTGCGCGCGGTCTGCTCGGTCAAGCCATCCACTTCGGTGCGCGCTGCCTCCACCAATTCGGCACGGGCGCCCAGATAAAACACCGTGCCCAGGACCGCCAGCAGCAGTACCAGCACTGCGGTGGCGGCCAGCAACACGCGCATGCGCAGGCTGCGCCGCCAATGCACGCGCGGGGTGACGGCCACGTTGTCGGCTGGCGATGTGAACCCCGTGGCGATAACGCGCTCCCCCTAGCGGACAGGTCGAATCATGGCAGCTTTCCGGCGGGCAACAACTGCCTCACGTCAGCTGCCGTAAATTGACCCCACCGGCTCAAGCGGACTAGATTGAGCCCCCTTATCGCCATGGAGGCCGGCCTTGCGCCTGATTCTCACACCGAGCCTGCTGGCCCTTTTGCTTACGGCCTGTAACGCCCCGGAGACCAGCATGACCCAGACCACATCCCCCGCAACCGAGGCCACTGCAGAAGCCGACGTGGAGGCGGGCGGTCGCGGCCTTGCCAAATTGAATCCCAGCCCGCGCAAGGCCTTCGAGGTCACGGTCACCCTGGACAAGGCGCCTGGTACCTTCGGCCTGGTCCAGGGTGCGGCGCAATACGACGTCAGCAACGAAGCCGAATGCGGCAAGATCCAGCCCGACACCGGTACCGCCGGGCGCATCACCAGCCAGGAAGATTTCGCGCTCAAGAAGATCTCCGACACCGAATACCGCGGCACCGTCTATCTGGACCTGATGCAGGACGAGGACTATTACGGCCGCGGCGTCTGCCATTGGGAATTCAGCGGTGCCAGCGTGCTGCTCAAGGCCACCGGTGCCGAGGAAGAAACCCGCTTCCTGTCGTTTATCGAAGGCAAGACGGTGACTGCGCAGCAGCCGCAGACGAAGTACTACTGGAGAGAGGGTTATCCGAACTCAGGAATGGATGACTTCCCTGATGTGGGCGAACTGACTCCTGACAAATTCAAGCCTGAGATCCGCGACAATCTCTTCACCATCACACTGGCTGCCAAGGAAGTTGCGCCATGAGCATTCCATCGCCCCAATATGCGGGCTTGTCTGAAGACGCCTACAAGGATCGTGCGGTAGGTCGGCGTGCGCCGGGGCAGGAAGAGATTGTCACGGTTGAGGGGCAGCGTTACGCCGTTCTCGAACACGTCAACAACAATTCCAATGGCTACCAGGGCACCATTTACCGCCGCGAAGGCAGTGGCGAGATTGTGGTCGCGCATCGGGGCACTGAAGGCGCGGCCAAGGACATTCTCACCGACGCGGCGATGGTCACCTCGCGGACCAATCCGCAAGCAGCCGATGCGCTGGCATTGACCAAACACGCGCTCGATTATGCGGAAATTGCGGGAAAGCGAACCGGCCACGCACCCGAAGTCACAGTCACCGGCCACTCCCTCGGCGGCGCGCTCGCACAGGTCTCTGCGCACCACTACGACCTCAAGGGCGAAACCTTCAACTCGTACGGCGCGGCCAGCCTGAGCTACCGCATTCCGGAAGGCGGCAACAGCGTGATCAACCACGTCATGGCGTCCGATCCGGTCAGCGCCGCCTCACCGCATTTCGGGCAGGTGCGCATCTATGCCAAGCCGGATGAAATCACCACGTTGAATGGCGCCGGCTACAGCAACAGCAAGGCCAACTTCCTGATCCCGGACTACCCGCTGGTGGCGGCCGGCAGCTCGCTGGGTGCGCACAAGCTGGGCAACTTCCTGGGTGAGCACTCGGCGCTCACCGATCCCAACGCGCGCCCGCTGGCCGAAAAGAACGCGCGGATGATCGACGAATACCGAAACGATGTGGATGGGCTGCGCACCGGCACCACCATCCTGACGCGCAGCGCGCGTGGCCTCGGCCAGGACGCGGTGGACGCCATCCGCGGCCCGCTCGCCCCAGGCGAGCCCGCCAAGCGCGACGCGCGCGAGCATGGCAACGACCACACCTCGCTGCGCATCGACCAGCCCGGGCACGTGGGCAATAGCCTGTTCCAGGATGCGCAACGTGGCGTGCACGCGCAGGACGCCCGTGCCGGGCGCAGCCCGGATCAGCAGAGCGCGCAGTTGTCCGGCTCGCTCGCATCGGAAATGCATGCCATTGGCGGCAAGCGCATCGACGAGGTGGTGATGAGCCCTGATGCCGCGCGCACCTTCGCCGTGCAGGGTCGTGCCGACGACCCGGCGCAGCTGCGCGTCAGCGTGGAGACGATGACTGCCATCAATACCCCGCTGGAACAGAGCAGCCAGCGCGTTGCAGACAATGCCGCACGCCAGTCGGTGGCATTGGAACAGCAGCAGTCGCAGACCCAGCAGCAACAGCAGGGCGCACGCGCGATGAGTTGAGTGCGGTCATGCGTTCGCGGCCCGGTGGTGTTCATTCGCCCAACCAGCCTCCGTGACGCAGCGCCGCTTCAACCTGCGACTGCTTCCATCGCACGTTGCACCAAAAACGCCGGCTTGCCCGGCGTTTTTTCGTTTGATCGCTGCCGATCCTGCAGCGAGAGCTCGTTGAGTGCGCCGAACAAGAGTGCGCCGAACAAGCAGGGCATCAGGAGTTGCGCTTCCACCAGCGCGCCCAATTGCCGGCAGGCCTGTAGCGCGTCGCCGTATCTGATCAGGCCCAGGTCCATTGCGGTCGCAGACGATCGGCCATGCGTGTCGTTGCGGCGACAGAGCGCCAGCATCAGATGCCTCGCGCAATACCGCGCCGTTTTTCTGTTGCACCCGCACAACATCGCGCTGGCGAAAATAGTGCCAGTTCGCTGGCGCAAGGTTTTTTCCGCCGCGAACTATGCCGCAATCGCCCAGCACCTATAGCGAGCGCAACCGCGTTGCAGTGCCGTGTTTGAATCGCCACCGTTTCGCAGCGTGCGTGGCATCGCGGCATTGCCCGCATCGCCGCACAGCACGCATCGAGATTCAGGGGGATCAGGCAAGGCGCCGCGTGGCGCAACATCCATCGATCAAGGGAGAGGGTTTCATGAGCATGTTTCGTAAGGGCTATAGCCGCTTGCTGTTGGTGCTGCTGCTGGGCTTCGTCAGCGCCGGCGCAGGCGCGCAAGGCATCGCCAAGGGCGCCGATGTCAGCTGGCTCAACCAGCAGGCCGCGGCCAACCCGCCGCAGGTGTTTCGCGATGCGGCCGGCAACACTACCGACTTCATCAAGCTGTTCAAGGACGTCGGCGGCAACGCCATTCGCCTGCGCGTGTGGGTCAACCCGTCCGGCGGCTGGAACGATGGACGCGACACGCTCGACAAGGCCAAGCGCGCCGCCGCGCAAGGCATGCGCATCATGATCGACTTCCACTACAGCGACAGCTGGGCCGACCCCGGCAAGCAGACCAAGCCGGCCGCCTGGGCGGGCCACTCCGTCGCCCAGCTCAATACCGATGTCTATAGCCACACCCAGGGCATCCTCAAGTACCTCAAGGACAACGGCATCACCGTGACCTGGGTGCAGGTGGGCAACGAGATCAACAGCGGCATGCTGTGGAACGAGGGCAAGACGCCCAACTTCGCCAACCTGGGCCAGTTCATCAACAGCGGCTACAACGCCACCAAGGCCGTGTACCCCAACGCCAAGGTCATCGTGCATCTGGCCAACGGCTACGACAACGCCAACTTCCGCTGGTTCTTCGACAACCTGCGCTCGGCTGGCGGCAAGTGGGACGTCATCGGCATGTCGCATTACCCGCCGGTGGGCAGCTGGCAGGACTACAACAACCGCCTGGACACCAACATGCGCGACATGATCTCGCGCTACGGCAGCGACGTGGTGGTGGCCGAGGTCGGCATGGACTGGCAGCAGGCCGCCACCACCCGCGCCATGCTCACCAACCTGCTCAGCCGCAGCAACGCCATCGGCTCGCGCGTGCTCGGCGTGTTCTATTGGGAACCCAACGCCTACCCCGGCTGGCAGGGCTACACCATGGGCGCGGTCAACAACAACGGCCAGCTGACCGAGGCGCTGCAGGCGTTTTGACCGGCCGCTATCGACTGCCCCCGTAGGAGCGCACCCGGGCGCGACGGGCTTTACCGGTAACGCCCCTCGCGCCCAGGTGCGCTCCTACGGTGCATGCACATCGGCCCATTCCGCGCCGAGCCGGGCGCTGGCGCTCGGCAATCGCCCGGCGGCCCTCATCCTTTGGTCGTACACCGGCAGCGGCCGCATGCGTGGCATCCGCCACCAACGCATTCCGCACAACACCATCCCATTCCATACGCACCCGTAGCGAGGAATGGCAACAGGTGCGTGCGGTACACTTGGGGGTTCACGAATTCACGATGTCGACACACCCGCGGGGTGTGTCCCCCGGGAGCGCTAATGAACTGGTTGAACGAAGTGCTGCACAACGATCCGAACCCGCTTGAGACGCAGGAGTGGCTCGAATCGATCAAGGCCGTCATCGATGTAGAAGGTCCTGAGCGCGCCCATCAGCTGCTGGAAGGCATGGTCGAACAGACCCGCCGCGGCGGCGCTTACCTGCCGTTCTCGCCCACCACCGAGTACGTCAACACCATCGCACCGGCCAACGAGGCCAAGAATCCCGGCGACTCCGCGCTGGAGTGGAAGATCCGCTCGATCATCCGCTGGAACGCCATGGCCACCGTCGTGCGGGCCAACCGCAAGCCGGGCGACCTGGGCGGCCACATCGCCTCGTTCGCCTCCAGCGCCACGCTCTACGACGTGGGCTTCAACCACTTCTGGCGCGCGCCCTCGGACAACCACCCGGGCGACCTGCTGTTCATCCAGGGCCACAGCGCCCCGGGCATCTACGCCCGCGCCTTCCTCGAAGGCCGCATCAGCGAAGCCCAGCTGGACAACTTCCGT
Organism: Xanthomonas hortorum pv. cynarae; assembly: GCF_002939985.1. Lineage (GTDB taxonomy): Bacteria > Pseudomonadota > Gammaproteobacteria > Xanthomonadales > Xanthomonadaceae > Xanthomonas > Xanthomonas hortorum_D. Next base: position 10,522 of record NZ_MDFM01000033.1, on the reverse strand, counting down.
ATGGAAGTGGACGGCCAGGGCATCTCGTCCTACCCGCACCCGTGGCTGATGCCCGAGTTCTGGCAGACCCCCACCGTGTCGATGGGCCTGGGCCCGCTGGCCGCCATCTACCAGGCGCAGTTCATGCGCTACCTGGAGAACCGCGGCCTGATCGAGAAGTCCGACCGCAAGGTGTGGTGCTTCATCGGCGACGGCGAGTCGGACGAGCCGGAAACCCTCGGCGCCATCGCGCTGGCCGGCCGCGAAGGCCTGGACAACCTCATCTTCGTGGTCAACTGCAACCTGCAGCGCCTGGACGGCCCGGTGCGCGGCAACGGCAAGATCATCCAGGAACTGGAAGGCGTGTTCCGTGGCGGCGGCTGGAATGTCATCAAGCTGCTCTGGGGCGGCTACTGGGACGCCCTGCTGGCCAAGGACACCGACGGCGTCCTCAAGAAGCTGATGATGGAAACCGTCGACGGCGAATACCAGAATTGCAAGGCCTTTGGCGGCGCCTACACGCGCGCCAACTTCTTCGGCAAGTACCCGGAGACCGCGGCCATGGTCGCCGGCCTGTCCGACGACGACATCTGGCGCCTCAACCGTGGCGGCCACGACCCGCACAAGGTGTACGCCGCCTACAACCAGGCCGTGAACACCACCGGCATGCCCACCGTGATCCTGGCCAAGACGGTCAAGGGCTACGGCATGGGCTCGGCCGGTGAGGCGCTCAACCCCACCCACCAGACCAAGAAGCTGGACGACGCGGCGGTCAAGCACTTCCGCGACCGCTTCAACATTCCGGTCACCGACGCCCAATTGGAAGACGGCCAGGTGCCGTTCTACCACCCCGGCGAAGATTCCCCGGAAGTGCAGTACCTCAAGGAACGCCGCAACGTGCTGGGCGGCTTCCTGCCCTCGCGCCGTCCCAAGGCCAGCAAGTCCTTCGTCGCGCCCACGCTCGACAAGTTCGAGCGCCTGCTCAAGGACAGCGGCGAGCGCAGCTATTCCACCACCATGTCGTTCGTGCAGAGCCTCAACATCGCCCTGCGCGACAAGGAACTGGGCCCGCGCATCGTGCCGATCGTGGCCGATGAAGCGCGCACTTTCGGCATGGAAGGCATGTTCCGCCAGATCGGCATCTATGCCCCGTTCGGCCAGAAGTACAAGCCGGTCGATGCCGACCAGCTGATGTACTACCGCGAGGACCAGACCGGCCAGGTGCTGCAGCAGGGCATCAGCGAGCCGGGCGCCATCGCCTCGTGGATGGCCGCCGGCACCAGCTACTCGGTCTCCGACGTGCCGATGCTGCCGTTCTACATCTACTACTCCATGTTCGGCTTCCAGCGCGTGGGCGACATCGCCTGGCAGGCAGCGGACATGCGCACGCGTGGCTTCCTGCTCGGCGGCACCGCCGGCCGCACCACGCTCAATGGCGAAGGCCTGCAGCACGAAGACGGCTTCAGCCAGGTCATCGCCGGCTCCATCCCCAATGTGCGTAGCTATGACCCGACCTTCGGCTTCGAAGTCACCGTCATCATGCAGCACGGCATGAAGGCGATGATGGAAGACCAGATCGACGAGTACTACTACATCACCCTGATGAACGAGAACTACGCCCACCCCGGCATGCCGGAAGGCGCAGCCGAGGGCATCATCAAGGGCATGTACCTGCTCAAGGAAGCCGGCAAGCCCAAGAAGGGCGAGCTGCGCGTGCAGCTGCTGGGCAGCGGCACCATCCTGCGCGAGGCCATTGCCGCGGCCGAGCTGCTGGACAAGGACTTCGGCGTCACCGCCGACATCTGGTCCTGCCCCAGCTTCAACGAAGTGCGCCGCGACGGCTTCGCCGCCGAACGCTGGAACCGCCTGCACCCGGAGGCCGAACAGCGCAAGCCCTACGTCACCCAGCTGCTGGAAGGCCGCCAGGGCCCGGCAATCGCCGCCACGGATTACGTGCGCCTGTTCGCCGACCAGATCCGCGCCTTCGTCCCGATGACCTACAGCGTGCTCGGCACGGATGGGTTCGGTCGCTCGGATACGCGTGCGAACTTGCGCCGGTTCTTTGAGGTCGACCGTTACTACATCGCACACGCGGCGATTGCCGCGCTGGCGAAGGATGGCAAGATGACGGGGAAGGATGTGGCCCGGGCGATCAAGCAGTACAAGATTGATCCTGAGAAGGCGAATCCTGTTGGGGTTTGATGCTGAGCGCCGCGCTTTACAAGAAGCGCGGCGCAGTCTTGCATGGGGATAAGTAATGGCTTCAGATAAAACGGACGTAATTCTGCACCTGTTCGAAAAGTACTGGGATCCCGGCAACCTTCGACTCACCAAAACGCTTATGACTTTGCAAGATGTCGCGGAAGCGATTCGTGCTTGCAATACTCAAGACGGTAAAGATCGTAGCGATAGAAACCCCGCGAACTTCCTTAAGGACGTGATACGTAGCCGTGGGGCTTCGAAGATTTGGCCGAGAAAAATAGCGCTTCTTGGGTATACCGGTGAGCAGCGTACAGGAACGGGCGATTCTTTCGAGTTCGTTCCTTTATCTGCTGGCGATGATGAGCCCTTTCCCGATCTCTATCGAGTAACGGATAAAACCGAAAGAATAGACATGCAGTCGGTAAGCATGTCCTTGGCCTCAAGGGAACTGGGTCGATCAGACGAGGCTTGGTTGATCCAAACTGCGGTAAACCTGCGTGTAATCGAGCAGCATATGGCCACTGTCTCCGCGCTGCAGGTCAAAGAGGTTACGCATCTCCAAATGACGGTAAAGCTGCGAGCCACTGAAATTGACGCTCTGTATCTAGCTAACGTTCCGGGCTATTCCAGCGTTTTTATAACGTGCGAAGCAAAAAAAGGTAGCGAGCGAATATTAACCGGCCAAATAATGAGTCAGGTTAGAGCTGCATTTGAAACAACAAATGCGGATTTGGTCGTTCCTATCGCCATTAGGTCCGAAAAGGATCTCGGAATTCACGTTATAGAGTTCAAGTCCGTTTCACGTGCCTTGCTTGGAAGTTTTGTCGATTTAGAATTTTCTTCTGATGCGCTCTATCGTTTAGTTCCCGCTGTCAGAGGGATCTAAAAAATTTTAGTTGTTTGGATGCACGAGCAAAGAGGTGTCGGTAACTGGCACCTCTCTTTAATGTCTCATCGAAATTTGTGGCTGGCACGGCTTCGAAGAGGTTACTCGGAAGGTGTGCCAATCTATGGTGTCAGATTGAGACTGGCAATTGGCGAAATCTCTGACTGCTTACGCTTCTTTATTCCGCTTTTCTTGTCCCTGCGACCGATTGGATTTGCGATACCCCAGTAGGCAGCCGCTTCGGTCGTGCCGAAGCGTAGCAGGGCATCGTCTCCAAGCGAAACGACTTTTCTAGGGCGTTGTGGCTTGATCCCCAGAGCACGCATCACCTCGCTTGCGACTGATCGAGCGAGAGGAGGCGGTACGGCGTTTCCTATCTGGCGCGCACCATGCCACTTCGTCCCATTGAATCGGAACCAATCGGGAAAGCCATGAAGTCGGGCCATCTCGCGTACGGTGATGCAACGATTCCATTTGTAATGGATTGGGCGTGGGCTGGTAAAAGCGCCGCGCGCCGAATCTGTTCCTGCTCTAAGCGTGTTTGACACGCCCTCAGGGTGAAGCTTGAAGAAGCGGGACACGGGTTCGACCTCACCTGGAGGCGTTGAGGCAAAGCGTTCGCGCGATATCTCGCTATGATTAGAGCGGGCGCTCGAAGTCAAAATAGCGGGGTTCCAGTCCCTCCTGTATCCATATTCCCAGCCTGTCGAGTCCAAGCAGCGCATGTGGGAAGCATAGGTATTGGTATCGTTCCAACGTGTTACGCGCACTGCTTCGTTTCCATTCAGTCGAGCGAATCGTTCGGCATCCGGTAGATCACTAAGAGCATCGAAGCAGGTTGGTGCTGTAGGAAGCTCGGTCTCTGTGGCTCCGGGCTTGCGGGTCGTAGGCATGGGATAGGATGGAAGCGGAAGGCCCCGCTTGGCTCCGAGCAGAAAAAGGCGTTGCCGATCTTGGGGTACTCCATAAGAACAGGCGTTGAGGACCTTCCAGTTCTCAACGACGTCGTAGCCCGCTACCTTGAACTCCTCGATGATCTCGACGAGGAACTTTCGATGCTTGCCGACCGTAAGTCCCTTGACGTTTTCGAAGACGAAATAGCGTGCGTCCAACTCGCGAACGATCCGCACGAAGTCCTTCACCAATGAATTTCTCGGGTCGTCCAGCGCGCGTTGTCCGATAAGCGAGAAGCCTTGGCAAGGAGCGCCTCCGAACACTACGTCAACAGTGCGTTCGCCTATACCTGCCGCGGCGCGAATGGTCGATCCGCTTAACTCCGTAACGGATCTCGGGATCACTCGGCAATGCGGGAAATTGTACTCATGGACGGCTGCATGCACTGGATCTATCTCCACGGCCGCAACTACATCGAATCCAGCCTGTTCGAAACCAAGGCTAAGGCCGCCGGCGCCGGCGAAGAGGTCGATTCCTAGGGGTCTGCTCATAGTCGGAAGTATAGTAGGCCCTCGCTCCTTTGTCGATCGGAAGAGGTCATTTTGCATGATCAGAGATCCTTCTCTTAAGGGTGGCGGATGTTGCGGCAATGCTGTCTCAAGGTTTGAGACGGAGGATTCATGGATCGATTGACTCCGGAACGGCGCAGCTGGCTGATGTCGAGGATAGGCTCGAAAAATACGAAGCCAGAGCTTGCATTGAGGTCGTTGCTGCATGGGCTTGGGTTCAGATTTAGGTTGCACCGGCGAGACCTGCCTGGCACCCCTGATGTGGTCCTCCCCGGCCGTAAAACTGTCATCTTCCTTAACGGATGTTTCTGGCACGGTCATGCGTGCAAGCGCAACAAGATGCCGAAGTCTAGGGTGGATTACTGGGGGCCTAAGATCGAAGCCAATCGTCAGCGAGACGCGAAGAAGCGCAAGCTATTGCGTGCGCTAGGCTGGCGTGTGCTGGCCGTGTGGGAATGCGAGCTGAAAGATCTCTCTAGGCTTTCAGGTAAACTCGTGCGCGTGCTCGATAGCCTCCATTGTTAAAAATGTATTTGTCAGACACTCATGCGTAGCGCGTGTTGGGCATCTTGCTGGTGGCTTCGTGCCAATTGCTGTTGCCGTATATGTGCCTGTTCCTGGTGAACTGCCTGGTCGATAGAAGCGGCTGCGCGCCTGTGGATTGGGTCGTCGATGCGCCCTCTGATCGCGACGATGTCGCCGTTCTTGCCCATCAATACTTGACCGACCAACGGGGGGCGGATTCAACTCCGATTCGCAACGCTGTTGAGGACCTCCTCGGAGAAGACTTCGAGGGGCGTTATCTGGCAGATAGTGCCGAGCGTGCTGATTGCGGCGCAGTTCGCGGCTGATCGTGCTGGGCGCGCGCTCCAACGCATCGGCGATGGCCCGCATCGACATCCCGGTTTCATATAAAGCATGCAAACGGTATCGTTCGGCCTGGTCCAGGCGGCTGGATGACATGGGCAACTCCACTTGGCGGTGAAGTCGCTCAAGTCAGGTCGCCTGGGCCACTTCACAACCGTTGGTGTTGCGAATCGGAGTTGAAGCCGCCGGGGGATTAAGCAGCGAATGATGTAGTCAGCGCTGTCCACAAGACAAGCTTTGTAGAGCCCTTCCCATAGCGTGCCGGTGTGCACGCGGCGGCTATTGATGCGCCCAAGCCGCTGTATCAGCTGCCCGATCCGTCCTGGTGCAGGTGGCGTGGCAGGCAAATGCATATGGTTGTTGTCCATCCATACATAGGCATGCAGCTGGCAGCCTGTGGCGTGTAGGAACTCATGCAGCAGGAGCAGGTGGCGCAGCAGGTCGCCATCATCCAGAAAGCACGGCAAGCGGTTGTTCCCGCGCCGCACGATATGCTGCGGGATGCCGGGAAGGTCGATGCATCTGAGTCTGGCCATATCGCAACGTTCGCAGCTAGGCGTTCGTGTTGATAGCGGGTAGACCATCCAAAAGTTTGAGGCAGTTGCCTGGAATTTGCGTAAGAAGTGAACTTGACCCCGTAGCGCTCAAAGTGGTCTTACCTTTCGCACGCAATTGTGAATTTGTCGTAGACTTTGATCAATGGCGTCAGGCACGCAGTGGCGCGGACGAACTTAGCAAAGGTGTAGGGCGCCATGATCACAGAGCGACATATAAGCAGTGTTTCAGATTTCCTTGTTGCTATCCGAGAGGATCGTGAAATGCGATCCGGCACAATTTGGTTCCGAGGTCATTCTGACGCGGCATGGAGACTGCTGCCGGGATTCATGCGGTCTGCCTCTGATACCTCCGAAACTACGCTTCTCAATCGATTTCGGCAAAGCGCAGCAATGCTCGCAGATGGACGCCCGGCAACGTCATTCGACTGGACATTCCTCATGCAGCACTATGGGGTTCCAACTAGGCTGCTCGACTGGAGCGAAAGCCCCCTCATTTCTATGTATTTCGCGGTTGAAGACTGGGCTGACAAGCCGAATATTGACGCTGCCCTTTGGTGCCTCTGGCCCACGTCTTTAAACCAAAATGCTAACATCGTAGACAAAGTTGAAGGTCATTATATTCCTTCTTTCGAAGATGACGAGCTTCAGGGTTACACTGTTGACAGCCTGCGCCAAAACACTAGATTGGAGCTATTTCCGGTCGCAACCATCGCTACGAGGAACAACGCTAGAATTCAGGCGCAGATGGGCACCTTTACTATTCACCATAATAAAAAGATTGCGATCGAAGACGTCGGTGATCATTCGCACGTTGCGAAATATATAATCCCTCACGCTAGTAAAGAAGCGCTTGCTGAGGAGCTTAAGCTACTTGGCATGACAAGGTTCAGCTTATTCCCTGAACTCGCGAGCGTCGGTGCCATTCTCAAGGATATGATGAAATGAGCTACGTCGATACCTCAAGCCTTAAGAACAGCACTATTATGTTGCTTTACTCAGAGCGTTCCGAAATAAACATGAGTCCTGAGTATCAGCGCATGGGAGGGGTTTGGACTAGTGAGAAACGTCGGCTTTTGATTGACTCAATTCTTAATGATTACGATCTGCCGAAAATATATTTTCATGTGCTTGGACAAGATGAGGTGCATAAATCAGGATTTCGCTTTGCCGTAATTGACGGGCGGCAGCGTCTTGAGGCAATTTGGGGCTTTATGAATGGCGATTTTACGCTGGCTTCTGATTTTGAATATCAACGAGATGCTCAGCTAAATCTTGGCGGACTTAGTTATGAGGATATTGCGAAACAGTACCCCAAGATTCGTGTGAAGTTCGACTCCTTCGTTCTTCCAGTTGTTACTGTGGTGATTGAAGGCGATGATATCGATCTGATCGAGGATATGTTCTCTCGGCTAAATGAGGCGGTTCCGCTGAATGCCGCGGAGAAGCGAAATGCAATTGGTGGCGATGTCGTCCGGGCAATTACGGATGTTTCTCAGCACATTTTTTTTCATAGTCGAGTTAAATTTCGCAATAACCGTTACCAGCATCGCGAGGCTGCAGCACGATTTCTACTCGTCGAAGATAGTCTCAATACTTCTGGTCAGATCGTTGATACAAAAAAGGTCTATCTAGATTCGCTCGCCAAGCGATACCATGACGGGTATAGCGCTCGGGTTGACAAGCTCAAGGCTGATGTAACGAATGTACTGAATCGGATGGCGGCGGAGTTCGCCGCAGGTGACGAGCTCCTACATGCACAGGGAATTCTCGTGGTTTATTACCTGATCTTTCGATCGGCGGTTATCTACGGAGAGGAAGCAAAGATCACTCGGCGTAGCCTTCTTGATTTCAGGCAGAAGCTAGCTGTGAACCGTGAGGCTGCGATAAAAAATTATGAGGGGGCCTCATTCGATCTGCTTGAGTTTGATCGCCTTAATCAGCAGGGGACCAATGATGCTTCTAGTATAAAGGAGCGTGTCAAAATCCTTAGTGAGTTTCTCGGCGTCACGCTTCAGAAAATCTGAAGCATCTCAACTGAAGAAATAACGTGATTAATAACGCGGTCAGGTTAAATTATCAGTCGACAATAAGGGGTGGTTAAGCGAGCCGCCCGTACAGGTCCGCGCGGCGATGTCTGATAGCGGGCCTGTATCGCTTCCGTCAGGCTGAGGTCTTCTTCTTGAGCAGGGGGCCCGGCCATGCCGCGTCAGCCGCGTCTGGAACTGCCCGGCGTTCCGATGCATGTCGTCCAGAGAGGCGTGAATCGGTGCGCGATCTTCTTGGAAGATGAGGATCGGCATCACTATTGCCTGCTACTACGCGTGGCCTGCGAGCGCTTTGCTGTGCGGGTGCATGCGTTTGTGCTGATGGACAACCACGTGCACCTGCTGGTCTCGGCGGATAAGGCTGGCGCGGTGTCTTCAGCGATGCGGCTCAGTGGCCAATCGTATGTGCAAGCCTTCAATCTCAGGCACTGGCGCAGCGGAACCCTGTGGCAGGGGCGTTTCAAGTCCTGCTTGGTGCAGACCGAACGGTATGTGCTCACGGTCTTGCGCTACATCGGACTCAATCCGGTACGCGCCCGCATGGTGGAACTGCCAGCCGAGTACCGCTGCTCAAGCGTGCACACGCATCTTGGGCTTGCGAAAAGCCAGCTCATCACGTCGCACGAGGTCTATTTGCATCTTGGTTGCGATGCAGCCGAGCGGGTGTCTGTCTATGCAAGTGGCTTCATGCGGGTCTAGCCCGAGAGGACGAACATGCATTCCGCCTTCACCTCATGCAGGAGCGCGCCTTGGGCGACTCGCGCTTCCAGGCGATGGTAGAGCGTGCATTGGGCAGGCCAACGACGTGACGTCCACGTGGTCGTCCTGCCGGGGTGACTCAGGTTGGCCAATTGCCTCAATCCCTTTAAATGGCGCTGTTGCTACAGACGGAGGCGGATGCTGGCGAGCAGTTCGTCGGACAGGCTTTGCCGACAAGAGCGCGGTAGTCGTTCGATCGCTCATCCCAGCCGTTGCCAAGCGCAGGCCACCAGGAGTGTGGCGTCAGCGCGGAGTGCCCGCGCTGGCCAAGATTGGCTACTGGACCGGTGATACGCCGCCGGATCATCAAGCAGGCGTGCACGCACCGGGGTGTTCCAAGAAGTTCGCTAAACCATTCGGGGGCTCATGCTCTGAGCCTGGGGCTCCATTGAAGGCTGCACAGCAGCTTGCTGGGCAAGCGCTGTACTGGAATGTTCGATGGTGGGGGGCTGCTCGCCAGCTAGTACCGATGCGCGGAACCCAGGAGTCGTGCCGACGACGAACACGTCGCCTTCCCGCTCAATGACCCGGCCCACCTTCGACATGTCGTTGATTCCGGCTTCGTGCGCACGCTGAGCGGCGAAAGCGACCCGCTCATCGGAGATGTGCAGAGGCAACCCTTCGCGTAGCCCGGCGAAAAGACGATTGCCAGCGTGCTCTGGATCAGTCATTGCCCTAGCCGAAGGACTGTTACGTTCTTCCGATGGCTCGACCTTCCCAAGTGAGTTGCTTGATCGTCCCTCGCGCGCAGGCTCATTCGCTTCAGGCGTGGACGGGGACGTAGGATGTCGAGACTCCAGCTCGCGAATGGTGTCGATCAACGCGTTGGGCGTTTCCACGGTGGGCAACCATGTGCCTGCATCAATCTGTTTTCCGGTGACGCGAGACACCGTTTCGCTAGCCCACGACGAGCAGTTGTTATTTAGTTCCCAGGTGACATTCTCGCGAAGCGCTTGGTCGAGGGCCTTGGTTTGAGTTGGCGACAGTTCGTAGTAGCGGTCGGCATCAGAAGGTTCTCCCTTTTCTATTCCGGAACGGATGTCGGTGCCGGCCCCGTTACCCTTCACCATCGGATGGTTGTCGGGCCACAGTCCATAATACTCCGTGGGCGAATCGCCTCGCTTGACCGTAATCCACGCATGGCCATCGGTCAGGCCGCCCTGTCCACCGTTGCTGTGTATTCCAAGCACAACGCGTTCATTCGCCGGTTCGGTGCTCATTGCATCGCTCCTTGACTGGAATTAAGGGGCCAACGTCTCTTCACTGTCTGCGTAGACCAGTACGACCTTTTCGCCTGCGTACGGTACGGTGACCTTCGGTGTCCACGGCTCAGCTGGTGGCATGGCAGCTTTCGCCATGGCATCGCATTTATCATTGATGCCGCATCTGCGGATGGCGATACGCAACACGCCGCCGTCATTCGCGAAATCAACGCCAGGAGAATAAAACAGACTCTCTGCAGGCATGTGGTAAGTGATTTGTAGCGACTTTCCTGCTTTCTCGATCTTGACCGGCTGAACATCATTTTTCTTGTAATCAGAGCGCATATTTCCTCCTGCACAAGCAGCCAAGGTTGAGAGTGCGAGTAATCCCGTAGCAAAAATGAGCCTAATTTTTATATCCACGTTCATGCCCAGGTATGGGATTCGTCCTGACACGTTATCACCCGGCACATCGACAAGCTAGAGCGTGTTATGAACTTTGAAATAGAGCGGCTGCATTTCCAAGCATCAGGATCGTGAAGACGACAAAGTGCAAACCGGC
>NZ_MDFM01000032.1 GCF_002939985.1 Xanthomonas hortorum pv. cynarae | reverse complement strand
CCAATCCCCAATCCCCAATCCCCAATCCCCAATCCCCAATCCCCAATCCCCAATCCCCAATCCCCAATCCCCAATCCCCAATCCCCGCTTGCGGTAGCGCATCTGCATGCGAGAAGCTGCCATGTCCACCTGGCACGAGAGGCCCCGCATGACCCGCATCCGCCGCGCCACACCGGACGATGCCGAAGCGTTATCACTGCTGGCCGCGCAAACCTTTACCGAAACCTTCGGGCATCTGTATCCGGAAGAAGACCTGCGCGGTTTTCTCGAAGAGACCTATGCGGTCGAGCGCGCGCGCATCGTGCTGGCGCATCCGGACTACGCGATCTGGCTGCTGGAGATGGACAGCCTGCTGGTCGGCCACGCCGCCGCCGGCCCGTGCGGGCTGCCGCATAAAGACGTGCGCCCCGGCGATGGGGAGCTCAAGCGGCTGTATCTGCTGAAGGACTACCAGAACAGCGGCTGGGGCAGCCGGCTGTTCGAAACCACACTGGAATGGCTGGAACGCAACGGCCCACGCACGCTGTGGATCGGCGTGTGGTCGGAAAATTTCGGCGCACAACGTTTCTACGCCCGCTACGGATTCGAAAAAGTCGGCGAGTACGACTTCCCGGTCGGCAAGATTGTCGATCGCGAGCACATCCTGCGCCGCAAGCCGATCGTCGCGGCCGACTGAGCGCATGCAGGCACCGTCCGCAGCAGCCTGGCGACTGCGTGCCACGTTCTGGAAACCGCGCTGATGCCCAGCAGCTCCTCGGCATTTCCAGCTGCATCCAGACGCACCCCGCGCACTGCACCGACCACCGCAACCGCCGACGTACTGCTGGTGCACGGCATCTGGAATACCGCGCACTGGCTGCTGCCGCTCGCGCGTCGACTGCGTGCAGAGGGCCTGGCGCCTGCGCTGTTCGGTTACGCCAGCGTGCTTGGCGGCCCCGCGCAGGCGGTGCCGCTGCTGATCGAACGCCTGCAGGCGACCGGCGCGCAACTGCTGGTCTGTCACAGCCTGGGCGGGCTGCTGGCGTTGCAGGCCCTGCGCGCCGCGCCCGAGCTGCCGGTGCGCCGTGTGGTCTGCCTGGGCTCGCCGTTGTGCGGCAGCGCCGCCGCGCGCGGCTTGGCCCAACGTGGCGGGCGATGGGCGTTGGGGCGTAGCGCTGCCCTGCTGCAGCAGGGTTTCGTGCAATGGGAGGGCGAGGCCGAGATCGGTCAGGTCGCCGGCAATGTCGCGCGCGGGGTCGGACGCTGGCTGGCGCCGCTGGACGGCAGCTCGGACGGCACCGTGGCACTGGCCGAAACCCGCTTGCCCGGGTTGCGCGACCATTGCGTGGTGCCGGCCAGCCATAGCGGCCTGTTGCGCTCACCCGAGGCCGCGCAGCAGGCGCTGAGCTTCCTGCGGACCGGCCGATTTCGCCACTGAGTCCGCCACTGAACGCTGCCGCCCCGGTGCGGGCGAGCAATCAGGTAAAATCCGCGCCCTGTCATCCAAGCCAGTCTGGAACCACCCATGGGTAGAGGCCCCTCGATCGAAGGCCGCAAGAACGCCTCCGACGCCAAACGCGGCAAGATGTTCACCAAGATCATCCGCGAGATCAGCGTGGCTGCACGCGGCGGTGGCGGCGATCCGGCCAACAACCCGCGCCTGCGCGTGGCGGTGGACAAGGGTCTGTCGTCGAACATGTCCAAGGACGTGATCGAACGCGCCATCAAGAAAGCCACCGGCGAGCTGGAAGGCGTGGAATACGAAGAAGTGCGCTACGAGGGCTACGCCCCCGGCGGCGTGGCGGTGATCGTGGACTGCCTCACCGACAACCGCGTGCGTGCGGTGGCCGACGTGCGCCATGCCTTCAGCAAATGCGGCGGCAACATGGGCACCGACGGCTCGGTGGCCTTCATGTTCAAGCGCCTGGGCGTGCTCAGCTTTGCCGCCGGCACCGACGAAGACACCCTCACCGACGCGGCGATCGAAGCCGGCGCCGACGACGTGGTGGTGTACCCCGAAGACGGCGCCATCGACGTGCTGACCGCCCCGGACGCCTTTGCCCAGGTCAAGCAGGCGCTCGCCGCCGCCGGTCTGGAGCCGGTGCATGCGGAAATCACCTTCCGCGCCGAAAACGACATCGCCGTCGACGGCGACACCGCTCTACAGGTCCGCAAGCTGCTCGACATGCTCGAGGACCTAGACGACGTGCAGGACGTGTATTCGAACGTCGATCAAGCGGCGCTCGGCGCGTAAGCGCCTGGAATCGGGAATGGAGAATCGGGAATTGAAAAAGCTGCATCTGGCACCGCCCAGTATCTCCGGGCATGCCAGTAGGCCGCTCTACCCATTCCCGATTCCCAACTCCCGATTCCCGGCCCCTCGATGACCCGCATCCTCGGCATCGACCCCGGCTCCCAGCGCACCGGGGTTGGCGTCATCGACATCGACGAGAGCGGTCGCAGCCGGCATGTCTATCACGCGCCGCTGGTGCTGCTGGGCGAGGGCGACTTCGCGCAGCGGCTCAAGCGCCTGCTGCACGGGCTGGGCGAGGTGATCGAGACCTACCGGCCGCAGGAAGTGGCGATCGAGAAGGTGTTCATGGGCAAGAGCGCCGATTCGGCGCTCAAGCTCGGCCATGCGCGGGGCGCGGCGATCTGCGCAGTGGTGCTACGCGACCTGCCGGTACACGAGTACGCTGCCACCGAGATCAAGCTGGCGCTGGTCGGCAAGGGCGGGGCGGACAAGGTGCAGGTCCAGCACATGGTCGGCATCATGCTCAACCTGAAAGGCAAGCTGCAGCCCGACGCCGCCGACGCACTGGCGGTGGCCATCACTCACGCCCACGTGCGCGCCACCGCGCAGCGCCTGGGCATCAATACCCAACAGGCCTGGAGCCGCAAGAAATGAGAATCGGGAATCGGGAATCGGGAATCGGGAATTGCAAACGCAGGGTCCAGAGCAGCACGCGCTCTTGCGACTCCCCATTCCCGACTCCCGATTCCCGGCACCGCCAAGGCGGTGCCCAATGATCGGCCGCCTGCGCGGGATCCTGGCCTACAAGCAGCCGCCGTGGCTGGTGATCGATGTGGGTGGGGTGGGGTACGAGCTGGAGGCGCCGATGAGCACCTTCTACGACCTGCCCGATGTCGGCCGCGACGTGATTCTGTTCACCCACTACGCGCAGAAGGAAGACAGCGTGTCGCTGTACGGCTTCTTGCGCGAAGGCGAGCGGCGGCTGTTCCGCGACGTGCAGAAGGTCACCGGCATCGGCGCCAAGATCGCGCTGGCGGTGCTGTCCGGGGTCACCGTGGACGAGTTCGCCCGCCTGATCACCAGCGGCGACATCACCGCGCTGACCCGCATCCCCGGCATCGGCAAGAAGACCGCCGAGCGCATGGTGGTGGAGCTGCGCGACCGCGCCGCCGACTTCAGCAGTGGCGCGCCGATCACCGGCCAGCTCGGCCCGGATGCGGTGTCCGAAGCCACCGTGGCCTTGCAGCAACTGGGTTACAAGCCGGCCGAGGCCGCACGCATGGCACGCGAGGCCGGGGCAGAAGGCGACGAAGTCGCCACGGTCATCCGCAAGGCCCTCCAGGCCGCACTGCGTTAAGGGCGACTAGCAAAACGACTGCGCGGTCGCCAGACGGGCGCGGCCGGTGCTCGGAATCGGCATGTACCACTCGTACACTGCGGCTCCTGCGCGCCGCCCGCCCCCAGCTGACCCCATCGCTACGTTTTTAGTTACTCAACGCCGCGCTGTCTTCCTCTCCTTCACGCCACTTGGCGATACCCTGCCCACTTCATGTCACAGACCCCCACTTCCGCAGCTGGCCACGGCCATGCGCCTGCCAATAGCCATATGGCCTTGGTCATCGGCGCCATCGGCGTCGTCTTCGGCGACATCGGCACCAGCCCGCTGTACACCCTCAAGGAGGCGTTCTCGCCGCATTACGGGCTGACCAGCGATCACGACACCGTGCTGGGCGTGCTGTCGCTGGCGTTCTGGGCGCTGATGGTCACGGTGACGCTCAAGTACGTCACCATCATCATGCGCGCCGACAACGAGGGCGAGGGCGGCATCATGGCGCTGATGGCGCTGACCCAGCGCACCATGCGCAACGGGTCGCGCTCGGCGTATGTGGTCGGCATCCTGGGCATCTTCGGCGCCTCGCTGTTCTTCGGCGATGGCGTGATCACCCCGGCCATCTCGGTGATGGGCGCGGTGGAGGGCCTGGAAATCGCCGCGCCCAGCCTGCATCCCTTCATCGTGCCGATCACCGTGGTGGTGCTGCTGGTGGTGTTCATGGTGCAGCGCTTCGGTACCGAAAAAGTGGGCAAGGTGTTCGGCCCGATCACCTGCCTGTGGTTCCTGTCGCTGGGGGCGATCGGCATCTGGAACATCGTCGATGCGCCGGAAGTGATGAAGGCCTTCAATCCTTGGTGGGCGATCCGCTTCTTCATTCAGCACGGCTGGCACGGTGTTTTCATTCTCGGTGCGGTGGTGCTGGCAGTGACCGGCGGCGAAGCCTTGTACGCGGACATGGGCCATTTCGGCGCCAAGCCGATCCGCCACGGCTGGTATTTCTTCGTACTGCCGATGCTGCTGCTCAATTACCTGGGGCAGGGCGCGCTGGTGCTCAATCACCCGTCCGCGCTGAAGAACCCGTTCTTCGAAGCGGTGCCGAGCTGGGCGCTGTATCCGATGATCATCCTGGCCACGCTGGCGGCAGTGATCGCCTCGCAGGCGGTGATCACCGGTGCGTATTCGGTGGCGCGCCAGGCGATGCAGCTGGGCTACATCCCGCGCATGTTGATCAAGCACACCTCGCGCACCACCATCGGCCAGATCTACGTGCCCGGCATCAACTGGCTGTTGATGGTGATGGTGATCGCGCTGGTGCTGATCTTCCGCAGCTCCACCAATCTGGCGGTGGCCTACGGCATCTCGGTGTCGATGACCATGCTGATCGACACCTTGCTGCTGGCGCTGGTGGCGCGTTCGTTGTGGCCGCGCTGGCGCAACTGGGTGCTGCCGCTGTGCGTAGTGTTCTTCATCATCGAACTGGCCTTTGTCATCGCCAACGGCGCCAAGCTGCTGCAAGGCGCCTGGTTCCCGTTGGCGCTGGGCATCGTGGTGTTCACCCTGATGCGCACCTGGCGCCGCGGCCGCGCGCTGCTGCGCGAGGAAATCCGCAAGGACGGCATCCGTATCGACAGCTTTTTGCCGGGCCTGATGCTGGCCCCGCCGGCGCGCGTGCCGGGCATGGCGGTGTTCCTCACCGCCGACCCGATGGTCGTGCCGCATGCGCTGATGCACAACCTCAAGCACAACAAGGTGCTGCACGAGCGCAACATCTTCCTCAACGTCGATACCTTGCCGATTCCGTATGCGCCGGCGGACAAGCGGCTGCAGATCGAATCGATCGGCGACGAGTTCTACCGCGTCTACGTGCGCTTCGGCTTCATGGAAACGCCCGACGTGCCGCTGGCACTGATGCGTTCCTGCGACCAGGGCGGCATCCATTTCGACCCGATGGACACCACCTTCTTTGCCAGCCGCGAGACCATCGTGGCCAGCGCCAACCGCGGCATGCCGATCTGGCGCGACAAGTTGTTCGCGCTGATGCATCGCAACGCCGCCCCGGCGACAGGGTTCTTCCGCATCCCCGGCAACCGGTTGGTGGAGTTGGGCGCGCAGGTCGAGATCTGAGGCCGCGACAGCGTCGCGGCCTTGGGAATCGGGAGACGGGAATGGGGAATAGGAAAAGCAACGGCCTGCGCCAGCCCGAGACACTCGGCGGCGGCTGAAAAGGGCACCAGCCGTGCCGGTAACCGCTACTATTGTCCGCTCGATTCCCCATTCTCGATTCCCCATTCCCGGCTTTTCAATGGACCGCATCATCGCTAGCAGTGCCACCCGGGAAGACGATGCCGCCGATGCGAGCATCCGCCCCAAGCGACTTGCCGATTATCTCGGCCAGCAGCCGGTGCGCGAGCAGATGGATATCTACATCCAGGCGGCCAAGGCGCGCGGCGAGGCGATGGATCACGTGTTGATCTTCGGCCCGCCGGGCTTGGGCAAGACCACGCTCAGTCACGTCATCGCCAACGAACTCGGGGTGAGCCTGCGTTCGACCTCCGGCCCGGTGATCGAAAAAGCCGGTGATCTGGCAGCGCTGCTGACCAACCTGCAGCCGCACGATGTGTTGTTCATCGACGAGATCCACCGGCTCTCGCCGGTGGTGGAAGAAGTGCTGTATCCGGCGATGGAAGATTTCCAGATCGACATCATGATCGGCGACGGCCCGGCCGCGCGCTCGATCAAGATCGACCTGCCGCCGTTCACCCTGATCGGCGCCACCACCCGTGCCGGCCTGCTGACCGCGCCCTTGCGCGACCGCTTCGGCATCGTGCAGCGGCTGGAGTTCTATTCGCCGGAAGAGCTGACCCGCATCGTGATCCGCTCTGCCGCAATCCTGGGCATCGACTGCACGCCCGATGGCGCCGCCGAGATCGCACGCCGCGCGCGCGGCACCCCGCGCATCGCCAACCGGCTGCTGCGGCGGGTGCGCGATTTCGCCCAGGTCAAGGCGTCCGGGCATATTGATCTGCCGGTGGCGCAGGCGGCGATGCAGATGCTCAAGGTCGACCCGGAAGGTTTTGACGAGCTCGACCGGCGCATGCTGCGGGTGATCGTCGATCACTTCGACGGTGGCCCGGTCGGCGTCGAATCGCTGGCCGCCTCGCTGTCGGAAGAACGCGGCACGCTGGAAGACGTGATCGAACCCTACCTGATCCAGCAGGGCTTTCTGATCCGCACCGCGCGCGGGCGCATGGCCACCAACAAGGCCTATCGCCACCTCGGGCTCAAGCCCAAGGCCGCGCCGGCACCGGACCTGTTCGTGGAGGACGAGGATGTCGGTTGATCCCCGATTCAGTTGGCCGACACGCGTGTATTGGGAAGATACCGACGCCGGTGGGGTGGTCTACCACGCGCGCTACGTCGCCTTCATGGAACGGGCGCGCACGGAATGGATGCGCGCACTCGGTTATGAGCAGGAACGCCTGCGCCAGCAGCACGATCTGGTGTTCGCGGTCCGCTCGATGCAACTGGATTTCCTCAAGCCGGCCCGGCTCGACGACGCGCTGTCGGTGTCGGCGGTCCTGCTCAGATGTAAACGTGCCAGCCTGCTGTTCGCGCAGTCGGTGCGTCGCGAGGGCGAAGTGCTGCTGACCGCGCAGGTGCGCATTGCCGCACTCAGTGCCAGCGACTTCCGCCCGCGCGGCATGGACGATGCGCTATACGACGTGTTGAAAGCTTTAGAAACCACAGAATCAGAAGACTGAGGAACAAACGGATGTCGATTGCATTGCTCCTGGCCCTGCAGGACACGGTAGTGGAAGCACTACCGCAGGACGTTGCCGCCGCTGCGGCACAGACCGCCAGCGTGGCGCACAACAGCGGCATCAACTATGTCGAGCTGATCCTGCGGGCGAGCATTCCGGTCAAGATCATCGTGCTGTTGCTGCTGATCGGCTCGTTCATCAGCTGGGTGATCATTTTCCGCAAGGCGCGCGCCTTCAAACAGGCCAACCGCGAGGCGGACGAGTTCGAAAACCGCTTCTGGTCCGGCGCCGATCTGGCCAAGCTGTACGCCTCGGCCACCGATCGCAACCGCACCGTCGGCGGCCTGGAGTCGATGTTCGAAAGCGGCTTCCGCGAATTTTCGCGCCTGCGCGATCGCCGCCGTCTGGATGGCCGGGTGCAGCTGGAAGGCGCCCAGCGCGCCATGCGCACCGCCTTCACCCGCGAAGTCGACCAGCTCGAGCGCAATCTGGAACTGCTGGCCAATATCGGCTCCACCGCGCCGTATGTCGGCCTGGTCGGTACCGTATTCGGCATCATGGTGACCATGCACGACATGGTCAGCAGCGGCGAACAGGCAGGTATCGCTGCGGTCGCACCGGGTATCTCCGAAGCCTTGTTCGCCACTGCCATCGGCCTGTTCGTGGCGATTCCGGCAGTGTGGGCCTACAACCGCTTCACCACCCGCGTGGAACGGCTGTCGGTGCGTTACGAAACCTTCGCCGACGAGTTCAGCTCGATCCTGCAGCGCCAGGCCGGCGCCGACGAGTGATGCCGCTCCCTCGCAACAGCCGGCTTGCATGCGAGTGCCTCGCAGACGCCCGCACCTTCGTGTGCGGGGACAGGATGGGCGAGTCCCTCGGAGCAGTCCGCACGCGCATGTGCGAGGGATCAATTAGGAACGTGTCGCGATGATTTCCAGTATTTCCCGCCGTAAGAAGCGCAAGCTCAAATCCGACATCAACGTCGTGCCGTACATCGACGTGATGCTGGTGCTGTTGATCATCTTCATGGTGACCGCGCCGCTGTTGACCCTGAGCACCGACGTCAATCTGCCGAGCTCGCGCGCCAAGGCGCTGGAGAGCAAGCAGGATCCGATCGTGGTGGTGGTCGCCGCCGACGGCCAGCTCGCACTGCAGTTGCCCAAGGGCAAGCCGCAGGCAATGGACGTGGCCGCGCTGCAGGCGCAGCTGGCCGCCATCGTGGCGCAGGACAAAGAGGCCCGCGTGGTGGTGGCCGGCGATCGCGCCGCGCCCTATCAAAAGATCATGGATGCCATCGACGTGCTCAAGCAGGCCAAGGTCGAAAAGGTCGGCCTGATTTCCGACTCCGGCGGTGCTGCAGGCAGCGATGCACGCTGACGCACTCCCCACGCAGACCGCGCGCGAGGATGGCTGGTTGCGACCGGTCGTGCTGGCCTTGGTCGTGCACGTCCTGGTCGCGCTGGTGTTCATCGCCGGCTGGCTGTGGTCGCCCGAGCGTTCGGTCGAGCCGGCCGCTGGCGATCCCAGCATGGAAGCCTCGCTGGACGTGTCCGCAGCCGAAGCGCGCGTTGCGCGGCAGGCGTTGAAGGCGACCCCGGTGGAGACGCCACCGCCACCGCCCGCACCGGTGCCCGAGCCCGCGCCGGAAGAAAGCGTGCCGCCACCGCAGCCGATCCCCGAGCCGCGCCCGCAGGATGCGCCCACGCCGCAACAGGCGCAGGCCCAGGAACGCGTGGCCCAGCCGGACAAGGTCGATCAGGAACGTGTCGATGCGCTTGCGCTATCGGCGGAAAAGGCCAAGCAGGAGCAGGAAGCCAAGCGCCGTCAGGAGCAGATCGACCTCACCGAGCGCAAACGCCAGGAAGAGGCCGAGCAGAAGCTGCGCCTGGCCAAGCAGCAGGAAGAGGCCGACGCCAAGAAGAAGCAGGCTGCCGCACAGCAGGCCGAAGACGCCGAACGCCAAAAGAAGATCGCCGATATCCGCCGGCAGCGCGAACAGGCCACCAAGGAAGCCGCACTGGCCGAACAGAAGCTGCGCCAGGTGGCCGCCGCACGTGCGCAACAGGCGTCTTCGGCCGCCGCTGCCACTGCCCAACCGACTGCAGGGCAGGGCGGCACCAACACCGATCTGTCGGCCAAGTACGCTGCGGCCATCCAGCAGAAGGTGTTGGGGCAGTGGGTGCGCCCGCCGTCTGTGCCGCCGGGTCAGAAATGCACCATCAACATCCGCCAGTTGCCGGGCGGGCAGGTGATGGAAGCCAAGGTCGCGCCGGGCTGTCCGTACGACGAAGCGGGTCAGCGCTCGATCGAGGCCGCCGTGTTGAGCGCGCAGCCGCTGCCGTATCGCGGCTACGAATCGGTGTTCCAGCGCAATCTGACCTTTGTATTCACTGCGCAGGATCAGTAACGGCCGGTCTGGACGACCGGTCGGTTGGCAATACAGAGGTGTCGTGCTGTCTGCGGCCACTCGCTCCACTTTCACGCTGTCTCGTTCACGATTGCGAGTATGTTCACTCGTTGATTGGTATCTCTTGCACACTTTTCCTGCCCGATCCGAGCCGTCCATGAAAAAACCGCTGCGTTGGTTAGCTGCCCTGACCGCTTTGTTGCTTCCGCTGAGTGCCTTCGCGCAGCAGCAGGGGCTCACTATCGATATCGTCGGCGGTAGCGCATCGGCTACGCCGATCGCTGTCATTCCGATGGCTTACCAAGGCTCCGGCACCGCGCCGCAGACCGATGTGGCGGCCGTGGTTGGCGCCGATCTTGACCGCTCCGGTCAGTTCCGGACCTTGCCGGCCGCGCAGATCGTCGAAAAGCCGACCCGCGGGACCGAGGTGCAGTTCCAGACCTGGCGCACGCTCAAGCAGAACTACATCGTGGTTGGCCGCGTGATGGATGCCGGCGAAGGCGCTTACCGCGTCGAGTACGAATTGTTCGATGTCGCCAAGGGCGAGCGCCTGTTAGGTCTTGCGATGACCGCACGCGCTAATGCAATGCGCGATGTTTCGCATCAGATGGCCGATGCGATCTACGAAAAGATCACCGGCGTGCGTGGCGCGTTCTGGACCCGCATTGCCTATGTCACTGCCAGCGGTAGCGGCGGTTCGATGCGTTTTGCGCTGATGGTGGCCGATTCGGATGGCTACAACCCGCAGACCATCGTGCGTTCGGCCGAGCCGTTGTTGTCGCCGAACTGGAGCCCGGACGGCAAGAAGCTGGCCTATGTGAGCTTCGAGCGCGGCAATTCCTCGATCTATCTGCAGGACATCTCCACTGGTGCGCGTGAACTGGTTTCCAGCTTCCGCGGCATCAATGGTGCGCCCTCGTTCTCGCCCGATGGCCGTCGCCTTGCGCTGGCGCTGTCGCGTAGCGGCAACCCGGAGATATACGTGATGGATCTGGGCAGCAAGCAGCTGACCCAGCTGACCAACCACTTCGGCATCGATACCGAGCCGACCTGGGCGCCGGATGGCGGCAGCATCTACTTCACCTCCGATCGCGGCGGTCGCCCGCAGATCTATCAGGTGGCTGCAAGCGGCGGCAGCGCCAACCGCGTGACCTTCCAGGGTAATTACAACGCCACTGCCAGCGTCTCGTTCGACGGCAAGAAGGTCGCCGTGGCGCAGGGCAGCGGCAATACCTACCGTATCGCCATGATGGATCGCAGCCTGGGTTCGCCCAGCTGGAGCACGATTTCGCCGGGTTCGCTGGACGAATCGCCGAGCTTCGCGCCCAACGCCAGCATGATTCTGTACGCCGCTCGCGAGGGTGGCCGGGGCGTGCTGTATGCCGTCTCTTCCGACGCTCGGGTACGCCAGCGTCTGGTCCTGGCCGATGGTGATGTAAGAGAACCTGCATGGGGGCCTTACCGAACCGCGCATTAATGTTAATATTTCGCTGCGTTAAACCCCATTGGCCCAGGAGCCACCATAGGTATCCCATGAACAAGTCCACCCGCGTCTTGCTTGTCTCCCTGCTGTCTGTTGCCGTGCTGGCTGGTTGTTCGAAAAAGGTGAAGGAAACTCCGCCTGCTCCGACCGACACCACCACCGGTTCCTCCGTTCCCACCGGCCCGGCAACCTCAGGCCTGTACGGCCCGGGCGACCTGGATACCGATGCCTGCCTGCGCCAGCGCGTTGTCTACTTCGATCTGGATCAGGACTCCCTGAAGCCGGAATTCCAGGCCATCATGGCTTGCCACGCCAAGTACCTGCGTGACCGTCCTTCCTCGCGCATCACCCTGCAGGGTAATGCCGACGAGCGCGGCTCGCGTGAGTACAACATGGGCCTGGGCGAGCGTCGCGGCAATGCCGTGTCGTCGTCGCTGCAGGCTGCTGGCGGTTCCGCCAGCCAGCTGACCGTCGTCAGCTACGGTGAAGAGCGTCCGGTCTGCACCGAAACCAGCGAAAGCTGCTGGTCGCAGAACCGTCGCGTCGAAATCGTGTACACGGCTCAGTAAGAAGCGATGCGCTTTCGAGTGACATCTCTGTTCGTCGCGGCGGCCCTTGTGGTCGCCGCGCCGGCTTACGCGCAGCGAGCCAGTCTCGCTGATCGTGTTGCCGTTCTCGAGCAGCAGCAGGCCAACAGTCAGGCCAACAACGATCTTCTCAATCAGCTACAGCAGGCGCGTTCTGACCTGCAGGGATTGCGAGCGACGGTGGAACAGCTGCAGCACGACAACGAACAACTCAAACAACAGTCCAAGGACCAGTATCTGGATCTGGACGGGCGTCTGAATCGGTTGGAAGGTGCAGGTGGTGCAACACCGCCATTGCCACCGGCTACCGGCAGCGTCACCCCAGCCCCGGCTCCGGCTGCGCGGCCTGCAGCGGCGGCAACTTCCGAGAAGCCGCCCAGTGTGCATGGCGACTCCGGCACGCTGACCGCCAGTAACGAAGAACGTACGGCTTACAACGTGGCGTTCGATGCGTTGAAGAACGGCAAGTACGACGATGCGTCGCAACTGTTCCTGAGCTTTCTGGAGCTCTATCCGAACGGCGTCTACACCCCAAATGCGTTGTATTGGCTGGGCGAAAGTTATTACGCCACCCGAAATTTTCAGCTGGCCGAGGCGCAGTTTCGCGATCTCGTCGGCCGCTACCCCACGCATGACAAGGCCGCTGGCGGCTTGTTGAAGCTCGGCCTGTCGCAGTATGGCGAAGGCAAGAACGACGAAGCCCAGCAGACCTTGCAGCAAGTTGTCTCGCAGTATCCCGGCTCCGATGCGGCGCGCGTCGCCCAGGAACGCCTGCAGTCCATCCGTCTCGGCCAGCAACTGCGCTGAGCCCGCGCGTCGGCGCCTTTGGGCGCGGCGCATACTTTGCCTATGAACGCCGCCGCCGTCCCCAGCGAGATCGTCCAATCGCCATTGCCGCGATTGAAGATCACCGAAATCTTTTTGTCGTTGCAAGGCGAGGCCGAGGCTGCCGGTTGGCCGACCGTATTCGTGCGCCTGACCGGCTGCCCGCTGCGCTGCCACTACTGCGACACCGCTTACGCTTTCCATGGCGGTGAGTGGCACGATATCGATGCGATCGTTGCCGAGGTGGCCAGCCATGGCGTGCGCCACGTCTGCGTGACCGGCGGCGAGCCATTGGCGCAGAAGCGCTGCCTGGTGCTGCTGCAGAAACTGTGCGATGCCGGCTTCGACGTCTCGCTGGAGACGTCCGGCGCATTGGATGTGTCGGCCGTGGATCCGCGCGTCTCGCGCGTGGTCGACATCAAGACGCCCGCGTCCGGCGAGGAACAGCGCAATCGCTGGGAGAATCTGCCGCTGCTGACCGCGCGCGACCAGATCAAGTTCGTGATCTGCAGCCGCGCCGATTACGAATGGTCGCGCGAGATTGTCGCCGCGCATGCGCTGGACCGCCGCTGCACGGTGTGGTTTTCGCCCAGCAAGAGCGAAGTCACGCCGCGGGAGCTGGCCGACTGGATCGTGGCCGATCGTCTGCCGGTGCGGTTCCAGATGCAGTTGCACAAGTTGCTGTGGAACGACGAGCAAGGGCGCTGACGCCCGATTGCCAGGCGCTGCTTGCCAAGACGCAATCGCCCGCGTTTCTACACTGCGATCCTGTTCAATTCCTCGACGGCATCGGCCGGCAGTTTCAGTTCCGCCGCGAACAGATTGGCGCGCAGATGCGCCACCGACGACGTCCCCGGGATCAGCAGGATGTTGGGTGAGCGCTGCAGCAGCCATGCCAGTGCCACTTGCATCGGGGTTGCGGCGAGGCGCTCGGCAACAGCGGCAAGCGTGGACGATTGCAACGGCGAGAAACCGCCCAGCGGGAAGAACGGCACGTAGGCGATGCCGTCGCGCGCGAGCGCGTCGATAATTTCATCGTCGTGTCGATGCGCGATGTTGTACATGTTCTGCACACAGACGATGTCGGTGATGGCGCGTGCCTCGGCCACCTGCGTTGCAGTGACGTTGCTGATGCCGATGTGCCGCACCAGGCCATCACGCTGCAGGTTGACCAAGGTCTCCAACTGCTCGGCAATGGAGCCTTCTGCCGGCTCCTGGGCCTTGAACATCACGCGCAGGTTGACCACGTCCAGCGCGTCCAGGCCCAGGTTGCGCAAGTTGTCGTGCACGGCCTTGACCAGCTCCCGCGATGAGTAAGCCGGCAGCCACGCTCCATCCGTGCCACGCGCTCCACCGATCTTGGTGACGATGGTCAGATCGTGCGGATACGGATGCAGTGCTTCGCGAATCAGCTGATTGGTGATGTGCGGCCCGTAGAAATCGCTGGTATCGATATGGTTGACGCCCAGCGCAATGGCTTCGCGCAGCACCGCCAACGCCGCATCGCGATCCTTGGGCGGGCCGAACACACCAGGCCCGGCAAGCTGCATTGCGCCGTAGCCGACGCGGGTGACCTGGCGGTCACCAAGGAGAAACGTTCCGGCTTTGTCGATGTTGGTCATGGCGTTGCGCTCGCGTGTCGTTGAGCCAACAACGATAGGAAACGTGGCGCGGCTTGTGAATTCGCGTTTGATGTGGCCCTAGCTGATCGCTGCCGAGGCTTGCACTGCATGGGCGCAGGGGCGTCGGCTGAGATATTCGTATGGCCGGACCTGTAGGTGTTTCAGGTTTTGATGGCCTGAAGGGTGGTGCTTTAGGTTGGAATGGCGAGAAATCTCTTGCTCGCCACTAGCAGCCGCTATCGCCTTTCAACGCGAAGAGAATCGTCCTAGGGGCCGCATCTCGGTTCATCTGCTCGGCCCTCCCTGGCTTGGGTCGCCCATGCCGCGGGTCAGCTCCTGTTGCTGCGTCAACTCTTTCTGCTGCGCGATGGCCTGATTGGCCGCTAGCAGCTTTTGGTCCGATTGCTCTATCGGGGTATTGATGGCTTCATCAAGCTGCACATGCGCCCGCTTGTGAGCGGGGTCGTCCTGCCGGCCTTCCACGGCGAAGAGATTGCCGTTCTTGCCCATTACGACCAGGTCCACGCGGCTCAGCTCATTTCCCGCTAGCGAATAGTCGGGCTTCTCTGGATAGGCTTCGCGGTTGTCCTTGCAGGCAGCCAAAAGGCTCCGGCTGACCCTTTCGCTCATGTCGTCGTAGGGTTTGCCTACACTCTCGTCGATCTTGCGCACGCCGCTACGGATCTGCTCGAGCATGCTGTGATTTGGATGACTCGCGTCGTCTGGACTCAGCGGAGCAGCTGCCGCCGGAGAACTCGGAGCAGCTGGCACCACTGGCACGTAGGTATGGTTGTGCGCAGGATTCACGCTTCCGTCCTGAGTGTGGTCGAAGTGGTGTAACGCTGCCGGCGTGGTGCTGCTGTCGTAGTACGGTCGCGGTGCCTTGTTGACGCCTAGATCCAGACCCTCGTTTTCGATCAAATGCTCGCTCAACCCTAGTCCTGCCATATCGATGGTCACTCTGGGTCTGGCACCCTGGTACAGCACATTGGCCCGATCCTCGGCGCGTACAATCTGCTCCACCGCCCAGGCTCCATAGTAATTAGCGTAGTCGGCAGTGGGCTGGAGATTGCCGGCCTGGTCTACGTGCTCGCCAAGTCCGACAGGGCGCTGGCCAGGTTGCGCATAGGCCGGCGAAGGCCGATCGAAGTAGTGCTGGCCCATCGCGGCAATGTTGCCTGGGGTCTGCGAAAGGCTACCGTCCTGATTGAATGCCAGGCTTGGTCTTATGATGGCCTTGGGAACGGCAGACGTTGGATCTCGCTCAATGAAGTCTTCCGTTCTGCTGGTCGTGGTGGTCAACATCAAGTCCACGCCGTTGGCATTTGGATTTCCCTGCCTTTTCAAGCTCAGCAGTGCATTCCAGCCAGCGATTTCCGCTTTCGCTTCATCCTCGCGTCCAGCTTGTACGTAGGCGCGCAGTTCGTTGGTGTAATCGTGTACCGGGCCTTTTACCTTCGCCTGATTTCCAATGTCAGACAAAAACGTAGAAGTGGCTTGGCTCTTTGCCGCGTGATTGAAACTGTGCTGGATCTCATGCCCCAGCACGAAGGTCATGGCATCCGCATTGAAACTCCCGCCGGGATTCGCAGCAGATCGTCTCTGTAATCCGATGGGCGGCAAGTTCATTATCTTTTGGTTGCCGTCGTATGTTCCGCCGGCAGCTTGGCCAGGACCAACGAATCCGAAGCCCTCAAGGTTTGCACGCTTCGGATTGTGCGTATCTGACGCGTCGAGCGTGGTCGCAGCCTTCTTGATTTCGTCTGCCAGGAAGGGCGAGTTGTTGATGCTGGACTGAAGATTGCTGACCATATCCTGTGTAACAGGACGACTGGTACGCGCCGCATCTTGGTAGGTGCTGTGGGCAAATGCGACCGACATCTGCTGGATCTGCAAGGTGCCCTTTAGGTCATTGCTCGCAGTCGTTCCAGAAGGAGGCAAGCTTGCCGCCGGCAGCGTGACGACTCCGCTTTGGATGTCGTAGGTTCCCGTCAAGTTCGGCGTAGTGCTATTAGCGGACTGCAGGGCAAAACCTCGCAAGTTCCCAGTCTGTGCCTGCTGATCAAACTGCGCCAATAGAGCAGGATCCGCGTTGATCGCATTGCGCAATTGCGCAAGCTGATCTTGCGTCACCCCTTGCTGCCCCGCGAACTGGGCCAATGCTGCTTCGAGTTGGGGGCCAGGGCTTGCCATATGCTTGCTCTTCCTTGATTAGCCTAGCGTGCTGATAGATTTGACACAGAGCCGAGTAGCGGATCCTGCAACCACGTTTTGCGGAACGATAGAAATCACGATGTCTCCGCCCACCTCATTTGCCGCAGCTTTCACATAGTGCATATCTTCCAGTTGACCGATCGGGCCATGTGTCGGCGCACTGACAAAGCCCATGCGCTTGAGCGATTTATCGTAGTAGTCGAAGTCGAGGCTGCAGACGGCAGTCATGTCGGCGAAACGATCTGCAGTGTTGACGAATGTCAACTTGATCCCTTTCGAGTTGGAGGGCGACTCGGTGAAGTAATCGAATACGTAGCGCCAACCGCCTCCTAGATCACCGCTCGGGAACCCAGCGCCCAGTGCGCCTGGCTCAAGCTTCAGAGAGATGTGCATCACGTCCCGAATTCTGTCTAGGCTGATCTCGTCTCGAGACTTCAGTCCTCCGATCAGTGCTAGAAGCCGCTTACCGATCTCCTCGGCGCTAAGTGTGGGATTGCTGACCGTCTCGGCTTCATGCGTAGTCATGGTGGTGTGTTCCTTCGGAGACGGCTGCATAGAGTCAGCCTGGGTATGCGCACAAGCACAGAGCGCAGTTCCGCACAGGGCAGCGACGATCAAAAACGGGGCGGCTCTGATGGGCCTCATTGACGCACTCCGTACGGGTGACGAACGGAACCTAGCCAAGTGCACATGAACAGCCAGTAAAGTTTTCGTGGCCGCTGCTGCGTCGAGGACTGCACCGGGAGGTGCACGCAACAGAAGGTCTAGGCGGTCGAGTGCCGACGTGCCTGCAGAAGTGCATCGAAATAGCACTATGAAGTCCGCAGGCGTGGCGGGGTGACGATTGAGCGCGGCGCCGCCGCCTGCAACAGCCAGCCAATTGCTCTTTCCTTAAGCAGAAATTAATATTTGCTGAGGCCCGGCGTGGGCCATGTGATCAAGCTGACAAGGAGGCCTTATGCAGTTGCAACTGAAGCAATTCAAGACAATCGACCTAGCCGATCGCTTTTTTGATTCACTGAAGGCTGGCTATGCAGAATTTCCGAGTTGGTTCCAACGAAAGGCTGAGGACCGGGCGTATGTCTTTTATGGGGATGCAGGGACTGTCGAGGGCTTCCTATACCTGAAAATTGAAAGCGGCGCGGTCGAGGACACGACACCGCCTCTACCGCCTGCAATACGAGTGAAAGTTGGTACTTTCAAGGTGAATCCCCATGGGACTCGACTCGGAGAACGCTTTGTCAAAAAGCTCTTCGACCATGCGATGCATGTAGAAGCAGATGAAATCTATGTCACCGCGTTCCCAGAGCACGCCGCATTGCTCGCCCTCTTAACACGTTACGGCTTTGAGCACAGGGCGAATAAGACCTCACCGAACGGAACTGAACTCGTGCTCGTTCGGGCGCTCAACGCCCCTTACTCCGACGTCTCAACTAGATATCCATTAATCCCTGTCGGGAAGAACTCTGCCTATCTGTTAGCGCTCTATCCTAAGTGGCACACGCGCTTGTTGCCCGACTCGATTCTCAGGAGTGAGGATGAAGAGATCGTGCAGGACATATCGCACGCAAATAGCATTCATAAGGTATATCTGGCAGCAATGCCCGGAATGGAGGCCTTGCGTCGTGGTGATCTCTTACTGATCTATAGAACCAATGACGGCCAAGGCTCGGCGTTCTACCGATCTGTTGCAACGTCCATTTGCGTTGTTGAGGAATATAGAACTATTAACAGCTTCTCATCCCTAAACGAGTTCATGAACTACTGTCGTCCCTACAGCGTCTTCACCGACGATGAATTGGAACAGTTTTGGGCGCGCAAGAACTACCCTCACGTTGTGCGCTTCACATACAATGTTGCGTTAACGAGACGCCCAAATCGCAAGGCGCTTATCGAAGAAGTGGGCCTGAACGCGGATGCGCGCTGGGGTTTCATGCCGCTGACACATAGCCAGCTCGTCAACATCGCACAGCTAGGAAACGTTCATGAGAGTCTTATTGTCCATCAAGCCTGAGTATGCCGAAAAAATTCTTGATGGTGACAAGCGGTACGAATTTAGGAAGGCTATTCCGAAAGCGGATGGTGTAAAAACCGTTGTAATATACGCAACCAAGCCTGTGGGGAAGGTTGTGGGAGAATTTGAGATTGATGAAATTATCTCTGATAGACCTGCAGTGCTGTGGCCACTAACAGCTCAATTCTCGGGAATCTCAAAGCGATTTTTTACCGACTATTTTAAAGGCCGAGCCACAGCGCATGCTATCAAGGTGAAATCAGTTATTCGATATCATGAGCCTAAGGAACTTCGCCATGTCATTGCTAGCGGGATCGCCCCCCAGTCTTTTTGTTACCTAACTTAAAAGATTGAAACTAGCCCATCATATCCGGTCGCACAAAAATGCGGCCGGACACATGCATACGCTAGAAATCTAATAGGCGCTTAGTAGCAGAATTAGCGTAGTGGCGGGTCATCTCGACGCCGGTAAACCTGTATCCCTCCAACTGTGCCGCGATCAGAGTCGTCCCTCTACCAGCAAATGGATCAAGCACACGTGCTCCTGCTTCGCAGATCCGCAGCAGCTGCCGGATCAATTCGGTGGGCTTGCCGGTCAGGTGATGCTTATCGGCTTTGCGTACCGATTTACGGATGACACCCGGCAACACGGGCGTGCGGCGGTCCCGACGTCCCTCCTTCCCTGCAGTACTTGGTCGAGGGTGGCCGGGCACGCGCGGCGGCGTGCAGCCCGCCGCTGGCATACGGCTGATCAGTGATCAGCGCGTCGAAGGAGTTCGCTTCGAGCGTGGGCAGAATGGTCAGGGCGTCGCCCTGCAGCAGCTGGTTTTTCATGGTGAGAGCATTCTTTGATTCGCTCGCGGCGATCAGAGGTGAGGCTCTCGGCCTTCAGGTGATTAAGCCTGCCGCAGCGCGGGCACTTGATTTGAATTTCATCGAAGACGCCGGCTTTGCACAGCAGGGGGGCGCAGTCGCCACACTGGATTTTTGAGAATGACGTGTCTTGCTGGGGGGAAGGGGTTACGCCGCTGCTAGCAGTGCTATTCAATCACGCTTTGCCCGGCCCGGCCCGGAGCTGTTGCGCAGACTGATGGCGCGATTCGCGCAGGCACACGTGGTGTTGGCCAATACTGGCTTGAACAGCGCCGGTCTCATCAATCGCTTCGACGCCGACCCGACGGTGAACTGCCTGGTGTTCTCGACACCATCGCCGCAGCGGCGCGCATTTTTCCGTTGACATGCTCCAAGAGTCGGAGTGAGTATCCCCATGTCGCCGCACACTCGGCGACCGGGATTGGCGTCCCGAATCAAAAGGCGCACCAGCGCCCATCGACCGATGCATGGCGCTTTTTTATCGCCAGCATCGTCGCGGGCGCATGCCGGCCAGCTTTATGGCGGGCGGTGCGCGGGGGCCGCAAGGCCCACCGGTTCCTTTTGGCCGGCACGCCAACCGCGTACCGTCCGCCACCCCGATTGGCGTCTGGGTGGCGGATTCCAAAACACAAAAGGAATCCAGCATGTCTTACGACACCCAAGAAATGCCCGTGTTTGCGGCGCGTCAGGTCGCCCATCATTTCGATCTGACCGCCATCGTCTTCGAATGGAACTGTGCCGATTCGCTCAACGTGACGCCGAGCCTCGAAGGCATTGGCACGCCCATCCACGTCCTCACGCCTGCCGATGTCGATGTAGCGATCGTTGCCGTTGATGGCGCGTTTGCGGAGGCTCAGCGATGAGCGCCAACAAGCAATTCCGCGTCTGCGCGGGCGTCGTCCTCAGCTTCGAGACAATGCAGGGCTACTTGCTGGCGATGCTGCATTCCGACGCGCAGCAAGAAGTGGCGCCGGTTCTGATCGCCTGCGAAGCGACCGGCCTTGAAGAGGTCTTGTTGGGCGGCGATGCGCAGAGCATCGTACTGGGCAAGTTGCATGTCTGCATGCGTGTCGATTCTGCACTTGAAGTCCTCACTTGGTTGCGCAAGCAAGCACGGGCCAGCGGAGGCGCACGACGAACACGACGGGTGCAATCGCTTATCCAGTAGATGTGGACCACGTGATCCTGTGTGGCCCTTGGCAGACCTCGTCGAAGACACGGCTGCATCCGCTTGGCCACATGACCTGCAAGATGACGCAATGTGATCTGCAAGGGTGTGCCGGCAGTGAAGGCCCGCGCCATCCGGCGCATGCCATCCGACTTCGTGGCCGTGGAGCATGCTCCACGGCCACTCATCTTCCCGGTAATTTTCCCGGAGGCACAAAAAAAGCGCCTTAGGCGCTCTTCAAGTGACTGATTTTATTGGTGGGCCGTGATGGATTCGAACCATCGACCAAAAGATTAAAAGTCTTCTGCTCTACCGACTGAGCTAACGGCCCACTGTCCCGGCAGTGCGCCGGGGTGCGCATTCTACCCTACACCGGCGTCAAGACGAAATGGCGTAGTGGGTGGGGTCCGGGATGCCGGCGTCGGTGAAGCCGGCGGCGCGCAGGCGGCAGGCGTCGCAGTGGCCGCAGGCGCGTCCGTCGGCGTCGGCGCGGTAGCAGGAGACGGTGAGGCCGAAGTCCACGCCCAGGCGTACGCCTTCGCGGACGATATCGGCCTTGCTGAGGAACTGCAGCGGTGCATGCACGCGCAGGCCGGCGCCTTCCACGCCTGTCTTGGTGGCCAGGTTGGCCAGCACTTCGAAGGCGCGTACGAACTCGGGCCGGCAGTCGGGATAGCCCGAATAGTCCACCGCGTTGACGCCGCAGAACAGGTCGTTGGCGCCGATCACCTCGGCCCAGCCCAGCGCGAGCGACAGCATGATGGTGTTGCGCGCAGGCACGTAGGTAACCGGAATGCCGTCGCCGCCGGCATCGGGCACGTCGATGTCGGCGGTGAGCGCTGAGCCGCCGATGCTGCGCAGGTCCACGTCGACCACCTTGTGGGCGATAACGCCTTGCGCGGTGGCCACACGTGCGGCCGCGTCCAGTTCGGAGGTGTGGCGCTGGCCGTAGCGCACGCTTAGGGCGTGCACGGCAAAGCCCTGTTCCTGCGCGAGCGCGACGACGGCGGCGGAATCCATGCCACCGGACAAGAGGACTACGGCTTTTTTCATGACGGAATCAGGCTGTAACAACGGAAGCGGAGAGGCTAGCAGGGTCGGCGTTGCACGGCGACAGCGCGCTATTGCCGCATGGTCCTGCCAAGGAGTTCTGGTATCCGGTCGAGGCCTAGGGTTTGAATGTCTTGAGCGCCTGTCTATTGACGCTATGCGGCTGAAAGAGACACTGCATGGATTCCTGGATTCCACATCGTCACACTGCCCATCCAGTGAACGTTGCAGTGGCGGTCGCATGATTTTTTGTTCACGATTAGCGGTTTATTGTGCGGATCGAATCCGGAGTCAATGACGTGATGGCCGACCAGCAGGAAGACGCCGCGAAATCGCGTATCTACAAGGCGCTGTTACAAGCGACTCCGGATCTTCTGTACGTGTTCGACATCCAGCATCGTTTTATCTACGCCAACGAGGCATTGTTGACGATGTGGGGGATGCGCTGGGAAGAGGCGCACCTCAAGACCTGCCTTGAAATTGGCTACGAGCCCTGGCATGCCGCGATGTACGATACCGAAATCGAGCAGGTGAAGGCGACCGGCCAGCCGCTGCGAGGCGAGGTGCCGTTTCCGCATACCACCAAGGGCCTGCGTGTGTACGAGTACATCTTTACACCGGTCTTTGGGCCTGATGGCGAGGTGGAGGCGATCGCTGGCGCCACGCGTGACATCACCGAACACAAACAGCATGAGCAGCACCTGCAGTTGCTGATCAACGAGCTCAATCATCGCGTCAACAATTCGCTGATCATGGTGCAGTCGCTGGCTCGCCAGTCGTTCAATAACGCGACCAGCCTTGCGGATGCACAAGAAAAGATCGATGCGCGTCTGCTGGCGCTCTCCAGAGCCCATGACACGCTTACCCGCGAAAACTGGGTCAGTGCCGATATCCTCGAGCTGACCCGCGATGCTGCTGCACTGTACGAAACGCACGATGGCGTGCGCTTCGCGCTGCAGGGCCAATCATGCCGGCTCGATCCTCGGCGGGCGCTGGCACTATCGATGGCGTTGCACGAGCTGTGTACCAACGCGCTCAAGCACGGCGCCCTGTCTGTTCCGGAAGGCAGCGTGCTGATCGCGTGGGAACGCAGAATGCAGGATGCAGACGCGCAGCTCGAACTGATCTGGCAGGAACGCGGCGGGCCGGCTGTCCGCCTACCAACGCGCAAAGGCTTCGGCTCCCGATTGCTGGAACGTGGTTTGAAGCACGACCTCAAGGGCGATGTCGAACTCGTTTTTGACCCTGCGGGCGTTTCGTTCCGTGTCTGCATGCCGCTGCCGGCCGAGCTGGTCGAGGCGCACACGTGACCGGGCGCGTCTTGTTGGTCGAAGACGAATCCGTGGTTGCCATGCTGCTGGAAGACTGCTTGATCGAACTGGGATACGAGATCGCGGCGACGGTGGGTGACGTGGATGCCGGGCTTGAGGAAGTGAAGAAGGGGAATCTTGATCTGGCGTTGCTGGACGTCAATCTTGGCGGCAGCTATTCCTTTCCGATCGCCGAGGAACTGGATGCCCGCGGAGTGCCGTATATTTTTGTGACTGGATATTCTGTGGGCGGAATCCCCGAGAAATTCCAGCATCGGCACGGTTTGCAGAAGCCCTTCCACTTGCGTGATCTGCAGGCCGCATTGGCGCTGCTGCAGCAGACAAGCGCCGGCTAGTCCGCGCTTTTGAAAATTGCCGAGGTCAGCCAAAGCGAGTGAATAACGCTTTGCCGGATCGAGGCATCGTGCGGGTGCGCGCTACGGCAAAAGCTACTGCCTGCCGCCAAGCAAACTGGCAGCTGCCGCCTTACTCAGCGCCTGACTGAGATGGTGCAAGGCGCTTGAGCGCACTGCCGCGCATTGCCAGTACAGCGGCACATCGAGCCAGCGCGTGGGATCGATGATGAACACCTGCCTGTCCCGGACTGCCGGAACGACCATCGAGTCCGGGGCCAGACACCACCCAAGTCCACGCGCGGCAGCTTCGACGAAGCCGGTCGAGGTGGGAAGATAGTGCACCGGTGGCGACACCTGCGCGCGCGTGATGCGGCGGACGAAGCGGGCTTGTAGCGTGTCTTTTCGGTTGAAAACCAGCATCGGCGCACGCGTCAGCGCCGTAGCGTTGAAACCCTGCGCGGAATACCTTGCAACGAAGGCGGCCGATGCGATGGCGTGGTAACGCATCACACCCAATGCGTCGACATTGCAGCCTTGCAGTGGCTTGCGCTCCGAGGTGACGGCGCCAAGCACGGTGCCTGCACGCAACAATTCCAGGGTGTGGTCCTGGTCGTCCACATGGACGTCGAAGAGGAACCCATGCGTTTGATGCAAGGACGCCAGTGCAGCCAGGAACCAGGTCTGCAGTGAATCGTCGTTGACGGCGATGGCAATGGTGCGTGGATGTCCAGCTGCGCCGTCGCCGGGCAGGAAGTCGGCCATTACCTCGGCTTCGAGTACCTGCATCGGTCGTACCCGACGTAACAGGCGTTCACCCGCCGGGGTAGGGCGGCAGGGTGCTTTTCGTATCACCAGCACCTGGCCAAGCCGGTCTTCGAGTGCCTTGATGCGCTGCGAGATGGCCGAGGGAGTGACCGACAGCCGATACGCAGCAGCATCGAAGCTGCCTTCTTCCAGCACGGCCGCGAACGCCGCCAGCGGTGGATGCAGCAGATCCATGGCATCTCTCTACTGGATTAGAAGTTCTAACTAGCCTACAGAATATTTAGTTTTTCTGAATCGCTCGCTGCCATCACGATGCAGGCCTGGTTCTCGGGAGATGCATATGTTCGTTCAGGCAGCAGCGGCCGGCTTGATCGCTGGCGCAGGTCTCATCATTGCGATCGGGGCACAAAATGCGTTTGTGTTGCGGCAGGGGCTCAAGCGTCAGCATGTGGGCCTGATCGTGCTGATCTGCGCAGCCGGCGATATCGCGCTGATCGTGCTGGGCGTCGCCGGGATCGGTGCGTTGGTGAAGCAATGGCCGGGCGTGCTGCAAGTTCTTCGCTATGCAGGCGCTGCGTTCCTGGCAGCGTACGGAATCCTGGCTGCACGCAGGGCCTGGCATGGCAAGGGAGCACTGGCACCGGCAGCAAGTGGCGCGCAACCTTGGCAGCGCGCCATGCTGACCTGTCTGGCATTCACGTTTCTCAATCCGCACGTCTATCTCGACACGATGGTGCTGCTGGGCAGCGTGTCTGCGCGCTATCCAGGTCAGCTGCGCTGGGCGTTTGCGTCGGGTGCGTGCCTTGCCAGTGTTACCTGGTTCTCAAGCCTGGGATATGGCGCGCGTTTGCTGCAGCCGGCCTTTCGTGATCCGCGCGCATGGCGCGTCCTGGATGCATTGATTGCGGTGTTCATGCTGGTGCTGTGCGCCTTGTTGCTGCTGCCATCGCATGCTGCGCTACTCTGACGCCCCCCTATGACTGGAGTCACTGTCATGCCGCCGTTGCGCATTACCACCGACACGTCCGAGCTCGATGTGCCGATGATCCACCGCTATCTGTCGCAGCACACCACGTGGGCCAGGGACATCCCGTTGTCGCTGCTGCAGCGCTCCATCGCCAATTCGCTGTGCTTTGGCGGGTTTGTGGAGCGCGTGCAGGTGGCGTTCGCGCGGGTGGTTTCCGATTACGCAACCGTTGCATATCTGGGCGATGTCTTCGTGCTGCCCGAGCATCAAGGCAAGGGCTATAGCAAGCTGCTGATGGATGCGGTCATGGCACACCCCGAGCTGCAGGGATTGCGCCGTTTCAGCCTTGCCACCAGCGATGCGCACGGGTTATACGCGCGCTACGGGTTTACGTCACCGTTGTATCCACAGTCGCTGATGGAGCGTTACATCCCCGGGATATATACCGCGACCGCGCCTAGCAACTGATCAGGCCTGCAGTCGTGGACGTGATCTGCGTGGCTGCGGTTTAAACGGCCGGAAACAACGAAAAGCGCCTTGCCCGACGCTTTTCGTAGACGACATTCCGAGGGCCGATCTATGCAAGCCCCAGCCAGTGCCGTCAGTGCCGTCAGTGGAACCACGCCGACGACGCTGTTGAGGGCAGCGCTGGGTTCACCGCCTAACTCCTCAAGCGCTACGGACTTTGTTCAACAGATGCGCGACTGGTGCTGCCGCGCGCGTCTGTGCCTGGCTTGTCTGCCGTGCATCGATCTTGAAGATCGCCACCGCGTCGGTGAGCTGCACAGCCTGTTCTTCCATCGAGCGTGCGGCGGCCGTGGCTTCTTCCACCAGCGCGGCGTTTTGCTGGGTGGCCTCGTCCATATGCGTGATGGTCTGGTTGACCTGCTCGATGCCGGCCGACTGCTCCTGCGAGGCCGCAGAGATCTCGCTCATGATGTCGGTCACGCGTTGCACGCTGGCCGCCACATCGCCCATGGTCTTGCCAGCGCTGTGCACCAACGCCGAGCCTTCGGCCACACGCTGCACCGAATCGTCGATAAGGCTCTTGATTTCCTTGGCCGCGCCAGACGAACGCTGTGCGAGCGTGCGGACCTCCGATGCCACCACCGCAAAGCCGCGCCCCTGTTCGCCGGCACGCGCGGCTTCCACCGCGGCGTTCAAGGCAAGGATGTTGGTCTGGAATGCGATGCCATCGATGACGCTGATGATGTCGGCAATCTTTTTGGACGAGGCTTCGATACCGGTCATGGTCTGGACGACCTTGCCCACCACCTCGCCGCCTTGCGAGGCCACGCGTGCGGCGCCGATCGCGAGCTGATTGGCCTCGCGTGCGCTCTCTGCATTCTGTTTGACGGTGGACGTCAGCTCTTCCATCGAGGCAGCAGTCTCTTCCAGGTTGGCCGCTTGTTGCTCGGTGCGCTGCGACAGGTCCTGATTGCCGGCAGCGATTTCACTGGCAGCCGAGTTGATCGAGACCGCCGATTGCTGGATGTTGCCGACGATCTGCGCCAACTGGCTGGCGGTGGCGTTGGCATCGTCGCGCATCTGGGCAAACACGCCGCGGAACTCGCCACTCATGCGTGCGGTGAGATCGCCGGCGGCGATCGACTGCAGCAACGACGATAGCGACTGCAGATTGCCATCGGCGGTGGACATCAGATGATTGAGGCTTTCCACCATGATGCGGAAATCGAACTGGAAACGCTCGACATCGCCACGCGCTGTGAAGTCGCCATTGGCGGCCGACTGGGCAAGATGTTTGATCTCGTGATTCATCGCCGACAGATTGAGCTTGACCTGCGACATGGTGTCACTGAAGGCGGCTTTTTCACCCGGCAGTGGCTGCATGTCTTCGGAGAGTTCGCCGATGGCGTAACGCCCCATGATGCGGGCCAGATCGTTTTGCACCGCCACATGCGAGGCGACCAGCAAATTGGTGTCGTTGGCCATGCGCCCGTAATCGCCGGGGAATGCCGCCGCATCGATGCGGAAACTGATCTGGCCATTGTCGTGATGCTTGGCCATGTCGGTCTGCGCGGCAATCAGGTTGTGCAGCTGAAGGACTCAGTGAATGCGGGGTGCATCCACTCAAGCGTCTTGCCCAGCTAGCGGCCGGAGAGTGAGGAGCTAAAGGCTTGTATTCGGAAATACTTATGGCGGATTCATGACGTGGAAGAAATTTCCCGACAGCTGTCCGCCGCTACCTGACATCCCGCCAAAAACGCCTTGTTTAATGCGTCGTTGGTGGATCGAAGCGTGCCAATGGCATGACGATTTTCCAACGTTTTACCGACGCGCTGAGGTGGATAACGCAGCGCGCACAGCCAACGATTGGAACTGACGAATGGTCGAGTTCGCTGACGTGTGTGGTATGGGCGGATGAGAACCGCAAGATTGCTGCGAATGCATCAATGCCGCGAGCGATTCGGTTGCTGCTGGGCAGCGCAGCAGCCTGCCCGTGCACATCGCGAGCCGGCCTGTGCCGACTACTTTTTAGCGAGCCACTGATCCATCGCGCCGTCGCGCGCAGCAAGCATGGCGCGATGGGTGTTGTCTTGCGCTCAACTCTCCAGCGCGGCAAGGACGTTGGCGTAAAGCTGTTCGGCATCGGCCTCGTTGTTGAAGCGTGCGAACACCTCGTCGCCGGAGATCAGGCCGACCCGCACCGAGTGGCAATACGAACCGAAGCTCTCGCCGGCGTTGAACGGGTCGTTGACGACGGAGATATGGGCAAGGCGGATCCGGGTTGTGCCGAATTTGATGAACATCTTCAATCTCCTGTGTGAGCGCCCAGTTTCCCATTTTGTCGGGTGCGGCAGAAGCGCGATGGCAGCAAAGTGCCGGGCAAAGCTTGCATGGGTACCCGGCGACGGCGCTGATTCGTTGGCGTTCACATGGATGCCGACGTACCCCCCAGGTGTTGACAGAGCCTCAAAGCCACGCAGGGAGGCCAACCTCGCGCATCCACGGACCCAGCACGTACACTGCCGTGCCCTGATGCTGAGCTCGTCCGATGTCCGAACCGATCCGTCTCGACAAATGCGTTGCCGCGCTGTTCGGCTGCTCGCGTGGCGAGGCCCAGCAGTACATCGAAGGCGGCTGGGTCAGCGTGGACGGTGTGGTGGTCGAGGAGCCGCAGACATTGGCCACTGCGCCGCAGGTGACGCTGGCAGCCGATGCGGTGCTTGCGCCTGCCGAGCCAGCCACGTTGCTGCTGCACAAGCCTGCCGGAATGACGGCCGAGGCCGCGTTGGGGTTGGCCGTGCCGGCCGCGCGCAGCAGTCTGGATCAGGCCAACGTGCGCGTGCTGAAACGGCATTTCCTGCGTCTGAGCGCGCCGTTGCCGCTGGAAGACGAGGCCAGCGGTTTGCTGGTCCTGAGCCAGGATGGCCGCGTGCTACGCAGGCTCAGCGCCGATGCGACCTCCATCGAGCAGGAATTCCTGGTGGAAGTCAGCGGCGAGCTGCGCCCCTACGGCATGGCACGGCTTGCGCATGGCCTGGTTTATCAGCAGCGCAGCCTGTCGCCGTGCAAGGTGAGTTGGCAGAACGAAGAGCGGCTGCGCTTTGCGATCAAACATGTGCAGCCCGGGCAACTGCGCTTCATGTGCAAGGAAGTCGGGCTGGACGTGGTAAGCATCCGGCGCTTGCGCGTGGGCCGCATCTCGCTGGGCAAACTGGCGATCGGCGAATGGCGCTACCTGCCGGCGGGCGAGCGTTTTTGAGTGTGCCGCTGGCGTTCAACGCTGGCGGCAACCTGCAGGCAATGCGACGAGTCGCTGCCTTCGAACCGATGCCCGGGTCGCTTACTTCTTGTTGCGCTTCTTCTTGGCACGCGTCACCAGCCAGAAAACCACGCCGATGATCGCAACGACCAAGATGATGAAAGCCGGTGACAGAAACGAGTTGTCGCCCATGGGGATCTCCTGAGTTCTTTGGCAGCAAAGCGCTGCATTCGAACCAGCCTAGCGAGCGCCGTGCTTGATCGCGTGAAATACGACGTATGCGTGGTTCAAATGTTCTTTGCACGTTGCATTCGTGAGGCGTCATGCGATGGACGTTCGGTGTATGGGTGTCGAAGCGCAATGTCTGGCGCAGATCGTGCAAGCAGACCCTGCAGCGTTTGGCTGACTGAGCGGCTTTTGCAGGCGGGCGATGGCGCCGCATCCTTGGCACAAACGTGTGTTGATCGATCCCAGTGGCCGGCGCATGGCGCGACGGCTGGCATTTCATACCGGGATTGTGGGCCGCCGTCAGGCCACCGGGGTGGGAAGCACCCGGTGTTTGGCCATCACGCTGCGGATGGCGGTCAGCAATTGCTCGGGGGTGTAAGGCTTTTCCAGAAAGGCCACGCCGTCGGGCAGGATCTCTTCCACGTACTCCACCGCCAGGCCGGAGGTGAGCAATACCGGAAGCTTGTACGGTGCCTGCGCGGTCTTGACCGCCAGATCCACGCCGGTCAAACCGCCCGGGAAGTGGATATCGGAAAACAGCACATCAATGCGCGGGTCACTTTCGATCAGGGTCAGCGCTTCTTCGACCGAGCCTGCACTGCGGCAGGTGAACCCATAGCTCTCCAGCACAAGGCAGCTGAGTTGTCGGGTGCCATCGCCGTCTTCGACGACGAAGACAACCGGCCGTTCCTTGTTCTGTGACATGAGCGCGTCTCGTAAGGCAAGCCGCATTCTCAGCGATGCAGGGGTGAACCCTCCGTCAACGCAGACGGGGCCGTATGGTTACCAGCCGAACGGGCCGGGACCGTAGCCGCCAGGCCCATAACGCGGGCCGAAAATCGGGCCTTCGCCACGCCCGACACTGATGCTGACGCCAATCTGGTGCGCCTTGCCGTCGTCGTCGTAATAGGTCTTGCAGGAATTCAGATTGACCGCCTGCCAGTTGCTGTTGCCGCCGCGGCTGGCGTAGCCCATGCCGGTTTCGACTGCGCCATGCAGCTTGCCCTGGCATTGCTCGGCGCGTTCGGCGGCGATGGCGGCGGCACTGGGCCGGCTCAACGCAGGCTGGGGACCGCTTTTGTCGCCGTAAAAGGTGCCTGGCGGATCGGTGGGGACCTCCGGGTCGGAGCGGTACTGCACCGGTGCCTGCGGAATGCTCAGATCGAGCGAGCGCGCCGTGACCGGCTCGGCACTGCCGTCGCCTGCCTGGGCGAGCGCGCCGCCAGCGGCAAACAGAGTGGCCAGGAGAAGCAGGCTGCGTTTCATCGGAGTGGCCAGGAGAAGCAGGCTGCGTTTCATCGATTGGACTCTACATGAGGGACTGACAGCGCGTGCCAGATCGCCTTGTGAAACTAGCAACGGCTGATTGAATGCGCGCTGTCGATCTTGGGGATTTTTGTGCCGGCGTTGGTATGCCGATGACACACGCCGTTGCATCAGCCTTGTTCGCGCACGATCTCGATCAGCTGCGCCCCGTAGCGGGCCAGTTTGCCGCCACCGATGCCGCCGATATGCGATAGCGCATCGATGCTGGTTGGCCGTTGTTCGGCGATGTTGCGCAGCGTGCTGTCGTGGAAGATCACAAACGCCGGCACGTTCTGTTCCTTGGCCAGCTCTGCGCGCAAGCCGCGCAAGGCGTTGAACAAGGTCAGATCCTGCGGTTGCACCGGCAGGCCGGTGCGTTGCGTGCCACGCTCACGCTCGCGTCCGGCAGCCGGGTTCTCGCGGCGCATCATCACCTGGCGCTCGCCCTTGAGTACCTGGCGGCTGGCATCTGTAAGCCGCAGACCGCCATGGCCTTCGCTGTCGACCTCCAGCAGGCTGGCGGCCACCAACTGGCGGAACACGCCGCGCCAGGTGCGCTCGTCCAGATCGCGGCCGATGCCGTAGGTGCTCAACTGGTCGTGGCCGAGCTGCTTGATGCGCTCGTTCTCGCTGCCGCGCAGGATGTCGAGCAGGTGGCCCACACCGAAACGCTGCCCGCTGCGGTACACGCAACTGAGCGCTTTTTGCGACGCCACCGTGGCATCCCAGGCGGCCGCCGGGGTGAGGCAGTTGTCGCAATTGCCGCAGGGCTTGGGATAGGTCTCGCCGAAGCCGGCCAGCAGCACCTGGCGGCGGCATTGCATCGATTCGCAATAGCCCAGCAGGTGATCGAGCTTGGCGCGCTCCAGGCGCTTGCGCTCCTCGGCCGCTTCGCCCTGTTCGATCATCTGCTTGAGCAGCACCATGTCGCCCAGGCCGTAGCAGAGCCA
This sequence comes from Xanthomonas hortorum pv. cynarae, assembly GCF_002939985.1. Classification (GTDB taxonomy): domain Bacteria; phylum Pseudomonadota; class Gammaproteobacteria; order Xanthomonadales; family Xanthomonadaceae; genus Xanthomonas; species Xanthomonas hortorum_D. The sequence goes on along the minus strand of NZ_MDFM01000032.1, from coordinate 27,171 downwards.
GGCTTCGGCCGGGTCGCCATCGCGGCCGGCGCGGCCGGTTTCCTGGTAGTAGCCTTCCAGCGATTTGGGCAGATCCACATGCGCCACGAAGCGCACGTCGGGCTTGTCGATGCCCATGCCGAAGGCGATGGTGGCGGTCATGATGATGCCGTCTTCGCGCAGGAAGCGGCGCTGGTTTTCCGCCCGCACCTCGGCCGGCAAACCGGCGTGGTAGGGCAGGGCGTTGAAGCCTTGCGCACACAGCTGCTGCGCGGTTTCTTCGACCTTGCGCCGCGACATGGCGTAGACGATGCCGGCCGAGCCGCGATGGCGGCCCAGGAACTCCTGCAGCTGCTTGCGCGCGTTGTCCTTCTGCACCACGGTGTAGCGGATGTTGGGGCGGTCGAAGGAACTGACGAAGTGGCGCGCTTCGACCAGATCCAGGCGCTCGGCGATCTCGCGCTGGGTCGGCGGGTCGGCGGTGGCGGTCAAGGCCATGCGCGGAATATGCGGCCAGCGCTCGTGCAGCACGGTGAGCTGGCGGTATTCGGGGCGGAAGTCGTGCCCCCATTGCGAGACGCAGTGCGCCTCGTCGATGGCAAATAGCGCTATGCGGCTGCGTTCCAGCAAGGACAGGAAGCGTGGCGTCAGCAAGCGCTCTGGCGCGACGTAGAGCAGATCCAGATCGCCCGAGAGCAAGGCGCGCTCGACCCGCTGGGTGTTTTCCGCATCCAGCGTGGAATTGAGGAATTCGGCGCGCACGCCGAGCTGGCGCAAGGCGTCGACCTGATCCTGCATCAATGCGATCAGCGGCGAGACCACAATGCCGATGCCATCGCGTAGCAGCGCAGGCACCTGATAGCACAACGACTTGCCGCCACCGGTGGGCATCAGCACCAGGGCATCGTTGCCGGCAGCGACGTGTTCGACAATGGCCTGTTGAGGACCCCGGAAGTCGTCGTAACCGAAGACGCGGCTGAGCAGTTCGTGGGCGGGGGAAGACATCCGTCTAGGATACCGCGCGGGTCACGTCTTGGCCGGTGTCATGCCGGCGGCGTTGCGTAATGCGGTGTCGGGGATCGCCGCGACGTGGTGGGTGTGCCTACGAGTGCTGATGCGGACGTAAGCTTCGCTCCGTACCCTCACCCCAACCCCTCTCCCGAGGGGAGAGGGGCTTTGTGTCCCGCGGCTGACAGTGCCGGCGCGTGGAGAGAGGTGCTTACTGCAGTAGTGACCGCAGCATCCACGCGTACTTTTCGTGGGTCTGCAGGCGCTGGGTCAACAGGTCCACGGTCGGGTCGTCGCCGGCGTCGTCGGCGGTGCCCAGCACCTTGCGTGCGGTGCGGCAGACCGCTTCGTTGCCGCTGACCAGCTGGCGCACCATCTCGCGCCAGTCGGCGCTGTCGCTCAGGCCCTGTTCTTCCGGGATCGAAGTCAAAGCGACGAACTCGCTGTAGGAGCCCGGTGCGTTGTAGCCCAGGGCGCGGATGCGCTCGGCCACTTCGTCCAGTGCGGCCCACTGCTCGGTGTACTGGGTTTCGAACATGGTGTGCAGCGAGTTGAACATCGACCCGGTGACGTTCCAATGGAAGTTGTGGGTCTTCAGATACAAGGTGAAGGCGTCAGCCATGTAGCGGGCCAGACCGTCGGAGATCTTCTTGCGATCGCCGTCCTTGATCCCGATATCGATGTGCGGGGCCGATGCGGCGGCAACCGGTAAGGCGTCTGGTCCGTCAATGATGACGACGGGCTTGTTGGCGTTCTTTTTCTTGGACATGGGAATGGTCCTCCTGAGGGAACAGATATCGGGTCACAATAGTCACTCTAAAGGATCACTCGTCATTCAATCTTTCACATTTTTTCATCAATGAGCGCTATCGATACCGACCTGGCCACCACCTTGCGCGAGGGCCGTAGTGCCGTCGATGGCGGCATGAGCCGCGACCGGGGCCGCTTGCTCGGCCTATGGTCGCGCTGGCAAGGCAAACCCGGCAACGTGCAGCTGCGCCAGGCCTTCGAGCAGGCGTTGGCGGCGTCGCAGGCGCAGCGCAAGGCGCGCGCCGAGCAGCAGCCCGCCATCACGCTGGACACGCAACTGCCGATCGCGCGCGAGGCCGAGCGCATCATCGCGTTGATCCGCGATCATCAAGTGGTGGTCATTGCCGGCGAAACCGGCTCGGGCAAGACCACCCAGCTGCCCAAGCTGTGTCTGGCGGCCGGGCGGGGCGCCGCAGGCATGATCGGCTGCACCCAGCCGCGCCGGATCGCCGCACGTGCGGTGGCTGCACGCGTGGCCGAGGAGTTGAAGACGCCGTTGGGCACCACGGTGGGCTTCCAGGTGCGCTTCACCGACCGGGTTGGTGAAGACTCGCGGATCAAGTTCATGACCGACGGCATCCTGCTGGCCGAGATCGCCAGCGACCGCTGGTTGTCGGCCTACGACACCATCATCGTGGACGAGGCGCACGAGCGCAGCCTCAACATCGATTTTTTGCTTGGCTATCTCAAGCAGTTGCTGGTCAAGCGTCCCGATCTGAAGTTGATCGTGACGTCGGCCACCATCGACACCGAGCGTTTCGCGCAGCATTTCAACGATGCGCCGGTGATCAGTGTGGAAGGACGCACGTTTCCGGTCGAGGTGCGCTATCGCCCGCTCGAAGGCGACGCCGGTACTGACAGCGACGGCGAGCAAGGCAACGGCCGCGATGGCGAGCGCACCGTCAACGATGCGATCGTGGCGGCGATCGACGAAATCACCCGTATCGACCCGCGCGGCGACGTGCTGATGTTCCTGCCCGGCGAGCGCGAAATCCGCGATGCGCATCAGTCGCTGGAACGGCGCAAATACCGCGAAACCGAAGTGGTGCCGTTGTACGCGCGGCTGTCTGCGCAGGACCAGGACCGGGTGTTCAATCCGGGCCCGCGGCGCCGCCTGGTGCTGGCCACCAACGTGGCCGAGACCTCGCTGACGGTGCCACGCATCCGCTATGTGGTGGACCCAGGTTTTGCGCGCATCAAGCGCTATAGCCCGCGTCAGAAGCTGGACCGCTTGCATATCGAGCCGATTTCGCAAGCCAGCGCCAACCAGCGCATGGGCCGGTGCGGGCGCATCGCCGAGGGCATCTGCTACCGCCTGTATGCCGAAGCCGACTTTGCCGCCCGGCCAGCGTTCACCGACCCGGAGATCCGGCGCGCGTCGTTGTCGGGCGTGATCCTGCGCATGCTGCAACTGGGTCTCGGGCGGATCGAGGATTTCCCGTTTCTGGAAGCGCCGGACGAGCGTGCGGTGGCCGATGGCTGGCAGCAGTTGCTGGAGCTGGGCGCGATCGATGGCGAGCGCCGCCTGACCGCGACCGGCCGCCAGATGGCGCGCCTGCCGGTGGACGTCAAACTGGCGCGCATGCTGGTGGCCGCGCAGCAGCACGGCTGCCTGCGCGAGATGATCGTCATCGCCTCCTTCCTGGGCATCCAGGATCCGCGCGAGCGCCCGCCCGAAGCGCGCGAGGCCGCCGACAACGCACATGCGCTGTTTGCCGACGCGCGCTCGGAATTCGTCGGCATCCTGCGCTTGTGGGAAGCATATCGACAGGTGCACGAAGAGCTCACCCAGTCCAAGTTGCGCGATTGGTGCAATCGACATTTTCTGGGCTTTTTGCGCATGCGCGAGTGGCGCGAACTGCATCGGCAGCTACGCTTGTTGTGCGAAGAACTCGGTTGGAGCGAAGAGCCGGCCGCGGTGATGATGGCGCCGCTGCTGGCCGGTGCCAACGCACCGCCGCGCGAGGACGGCCACAACGCCAACCGGCCCACGCGCGGGCAGCTGCATCGCGCCGCGCGTCTGGCGCGCGAAGGCAAGCCGGAGCCAAGTGCGGCACCTGCACGCACCACCTCCGCAGCTACGAACAAGCAGGCCGAGGCTGCTGAAGTATCGGCACGGACCAGCGAGCGCGAACGCGCTGCGGCGTATCAGGCCTTGCATCGCGCGCTGTTGGCCGGCCTGCCGACGCAGATCGGCCATCGCACCGAAAAAGGCGATTTCCTCGCCGCGCGACAACGCCGGTTCGTGCCGTTCCCTGGCTCGGCGTTGGCGCGCAAACCGCCGCCGTGGATTCTGGCCGCCACGCTGCTGGACACGCAGAAAGTCTGGGGCATGACCAACGCCGCGATCGAGCCGGATTGGGCGATCGCAGAGCTGCCGCATCTGCTGGCGCGCAAGCATTTCGACCCGCATTGGTCGCGTGCGCAGGGGCAGGTGGTCGCCTCCGAGCAGATCAGCCTGTTCGGGCTGGTGCTGGCGCCGAAAAAGCCGGTGCATTTCGGCAAGATCGACCCGGCCGCCGCGCACGACCTGTTCGTGCGTCAGGGCCTGGTGACGGGCGAAATCAATACGCGCGCGGCGTTCGTGGCCGACAACCTCAAGGTGCTGGAGCAGGCGCGCGAAGAAGAAGCCAAGTTGCGTCGCGCCGGCATCGTGGCCGACGAAGAGTGGCAGGCACGTTGGTATCTGGATCGCATTCCGTCCGAACTGCATTCGGCCATCGGCCTGGATGCATGGTGGAAAACCTTGCCGCCGGACAAACGCCGCAGCCTGCATTGGTCGTTGAACGATCTGCTGCCCGGCGAAGGCAGCGAGGCCGATCGCTTCCCGAAGTATTTCTCCCTTGGCGATGCGCGGCTGCCGTTACATTACCGCTTCGAGCCGGGGGCCATCGATGACGGCGTCACCCTGGATGTGCCGTTGCATCTGCTCAATGCGCTGGATCCAACGCGGCTGTCGTGGCTGGCGCCTGGCTTTGTTGCCGACAAGGCATCTGCATTGATTCGTAGCCTGCCCAAGGCGCAGCGCCGTAACTATGTGCCGGCGCCGGATTTCGGGCGCGCGTTCTACGAGGCCTACAGCATTGCGTCGGCCGACGATATCCGTGGCGAGCTGGCGCGCTTTCTGAGCAAGGCCACCGGCACGCAGGTGGCGGCGCTGGATTTCGACGAGGAGGCGCTGGACACGCATCTGCTGATGAACCTGCGCCTGCGCGATGACGACGGCAAGGTGCTGGCCGAGTCGCGCGATCTGGACGGGTTGCGCGCACGCTTCGGCGAGCGGGCGGGGCAGGCGTTTGCCGCACGTGCCGGCCGCGCCCTGGCTGCCGAGGGCTTGCGCGATTTCCCGGCCACCCCGATCCCCGAACAGGTGTCGGGCGAGGCCGGTGTGCCGGCGTATCCGGCGTTGGTGGATCAGGGCGAAGACGCAGCGCTGCGCATCTTTGCCGACCGTAACGAAGCGGCGCAGGCGCATCCGCGCGGCGTGCGCCGGCTGCTGGAAATCGCGCTTGCCGACAAGATCAAGCAGGCGCGCAAGCAATTGCCGGTGTCGCCCAAAACCGGGTTGTTGTACGCGGCGATCGAGTCGCAGGAGCGACTGCGCGGCGATCTGGTCGATGCCGCGCTCAATGCGGTGCTGGCAGAAGGGCTGGGCGCGATTCGCGACGCGGGTGCCTTTGCGCAACGCCGCGACGATGCGACCAAGCGCTTGTTCGGCGAGGCGATGGAACGCCTGACACTGGCCGAAAGCATTCTCGGTGCCGTGGCCGAACTCAAGCCCTTGCTGGAAGCGCCGTTGATGGGCTGGGCGCGCGGCAATCTGGACGATATGGAGCAGCAGTTGCGCGCGTTGGTGCATGCCGGCTTCCTGCGCGAGACCCCGGCTGAGGCGCTGGCCAACTACCCGCGCTATCTCAAGGCGATGATCCTGCGTACCGAGCGGGCCAAACGCGATCCGGCTCGCGACCAGACACGCATGCTCGAACTCAAACCGTTCGTGGATGCGTTGGGTGATGCGGCCGCACGCGGTTTGCAGCAGCGTCCCGAGTGGGAGTCGCTGCGCTGGGATCTGGAAGAGTTGCGCGTCTCGGTGTTCGCGCAGGAGCTGGGCGCCAAGTCGGGCGTGTCTGCGAAGAAGTTGTCGCAGCGGGTGGCTGCGTTGCGCGCTTGAATGGTGCCGGATGCGCCAGGGTCGAGGTGATCACCAGACGCGCTGATCCATGCGGATCGACATCCACTGGCCGCTCCGACAGATCGCATCTGAGCGGCCAGCGCATGCAGCCACATGACGCCTCTAAAAAACCTGCTGAGCGCGTGTCAGACAGGTGCGTGCGGCATACCTGGAGCCCGCCGCGTGGGTTGGTCCATGCTGCCCGGGCGCAGCTTGCTGACGCTGCGCGCGGGCTTTGGTCATACCCTCAGAACTTCACATGCAGGCTCGCCATGTAACGGCGCCCGCTCTTGTAGCGGCCGGCCAGATGTTGCTTGTCGCCGAGATACTGCAGGTACTCCTCGTCCAACAGGTTCTGCGCATCGATTTGCAGCGACCAGTTCGGGCTGAATGCATAGCCGACACTCGCGCCGAGTTCGGCGTAATCATCCACGCTCGCCGGTGCCGCACCGGCCACGTAGCCGCCTGCCAGGTAGCTGTCGCGCCAGTTGTAGGTCAGCCGTGCATTGAGCGGGCCTTTCTCGTAGTACGGACTGAAGGCAACGCTGTTGCGCGACTGGTAAGGCAGCGCATCGCCGGTGTTGTTTTCGCCATTGGCGTAGGTGTAATTGGAAGTCAGGCCAAAGCCGCTGTCGCCGAACGGTTGCTGGAACGCGATGTTGAAGCCCTTGACCTTGCCGTCGCCGGCATTGCGTGGCCGCTGGATGCTGTAATTGCAATAGCCATCTGCGCTGCAGCCATTGCTGCCGACCAGTTGCGCCCAGCTCTGCGGTGCGGTGTCGCGCAGCGCGTTGTATTGGCGCTCCACGCTGGCGCTGGTGTCGATGTAGTTGTCGATCTTCTTGTAGAACACCGACCACGCCACCACCGACTGCTGTGCGAAGTAGTACTCGGCCGATAGATTGAAGTTCCACGATTCGTACGGCGACAGCTCCGCATTGCCGCCGCTGCCGGTCAGCGTGGTGTCGTTGAGGAAGGTGTTGTTGACCATCTGGTTGTACGGTGCCCAGGCGATCACCTTGGCCGCAGCGAAGCGAAACACCCAGTCGTCTGCAGCCTCGTAGGCCAGCGTGAGCGAAGGCAGCAGGAAGTCTTCCTTGCGGGTGCGTGTCTGCCACAGGCTGTCGGCATTCAGCAGCGACGGCGTGCCGCTGTAGACAAAGCCGCTGCCTTCGGTCTTGGAGTCCACATAGCGCAGCCCGAGATTGCCGCGCAAACCGCCGCCTGAGAAATTCAGCTGTGCGTACGCCGCGTTATTGGTCTGCTGCAGCGCCCAGGTGTTGTTGAGATAACTGGACGGGTCCGGCGCGCCGTAGTCGACCGGGCTGTTGCGGATCCAGTTCAGCACATTGTTGCGACCTGCCTGCACATGCTGCCCATGATCGGGATAGAAGTCCTGCAGATCGGTCAGCCCGATCGTGCCCACATCGGCCAGCGTGCCCGGCGTGACGCCGCCATAGACATTGAGCTCGAAGCGCTCCTCGTGTTTGCCGTGGCGCACGCCCAGCAGCAACTGATTGAACACGCTGTCGAACTGCACAGCGAGATCCAGTTGACCATAGGTGTCCTTGCTTTCGGTCGAGAAGATGCCGTTATTGCCGAACCAGCCACCCGCCGATCCCCAGTTGGCCGGGTCTCGCGCGCGCGCCGGATCGTCGAAGCGAATGCCACGCCGCGTATCCCAACTGAAACCGCCGTTGTAGAACGGCTCGATGAAGTATTGCGAGAGGTCCTTGTTCTCCGACTTGCTCTGGCCGAGCTGCCCGCTCAGGCCCCAGCCATCGCCGCGAAACGCACCGCGCAGGTCCAGGCCTTTGGTGGTCACCTCCGATTCGCGCACGTTGTTGTCGTAGATCACCGTGCCGCCGAGCGGGTCGGCATTGGCGCTGGAATGCCCGCTGGTCACCACCCCGTTGCGCAGCCCGCCGAGCTGGTCCACTGCCGCAACCGTGCCAGGATTCCAGGTCAGAAAGCTGTACATCGACTGGTTGTAGTTGTCGAAATTCTCGTTGATGTACAGGCCGCTGAGGTTGAACTCCAGCGCCTCGCTGGGCTTGAGTTGCAGGTTGACCACCGCGCTGTCGCGTTCGCGATCCTGCTGAAACCAGGCCGCATTGATCGAATTGGGCACGTCCGCGTCGGCGGGGACGCTGCCGGCCGCATTAGCGAAGCTGCCGGCCGGCGCGTAGCCGAACACTTCCATGCCGCGGCGGTCGACGCGTTCTTCGTAATGCTGCGCCGACACCGCGATGCCGAAGGTGTCGGCGGCGTTTTTCCAGCTGTAGAGCAGTGCCGCATTCGGTTTGCCCTGGCTGGCTTGCGCGCTGTAGCTGTAGCCGATGGAGGCGGCGACCTCGTTGACCTCCAGATCGAGCGGTTGTCGTGTGTGCATCAACACGGTGCCGCCCAGGCTGCCTTCGGTCAGACGCGCTTCGGAGGATTTGAGAATTTCCACACGCCCCAGGATCTGCGGTGCCAGCAAGGTGTAATCGAATCCGCGGCTGGGCTGCTCGCCATACAACCAGATCGCCTGCGCCACCGGATGCCCGTCCAGGAACGATAGATTGAGGCTGGGGTCGGTGCCGTCGATGCTCACCCGTTCGCCCTGGCCAAAGCGGCGGTCCAGGGTCACGCCGGGAATCTGCGACAGCGCTTCGGCCACATTGGTGCTGGGAAACTTGCCGATGTCTTCGGCGGTGATCGCTTCGGAAATGCCGGTGTTGTTGCGTTTGGTGTCGAGCGATTTTTCCAGGCTCGCGCGGATGCCGACGACTTGCACGGCGTCCAGGTCGGTGGCTTGCGGGTCATTGTTGTCCTGGGCTTGCGCCGCGAATGCCAGCGACAACGCGATCGCGCTGGACAGCAGGGTGGTGCTGTATTTCATGATGTCTCTCCTCATCACGCACAGGGATGGACGGCGAGCGACAGCTCGCCGGATGCGGGTCTTGATGTCGCGCGTTTTGCGGGGAGCACAAACGCGTGGTGGATCGCTTACGACACGTGGACGTGTTGTTGCAGATACCAGTTGGCCGCGCCGAGCACGCCCAGCTGCCCGTGCTCGACCAGCTTGACCGGGATGCGCTCGAGCAGCGCACGCATGTTTCCCTTGGCTAAAAAACGTTCGCGAAAAGTACTGTTGGCCAGAAACTGCCCGATCGTCGGCAGGATCCCGCCGGCCAGATAGATGCCGCCGGCAGCGCCGTAGGCCAGCGCCATATCGCCGACCGCGCTGCCCAGCAATGCGCAGAAGCTGTGCAGGCAGTCGAGCGCCACCGCATCGTCTTCGTGCAGTGCTGCATGCGTGATCGCGGCCGGCAGGCGATGGCGTGGCGGCACCGCGTGCAGTTCGCACACGGCGTTGTAGAGATTGAGCAGGCCGGGGCCGGACAACACATGCTCAAGGGGCAGATAGGGCTGGCCGCGCTGGAGAATCTGCAGCAGTTGCAGCTCCCTGTCGTCGGTGCTGGCCAACGCAACCTGGCCGGCCTCGGTGGCGAGCACGATCGGACGAGGCTTGGCATCGATCCACACTGCAGCACCAAGCCCGGTGCCGGGACCGACCACCAGGATCGGACCGGCGGCGCGCGTATGCCGTGGCGTCGGCCCGCTGAGCTGCAGCACCGCGCGTTGTTGCATCTGTGGCGCGGCGTAGGCGACCGCTTCGAAATCGTTGACCAGATGCACGCTGCGCACTGCCAGCGCGTGACGTATCTGGCTGGGCGAAATCGTCCACGGCAAGTTGTTGCTGATGAAGCTGCCATCGTCCAGTGCGACACCGGCACTGGCGATCACCACCGCATCGACACCGCGCACCTGCTGCAGAAAGTCGCCGAGGATCGCCTCCAGACTGGCGTGCTCGCTGCCGCGATAAGTGCGGTAGTGCGACAACTCGATCGCTGCGTTGCCCGCATACGCCACGTGGCCGACACGCACATGCGTGCCACCGACATCGGCAGCGATGAAGCCGGTGGCAGTGGGGCAAGCGGGCAATAAAGCAGTGTGAGCAGAACGCGAGGTCGCAGCCACATTCAATCCTCAAGGGTTCGCCGAGCGTCCGATGCCGTCAGCGAGTACGGGCCTGTGTAGGAGTTGGTGACAACGATGTCAATGGATCAGTCGGGTTGGATCGATCTTGTTGACGCACTCAAGCGCTAAACAGGCGGTTTTGGAGGTGTCTGTGCGGACTTCAATGCGCAAACAGGACAGGCGCTCCCCAGCTGGGGTAGCGCCTGTTTGTCGGTGGACTCTGTTTGTAGCCGCAAGCCTGTTTGGACAAGGCGGCGTAGTCGTCAGTCAGCCGCGCTTACTTGACCCGACGCACCTTGGCAGGCGTGTTGTAGCCCTCGATCTGCAGATACCACACGCCGACCAGGCCTGGCTTGATCTTGACCTTGGGCGCATCCTTGCGAACGCCGGCCAAGCTGGCGGCGTCGGTCTGCTCCCAGTCCTGACCATTGGCCAGCGTGTAGACGCGACCCTTAGAGAAGCCCTTGAACTCGCCAACGATCGTGCTTTCGATCGGCTCCTTGCTGCCGAAATCGAAGAAGCCGCGGTTCTTGACGATCACTTCCTGGCGGCCGGCTTCCTTGGCTTGTTCGACCACCACGGCCGCTTCCTTGGCGACCTTGCCCTGCAGCCAGTCGTTGAGCGCGGCCAACTCGCTGGCATTGAGCTTGTCCAGGCCGGCTGCCTTGAATTGCTCGGCACTCATCTGCGACTGCAGATCGCCTTGCACGGCGCGCTGCGCCAGGGCCGGGAGAGCGGTCAACGCGAAGGTCAGGCAGACCAGCAGGGGAATGCGGCGCGCGAGCGACATGGAGGCGATCCGGAAGACGAAGAGGCCGCTAGTGTAGACGCTTGCGCGCATCGTGCAGCTTGGCCTACGGCGCTCGCTGCGTGGTGCTCGCCTCCAATAGCCACAGGCCCTTTTGCGCCGCATGGAGAGGTGGCAGGCAGATGCGCAGAAAGGCCAAGCTGCTGCTGTGAATTACTCCTCGTCTACCGTCGCTACGGTCGCGCGCGCAGCACGTTCGGGACGGCGGTAGACAAACTCAGGTGCGGGCGCGGCGGCCTCGCGTTCGGCGGTGGCGCGCACCTCGGCATGCCGCGGCGAGCGTTCGCACACGGGGTCCAGCGTGGCGGCATCGCCAGCCAGCGCCAGGGCCTGGCAGCGGCAGCCGCCCCAGTCGATCTCGCGCTTGGGGCAGCCCTGGCACACCTCGGGCATCCACGCCGTGCCGCGGAAGCGCACGAACGCCTCGCCGTTGTTCCAGATATCGGCCAGCGAGCGCTCGCGCAGATTGTCGAAGCGCATGCCCTCGATGGTTTCGGCCGCGTGGCAGGGCAGTACATCGCCACGCGGGGAAATATTGACGAAGCGCTGGCCCCAGCCGCCCATGCAGGGTTTGGGCTGGCGCGCGTAGTAATCGGGCGTGACGAAGTCGATCGCCAGGCGGTCGCCGAGCTCGCGGCGTGCGGTTTCCACTGCCTTAATCGTGGTCATCAGTTGCTCGCGGCTGGGCATCAACGCGGCGCGATTGCGCAGGCCCCAACCGTAATACTGGGTGTGCGCCACTTCGATACGCTCGGCTTGCCATTCCAGCGCCAGCGCGATCATGCCCGGCACGCGCTCGGCGTTATGACGGTGCAGTACAGCGTTGAGCGTCAGCGGCAGACCTCGCGCACGCACAGCGGCAGCGAAGTCGCGCTTCTTTGACAAGCTGTTGCGATAGCCGGCAATGCGGTCGGCACCGGCCGGGTCGACGTCCTGCACGCTCAGCTGCACGTGTTCCAGTCCGGCAGCCTGCAATTGGTCCAGCATCGGCTCGCCGCCGGCCACGCCGGAGGTGATCAGATTGCTGTACAACCCGAGCGCGCGCGCATGCGCCACCAGCTCGGGCAGGTCCTTGCGCAGCATCGGTTCGCCACCGGAAAAATGCGCCTGCAGCACGCCCATGTCGGCGGCCTGCTGCAGCAACGAGCACCAGCCTGCGGTGTCCATTTCCTCGCGCAGCGCTGCCAGTGCGATCGGGTTGGAGCAATACGGGCACGCCAACGGGCAGCGATGAGTCAGCTCCAGCAGCACGGACAGTGGCGGCGGGGCGATGCTCATAGTCGCAGCAGGCGTTTCTGATGCAGGGTGTTGGTGAGTTCGATTACATCGACCTCGATGTCTGCCGCGTCGGCATCGAATTCGGCCGCCAGTTCCTGCGCGATCTGCGCCAGCGAACGCACGCCGTCGTAGCGCTGCGCCACCACCAGCGCGATCTCGTCCAGCTCGACCACCCGCTCGGGCGCCAGCAGCACCCACTGGTCGCGTGCGCGGTCATGCTGCAGGCGCACGCCTGCGCGCAGGGCAGGTTGGCAGTCGCGGGTGATGCTGCTCACGCAGCGGCCCGGCTGGCATCGCGCTCGGGCACGAACGCATCCGGCCACACGATGCCCGGGGTGACGTAGGCCACGTGCAAGGCATCCAGTTGCGCCCACAACACCGAGCACTTGAAGTGTAGCGCGGCCTTCACCAGCTCCTGCTTCTCGACGGTAGTGGCGTGCTGCTTGACGTAGTCGAGTGCGAAATCCGAATCGCGCGGCGCTTCGGTCAGGCGATGCTCGAAGTAGGCCAGCGCCTCGGGCGAGACGAAGTCGTAGTGCTTGAGCATGCCGGCCACGCGTCGGCCGATGATGTTGGGGGCGAATAGCTCGGTGAGCGAAGAGGCGATCGCTTCGAGCAGGCTTTTTTCGCGCACGAACTGCAGGTAGGCCTGCACGGCGAAACGGGTGCCGGGCAGTAGCGCACGGCCGGATTCAACAAGCGTGCGATCCAGGCCAAGCGCATCGGTCAGGTGCAGCCAACGCGCGATGCCGCCATCGCTGGCGCTGTTGCCATCGTGGTCGAGAATGCGTTGACGCCAGATCCGCCGCAGCGCCGGGTCTTCCATACGCGCCAGAATCGCGGCGTCTTTCAAGGGAATGCAGCGCTGGTACTCGAAGCGATTCAGCGCCCAGGCCTGGACCTGGCCGCGATCGAGCTTGCCCTCGTGCAAGAGCGCGTGGAATGGATGCTGGTCGTGGTACAGACGGGCGCCGATGGCGCGCAGGTCCGCTTCCAGTTGGTCGGGGGTGAGCAGGGCGGTCACAGGGTGATCTCCAGGCCGTCGTGCGCGACCTCCCAGCCGCTGGCACGCGCGCTGGCGTACTCCGGCGAGTGGGTGTCGAGCACGGGATTGGTGGTGTTGAGATGGATGAAGATCTTGCGTGCCACATCCAGCGGGGCGAAGGCGGCGATGGTGCCGTCGGGGCCGTCGATGCTCATGTGACCCATGCGCTGACCGGTTTTCTGGCTGATGCCCAGTTGCACCATCTCGTCGTCGCGCCACAGCGTGCCGTCGAAGAACACCAGTTCGGCGCCTTGCAGACGCGCACGCAACGCATCGGTCATTGCCGCGCAGCCGGGAATGTAATGCACGCGGTGCTGGCCATCGTCGATGGTGAGCCCGAGGGTTTCTTCGTTGGAACCGGCCAGATCGCCGCCGCTGCGCGATTCCATAAACAGCGGTACCTTGCCGGGCACCGAGAATGGCGTGAGCTGCAAACCCAGCAGCGACAACGGCGTATCGAGCGCGAATGGCTGGCGCTGCACATACTGCGGATTGACCGCATCGAAGATGGGGTTTTGCGAAAGCAGATCAAGCACGCGACTGCTTGCATGCAGTGAGAACACCTGGCTCTCTCGCATCGACAGCAACCCGGCGATATGGTCGATCTCGCCGCTGGTCAGCAGCACTGCTTCAATCGGCGAATGGCGCAGGCCGTGCTGCGGCCAAAGCGCAGGCGTTGCGAGAATTTGTTGACGGAAATCGGGTGAGGCATTAATCAGTACCCAGCGTTGGCCGTCGGCGCTGACGGCGATACTGGCCTGGGTACGACGTTGGGCACCGTCTGTTTGTTGCCACGCCCGTTGACTCGCGGGGGTGTGGCAATTCCACTGCGGGTGCCCACCGCCGGCCGCCGATCCCAGAACGATGATGCGCATGGAGAACTGTTACCTATCTGCCGGCAGCAAGCCGGTCATGCATCAAGAGGAAGGGCGGCAGGTGAGCTCAGAATTCGCCGGAGACGTAGCAGTTGATCTCGGCGCCACAATTGACTTCACGAACGACAGGCTTCTTCCAGGTCTTCATCGGCTATCTCGCAGTGGATGGAAAAACGCCGTCGCGGCGTAATGCAGCGATGACGTGGGCCGAGCATAGGCAGTCGGTATATTTTAATTGTAAATAGCTTGTAAAAAGCCGCCATTACGTCGCAACTGGCGCGCTGCGTTGATGCGTCTCCATCGCAGAGCGGTTGCGAATCAAGGCGTTGGCGGGTGAACCGGTCATAAGCGCAACGGTGTCGGATTTCCGTGGCTGCGCTGCGATTGCGCGTTGTGGAGAAGGTGACGCGCACGTTACCGTAGCTGTCAGACCATTGTTGTTGCCCACGCCCGTGTCTACCGCTGTGACCAGTTCCTCATTCGACCGCCTGCATGCCGTGCTGCAGCGTCCTGCCATTGCGTCGATCGCGCCCGCCTTGCGCGACGCATTGGCGCAGGCCTGGCAGAACGTGCCGCCAGCGCAAGCCGATGCCGTGCCGTGGGCGCTGCTTGCCGACACGCTGGATGCGCTGGCGCTGCTGGCGGCCGATGAGGCCACCTTGATTGCCGCATTGCTGTTCGATCTGCCCGCCTTGCGCGGCGTGGTCGCGAGCCTGCCATGGCAACCGGCCGAACGGCGTGTGGTGGTTGAAGGTTTGCTCGATGGGCTGGATGCGGCCGATCAGGTCTGGGCGCTGCATGCCGGGCGCGAGGCCGGGCGCAACAGCGAAGGCTTGCGGCGGCTGCTGCTGTCCATCATCCACGACCTGCGGGTGGTGCCGATCCTGCTGGCGCGGCAGCTGGCGCGCATGCGCGTGGCCGACCGCCTGAGCGAGGAACAACGCCGCGCGCTTGCCCAGCTCACCCGCGACATCCACGCACCGCTGGCCAACCGGCTGGGCATCTGGCAGGTGAAGTGGGAGCTGGAAGACCTGGCGTTCCGGCATCTGGAGCCGGACACCTACCGCCGCATCGCCCGCGAGGTGGACGAAACCCGCGTGGCGCGCGAGCGCTATCTCGAAACGGTCAAGCGCACCTTGTCGACGTCGTTGACCCAGCAGGGCCTGCGTGCGGAAGTGAGCGGGCGGCCCAAACACATCTACAGCATCTGGCGGAAGATGCAGAAAAAGCGCCTGTCGTTCGACCAGCTATACGACATCCGCGCGGTGCGGGTGATGGTCGACGACGTGGCCGCCTGTTACGCCGCCCTGGGTGCGGTGCATTCGCTATGGGCGCCGGTGCCGAGCGAGTTCGACGACTACATCGCCCGGCCCAAGGCCAACGACTATCGCTCGCTGCACACGGCAGTGCTGGGCCCGGAAGGGCGCACGATCGAAATCCAGATCCGTACCCACGAGATGCACGCGCAGGCCGAACTCGGGGTTGCGGCGCACTGGAAGTACAAAGAGGGCGGCAAGGGCGCCGAGAAGGCGTTCGACCGCAAGATCCTGTGGATGCGGCAGCTGCTGGAGCAGGTGCAGGAGGGCGACCACGGCGAACTGGCCGGCGCGCTGGATGCCGAGCTGATCGAAGACCGCGTGTATGCGCTGACGCCGAAGGGCGAGGTGATCGATCTGCCGCAAGGCGCCACGCCGCTGGATTTTGCGTATCACGTGCACACCATGGTCGGGCATCGCTGCCGCGGCGCGCGCGTCAACGATCGCATCGTGCCGCTGACCTACCGGCTGCGCAGCGGCGACCGGGTGGAGATCATGACCGCCAAGGAAGCCGACCCGCGCCGCGACTGGTTGCTGGCGTCCAACGGATTCCTGGCCAGCGGGCGCTCGCGCGACAAGGTGCGCGCGTGGTTCCACAAGCTCGACCGTGCGCGCAACGTGCACGCGGGCAAGGAGTTGCTGGATCGCGAGCTCAAGCGCCTGGGCCTGCAGCACTCCGATCTGAGTGTGGCGACGCGTAAATTCCACGCCGAAAACATCGACGATCTGTATATCCAGGTGGCGCTGGGCGATACCGGGCCCAATCAGGTCAGCCGTGCGCTGCTGGAAGCCGAGCGCGCTGCCTCGCAGCCTGCGGTACCGGCGCCGCCACGGCCCACCGCGCGGCGCGAGGGTCTGGGCAAATCCAAGTTCACCGTGCAGGGCGTGGGCAATCTGCTGGTGCAGCTGGCGCGCTGCTGCCAGCCGGTGGCGGGCGAGCCGATCGCCGGCTATCTGACCCGTGGCCGCGGTATCACCGTGCATCGCACCGATTGCGCGGCGCTGTCGCGTCTGGCTGCTGCGCATCCGCAGCGCTTGTTGCCGGTGGAATGGGGCCAGGCCGGCAGCGGCTACGAAGTGGATGTGCAGGTGCGCGCAGTCGATCGGCGCTGGCTGCTGAAGGACATCACCAACCTGATCGCGCAGGAGGATGCGCATGTGCTGGAGATCAACAGCGACAACGTGCGTGACACCGGCCGCGCGCAACTGCGTTTGCGTTTGAAGGTCAGCGATTACGACCAGCTGTCCGGCTTGCTTGGCAAGCTGGATGCCTTACCCGGGGTGAGCGAGGTGCGGCGACTCGGCTGAGCGACGCACACCTCGCCAGCGCCCATCGATTTGAAACAGGCGGCACACACAGCAAGAAAGGTGTGCTTGCCTGACGAATCCCGAATCCCGAATCCCGAATCCCGAAGCGCACATCGTCTTCGCAACGGCCGGCTACCATAGCGGTGTGAACGCGTCCCCGTCAGGTCGCGCCAAGGATGGACGCCACCGCATGCTCCCGCTTCCGCGCTGGGCCAGATCGCCCCGCCTCTGGGCGCCGTTGCGCAGCCGTGCGCTATGGCGCGTGGCATTGGTGCTTTGCGCATGCCTGCTGTTGACCACGATCGTATTGCGCAAGCCGCTGGCCGATTGGCTGTGGCCGGATACGCGTATCCAGCAGCTGCTGCAACGGGGCGATGCGGCCTTGTCGCGCGGCCAACTCAGTGCCGCCGATGGCAGCGGCGCGCGCGAACTGTTCGCTGCCGCGCTCGCCTTGGATAGCGACCGCAGCGAAGCCCGTGCCGGACTGGCGCGCACCGGTGCCGCCGCAGTGGTGCAGGCGCGTGCGGCAATCGCGGCCGGTGACGCCGCCGGAGCGCAACGCAGACTGGCGCTGGCGACTGCGCTGGAAGTGCCGCAAGCGCAGATCGCGCCAGTCACGCTGCGCTTGCGCGCGCTGCAGGCACGTCGCGCCGGGTTGGATGCCTTGTTCGCGCAGGCCGTGGCCGCGCAGCAACAAGGACGCCTGGATGGCACGCCGGACAGTGCATTGCCGTTGTACCAACGCATCCTGACCCTGGCGCCGGACCGCACCGATGCCCTGGAAGGGCGCGAAGATGCCCTGACCGATCTGCTGGCGCAGGCCCGCCATGCACTGGCGCGCGACGCGCTCGGCGATGCTGGGATGTTGCTGGCCGCTGCCAAGCGCTACGACGCCGGGCATGCCGATGTACCGCTGACCGAAGGCCACTACCACCGCGTGCTGGAGCAGCGCCGTCAACGCGCGGAAGGCTTGTTGCGGCGTGGTCGCCTGGCGCCGGCCGCACGCGATTTCAACGCCGTGCTGGCGGCCGAGCCAGACGATGCCGCAGCGCGTCGCGGGCTCGATCAGGTCGCGAGCGAATACGCCGCGCAGGCCAGCCGGCAGGCGGCGGATTTCCACTTCGACGCTGCACTGCAATCGCTGCAGGAGGCGCGCGCCCTGGTGCCGGGCGCTGCATCGATCGCGCAGGCAGAACAGGCGATTGCGCGCGCACGCGATGCACAACGCAGCCCTGAAACCGGTTTGTCGCGTGGTGCACGCGAGCGCCGTCTGCGCGCGCTGTTGCAACGGGTGACAGATGCCGAAGCGCAGCAGCAATGGATGACCCCGCCCGGCGCCAGTGCCTACGACGCGGTGCGAGCAGCGCAGGCGCTGGCACCGCGCGATCCGCGCGTATTGCAGGCCGCCGCACGCGTGGCGCCGGCGAGCCAGCGCTGTTTCGAGGACGAGTTGCGCAACAACCGTCTGCGTGCCGCGCGCGGTTGCTTGGATGCGTGGCAGGCATTGACGCCGAATGGCGAGGCGCTGATCGGCGCGCGCCGACGTCTGGCTCAGCGCTGGATTGCGGTGGGCAGCGAGCGGTTGGGGCAGGAGGATGCGGCGTTTGCAAGGCGCGCGCAGGATGAGGCGCGTCAGCTGGATCCGGGGCTGCCGGAATTGGTCGAGTTTACGCGCCGGGTCAAGGCGGTAGCTGAGCAGCGCTGAGGTGGAGGCCGCTTTTGACGGCGCTTCCTTGAGCGCGAGGCCTGGGCGGCGCGCAGGGAATGGCAGCTCCGCCCCCCCAACTCCCGCTACGTGCCCGGCCACGCTGGCAGCGCTGGTGTACCAAGGCACGCACGCCAGTGGCAGGCAACTCAAGCCTCGATAAACAACGCGCGTACCGTGCTACGCGCGGCATCCAGCGAAAAATGCTGCGCCACGTTGCGCAAGCCGTTGTCGGCCAGGCGCTGCCACAGCGCTGCATCCCGATACAGGCGCACAATCGCAGCGGCGAAGGCGTCGGCGTTATCCGCTACGCATACATCTTCGCCATCGCGCAGATGCATGCCTTCCACTGCACAGGTGGTGCCGACCACTGGTTGGCCGTGTGCCATGCTCAGATTGATCTTGCCCTTGACGCCGGCGCCGAAGCGCAACGGCGCCACCGCGATGCGCGCAGTGTCCATATACGGCACCAGATCCGGCACATGTCCGTGCAATTGCACGCCCGGGCACTCGTCGGCCAAGAGCTTCAGTGCCTCCGGCATATCCGCACCGATGCAGTGGAAGATCACCTCCGGCAACTGCGCACGCACCTGCGGAAAGATCGCGCTGATGAACCATTGCACCGCATCCACATTGGGCGGATGCCGGAAGCCACCCACGAACACCAGGTCGCGACGTTGCGCGAAGGGATGACCGCTACCGGCCACTTCATGCAGATTGGAGAGCAGGGCGGTGCGGATCTGCGGTGCGTCCGCCTGCAGCTGCGCCTGTTCGGCTGCCGAGACCAGCAGCGTGACGTCGGTGGCGGCCATGATCTCCAGTTCGCGCAGGCGGGTGCGTTCTGCCGCGCGCAACAGGTTGGCATCGCCGGCCAGCTCCGCGCCGCGGCGTTCGCGCAGGTAATGCAGATCGACGGTGTCGAACAGGGTGCGCGCCTGCGGGGCGTATTGTTTGAGCAACGGTAGGCAGGCATGCGCAACGTGATGGCGTACCAGCAGCACCACCGCAAAGCGCGCGCCATGTGTGCGTAGCCAGCTGCCGATGCCATCCAGAAACGGCGCATACCAGACTTCCACACCCAGTTGCTGCAGTGCCTGCGTATGTCGCCCGGCGTGTTCGCGGCGGGTGGGCACGAACACCACATGCGCGCCTTCTTCGCACAGCAGGCGGATCAGATTGAACTGCCGCAGCGAGCCGGAATCGCGGTCCGGCTGCGGCACGCTCTCGTCCAGGATCAGTACCTGGCGTTGGCCGCGATGCAGCAGCGCAGGCGCAGGCACGGTGCCGACCGGCAACTGCATTGCCAGCGCCTGCTGCCATTTTTCGGCGAACACGGCTTGATTGCGGACCTGATACGCCTTCACCCCGGTGCGAGTGTCGGTGCCGTTGCTGGTACCTTCGTCATGCACCACCACACTGGCCGGCTGCACCAGCACCCGATACCCGGCCGCACGCACCGCAAACGCCAGATCGGTGTCTTCGTAATATGCAGGCATGTAACGGCGATCCAGCCCGCCCAGCGTCTGCAGCAACGCGCGTGGCAGCGCAATTGCGGCGCCCGAGCAATAGTCCATCGCACGTACATACGCGTAGCGCGGATCGTCGGCCGATTCGAAGCGGCCGTAGCTCCAGGCGCTGCCATCGGCGAACACCACGCCGCCGGACTCCTGCAGGCGTCCGTCCGGATACACCAGTTGCGCGCCGACCATGCCGGCGCTGGGATGCTGCGCGAACGTGTCGATCAGCCGATCCAGCCAGCCGGGTTGCGGAATGGTGTCGTTGTTGAGCAGCACCACGAAATCGCCACGCGCCAGTGCGATGCCGTCGTTGCAGGCGGCGATGAAACCGCCATTGCTGGTGCGGCGGTGGTAGTGCAGGCCCTGTATCTGCGGCAGCTGCGCCTCGGTGGCATCGCTGCTGCCGTCGTCCACCACCACAATTTCCACATCCAGTTGCGGTGGATGCGCAGCCAGCGCGCGCAAACAGGCAAGCGTGTGTGCGATGTGGTTGTAGACCGGAATCACCAGCGTCACGCGCGGCGTGGCGCTATGCGGGACCGCAAACGCGGCAAACGGTGCGGGGTCCGGCAACCACAGCGGCGTGCCGAGCGCGACCGGCGGCGCCTGCGTGTGCACGCGAATGCGCTGCCAGGTGGCGCGCCAGCCGCGTGTGCGCATGCTTGCCACGCTGCGGTGGATCAGCCCAAGCACGCGATTGAACAGATAGCGTGCATCGGCCAGGGACATCGACATCGCGTTGAAACTCCAGCTTAAGTCAAAGGGTCCGGCTGACCACAACCACCACAGCGCTGCGCTAGACTCGCCGGACTCTACATTCTCGCATCCCTGTGCCCCGACGCCACGACGACCACGACGCTCCCGACGATTTCGAGGACGACACCAACGAGCAAGGCTCCCGCTGGCAACGCAGGCTGATTGTCTGGGCCTTTGCGGCATTCGCGCTGGCGCTTGGTTTTCTGATTCCCTACACGGTGTATCTGAACAAGCAGGTCACCCAGCGTTTCGGCGAGCTGCGTTGGCAGATCCCGACCCGCGTGTACGGGCGGCCATTGGTGCTGGTGCCCGGCGATGCGCTGGATGCGGCCACCTTGAAGACCGAGCTGGATGCAGCCTCGTACCGTGACGATGGTCAAGCCAAACTGGCCGGTACCTATCAGCAGGACGGCAGCCGCTTCACCATCGCCAGCCGCGGCTACATCGACGTGGACGGGCGGGTGCCTGCGCGGCGCATCGAGGTCAGCGTGTCGGGCGGGCGTGTGGCCAGCCTGCGCGATGCCGGCGACCGCAAGGCGCTGAAAAGTGCGCGCCTGGACCCGGCGCGCATCGCCACGCTGTACGGGCAGAAGCAGGAAGAGCGCCGCCTGGTGCGCATGGAAGAAGTGCCCGAGCTGCTGGTCACCGGCCTGCAGGCGGTCGAGGACCGCGACTTCAACAGCCACCACGGCATCGATCTCAGCGGCATGGTGCGCGCGGCCTGGATCATGGCGCGCTCCGGCGGCCAGGTGCGGCAGGGCGCCAGCACCTTGACCCAGCAGCTGGCACGCAGCGGCCTGCTCGGCATCGGCAAGGAACAGACGGTTACCCGCAAGTTCAACGAAATTCTGTATGCCGTGATCATGGAGGCGCGTTACGACAAGCGCACCATCCTGGAGGCCTATCTCAATCAGGTATATCTGGGGCAGCGCGGCGGGCAGGCGATCCACGGCGTGTCCTCCGGTGCGGAGCTGTGGTTCGGCCGCGAACTCAACTCGATGACCACCGAGCAGATCGCCTTGCTGATCGGGCTGGTCAAGGGGCCGTCCTACTACGACCCGCGGCGTAACCCCGAGCGTGCGCTGGATCGACGCAATTTCGTGCTGGGCAAACTGCACGAAAACAACCTGATCGACGCGGCCGAGTACAAGCGCGCACTGGCCGAGCCGTTGGGTGTGCCCAAGGAACCCGGTCTGGTCGCCGCCAACCGCTTCCCGGCCTACGTGGATCTGGTGCGGCGCCAGCTGGCGCACGATTACCCGGAAGGCGTGCTGCAAGGCGCCGGCATGAGCGTGCTCACCGGCATGTCGCCGTCCGCGCAGGCGTACGCCGAAGGCGCAGTGACCGGCACCATCAAGCGGCTGGACAACAAGAAGCGCCCGCCGCTGCAGGCCGGCCTGGTGCTCACCGATGTGCATAACGGCGATGTGCTGGCGGTGGTCGGCAGCCGCGATGTGGCCAAGCCCGGCTTCAATCGCGCCGTCGAAGCACAGCGGCAGGTTGGCTCGTTGCTCAAGCCGTTCGTGTATTTGCTGGCATTGGCCTCGCCGGATCGCTGGGCGCTGTCCAGCTGGGTCGACGATGCGCCGGTGACGGTGCAGCTCAGCCGTGGCAAGACCTGGTCGCCGGGCAATTCCGACAACCGCAGTCATGGCACGGTGCGGCTGATCGATGCGCTGGCGCATTCCTACAACCAGGCCACGGTACGCGTGGGCATGCAGGTCGGCCCGGAGCGCATCGCGCAGCTGATCCAGGTGCTGGCCGGCATCAAGGCCGACACCAATCCCTCGCTGATCCTGGGGGCGACCGATCAGAGCCCGTACGGCATGGCACAGCTGTATCAGTTCCTGGCCGCCGGTGGCGAGATCCAGCCGCTGCATGCGGTGCGCGGCGTGCTCGACCCGCAGGGCAAGCTGCTCAAGCGCTACGACAAGACCCCGGCTCCGGCGCAGGAAGGTGATTCGGTGGCCGCCAACCTGATCAGCATCGCCTTGCAGCAAGTGGTGAGCGGCGGTACCGCGCGGCAACTGCTGGGCTATGGCCTGGGCCGGCTGTCGCCGGCCGGCAAGACCGGTACTTCCAACGACGGCCGCGACAGCTGGTATGCCGGCTATACCGGCGACCATCTGGCGGTGATCTGGATGGGCAACGATCAGAACGAGCAGACCGGCCTGTACGGCGCCACCGGCGCGATGCGGGTGTGGTCGAGCATCTTCGCGCGGCTGCCGAGTGCGCCGTTGAAGGTCAGCGGCAAGGGCCTGGATTGGCAGTGGGTGGATGCGGCCGGCACCGGCGTGACCGACCCCGGTTGCCCGGGCGCGCGCCAGTTCCCGTTCGTGGTCGGGTTCACGCCGGCCTACGCCCCGTGTGCCGGCAATGCACCGTCGATCGAAGGCGCGCCCGGCGATCCTGCAGCGCCTGCCGAACAATCCGGCGGGGGTGGCTGGCGCCGCTTCTTCGGTCTGGACAAAAAGCCGGAAGAACCCGCGCAAGCGCCTGCCTCGCCCCCGCCCGCGCATTGAATTGGAGTGACCTCATGAACCGACTGCACCGCCTCCTTGCCCTTTTCGGCGTGCTTGCCGCGCTGTCTGCCTGCGTCAGTGCGCCGCCCGCGCCGCCGCCGCCGGCACCTGTGGACCCGACCACCCCGACACAGCGGCTGTTGCTGATCGAACGCGAGGCCGGCGTCGACGACACCGAACTGTCGGTGCAGCCGCTGCGCGACCCGCAGGTGGACGATCTGCGCGAGACCGCCAAGGCCAAGCGCCAGGCCGGCGATCTGGCCGGCGCCGCTGCAGCGCTGGATCAGGCGTTGGGTCTGGTCGCCGGCGACCCGGCGGTGCTGCAGGAGCGTGCGGAAATTTCCGTGCTGCAAGCCGATTGGCCGGCCGCCGAGCGCTTTGCCAAACAGGCCATCGAACTGGGTTCCAAGACCGGCCCGCTGTGCCGTCGTCACTGGGCCACCATCGAGCAGTCGCGAATTGCCCGTGGCGAAAAAGAAAATGCCGCCTCGGCCAAGGTGCAGATTGCCGGGTGCACGGTGCCTGGTGTGAAGCGGTACTGATTGCAGTAATCAGGCCGACTGCGCTCACCGCCAGGGGGGCGCGGTCGGCGCTTGGTGCAGCTGGTGTCACTGCCGCGCATCGGTGGTTGGAAAGCTGCCCCCTGCTGATGTGAATGCTGCTCGCTGCGTTATGCAGGCCGTCAGAGGTGATGCAGGCACGGGAGGTGGCTGTTGCTGGCGCAATGGCGCTAGTCCGCAATCCATAAAGCGCAATCCAGGCAGCATCACTGCGCACGCGCTAGGCTGTCGCGCTTCTGTGTCCCGCATCCGTTCGATCCCATGTCCCAACTTGCCACTGCCAGCATCGAGGCGCTCAGCGAGGGCGGGGCGCTTGCGCGTCAGCTCGACGCATTTGCGCCGCGTGCCGCGCAGTTGCGCCTGACCGGCGCCATCGCCGAGGCGTTCGAGCAGCGCGATGTGCTGTTGGCCGAGGCCGGCACCGGGACCGGCAAGACCTACGCCTATCTGGTGCCGGTGCTGCTGTCCGGGCTCAAGACCATCATCTCGACCGGCACCCGCGCGCTGCAGGACCAGTTGTTCCATCGCGATCTGCCGCGCGTACGCGCCGCGTTGGGCATCGGCCTGCGCAGCGCACTGCTGAAAGGGCGCGCCAATTATCTGTGCAAGTACCGCACCCAGCAGGCGCGCGGCGAACCGCGTTTTTCTACGCCCGAACAGGTCTCGCAGTTCCATCGCATCGTTGCCTGGAGCGGGCGTACCCAGTTCGGCGACATGGCCGAGATGGAAGCCCTACCGGACGACTCGCCACTGCTGCCGCTGGTGACTTCCACGGTCGACAACTGCCTGGGCACCGAATGCCCGTTCTACAGCGAGTGTTTTGTGGTGCAGGCGCGTCAGCGCGCGCAGGCCGCCGACCTGGTGGTGGTCAATCATCATCTGCTGCTGGCCGATCTGGCGCTCAAGCAGGAAGGCTTCGGCGAGATCCTGCCCGGCGCGCAGGCCTTCGTCATCGACGAAGCGCATCAGCTGCCGGAACTGGCGGCGAATTTCTTTGGCGAAAGTTTCGGCATGCGGCCCTGGCAGGAGCTGGCCCGCGATTGCATGGTCGAAGCGCGGCTGGTGGCCGGCGCGCAGGCCAGCCTGCAGGAACCGATTCTCGCCTTGGACGAAGCGTTGCGCGGCCTGCGCTCAGGCATGGAAGGCCTGCCGCCACGCGGCACCCAATGGCGCGCGCTGGCCAAGCCGCAGGTGCGCGAGGGCTTCGATGCGGTGCTGTCGTCGCTGGCACGGTTGGGCGATGCCTTGCTGCCGTTGCGCGAGGCATCGCCCGGGTTCGACGGCTGCTCTGCACGCGCGCAGGAAGCGCTCGCGCGGCTGTCGCGCTGGCTGGGCGAAGACGCGCCGGTGCTGGATTTTGCGCAGGAATTGCCGGACACCGTCGACAACGATGTGCTGTGGTACGAGCTGAGTCCGCGCGGTTTCCGCTGCCAACGCACGCCGCTGGATGTCTCTGGCCCGCTGCGCGAACACCGCGAAAAATCGCACGCGGCATGGGTGTTCACCTCGGCCACGTTGGCGGTGGGCGGCGAGTTCGACCACATTGCGCAGCGCCTGGGCTTGAGCGATCCGGTGACCTTGCTGCAGCCCAGTCCCTTCGATTGGGCGCGCCAGGCGCTGTGCTATCTGCCGCCGCATCTGCCCGATCCGGCGGCGCGCGGCTTCGGCACGGCGCTGATCGCCGCATTGACGCCGGTACTGGAAGCCTCCAACGGCCGCGCATTCCTGTTGTTCGCCTCGCACCGCGCGCTGCGCGAAGCCGCCGAGGCATTGCGCGGTGCGCCGTGGCCCTTGTTCGTGCAAGGCGAAGCGCCACGCGCCACGTTACTGCAGCGTTTCCGCACTTCCGGCAACGGTGTGCTGCTGGGGTCTGCCAGCTTCCGCGAGGGCGTGGACGTGGTCGGCGATGCCTTGAGCGTGGTGGTGATCGACAAGCTGCCGTTTGCCGCGCCCGACGACCCGGTCTTCGAAGCGCGCCTGGATGCGATCCGCCGCGAGGGCGGCAACCCGTTCCGCGACGAGCAATTGCCGCAGGCGGTGATTGCGCTGAAGCAGGGCGTGGGCCGGTTGATCCGCAGCGAGACCGATCGCGGCGTGCTGGTGCTGTGCGACCCGCGGCTGTTGAACAAAGGCTACGGCCGCACCTTCATGAACTCGCTGCCGCCGTTTGCGCGCACCCGCGAGATCGGCGATGTGCGCGCGTTTTTTGGCGTCGCCGAGCCGGTGGGCGACAATGGCGTGCACGCGTTGCCGTTCGGCGACGCGTGATCTTTCCCTTCCTGCCTGCGGTCCTGTCATGAAAGTCCTCGCGTTCGAGACCTCCACCGAAGCCTGTTCCGTCGCGCTGCATGTGGATGGCCGCGTGCTCGAGCGCTTCGAACTGGCGCCGCGCCGCCACGCCGAGCTGGCGCTGCCGTGGGCCGAGCAACTGCTGGCCGAAGCAGGCATCGCGCGCCGCCAGCTGGATGCGATTGCGGTCGGCCGTGGCCCCGGCGCCTTCACCGGCGTGCGCCTGGCGATTGGCATCGCGCAAGGCATCGCCCTGGGCCTGGACGTGCCGGTGCTTGCCGTTTCCACGCTACAGGTGCTGGCCTTGCGCGCGCCGGCCGATGCGACGCACGTGATGGCCTGCATCGATGCGCGCATGGGCGAGGTGTATGCCGGCGTGTTCGAGCGCCGCAGCGACACGCTGCTGGAACTGGCGCCGGAAGTGGTCTGTGCACCGGACGCCTTGGTTCTGCCGAATACGCTGCAACGTTTTGCCGGTGTGGGCACCGGATTCGCCGCTGCCGATGCACTGCTGCAACAGCGATTCGCAACGCAGCTGACCAGCGTCGATGCAGCCGCGCTCCCGCACGCTGCCGATCTGCTCACGCTCGCCGTGCCGGCGCTGTTGCGCGGCGAAGGCGTGGCACCGGAGCGGGTCGAGCCAGCCTATCTGCGCGACAACGTTGCGCTGACCCTGGTCGAGCAGCAGGCCGCACGCGCAGCGAAGGCGGTCGGCGCCAAGAGCGGCTAACAACACCTTTTGAACGCTGTTTTGATAGCGGCAAGATTGCGGATATGGAAGTTGCAACAACTGTCCAACGATTCAAAGGCAATCAAGATG
Organism: Xanthomonas hortorum pv. cynarae; assembly: GCF_002939985.1. Taxonomy (GTDB): domain Bacteria; phylum Pseudomonadota; class Gammaproteobacteria; order Xanthomonadales; family Xanthomonadaceae; genus Xanthomonas; species Xanthomonas hortorum_D. The sequence goes on along the minus strand of NZ_MDFM01000032.1, from coordinate 378 downwards.
TCGAGTCTTGGCGGCGTTTAGATGGAGTCAAAAGCTTGGTCGGTCGAGCGTGCGGTGCCCTCACCGCTCGCGGGACACGCCGCAAGTACGTCCCTGTAGGCTCGGTGGCGGCATCCATGCCGCCACACGGTCCCGCAATCGGTGAGGACACCGCACCAGAGAGTTTGTCGGTTGCTTTCTTAAAGCTTGTCCACTGCTCGGCTTGCATTGAGAAGATGATCGGGCGCCCCGTTATCTAAGCAACCCACGTCAGGCATTGATTGCACCATGCACACCGACCATCTCCACTGGTCCTTGCCCGCTCACCGTCGCGGGACCTTACGCGGCATGGATGCCGCGTAAGAGCCTTATCTGTTCGGATTCTGGCAGTTTAGGTGT
>NZ_MDFM01000031.1 GCF_002939985.1 Xanthomonas hortorum pv. cynarae | reverse complement strand
GACGATTTCAGTCGGGAAGCCTTGGCGATCGAAGTGGACTTGAATCTTCCGGCCGCCCGCGTCATCCGCACCTTGGAACGCATCGCGGCCTGGCGCGGCTACCCCGGCAAACTTCGCTTGGACAATGGCCCGGAGTTTGTCGCATTGGCCTTGGCCGAGTGGGCCGAGCGCAAAGGCATCGCCTTGGACTTCATCGAGCCGGGGCGCCCGATGCAAAACGGTTTCATCGAACGCTTCAACGGCAGCTACCGGCGCGGCGTGCTGGACATGCACATCTTCCGCACGCTGAGCGAGGTCCGTGAACAGACCGAACAGTGGCTGGCCGACTACAACCAACAGATACCGCACGACAGCCTGGGCGGGCTAACACCCGCCGAGTTCCGTGAGCAACATCAACCGCAGACCTCTAGTTTTAGCTGGCATTGAATTGCGGGGAGTCGACAGTTGGAGCGCTGCGTTGCGCCTGCCCCTGCGATGGTCTCAAACGACCCTCTGTATCGATCGATTCACAGCAAGCTACCAGAGGGCACCTCTGATGAAGTTGCAATGCACGCCACCGTCGAAGCCAAGCGCGCGGGCATCCTTCGTGACGATCAGCTGCAGAGCGTGACCCTACACCAAGGAAGCATCTTTATTCTTGGCCAGACGCCGGGCTTCCGGGCCAAGGTGGATCTGTCTGAGGCCGTGCCTCCACTGCAGGAAAGCGTCCGCCAGTCTCAGGCCTTGGATGCGCAGCGGTCGCAGCAGGAGACGGTTGAGCAAGCACCTACACGATCAATGTAAAAGCTGAGCAGCGAAGTGGCTTCGGCTTGAATGAATTGTTAGACCGCACCCGTTTACAGGCGCGACCAGGATTGCCGAAGACCGACGGCATGAACAATGCCAAAGGCCAGACAGATGGCTGAGCTGGCGTACCAGAATGTCATGCTGTTGCCCGGGAAGTGTGCCATGAGAGGTACGAAGAAAAGACCGCGCAGCAGGTAAACACCGGTAATGGCTAGTAGAACCCAGCGGAGTAGAGGGAGTCGGCGAACAAGACCTGCGCCTGATAAGGCATAAAGGGCCCACACCAACAGAATGCTGACGATAATCAATGTAACTACTGTCGGGTACCAGTGCCCGGCGGATGCCATTTGAGCCATGCCGTCGCCAGCGCCGAGGAGACGGTACCCCGCTGGACCGGCAGCGATGCAGCCGAGATGCAGCAGTGCAGCGAGCGCGTTCAGACCGCCAGCTACTAACAGAAATGGATTGTGCGTAGTAGCCATATTCCCTACGTGTGGCCCAACGCCTGAGTTAAGCCGGGCCGCGAAGCAGCGTCGGCTTGAATGAATTGTTAGGCTTCATTGTGCGGCTTGCGGGGCAAAGCGACAACGTTACTAGAAGACGAATGCTTAGTGCCCTTTATTGATGCTGGACGGAGAAGACCAGGCGCTACAGTCCAACGCCGACCGTCATCCGTGAGCACGGAGACCGATTTTTTGTTGTAGCGAACGATAACGCCATAAACCGGGCCTCGTATGTCCGGCTCAAACGTGACGCGATCACCAATGCTGAAGCGGAGCATAGTTGCGTGAGCTCGCGCATGCTGCATAAAGCGAAGTCTCTCAACAATTCGATGATTGAGGTCGATGAGCTCTGCCTCGGTCAGTTTGTCGATGTCGATAGTCATGATGCCTAACGCCTAAGTTAAGCCGGCCCGAAGCGGGGCGGCGACTGCGTGCTAGCGTAGCGTAGGGACGAAGGCGCTGCCACGATTTGGGCTCGGCTTGAACGAATTGTTAGACATAAGGCCAGACTAGCCTCAATTGACGACCTTGACGCTTGCAGGCTTCATGTCGTGCCACCCAAGCACGCTCCATTGGTAGTTGGGGCGCTTGCTGATCTCACCGTATTTGCTTTTTGCAGTTTCAACTTTTCCCGTCCCACCGCGGACAAGAGCCATTGTGTACTGTGACTCTGGGTTAGGGCTGTCGCTAATGTCTTTGTACTCGAAGATTGCAATCACAGCCCGATCTGCGGGAATGCCTTGAGCGACCACCGTTCCAGTAGATTTGAATTCATTCCATTCCTTTGAATATTCGGTGGCCTTGGTTGTTTCCTCTTTTGTTGAGAAGTCACGGATCTCAAATGAGGCTTCTTGTTGTTGCTGGAGCTTGTCGCAGCCTGCGAGTAGAGCCAAAGCAGTAATGGCAAAAACAACGATGCGCATAGAACTCTCCCCTTATGCCTAACGCCTGAGTTAAGCCCCCCCCCGCAGCGGGGCGGCGACTGCGTGCTAGCGTAGCGTAAAGCACGCTGGCGCTGCCACGATGCAGGCTCGGCTTGAACGAATTGTTAGGCCACTGCCTGCGAGTTGACCGCAAGCCGGTAGAGCGCTAGATTGCCCGAAGGTACTCAACATACCTTCCGCTAGCAGTGCCCGCGACTGAAACGCGTTTTCTTTTGCGCCCATAGTTTCTATGGCCGAGTAGCGTCCAGTCATACAAGACCCGGCTTGCCGGGGAAAGCTGGGGGCCGTCTAGCGGCGGTGTTGAAGTACTCGGTCGCCCTCTCAACAGGGGCGTAACTCAACAATCCGCTAGGAGCACCACTATGGCCGTAAAGAGAAAGACTGCGCAGCCGGAACTACGTTTTTTAACCGTTGGCTATCAGGTCTACGAAAGCAAGCACAAAGATGTAGAGCGCCGGACCTGGCCGAGGCAGGTACCGTTCTTGCGTTTGAGCGGAGATTGGTTGCAAGCGGCAGGATTTTCCGTAGGCCAAAAAGCACAAGTGCAAGTGACTGAACGCGGCATCACAATCATTGCCGAAGAGTGATACTAACAATGCCGCAGACGGATCAGTTTCCGTCTGCGGCATTCTGCTTTTACGGGCCTAACGCCTGAATTAAGCCGAGTTGCGCAGTGGAGGCAACAACATGAAAAGCTTTATTTGCCATGTTGTTGCTGTAACGAAGCAAGTTCGGCTTGAATGAATTGTTAGGCGGCAATCAGTATGTATCAGCCTTCTATTTTCTATTTAGCGAGGCCGGACGCTAAAACACCTTTTTTCCCCTCTTCTTCGGAAACCAGCTCGACATTTGCCCCGCCCACGAAAACACCCATTTTGATGTATTGGCGGATGAAGTAGTTCATTCCTGATTGAACCGTGAACTTGAAATCATTATCGCTAAACTCGGACTCCGTTGACACTGTGTGCTCGCCAGGGTCGACCTGATTGTAGAAGTAGGTTTTGTTAGCGCTTTCCCCAAGCCGCTTGCCATCCATGTAGATGTCTTTTTTGAGCGCTTGACCCACAAAACTATTCCTGTACATGTAAACGCCAGCCTTTCCCGCAGGCGGTGGTGCGAAAGTCTTTAGCTCTGCATCTTGAGATGCAGGCGCCATAGGAACCGAAGCGCAACCGGAAGCCAGCAGAATGGCCGCCAACACCGCAACAAATTTTCCCCTCAACATATGTATTCCCCTGTTTGTAATGGATCGAGATGAAGCTGGAACTGCCGCCTAACGCACGAGATAAGCCGACCTGCGAAGCAGGTTCGGATTGATTTAGTTGTTAGGCATTGATCGCATCTCGGCCGGGATCCTAGATGTCCAATAGGCTGACGCCAAATATGAGCTGCGGCAAGAGGATTACGAGTAGGCCGACAAGTGCAATAGTGAATCTAAGGCTATGAGCATAAATTGCAGCTCCAAGGTCGCGCCTCCACTTGGATTGATCTCGAACTCCTCGCTCATACAAATGCTCACCGAGCATTCTTGCGGGAAGCCTAATTATGGTAATCGCAATGGCCGCGACCACAATGGCTGCAATGATTTCCAATCGTTCTCTCCCTGTGCCTAACGGCTGAGTTAAGCCGCGCCGCGAAGCGGCGTCGGCTTGAATGAATTGTTAGGCATCAGCTCGTGTCCTTGCTATCAAGGATTGTGCCGAATTCTAGCTTGGTCAAGACACTCATCATCAAGCTTGATTGCCTCTTGTGTGAGGTCGATTCTGCGAGACTGGTTGCTCTTCTCTTTTGAACTCAAGACTACAGGTACCAATGGCTGAAACAAGCCCTTCTCCACATCGCTCATCGCGCGGTTTGCAAGATGCATCTCGATTGCTTGGCTGCGAATTGTGGAGTTAAGCATGCAAGATTTAATGGATCTCCTATCGTAGCTATTGTTGGCGAGAGACTCATCTCTTCTTGGCCTTGCGTGGCTCTCTGCAGAAAGCGCGTTGTACTTGTCATTGATTTCTCGGTAAGAAGTGATGCGAAATCTCTGATCCTCGTCCCACTTCGCATTGGTGATTGCCAATGAGGCCACGCCGCCGATGAGAACCCCCAGAGCAAACAGCACGATCCCTTTCAGCACAAATAAGTCTCCTTCTGATGCCTAACGCTTGAATTAAGCCGAGCCACGAAGTGGCTTCGGCTTGAATGAGTTGTTAGGCAGTAAGTGGCCGCAAAGGTTGGGTGGTGCAACCATGCTCCCCAGCACTGCCGCCTGGACCGAGTGTGCCACAGCTTGCGGGAGGGAGCTTGCCCAGCGATGCAGCGGCGCGTGATGCCACCGAAGCCAACTGTAACGAGCGCAGCGCGGGAACGACGTACCAAAGCGAAGTACCAAACTTACCGCAACCAGCAACGGTGATGACTGCTGTCCGGAACCAAGCGCATGCACGCCTGTGAACTCACAGAAGCGGCAACCACCAACGCATTTGCTCCACCACGGCCTAACGCTTGAATTAAGCCGAGTTGCGAAGCAACTTCGGCTTGAATGAGTTGTTAGGCAGTGAGTGGCCGCGAAGGTTGGATGGTGCAACCATGCTCCCCAGCACTGCCGCCTGGACCGAGTGTGCCACAGCTTGCGGGATGGAGCTTGCCCAGCGATGCAGTGGCGCGTGGTGTCACCGAAGCCAACCGCAACGAGCGCAGCGCGGGAACGGCATGCCAAGGCGAAGCACCGAACTTACCGCTACCAGCAACGGTGATGACTGCTGTCCGGAGCCAACCGCATGCATGCCTGCGAACTCACCGAAGCGGCGACCACCAATGCATTTGCTCCACCACGGCCTAACTACTATTGGACCGCCGAAACGCGGTGTTGTGGCGAGTATCTTCGATCGCGAGCGCTTTGTGAATGGGGTAACTCTTATCCCCAGTCAAGGGATCGCACGATAGTAAGCGGGCGCGACCATGCGGATGCTTGTTGCGTTATCCAGCAAGGACGCAGGAGTATGAAATACACCTACAAAAACGAGGGCGTAACAGCGTGTCCACCGGTCCGGCTGCTCGATCAGGTGCGCGACCGCCTGCGTGTAAAGCACTACAGCCTGCGCACCGAGCAGGCGTATATCAGTTGGATCCGGCGTTTATCCTGGCCAGCGGCAAGCGCCATCCGGCGCAGATGGGGCAGGCGGAGGTCGAGGCGTTTCTCACCCGGCTGGCTACTGATGGGCAGGTGTCTGCGGGCACGCAGAACCAGGCGTTGGCGGCGCTGTTGTTTCTCTATCGCGAGGTTTTGCGCATCGAGCTGCCGTGGATGGAAAACCTGGTGCGCGCCAAGCGACCGAGGCGCATTCCGGTCGTGCTCGCGCGCGCGGAAGTTGCACGGCTGCTGGCAGTGCTGGAGGGTCCGTGTTGGTTGATGGCCAGCCTGTTGTATGGCAGCGGAATGCGGTTGATGGAGTGCCTGCGGCTGCGCATCAAGGACGTGGACGCCGCGCGCGGCGAGATCGTGGTGCGCGATGGCAAAGGCGGCAAGGACCGCCGGGTGCCGCTACCGCTCAGCCTGCGTGAGGCGCTGCAACGGCAACGCGAACGGGCGTTGGTGGTGCATGCCGCCGATCTGGCGGCCGGTACCGGACGGGTCTTCCTGCCGCATGCACTGGCACGCAAGTATCCCAATGCCGACGCCGAGCCGGGGTGGCAATACCTGTTTCCGTCTGCGCGCCAGTCGCGCGATCCGCGCAGTGGCCGGGTCGGTCGCCATCACGTGTCCGAGGAAGTCCTGCAGCGTGCGGTGCAAGTGGCGCGACGGCGTGCCGGCATCGCCAAATCTGCCACCTGCCACACGTTGCGGCATTCGTTCGCCACCCATCTGCTGGAGGATGGCCACGACATCCGCACGGTGCAGGAGCTGTTGGGTCACAAGGACGTGGCCACCACGCAGATCTATACGCATGTCCTGGGCTGCGGTGCGTCTGCGGTACGCAGTCCGCTGGATGGGCTCGGCCGCGTGGTTGGCGACGAGTGAGGCTGCCATGCCGGCGATAGGCGCTTGCCGCTTTGGCTCGCAAGCGCCGCTCCGCTGCCGGTGCGTTTCACGCATGCGGCGACAGGTACCGCGGCCGGTGCAACGCTGCAACAGCTCAGCCGTCCAGCAGTGCCTTGTCGCGCACCGCACCCTTATCCGCGCTGGTCGCCAGCAACGCATACGCCTTCAACGCCGTGGTGACCTTGCGCGGACGCACTTCCACCGGCTTCCAGCCCTTGGCATCCTGCTCTGCGCGACGAAGAGCAAGTTCCTCGTCCGAGATCAGCAGGTTGATCGAGCGGTTAGGAATGTCGATCAGGATCTTGTCGCCGTCGCGTACCAGGCCGATCGCGCCGCCTGCGGCGGCTTCCGGGGAGGCGTGGCCGATCGACAGGCCCGAGGTGCCGCCGGAGAAGCGGCCGTCGGTGAGCAGGGCGCATTGCTTGCCCAGGCCCTTGGATTTGAGATAGCTGGTGGGGTAGAGCATTTCCTGCATGCCGGGGCCGCCCTTGGGGCCTTCGTAGCGGATCACCACGATATCGCCTGCCTTCACTTCGTCGGCGAGGATGCCTTTGACCGCCGAATCCTGGCTTTCGTAGACGCGGGCATTGCCCTCGAACACGTGGATGGATTCGTCCACGCCTGCGGTCTTCACCACGCAGCCGTCGCGGGCGATATTGCCGTACAGCACGGCCAGGCCACCTTCCTGTGAGAACGCGTGTGCGACATCGCGGATGCAGCCTTCGCTGCGATCGGTATCCAGGCTGTCCCAGCGCGTGGCTTGGCTGAAGGCAATCTGCGTGGGGATGCCGGCTGGGCCGGCCTTGTAGAACGTGTGCACTGTTTCCGCGTCGGTCTGGGTGACATCCCACTGCGCGATGGCGTCGGCCAGCGTGCGTGCGTGCACCGTGGCCGCGTTGGTATGCAGCAGGCCGCCACGTGCCAACTCGCCGAGGATGGCCATGATGCCGCCGGCGCGATGCACGTCTTCGATGTGGTACTTCGGCGTGTTCGGCGCGACCTTGCACAGCTGCGGCACGCGCTTGGACAGGCGGTCGATATCGCGCATGCCGAACGGCACTTCGCCTTCCTGCGCGGCAGCGAGCAGATGCAGGATGGTGTTGGTCGAGCCGCCCATGGCGATATCCAGGGTCATCGCGTTTTCGAAGGCTTCAAAGGTGGCGATGCCGCGCGGCAGGGCGGTGGGATCTTCGCCGCCGTACCAGCGATGGCACAGCTCCACCGCCACGCGTCCGGCGCGCAGAAACAGCTGCTCGCGGTCGGCGTGCGTGGCCACTACGGTGCCGTTGCCCGGCAACGACAGGCCTAGCGCTTCGGTCAGGCAGTTCATCGAGTTGGCGGTGAACATGCCCGAGCACGAGCCGCAGGTGGGGCAGGCGCTGCGTTCGAACTCGGCCACCTTTTCATCGGAGGCGCTGTCGTCGGCGGCGATCACCATCGCATCGATCAGATCGAGTTTATGTTCGGACAACTTGGTCTTGCCGGCTTCCATCGGGCCGCCGGAGACGAACACGGTGGGAATATTGAGCCGCAGCGCGGCCATCAACATGCCGGGGGTGATCTTGTCGCAATTGGAAATGCACACCAGCGCGTCGGCGCAATGCGCGTTGACCATGTACTCGACCGAGTCGGCGATGATCTCGCGGCTGGGCAACGAATACAGCATGCCGTCGTGGCCCATGGCGATGCCGTCGTCCACGGCGATGGTGTCGAATTCCTTGGCCACGCCGCCGACGCGCTCGATCTCGCGCGCGACCAGCTGACCGAGATCCTTCAGGTGCACATGCCCGGGCACGAACTGGGTGAAGGAATTGGCGATGGCGATGATGGGCTTGTGGAAGTCGCCATCGCGCATGCCGGTGGCGCGCCACAGTGCGCGGGCGCCGGCCATATTGCGGCCGTGGGTGGAGGTCTTGGAGCGGTACTCGGGCATGGCGAATTCGACGGCTGATTGGCGAGCGGTGGCTGGCAATTAGAGCGCGTCACAACTGTTGCTGCTGCAACCGTCGCGGCGCGTTCCGGTGATCTGGCACGTTAGCACGCAGCTGTTCGGCGCGGCCGTCATTGCAGCGTGCACGCTGCCGGGCGATCAGGCTGCAGTGGGCTGGTTTCAACGCAAGTGGAGTGCACGGGCAGCGCGCCCGGCTGGCGGCGTTCCGGTTAGGTTGCTCGGCAAATGTGGTTTTTTGCCAGCGCCGCACTTGCGCCGCGCCGCTACACTGTGCCGATGTCTTCCACGCTTTCCTGCCGCCTGGGCTGCGCTGCCTGCTGCATCGCGCCCTCGATCAGCTCGCCGATTCCCGGCATGCCCGATGGCAAGCCGGCCGGGGTGGCGTGCGTGCAGCTGGATGCGCAGCTGGGCTGCCGCTTGTTCGGCTCGCCGCAGCGCCCGGCGGTATGCGGCAGCCTGCGGCCATCGCTGGAGATGTGCGGCGCTTCGCGCGAGCAGGCGTTGACGATGCTGACGACCTTGGAGCGTGCGACCCAGCCTTGAACCGGTGCGTCAACGCCAGGCGCGAGCCCGCCTCGCAGACCCTCAATCAATCGCCGGTGGGCACACCCAGATACTGATCCTTGAGCCGCACATAATGTTGTGCGGAGTAATGCAGGCTTTCGATTTCCTTGTCGCTGAGCGTGCGTGCCAGGCGCGCGGGATTGCCCAGCCACAGTTCGCCTTCGCCAACGACCTTGCCCGGGCCGACCACCGCACCGGCACCGACGAATCCGTAGCGTTTGACGGTGGCGCCGTCGAGCACGCAGGCGCCCATGCCGATCAGGCACAGGTCTTCGATGGTGCAGGCATGCAGGATGGTGCCGTGGCCAACGGTGACGTCTTCGCCGATCACGGTGGGATAGCCGGCCTTGTTGAACGGGCTATGGTGACTGACGTGGATGATGGTGCCGTCCTGCACGTTGGTGCGGGCGCCGATCTGCACATGATTGACGTCGCCGCGAATCACCGTGCCCGGCCAGACCGAGACGTCATCGCCCAGGCTCACCTTGCCGATGATGGTGCAGGCGGGGTCGATATAGACGCGTGCGCCCAGCTGCGGGGTGTGGTCCAGGAACGAGCGAATCGGGGTCACGGCACTCTCCGGCAAATCAGCGTGCCGCCCAATGCATGCACTGCTTGCATGATAACTGGCCGTCTGCGGGTGTGCGGAACAGGCTGCGCGTGTTGGGTGTGCCGCGTGGCTGCGGTCATGCACGACACGGTGGCTGCGCATCGAAGCCATCAAGGCTGCAAAGACAGAGTGGCTACGCCTCCCTTTTGTAGTGCATGCGATGCACACGACGCAGGCGCTTGATTGCAGTCACCAGCAACGAACGCGTGAGCTTCGAAACGAAGCGACGTGCCGGCCTGTCCGATAAGCGCACACCAGTGCAGGCAGTCGTCTTGAACGCTGCCTGCGATCGGCCTAGCGTGGCCACGCACTGTTGCAGCGGTGTTGGTTTGCCACTGCATCGCAACGCGACATGTCGTCGAAACTGCTGATTCGTGTAACCGCGTCGGCTGCATCCATGAGTTCGATCTGCGCCGCAACTGTGCGGCGCCCTCGGGCGACCTGCATGCAGGTTGGCGTACTGCAGCAATCACCCATCTCCATCACAGGATTTACGCATGCCGCATAGCGCAGCAACACCCGCAAGCTTCGTGCTGCAGCGGATGACGCCCTTCCAGTGGAGAGCGGTGGCGGTGTGCGTGCTGCTCACCATGCTCGACGGCTTCGATGTGATGGCGATGGCCTTCACCGCGCCGCATGTGTCGGCGCAGTGGCAGTTGTCGGGCAAGTTGCTCGGCGTGTTGTTCAGTGCCGGCCTGGTCGGCATGGCGGTGGGGTCGTTGTTGCTGGCGCCGTTGGCCGACCGCATCGGGCGTCGGGCGATGATCCTGGTGTGCCTGGCGATATTGACCGTCGGCATGGGCGCCTCGGCCTTGGCCAGCAGCGCGTGGCAGCTCGGTGCGCTGCGCGCGTTCACCGGTATCGGGATCGGCGGCATGCTGGCCTGCGTTGCGGTGATCGCCGCCGAATACTCCACCGCGCATTGGCGCAGCACCGCATTGGCGCTGCAGGCCACTGGCTACCCGATCGGTGCGACCCTGGGCGGTGTGATCGCGGCGTTGTTGCTGCAGCAATGGTCGTGGCACGCGGTGTTCCTGCTTGGTGCGGCCGGCTCGCTGCTGTGCGTGCCATTGGTGCTGGCCTGGCTGCCCGAATCGCTGGAATTTCTGATCGCCCGTCGCCCGCCCGGCGCATCTGCACGCTTCAACGCGGTGCTGGCCCGCATGGGCATGCCGCCGCGTGCGGAATTGCCATTGCCGCCGCCACAGGTTGCCGATGATGCGCAGGGCTACGCGGCCCTGTTCGTGCCTGGCTTGCGGCGGCAGTCGCTGCTGATCGCGCTGGCGTTCTTCCTGCTGATGTTCGCGTTCTACTTCGTGCTCAGCTGGACACCAAAGCTGCTGGTGGTGGCCGGGCTGTCGGCGGAGCAGGGCGTCACTGGCGGGGTGCTGTTGAATCTGGGCGGCATCGCTGGCGGTGGGATGTTCAGCTGGCTGGCGACGCGTGCGCGGTTGTCGCGGCTGACGGCCGGGGCGCTGCTGTTGTCGGCGCTGGCCATGCTTGCGTTCGGGCTCTACAGCACGGTGTTGAGCTGGGCGTTCGTGATCGCGCTGTTGACCGGTGCGGCCATGTTTGCCGCCATTGCCGGCCTGTATGCGGTAGCGCCAGTGGTCTTCACGGCGGCGGTGCGCTCCACCGGCATGGGCTGGGCGATCGGCGTGGGCCGCTTCGGCGCGATTGCCTCGCCGCTGTGCGTGGGCGTGCTGGTGGATGCAAGGTGGTCGCCGGCCACGCTCTACCTGGCCTGCAGCTTGCCTCTGCTGCTGGCTGCGGCGGCCGTGCTGAGCATGCGTCTGCCCCCTCGCTGAACCGCTCACGCTGCGTCAGCCGGGTGCCGCTAGCGGAGTCGACCGCGCCAAAGAAATCCACTGCACTGCCGATAACTCGTCAGACCCCCCATCCCCGTGGCGGGCTCTTCCGCGGATTTCAAACAGACCAGCGCCGGCATGCTCAGAACCATCGACTCAGATCAACTCCGCCCCGGCATGTATGTCTACAAGCTGCTGGGCGCGTGGGTGCACCACCCGTTCTGGAAGACCTCGTTTCTGGTCGACTCCGATGATGTGGACAAGATCCATGGCAGCCGCATCGAGCAGTTGGTGATCGATACCGCGCGTGGGTTGGATCTGGAAACGCCGGCCGCAGCGCACGCAGCAGCGGATGCAGCGCCCGAACCGGAACTGCCGGAGCCATCGGAGCCGCCCAAGCCTGCAGGCACCTCCCGCACCGCGCGCACCAACAGCGTCACCGCACAGGTCGGCATCGAGTCCGAAGTGGTACGTGCCCGCAAGATCTTCGAAGACGGCCGCGACATGGTCGAGGCAATGTTCCGCGATGTGCGGCTTGGCCGCACCGTCGACACCGAGGCGGCGATGCCGCTGGTGCAGGCCATCAACGATTCGGTGCTGCGGCATCCGCAGGCCTTGATCAGCGTGGCGCGGCTCAAGACTGCCGACGACTACACCTATCTGCATTCGATGGCCGTGGCCGGCCTGATGAGCGGGCTGGCGCGTCAGCTCGGCTTGCCCGAGGCGCAGGTGGTGGAAGCGGCAATGGGCGGCCTGCTGCACGACATGGGCAAGGCGGTGACGCCGCTGGACATTCTCAACAAGCCCGGCAAGCTCACCGACGAGGAAATGGAGGTCATGCGCCAGCATCCGCTGGATGGGCATCGCCTGCTGATGGCCGGCGGTGTGCAGAACGCGGTGGTGCTGGAGATCGCGCTGCATCATCACGAGAAGATGGACGGCAGCGGTTATCCGAATCAGCTGGCGGGCGAGAACATCTCGTTGATGTCGCGGATGGGTGCGGTGTGCGATGTGTACGACGCCATCAGCTCGGATCGCCCGTATAAACGGGCCTGGGATCCGGCCGAATCGCTCAAGCGCATGGCATCGTGGCAGGGGCATTTCGACCCGGCGGTGTTTCAGGCATTCGTGCGGCGGCTGGGTATTTATCCGGTCGGTTCGCTGGTGCGGCTGGAGTCGCAGAAACTGGCGGTGGTGATCGAGCAGACGCCCGATGCGCTGCTCAAGCCCAAGGTGCGCGTGTTCTATTCGGCCAAGCTGCGCAGCCACGTGCTGGTGCAGGACATCGATCTGTCGCGGCCGGACTGCCAGGATCGCATCGCCCAGATGGAAAGCCCCACCGACTGGGGCTTTCGCGATCTCGAAAAACTCTGGCTGCCGTAAGCGGCTGCACCGCGTGAACACGCTGGCGAGCGCGACCATGCTGCGCTGCAGCTTGGCAATGTAGTTATGATCCATAACTATTCCGGAACGCAATCAATGCCGCCCCGGATTTCATGCCCACGCCGTGCCTGGATCACCGCCGTTCCCTACGTGTTGCAGCTGTCGCACGCGGCTGCCATGCGCTGGCGCCCGCCGGCTGCTGGCCGGCTGCACGGGTCTGCAGGCAGCAACGGGCAGCATCGGCAACGCACACGCCCGCATCGGTACCCCCGGCCACGTCTACAATGCAGCTCACGCCGCGGATCGGCGTTGCGGGCGGGGAGTGTTGCGCGCACCGGTCCGCCCGCTGCCATCGTTGCGAGAACCGTCATGTCCGTCACTGCCAATGCCGCACTGCTGCCCGATGCCGTCACCACGGTGGACCAGGCGCGCCTGCTGCGGTTGCTGGGCTACCGCATCACCCGCACCGAACTGCTGGTGCGGCGGATGTTTCAGGACTGCGTGGCGGCGTTCGACCTCAAGCCGGTGGATTTTTCGCTGCTGATGCTGGTGGACGGCAACCCGGGCATCAACCAGCGCCAGATCGGCGATGTGCTGCACGTGTCGCCTCCCAATCTGGCGATCGTGGTGGCGCGGCTGGTCAAGCGCCGCCTGCTGCGGCAGGTGCGTGGACGCCAGGACCGGCGCATGCAGCATCTGTCGCTGACCGCTGCCGGCGTGGCCTTGCTGACCGATGCCGAAGCCGAGGTGCTGCGCATGGAACAGCAACTCAGCGCGGTGCTTGGCAGCAGCGAAGCGCCGTTGCTGCGCGCACTCGACCGGCTGGATCGTCTCGACACGCAGTGATCCGCCACTGCCGAGCCAGTGCTAGGCAGTACCGTCCCACCAACTTGACCATCGCACGTGCCGTGAGCGGCGCGGCGATCGCGCCTGCCTGACCGTTGCCACGTCCTATCTACCGCTGTTTTCCTCTCAACGTTGGAGATGTTCGCAGTGAGTTATTTATCGGTTGTGCGCCAGGTGGGTTGGCGTGGGTTACTGCAGTGCAGTGTCCTGCTCGGGGTGATGTCGCTGCTGGCAGCCGGGCCTGCGTTTGCGCAGGGCGTGCCGCAGAGTGCAACGCTGACCAATGGCATCAACACCGGCGGCACCAGCTTCTTCGACGGGTTCACGCGCACCACGCCGGGTTGGGCGGTGATCACCTATCTGCGTCAGAGTTCGCTGGATGCGATCAAGGACGCGCGTGGCAACGATGTACCGGTGTTCGATAATCCGCGCATCGATTCCACCCTGTTGCTGACGCAGATCGCCTATGTCACGCCCTACAAGCTCTTTGGCGGCGCACTGGGCATCAATACGCTGGTTCCGCTGATCAACCTGGATGCCTCGTTCGGCCGCAACAGCGTCGCCACACTGCGCGATAACGGCGCAGGCGTGGGCGATCTGACGTTCGGGCCGTATCTGCAGATGCTGCCGGTGATACGCGATGGCAGGCCGGTGTTTTCACAGCGTTTCGAGATCGATGCCATCGCACCGATCGGCAAGTTCGATCGCGACCGCGACCTCAATCAAAGTGCAGGCTATTGGTCGGTGGTGCCGAACTACGCATTGACCTGGCTGCCGACGCCGAGCTGGGAAATCAGTGCGCGCCTGAATTACATCTACAACTTTCGCAGCGAGCGTCGTCCGAATCTGCCGCCCGGCTTCGAATTCCGCGATGGGCAGGCAGGCGATGCGGGCTGGATCAACTTCGCCACCTCCTGGGAAGTGGCACCGGATATCCATCTGGGCGTGAATGCGTATTACCTCACTCAGTTCCGCGATAACCGCACCAATGGGCAGCGCGTTGCAGACACGCGTCAAAGCGTGTTCTACGCCGGACCAGGCGGCTCATGGCGGCTGGATGCCAGCAACATCGTGTTCGCCAATCTCTATCTACCGGTGGAAGTGAAGAACGCCGCCTCCGGCAACAACGTCAACCTGCAGTACGTCCATGTGTTCTAGTGCCGGCGTGGCCGGCCTCTTCGGAGAGTGGCAATGAATTTGCAGAACAAGACGATCGTGGTCACCGGTGTGGCCTCGGGTATCGGTGCAGAAGTCGCGCGGCTGGCGCGGTTTCATGGCGCCACCGTGATCGGCATCGACCGCACACCGGTGCAGATGACGCTGCATGGGTTTCACCAGGCCGACCTCGGCGACCCGGCCTCCATCGATGCGCTGGTGAAGGCCTTGCCGGAGCATATCGACGCGCTGGCCAACGTGGCCGGCGTCCCCGGCACCGCACCGCTTGAGCTGGTGGCACGCGTCAACTATCTGGGCCTGCGTCATCTCAGCCAGGCCTTGCTGCCGCGTATCGTGCCGGGCGGCAGCATCATCAACGTTGCCTCGATTCTGGGCGCCGAATGGCCACAGCGGCTGGACCTGCACAAGCAACTGGCCGCCACCGACAGCTTTGCTGCCGGCAGCGCATGGTTGGCGGAACATCCGGTGGCACACGACACCTGCTACCAGTACTTCAAGGAAGCGCTGATCGTGTGGACGTTGCTGCAATCGCGGCCCTGGTTTGCCGAGCGTGGCGTGCGCGTCAACAACGTCTCGCCAGGGCCGGTTTTCACGCCGATTTTGGGCGACTTTGCCGCCATGCTTGGCGAAGAGCGCGTCAAGGAAGATGCCAAGCGCATGACCCGCCCGGCGTATGCCGATGAAGTGGCCGATGCCATCGTGTTTCTTGCGTCCGATGCTGCGCGCTGGATCAACGGCATCACGCTGCCGGTTGATGGCGGGCTGGCGTCGACCACTCTGTAACTCCACCCCACAGCAGGAGGCTAGACCATGAATGCTCTCCCCAACGTTGCAGTATCCGCGCCCACCACCCCGGCGTGGCACGGCTGCATTTTCAATGGCGATTGGGTGCCCGGTAACGGCGGTACCTTGCAGATCTACGAGCCTGCCACTGGCAACGGATTGCATGAAGTGAGCAAGGCCGATCTGTCCGATGTTGCAGCTGCGGTGGCGAAAGCCAAACACGCGCAGCGTGCGTGGGCCGCCACCGCGCCGCGTGAGCGCGCTGCGATATTTCACCGTGCCGCGCAGCTGATGGAAGCGCGCAGTGCAGAAGCCGCGCTGCTGATTGCGCGCGAAACCGGCGGCATCTTGCCCAAGGCCCAGCGCGAAGTGAATGAGTCGGTGGTGTTCTATCAGCAGGCTGCGGCGCTGCCGCTGCAGGCCGTGGGCCAGGTACTACCGACCGGTGCCGGGCAGCTCAGCCTGGCGCGGCATCTGCCGTTGGGCGTGATTGCGGTGATTTCGCCGTTCAACTTCCCGTTGATCCTGTCGCTGCGTTCGGTCGCACCGGCGCTGGCGATGGGCAATGCGGTAGTGCTCAAGCCCGATCCGCGCACGCCGTATACCGGCGGCGTGATCATCGCGCAGGTGCTGGAAGAAGCCGGTCTGCCAAAGGGCTTGCTGCATGTGCTGCATGGCGACGCGCAGATCGGTCAGGCGCTGGTCGAATCGCCGGATGTGCCGATGATTGCCTTTACCGGTTCCACCGCTGCCGGCCGACGCATCGGCGAGATTGCAGGGCGGCACTTGAAGAAGGTTGCGCTGGAACTGGGCGGCAACAACGCGGTGATCGTGCTCGACGACGCCGATCTGGACAAGGCCGCATCGGCAATCGCGTTTGGCGCCTACATGCATCAAGGCCAGATCTGCATGGCCACCGGCCGGGTGCTGGTACAGCGCAGTGTGGCCGAGGCATTGACGCAGCGGCTGGCCGAAAAAGCCCGTCATCTACCGGTCGGCGATCCGGTCAGCGGCACCGTGGCGCTTGGCCCGATCATCGACCAACGCCAGCTGCAACGCGTGATCGATATCGTGCGCGACAGTGTCGCTGCCGGTGCGGTGGTCGAAGCCGGCGCGACAAACGAAGGCTTGTTCTATGCGCCGACCGTGTTGTCCAATGTGCGCCCGGGCATGCGCGCATTCGACGAAGAGGTGTTCGGCCCGGTGATCAACATCACCGTGTTCGATACCGACGACGAAGCGGCGGAACTGGCCAACTACGGCGAGTATGGGTTGGCTGCAGGCATCATGTCGGCATCGGTGTCGCGTGCGATGAACCTGGGTGAGCAACTGTACATCGGCTCGCTGCATATCAACGACCAGACGGTGGTGGACGAAGTCATCAATCCGTTCGGCGGCACCGGTGCGTCGGGCAATGGCACCAGCGTCGGCGGCCCGGCTGATTGGGAGCAGTACACGCATTGGCAGTGGCTGACGATCAAGAACACGGTGCCGCAGTACCCATTCTGATCTGCGTAGCGCAACCGACTTGGAGTTGCTGACAAAACCTCTCTAACGCTGCATTGATGGCTGCAGCCTGTTGGTTGCACCTGACTTCGTTGTTTTGATGTATTCCTGGCGTCGTTTTGATGCAGCCGAAAGCATGGTTAGTCGAGGGCGCGGTGCCCTCACCGCTCGCGGGACACGCCGTGAACCCATCCCTGGGGGCTCGGTGGCGGCATCCATGCCGCCACACGGTCCCGCAAGCGGTGAGGACACCGCACCAGAATGTTGGTCGGTCGCTGGGTAAAAAGCTGAGGGCCCCACAAGTAGCGTGTCCTTGCTGGTGCGGGTCGCAGAACGACACGATAGCTAGCAAATCAGAAGCACGTCATGCATTGTTTGCAACCCTGCACACCGACACTCTCGACTGGTCCTTGCCCGCCCACCGTCGCGGGACCTTACGCGGCATGGATGCCGCGTAAGAGCCTACATGGACGTACTTGCGGCGTGTCCTGCGATGGTGGGCGGGCAAGGGCCCTGCAGCCAACCCGCAGATCAGCCGCTCTTAATCGCCAGCACGGAAGCGCGTAGGCGAGCAGCCGGTGTGGCGGGCGAAGTAGCGGCTGAAATACGCAGCGTCGAAAAATCCAAGGCTGGCCGCGATCTGTTGCACGCTCAGGCTGGTGTAGCGCAGGCTGCGGCGTGCTTCCAGCATGATCCGGCGCTGCAGCAAGCGTAATGCCGAAGCACCTGCCAGTCGCTGGCACAGTGCGTTGAGATGGCCCGGGGTCAGTCCCAATTGATCGGCGTAGCGGGAGATCGGCCAATGCGCGCGATAGTGCTGGTCGATCAGGGCCTGGTAGCCACGTAGATGGCGCAATGCCGGATCGGCCTGCGGGCTTACCGCAGCTGCATCTTGTGCGCGTTCCAGTGCCGTGCGCGCCGTCCAGATCAACAGCTGCGCCGCAGCCGCCTGCAACGCGGCCTCGTGGCCGATGCGCTGGCGTGCGTGATCATCGGCAATGGTGGCGAACAACACGTCGAGCAATCCGCGTGCTTGATTGACCTGCAGCACCAAAGGCGCCGCCAATGCGCGCTGCAGCAGTGGTGTGGCACTGAGTGCACTGCGTACCAACGGCATGCACAAGGTGATGATGTGCCCGCGCACCTGTGGATCGAATCCGAAGCCGTGCACGCATAACGGCGGCAGCCACACCACGGTTGCGCCGCGCACGCGCTGGCTGCGGCCATCCAGCTGCAGCGTTGCCGGCCCGCGCTGCACGTAGAGCAGCTGCGCCAGGTCTTCGTGGCGGTGCGGCACGATATGCCAATCGTGCAACCGGCTACGTGCGGCGATCGACTCCCAGTGCAATAACTCCGGCGCGTCGGCGTCGTGCTCGCCGTACATGCCGAAGGCGGGAACGTGGGTGGCTGCAGCAATATCGGGCGCGCGTGTCGGCATCGTCGAAAAGTCTAAGCACTGCACGCAATCATCCCTTCAAAGCGCACGCTTGGCTACCGACACTGGCCTGCATCAGCCCGCTGAGGCAGGAGCATTGCATGCGAACCCAGATTGCGATCATCGGCGCAGGTCCCTCCGGCCTGTTGCTTGGCGAGCTGTTGCTGCGCGCCGGCATCGATACCGTCATTATCGAACGGCAGACACCGGAGCACGTGCTCGGCCGCATTCGCGCCGGCGTGCTGGAGCAGGGCAGTGTGGAGCTGCTGCAGCGCGCAGGCGTCGGCGAGCGCCTGCAGCGCGAAGGCTTGCTGCATCACGGCTTCGAACTGTCGCTGGATGGCCAGCGTGAGCGCATCGACCTGCTGCGCGGCTGCGGGCGTGGCGTCACCGTCTACGGCCAGACCGAGGTTACCGCCGATCTGATGCAGGCACGTGCGCGTAGCGCTGCGCCGACCTATTACAACGCCCAGGACGTCACCCTGTGCGAGGTACAAAGCAATGCGCCCGCAGTGGAATTCACCCATGATGGCCAACGCCAGCGTATCGCCTGCGACTATATCGTTGGCTGCGACGGCTTCCATGGCATCAGCCGCGCCAGCATTCCGCCCGAGCGACTGCGCCTGTTCGAGCGCGTGTATCCGTTCGGATGGCTGGGCGTGCTTGCCGACACACCGCCAGTGCACGATGAGCTGATCTACGCACGTCACCCACGCGGGTTTGCGTTGTGTTCGATGCGCTCGCCCACACGCTCACGCTATTACGTGCAGGTGCCTGCCGATGCGCGTGTGGAGGCCTGGAGCGACCAGGCATTCTGGAATGAATTGCGTGCGCGGCTGCCAGACACCTTGGCCACGCAACTGGTGACCGGCCCATCGATCGAAAAGAGCATTGCGCCGTTGCGCAGTTTTGTTGCCGAACCGATGCAGTACGGTCGCCTGTTTCTGGCCGGCGACGCGGCGCATATCGTGCCGCCGACTGGCGCGAAGGGTTTAAACCTGGCGCTGGCCGATGTCGGCCTGCTCGCACAGTTGTTCGAACGCTGGAACACATCCGGCGATGCCGGCGTGCTGCAGCAGTATTCGGCGCTCGCGCTGCAACGGGTCTGGAAGGCCGAGCGGTTTTCATGGTGGATGACCACCTTGCTGCACACCTTCGACGACGAAGATGCATTTACTGCACGCATCCGCGCGGCCGAGCTGGATTATCTGCTGAGCAGCGAGGCCGGTCGCGCCACGGTGGCAGAAAACTATGCCGGCCTGCCGTTGGTGGAGTTGCCTGACGAGTGACCTGACCAGGGCGATCGACCCACCGCTGCGCGGCCGTCAGGCAAGTATTCTTGTTGCTCGGAATCGGCACGGATTAGTGCGTTGTGCGTCCTACGCAGCACCCACGCTCACACGCCGAAACGCTACCGGCATGCGTTCGCCGCGCCTGATGACATGACGCGCATCACATTGAATGGTGATGTTTTGCTCACCACCCATTTCAGAAGTGCCCTGGTGCACTTTAAGGCGGCTAGCGGGTGAGCGAGCGCGGCCGGTAGGCTGCTGGTGACGCGTAGAAATCGCTGTGTGCAAGGGCGCGTCATTCCCCCAATCAGCGGAGCATCGTGCTGCTGTCTGCAGCGAGCGCAGTGCCCGTCTCCACCCAGGAGTACTCCATGAATAAGCTGTTCTCCCGCGCTTTGTTACTGGTCATGCTGGTGGCGCCCGTGGCTGCGTTCGCGCAGACCGCAGTGACCGCCAATCCCAACCACCAGAAGATGCTGGTCGGTTCCACCTGGTTCGAAACCGCCAACAAGCGCCTGGTCTACGATTTCTGGCGCACCGTGTTCGAAGCCGGTCAGGTGCAGTACGCGCCGATGTACATGGACAAGAACTACATTCAGCACAACCCGAATGTGGCCAACGGGCGCGACGCCTTCATTGCATTTCTGACCGCCTTCGTGCCGCCGACGCCGGTGCAGGAACGCGTGCAGTTGCCGCTGGTGGCCATCACCGCAGATCGTGATCTGGTCACGCTGGTGTCGGTGCGCACGCTGCCGGATCCGCGTGATCCGAGCAAGACCTACACCACCACCTGGTTCGACATGTTCCGCATCGAAAAAGGCCTGATCAAGGAACATTGGGATCCGGACACGATTGCCGGCCGCGCCAATACCGGCGGCCAGTAAGTGCTGCGGCACTGCAGGGCTGGATGCGACACTGCAGGGCAGCAGCGTGTAGCCCTGCAGTGCGTAACTCACGCGAGTTGCTAACCTAACGTTGCGCCCACCGGATGGTGGGCGCAGTCGTTTCGGTGGCAGTGTTTAGCTGATGCGGAAGCCCATCGTGGCTTCCACCGCCTGCTGCCAGCCGGCATACAGTTGTTCGCGCTTGTCGTCGGCCATGTTCGGCTCGAACCGGCGATCCACTGCCCACTGCTTGGCGATCTCTTCGCGGCTGCTCCAGAAGCCGGTCGCCAGCCCTGCCAGATAGGCCGCGCCGAGCGCGGTGGTTTCGGATACTTCCGGACGCAGCACCGGTACGTTGAGAATGTCGCTCTGGAACTGCGCCATGAAGTCGTTGGCGATCGCGCCGCCGTCGGCACGCAGCTCTTTCAGCTCGATGCCCGAATCGGCCTGCATTGCAGTGAGTACGTCGCGGGTCTGATACGCCATCGATTCCACCGCCGCACGCACGAAGTGTTCCTTGGTGGTGCCGCGGGTCAGCCCGAACACCGCGCCGCGGATATCGCTACGCCAATACGGCGCGCCCAGGCCGACGAAGGCCGGCACCAGATACACGCCGTCGTTGTCGCCGGCGCGCTCGGCATAGGCCTGCGAGTCGCTGGCCTTGCCCAGCATGCGCAGGCCGTCGCGCAGCCATTGCACCACCGAGCCGGCAACGAAGATCGAGCCTTCCAGCGCATATTCGACCTTGCCGTCGATGCCCCAGGCGATGGTGGTCAGCAACCCGGCCTTGGAGGCGACCGCCTTCTCGCCGGTGTTCATCAATGCAAAGCAGCCGGTGCCATAGGTGTTCTTGGCCATGCCCGGCTCGAAGCAGGCCTGGCCGAACAACGCGGCCTGCTGGTCGCCGGCGATGCCCGCGATGGGCACCTGCTCGCCGTAGAAATACTGGGTCTGGGTCATGCCGTAGATTTCGCTGGACGAGCGCACCTCCGGCAGCATTGCCGCGGGCACGTCGAGCATCGCCAGCAGCTCGGCGTCCCACTCCAGCGTGTGGATGTTGTACATCAGCGTGCGCGAGGCATTGGTGTAGTCGGTGACATGCACCTTGCCGCCGGTGAGGTTCCAGATCAGCCAGCTGTCGATGGTGCCGAAGGCCAGCTCGCCTTTCTGCGCCCGCTCACGTGCGCCTTCCACATGATCGAGAATCCATTTGACCTTGGTGCCGGAAAAATACGCATCGATCAGCAAGCCGGTCTTGTCGCGCACCATCTGCTCGTGCCCGGCTTCCTTGAGCTGCGTACAGATGTCCTTGGTCTGCCGCGATTGCCACACGATGGCGTTGTAGATCGGCTGGCCGGTGGCCTTGTCCCACACCACTGCAGTTTCGCGCTGGTTGGTGATGCCGATACCGGCGATCGAACGCGCATCGATCTGCGCGTTGTTGAGCAGCTCGGTGATGGTGGTGTAGACGCTGGTCATGATCTCGCGCGGGTTATGTTCCACCCAGCCCGGCTGCGGAAAGATCTGGCCGAACTCGCGCTGCGCCACACCGGCCACCTTGCCCTGGCGGTCGAACAACATCGCGCGTGAGCTGGTGGTGCCTTGATCGATCGCAAGGACGTATTGCTTTTCCATCGGAGATTCCTCAAACAAGGCCGGCGCTGGCGCACGGCGAGAAAGTGGGTGATGCATGCCGTTGTATGAGAGGCCGGTAACACTCAAGACCTGCTCAACAGCGGCGCTGTGCTGTCAGTCGCGCAGCAGTGCGATTACTGCGGGTCGAGCGGCGGTTTGCCGCCCTGCAGATGCCGCACGCGTGCCGGCAGAAATGGCAGGATCAGCCACTGGTAGGCGAGCGCGCCGATGGGGCCGCCGATCAACGGGCCGGCGATCGGGATCCACCAGTAATTGTCCTTGGCCGGCAACGCGGCCTCGCCCCAGCCGGCGAAGTAGGCGAACAGGCGCGGGCCGAAATCGCGCGCCGGGTTCATCGCCCAGGCTTCCAGATAGCCCATCGACGCGCCCAGCGTGGCCACCAGCAAACCGATCATCAGCGCGCCGGAGTTGGCGGTCGGCGCAGCTTCGTTGAACTGTTCGGTGATGGCGAAGATGCCGAAGATCAGGAACGCAGTGATGATGATCTGGTCCACCAACGCATGCATCGGCGTGACCGCAAGGCCGGGTGCGGTCAAGAGCACCCCGGCTGCGCCACCGGCTTCGCGGGTGAGCTGTTGCACCTGGTTGTAGTGATCGATCACCGGCCCGTACATCTGGTAGACGATGGCCGCGCCCAGAAACGCACCGATCACTTGCGCGCCCCAGTACGGCAGCACTTTCTTCCAGGAGAAATCGCGGAACAACGCCAGCGCCAGCGTCACCGCCGGATTGGCATGCGTGCCGGACACCGAGCCGGTGACATAGATCGCCAGCGTCACCGACAGGCCCCAGGCGATACACACGCCCCAGTAGGCGTTCTGATACGGGCTGGGGTCGTAGAGGATGTACATCGCCGCGACCGAATCGCCGAGCGCGATGATGATGAACATCGCCACCGCTTCGGAGATCAACTCACCTACGAGTTGGCGGCTCATGCGCGCGACCTCATGGTTGCGACAGTGCGGATGCTGGTCTCAATGACGCAGGCAGGGTGGTGCGGCGCGCATGTTGGCGCGCAGGGGTGTTGGTTGGTGCTCATCTGGGTTGCCCTCCACGTGACTCGGGATGATGCTGGCGAATGCGCCAGGATACGTTGCCGAACGACCCGTCCTCGCCGGCAACGTTGTTCGATCAGGCCGGTACCACGTCCACCTGCTGGACCGATTGCGTCTGCAGATAGTCTTCCAGACGCTGGCGCCCGGCCGCATCGATGCGCAGACCGAGTTTGCTGCGGCGCCACAGGATGTCGTCGGCGGTCACGGCCCACTCGTGGGCACGCAGGTAGTCCACCTCGGCCTGGTACAGATCGGCACCGAAGTGCGTACCCAATGCCGCGATGTCCCGCGCCTCGCCCAGCAGCTGCTCCGCACAGGTGCCGTAGTTGCGTACCAGCCGCTGTGCGGTAGGTGCCGGCAGCCACGGCCGCGCGCTGCTGACGCGTTCGAGCAGGCTGGCGATATCGCGCTGTTCGCCGCCCGGCAGCGCGTCGCCACGCGCCGTCCATGCCGGCTTGCGTGCGTCTAGCGCATGCGTCAGGCGGTCGACCGCCTCTTCGGCGAGTTTGCGATACGTGGTCAGCTTGCCGCCGAACACATTGAGCAACGGCGCCCCGTCGGTGAGCACTTCCAGTTGGTAATCGCGGGTGACTTCGGCGGCGTTGTCCTCGGCATCGTCGAGCAGCGGGCGCACACCGCTATAGCTCCACACCACATCGGCGGGGCTGATCTGCTGCTGGAAATACAGGTTCACCGCTTCGCACAGATACTGCACCTCGGCCGCGTCGATCTTGGGCGTGGCGGGGTCGTCTTCGTGGTCGACATCGGTGGTGCCGATCAAGGTGAAGTCGTGCTCGTACGGAATGGCGAACACGATGCGCCGGTCCGGTTGCTGGAAGATGTACGCATGGTCGTGGTCGAACAGTTTGGGCACCACGATGTGGCTGCCCTTGACCAGGCGCAGCGCATGCTTGTGCGGCACCGCGGCCACCTTGTCCAGGAACGACACCGCCCACGGACCGGCCGCATTGGCCAGCGCACGCGCCTGCACGGTGCGGCGGCGGCCGTCGCGACCTTCGAGTTCGGCATACCAGAAACCGGCATCGCGCCAGGCACCGACACAGCGCGTGCGCGTATGGATCTGCGCGCCACGCTTGGCAGCGTCCATCGCATTGAGCACCACCAGCCGCGCGTCCTGCACCCAGGCATCGGAGTACACAAAACCGGTGCGCAGCGACTCCTGCAATGGCTGGCCCACCGGGTGCGTGCGCAGCGACAGCCGGCGCGAGCGCGGCAGGCTGCGCTTGCTGCCTCCGAGATGGTCGTACAGAAACAGGCCGGCACGAATCATCCATGCCGGACGCAGATGCGGTTGATGCGGCAGCAGGAAACGCAGCGGCCAGATGATGTGCGGGGCCAGCCGCAGCAGCACCTCGCGCTCGGCCAGCGCCTTGCCGACCAGCGCGAACTCGTACTGCTCAAGGTAGCGCAGGCCGCCGTGAATGAGCTTGGTGCTGGCGCTGCTGGTATGCGCAGCCAGATCGTCCTGCTCGCACAGGCACACCGACAAGCCGCGCCCGGCCGCATCGCGGGCGATGCCGACCCCGTTGATACCACCGCCTATCACCAGAAGATCGTATATCTCGCCCATCGGTGTCTCCGTCCGGGTACGCCACAAGAGCGAACCCAAGTTGTCATGTTCGAACATATTCGAACATCAAACCTTGTCGGGACGTGAAGGGACGTCAAACCCCTGTTTCAGGATAGGCCCCCGTTGGGGCAGCTATTGGAAGCGGGATTTCGATCGCTATTCTGGATCAGAAATGACGGTCCAGGAATGTGCGCTTATCGCAAACGCACAAAAACGAACAATCGGCTCAGCTGGCATCGCCAGGGTTTGCCAGATGCACCCGGGTGCCGGCCTCGGCCAGCACGGCGGCCAGTTCCTGCGGCGGTGGCCGGTCGGTGAACCAGTCGTGCACCTGGGTGATCGCGCCCAGCCGCACCATGGCGTTGCGACCCAACTTGCTGTGGTCGGCAGCCAGCAGCACCTGCCGCGAGTGCTCGATGATGGCCTGGGCCACGCGCACCTCTTGGTAGTCGAAATCCAGCAGGGTGCCGTCCAGGTCGATGCCGGAAATGCCGATCACCCCGAAGTCCACCTTGAACTGACGGATCAGCTCCACCGTCGCCTCGCCAGTCACGCCCTGGTCGCGTCCGCGTACCACGCCGCCGGCCACGATGACCTCGAAGCTGGGGTTGGCGCTGAGCATCACCGCCACGTTGAGGTTGTTGGTGATCACGCGCAGGCCGCGGTGCTGCAGCAAGGCGCGCGCCACTTCTTCGTTGGTGGTGCCCAGGTTGATGAACAGCGAGGCATCGTCGGGAATGAAGCGGGCGACCTGGGCGGCGATGTGCTGCTTTTCGCGCGCCTGTAGCGCCTTGCGCGCGGTGTAGGCCAGGTTTTCCACACTCGAGGGCATGCTGACGCCGCCGTGATAGCGGCGCAGCACGCCGGCATCGCACAGCAACGTGAGGTCGCGGCGAATGGTCTGCGGGGTGACGTCGAAGCGCGTTGCCAGCCCTTCCACTTCGGCAAAGCCCTGCTGCCGCACCAATGCCACCAATTGCTCCTGGCGCGGGTTGAGCGCCGGCGCCGGGACCGTCCTGTAGTGAGTCGACTCCATGCGCAGATGATCGCGCATGTGCGTGAGGATGCAAACACGGCAGCATGCAAGCGGTAGCGAGTAGTCGTCAGGCGGGCGTGCACGGCGCACGCAGAAACCGCAGTGCGTGCGTGGCACTCGTCGCAGCGAGCGCCTGCCGCGCCTGGCTGATGGTTGGCGCGGCAGTTTTGCTGCGCTCTCAGCCCAGCTCGCCGCGATACCCCGTATCGATACTGATGCTGCCACCCACCGCGCGCGAGACGCAGGCGCACAGTTTGCGGTTCTCGCGGCGTTGTTCGTCGCTGAAGAACACATCGCGGTGGTCGATATCGGCCGCGCTGTCCAGCACTTCCACCGCGCACAGCCCGCATTCGCCGCGCCGGCATTCGGCGATCAGCTCCACCCCGGCATCGGCCAGGGCATCCAGCATCGATTCGTTTTCCGCCACCGGCACTTCCAGGCCGAGCCCGGGCAACTTGACCACGAAGGCCTGCGCCGGCACTCGCCCGCTGTTGCCGAAGGTTTCGAAATGCAGCCGTGCGCGCGAACGTCCGGCGGCGTGCCAGTGCTGGCGCACCGCTTCGAGCATGCCCAGTGGCCCGCACACATACACCTCGGCATTGGGCGACAGGCGCACCAATTCGGCGGCAAGATCCGGCTGCCCTGCGGTGTCGTCGCAATGCAGCTGCAGGCGCTCGCCGAGCAAGGTTTCCAACTCGTCCGCATACGCCATCGCAGCACGCGAGCGGCCGACGTACAGCAGGCGAAAGGACCGGTGACGACGTGACAGACGCTGCGCCATGCCGATGATCGGCGTGATGCCGATGCCGCCGGCGATCAACAGGATTTCCTCGCCGCTCTCATCCAGCGCAAAGTTGTTGCTGGGCGGCGAGATCTCCACCACGTCGCCGGGCTGCAGGGTCCACATATGCCGCGAGCCGCCGCGGCTGTCGGGCATCTGCCGTACCGCGATCTGGTAATAGCCATCGGAGCGCGGTTCGCCCACCAGCGAGTACGAACGCACATCGGCACGGCCATGCAGCTGCACGCGAAAATCCAGATGACTGCCCACCTCGAACGGGCGCGCCGCAGTGCCGGGATCGAGCACGATCTCGCGCACGCCCTCGCAGGCATCGGCAATGCTGACGACATGGGCGCGGTGCCACTGGGTGTCTTTACGCATGGGGAACTCCGGGCAGAAGGGGGTGCTGGCTGCTGCCAGCGTTGGACGGATGGGCGCGGCCGATCAAGGCGCCACCGCGCACCTGGGTGATCGCCGCCGGGGTTTGCAGTACGTGACGCAGATTGCGATGCGCAAGCCGTGCGTGTTCGCGCATCAGCGCTTCGGCACGCGCGCCCTGGCGGTATTCGATGGCAGCGATGACTTCGCGATGCTGGTCTTGCGCCAGCGTCAGAATCAGTTGTGCTTCGGCGCTGGTGGTCTGCGCCATGACCAGGCTGTTGGGCGAGGCGAACGGCAGCTGCAGCACACGGGTGAGTTCGCGGCCCAGCACATCGCTGCCGGCCATGGCCACCAGCAACGCGTGGAACTGCGCGTTGGCCTGCACGTAAGCGGTGAAGTCGATGGCGTGCAGTGGCGAGCCGACGATGCCGTCGAGCGTGTCCAGCAACTGGCGAGCCTGAGCCAGCGATGCGGCGGATGCCCCGCGTTCGGCGGCCATGCGCGCGGCCAGGCCTTCGAGCGTGCCGCGCAGTTCGATCGCATCGTGCACATCGCGTTCGCTGAAGGCCTGCACCGCGTAGCCGCCGCCCGGCAGTGCGCTGGCCAGGCCTTCTTCGCAGAGACGCTGCAACGCGGCGCGCACCGGCGTGCGCGACATGCCCAGCCGCTGCACCACCGCCAGCTCGGACAGCCGCGCGCCGGCCGGCAGGGTGCCGTCGAGAATCAGTTCGCGTAGCGACAGCAGTGCGCGCGTGGTCTGCGCGGCACTGCTGCGAAACGGGGTGGTCGGTGACATGCGAACCTCCGTCGCGGTGCTTTAGCCCACCATGCGCAGCGACAATTCCTGCGCGCGCTGTTCCTGTGCGATCAGCCGATCGATCACGCGGCGCGCCCACATGCCGCCGGCATCGACGTTGAGGTTGTAGAAGGTGTGATCCGGATGCGCGTCGATGGCGCGCTGCTGCGCTTCCAGCACCGCCTCGTCCTCGCCGAACACGCCGGTGACGCCCGCACGGGTCAGCGTGGTCAGCGATTGGTCGTGCAGCGCGTAGTTGCGCATGAACGCCCAGAAGTAGTGGCAGGTGGTGTCGGTTTCGGGCGTGATGGTATTGAGCACGTAGCCGTTGACGCCCTGGCTGCGGTCGCCCTCCGGCGCACCGGTGCCGGCGATGGCTACACCGACATCGATGGCGATGGTGCCGGGCGCTTCGAAACGGATGATCTGCCAGCGATCGACCTTGCCGTGGTAATCCAGATGGCGCGCGATCTGGCTGGCCCAGAACGGTGGCGCGTCGATATTGCGCATCCAGCGCGACACCACCACCGAGCGGTCGCCGTGCATCACATCGAACGGCGCTTCGGCGATCTCGTCCTGGCCGATGCTGGAGCCATGCACGAAGGTCTCGTGGGTCAGGTCCATCAGGTTGTCCAGCACCAGCCGGTAGTCGCACTTGGCGTAGATGGTACGGCCGTCGCCGGCCCAGGCCGGGTCGTGCGCCCAATGCAGATCGGGAATCAGGCTGGTGTCGGCCTGCGCCGGGTCGCCGGGCCAGATCCACACATAGCGATGCTTCTCGGCCACCGGAAAACTGCGCACGCATGCGGACGGGTTGATGGTCTCCTGCGAGGGCATGTGCACGCAGCGGCCCTGGGTGTTGTAGACCAGCCCGTGATAACCGCACACCACATCGTCGCCGCGCAGCTTGCCCATTGACAGCGGCACCAGGCGATGCCAGCACGCGTCTTCGAGTGCGATCACGGCCCCGGCGGTGCTGCGATACAGCATCACATCCAGGTTGCAGACCTTGCGCGGGGCCAGCGCGTGCTTGATCTCGTGGTCCCAGGCGACGGCATACCACGCGTTGAGGGGAAACAGCTGCTTAGACTGGGACATGACCGTGACTCCTGGGGTTTGTATACAACCTGGGGTGCGGATCGGCAGTGGTACGCCGGCTGGCAACCAGTTGACGCGCTTGCCAGCGCTGGCGTCTGCTTGCAAGCGAAGTTATGTATACACCGGAGACAATGTTGGAGCGTCAGTCGCCATGCGAAATTGTGCGATTATCGAATATGCACACCGATAATCGGATTGACCGGGCTGTGCCGCTGCGCCTACCGTGACCGCACGCTCGCTGTGCAGGACTCTTGCAATGGCCCAAATCGTCTCCCTTTCAGAAGCGGTGTCCCAACTGATCGCTGACGGCGAGTGCGTGGCGATGGAAGGCTTCACCCATCTGATCCCGCACGCCGCCGGCCATGAGGTGATCCGCCAGCGCAAGCGCGACCTGCGCCTGGTGCGCATGACGCCGGATCTGATCTATGACCAGCTGATCGGCGCCGGGTGCGCGGCGGCATTGCGGTTTTCCTGGGGCGGCAATCCCGGTGTCGGCTCGCTGCACCGGCTGCGCGATGCGGTCGAACATGCCTGGCCGCAGCCGCTGCAGATCCGCGAACACAGCCATGCCGACATGGCCAACGCGTACGTGGCCGGTGCCTCGGGCCTGCCGTTTGCGGTGCTGCGCGGTTATGTCGGCTCGGACCTGCCGCGCGTCAACGACAGCATCAAGTTCCTGCAATGTCCCTACACCGGCGAAACGCTGGCCACCACGCCGGCAGTGAATCCCGATGTCACCGTGATCCATGCGCAGCAGGCCGACCGCCGCGGCAATGTGCTGCTATGGGGCATTCTGGGCGTGCAGAAAGAGGCCGCATTGGCGGCGCGCAAGGTGATCGTGACGGTGGAAGAGATCGTCGACACGCTGGATGCGCCGCCCAACGCCTGCATCCTGCCGCGTTGGGTAGTCGATGCGGTCTGCCATGTGCCCGGCGGCGCGGCGCCCTCGTATGCGCATGGCTACTACGCCCGCGACAACCGCTTCTATCTGGCCTGGGATGCGATCGCACGCGACCGTGCACGCTTTCAGGCTTGGATCCAGACGCATATTGTCGACACCGAGGATTTCGCTGCCTTCCAGCGCGTGTACGCGCAATCGCAGCTGCAGGTGGCCGCATGAGCGACTACAGCACCAATGAAATGATGACCGTGGCGGCCGCGCGGCGCCTGCCCGATAACGCGGTGTGCTTCGTCGGCATCGGCCTGCCATCCACTGCCGCCAACCTGGCGCGGCTGACGCATGCGCCGGACGTCACCCTGATCTACGAATCCGGCCCGATCGGCGCGCGCCCGGACGTGCTGCCGCTGTCGATCGGCGATGGCGAACTGGCCGACACCGCCGACACCGTGGTCTCCACGCCGGAGATCTTTCGCTACTGGTTGCAGGGCGGTCGCGTGGATGTGGGCTTTCTGGGCGCGGCGCAGATCGATCGCCATGCCAACCTCAACACCACGGTGATCGGCCCCTACGATGCGCCGAGAACGCGGCTGCCCGGCGCCGGTGGCGCGCCGGAGATTGCGGCCAGCGCCAAGCAGGTGTTCATCATCATTCGCCAATCCACACGCAGCTTCGTGCCGGTGCTGGACTTCATCACCACGGTCGGGCATCTGGACGGTGGCGATGCGCGCCAGCGTGCCGGCCTGCCTGGCGCCGGCCCGACCGTGGTGGTTACCGACCTGTGTGTGATGGAGCCCGACCCCGTGACCCGCGAACTCACCGTCACCGCCTTGCACCCCGGCAGCACCCGCGAACAGGTGAGTGCGGCCACCGGCTGGCCGATCCGCTTCGCCGCCGATCTGGCGCAGACCACGCCACCGAGCGCTGCGGAATTGCAGGCGCTGCGCGCGCTGCAGGCACGCACCGATGCGGCGCATGGCAAGCAGGCTGCGGGAGCCGAGGCATGAGCGAGGTCTATCTGATCGATGGCATCCGCACGCCGATCGGCCGTTACGGCGGCGCCCTGGCCAGCGTGCGTGCCGACGACCTGGGCGCGGTACCGATCGCCGCGTTGATGGCGCGTCATCCGCAACTGGAACCTGCGCTGATCGAAGACGTGTATCTGGGCTGCGCAAACCAGGCCGGCGAAGACAATCGCAATGTCGCGCGCATGAGTCTGTTGCTGGCGGGATTACCGTCTTCGGTGCCGGGTAGCACGCTCAATCGCCTGTGCGGGTCCGGGCTGGATGCGATCGGCACGGTGGCGCGCGGCATCCGCGCCGGCGAACTGGGGCTGGCGATCGCTGGCGGGGTCGAATCGATGACGCGCGCGCCATGGGTGATGGGCAAGGCCGAGGGCGCCTTCGCCCGCTCGCAAAAGCTGGAGGACACCACGATGGGCTGGCGTTTCGTCAATCCGCGTCTGCAGGGCGCCTACGGCGTGGAGTTGATGGGCGAAACCGCAGAGAACGTGGCGCAGCGCCATGCCATCGCGCGCGAAGACCAGGATGCCTTTGCATTGCGCAGTCAGCAACGCGTTGCCGCTGCACAGGCGGCCGGGTTCTTCGATGGAGAAATCACGCCGGTGACCGTGGCCCCACGCAAAGGTGGCGAAGCAACCGCTGTCGATCGCGACGAGCCCCCGCGCCCGAATACCACCGCCGAGATGCTGGCCAAGCTCAAGCCGGTCTTCCGCCAGCCTGGCACGGTGACTGCCGGCAATGCCTCGGGCCTCAACGATGGCGCTGCCGCCTTGTTGCTGGCCTCCGCGCAGGCGGTGCAGACGCATGGGCTGACCCCGCGCGCACGCGTGCTCGGCTTCGCCTCGGCGGGTGTGGAGCCGGCCTTCATGGGGATCGGCCCGGTGCCGGCCACGCAGCGCTTGCTGGCGCGGTTGGGCCTGACCATCGAGCAGTTCGATGCGATCGAACTCAACGAAGCCTTCGCCGCGCAGGCACTGGCTTGCACGCGCGCGTTCGGGCTGGCCGACGATGCGCCGCACGTCAACGCCAACGGCGGCGCCATCGCACTCGGCCACCCATTGGGGATGAGCGGCGCGCGGCTGGCGTTGACCTTGCTGCGGCAACTGGAAGCCAGCAACGGACGGCTTGGCCTGGCCAGCATGTGTATCGGCGTGGGGCAGGGCGTGGCGCTGGCGATCGAGCGCGTGTAGTGCGCCCGTTGCAACCACCGCTGCCGTTACCGCACACCCATAGCGTTCTCGACGCTTGCAGCGTTGACGCCAGCATTCTCGACCGCGCCGCAGCGCAACCGATGGAGATCCCGCATGCGCGACCCCAGCTCTGACACGCCAATCGATCCGCTGCTTGGCTATCGCCGCACCCGGATCGGCACGCAGCCGGCGTATCTGCATCTTCCCTATGCATCCACCGCGTTGCGCGGCCCCACACGCGCGCCGATCGACATCCCGGTCACGCTGTCGGAAGTCACCGGGCCGCGACTGGATCGGCTCACGCTGGGCGAGCATGCCGCCGATCTCACTGCCGGCTTTGCCGGCGAGCCGTTGGGCGAGCGCATCATCGTCTCCGGCCGCGTGCTGGACGAAAACGGCAAGCCGGTGCGCAACAGCGTGGTGGAAGTGTGGCAATGCAACGCGGCCGGCCGCTATCAACATGCGGGCGATCGGCACGATGCGCCGCTGGATCCCAATTTCCGCGGTACCGGCCAGGTGCTCACCGACGACCACGGCCGCTATGCGTTCAAGACCATCAAGCCGGGTGCGTATCCGTGGCGCAATCACTACAACGCCTGGCGGCCGGCGCATATCCATTTTTCGCTGCATGGCGATGGCATCGGACAGCGCTTGATCACCCAGATGTACTTCCCCGGTGACCCGTTGCTGGCGCACGACCCGATCTACAACTGCGTGGACGATGCGCTGGCGCGCGAACGCATGGTGTCCAGTTTCGACTGGGAAAACGCGGTGAGCGAATACGCGCTGGCCTACCGCTTCGACATCGTGTTGCGCGGTCGCAAGCAAACGGTCTGGGAGTGAATCGATGAGCCTGCACACCACCCCGTCGCAAACCGTTGGCCCGTATTACCGGCTTGGGCTGGAGCCGCTGTATCGCGACCAGCTTGCACCTGCGCAGGCCACAGGCACGCAGGTGCAGATCAGCGGTTGTGTCTTCGATGGCGCCGGCACTCCGGTGGCCGACGCGGTGCTGGAACTCTGGCAAGCCGATGCGGCCGGCATTTATGCGCATGCCGCGGACACCCGCTTTGAAACGCACGACCCCGGCTTCGATGGCTGGGGTCGCGTGCCGACCGATGCGCAAGGATGTTTTTCCTTCAGCACCATCAAGCCAGGCCAGGTCGCCGGGCCCGACGGCAAGCTGCAGGCCGCGCATCTGACCGTGCTGGTGTTCATGCGCGGGCTGCTGCGCGGCGTGTCGACACGGCTGTACTTCGCCGACGATCCGCAACTGCGCAGCGATCCGATCCTTGCCCTGGTGCCGGCCGAGCGTCGCGCCACGCTGCTGGCGCAATCGCGCGGTAGTGGCAACTACGTGTGGGACATCCACATGCAGGGCGATGCGGAAACGGTGTTCTTCCATTATTGATCGCAGCGTCATTGCGCGTTTGCCCATGCTGCGATGCGCGCGCGTGCGCGCCGCGCATGCCAGTTGGCACTCCTGCGCATCGGTGCCATGCTGCCCGCACGTCAAGAGAGGCCATGCATGACTGCGACGTCTTCCCTGTTGGGATCCTTGTTTGGCGAGCCCGCGTGCGATGCGTTGTTCGACGACGCGGCGCGTGTGCAGGCGATGCTGGCGTTCGAATCGGCGCTCGCCCGCGCGCAGGCGCAGTGCGGCGTGATTCCGGCCGAGGCCGCGCAGGCCATTGCCAATGCCTGCGACGTGCAGCACTACGATCTGGCCGCGTTGGCGCAGGCCACTGCACTGGCCGGCAACCCTGCCATTCCATTGGTCAAGGCGCTGACTGCGCGCGTGGCCGAACACGATGCGCAAGCCGCGCGCTGGGTGCACTGGGGCGCCACCAGTCAGGACGTCATCGACACCGGCACGGTGCTGCAGCTGCGCACTGCGCTCGACCTGTTGCTACCGCGTCTGCAACACCTGTGCGCCGATCTGTCCGCACTGGCCGAACGCGAGCGCAATACCGGCCTGCCTGGTCGCACCTTGTTGCAGCAGGCGGTGCCGGTCACCTTCGGGCTCAAGGTCGCCGGCTGGCTGGATGCGTTGCAGCGCGCGCACCACCGCCTGCAGGCCTTGCAGCGCGATGCCTTGGTACTGCAGTTCGGTGGCGCCGCCGGTACGTTGGCGTCGTTGCAGGAGCGCGGCCTCGATGTCGCCCAGGCACTGGCCACGACGCTGGCGCTGCCGTTGCCCGCATTGCCGTGGCACACCGCGCGCGACCGCCTCGTCGAGGTCGGCTGCGCCTTCGGCCTGTTGGCCGGCACCTTGGGCAAGATCGGCGGCGATGTGGTGCTGCTGATGCAATCGGAAGTCGGCGAAGTGTTCGAGCCTGCCGCTGCCGGCAAGGGCGGCTCCTCGGCGATGCCGCACAAACGCAATCCGGTCTCCAGTGTCGCCGCGATTGCCGCCGCCACGCGTGTGCCCGGCCTGGTGGCGACCTTGTTCAGTGCGATGGCGCAGCCGCATGAGCGCGCTGCCGGGCAATGGCATGCCGAATGGGAGACCTTGCCGCAGATCGTGTGCCTCACTGCCGGAAGTCTTGCGCAGATGCAGTTGTGCCTGGCTGATCTGGAACTGGACCGCGAGCGTATGCGCGCGCATCTGGATAGCCACGGCGGTGTGTTGTATGCCGAAGCGGTGGTGTTCGCGCTCGCAGCGCAGCTCGGCAAGGCGCAGGCGCATGCGGTGGTGGAGCAGGCGGTGGCACGCGCGCAGGCGCAGCAGCGGCATCTGCGCGAGGTGCTCGCCGAGGATGCACTGGTCAGTGCGGTGCTCACGCATGTGCAACTGCAGGCGCTGTTCGATGTGGACAGCTGGCGCGGCATGTCCTCGGTCTGGATCGATCGCGTGCTTGCCGCTTCTTCCTCTTAGCTGAAGGTACTTCGATGGCCTATCTGCAGTTGCCCACGCACCGCCTGCACTATCGGCTGGACGGCACCGAAGGCCGCCCCTGGCTGACCTTCTGCAACTCGCTCGGCACCGACCTGCAGATGTGGGACACGCAGATCGCGGCCTTTGCGCCGCACTACCGCATCCTTCGCTACGACCGCCGCGGTCATGGCGATTCTGACACGCCGCCCGGCCCCTACAGCGTCGCCGACCTGGGCCAGGACGTGCTGGCCCTGTGGGATGCGTTGCAGATCGATCAGAGCGACTTCTGCGGCGTGTCGATCGGCGGCCTCACCGGGCAGTGGCTGGGCCTGCACGCACCGCAACGGCTGCGGCGGCTGGTGGTCTGCGCCACTGCGCAGAAGATCGGTAGCAGCGAGAGCTGGAACGCGCGCATCGCACAGGTGCGCAGCGAAGGCCTGGCCGTACTGGTCGATACCACCTTGCAGCGCTGGTTCACCCCGCCGTTTGCCATCAGCCACGCGCAACGGCTGGAGATGATCGTGGCCGCGTTCGTGGCAACCTCGCCGGACGGCTATATCGCCTGCTGCCAGGCCGTGGCAGATGCGGATTTCCGTGGCGCGCTCGACACGCTGGCGCTGCCATTGCTCGCAGTCGCTGGCGAAGATGACCCGGTCTGCACGCCCAACGATCTGCGCGAGATCGCCTCTGCCGCTCCGCACGGCCATTACGCGCAGGTGCCCGGCCGGCATATCTGCAATCTGGAATCGCCGGCCGCGTTCAACGACATCGTGCTGCGCTTTCTCCAGGCCGACTAAAGCAGCTGCCAACACGCCTGCCACGCCTGCGCTGCACGGCCGCTCCAACCATTCCCTAAGCAAGAGAGATCCAATGCACGAAGACGAGCGTTATCAGGCCGGCCTGCACGAGCGCCGGCGCGTTCTCGGCGATGCGCATGTCGACCGCTCGCTGGCCGCACGCACCGAGTTCACCGAAGAGTTTCAGGAACTGATCACCCGCTACGCCTGGGGCAGCATCTGGACCCGCGACGGCCTGCCGGCGCATACCCGCTCGCTGCTGACGCTGGCGATGATGGTGGCGCTGGGCCATGACGAAGAGTTCAAGCTGCACGTGCGCGCCGCGCGCAACAACGGCGTCACGCCCGATCAGATCAAGGAGGTGTTGTTGCAGGCGGCGGTCTATTGCGGCGTGCCGGCGGCCAATCACGCATTCGCGCTGGCCAAACCGATTCTCGAAGAACAGGCCGCCGAAGGCTGAGCCGCTCGCATCGCGTCAGACACTCTGACGAGCGACAAAGCGACAAAGCGACAAAGCGACCGAGCGAAGCCGAAACGGAAGACGCTGTGCATGCCGGCAGCGCAACCACGTGTGTGTGTCGTGCTCGAGGCGCGAGCAGCAAGAGCGGACAAAAAACGATTACGCAGCCGCCAGGTGGGCACGATAAGTGCCAGGAATCGGCATGTGCCACTCGCAACCCGCCAAGCATCGCAGGCAAGATGGCCGCTATCGGACATCACTTCCCAAAGGGATTACTCATGACCTTGCGCATCGCCTGCCTGCTGATGCTGCTGCTCGCCACCTGTGCGCTGCAGGCACAGCCGCATCCCGGACCGGGCACGCAGTTGTCGCAGGTTCGCGCCGACGATGGCCAGACGCTGGCGGTGTGGTCGCGCGTACCGGCACAACCGCGTGGCACGACCCTGCTGGTGCATGGACGCACCTGGAGTGCGCTGCCCAATTTCGACCTGCAGGTTCCCGGCGAAGCGCGCGATTCGCGCTCGGTGCTCGCGGCCTTGGCGCAGGCCGGGTATGCCGCCTACGCGGTGGACCTGCGCGGCTATGGCGGCAGTGCGCGCGATGGCAGCGGCTGGAACACACCGGCGCGCGCGGTGGCCGACGTCGCCGAGGTGCTGGCCTGGATCGCCCGCAAGCACGCGCACTTGCCGCCGCCGGCGCTGCTCGGTTATTCCAACGGCGCGCGGGTGGCGCTGCTGATCGGCCAGCAACACCCGCAGGCGCTGTCTGCGCTGGTGCTGTACGGCTTTCCGGACGATGTCGATGCAGCTCCCGATGCAACACCACCGTCCGCGCAGCCATTGCGCGCACGCACCACGGTCGAAGCAGCCGGCGAGGATTTCATCACCGCCAATGCCGCGCCCTCCGGCGTGCGTGCGGCCTACGCTGCGCAGGCGGTATCGGCCGACCCGGTGCGCACCGACTGGCGCGCGATGGAACAGTTCGCCTTCCAGCCCGAGCAGGTGGCAACGCTGCCGGTGCTGCTGCTGCGGGGCGTCGACGATCCCATTGCCACCCAGCCGGACAACGCCCACCTGTACGCACGCCTGCACAGCGAAGATCGCAGCTGGGTCACGCTGCCGCACGCCGACCATGTGGCGCATGTCGAAGACACGCATGCCGCCTGGGTGGATGCGGTGGTCGGCTTTCTGCGCCGGCCGCGCTGAGCGTGTTCGACAAGCCCTAACTCAACAACGCCCCCAACCGCTGCGCCGCCTGCTTCAGCGGTTCCAGCAGCTGCGTCTGCATCGTCTGCAGGCTCACGCGTCCGGCCTGCGCGCCGATGTTGAGCGCGGCGATCACCTCGCCGCGCAGGTTGCGCACCGGCACCGCGATCGAGCGCAGGCCGATCTCCAGTTCCTGATCGGTCAGGCACATGCCTTCGCGGCGCGTACGTGCCAGCAGCTCCAGCAGCGCCGATGCCTGCGTCACCGTGCGGTCGGTGCGCGGGCGCAGCGTGGTGCGCTCCAGATACGCCTGCAAGGTGTCGCCGGGCAGGGCGGCCAGCAGCACCCGGCCCATCGAGGTGCAGTAGGCCGGCAGGCGCGTGCCCGGGCGCAGCCCGATCGACATGATGCGCACCGTCTCGGCGCGCGCCACGTACAACAGGTCGTCGCCGTCCAGCACACCCAGCGAGCAGGATTCGTGCAACTGGTCACGCAAGCCATCCAGCACCGGCTGCGCTGCCGCGGTCATCGATGAAGAGGCCGCATATGCCCCGCCGATCCCCAACACGCGCGGCAGCAGCACATAGCCGCGGCCCTGCTCGCCGACATAGCCCAGCTTGGCCAGCGTATGCAGCACCCGCCGCACCGCTGCGCGCGAGATGCCGGTCTCCAGGCTGATCTGCGACATCGTCACCTCGCGCGCGTGCTGGGCGAACACGCTGAGTACCACCAGCCCGCGTCCCAGCGAGGTCATGAAGTCCGGGTCGCCCTGGGCAGCGGCGATCTGCTGCATCAACTCATGCGGCAGGCCGCGTTCGCTCCCGACTGCGGGCACGGCGGTGGGGCGTTTGCGTCGGCTGGCGGC
Source organism: Xanthomonas hortorum pv. cynarae (assembly GCF_002939985.1). Lineage (GTDB taxonomy): Bacteria > Pseudomonadota > Gammaproteobacteria > Xanthomonadales > Xanthomonadaceae > Xanthomonas > Xanthomonas hortorum_D. The sequence goes on along the minus strand of NZ_MDFM01000031.1, from coordinate 20,171 downwards.
GGGCTCGGGCATTGGGTCGCAGGTTGGACAGGTTCCCGCATGGTAAGCGCTCACGCCGATGCATGCCCTCGGTCGCAGCTTGTGCCTGGACATGTAATCGCTTCACCCTGCTTGCCGCATAATCGCTGCTGGTTTGTTCCGGATCGGTCCTCTTAGTCCATGAAAACCCCCAAGGGCCTGCAACCGCTGATCGACGACGGCATCATCGACGAAGTGTTGCGACCACTGAAGAGCGGCAAGGAAGCATCCGTCTATGTGGTCAGCACAGGCGCCGACATCCTGTGCGCGAAGGTCTACAAGGACATGGCGCAGCGCAGCTTCCAGGCGCGCGTGCAATACCAGGAGGGCCGCAAGGTGCGCGGCAGCCGCCAGGCGCGCGCGATGGGCAAGGCCACCAAGTTCGGCCGCCGCGAAGCCGAGACCGCGTGGAAGAACACCGAAGCCGAGGTGCTCTATCAGCTGATGGATGCCAGCGTGCATGTGCCCAAGCCGCGCGGCTATTTCCACGGCGTGCTGCTGATGGATCTGGTCACCGACGAAGCCGGCCACAGCGCGCCGCGGCTGGGCGAAGTGGAGCTGGAACCGGAGCAGGCGCGCGTGTTCCACACCAGCCTGATCGGCGATGTGGTCAAGATGCTGTCGCTGGGCCTGGTGCACGGCGATCTGTCCGAATACAACGTGCTGGTCTCGCCCGAGGGCCCGGTGTTGATCGACTTCCCCCAGGTGGTCAGCGCCGCCGGCAACAATGCCGCGCGCGACATGCTGCTGCGCGACGTGCACAACCTGCGCGATTGTCTGGGCCGTTTTGCGCCGGAGTTGCTGGAAACCTACTACGGCGAAGAGATGTGGGCGCTGTTCGAAAAGGGCGAGCTGCGCCCGGACAGCGTGCTGACCGGACGCTTCAAGTTCGACACCCACCGCGCCGACGTGCGCGCCATCCGTGCCTCGATCGAAGACGCACGCCAGGAAAATCTCATTCGTCAGCAAGGCCGCGAGGCGGCTGCGGAAGACGAAGATTAGCAAGCGGCTGTTGCGCCCTATGCGGCGCGATGCTGACAGCGGCGGGCATGGCGCTGCCAGCGTGCGTTGTTAATGGGCAACGTGTCGGTGCGCGCTGAGCGCGCCGATGCAAGCGCGTGCAGACGCGATGCGGCGCAGCAAAAAAAGCAGCTGACGCTGATTGCGTGGACTGTCGGACAAGCCCGCCAGGCACCGCTCTTGCTGCCGCATGCGAGGCCGGTCAAGGGTTTTGCAGCGCTGCGGCGTGCCTCAGGTAACCATCAGGCAACGCCATTGAAATTATTTATGAAATTTAATGGTGATTGTTCATAACTATCTGGCAGGCTCGTCCCTTGGTAGCCCCGTGGAGAGTCTGTCATGTCGTTTGATCCTGATGTCGTGCGCCTGTTTGCCCAGCTTCAACAATCCGGTCAACCGGCCATGGACACCCTGCCGATCGAAGGTGCGCGCGCGATGATGCGTGCGCTCGGCGCGCAGCTCGGCTTCCCGCGCGTGGAGATGGCGCAGGTACGCGATCTGCACGCCGACACCGCTACCGGCCCGGTGCGGTTGCGGTTGTATCGACCATCCGAGCTTGCCCCCGGCCCCGCCCCGACCTGCCTGTTCGTGCACGGCGGCGGCGGTGTGGTGGGCGATCTGGACTCCCATGACGACGTCTGCCGGCAACTGGCTGCGCGTGCCGGCTGTCAGCTGCTTGCGGTCGACTATCGTCTGGCGCCGGAACACCCCGCACCGGCCGGCGTGGAAGACGTGATTGCTACCCTGCAGTGGCTGGTGGCCCAGCCCCATGTGGTTGGTGCCGATGTGCAGCGCCTGGCCATTGCTGGCGACAGCATCGGCGGCGCCATGGCCGCAGTTGCAGCGCTGGCCGCGCGCGACGCCGGGATCGCGTTGCGCTGCCAGGTGTTGGTGTATCCGCTCACCGATGCACGCGAGGACACGGGCGTGTACCCGTCGCGATCGCACAATGCCGGACTGCCGCCGCTCACCGCAGAGGCGGTGCGCTTTTTCAATCGACATCTGTTGCCCGACCCCGCCATTGCACAGGACTGGCGCGTCTCGCCAATGCTGGTGCCGGATGTGGCCGGCGTTGCGCCCGCACTGGTCGTGGTGGGCGATCGCGACATGCTCTGCGACGAAGGACGCGCCTATGCCGAGCGGCTGCGTGCTGCCGGCGTGGAAGTCACCTTGCACAGCTTCCCCGGCATGATCCACGGTTTCATCAACATGGGCGGCGTACTGCGCGCCGCCGATGAGACGTTGGCGCTGGCGGCACTGGTGCTGCGCCAGCGTTTGCTGCCCGCCATCGGGCGGTGGGCGAGTGACTAGAAATTGAAGCGGAAGGTGGTCATCAGCACGTGGTTTTCGCGGTCCACTGCAGGCGTATTGACGAACTGATTCAGATACCCGACATCGACATTGGAGATGGCGTTGAACTTCCAGTTGATACCGACGAATACGCGGTTCTGGTCGAGACCGCGTCGCGCGCCCCACTCGGTCTGATCGAGATTGACGAACAGTTCGTTGAACGCCACCCACGACAATTGCGGCGACAACGCACTGGGGCGCACGGCCCGGATCATCTGGCGCACCCGGTAACCTTCATCGCTGAAACCTTCGCGGTGGCGCTGCTCCAGACGTGTGCGGCTGGTAATGGTGATATTGGCAATTGGATCGAACTGATATTGAAACTGCCCCCACCAGCGATTTTCGCGGTTGGAGGATTGCCCGGCCGGGTGGCTGATAATGGTGTCGTAGCCCATCCAGACACTGGCTTTGGGATTGAGCCGGTAAAACACGGCCGGGCGCAGAATCAGTTGGTCGAACTGCTCGCCTTCCTCGCGCCAGCGCGGATGGATATCCATGCTCCAGTACAGATTTTCGACCGGCAACTTGCCCTGGGCATACACACTTAACCAGTAACGGCCATCTTCTTCGGTACTGGCCATCGTCGGCGCGATGTTCGCCAGCATCAGCACTAAAAGCGCACAGGCACTGCGCACAGTTGCCTTCAACATCGCACTCGATCTGTTCATGAATTAGAAAGTCGTCATAGTTGATCGAGCATAGCAACTTCCCCCGTGCCGCTAGAGGCCGCCGGACGAGCGGCAAGCCTGCGCGCACCGGTGGCTTCGCACGTGGCGACATGGCATCGCATGCTGACATCTGTTGGCAACGTTTCGCGCGTCGGTTCAGTGAGGCGCTTGCACGCGCACCGGCGTGGGACACGCCGCAAGTACGTCCCTGTAGGCGCTTATGCGGCATCCCTGCCGCATAAGGTCCCACGCCGGCACGCGCGCAAGCACCACCGACTGTTGTCGGTGGCTGTGGGAGAAGTGACAGCTGGTTGATTGATCTAGCTGTACGCGAGACCTTCGCTGGCGACCGAGTGGCAGCGCGATGGATGACCGACGTCATCGTGGAATCCGTCGGAACACTTGCTTGCCGAGCAGCGACGTAATCGACTAACCACAAGCCCCTTACGCCACCTGGCTGCGCCGCGCGCGTTCCAGATGCACCAGCAGCAGCGAGATCGCCGCCGGCGTCATGCCGGCAATACGCTGCGCCTGGCCGATACTTTGCGGGCGCACGCGTTCGAGTTTCTGCTGCACTTCGATCGACAGGCCACGCACGCCGGCATAATCGAACCCTTCTGGAATCGGCGTGGTTTCGTGGCGTTGCTGACGCGCGATGTCGTCGCGTTGGCGGTCCAGATAACCGGCGTATTTGACGCTGATCTCGACCTGCTCGGCTACCTGCGTATCGTCCACGCCCGGGCCCAGTGTCGGCACACGCATCAATGCGGCGTAGTTGAGCTCCGGGCGCTTGATCAGATCCAGCACGTTGGTCTCGCGGCTCACCGCCACGCCCAGGGTCTGGGCCACTTCGCGGCCCAGCGCATTGCCCGGGGTTGCCCACAGTGCCTGCAGGCGCGCGCTTTCGCGCTGCACCGCTTCCTGCTTGGACGAAAATCGCGCCCAGCGCGCATCGTCGACCAGGCCCATCGCACGGCCCACGCCGGTCAGGCGCGCGTCGGCATTGTCTTCGCGCAATTGCAGCCGGTATTCGGCGCGGCTGGTGAACATGCGATACGGCTCGGTGGTGCCGTGGGTGATCAGATCGTCCACCAGCACGCCCAGGTACGCTTCATCGCGACGCGGCGACCACGCCGGCAAGGCCTGCACATGACGCGCGGCATTGAGGCCGGCCAGCAAACCTTGCGCTGCGGCTTCCTCGTAACCGGTGGTGCCGTTGATCTGCCCGGCGAAGAACAGCCCGCCCACCGCCTTGGTTTCCAGTGAGGCCTTGAGCCCGCGCGGGTCGAAGAAGTCGTACTCGATCGCATAGCCGGGGCGGGTGATATGCGCCTGCGCAAAGCCATGGATCGAGCGCACCAGCGCCAGCTGCACATCGAACGGCAGCGAGGTGGAGATGCCGTTGGGATAGATCTCGGTGACCTCCAGGCCTTCGGGCTCGACGAAGATCTGGTGGCTGGTCTTCTCGGCGAAGCGCACCACTTTGTCTTCGATCGACGGACAGTAACGCGGGCCGATGCCTTCGATCTGTCCCGAATACAGCGGCGAGCGATGCAGCGCGCTGCGGATGATGTCGTGAGTCTGTTCGGTGGTGTGAGTGATCCAGCAGCTGACCTGGCGCGGGTGATCGCTGCGCTGGCCCATGAACGACATCACCGGCAACGGATCGTCGCCCGGCTGTTCGGCCATCACGCTGTAGTCGAGCGTGCGCCCGTCGATACGCGGAGGGGTGCCGGTCTTGAGCCGGTCGATCGCGAACGGCCGCTCGCGCAGGCGCGCGGCCAGCGTGGTGGCCGGCGGGTCGCCCATGCGCCCGGCCGCGTACTGGGTCTCGCCAACATGGATCTTGCCGGCCAGGAAGGTGCCGGCCGTGAGCACCACTGCGGGCGCTTCGAAGCGCAGCCCGGTCTGGGTGATGACCCCGCGCACGCTGTCGCCTTCGGTTGCGCCGTTGTGGATGAGTAGATCGTCCACTGCTGCCTGGAACACGGTCAGGTTGGGCTGCGCCTCGACGATGCAGCGGATCGCATTGCGATACAGAGTGCGGTCGGCCTGGCAGCGGGTGGCGCGTACCGCCGGCCCCTTGGAGGCATTGAGGGTGCGCCACTGGATGCCGGCCAAGTCTGCCGCGCGCGCCATCGCCCCGCCCAGCGCGTCGATTTCCTTGACCAGATGGCCCTTGCCGATCCCGCCGATGGCCGGGTTGCAGCTCATCGCGCCCACCGTCTCGATGTTGTGGGTCAGCAGCAAGGTGCGGGCACCGGCGCGCGCGGAGGCCAGCGCGGCCTCGGTGCCGGCATGGCCGCCGCCGATCACGATGACGTCGTAGCGATAAAAGGATTCGGACATGGGCGTGGACTAGGAAGCGGAAGGAAGACAAGCGGCCGCAGAATTATCGGCTGAAGGGCGATTGAGGTCACTCAATCGATAAAAATGTGATGTTAATCACATTTTCGAACAGTGGCACTCAAGTTGGCATGTTCCGTGCGGATATCCCTAATGCACCCGTCGTGGCATTGCGACATGGGCGCAAGGCTGGAATTGGAACAGGGGCCAGCCGCGCGTGCGATGGGGTAGCGTAGGGGTCGGTAGTCGGGGGACTGCCGACCCTTATTTTTTTTTGCGGTTGGCACCGCTGCCGATGCGCTCTGCCAAGCTGATGCGGTCAAACGCTGTCAGGTTAAGCAGAAGGACAAACGCATAAAGCCCCGGCATGCCGGAGCTTTATGCATTGAAGGCGCCGATATCCGACAGGGCCGGAACAGGGGGGATCCAGATTTCCCTGTCGGACATCGACATAAGTCAGTCAGTGGAACGCGTCAGGTCAAAAAATGACGTGGCGGGTCACAGAGCACCTAGCTTGCAACCAAGTGCCGGCTGAACGCAAGCCCCCAATCTATCCATTTGTGGGCCGCGTCGCAGTCAGCAACTCAGGGGATCTGCTCACGGGTATTGCGGGGTGCGGTCTGCCGTTGAATCTGCCGAATCACCCCAGGCGGCGCACCGATGCGTGCCGGCGGCCGCGACGGCGGAGCGCCGGTTGCCGGTGGACGATTGGGCTGCTGCGGACGCGGGCCATTGGGGCGGGGGCCGTTCGGACGCGGGCCATTGTGGTACGAGCCGTTCGGGCGCGGCGGCCGGTATTGTGGGCGCCGATCGTTCTGCCGGTAGTAGTAGCCGCCACCGCCGCGATAGACCGGATACACCGGGTAGTCGTACAACCCGATCGAACCGGCGCCATAGGGGTTGCCGTACGGATTGCCGTAGAAATACGGCGAGTAACCAGGCGGGTAGCGATACTGTACGGCCGGAGCGCCACGGTAATAGCCGCCCGACCCACCGCCGGTGTAGTCGTAAGTCGCGCAGCCGCTCAGAGCCAGTAGCCCGGCGGCGAAGATCAGACGGAATTTCATGGATGGTGCCCTCCTGCAACCATGGTCCCACTTTCGAACCGATGCATTGAATCGGTCCTTAACTGTGTCGCTATGTGGCGCTTTTTCATCGATCCAGCATGCGCGGGAATTGTGCGCGCAACCGTGAAGAGTGGGGGATACGTTAATCTTGCAGGCATGATCGAGACGGTTTCTCTTGCCCATTCCGACGTCCTGCAAGCCGCTGCGCGCATCGCGCCGCAGTGCGCGCCGACACCGTTGCTGACCTCGCACAGCCTGGATGCGCTCTGCGGCGCGCAGCTGTTCTTCAAGGCCGAACATCTGCAGCGCAGCGGTGCGTTCAAGTTCCGTGGCGCCTGCAATGCGGTGTGGTCGTTGCCCGAGGAGCTGGCCGCGCGCGGCGTGGTCACGCATTCGTCCGGCAACCACGGCGCCGCCTTGGCGCTGGCCGCGCGCACCCGTGGCATCGGTTGCCATGTAGTGGTGCCGGAGGGTGCGGTGGCCGCCAAGTTGGCCAATATTTCCCGGCACGGCGCCACGCTGTGGCGCTGCGCGCCGACTATCGCCGCGCGCGAGCAGCTGTGCGCGGAAGTGCAGGCCAGCAGCGGCGCGACGCTGGTCCATCCCTACACCGACCCGGCCGTGATCGCCGGACAGGGCACCGCCACGCTGGAGCTGTTGCACCAGAGCGGCGGGCTGGACGTGTTGGTGGCGCCGGTCGGCGGCGGCGGGCTGGCTGCCGGTGCGGCCTTGGCGCTGCAGGCCGCGCCGGGTTGCGCACTGGTGCTGGCCGAGCCCAGCGGCGCGGCCGACACCGCGCGCTCGCTGGCGGCAGGCGAGCGCCTGGTCGATTTTGTCCCCGACACCATTTGCGACGGCTTGCGCGGCACCCTGGGGGCGCCGAATTTCGCGCTGTTGCAGGCGGCCGGCGCGCAGGTGATCACCGTGGACGATGCCGCGGTGGTGCAGGCGATGCGGCTGATCTGGCAGATCCTCAAACAAGTCGTGGAGCCGTCCTCGGCGATTGCGCTGGCTGCGGTGCTGGGCGACCCGGCGCGCTTTGCCGGGCGCCGTGTGGGGCTGATCCTGTCCGGCGGCAATGTCGATCTGGACGCGCTGCCATGGGCCGCGGCGTGAGCAGGCGCTCGCGCGGGCTCGGCCTGTGGGGCTGGGGCTGGCGGTTGTGCATGCTGGCGGCGATCTGGCTGGTGGGCGTGGCGGGCTGGATCGTGTGGATCGGCGACCGCGACCAGGCCGCGCCGGCCGATGTGATCATCGTGCTGGGCGCGGCCGCCTACGACGCGCGGCCTTCGCCGGTGTTCGAAGAGCGCATCCGGCATGCGCTGGATCTCTACGCGCAGGGCTATGCGCCGCGGCTGTTGTTCACCGGCGGCTTCGGCAATGGCGCACGCTTTGCCGAGTCGCAGGTCGCTCGGCGCTATGCGCTGCGTCACGGCATCCCGCCGGAAGCGATCGTGATCGAAACCGAATCACGCACCACCCGGCAGAACCTGCAGCAGGCGCGCGCGCTGATGGAGCGTCACGGCATGCACCGGGCCATCATCGTCAGCGACCCGCTGCACATGGCGCGCGCGCTGCGGCTGAGCCAGGAGCTGGGCGTGGATGCGCTGGCCTCGTCCACCCCCAGCACGCGCTTTCGCAGCTTCCACACCAGCTGGCGCTTCCTGCTGCAGGAGGTCTATTACTTCCACCGCGACCTGGTGGTGCAGGGCGCCTGATGCCGGCTCTGCAGCGCGCGATGACGTTGCAGTGCAAGACGCGCTCTATGATGCGGCTTTCCCAGCGGCAGGTTCGAGCATGAGCGAGAGCAATCGGCAACGCGCCACCGGCCTGGTCCAGGCCTACTACGAAGCATTCAACCGCGGCGAGTGGGACGCCATGTTGGCGTTCCTGGCCGACGACGTTGCGCATGACCTCAATCAGGGGCCGCGCGAGATCGGCCGGGCGGAATTCGCCGCCTTCCTGCAGCGCATGAACGACAGTTACCGCGAGCAGTTGCGCGACATCGTGATCACCGCCAACGACGACGGCACCCGGGTCGGCGCCGAGTACGTGGTGCACGGGGTCTACCACACCACCGACGAAGGCCTGCCGGAGGCCAACGGGCAGACCTACGTGCTGCCGGGGGGTGCGTTCTTCGATGTGCGCGACGGCAAGATCACCCGCGTCACCAACTACTACAACCTGCAGGAATGGATCGCGCAGGTCTCGCGCTGATTGCATCGACCGGCACGGGCTAGACCTGCGTAGGAGCGCACCTGGGCGAGATGAGGCGCTACCGGGAATGCCTGGTCGCGCCCGGGTGCGCTCCTACGTGGTTGGTGCGGTAGTGCGGCCGGACCTATGCCTATGTAGGAGCGCGCTTGCGCGCGATGAGGCGTTACCGGCGATGCGGGTCGCGCCCAGGTGCGCTCCTACGCGGTCGGTCTTGGCGCTACAGCAACACGATGCCGACCACTACCAGCAAAAAGATGCCCCACTTGAGGATCTGGTACAGCGGGTTGTTGCGTTCCTTCAGCGCCTTGGCCTTCAGGCGGCCGGCGTAGAAATAGCGGAACACGCGGTTGATGCCGCCGGTCTTGTCGCCTTCCTGATTGGGCGAGGCACCGGCCGAAAGCAGGCTGCGGCCGACGAAGCGGTTCACCGCCGCCGCCCAGCGCCAGCGCATCGGGCGCTCGATATCGCAGAACAGGATGATGCGGTCCTGGTCGGTGTCGTTGCGCGCGTAGTGGATGTAGGTTTCGTCGAACATGGTCCATTCGCCATCGCGCCAGCTGTGACGCTGGCCATCGACGTCGATGAAGCAGCGATCGTCGTTAGGCGTGGCCAGGCCCAGATGCAGACGCATGGACCCGGCGAACGGGTCACGGTGCGGGCGCAGTTCGCTGCCCGGCGGCAACTCGGCGAACATCGCCGCTTTCACCGTGGGGATGGACTTCAGCAAGGCGGTGGTCTGCGGGCACAGTTCGGACGCCGACGGGTGCGCGGTGCCGTACCACTTCAGATAGAAGCGCTTCCAGCCACGGCGAAAAAACGAGTTGAAGCCGATGTCGGTGTAGCCGTCGGCCGCGCGGATCTTCTGCATCTGCTGCAGGGCCACCGCTTCGTCGCGGATCAGCGACCAGTTGGCGCGCAACGGTGCCAGCTCAGGGAATTCCTTGCCCGGGTCGATGAAGGGCGTGGTCGGTACCCGCGAACACAGATACATCAGCGTGTTGATCGGTGCCATGAAGGTGGAATGGTCCAGCAACTGCCGGCTGAGCCGGTGCCGCACGCGACCGCGGTAATGGATGTACAGCGCCGATGCGATGAACAGCGCGATGATGAGCCACTTCAACATGGAGAAGGCCAATTAGGGAGCGGGGTGCCGCAAACGCAAGAGCGGGGATCAAAACGACGATGCAGCAGCCGGGCGCCGCCGGTGCTCGGAACCTGCATGTACTGCACACGTACACACCGGTTCCTCCGCGCCGTCTGCACGCACCCGACGACTGCTTGCCACGTTTTGCCAGCCACTCTGGTTGGAGCGTTGAACAAGGTGAGCCGTCACAGGAACATGCGGCCGTTAACGACTGAATTCTACCGGGTGTCGCCGCCGAGCCTGACAGGTCGGCATTGGCATCGGCCCAAGATTGTGTGTCTCACCGGCAGCAGCTGCATTGCGGCCAGCGATCTGTACCGCCGCTCAGTCGATGCGGCGGCGGATCGGGATCGAGGCCAACGGTACGCTGGCGATGTCGTGCCCTTGTTCGCGGATGGGCGCGCCCGGTGCCGGTGCCCAGGCGTGCGCGTAGATCACTTCCCAGGAGCTGGGCAAGGTGCCGTCGGGCCGCCGTAACGACTCGTACGCGGCGCTGGCGGCGGCGAAGCGGCCGCGTCCGGTCAGGGTGGCGCGGCGATCGCTGAGCGCGTTGGTGGCGCCCATCGCCCGCAATTCGCGCATCAGGGCGGGCAGGTCGCTGTAGGTCAGCGTGAACAGGTCGCGGTCCAGCACCGGGTCGCGGAAGCCGGACATCAACAAGGCATCGCCGAACTGCGCGATCGGAGGGAAGCGGCTGACGTGCGGGGCCGGGTCGGCCTGGGCGAAGGCTTCGCGCAGTTCGATCAGCGTTTCCGGGCCGAAGGTGGAGCACAGCAACAGCCCGCCCGGTCGCAGCGCGCGGCGGAAGCCGGCGAACACCGCCGGCAGGTCTTCCACCCATTGCAGGCACAGATTGCTGAAGATCACATCCACGCTGCCGTCGGCCACCGGCAAGGCGCGCGCATCGGCGCAGACCTGTGCGAACGGTTTCCACCAGCCCGCGGCCTTGCGCGCCTGGCGCAGCATCGGCATGGCCTGATCCAGGGCGATCACCTGCGCCTTGGGCCAGCGTTTCTTGATCGCGCCGCTGGCATGGCCGGGGCCGGCGCCGACATCCAGCACCACCTTGGGCAACTGGTCGTCAAAGTAGTCGAGCGATTCGAGCAGGCGCGTCTCTGCTTCGCGCTGCAGTGCGGCGGCGGCGGCATAGCTGCTGGCGGCACGCGCAAAGGCGCGCCGGACGTGGCGGGGGTCGAAGGTACTGTTCATTGCGGGGCTATTGTCGCCGCTGCGCGCGGCGGAGGGAATCGATGTGTGGTGTGGCGTGGCAATCGGCCTGGAGAGCTCTGCAAGCGGTCGCTCTGCCAGCGACTGCGTGGCGACCGCAACGGACCGGCACTGTGTTTCGACAAGCCGGGTCGTGGCCGAAAACAACCGCGACGTCCGCTGCGGTCGCCACAACTTCCGCATGGCCAACGCGCTCTAGAACGTGCCCGGGTAGCTGCCGCCGTCGATCAGCAGGTTCTGCCCGGTGATGTAGCCGGCCTGCGCGCCGCACAGGAATGCGCAGGCCGCGCCGAATTCGTCCGGCTCGCCGAAGCGCCCGGCCGGGATGCCCGCGCGCTTGCGCTCGGCGACGTCCTCGGCGGTGCCGCCTTGCTGTTGCGCGATCGCGGCGAAGTTGCCGCGCAGCCGGTCGGTGGCGAACTGGCCGGGCAGCAGATTGTTGATGGTGACGTTATCGGCGACCGTGCTGCGCGCCAGCCCGGCGACGAAGCCGGTGAGGCCGGCACGCGCGCCGTTGGACAGGCCCAGGATGTCGATCGGCGCCTTCACTGCGCTGGAGGTGATGTTGACGATGCGGCCGAAGCGCCGTGCGCGCATTGCATCGACGCTGGCGCGGATCAGTTCGATCGGCGCCAGCATGTTGGCATCCAGTGCGCGCAACCAGTCCTCGCGCTCCCACTGCCGAAAATCGCCTGGCGGCGGGCCGCCGGCGTTGTTGATCAGGATGTCGACCTGCGGGCAAGCGGCAAGCGCATCGGTGCGTCCTTGCGGCGTGGCGATATCGGCCACCACGCTGCGCACCTCGCCGGCACCTGGCAGTGCGCGCAACGCATCGGCGGCCTGCGTCAAGGCATCGCGGCCGCGCGCGACGATCACCACGTTGACGCCTTCGCTGGCGAGCGCGTGTGCGCAGCCCAGCCCCAAGCCTTTGCTGGCGGCGCAGACCAGTGCCCAACGTCCGGCGATGCCCAAGTCCATGCGCTGCTCCCTCGATCAGTGAGTTGGCATGATCGGCGATCCGCTCACGGCACGGACGCAACGAAGCGTTGCAGCGCCTCGCTCACTTGATCGGCGTGGCCGAGAAATGGCGCGTGTCCGCCGCCGGCGATGGTGAGTGCTTGCGCGTGCGGGGCCAGCGCCGCAGCCGCGTGCATGCCGGCTGCCGGAACCAGGCGATCGCGTTGGCCGGCAATCCACAGGCTGGGGCGGGCCAAGTGCGGCAGCGCGCGGCGCAGGTCGGTGCGTTCCAGCAGGCTCAGGCCTTGTTGCAAGGCGTCGGCGGCTGGCTCGCCGCGCGCAACCAGCGTCTCGCGCAGGCTGCGCAGCTCGGCGCGGGCATGCGCCGAGCCCAGCGTGTCCAGCGCCAGAAAGCGCTCCAGGGTGCCGCGATAATCGCGCGACAAGTCCTGGCCGAATTGCGCGAACACCTCGCGTTCGACCGCGTCGCTCCAATCGGAGCCTTTCACGAAGCGCGGCGTGGCCGCGATCATCGCCAGCCCGCGTACCTGCGGTTGGGTGGCGGCGGCATGCAGCGCGAACAAGCCGCCCAACGACCAGCCGATCCACACTGCCGGCGGCGTTGCCGCAGCGATTGCGGCGACCACGTACGGCAGCGCCAATGGCGTGCTGTCGTCGCGGCTGAAACCGTGCCCGGGCAGATCTACCAGATGCAGTTGATAGTGCGGCGCCAGTCGCTCCACCAGTGGCGCAAACACGCCGCCGTGCAGCGCCCAACCGTGCAGAAGAACCAGCGCAGGCCCGTGGCCGATGACGTCGATATGCATGCGCGCATTGTCGCCGATCGGCACGGATCGGCGTGCACAGATCCGCGCGGGAGGAGCGGTGAGTCTTGAGTCGGTGCATGAAGCTTGCGCGTGGCGCATTGATCCTGGGTGCGAGCCAGTACGTGCGCGCATGTCCGCGCCAGCACCAGCACCAGCACCAGCACCAGTGATCCAGCATGTGTCAGCTCGGCGTGGACTGCGTGCTCAGTGCTGCAATGGTTAGGCGGTCCATGCTACTAGCTCGAGCACCGGTTGCGCGGTCCCGCTAATGTGCCGCCGTTTCGATCGCCGCCCTCAGGCGGAGGCGCGCAGCGGTTGCCGGCTCACCACATCGCGGGCCTGCACCAGGGCTTCGATCAACGTCTGCACCTGTTGTGGCGTGTGCAATGCAGATAGGGTGATGCGCAAGCGCGCCTTGCCTTCGGGCACGGTGGGCGGGCGGATCGCACCGATCAGAAAGCCGGCCTGTTCCAGCGCAGCGGACATCGCCATCACCGTGGATTCTTCGCCGCACAGCAAGGGCTGGATCGGTGTATCGGAGGCCATCAGTTCGAAGCCATACCGGCGCGCGCCATCGCGAAAACTGCCGATCAATTCGGTCAGCCGCGCCCGCCGCCAGTCGTCGCGCCGCGCCAGGCGCACGGCCGCCAGGGTCGCGGCGACCTGTGCCGGCGGCAGCGCGGTGGTGTAGATGTACGGGCGCGCGGTTTCGGCCAGATGGCGCACCAGCGCTTCGTCGCCGACCACCACCGCGCCATAGCCACCGAGCGCCTTGCCCAGGGTCACCAATTGCAGCGGGACTTCGGCCACGCCAAGCCCCGCATCGGCAACGCAACCGCGCCCTTGCGGGCCGAGCACGCCCACGCCATGCGCATCGTCGACGTAGAACAGCGCTTCCTGCATGCGCGCGACCAGACTCAATGCACGCAGCGGCGCAACGTCACCATCCATGCTGAAAACGCCATCGCTGGCCAGCATCGCCGCGCCCTCGGGTGCGCCCTTGAGCTGACGCATCGCACCTTCCACATCCAGATGCGGATACCGCCGCAGCCGGCAGCCGGCCAGGCGTGTGGCATCGAGCAGGCTGGCGTGATTGAGCCGGTCCTGCACGCAGACATCGTCTTCTTCGCTGAGCAAGGCCTGCTGTACCGCCAGATTGGCGATGAAGCCGCTGCCGAACAACAGCGCCGAGGGATAGCCGAGCCAGTCGGCGATCTCGCGTTCGAGCGTTTCATGCGCGGTGTGGTGGCCGCAGATCAGATGCGAGGCGGTGGCGCCGGCACCATCGCGCGCGGCGGCGTCCTGCAACGCGGCGACCACTTCGAACTGCTGCGACAGACCCAGATAGTCGTTGGAGCAAAAACCGGTCAGCCAGCGGCCATCGATTTCCAGACGCACGCCATCGCGGCGGCCCACCTGGCGCCGCACCCGGACCCGTTCCTGGGCCACACGCAACTTGCGCAGCGACGAAATCCGTTCGTGCAGATCGGGGCGAGCCATGGAGTCGTTCAACGGCGGGAAGGGCCGCTAGCGTAGCGTGCGCAGCTCAGCGCGCCCAGCCGGCACCGACGATCGGTGCCGGGCGAAGGATTTCCGGTTACGCGGCGTGTTCGCAGGCCGCGTCGCGGGTGATGTCCGCATGCACGGTGCCGGGGTGGTCGTGGTCGGCGGCGTCGACGGTGATCTGCATCGGGCGCAGGCCCAGACGCTGAAACAGGGCCTGGTCGCGTTCGGTATCCGGGTTGCCGGTGGTCAGCAGTTTTTCGCCGTAGAAGATCGAATTGGCACCGGCCAGGAAACACAGCGCCTGCAGTTCGTCGCTCATCGCTTCGCGGCCTGCAGACAGGCGCACCATCGACTTGGGCATGGCGATGCGGGCGACCGCGATCATGCGCACGAACTCGAACGGGTCCAGTTGCTGGGTGCCATGCAACGGCGTGCCGGCGACCTGCACTAGTTGGTTGATCGGCACCGAATCCGGATGCGACGGCAGCGTGGCCAGCGCCAGCAGCAAGCCGACGCGGTGCTCGCGGGTTTCGCCCATGCCGACGATGCCGCCGCAGCAGGTCTTCAGGCCCACATCGCGCACGTGCTCCAGGGTGTTCAGGCGGTCCTGGTACTGGCGGGTGTGGATGATGGAATCGTAGTAATCCGGCGCGGTGTCCAGATTGTGGTTGTAGTAGTCCAGCCCGGCGTCCTTGAGCGCGCGCGCCTGGCCGGCGTCGAGCATGCCGAGCGTGGCGCAGGTCTCCAGGCCCATTGCTTTGACCTCGCGGATCATCGCCGCGACCTTGGGGATGTCGCGCTCCTTGGGCGAGCGCCAGGCCGCGCCCATGCAGAAGCGCGAGGCGCCGGCGGCCTTGGCCTGCCGCGCCTTGGCGACGACTTCTTCGGTCTCCATCAGCTTCTGCGCGGTCACGCCGGTGTCGTAGCGCTGCGCCTGCGGGCAGTACGCGCAGTCTTCCGGGCAGCCGCCGGTCTTGACCGACAACAGCGTGGAGACCTGTACTTCCGCCGGATCGAAGTGTTCGCGATGCACGCTGGCGGCGCGGTGCAGCAGCTCCGGAAACGGCAGATCGAACAGCGCCTGCAGCTCTTTGCGATCCCAGTCATGGCGTACGACAACAGACATCGGGGTTTCCTGACAGTCAGCGGCTTGGAAGGCAGGCAGTCTGGTGAGCATGCAAGAGGCTGTCAACTTCGATGGGGTGCGCTCGGTTTACAGGTGGCCGCAACGGGTGTTGCGGTTGCTGCTGCCGAGCGTGTGCCTGGTCTGTGCAGAGGCCGGCACTGCCGATTGCGATCTGTGCCCGGCATGCCGCGCCGCCCTGCCGGATCACGGCCACGCCTGCCTGTGTTGCGCGACGCAGTTATATGTTTCCGATGGGGCGCTGCGATGCGGACACTGCCTGCAGCACCCGCCACCGCTGCAGCGCGTGCATGCGTGCTTCACCTATCGCTGGCCGGTGGATGGCTTGCTGCGGCGTTTCAAGTTTCATCAGGATCTACCGGCCGGGCGCTTGCTCAGTGAGTTGATGGCCAAGCGCTGTGCGGACTTGCCGCGCCCACAGGCGCTGGTGCCGGTGAGCCTGCATCGGCAGCGCCTGCGCCAGCGCGGCTACGACCAGGCGTTGGAGCTGGCCAAACCGATTGGCCGCGTGCTGCGGTTGCCCTGCCTGCCGTTATTGCGCCGCGTGCGGGAGACCGCACCGCAATCGGAGCTGGATGCGGACGAACGCCAACGCAATGTGCGGGATGCGTTCGTGGCGCGCGGCGTGTTGCCAGCGCATGTGGCGTTGGTGGACGACGTGATGACGACCGGTGCCACGCTGCATGCGGCGGCGCAGGCCTTGCGGCGCGCGGGTGTGCAGCGGGTGGATGCGTGGGTATGCGCGCGGGTGCCGTGAGGCTTGGCTTACGCGTTGTAGCCTGCACCGTGAGGCTTCGCCCGCACTGTTTGATGCGACTGGTCATCAAGTCGCGAGCCCACCTAAGTCATGAAAATGACCTGCCGAAGCGACAGCGTGACCGGGGATTGGCGGAGAGCGGCACAGGGATGTGCCGCGGCGGCGAGTCAGACAGGATGTCTGACCGAGCCGAGTAGCCGATTCCCGGTCGCGCTGTCGCCTCCCACCGAAGCAGGCACCTGACAAGTGGCGCCAAGCCGTTTCGCGTCAGCGCAATGCCAGCGCCGCGGCGATGCCGACGAAGATCGCCAGGCCTACCCAGTTGTTGTGCAGGAAGGCGCGGAAGCAGGGGCCGCGTTCGCGGTGGCGGGCGATGCGGAATTCGTAGGCCACCAGCAGCGCGGCGATGCCCAGCCCGGCCCAGTAAGCGGTAGCGAGTCCGGCACGTAGGCCCACCAGCACCAGGGCCGCGAACATCAATGCATACAGCACGCCTTGTGCAACCAGATCGAACTCGCCGAACAGGATGGCGGTCGACTTGCTGCCGATGCGGATGTCGTCTTCGCGGTCGACCATGGCGTACCAGGTGTCGTATGCGGTGGCCCACAGAATGTTGGCCGCGTACAGCAGCCAGGCCAGCAGTGGCACGCTGCCTTGCACTGCAGCGAAGGCCATCGGGATGCCCCAGCCGAAGGCCATGCCCAGATAGACCTGGGGCAGGTGGGTGTGGCGCTTGAGATAGGGATAGCTGGCGGCCAGGAACACGCCGGGCACGCTCAGCGCCACGGTCAGCCAGTTGAGCGTGAGCACCAGCGCGAACGCCACCAGCATCAGCACCACGAACACCCACAGCGCCTCGCGCCCGGATACCGCACCGGTGGCCAGCGGACGCGACTTGGTGCGCTCCACGTGCGGGTCCAGCCAGCGGTCGGCGTAGTCGTTGATCACGCAACCGGCCGAGCGGGTCAGCCAGACCCCGGCGGTGAACACGCACAGCGTCCATAACGGCGGCAGGCCATCGGCAGCCAGCCACAGCGCCCACCAGGTGGGCCACAGCAGCAACAGGCTGCCGATCGGGCGATCGCCGCGGATCAACTTCCAGTACTGGCCCAGTCGCTGCGGCCAGGTCAGCGCGGCCGCAACGGGCACGTGTTCGACACCATGCTTGCTCATACCGCAAAGGGTAGCAGCGCGGCTTGGATGCGGTCATGCGCTGGCCGGTGGTCGAGCCCTGCCGCCGATGCGCGCCGTGCGTGGCGCGGCCATGAGCCAATGGTCTGGGCGAAGATGGGCCGGCATGGCCGCTGGCCGGGCCAGCGCCGCGTGCTCCGGCCGTTTCCCACTGGCTGGACCCCTCCAGGCCGTCACCTGGGCGCCTGTTCTGGCATAATGCGCGGCCAGGCGCTCGTAGCTCAGCCGGATAGAGTAGTGGCTTCCGAAGCCATTGGTCGGGGGTTCGAATCCCTCCGGGCGCACCAGATGAACCCTCCAGGGACATCCAAGAAAGTCCAGAACCCCTGAGAAATCAGGGGTTTTTTGTTGTCTGAAGGTCCTGCTAGGTCCGCCATGATCCATTGAAATCCAGGCTGATCGGGGGCATAAATGGGGGCATCAGCCCCCAGCACGGATACGGATGCCCCCATGCCCCTAAGTGATGCTGCAATACGTAGTGCAAAGCCCGCTATCAAGCCGGTGAGGCTGTTCGATGGCGGCGGCCTGTACGTCGAGATCTCACCGAAAGGCGCCAAGCTCTGGCGATGGAAGTATCGATTCGGCGGAAAGGAGAAACGCTTGGCACTAGGGGTCTACCCAGAGGTCAGCCTGGCAGAGGCGCGAGCGCAGCATCTGGAGGCACGGAAAGTCATTCGGTCAGGCATCGACCCAGGGGAGAAGAGAAGGCTCGACAGGCTGGTTGGCGTTGACCGGTCCCAGCTCAGCTTTGCGGTTGTCGCTGCGGAGCTTCTGGAGCTACATGCCAAGAAGAATTCCGCCCTGACGATGAAGCGCAATGGCAGGATCGTCGAAAAGGACCTCAACCCCTACCTCGGTCATAGGCCTATCGCTGAGATATCTGCACCGGAACTTCTGGCGGTTCTGCGCAAGATAGAAATGCGTGGTGCCATCGAGACGGCACATCGCGCTCGAAGTATTGCCAGCATGGTGTTTCGCTACGCCATCACCGTGGGCAAGGCTGAGCGCGACCCGGCCTCCGATCTTTTTGGCGCGCTAGAGACCCCAAAGGTGCAAAATTTCGCCAGTTTGACCGAGCCGACTGCCGTGGCGCCCCTGCTACGGGCCTTGTGGGGATACGAAGGAAGCCCGGTTGTATGCGCCGCTCTCAAGCTTGCGCCCCTGGTCTTCGCGCGACCTGGCGAATTGCGAACCGCCAAATGGAAAAATATCGATCTTGCTGCAAGAGAGTGGCGGTACGTCGCGTCCAAGACAGGTACTCCACATATTGTCCCGCTTGCCTCGCAAGCAGTCGAAATCCTTCGTGAGCTTCAGCCTATTACCAGGAGCAGCGAGTTCGTATTTCCTAGCCTTCATGGAAAAGGCAGGCCGATGAGCGATAACACTATTAATTCCGCCCTGAGGCGGATGGGGTTCGACTCAAAGACGATGACTGGTCACGGGTTTCGCGCAATGGCTCGTACGATCTTGGATGAGGTGCTTGGCTTCCGCCCCGACTACATCGAACATCAGCTCGCACACGCTGTGCGTGACCCAAATGGCAGGGCATACAACCGCACAGCTCATCTCACCGAGCGCCGAAAGATGATGCAGGCTTGGGCTGACTATCTAGAAGGTTTACGGACACAGAAGTAGGCAGCTTTACTATGAGGTAGGTGGGCGATACCCGCATATGTCGCTGACCTATGCCCATGCTCACTGATACCTGATCGATGAGTAAGCAGCGCATGGCCCGACACGAGAGCTGTCGTTCGAAGAATCTGCCGCAAGCTACCTCCAGCTGGCCGATGTAGCGGATGGCCTGCACTATTCAGGCCAGCAATGCAAGACTGCGCGGGCGCCGCCCGTATTCCAAGACCACAGATCCGCGGCAACGAGGTGTCAGCCCTTCTTGCTCTTAGTGCGTCTGAGGCTCCTTGCGGCTACGAGTTCGCGTGCAAAATCTTTGCTGACAATCCTTACGGTTTTATCCGAACGCTTCATGTCGGACTGCATAAGTCCGTCAACTGTGAACCCGAAATCACTACGCCCGCCCGATAACTCGTACATGTGATCCGATACGGCAGCAATGGAACACGAAATTTGACGAAGACCTTCAGTGGTTGTCGCACTCCATGCAAGTTTCGGCGAGTACCGAAGAGTGGCGTGACAGGTCGCAAGCTTCAGCAGCGCAGCGGCCATAGTTGATTTGTCCGCACCCAGTTCCTCTCTGGACAGCGCGTACCAACTCCACTCGTCAACGATCTCTCCTGTCAGCGAGTTCTTAAGCTCCTTGAACACCTCGTGCTGGCAGCTTTCAGAAAAGTGATGGACCGTTTCCGCATCTGTGAAAACGCGCATGCCTTTGCCCATTGACTCGCTATTTGCAGCACGAGTCACTGCATCACCAACAACAAACGCGCCGAGAGATTGGTTGAGCTTGTTAGGCTCATGAATATCGCCATACGCTAGGCCGCCCCTGCAAAGAAGACCCCTCGAAGCTGCCTCTCTCATCAGAAACTTCCCAGCCTTGGAGACTGTCTTGGCGTCTGACGACCAAAGAAAAGCGCAGTCAGACAACTGCGCAACCCTGATCTTCGCGTATTTCTTCTTCGTCTCCGCAAGGACACGCCGAAAATCTAGGATGATCTTTGTGGCAAGGATCTGATTAGAGCGTGTTATGAACTTTGAAATAGAGCGGCTGCATTTCCAAGCATCAGGATCGTGAAGACGACAAAGTGCAAACCGGCCAA
>NZ_MDFM01000030.1 GCF_002939985.1 Xanthomonas hortorum pv. cynarae | reverse complement strand
GTTGGCCGGTTTGCACTTTGTCGTCTTCACGATCCTGATGCTTGGAAATGCAGCCGCTCTATTTCAAAGTTCATAACACGCTCTAACGTCGCGCTGCAACGCTTGCGCTGACTCATGGCCTGCGTTGGTGATTCCCTGCCGCACTCGTATTCTCAAGAGAACCTGTCATGAAAAAAAGCATGCTCACGTTGGCGCTCTCTGCGCTGGTCCTGACAGCAGCACCCGATGTCTTTGCACAGGGTGCAGCCGGCGACGGATCAGGGTGGTTCGTCAACGGCGGCGTCGGCCGCACCTCGCTCAAGAGCGGGCCATACGATGGTAGCGATACCGGCTACAACGTCTCCGCCGGGTATCGCTGGAACGTGCTATTTCCATGGCTGTCGATTGGTCCGGAAGCTGGCTACAACGATCTTGGCAACATCCAGGCAAAGAATCTCTTCAACGGTGACGCTGTCGTCGAAGACGAGAGCCAGCTGCGTGGATGGACGGTAGGCGTGAATCAGCGCTTCGCACTCGGCGACAAGTGGTATGCCAGCATGCGTGGTGGGCTGTATGGCTGGAAGGGTCAAGGCCTGCGCAATGACACCGTGTCGGACCGCGCCGACCTGGACAAGCTGTCGTGGTATGCAGGCGCTGGCGTGGGCTACAACCTGGGCGAACACTTCAGCATCGGCGCCAACTACGACCATTACAACGCCAAGAAATTCGAAGTGGACTTGAGCACCGACATGGCGTCGGTGAATGCCGAATATCGGTTCTGACAGTTACCAGAATGTCGAGCTGCGGCGAGTCCGAAAACAGCACACGCAGCTCGGCTCTGCAGTCGTAAGTGCAACCCCATCTCACGCTCAGCGAAAGGAGACGCGCGCGGCGGCGAAGCAGCACCGCGCCGCCGACAGGCCTGAGTTCAAGAGCAGTGCTCTTCTGTCTGCCGCGCGAAAATCGCACGATACGACACGAGCGATCTGCCTGCTAAGGCCGCCAATTCGCATTGCGTTCCCAGAACGCAACGCTGCGCCGATACGCGTCACGATCAAGCGGTGTGCCGGAGCCGCCTTCTTCCACCCCCAGTGCGTTGCGCAACATCGTGATCGGCGCCATCGGGATTTCCTCCGGCTCGGTGGTATAGAGGCAACCGACTACGCCCCAGTCAGCGTCGATGGGCGAGCCTTCTTTCGCCAGCTGATCGCGGCTATACAAAATCGGCAAGAGATACGTGGCCACCGGCGGTTCGACACCTTCGAACCAACGCACCAGCACCGGCAATTCCTGCGTACTGCGCGCCTCGTAGCCGGAACGCAGCAAGTGACGATTGTCGCCGGTGATCGGCGCAGTGAGGCAGCGGGTCGAGGTCCAGTTGCGGTGCACGTGCAACCGACAGAACGGCGCATAGCCTTCGATCACGCGTACCGGCGCGTCGTCATTGAGCCGCTGGATGAACTGCGCGGGCGTGCAGCCCTGGATGGCGTTGCCGCGACCACCGCGCGGGAACAAACGGGTACGGGCGAACGGCGTTAGAACGATCGACATGGCAGTGTTGGAGGCGACAAAGACCGCCAGGGTAGCGTGCAGCCTTGCACGCGGCCACTCACCAGATCAGATCGTCCGGCACCTTGAACTGGCTGTAATAGTCATCGTCGCTGTCTGTCGCTGCGGGGGCGCTGCTGCGGCCATGGTCCAGCACCACGGTGTCCGCATCGCGGCTGTAAACCTTGTCGGCGGCTGCGCGTGGAATCAGCTCGAAGCCGTCGCCGTGGCGTGCGATCACAAGTGCGCCACTGGCCAACTGGCTGCGCAGCGTGGGGTTGACCAGCACGCTGCGGATGACGCTGCCGTCGTTGAAACGGTAGTCGATCTCGCCCTCGCGCTTGACCTTGCTGGTCTCCACGATCTGCCGGACCTGGGCCAGCACCTCCTGCCGCCGAAGTTGCACCTTGCGCTCTTCGGCCAGCGCGCGATCGCGTTCGGCGCGCTCGGCCTGCAGACGCGCGGTGTCCACCTTGTCCACGTCTGTCGGCGCCACCGCTGCGCCCTTGGCGTGGCGCTGCTTGAGCTGCTCGCGTGCGACCTTGTCCACCTGGGCCTTCTTGACCAGGCCAGCCTTGAGCAGTTGTTCTTGCAGTGGATTGCGCATGGGAATGGGTCGGCAGGTGGGTATGGGCATAGTTTAGCGGCCAGCGCGTGGTCCTGGTGCTCGGCGCGCTTACCGGGGGCATCTGCTTCATCGGCCGGCCACGCCTGGACAGCACGCGTCATCCCCATCCCCTGCCCGCGCGCGGGGCACGTCTTTGGCGTCGTTGAGTTGCGAGGCAATCCAGGCAAATACGCCACACGCCACTGTTCTCATCGCACGACAAGGTGACTTGTAGCGCACCTGTGAACCTGCCAATACACCGCCTTGTTGAGATCGACACGGTGCCTCTGCCGCGTCATGGCCGCGAATGACTTTTTATCTCCCGAATAATTTGCGCAGTTTTCCTATGTTTCCAGTAACGCTCGCACACGTGATGCGGCAACGCAGAGGGAGCGAAATATCGCAGCACCATCAACGCGCGCTCGCGTTCAACTCGCATTGATTGAAAAAAGAAATCTCGCGACTGCAACGAAGCCGCTTGTTCGCCGGACCTACGGGGGCAACTCGACGCATGCAGTGTGATCAGCACATCGCATGCGCCGCAGCTATCCCCCGATGAGGCGACGCCGCCCTGCTTCAGGCAGCGACGCCTCAGTCTCGATGAACTATGCAGCAGACCGGAGCAATGCGATGCCTCTCTATTTCGTGCGCCATGGTGAGTCGCTCGCCAACGAACAGAACTATTTTGCCGGTGCGCAGAACTCACCGCTCACGCCGCTCGGCCGCCGCCAGGCACAGCAGGCAGCACGCCACGTGCGCCAACGCGCATTACGTTTCGACGAAGTGCATGTGTCCACATTGGAGCGTGCCCAGGCCACAGCGGCCATCATTCTGGAGGGTGCGCAAGGCAACCCGCAGGTGCGCTCGAGCGCCGCCTTGGTGGAGCGCGATTTCGGCATTTTTGCCGGCAAGAACAAGACCTTGATCAAGAAGTCGATCGGCCATCGTCTCTACGACGCTTGCTTTCACGACGCTGATGGAGCGCCACCCGATGGCGAACACTGGATGGACATGTATGCGCGTTGCAAGCACTACTACGACACCGTGCTGGCCCCGCTGGATCGACAAGGCAAGCAGGTCCTGGTGGTGGCGCACAAGTACATCGTCGAAGTGTTCGCGCTGATTGCCTCTGGCCTGCCCCCTGCCGAGTACATCGACTTCCGCCTGCCCAATTCGCGCCCGCTGTCGTGGGACGAACTCAAGCAGATGACCGCGCGCAGCTCATCGCGCATGAATTATCTGGGCGAGCAGACCGAGATCCGCCTATTGCAATGGATGTTGCTCGCGGCAATCAGCGGTTTCGCACTGTCGTGCCTGGGCGTCAGTCTTCCGCATGTCGTCACCACCACCGCCGTCGTCGCGCTGCTGGCAGCGAATGCCTTCTTCCTGTCGGTGCGTATCGAACCGGGCGCTCTGCGCCTGACCCAAGGTCCGGAAAACATCGCACTCAGCATCATCAGCGTGGCACGCGCGCTGTGTGCCATGTTCCTGCTCACACACTTCCAGAACGAATGGATCCATGTGATCGGCTTGCTGCTGATCGTGCCGCCCGCCTTGTCGGTACCGACCTTCTCGCTGGCGCGCGGTGGCGATTACTTTTTTGCGGCACGCTACACGTTGGTGCTGTCGATCCTGCTGCCGGTGCTGTTATTGGTGTTGTATGTGGACCACCGTGAAGTACTGGGCAACGCGCATGCGCTGGAGCGCTTCTTCGTGGTGCTGTTGCTTGCCTTGGCGTTGCCCTCCTTGCTCGCACAGGGCTGGCGGCGTGTGCGCCCGATCGCGGCCGGCAAGCTCTCAACCAACTGGGGCTGGGTTGGCTCATTGACGATGGTACCGATGGCCTTGCTGGTCTCGCTGCGCGCCGACGGAGCGGCGCTGGCCGATGCATTGCTGCATGGCGGCTGGCAGGCATGGGCTGCATTGCTGCTGCCGTTTACGCTATTGATGGCATGCCGCGTGGGCAGCGCGTTGTATCTGCACACGCACCAGGCGATGACCGGCAAGCGCATCAGTGCCGCCATCGCCTCGGACATCCATCTGCTGCAGACCTCGCCCAATATCTTTTTGTGGCTGAGCCTGTTGCTGCCCGGCACGTTTGCGCACGCGCCCACGCTGGTAGCCGGTACCTTGCTGGGCTTCTTTGCGTTTGCGCTGCTGGACGAGGCATGGGTGGTTAGGCGTTTCCGCGCGCAGATCGCACCTGCGATGCGCAAGCTTGCGAGTCGTTCCACTTCAGCCAATGGCGTGACCACTACCGCCACTGTCGGGCAGGACAAGGCGGTGCTGGACAGTCGCTGAGACATGCCGGCAGCAGAAGTGTCGACCCGAGGCATTTGCTGCCGTTTCGCTGGAGCACGCTCGTGGAAACGCGCGGTCTTTGACGCAAAAAAACACCGGCCAATGGCCAGTGTTTGCAATGTTGCAGCACCCTGGAGAGCGCGACCGACTACCAGGCAAACGGCGCGGTAACCTTGCGTGCAGCCAGCAGAAACGCGTCGGCCACGTGCACGAATGGCGCGACATCCACTTCCGACTCGCCGCTGCGCACCAGCTGCACAAAGCGCCGATACAAGCCGTCGTACTCGCCGGCCGCATCCACTGCCTGCGGCTGCCCATCGATGCTCAGCTTGGCACCGCCCTCGCTGAGCATGAGCAGGCCTGCGGTGGTTTCCACCTCGATATCCCAGCGCTGATGACCGGTTTGCAGGAAGTCGAATTCGGCCGTCACCGGCACACCCGCAGTATCGACAAAGGCGAGCTTGGCGTATAGCGGTGCCTGGCGGTTTTCCGGCGTATGCAACTCGGCCTCGCGCAGCGCGAAGGGGCGTGGCAACAGATGCGTGACGATGGACAACGCATTGATGCCGGGATCGAAAACGCCCATGCCGCCCGGCTCCAGAATCCAGTCCTGCCCCGGATGCCAATGGCGAATGTCTTCTTTCCAGGTGATGTGCGCGCGCAGGATCTGTTTGTCGGCCAGCCACGCCCGCGCAGGTTCAACAGCGGCGGCAGACCGCGAATGCCAGCTGGTGAACAGGCTGCGTTGCGCACGCTGCGCCACTGCACGTAGATCATCGATTTCTGCGAGCGTAGCGGCGGGGGGCTTTTCCAGGAACACATGGCGGCCAGCGCTCAGTGCGGCCTGGGCAAGCGCATGACGCCCGACCGGTGGCGTGCACAACGCCACTGCCTCGATCTGCGGATGCGCAGCAAACGCCTCTTCCAACGTGTGATAGGCCGGCACGCCATCGACCGTGCCGTGCCGGCTGACGGTGGCGACCAGCTGCACATCCTCGCGCGCGGCGATGGTGGGCACATGCTGGTCGCGGGCGATCTTGCCGATACCGACAAGGGCAATGCGCAATGCGTCTGGATGCTTCATCGAAACCTTCGTGCTGATGTGGAAGTGACAGCGCCGCTTCGATCGCATGAGGAAAGCGATTGCGCGGGGCCAACGCGGCAATGGCGCAATGCAGCTCCGCAGCCCTGCACGCGAGCACGCAGTGTACGGTCAGGGTGCGGCTCGCCGCGAGACATCGCTCCTGCTTGTTTTGCTATACCTGCGACGCGTGGTGGCCGCGCAAGAGCGGCCATTGCTGCGCGGCTGCATCATTGCGAAGGTGCAGCATGGCCGGCTGGTCGCGGCCTCCAGCTGACGATGGCCCATCTCCGGATCAGGCAACGCATGCGATCTTGCGAACCCTCCCGACACGCCAATTGACGCCAGTACCGGCACAGACCACGATCGCCGCCGGCACGCGGATGTGCCTCCACCCTTGAGGGATGACACCGATGTTGCATCACGTTTCGCTTGGCGTTCGCACGATCGAGGCATCGGCCGCCTTTTACGACGCCGTACTCGGCGCGCTCGGCTATGTGCGGGTGTGGTCCGATCTGGAGCCGGGTACGCTCGATCAGGCGGTCGGCTACGGCCGGCCCGGCGGTGAAGACAGCCTGGCGTTGAAGCAGCGCGACGCCAGGCTCTGTGCAACCGGGGCCGGCTTCCATCTGGCATTTGCCGCCTCCGCTGCCGGCGCGGTAGACGCCTTCCATCTGGCAGCGCTACAGCACGGCGGCAGCTGCAACGGCGCACCCGGCTTGCGGCCGGATTACGGCGACGATTACTACGCCGCGTTCGTCATCGACCCGGACGGTCACCACCTTGAAGCGGTCGTCGACACGACGATGTGATCTGCAGTGCAACGACGCCGGCTGCAACTGCATCCCATGCCCGAATCGTTTCGCGATTCGTCAAAAAGTACGAGCGGACGGATGCCCTGCCGAAGATACCCAAGGCCGATCTGCCCGCGACAGGAGTCGCCTGCCTGACACACGCGCATGCCAGGCAGCTGACCGCAGGCAGTCACATCTCCAGCACCACCTTGCCCAGGTGGCTGCCCTGCTCCAGATAGCGATGCGCCGCAGCGGCCTCGCTCAGCGGGAAGCGCTTGTCGAGCAGCACGCGCAGCTTGCCCTGCGCGATCCACGGCCACACCACGCGCTCCACTTCCGCCGCCAGACGCGCCTTTTCGTCGGCACTGCGCGGGCGCAGCGTCGAACCGGTGAGGATCGCCTGCTTGCGCATCAGCAGCGGAATCGGCACCTCGATGGTCGAACCGGCCTGCGAGGCGATGTAGACGATGCGCCCGCGCGGATTGAGCGCCTCCAGGGTATCGGCGAACACCGCCGCGCCCACCATGTCGAGCGACACATCCACACCGCCGTGCGCCTTGGCCACGGCGACAAACGATTCGGTGGTGGAGTCGATCGCCACATCGGCGCCCAGTTCGCGCGCCTGTGCCGCCTTGCCCGCCGAACGTGCGGTAGCCAATACACGCGCGCCGGCGGCCTTGGCCATCTGGATCGCGGTGACGCCGATCCCGGAGGTGGCGCCATGCAGCAACAGCCACTCGCCGGCCGCGAGCCGGCCGTGCTCGAACAGGTTGGCGTAGGCGGTAAAGATGGTTTCCGGTAATGCGGCGGCGTGCACCAGATCCATGCCGGCCGGAATCGGCAGTACATGGCGCGCGTCGACCGCTGCGTACTGCGCGTAGCCGCCGCCGCCCAGCAATGCACACACGCGATCGCCCACTTTCCAGCGACCGGCCGGCTCCACGATTTCGCCTGCGATTTCCAGCCCAAGCGTCTCCGGCGCGCCGGGCGGCGGCGGATAGTGGCCGGCACGTTGCAGCAGATCGGGACGATTGATGCCGGCGGCGTGCACGCGGATCAACACATGCCCCGGCGCGGGACGCGGCCGCGGTTGCACGCTGACGTACAGCGCATCCGCATCGCCCTTGCCATCGCGGATGGCGATGGCGGTCATCGTGGTGTCGCTCATGCAAGGCGCTCCATAGAAATGGCGCCCAGTGTAGGCATGCAGGCGTCAACGTTTGGCGCAGGTGGGCAGCGATGCTGCGCAGCGCTAGACCACATGAATCGCCACGCGCGCCTGCACCGACGCAGACGCGCGTGGCACGCATCACTCCTCGCTGGGAGCGACGCCCTGGTCGATGTACTGGCGAATCGCCTCGAACACCTTCGAGGTGCCGTCGTCCTGCCCGGACGGCAGGCGTGCAGCGAAGTCGCTCAGCAACTTGTCGCCATCCACACCGGGCTGCTCGGCCAGGGCGAGCGCCAGGTCGCCGACGCTGCGCGCCAGCGCGACCCAGATGCGGCCCAACGATTCGGAGATGACATCCATTTCCTCTTCTTGCATGTTGCGCTCCGATCGGGGCGCCCGCAACCAAATATTCATTCATCGCGATGAAGCGATATTATGCCCGCACGCTCTGCCGGACCCGCCGCGATGACGCATCTCAGTTTCGAATTTTACCCGCCCAAGACCGACGACCAGCGCGCGCAGCTGGACCGCACCGCGGCCAGGTTGAAGGGCTACGCGCCGGAATACGTGTCGTGCACCTTCGGTGCCGGCGGCTCCACGCTCAGCTACACCTCCGAGACGGTGCGTCACCTCAAGCAGAAGCATGGCTTCGAAGCCGCCCCGCATCTGTCCTGCGTCGGCGGCAGCCGCCAGGAAATCCGCGAACTGCTCAAACTCTATCGCGCGATCGGCTGCACCCGCATCGTCGCGCTGCGCGGCGATCTGCCTTCGGGCATGGGCCATCCGGGCGACCTGCGCTATGCCTCGGACCTGATTGCCTTCATCCGCGCCGAACACGGCGATGCGTTCCGTATCGAAGTCGGTGCGTACCCGGAAACCCATCCGCAGGCGACCGATGCGCTGAGCGATCTGCGTTACTTCAAGGCCAAGGTGGATGCCGGCGCCGATGCGGCGATCACCCAGTACTTCTACAACGCCGACGCGTACTTTCATTTCCGCGACACGGTGCAGCGCATGGGCGTGGAGATCCCGATCATCCCCGGCATCATGCCGATCTCCAATTTCTCGCAGCTGCGGCGTTTTTCCGAGCAATGCGGTGCGGAGATTCCGCGCTGGATCGGCAAGAAGATGCAGTCCTACGGCGACGATGCCGATGCGGTGCGCGCCTTCGGTGCGGAAGTGGTGGCCACGGTATGCGAACGCCTGATCGCCGGCGGCGCGCCGGCCCTGCACTTCTACACGCTCAACCTGGCCAAGCCGACCACGCAGGTGTTGCAGCTGATCGGGCGCTGAGTGCGGGGTTTGCGCGCGCGTGCGCTGCTGGCGCGCGTTTGGCCGGCCTTGCATCACAACCACAGCACGTCCCACACCGACGCGCAGGCCCTGATGCGCACGCGTGCTGCCGAGGTTGAACGCGTGACCGGCCGGTATCGCATGCACGTCTGCGCGCGCACGTATCTCGCCAGCTCACACGCCCCCCGCTACGCTGCGCTGATGCATCGCCTCCTGCTGCCTTTGTTGCTGTTGTTCTGCCTTGGCTCCGCCATGCGCGTGCAGGCGCAGGAGATCCGCCGCTGCGTCACGCCGGATGCGCAGACCATGTTCACCGACCGCCGCTGCGAAGACGTCGGCGCCGCTGCGCGTCCGCCACCGGCCACCCGCACGCAGGGCAACACCGGCCTGTATCGCTACGGCTGCCCGCGTCGACTGAGCGAACTGGTGTCATTGCTGCAACTGGCGGTGGACAGCCGCGACGTCAACCGGCTCTCCAGCCTCTACCTCTGGAGCGGGCAATCCGACGCCGCTGCCAACCAGGTCTTGAGCCGCCTGGAAGCGATCGTGCAACGCCCGTTGCTGGATATCGTCCCGATGTATCCGCAAAGCGAGACACCAGCCTGGGAAGCCGAGGCCGGCAGCACAGCCACAGCCGCTCCATCGTTGGACGGCAGCGCCATCGACGCCCCGCTTCCCGCAACTCCAAGCCGCCCACGACCGTGGGGCCTGCGCTTGGAACAGAACCTCCCCAGCGGCACGCCCGCACGCAGCGTGCTGCGCCTGCGCCGGCAGTACAACTGCTTCTGGGTGACGTTTTAGAGCCGCCGGAAAAAATTATTGCGGAGTCGCCAGCCGGGTGCAGCAGATAGGATCGTGCGAGAAAAAATGCATCCTGTAACGACAAAGGGCCCTCGCGGGGCCCCTCGGCGTTGTTTCAACGCAAACCGGTGACGCTTAAAAAGCGAACGTCCAGTTCAACTGTGCGCCCACCTCGCGCTGACCACCTCCGGCACGACCCTGGCCGAACAGCGACAAGCGACTGTTGCTGGAGGTATTGATCGACACGCCCAGCTCGGCAATGCCGACGTTACGCGCCAGCGGCACGCCATCGACGGTGAAGGTGTTGCTGCCGGCCACGAAACGGTGACGGGAATCGGCATGCAGTTCGCCACCTGCATTTTGCCAGGCCAGCCCAGCCTCCAGTCGCGCACCATCCTGCTGTCTGCCGCTGATATCCCACGCAGCCCGCACGCCAGCGGTGGTGGTCCACACCTCGTCCTTGCTGGCGTCGATCGCCAGTGCCGCGTTACCGCCGTTCTCCACACCGGCATCGGTGGACAGACGCGTGTATGCCAGGGCCACGTACGGGGTCAGGGTGAGCGCATCCAGCTCGAAGTCCCAGCCACCTTCAGCGAAGGCAGACACTGCATCCGCGTCGTAACGGCTATTCAGGCCCTGGGCGATGCTGCTACCCATGCCCACCGTACGCTCGGTGTCCACCTGGTAATCGGCATAGCTGGCACCGCCGGTGATCCATGCCGCATCGCCACGAAAACTGGCATACACGCCGGCGTGCACGGCATCCACATCGGAGGACGCGTTGCGCGCATGGATCTGCTGACGCAGCGATTCCGAGCCTGCGGCCAGGCCGACCGTCCAGCGTTCCCCGAACGACCAGTCCACACCGGCCATCAGGCCTTCGCGATGCTGGTTGGCACGAGCAGCCGAGCCATCACCGTCCTGGCGATTGGAAGCGCCGCCGCCGGAGACCCAGGCCGAAGCACCGCCATCCTCGGCGATGGTCCGGTTCTGGCGCAGGCGCTGGTTGATGCCCTCGCGCAGGAAGCGGTCTTCCAACAGCAGAGCACGGTTGCTGGCGTGGATTTCGCCGGAGAGATCGTCGAAGGCCGCACGGGCAGTGTCGGCGTCCATCATCAACAGGCCGTTGTAGAGCGCCAGTGCTGCGCCGGACTGCTGCAGGGTGTTCAGCGCGGCGGCGGTGGCGCGCTGGTTGCTGCTGACCGCAACTGCACCAAATACCAGCGGCGGGGCGACCGGCGTAATTGGGGCGACCGGAGTAACTGGGGCAACCGGATCCACTGGCGTGACTGGAGTGACCGGATCCACCGGCGTGACCGGTGGGGGGGTATCTCTCACTGCGATACTCAACTGCACCTGGTTGTCGGTGTAAGTCACGCTCGGATCGAGGAAGGCCGACCGCGAAGTCACCTGGTCGAAGCGACCCACCACGCCACCGGCAGCCTCGACGATCGTGTAGGTCTGGCCATTCTGATAACTGACGGCGGGGTCAAGAGCGGTCACGCGCAGGGCGGCATCGGCGATGTTGGTCAGGCCCGAGGTACGGCCGAAGTAGGCCCTGCCTGCAACGACCAGCCGATCGCTCTGACCATTGCCGAGCACGTCGACGTCGTAGAACGAAGTGCCGGTAATCGCGGCGCCGAGCCCGTTATTTGCAGCGAAGTACAGGTCGCCATCGAAGGCCATCGTGCCGACGCCGTTCCGCCCTGGCGACAAAGTCCCGCCATTGCCCAAAGCGGTACTACCGAGCCTGGCGTTGCCGGCCAGGATCCCCTCGCCGGTAATTACTGCAGTCGAGCTACGGATGGTCTCGACGGTGTTACCCAGGGTGACCTGCTGCTGAAAACCGGACGTGCCATTGAGCACCAGGGTGCCACCTGAGACCAGGATCTCCTGAGGAAATGCCTCGCCGGGATCCGTATAGCCCTGGCCAGTGTAGAGATCCGAATTGATCTCCAAGGTGCCGCCGGTGACGTTGATTTCACCGCCGAATGCAGTCAGGTTGCCATCCAGGCGAGTGTTGCCGAATAGCTGTAGCAATTGGCCGCTGACCCACGAATTGCCGCTCGGCACGCTGCTGATGGTATTTGACAAGGTGGCATCGCCGGTGTGGTTGAACACCAAGCCGCCGGAGTTGGCCTGCATCAGGATCGGTGAAGCGGACAATTCGCCTGCCGCTTCGGCAGCGCGCCAGGTCGGCGCAGTCGTGACAAGCGACCACTGATCCATGCCACCACCTAAGACCAGATAACCGGCAGTACCCAGCGTAATCCCGCTACCGCCATCGATGCGGCCACCGCTGCTGGCGCTTAGCACGCCGTAGGGTTCGAACACAGTGCCTCCAACGGTGACGCCGTTGGCGGCAACGATCGCTGATCCTGCACCACTGACGCGAACCTGATCGTGCTCAAGCCGGGGCGCAAACGTCGAGGAGTTCAGGCCGCCGGAGATGTTCAAGGTATCGGTACTGACGACAGCGCCGCCGAGCACCTCGAAGTTGGTGAAGGCCCGCATCGCACCGCTATTGGTCCAGTTCGAACCAGCACCGGTAAGCGTCGCGTTGGTCCGCGTATTGGCGTAGGAATCCTTGATGGTGGCCGTGGTCGAACGGATCGCCGCACCGCCTTCGACCAGCAGCTCATTGCTGACATCCACGCGCGGGGCTTCGATCGCCGAACCGGCTCCGCTGACCACGATACGGCCGGTCTGGCCGAAGTTGTCGCTGATGCCGTTGGGGCGCTCGGCGAGCACGTCGGTGGTTGCGAGGAGCACAGCGCCGCCGGACAGGGTCAGACTTCCGTCGCCGTTGGAGCCGACCGAGACCGTGTCTGCGTTGATCCTGCCTGTGCCGGTCACGGTTACCACGCCGCTGGAATCGCTATGTACACCAAGGATCAGCTCTGCCGTATTGAGCTCACCGCCATCGGCCACGTTCACGGTGCCGTTGCTGGTGCCGTTGTTGCTGAGGCTGATGAGGGTGCCGCCCAGATGCACACCTCGGTCGGCGTTGACCGTGCCGCCGTTGCCGATGTTGAGGGTGCCGTCGCGGACCATGCCGACCAACAAGAAATTGTCGGTGATAGCCAGAGTACCGCCATTGCTGATATTGACCGTACCGGCGCCATTGGTGCCGTCACCGAGGCTCATGCCGTAGTCATTGACAACCGAATAGGGGCGTGTCGTCGTGACGGTGCCGCCATTGGTGATCTCCATGGTGCCGGTGCCTCCGCGGCCGACACGGATATTGCGTGCTGTGAGTGCCGACCCGGCGCCAGTGACCAGCACATTGCCGGTACTGCCCTGCTGGTTGCCCAAGGTCATCAAGCCCGCCGTGGTGGCCTGGCTGCCGCCCTGCAGTGTCATGTTGCCGATGCCGGCATCGCCCACGAGCAGGTCCCAGAACCCGCTATTGATGGCCAGGCGCGCGCCCGGGCCAGTCAGGCGCAGGGTGCCGTTACCGGCTGCGGTGCTGCCCAGCGAGACGTCCTCGTCGGAGGTGACCACGGCGGTGCCGCTGACATCGACCACCACGGTGCCGTTCGGGCCAACGCGGAAGCCATCGGCGTACACCCGCGAGCTGGTGATGGTGTCATCGCTGTTGAAATCGAAGACGGCGGCAAACGCAGAAGGCGCTGCGAGCAGGCCGAGCGCAACCAGCATCGCCGTGGTCAGCGGCGAACGATGGCTGACGCTGCCGGTGGCGCGGGCGGAAGAACCGTGGGATGTGGCCAGTTCGGATGCAACCTGCATCGAGCCGGTGGCGCGATTAAGCACCAGGCGATAAATCCTGTTCATGAAGCTCCATTGGATGTTGATCAAGGGCACGATGACGCCGCGTTGCGCGGAACGCCGGGGCGCGTTGAAAAATCCCCGCGTGTCGCAGGCGACGCGGGTTCACCAAGGTAGATGGCTATCGCGTCAGGACCTAGAGCAAGCCACTTAGTGCCGCGTAGGGATGCGCCTGACAGTGACGTAGGTTTTCTCTTATGCACAGACGCGCGATGTACCCAGATTGAATGCGCGATTGAATTTCTCTCCTGCGAGACCGACACCGGTGCATTGCATGTTGCGCGCGGTGAATACGCCAGCAGTAAAACTGCTTACTAGGCGTCTTCAAACTAAACAGCAAGCCGACGCATGATCTCTGCGACCGACTGCTCCACACTCAGCACAGCGCTGTCGATCACCCAATGCGGCTCGGTCCAGGCCACATAGTCATGCGCGAGTACGGAAGACCAGTCCGGCGCGCGCAGTCCGGGGATTTCGCTATGCCGCGATTCCACGCGCTGCCGATGAACGTCGCGATCGCTGCACACCACTTCGATCTCCAGCAGGTGGCTTTGTGTGCGACGCGCCACGCCACGCCATGCCTCGCGGGTGACCGGCAAGGGATTGACGCTATCGGCAACCACCACCTGGCGTTGGCGCAGATTCGCCTCTGCAATGGCGTAGGCAATCAGATAGCCGGCTGGCCCGACGTCGTGGGCGAGTGCACCGCTGTCGCGCAGCGCTTGCTCGATGGTGTCGATGCGTAGATACATCGCATTGCAGTGCGTGAGCAGCAGCTGCGCAATGGAACTCTTGCCGACGCCCGGCAATCCGCCGAACACCACCAGGGTCGCCGACGGAGCAATCACTGCGGCCAGAGCGAGCGAATTGCCGCAATGCCTTGCGCGCCATGCGAGCGTGCTTCACGCAGGTCGTCGATCTGCATGCCGCCGAGTGCGTAGATCGGTAGCGAGACCTGCTCGCGCAAGGTTTCGAAACCGTCCCATCCCAACGGTGCCGCACCCGGATGCGAGGTCGTCGTCTGCACCGGACCCAGTACCGCAAAATCGCAGCCCAGGCGCTGTGCGTGATGCAGATCTTCCAATCCGTGGCACGAGGCGGCAACCAGCTGTTCGGCAGGCAGCGGGCGCTGTTGCAGTGCGGCCAATTGCTCAGATCCCAGATGCACACCGATGCCGAGTTCGCCGGCCAGCGCGATGTCGCGATTGAGCAGCAGCTGCGCGCGCGCACGACCACGCACGCGCATCACCTGTTGCAGCAATGCCTGCCAGCGCGCGGGCTCGGCCTGCCGCGCGCGCAACTGGATACGCGTAACGCCCTCTTGCAGCGCACGCTCCAGACCTTCCAGCCACAGCATCTCGTCATCCGGTTCGGGCGTGATCAGATAGCGGTCGGGCTGGCGCAGCGCACCGACCACCGGCACGTCGGCCGGCGGCATCGAATAGCGGGTCAGCTTGTCTGCGGCCACCCAGGTCATCGCCTGGCCTTCGCGCCCGCGCGGGCTGCCTTTCCATGCGGTGATGTGGCGAACTTCCAGACGCAGCCGCTTGTCCGGGTACAAATGCGGCACATCCATCAGCCACTCGCCCACCTGCGCCTCGATACCGAGCTCTTCATTGAGTTCGCGCACCAGTGCCTGTTCGGAGGTTTCGCCAGGTTCGCGCTTGCCGCCCGGAAACTCCCACAGGCCGGGCATGTCGCGGGTTTCGGTACGGCGGGTCAGCAGGATGCGGCCGCGGGCGTCGGTGATCACGCCGGCAACGACGTGGATGGATCTTAGAGAATCTGGCATGGGCACAAGAGTGCCGCGAGTGAGCGGTTCAGTGCAATCGCTTGAGGGCGGGGATTGGGGATTGGGGATTCGGGATTGGTCAAAGCGCAGCATATGTGCTTCTGCCAATCCCTAATCCCGATCTCAAATCCCGGCCCTACAGCGGATGCCCGATGCGCCAGAGCACTCCGCTGGGATCGTGCAAGGTGAAATCGCGTGCGCCCCATGGTCGATCTTCCGGCGCACTGCAGGTCACCCCGAACTGCTCGGCCAGCCCGGTGTCGTGCACGTGCTGCCACCAGCCATCCGCGTCGTCCACCCACAAGTGCAGCATCAGATTCTCGGCCAGCTCGCGCAGATAGAAATCCTGCAACAAAAACGCGCAATGCGTGCCATGCCGGAAGCAGGTCACGTTGCCTACTTCGTCTTCCTGCACGAAGCCCAGCGCGCGATAGAACCGCTGCGACAACGCGTAGTCGCGCGCAGGCACGAACACCTTCAGTTGCTGGCTGGACAGCGACATGACCGCACTCCACGCAGGACGTGGAATGAGCATACGCCGCGCTGACGCTCACCGGGGTAGAGCCCGCCAAGCGTGCCCTCCTCGCCCTTAAGCCATGCTTTCCAGACAAACGCCTACCGACTCTGCAAACAAGGCTCTTGGTAGGAAGTTCGCCAAACGCAAACGGAATCGGGAGACAGGCCTTGCACGCAGCCTCCGACATTCAATCCCGCTGTTCAAACAATTCCCGCTTCTCAACAAGCCCCACGAATCCCCTCCGTCAGTAGAGCCCCCTTGGTAAGGGAGCGCGCCAAAGGCGCGGGAATCGGAGGAATACCGTGCACCTAGCATCCGCACAGCGGATGCTAGGTGTGCAGCCCGCTCCACGGGCTGCACCACGGTCAACTCAGCTCAGCTGAGTTGACCGTGGCAGTGCTTGTACTTCTTGCCGCTGCCGCACGGGCACGGGTCGTTGCGGCCCACCTTGGGCTCGTCGCGGGTCACCTG
This sequence comes from Xanthomonas hortorum pv. cynarae, assembly GCF_002939985.1. Lineage (GTDB taxonomy): Bacteria > Pseudomonadota > Gammaproteobacteria > Xanthomonadales > Xanthomonadaceae > Xanthomonas > Xanthomonas hortorum_D. The sequence goes on along the minus strand of NZ_MDFM01000030.1, from coordinate 42,790 downwards.
CGACACCGGCACCGGCGCGTTGCCGGCCTGCATCTGTTCCACTTCCTCGTCGGCACCGTAACCGCCCACGTCCTGATGCTGGAACTGCGAAGCCATCAAGCGCGCTTGCGCCTGCAGACGCTCCTGCTCTTCCAGCTCGGCCACTTCTTCTTCGCTGCGGATGCGCACGCGTGCCAGCAGGTTGATCACTTCGCGCTTGACGTTCTCCAGCATCTCGGAGAACAGCTCGAAGGCTTCCTTCTTGTATTCCTGCTTGGGCTGCTTCTGCGCGTAACCGCGCAGATAGATGCCCTGGCGCAGGTAATCCATCTTGGCCAGATGCTCCTTCCAGCCCTGGTCGAGCACGGTCAGCATCACGTGCTTCTCCAATGCGCGCATGGTGTCGTTGCCCACCGCCGCTTCCTTCTCGGCAAAGTGCGCATCCACCGCTGCCTGCACCTTGGCCGCGATCTGCTCGGCGTCCAGCTCTTCCTGGGTACGCGCCATCTCGCTCAGCGCCAGCGGCATGCCCAGTTCCGATTCCAGCGTGGCTTCCAGACCCTTCAGGTCCCACTGCTCGTCGACCGAATTGGGCGGCACGAAGCGCGCGACCAGGTCGTAGATCACATCGCCACGGATGCCGTCGACGTTGTCCTTGACCGATTCGGCGTCCAGCAATTCGTCGCGCTGGGCGTAGATCACCTTGCGCTGATCGTTGTTGACGTCGTCGAAATCCAGCAGGTTCTTGCGGATGTCGAAGTTGTGCGCTTCCACCTTGCGCTGCGCCTTTTCGATCTGCCGGCTGACCAGGCGATCTTCGATGACGTCGTCTTCCTTCATGCCCATCATGCGCATCGCCTTCTGGACCCAGTCCGAGGCGAAGATGCGCATCAGATTGTCTTCCAGCGACAGATAGAAGCGCGAGGAACCCGGGTCGCCCTGACGACCGGCACGGCCGCGCAGCTGGTTGTCGATACGGCGCGACTCGTGCCGCTCGGTACCGATGATGTGCAGGCCGCCGGCCGCCTTGACCGCATCGTGCCGACGCTGCCATTCGGTCTTGGCCTGCAGGCGCTGTTCGTCGTTGATGTCCTCGCCCATGCCGTGCAGCTCGGTTTCCAGCGAACCGCCCAGCACGATGTCGGTACCGCGACCGGCCATGTTGGTGGCGATGGTCACCGCACCCGGCTGGCCGGCGTTGGCCACGATGGTGGCTTCGCGCTCGTGCTGCTTGGCGTTGAGCACTTCGTGCTTCACACCTGCATTGCGCAGATGCTCGGACAGCATCTCCGAGGTTTCGATCGAGGTGGTGCCCACCAGCACCGGCTGACCGCGCTTGGCGCAATCTTCGATATCGGCCAGCACCGCATTGAACTTGCCCTTGCGGTTGAGGAACACCTGGTCCGGGTGGTCCTTGCGCACGGTCGGGCGGTTGGTCGGGATCACCACCACTTCCAGGCCGTAGATGCTCTGGAATTCGTAGGCTTCGGTGTCGGCCGTACCGGTCATGCCGGACAGCTTCTTGTACATGCGGAACAGGTTCTGGAAAGTGATGCTGGCCAGCGTCTGGTTTTCGCGCTGCACCGGCACGCCTTCCTTCGCCTCGACCGCCTGATGCAGGCCATCGGACCAGCGACGCCCGGACAGCGTACGGCCGGTGAATTCGTCGACGATCACCACTTCGCCATCGCGCACGATGTAATCCACATCGCGCTGATAGATCGCATGCGCACGCAGTGCGGCGTTGAGGTGATGCACCACGCTCAGGTTCTGCGCGGCATACAGGCCGTCTTCGGCATTCTCGAGAATACCGGCCTGCATCAACAGTTCTTCGGCGTGACCCATGCCCGCCTCCGACAGATGCACCTGCTTGCCCTTCTCGTCGATCCAGTAATCGCCCTCGCCTTCTTCGCTTTCCTGCTTGGTCAGCTGCGGCACGATGCGGTTGACGCGGATGTACAGCTCCGGCGATTCGTCGGCCGGGCCGGAGATGATCAGCGGCGTGCGCGCCTCGTCGATCAGGATCGAGTCGACTTCGTCGACGATCGCGTAATGCAGATTGCGCTGGTAACGATCGGCACGCGACAGCGCCATGTTGTCGCGCAGGTAATCGAAACCGAATTCGTTGTTGGTGCCGTAGGTGATGTCGCTGCCGTAGGCCTCGCGCTTGTCGCTATGCGGCATGCCCGGATACACCACGCCCACGCTCAGGCCCAGCCAGTTGTACAACTTGCCCATCTGCGCGGCATCGCGGCGCGCCAGGTAGTCGTTGACCGTGACCACATGCACGCCCTCGCCCTGCAGCGCATTGAGGTACACCGGCAGCGTGGCGACCAGGGTCTTGCCTTCGCCGGTGCGCATCTCGGCGATCTTGCCCAGGTGCAACACCATGCCGCCGATCAGCTGCACATCGTAATGGCGCATGCCGAGCACGCGGCGGCTGGCCTCGCGGCAGACCGCAAAGGCTTCGGGGAGGATCTTGTCCAGGGACTCGCCGGCGGCAAGTCGCTGCTTGAACTCCGGGGTCTTGGCTTGCAGCTCGGCGTCGGAGAGCTTCTCGATCGTCGGCTCCAGCGCATTGATCTGGGTGACGAGGCGGGTGAGCTGGCGCAGCTGGCGTTCGTTACGACTGCCAAAGACACGGGTAAGCAGACTGTTGATCATTGAAGAAACCGGTTGAAAAGGAACGGTTTGACCGACGCCGGTCCCCAAGACCCGGCCGCCGTAAACGAAACAGGGCGCACTGCGCCCTGTCGATGGCAACACCCTATTGTAGCTTGGGGCGGGCCTTCACGAATCAAGCGCTGAGCGCGCCTTCGTCAACCGCGCCCGCGACGTCCTACCGGCGTGTTGGTATCGCCCAGGAACTTGCGCGGATTGACCACCCGCCCGTCCGCCCACACTTCGAAATGCACGTGTGCGCCGGTGGAACGGCCGCTGGAACCGGCCCTGGCCACCTGCTGGCCGGCGCGCACCAGATCGCCCACCTTCACCACCAGCCGCGAGTTATGTGCATAGCGGGTCACGTAGCCATTGCCATGATCCACTTCCACCACGTTGCCATAGCCGCCGCGCACGCCGGCATAGCTGACCACGCCATCGGCGACCGACATCACCGGGTCGCCCACGTTGGCATGGAAGTCCACACCCTTGTGGAAGGCCGAACCACCGTCGAACGGATCGGCGCGGCCGCCGAAGCCCGAGGTGATGTAGGTATTGCGGATCGGCATCCGCGAAGGCACCGAATTCTGCTCGAGCTGATGATCGAACATCAGCGAGGCAAGCACGTTCAGTTGCTGGCCGGAGGCGGAGAACTGCTGTTCGACTTGCCCTAGGGTCTCCTTGAGCGATTCGACCGGCATGTCGCTGACCGGCTCATCGCCGCCGCCGACGCCGACCGGCGCGTCGAAGTCGAACTCGCCGTCCTTCAACTTGCCCATTTCGGTCAGCCGCTCGCCCAAGGCATTGAGGCGGGTGGCCTGGGCCTGCAGCTCGCCCATGCGTGCGGCCAGTGCATTGACCTGCGCCTGCGAGGCGCGCTGCGCCTGGGCCAGCTCCACCTGCTGCTGCGCGACCTTGGCCTGCAGCGCGGAATTGGTCACCATGCCGGTGGCGGTGCTGGCACCGACGCCGATCAACATCCCCAAGCCCAACACCGCGCCGAGGACTACCATCGGTCGATCTGCGGCGAAGCCCTGGAACTGTCGGACCACACGCTGGGTCCGGGTTTGCCGAGATTTGATTACAACTTTCTTCAACGCCATATGAGTGTCATGTCCAAGCCCAAGTCCAACGCACGCAACCCTTCAGCTCCACAACCGGCCATCGAGGCCGCGTTGGGTGAAAAGGCTGGCGACCCCTTGCGTCGCGCCTTGTGGCTCGATGCGCTGGACCGGCAGTTGCGCCCCCTGTTACCGCCTCATCTGGCCACCCGTTGCCGGTTGGCCAATGTCCGAGGCGAACAGCTCGTTTTTCTGGTTGATTCACCTGTCTGGCATGCCAAATTGCGGCTTGCCGAGACCCAATTGTTGGATGCCGCCCGATCCATCGGACTGAAGGCCACCGCAGTGACCATCAAGACCATCACGACCCCGCTGCATTCCCCAATGCCGCAGAACCGTGAACGTCCACGCCCTGTCTCCGAGGCGACGCACAAAGGACTGCGCGACGCCTTGGCCTCCTTGCAGGACGTTCCACCGACCAAGCGGTGATGTCCGTGCCGCCTTTTCGAAACGGCCGCCGGTGCGTGAAAGAATTGCGAAGACCGCACACGACCCGACGCATCCTAGCGGGCATAGGCCACACAGGAGTTAGAGAAGTCTTAAATAAACGTTAAGAACGGGCCGGAAATCCGACGGAGTTCACACTTCGAACGCCAACTAAGGCATTCCCTGACATCAGGCGTAGACGGGGCTGGCGTAGGTGACCGGCGGCTGCACGCTGCCTTCGGGGAAGCTGACCCATTCCCAGGCGGCTTGATCGGCCAGCAGCGCACGCACCAGCTTGTTGTTGAGCGCGTGGCCGGATTTGAAGCCTTCGTAGGCGCCCAGGATGGCGCCGCCGGCCAGATACAGATCGCCGATGGCGTCCAGGATCTTGTGCCGCACGAATTCGTTGGTGTAACGCAGACCGTCCTCGTTGAGCACGCGGAACTCGTCCAGCACGATGGCGTTGTCCATCGAACCGCCAAGGCCCAGATTGCGCTCGCGCATGTACTCCAGGTCGCGCATGAAGCCGAAGGTGCGGGCGCGCGAGATTTCCTTGACGTAGGCCGAGGTGGAGAACTCGATTTCCTGGCGCGACTGTTTGGCCGGGATCATCGGGTGATTGAATTCGATGGTGAAACCGAGCTTGTAGCCCTCGTATGGCTCGAAGCGCGCGACCTTGTCGCCCTCGCGTACTTCCACCGTGTGCTTGATGCGGATGAAGCGCTTGGCCTTGTTCTGCTCGACGATGCCTGCCGACTGCAGCAGGAACACGAACGGGCCGGACGAGCCATCCATGATCGGCAACTCGGCCGACGACAGTTCGACGATGACGTTGTCCACACCCAGGCCGGCCAGTGCCGACATCAGGTGTTCAACTGTCTGGATCTTGGCGCCATTGCAGGTCAAACCGGTGCACAGCGTGGTCTCGGTGACCAGCTCGGCATCGGCGGGGACTTCGACGACAGGTTCCAGGTCCACACGCCGGAACACCACGCCATGATCGACAGGAGCCGGTCGTAGCGTCATATACACCTTGTCGCCGCTGTGCAGGCCGACGCCGGTGGCACGAATGGTGTTTTTGAGAGTGCGTTGCTGGGTCATATGCGAAGTCTGGATGAACAATGCAGACAGGCGCTGAACCGGCTGTCCAATCGTTGAGATTATCCGAATTTTAACAAAAAACGCGTGACGGCAACTGTAATCGACCGGTCACGCCACTGCAAAAGCTGCCGGATCAACGCGTCGATCCGGCAGAAAGAGGACATGGCATTGCAACCCCGAAGCGAACCTCGGGGCATTGCGGGCGGCGCCACCGAAGCGGCATCGCAGTGACGCGTCAGTCGGCCTGGCGGCGCAGGAACGCCGGGATGTCCAGGTAGTCGTTGGGCAGGTCTGCCGCCGGCGCAGAGGAACCGCCGCCGTTGTTGCTGCTGCTGCCGACCGAGTCGCTGCTGGGACGACGCAGGCCAAGGCCCATGCTGCCGCCAACCGCCTTGGACACCGCGTCGCCACCGCTGGTCTCGAAGTCGCCGAACTCCGGCTGGCCGGTGGTGGCGTTGCGCACCAGCTTGATCGGCGCGCGCTGGTCCGGACGCTGGGTCTGACGTGCAACCGCACGGTTCAGGCCAGTGGCGACCACGGTGACGCGTACTTCGTCCTGCATGTCCGGGTCGAGCACGGTACCGACGACCACGGTGGCATCTTCCGAAGCGAACGCTTCGATGGTGCGGCCGATCTCGTCGAACTCGGCCATGGTGAAGTCCGGGCCGGCGGTGATGTTGACCAGGATGCCGTTGGCACCGGCCAGGTTCACATCGTCCAGCAGCGGGTTCTGGATGGCGGCTTCGGCAGCGGCCTGCGCGCGATCGTCGCCGCGTGCCGACCCGGTGCCCATCATGGCCAGGCCCATTTCCGACATCACGGTGCGCACGTCGGCAAAGTCGACGTTGATCAGGCCCGGACGCACGATCAGATCGGCGATGCCCTGCACGGCGCCCTGCAGCACGTCGTTGGCAGCGCGGAAGGCCTGGATCATGGTGGCGTTGCGGCCGAGCACGGTGATCAGCTTTTCGTTGGGAATGGTGATCAGCGAATCGCAATGCTGGCTCAGTTCCTCGATGCCCTTCAGCGCAACCTGCATGCGTCGACGGCCTTCGAACGGGAACGGCTTGGTGACCACGGCCACGGTCAGGATGCCCATTTCCTTGGCCAGCTGCGCAACCACCGGCGCTGCACCGGTGCCGGTGCCACCGCCCATGCCGGCGGTGATGAACACCATGTCCGCACCCTGCAGCGCGTCCATGATGCGCTCGCGATCTTCCAGCGCAGCCTGACGGCCGACTTCCGGATTGGCGCCTGCGCCCAGGCCCTTGGTGACGTTGGTGCCGAGCTGCAGCTGCAACTTGGCGCCGCAGTTCTTGATGGCCTGCGAGTCGGTGTTGGCGGTGATGAATTCCACGCCATCGACGTTGGTGTTGACCATGTGCGCAACCGCGTTACCGCCGCCGCCGCCCACGCCAACGACCTTGATGACCGCGTTGGGAGCCATCTTTTCGATCAGTTCAAAATGTGCCATGTCAGTGTCCTCTTTAGATGCCGTGAATGGGGAATCGGGAATGGGGAATCGGATTGTTCCGTTCGCCAGCCCAACACCCGCATGTCGGCGAATGTTGTTGTTTGAATGCCGGGAATGGGGAGTCGGGAATGGGGAATCGCAACAGCGAATCACCTTCACGCCAACCACCGCTTCCTCGGCGGAACCACAAAAAAACTACGCCCTGCCCGCTCTCACCGCTCTCCACTCAAACTTGTCGCAACCGCTTTGCCTTTGCTTCAACCAATTCCCGAATCCCGATTCCCGATTCCTCAGAATTCGCCGCGATACCAGTTCTTCAATTTCTTGAACAAACTCCCGGCACGTCCGGTCGGGATCGACGGACGACGCGGGTGTTCGATCTGGCTGCCCATCAGCAACAGGCCCACGCCGGAGGCGTGCACCGGGTTGCCGACGACTTCGCCCAGGCCGGTGACGTGCTGGGGAATGCCCACGCGCACCGGCATCTGCAGCATTTCTTCGGCCAGTTCGACCACGCCTTCCATCTTCGACGCGCCTCCGGTAAGCACCATGCCGGCGCGCACCATTTCCTCGAAACCGGAGCGGCGCAATTCGGCCTGCACCATTTCGAAAATTTCTTCGTAACGGCCCTGCACCGCCTGCGCGAGCGCATGCCGTGGCATGCGGCGCGGCGGGCGATCGCCGACCGACGGCACCTGGATGCTTTCTTCGGCGGTGGCCAGCTGCGCCAGCGCGCACGCATAACGCACCTTGATCTGCTCGGCTTCCGGGGTCGGCGTGCGCAGCATGTGCGCGATGTCGTTGGTGACATGGTCACCGGCGATCGGCAGCGAGGCGGTGTGGCAGATCGCGCCCTGCACGTAGACGGCGAGGTCAGTGGTGCCGGCACCGATATCCACCAGCACCACGCCCAGTTCGCGTTCGTCGGCGGTCAACACCGCCACCGAGGATGCGAGCGAGGACAGCACCAGATCGTCGACCTGCAAGCCGCACTTCTGCACGCACTTGGTGATGTTGGCCGCGGCCGACTGCGCGCACACCACCAGATGCGCATGCACCTCCAGGCGGACGCCGGTCATGCCGACCGGGTTGCGGATGCCTTCCTGCGAATCGTCCAGCACGTACTCGCGCGGGATCGCATGCAGGATGCGCTGGTCGGCAGGAATGGCCACGGCCTTGGCCGCATCCAGCACGCGCTCCAGATCGCTCCAGGTCACTTCGCCGTCGCGGATCGGCACGATGCCGGGCGAGTTCTTGCACTGCACGTGGTTGCCGGAAATCGACGCGTATACCGAGCGGATCTCGCAACCGGCCATCAGCTCGGCCTCTTCCACCGCGCGCTGGATCGACTGCACGGTGGATTCGATATCGACCACCACGCCGCGCTTGAGACCGCGCGATTCATGCGAACCGATGCCGATCACTTCGATCGGATTGCCGGGCGAGTACTCGCCGACCAGCGCGACGACCTTGGAGGTGCCGATGTCCAGTCCAACGATGAGGGATTTGTCGCCTTTGCGGTTCATGTCTTAAAGCCGGGAATAGCGAATGGGGAATGGGGAATGGTCAACAGCGGTGTACGGAGGCGTAGAGAATTCAGGACCAGCGTGTGCGGCGCAGCGGGCGGTGCCGGCTTGAGTTTTTTATCCATTCCCGATTCCCCATTCTCCATTCGTCGTTCGACCGTAAAGCCATTGGTGTAGCGCAGGTCGGCGCGGGCGATCGGGCGTTGCGGGTCGGCCAGTTGCGGCAGCACGCGGGCGAAGCGCTGCAGGCGTGCGCGCGCATCGTCGCGGCCGATCACGATCTGCACGCCGTTGCTCAGGCCCAGCGACCAGCTGCCGCGCGCGTCCATTTCCAGGCGCTCTACATCCAGCCCGGTCGGGGCGAACAGCGCGCGCGATTCGTTGTACAGCGCCACCACGTCCTGCGTCTTGCTGTCCGGGCCACCGAGTTGCGGCAACTTGAAATCCTTCAACAACGGCGGGGTGCGGAACAGCCGGCCCTGCTCGGACAACATGCGGTCGGTGCCCCAGCGCGCGAACGGCTTGTGCTCGGTGACGCGCACTTCCAGCACGTCCGGCCAACGCTTGCGCACCTGCGCACTTTCCACCCACGGCAACCGTGCGATGGCGTCCTGCGCGTTCTGCAATTTCACTGCGAAAAAACCCGAGCGCGCATACGGCAGCACCACCGCACGCAGCTCTTCGGCAGGCACCCGCTTGAAGTCGCCGGACACCCGCAACCGCGCCAACGGCCAACGCTCGGCGCCGACCCAGCCATTGAGCACGGCCACCACGGGCAACGCGACCAGCGTCACCGCGATCAACCAGGCCAGGATGCGCAGGGTGGCGTTCATGGGCGCGCTCCGCGCGCGGGATTCGGCATTGGGGATTGGGGATTCGCAACGGCAGCAGCAACAGCAACAGCAACGGCGCACGCGGCGTCGCTGTTAACCAATCCCGAATGCCGAATCCCCAATCCCGCCGTCATAGCGTCTGCTCCAGCACGCGCCAAACCAGTTCTTCGAAATCGATACCGAGCTGGCGCGCGGCCTTGGGCACCAGCGAGTGGCTGGTCATGCCTGGAGCGGTGTTCACTTCAAGCAGATACAGCTGGCCGCTGGCGCGATCGCGCATCACGTCCACGCGGCCCCAGCCACGTGCGCCGGCAGCGCGAAAGGCGTCGAGTGCGAGCTGGCGGATCTGCGTTTCGGCATCGCCTTCCAGGCCCGGGCACAGGTACTGGGTGTCGTCGGCCACGTACTTGGCGTTGTAGTCGTACCACTGGCCCTTGGGCACGATGCGGATCGACGGCAGCGCGACCTCGCCGAGCACGGCCACGGTGAGTTCATCGCCTTCGATCAGCTGTTCCATCAGCAGCGCGCCGTCGTATCGCGCCGCCAGCACCACGGCTTCTTCGAGCTGGGCCTGGTCGAACACGCGGCTGATGCCGACGCTGGAGCCTTCGTTGGCCGGCTTGACGATGACCGGCAGGCCGATCTGCTGTGCCGCGGCATGAATTTGATCGGCGCTGGCACCGGCGGCCAGACGTGCATAGCGCGGCGTGCACAGGCCCAGCGACAGCCACACCTGCTTGGTGCGGATCTTGTCCATGCTCAACGCCGAACCCAGCACGTTGGAGCCGGTATACGGCACCTTGAAGGCTTCCATCAGGCCTTGCACGATGCCGTCTTCGCCGCCGCCGTTATGGCCGTGCAGCACGTTGAAGACGCGGTCGAAACGTTTTTCGACCAGTGCCTGCGCCATTGCCGGAATGCCATCGACCGGCCGCGCATCGACACCGCGCGCGCGCAGTGCGTCGAGCACGTTGCTGCCGGAGTTCAACGACACTTCGCGCTCGGACGAGGTACCGCCGAGCAGCACGGCGACGCGGCCGAACGCGGCCGGATCGGTGCCGCGCACGTTGGCGACCGTCGCGCTCATGCAGCCGCTCCGGTGAAGCCGTTATTGATGATGTGCTGGGCCACGTAACCGATATCGCCGGCACCCATCATCAGCAACAGATCGCCGTCCTGCAGCACGTCCGGCAACACTTCGGCCAGGCCGGAAATCTGCCCGACCACCACCGGTTCGCTGCGGCCGCGCGCACGGATGGCACGCGCCAGCGCGCGCGCATCGGCGCCCGGAATCGGCGCTTCGCCGGCCGGGTAGACCTCGCTCAGCACCAGCGCATCGACGGTACTCAACACCGCAGCAAAGGCGTCGAACTGATCGCGGGTACGGCTGTAACGATGCGGCTGGAATGCGACCACCAGACGCTTGTCCGGCCAGCCACCGCGGGCGGCGGCGAACACCGCTTCCAGCTCGCGCGGATGGTGGCCGTAATCGTCGACCACGCGCACGCGTGCACCGGTGCTGGTGGTGACTTCGCCCAGATCGTTGAAGCGACGGCCGATGCCAGCGAAGTTTTCCAGCGCACGCGCAATGGTTTCCGGTGCCACGCCCAATTGCCAACCGATCGCCGCTGCGGCCAGTGCATTGAGCACGTTGTGACGGCCCGGCAGTGCGAGCGTCACCGGTGTGGTGGTGCCTTCGGGCAGACGCAGCGTGAAGCGCATGCGCGGGCCATCCTGCACCACATCTTCGGCGCGCACGTCGGCGTTTTCGCTCATGCCGTAACTCATCACGTGGCGCGGCGTCTTGCTCGCAAGCGCGGCCACTTCCGGGTCGTCGATGCACAGCAGCGCCAGCCCGTAGAACGGCAGGCGCTGCAGGAACTCGGCGAAGGCGGCCTGGATGCGCGAGAAATCGTTGCCGTAGTTTTCCAGGTGATCCGAATCGATATTGGTGATCACCGCCATCAACGGATTCAGACGCAGGAAGCTGCCATCGCTCTCGTCGGCTTCGGCAACCAACCACTGGCCGCCTCCGAGTTTTGCGTTGGCACCGGCGGCCAGCAACTGCCCGCCGATGACGAAGGTCGGGTCCAGCCCGCCTTCGCTCAGCACGGCCGCCGCCAGGCTGGTGGTGGTGGTCTTGCCGTGCGTGCCGGCCACCGCGATGCCGCGACGGAAGCGCATCAGCTCGGCCAGCATCGCCGCACGCGGCATGATCGGAATGCGCTGGCTGCGCGCTTCCATCAGCTCGGGGTTGTCTTCGCGGATCGCGCTGGACACCACCACGCAATCGGTGCCGAGCACATTGGCCGCCGAATGCCCGCGCATCACCCGCGCACCCAGCTTGGCCAGCCGACGCGTGGCCGCGTTATCGGAGTTGTCGGAGCCGGAGACTTCATAGCCCAGCGTCAGCATCACCTCGGCAATGCCGCTCATGCCGGTGCCGCCGATGCCGACGAAATGCACGCGCGGAAACGCACGCACCAGATCGCCGCTGTCCTGCAGACGGCGGATCACGCGGCACCTCCTGCGGAGGTGCGAATGGGGAATCGGGAATCGGGAATCGTGTGGAGCGGAGCGCCAGCGGCGACGGATACTTGGTCGGTGCGCTTGTCTGCGTGCATCAATTTGTGTTCCTGCAAGTGTTCTGAGCTCTGCCCATTCCCCATTCCCGACTCACCATTCCCGGCCTCTTGAAGAATGATGTCGGCGATGCGTTCGGCGGCATCCGGCTTGGCCAGGGTGCGGGCGGCGGTTGCCATCGACAGGCGGCGTGCGGGGTCGGCGAGCAAGGTCTGCAAGACCTGCTGCAGACGCACTGCCAGGGTGTCGTCCTGCTTGAGCAGCACGGCGGCGTCGGCGCCGACCAGGTATTCGGCATTGCGGGTCTGGTGATCGTCCACCGCTGCAGCGAAGGGCACCAGCACGCTGGCGATACCGGCGGCGCAGAGTTCGGCAAGCGTGGAGGCACCGGCGCGGCACACGACCAGGTCGGCCCAGGCGTAAGCGGCGGCCATGTCGGCGATGAAGGGTTCGACACTGGCGTTGACACCGGCCTGCGCGTATGAGGCTTCGGCTTCGGCGCGCAGCTTTTCGCCGCATTGGTGGCGCACGTCGACATCCGGGTGACCGAGTGCCGCCAGCGCCGCCGGCACGGCTTGATTCAACGCGCGTGCACCCTGGCTCCCGCCGAGGACCAGCATGCGTACCGGGCCACCACGACCGACCAGGCGCAGAGCCGGCACGGGAAGCGCGGCGATTTCCGCACGCACCGGATTGCCCACCGCTTCTTCGCCAGCGAAGCTGCCTGGAAAACCGGTCAACACGCGACGCGCGACACGCGACAACACCTTGTTGGTCATGCCGGGTGCACGATTTTGTTCGTGCACCAGTAACGGCACGCCGAGCAGACGTGCCGCCAGACCGCCCGGGCCGGCCGCGAATCCGCCGAAGCTGATCACCGCACGCGGCTGGCGCTTGCGCAGTACGAAGCCGGCGGCGCGCACCGCGCGCATCACCCGTACCGGCGCGCCGAGCAATTTCATCAAGCCCTTTCCGCGCAGCCCGGTGATGGCCAGCGTGTCGAGCTGGATATCGTGCTGCGGCACCAGGCGGGTTTCCATCGCGCCATCGGCACCGAGCCAGGTCACCGGCACGCCACGCGCGCGCAGCACCTTGGCCACGGCAAGGCCCGGGAAGATATGCCCACCGGTTCCGCCAGCAAGGATCATGACCGGACGAACCACAGCAGACTGCGCGGGCGCTTGTGCGGGACTCGCATAATTACTACTCATGCGATCCTCCCGAACGTCGGTTCCACACGCGGCTGCATGCGGCTGGTGCCGCGCAGAATGGCCGATGCCGGCGCCACAGATGCTGCAGCGACCGGTGCGGGCGCGGGTGCAGCGGCAGCCACGGTGTCGCGCTGCGGTTTGCGCGCTGGCGCATACGCCGGCGGCACCGAGTCGACCACCGGCTCGGCCGGCTCCGCCGACGGCGCGCCTGCACCCTGCGGCGACAACTTGCTGCGCAGGCGCTCGGCGCGATCCATTTCGTAGGACACGCGCAGCAGCAAGCCCATCGCCACGCAGGTCATCAGCACCGACGAACCGCCGGAGGAAATCAGCGGCAAAGTCAGGCCCTTGGTCGGCAGGATACCCAGGTTCACGCCCACCGAGACGAAGCTCTGCAGGCTGATCCACAAGCCGATACCAAAGGCGATGTAGCCGGAAAAATGACGCTTCATTTCCACACAGCGCATGCCTAGCCAGAACGCGCGGCCGACCAGCAAGGCATACAGCGAGATCACCCCGCACACACCGACAAACCCGAGCTCTTCGGCAATCACCGAAAAGATGAAGTCGGTATGCGCTTCGGGCAGATAGTTGAGCTTTTGCACCGAGGCGCCCAGCCCCACGCCGGTCCACTGGCCGCGGCCAACCGCCATCAAGGCGTTCGACAACTGATAGCCGGAGCCGAGCTGATCGGCCCACGGATCCAGGAACGAGGTGATACGGCGCAGGCGGTACGGCTCCAGGATCGCGATGAAGGCGAACACCGGCAGGCCGAACACGATCGGCATCGACATGCGCGGCAGGTTCACCCCGCCCAGCACCAGCATGCCGGCGGTGATCGCCAGCAACAGCGTGGACGAGCCGAAGTCCGGCTGCATCAGCAGCAGGCCGACCAGTGCGATCGCCACGCCCAGCGGCTTGAGCATCGCCGGCCAGGTCGCGTTGACCTCGTCGCGAAAGCGCACCAGGTAGCTGGACAGCCACACGATGTAGAGCACCTTGACCGCTTCCACGGTCTGGAATTTCGACACGCCCAGATTGATCCAGCGTTTGGCGCCGTTGACGCTGCTGCCCAGGCCGGGCACGAACACCACCATCAGCAGGCCGAAACAGGCCAGCAGCAGCACCTGGTTGTACTGCTCGATGGTCTTGAGCTCGGTCCGCATCGCCCAGAACGCCAGGCCAACGCCGATGCCCAGAAACAGCAGATGACGGGTGAGGTAATAGAACGGGTTGTCGGACAGTTCGATCGAGCTGGACGCCACCATCACCACGCCCAGCGAGGCGAGCGTGGCCGCGGCGCCGAGCAGCCACGGGTCGTAGCGGCCGCCGATGGCCTCGAGTCGAGTGGCTTGACGCGCGGTGTCGTTCATCAGCGCACCTTCAACGTGGCAAGGCCGATCAGCACCAGCACCACCGAGATGATCCAGAAGCGCACGATCACGCGCGGCTCCGGCCAGCCCTTGAGTTCGAAATGGTGATGGATCGGCGCCATGCGGAACACGCGCTTGCCGGTGAGCTTGAAGCTGGCCACCTGGATGATCACCGACAGCGTTTCGATCACGAACACACCGCCCATGATCACCAGCACCAGTTCCTGACGCACGATCACCGCGATGGTGCCGAGCACCGCGCCCAGCGACAGCGCGCCGATATCGCCCATGAACACCATGGCCGGATAGGTGTTGAACCACAGAAACCCTAACCCTGCCCCCGCGATCGCCGAGCAGATGATGATCAGCTCGCCGGCCCCGGGAATCAGCGGGATTTTCAGGTATTCGGCAAACACCACGTTGCCAGAGGCATACGCGAACACACCCAGCGCGCAGGCCACCAGCACGGTCGGCATGATCGCCAGACCATCCAGGCCGTCGGTCAGGTTCACCGCGTTGGAGAAGCCGACGATCCAGAAGTAGGCAATGACCACAAAGCTCACGCCGGCCAACGGCAGCGCCACCGCCTTGAACATCGGAATGTAGAAGGTGATCGCGGCCGGCACATCGGCGGTGTAGTACAGAAACAGGCCAGCAGCCAGGCCGAAGATCGATTGCAGCAGATACTTCCAGCGCGACTTCAGCCCGTTGGGGTCGCGGCGCACGATCTTGATCCAGTCGTCGTACCAACCGATCGCACCGAAGCAGATCATCACTGCCAGCACCAACCACACATAACGGTTACGCAGGTCGCCCCACAACAGCACCGACAAGGTCACCGTCAGCAGGATCAGCGAGCCGCCCATGGTGGGCGTACCGGCCTTGGAAAAATGCGTCTGCGGGCCATCCTGACGGATCGGCTGGCCACCCTTGAACTGGCCCAGCTTGCGGATCACCGCCGGGCCCATCCACAACGACAGGAACAACGCGGTCAGCGCTGCCAGGATGCCGCGGAAGGTCAGATAGTTGAACAGCCCGAACAGGCTCTCCAGTTGCTGTAGCCAACGGGCCAACTCAAGCAGCATGGGAGGTGTCCTCCAACGCTGCGAGCAACGCGGCGACGATGCGATCCATCGCACTGCCACGCGAGCCTTTCACCAACAACGTGGGCGGGACCTGCGCCGTGGTGGCGGCAGTCTGCGCCGCCGCACCGGTGTGTTCGTGCATCGAAGAAGATTCCTGCGTTTGAGTCGGCGAAACGGCGACCTGCGCCAGATCCGCCTGCAACGCCGCGACCAGCGCGGCATGAGTGGCGAACACGCGGCCGCCATCGCCGAACGCCTGCGCGGCGGCGGCACTGAGCTCGCCCAACGCGTACAGCCGCTGCAGCTTGGCCGCGCGTGCGCGACGCCCGGCAGCGGCATGCAGCGCCTTGCCTTCCGGGCCGAGTTCGCGCATGTCGCCGAGCACCAGCCAACCAGCGCCCGGCGCGGCAGCCAGGGTGTCGATGGCCGCATCAAGCGAACCGGGATTGGCGTTGTAGCTGTCGTCGATCAGCACCGCGCCGCTGGACAGCGTGTGTGCGATCTGTCGACCGGCCACCGGGCGCGCCTGCGCAAGACCGGCGGCGATGATCGGCAATGCGATACCCGCGCCCAACGCCAGCCCGGCCGCAGCCAGCGCGTTGAGCACGTTGTGGCGACCCGGCAGCGGCAGTGCAATCTGCGCCTCGCCTTGCGGCGTCACCAGCGTGAACTGCGCACCACCGTCCTGCAGCCGTAGCCCACGTGCAGTGATGTCGGCGCTGGCCTGCAAGCCATAACGCAACACGCGACGGCCCTGCACCGGCTGCGCATGCAGTTGCTGCTCGAACCAGGCCCCGAAGGCATCGTCGGCATTGATCACCGCCACGCCATTGGCCGGCAGTGCAGCGTAGATGGCGCCCTTGGTGTGCGCGACGCCGAGCAGGCTGCCCAGACGTTCCAGATGGGCGGGTGCGATGTTGTTGACCAGGGCTACGTGCGGCTGCGCGATGTCGGTGAGATAGGCGATATCGCCCGGCTTGCCGGCGCCCATTTCGTAGATCGCAACATCCGCATCGTCCGGCGCGGCGATCACCGCCAGCGGCAGGCCGATTTCGTTATTGCGGTTGCCCGGATTGGCGTAGACGGTGGTGCCATCGACACGCCCGGCCTCTTCCAGGATCGACAGCAGCAAGGCCTTGACGCTGGTCTTGCCGTTGGAGCCGGTCAACGCGATCACGCGCGTGGCGCGGTCGCGCTGCATGCCGGCGGCGATACGCGCCAGCGCGAGTTCGGTATTTTCCACCAGCACCTGCGGCACACTCAGCGCAGGCAGCAGGCGATCCACCAGCAACCCGCTGGCACCCTGCGCCACCGCGTCTGCGGCAAAGTCGTGTCCGTCGAAACGCTCGCCGCGCAGCGCCACATACAGGCTGCCGTTGGCGAGCGTGCGGGTGTCGTTGCCGACCGCGTCGATCATGGCGTCGTCGCCGTGCAACTCGCCGCCGGCCCAGTGGGCGATCAACGACAACGGAGTGAGCTTCATGCGCGCACTCCCAGCACGGTGCGCGGCAGCAAGGCCTGCGCCGCCACGATGGCGTCGTTGAAGGCATGCCACACGCCGGCGACTTCCTGATATGGCTCGTGGCCCTTGCCGGCGATCAGCACGATGTCGGAGGCACTGGCCATGCTGATGGCCTGATGGATCGCCGCGGCGCGGTCGCGCTGCACGATCGCCGCATCCGGGCGCGCAAAGCCGCGCAGGATGTCGGCCACGATTGCATCGCCATCTTCGCCACGCGGGTTGTCGTCGGTGACGATCGCCACATCCGCATTGACCTCGGCGATCGCCGCCATCTGCGGCCGCTTGCCGGTATCGCGCTCGCCACCGCAGCCGAACACGCAGATCAGCCGGTCCTGCGCATGCGAGCGCAGGCTGGCCAATGCCTGTTCCAGCGCGTCGGGCGTGTGTGCATAGTCCACCACCACCAACGGGGCGCCATGCGCGCCACCGAGACGATTCATGCGGCCGTGGATCGGCTGCAGCTGACCAAGCACTTCGGCGATCTGTGCCGGCGCGATGTCCAACGCATACAACGCGCCGGCGACCGCGAGCAGGTTATCGACGTTGAAGCGGCCCAGCAGCGGCGAGTGCACCGGATGCACTTCGCCATGGATGTTGAGCGCGAAATTGATGCCGTTGTGGTCCAGCTGCAGCGCCTGCGCACGCACCATTGCCTGGGCTTGTGCGCGCGAACTCACACCGATCGCGCGCAGCGCCGGGTCGAGCGCGGCGAACAGCGTGCGGCCGAAGTCATCGTCCAGATTCACCACAGCTGCTTTCAATCCAGCGCGCGTGAACAGCTTGGCCTTGGCCGCGCCGTACTGCGCCATGTCGCCGTGGTAATCGAGATGATCGCGGGTGAGATTGGTAAACACCGCCACGTCGAAATGCACTGCATCCACGCGGCCCTGATCGAGCGCGTGCGAGCTCACCTCCATCGCCACGGCCTGCGCGCCTTCATCGCGCAACTGTGCCAGCAGCGCGTGCGTGGGCAGCACCAGCGGCGTGGTGAAACCGGTCGGCACGGCGCTGCCATACAGGCCAACACCCAAGGTACCGAGGGTGCCGGTGGGCATGCCGAGCAACGTCAACGCCTGCGCCAGCAACTGCACGGTGGAGGTCTTGCCGTTGGTGCCGGTGACGCCGACCATGCGCAGCGCCTGCGAGGGCTGGCCATGGAACTGATCGGCCATTGCGCCCAGACGCGCGCGCAAACCAGGCACGGCGATCGCATCGGCCGGTGCCGGCAACTCGGCAGGCGCTGGCGGCTCGAACAACACCGCCGCCGCGCCATTGGCACGCGCCTGTTCGACGAAGCCCAGACCATGCGCGCCGAAGCCGGCGATCGCCACGAAGGCATCGCCCGCACGCACTGCACGGCTGTCCATCACCAGGCCAGACACCTGCACGTCGTGCAAAAGCGGCACGTCCGGCAACAGCTGCGACAGCGGCATGGAGCGGCTCACTGGCGGCTCTCCTGCAACGGTGCGGGCTGGGCCGGCGCGGGTAGCGCGGCAGGTGCAAGTGCGGTGGGAATACCGGCAGACACTTCATCCACCGGATCCGGCATCAATGCCGGGTCCAGCTCGGGCGGCTGCGGCTTGGCGATCGGCTGCCCGGTCTTGCCGGCGGCCTGCGCGGCCAGCCACGACTGGATGTCGTCCGGCGGCACGTCCATCAGACGCAGCGCGCCTTCCATCACCTTGTGAAACACCGGTGCCGACACCAGGCCGCCGTAGTACACCTTGCCCTGCGGATCGTTGATCACGATGACGGTGGCAAAGCGCGGGCGCGTGGCCGGCACCAGGCCGGCGAACAGCGCGTTGTAATGCCCGCGCTCGTAACCGTTGGCGCCGTTCTTGCGCGCGGTACCGGTCTTGCCGGCCACGTGATAACCCAGGATGGCCGCGCCCTTGGCGCCGCCCTGGGTGACCACGGTTTCCATCATGTCGATGACCTGGCGCGCCACTTCCGGCGTGACTACCTGGCGGGTTTCGTTGTGCTGGCCGCGTACGAAGGTCGGCGGGGTCAGCTTGCCGCCGTTGCCCAGCGTGGCGTACGCCTGCGCGATTTGCAGCGGCGTCACCGACAGGCCATAGCCGTACGACATCGTGGTCTTGGACGGGCCGCTCCAGCGCGCCGGCTGCAGCACCACGCCCGAGGATTCGCCAGGAAAACCGCTATGCGGCGCGCTGCCGTAACCGAAATTGCGGATCGACTGATAGAACGTCTGATCCGGCACCTTGGCCGCAATCTTGGCCGCACCGATGTTGGAACTGCGCGTGATCACCCCGGTGACGTTGAGCACGCCGTTGTTGCGTGGCACATCGCGGATGGTGAAGCGCCCCACGGCCATGTAGCCGGGGTTGGTGTCGATGATGGTGTCCTTGGTCACCACGCCCGCAGTCAATGCGGTGGCCACGGTGAGCGGCTTCATCGTCGAACCCGGCTCGACCAGATCGGTGACCGCGCGGTTGCGGCGCGCCGACGGATTGATGCCGGTGACCGAATTGGGGTTGTAGGTGGGCAGGTTGACCATCGCCAGCACTTCGCCGGTGGCCACGTCCATCACCACCATCGAGCCGCCGGCAGCGTTGTTTTCGACCAACGCGTTGCGCAGCTCCTTGTAGGCCAGGAACTGGATGCGGCGGTCGATGCTCAGCGTCAGGTCCTTGCCCGGCTGCGCAGGACGCACCAGATCCACGCTCTCCACGATCGCGCCGCGCGCATCGCGCACCACTTTCTTGGAGCCCGGCTTGCCGCGCAGCCATTCGTCGAAGGCCAGCTCCAGGCCTTCCTGGCCGCGGTCGTCGATATTGGTAAAGCCCAGCACATGGGCCATCGCTTCGCCTTGCGGATAGAAGCGACGGAACTCGCGCTGCGAGAACACACCGGGAATCTTCAGCTCGACGATGGCATGCGCCTTGTCCGGATTGATCCGGCGCTGCAGGTACATGAATTCCTTGCCGGCCTTCTGCGCCAGCTTGGCGTTCAACTCGTCCAGCGGCTGGCCGAGCGCCTTGGCCAGCTCGGGAATGCGGTCCGGATTGCGCAGCAGTTCCTGCGGATTGACCCAGATCGACTCCACCGGCGTGGACACCGCCAGCGGCTCGCCGTTGCGGTCGGTGATCATGCCGCGCGAGGTGGCGATCGGCAGTTCGCGCAGGTAACGCGCTTCGCCCTGGCGCTGATAGAAATCGCGATTGACCAGCTGCACGAACGCCGCGCGGCCGATCAGCGTCACCGAGCACAGGCCCAGCGCGATACCGACCAGCGTCAGGCGGCCACGCAGGTTGAAGTTGCTGCGCGCGCGGTTGCGGCCGGCTTTCATGGCGCACCTCCGTGTGCGCCACCCTGCGGGCGGCTGCGCCGTGCAAAACGGCTGTCCTGCCGTTTTGTCATGGACACACACTGGGCGCCACCCTGCGGGCAGCTGCGCCGTGCAAAACGGCTGTCCTGCCGTTTTGTCATGGACAAACCCTGTGCGCCACCCTGCGGGCGGCTGCGCCGTGCAAAACGGCTGTCCTGCCGCTTTGTCATGGGCGCACCACCACGATGTCGTTGGTCTCCGGGAACTTCATCCCGATGCGCGCACGCGCGACCTGATCGACCCGGTTGCTTTCCGCCCAGGTGGCCTGCTCCAGCTGCAGCCGGCCGAATTCGATATTCAATTCATCGCGAGTGTGTTCGAGCTTGGACAACTGCACGAACAACTTGCGATGCATGTGGCGCATGTACACCACACCGATCGCCGAGGCGATGCTGCAGGCGAGCAGCACGATGAGCAGCAGGCGGCTCATGCGGCGTCTCCGTTGGGAGACGCCAGGAATCGGGATTCGGGAATCGGGAATCGGGAAGCAGTGGCGCTGTTGCCTTTGCCCATTCCCGACTCCCCATTCTCCATTCCCAGCTTCTCGGCCACCCGCAACACCGCACTACGCGCGCGCGGATTGACGCTCAACTCGTCGAAGTCGGCTTTGACTGCGCCGGTCACCAGTTGCAGCGTCGGCACGAACGGCTGCGCTTCGGGCAGGCGGCGATTGCTCGGCGGGGCCTTGGCGTAGCGGGCCATGAATTGCTTGACGATGCGGTCTTCCAGCGAGTGGAAGCTGATCACCGCCAGGCGGCCGCCGGGCTTGAGCGCGCCCAGGGCGGCATCCAGGCCTGCTTCCAGATCGTCCAGCTCGCGGTTGATGTAGATGCGGATCGCCTGGAAGCTGCGTGTGGCCGGATGGGTCTTGCTGTCGCCGCGCGGCATCACCGAGGCGATCAGCTCGGCCAACTGCGCGGTGCGCAGCAGCGGCTGCTCGGTGCGGCGCGCCACGATGGCACGTGCGATGCGGCGGCTCTGGCGTTCTTCGCCATAGGTCCACAGCACATCGGCGATCTCGCGGTCGCTGGCGTGGGCCAGCCACTCGGCCGCGCTCTGCCCGACATCGGGGTCCATGCGCATGTCCAGCGGGCCGTCCTTGCCGAAACTGAAACCGCGCCCGGCCACATCCAGCTGCGGCGAGGACACGCCCAGATCCAGCAGGATGCCGTCGACGGTTGCCGCAGCGACCACCTGGCCCAGACCGGCAAAGCTGCCGCGATGGATGGACACGCGCGCATCGCCACCGAACGCTTGTTCGGCGACCGCGATCGCTTCGGGGTCCTTGTCCATCACCAGCAGTCGACCTCCCGGGCCAAGGTGTTGCAGCACGCCACGGGCGTGTCCGCCACGCCCGAACGTGCCATCGAGATAGGTTCCGTTTTCGATCACCTGCAGGCCATCCAGAACCTGCGTGTACAGCACCGGCACATGGGCTGCCGGCGGCTGCGACACCGGGTGACCGGGCTGCGCTTCACCGCGCATCCGGGCACCCCGGCTCACAACCTGAGATCGAGCAATTCATCGCCCAGATCCCCGTCAGACAATGTCTGCTGGATCAGTGCGCGATGTGCCTGCTCGCTCCAGAGTTCGAATTTGTCGCCCATGCCCAACAGCACGGCCTTTTTCTCGATGCCGACCGCATTGCGGTGGCTGGCCGGGATGCTCAGACGGCCGTTGGCGTCCAGCTCCAGCATTGCGGAAGAACCCACCAGTTTCTGCTGCAGCGTGCGGACCACGCGCTGGGTATTGGGCTTGGACATCACATCGTCACGCACCCGCTCCCACTCCTTTTCCGCATACAGCCACAGACATCCGGCTTCGAACGGGTTGTAGGTGAGTACCAGGCGGTTGCCGCTCGCACGCGTGACGAGGTCGCGGTACGCGGTTGGCACCGCCATACGCCCCTTGTCGTCCACCGTGATGGCAGTCTCGCCCTGAAACACCGAATGCAACCTCGAATACCCGCTGGGGGATCATTGAACCACGAAAAACCACAAAACACCTGGTTTTCCCTCCGTTGCCCACCTTAGCAGTGCGCCAAAGGTTGTCAACAACTTTGGAGACCGCAAATCGCCAGTCGCATCAATGAGTTGCAGCACTCTTTAGAGACTTGTTCAAAGGTTATCCACAAGTTGCTGTTTCGTCTCAGATTTTGAGATTGAACAAAAGTTCAGGGGTGTGAAGGCCATGTAAACTCGACCGTGGTCTCACTTCATATTGAGCCGGCTACACGTCATGACTGCGCAAACCGGCGACAATCGGCGACAATCGGCGGCATGTGTCTGGTCGCTCTCGCCTGGAAAGCCCACCCCCGCTGGCGTTTGCTGCTGGCGGGCAACCGTGATGAATTCCACGAGCGCCCCACCGCGCCGCTGGCACGTTGGGCCGCGCCGGCCGACGGCGTACTGGCGGGCCGCGACCTACGCTCGGGCGGCAGTTGGGTAGGGCTAGGCAACCACGGTCGCGTCGCGGTGGCGACCAACGTGCGCGACCCGCTCGCCACCGCATCGGGGCGCTCGCGGGGTCATCTGATTGCCGATTACCTGGCCGGCAGCCTGGATGCAGCCGCCTACGCCAGCGATCTGGCAGCGGCCGCGCACGAGTTCCCGCCTTTCAACTTATTGCTGTGCGATGCCGAGCGTTGCGAGCACCTCAGCAACCACCCGCCACTGGCCCGCACGCTGGCGCCCGGCATCCATGGCATGTCCAACGGCCCGCTGGATGCGCAGTGGCCCAAGACCGCCGCACTGACTAATGCATTGCACAACTGGTGCGCCACCGACAGCGACGACCTGCAACCCTTGTGGACCGCCCTGGGCAACCCCGCCATCGCGCCCGACGCCGCGCTTCACCACACCGGGGTGGACTTGGCCACCGAACGCCTGCTCTCGGCCGCCTTCATCACCGGCGCCAGCTACGGCACGCGCGCCAGCACCATCGTGGCGGTGGACCAGCAAGGCCGTGGCTTCATCCACGAACGCCGCTTTGGACCAAACGGGATCTTCCAGGGCGAAACACGGCTGGACATCGCCGGCACGCATTGACAACCCAGCATCATGCGCATAGCGTGCGCATACTCCACTGGAGGCCGCTCATGAGCCGTTATTACGACAATTCCGCGCAAAAGAAGCCGCTGAACCTGACCATCAACTCGGACCTGGCCGCGCAGGCACGGGCGATGACCGGCAACCTGTCGGCAAAGGTCGAGGAACTGCTGGCCGAGTACGTGACAAAAGAACGCGACAGCCACAGCGCCCGAGCAATGGAGCTGCAGCGCGCTGCAAGCGAATGGAAGACCTACACCGAAGCGCACGGCTCCTTCGCAGACGAGTTCTCCACGCTATGACCGACCAGTTCGATGTCTACGCGAACGTCGGCCAGAACAAGAGCATCCCGTACGTGGTCGTCGTCCAGTCAAAGATCTTCGACGCCTCACCTCGCCGCGTCGTCGTGCCCCTGGTCCGAAAGTCCACCCACTCCCCGACCCCCTCCCGCTTCACCCCGGAACTCACGGTGGCCGGCCAACCCGTCATCCTGCAACCCCTGGAAATGACCTCGGTGCCGCTGGCAGTGCTCAGCAAACCTGCCGGCACGTTGAAAGACCAGGGCCAAACCATCATCGACGCCCTGGACGAGCTATTCACCCGCTCATTCGGTTAAGCGCCAAACACGGCCGCAGGGGAAACACCAACGCGTCGTCGGCCGCGAGGGCGAAGCCCAAGCCACGTAAAAATGACCGCAGCAACCAGATCGCATTGATCGCAGCCAAGGCAAGGCGCCCAGCAAATCACCCGAGTGCAAGCCCCCTTGAGTCAAGGGGGCGCGGCGACAGCCGCGGGGTTCTGGCATGCCCGGAGCGGGGCCCGCGTTTTGTACTGCCGAAGGCGGTACGAAGCGTGGGTGTCTTCTTGGGGCGAACGCCCAAAGAAGGCAGCGAAACAGCCGCAGGGTTCTGGCATGCACGGAGCGGGACCCGCGTTTTGTACCGCCAACGGCGGTACGAAGCGTGGGCGCCTTTATTTTGGGCCTACGCCCAAAAAAAGGCGGCGGAGCCGGCCGATAAGCCGGGTTCTGTCGTGGACAGTCATTCGTCTAGGCGCTACGTCACCGCAGCGCTCAAGCAACCTACCCGGATCCAGCGCGGGCCACGCCAATGGATCCCTATTTGGTCTTGCTCCAGGTGGGGTTTGCCGTGCCGGTCCGTTACCGGACTCGCGGTGCGCTCTTACCGCACCATTTCACCCTTACCGGCTCCCCGAAAGGAACGTAGGCGGTATCTTTCTGTTGCACTTTCCGTCGGCTTGCGCCGCCCAGGCGTTACCTGGCACCTTGCCCTATGGAGCCCGGACTTTCCTCGGCACTCTTGCGAGTGACGCGACTGTCTGGCCGACTCCGCCGGGGCGCACTATACGCTATCGCCACCTTGCAGAACGGCGCAGCGATGCCAGCCCCGCCATTACCGGTAGGAGCGCACCCGGGCGCGAGAGGCCTTACCGAGAAAAATCCCAGTGCACGTAAACGTGCTCCTGCAACAGCAAACCTACCCGCCATACAACGCCTTGCGCGGCGCACCGGTCAGCTCGGCGGCCAGCTTGGCGGCGGTGGACGGGGACAGGTGCTCGACAAGCTTGGCGTAGACGCGGCGGCCTTCGGCCAGTTGGCCTTCGGCGGCGTCGGCGGCGCCTTGCACCATCACCACGAACTCGCCCTTGCGTTGGTTGTCGTCGGCTTCGACCTTGGCCTGCAGCTCGGCCAGGGTGCCGTCGAGCACGGTTTCGAACAGCTTGGTCAGCTCGCGGGCGATCACTGCCACGCGCTCGTCGCCGAAGGCGCCGCGCAGGTCGGCCAGCGAGTCGACGATGCGGTGCGAGGATTCGTAGAACACCAGGGTGCGGGTCTCGCCGGCCAGGTGCGCCAGGCGTTCGCGGCGGGCAGCGCTTTTGGCGGGCAGAAATCCTTCGAAGCTGAAGCGGTCACTGGGCAGGCCGGCCACGCTGAGCGCAGCGATGGCGGCGCACGCGCCAGGCACCGGGCTGACCCGAATCCCGGCCGCGCGCGCGGCGCGCACCAGCTTGAAGCCGGGGTCGCTGACCAGCGGGGTGCCGGCGTCGCTGACGATGGCCAGCGACTCGCCTTCGCGCAGGCGCGCGACGATGCGCTCGGACATGGCTTCTTCGTTGTGGTCGTGCAGGGCCAGCAGCGGGCGGTCGATGCCGAAATGGCCGAGCAACTGGCGGGTGTGGCGGGTATCTTCGGCGCAAATCGCGGCCACGCCACGCAGCACCTCCTGCGCACGCGGCGACAGGTCGGCCAGGTTGCCGATCGGCGTGGCGACCACATGCAGGGTTCCGGGGGACGTCATCAGCGGTATTTCCGGGGGCAAAGGGTAGAATCGTAGCGTTTTTAACGGTCCGCCCCGGCGGGCCCCGTCCAATGGATCTGAAATGAACAAGCGTGTTGCAAGGATCTCCGCCCTGTCGCTGATGGTCATGCTGGCCGCCGGTTGCGCCACCAGCAGCGTCACCCAGACCGCTTCGCCCACGCAGAGTGCGGCGCTGGCGTTGCTGGACCAGGGCAAGCCGCGCGAAGCCGCGCAGCAGCTGGAAGCCGAAGCGGCCAGCACCAGCGGTGCGCAGCGCAGCCGCTTGCTGGCCGCCTCGGCGTTCGGCTGGCACGATGCCGGCGATGACGCACGTGCGCGCACGTTGCTGGCGCAGGTGACCCCACGCCATCTCACTGGCGAAGACCGCGCCCGCTTCGCGCTGTTGACCGGCGAGCTGGCGGTGATCGACAAGCAGGCCGCGCAAGCGCTGCAGGCGCTGGGCGACAGCCCGCAAGGCCTGCCGCAGCCGCTGCAGACCCGCTGGCTGCTGGCACGCGCCGCCGCCCTGGAAGGCACCGGCGACCTGTTCGGCGCCGCCGCCGACCGTGCACGCGCCGATGCCAGCCTGACCGGCACCGCGCGCAGCGAAAACCAGCGCGCAATCGTGCGCCTGCTCGCCGCGCTCGACGACGCCACGCTCAAAGGCCGCACCGCCGCACTACCGGCCGGCGACCCGCTGTACAACTTCGCCGGCCGCGCCATGATCAGCCGCGGCTTGGCGCTGCCGCGTGCGTTCGAGCGCGATGCGCAGTGGGGCTTCGACACCAGCAAGCGCCCGCCGGCCGAGCGCGATGGCTACCGTCCACCGATCAAGCTGGGCGTGCTGCTGCCGCTCAGCGGCAATCTGGCGACCGCCTCGGCGCCGGTGCGCGACGGTCTGCTGGCAGGCTACTACGCCGAAACCCGCCGCCGCCCGGAACTGCGCTTCTTCGATACCGCCGGCACCGCCGCCGGCGCCAATGCCGCCTACGACAAGGCCGTGAGCGCCGGTGTGGACTACGTGGTCGGCCCGTTGGGTCGCGACGAAGTCAGCGCCGTATTCGCACGCGGCCAACTGGCGGTGCCGGTGCTGGCACTCAACCGCCCCACCGATAACAAGGCGCCGCCCAGCGGCAGCGCCGGCTTCTCGCTAGCGCCGGAAGACGACGGCATCATGGCGGCCGAGTACCTGCTTTCGCGCGAGCGCCGCAACGTGCTGATCGTCGGCACCAGCGACGACAACGGCAAGCGCACCATCAAGGCCTTCCGCGACCGCTTCACCGAACGTGGCGGCAGCGTGGCCGGCAGCATCAGCGTGGCCGAAGTGCCTGGCGATATCGGCGCGCAGCTGCGCAATTACGGCACTGCCGATGCGGTGTTCCTGGCGGTGCGCGGCAATACGGCGCGGGCGCTGGCGCCGCAGCTGGCGTTGAGCGGATTCGCCGGCAAATCGCGTGTGGGCACCTCGCAGTTGGTGGCCGGCACCGGCAAGGTCGAAGACGACCTGGCGCTGGACGGCATCATCTACCCGAGCGAAACCTGGACCGCCCTTGGCGTCTCCGGCCTGCCGGCCTCCACCCAGGTCGCCAGCACGCTGCCCAGCGCACGCGGACCGGGCGCACGCCTGTTCGCATTCGGTTACGACGCCTGGAATATCAGCGCGTATCTGGAAAAGCTGGCCACCGGCGCCGACGGCGGCCTGCGCGGCGCCACCGGCACCTTGCATCTGGATGGCTTCGGCAACGTGTTGCGTACACCGGCGTGGTCCACCTTCAACGGTGGCCGCCCGGTGCCGATCGCCGACGGCCGCTGACGCCATGCCGGCAGCACGTCAGCAACGTGGTGCGGCGGTGGAAGCGTTGGCACGCGCGCTGCTGGAGCAGGCCGGCCTGCGGCTGGTCGTGGCCAACGCCAACTACCGCGGCGGCGAGCTGGATCTGGTGATGCGCGACGGGCAAGCGCTGGTGTTTGTGGAAGTGCGTTATCGGCGCGACAACCGCTTCGGCGGCGGCGCGGCATCGGTGGACCGGCGCAAGCGCCGCAAACTGGTGCTGGCCGCGCAAGTGTTCCTTGCCTATCACCCGGCACTGGCGAGCTTGCCGTGCCGCTTCGATGTGGTCGAAGCCAGCGGCGAGCCGCCGGTGCTGAACTGGATCCGTGACGCCTTTCGCGCCGACGACTGCTGACAACGACCCACGCGCGATGCCCACCATCCTCACCCACGCCGCGGTGCCGCTGGCGCTCTGGTGCGCCAGCGAACGCGGCCGCCTCTCGCCGCGCCTGCTCGGTGCCGGCATCGTGGCGGCGATGTTGCCGGATGCCGATGTGCTGGCGTTCGCGCTGCACATTCCTTATGCCGATGCGTTCGGCCATCGTGGTGCCAGCCACTCGTTGGTGTTCGCCACGGTGATCGCGCTGCTGGGCTGTGCTGCCCATCGCGTCTTGCGTGCTGATGCGCTGCAGGCCGCAGCGTTCTTGTTTGTCTGCACCGCATCGCATCCTGTGCTGGATGCGATGACGTCCGGCGGACTTGGCGTTGCATTGACCTGGCCGTGGAGCGATGCGCGCTGGTTTGCGCCGTGGAGGCCGATTCGCGTGTCGCCATTCGCCAACGGTTTCTTCAATGCGCGCGGCCTCGCCACGCTGCTCTCCGAGCTGCGCTGGGTCTGGCTGCCGCTCACCGTCGCAGTGCTGGGATGGAAATGCATCCAGCGCGCGGCACCACAGGATCACCCGTCATGACCGATGTGCTTCCCACCGTGCTGGCCGAACTGCTGGCCGCACGACTTGGACCCGATGGCTGGTTGACCGGCGACGATGCGCGGCGTCGTTATGGCGAAGACGATTCGCGCAGGTGGGCATTGCCCGCCGCCGTCGCCTTGCCGCGCGATACCGATGACGTGGTCGCCATCGTGCAGGCCTGCCGCGCGCATGGCGTGCCGATCGTGGCGCGCGGCGCCGGCACCGGCACCACCGGTGCGGCAGTGCCGTTTTCCGGCGGCGTGGTGGTCTCGATGGCGCGCATGAACCGCATCCTTGCGCTGCGTCCGGCGGATCGCTGTGCCATCGTGCAACCGGGCCTGCTCAATGGCGACTTGCAGCAGGCATTGCAACCGCACGGCCTGTTCTGGCCACCGGATCCGTCCAGTGCGGACATCTGCAGTGTCGGCGGTAATCTCGCCACCAATGCAGGCGGCCCGCGCGCAGTGAAGTACGGTGCCACCCGCGACAACGTGCTCGGTTTGGTGGCAGTGACCGGCACCGGCGAGGTGATCCGCTGCGGCGGTGCGTATACCAAGAATTCCACCGGCTACGACCTCACGCATTTGCTGGTCGGCAGCGAAGGCACCCTGGCGATCATCGTCGAAGCGACGTTGAAGCTGACGCCGTGCGCAATCGCACAAGCCGGTTTGCGCGCGCTGTATCGCGATGCGGCCACCGCTGCAGGCGCGGTGTCGCGCATCATGGCGCAACCGACCACGCCGACGATGCTGGAATTCATGGATGCCAGCGCAATCGCACTGCTGCGCCGCAACGGCAGCGATGTGCCCGAGGCCGGCGCGATGTTGTTGATCGAAGCCGATGGCGATCACGACACCTTGCCTTATGCATTGCAGGCGTTGCACGACGCCGCCAATGGCGAGGGCGTGTTGAGCCTGGACGTTGCCGCCGATGGCAGCGCGCGCGACAAGTTGTGGGCCGCGCGACGCGCGCTGTCGCCGGCGCTGCGCACGATCAAGCCGGGCAAGATCAACGAAGACGTGGTGGTGCCGGTGTCGCGCATTCCCGAACTAGTGGCCGGTGTGGAAGCACTCGCATCGGAATTCGCATTACCCATCGTCGCCTTCGGTCATGCCGGCAACGGCAACCTGCACGTCAACATCATGTACGACCCGGCCGATGCCGACGAAGACGCACGCGCACACGCCGCATTGCCGCGCCTGTTCGCGCTGGTACTGGCGCTGGAAGGCACGCTCTCCGGCGAACACGGCATCGGCGTGGCCAAGCGCGATTTCATGACACAGGCTTTCAGTGCACCGACACTGGCCGCGATGCGCGCGATCAAGGCCGCGCTGGATCCGGATGGGATTTTGAATCCGGGGAAAGTGCTGCCTTCTCTAGAAAATTCTTCGTAGCTGTCTATAGCCCTGGCCGTGCTGGCGTCAGGCGATCGTCGCTTGATTCAAAGCGATTTCTCTGGCTAGCTTGGCCGCCAAGCGATTGCACTAGAGAATGCCTATGATCGCCACCAGAAAAAAACCCGATAGAGCCGCTTTCACACTGGGAACGGCCGCGCGATGGATAGCAACATCTGCATTGCTGTCGTTGGCAGGCTGTTCGTCGCCGGAGGCTGGCGCTGTCGCTTCAGGCCAGCCAAGCACTTCATCAACAAGAGCCAGTTCGGACTGCTCCCGCATTGCTGCAACCAAAGATCGACAAGCATGCCTGTTGGCCTTGCCGGAAGCTGACTGCAAGCTATTGGGCGCAACGTGCATCTCGTTACGTGAAACTCGTTCGATCAACGAAAAATTGACAAGAATCGAAAGGGAAATCCTCGACAAGGCGCGCGTGCGCTACGCCAGCTATGCGACTGACGATCCCGCTTATCTGGATGATCTGGAAAAGAATTTCAATGCTGCGTCTAAAGCCTGGCGCACTTATCGAGATGCCTATTGCCAAGCCGAGCCATTGGTGCAGGGCATGTCTCGCAATGAACAAGATGCCCTGACTGCAGACTGCAGCATAAACGCCACTCGGCTACGTATCGAGCAACTGGAACAGTTGATAAAAGCCATTCCTTAGGGGACGAAGATGACACAAGGATACCGCTACGACGCGTTAAGTCGTCAAAGCTTCGAAGTGCTTGCATACAGCGCTGTGGGCCGTGCCAGCGAAGTGAATCTTGGCGCCGCGTACGCCTTGCAACACGGCACCGGAAATTCAGGCTGGTCTGTAGGCATTATGCAGTGGGACTTCGGTCAGCCTGGGCGGGGAGCTGCTGCCGAGGAGATGCTTCGCCACTATGCAGAGTGGGCCCCGCCTCAACAGCAGTTCAACCACCTAGAGCAAACGAACCTTCTGCAGCGCCTGCAGACCCCTGGACAAGTAGGTAATGACCTTTCGACCGCAGAGCAGGATCGACTCAACGAGTTCCTCAGGTCAGACGACGGCCGGACATTTGTTCAAGGCCTGAACGATCAGCAGGTGGACCGAAAATGGGAAGCTGTTGGCCAGCCCCTTTCGCAGATAATTTGGCTGCAGGATCTCAATAGGGACCATCCCGAGAGCGCTGCCGCAATTGTTGCCGTGACCAGTAAACTTTACAACCAAAACCAAGCCCGTGGAGCATTGCTTGTCGAAAGCCTCCAGCAATCGGATGGCATGACTGCGGATGCGGTGCGCGAATGGATCGGGAATCAAGGCATTAATGGGTTAAATCCCGCTGCCAGGGCAGCGATCGTGTCCGGGCGCGATGCGACGCTTCGGGGGGTTGGCCTCGTCAACGCATTGGAACTCGGACAAGGACAAGGTAGCGAGGAATGGCAATCTAAGGTCAGGGAAGCCGACAACCCGGCCTTGGCCCGAGGGTTCAACAATGAGCCTAGCTTGCAGTTGTTTGACGCGATGTTACGAGATCCGGTGAATGGCTCCCGCATCCTCGACCGGATGGATGAAAGAACGTCTGGTCCCATCCTGACAATTACAGGTAGAAATGAACTGGCTAGAGAAGAAATTTCTCAGGTGCGAGTTGACCGCGAAGGTAGCTTGTCTGTCACCAATCCTTCAGGGGAGATCCATACTTGGGAGGGCAGAGCGTGGTCTTCTGCACTTGAACCTACCGACCCTCATTATCACCAGGGCGCACACCCCTTTGGACCGCCTGCACCATTTGCCATTGACTCACCAGCTCTCCCACAAATATTTGGACAGTGCGTGGAACATGTTCATGCGCTAGACCGCTCGATGGGGCGGTTACCAGATGATCGGAGCGATCGAGCAGCCGCATGTCTGGCTACTGAAGCAATGGCAAATGGTCTCACGCGTGTGGACCACGTAATACTTAGTACGGCCACCCCATCTAGGCAGGCGGGTCAATATCTTTTTGCGGTACAAGGAGAGCCAAGCAACCCTGCGAGTATGCGAGCTCATGTGCCAACAGAGGTTGCGATCAATACACCAGTCGAAGTATCCATCCAGCATGGTGTGGATATTCATCGGGAGCAGTTAAGCAAGCAGCAGAGCATGCAACGTGAACAGGCACAAGAACAGGAGCGCCCAGGGCCAGTTGTAGGATAGATGCCGCATAATTTTTCAGGCAACCCTAGCTGCCACGTCATTCCAATCGCATTTCAAAAATCGAAGTTTATGCGCGATTTCGATGCCGCTTCTTAAATTTGGCGGGCGCCACATTGCAGCACGCTCAACGCGTCACACCGATAAAGCGCAAACCCACACCCGGTTCGGTGACGATGTACTGCGGGTCGGCGGCATCGTCGTGCAGTTTCTGGCGCAGCTTGCCGACCAGGATGCGCAGGTAATGGGTGTCTTCTTCGTGAGTGGGGCCCCACACTTCGCGTAGCAGTTGCGGCTGGGTGACCACGCGGCCGGCGTGCTTGAGCAATAGCGCGAGCAAGGCGTATTCCTTGCGACTCAACGGTACCGCTTCGCCCGCCAGCGTGACCTCGCGCAGACCCAGATGGATGTGCAGGCGGCCGTCGTCGAACACGCTTTCTTCTACCGTGCTGCCGGCGCCGGCCTGGCGTAGCAGCGCGCGGATGCGTGCCATCAATTCCTGCACGCCGAACGGCTTGGTGACGTAGTCGTTGGCGCCGGCATCGAGCGCGGCCACCTTTTCGGTTTCGCCGGCGCGCACGGTGAGCATGATCACCGGTACGTTGGACCACTGGCGGATCTCGCGCAGCACTTCGTGGCCGTCGCGATCGGGCAGGCCGATGTCCAGCACCACCAGTTCGGCGCCCTGCCCGGCCAGCACGGCCAGGCCTTCTTCGGCGGTGCCGGCCTGCAGCACGCGGTAGCCCTGCGCGCGCAGGCTGATGTCGAGAAAGCGGCGGATCTGCGGCTCGTCGTCGACGATCAGCACACGGGCGGGCGGGATGGCAGTGGGGTCAGTCGGCATCGGGGCGAGGTGGCGCGACGGGAACGAGCAACGGCAGCGTAATGCGGATCGTGGTGCCGTGACCATCTGCGCCGGCCAGCGCCTCCACGCTGCCACCATGTGCGCCGATCATGCCCTGGCAAATGGCAAGACCCAGCCCGGTGCCATTGCGACCGCGGTCGCCACGCTCGACGCTGTAGAACATGTCGAAGATGCGTGCGCGCTCGTCTTCGGGAATGCCCGGCCCCTGGTCGCCGATATCGATCTGCAGGGCGCCGGCCTGCAGCCGCGCCTGCACAGTCACCGCGATGCCCGGTGGCGAAAATTTCGCCGCATTCTCCAGCACGTTGAAGATCGCCTGTTCCACCAGCGCCGGGTGCACCCAGATCGCCGGCAGGTCGACGGCCAGATCCAGTTGCAGGCGTACCGC
This sequence comes from Xanthomonas hortorum pv. cynarae, assembly GCF_002939985.1. Lineage (GTDB taxonomy): Bacteria > Pseudomonadota > Gammaproteobacteria > Xanthomonadales > Xanthomonadaceae > Xanthomonas > Xanthomonas hortorum_D. The sequence goes on along the minus strand of NZ_MDFM01000030.1, from coordinate 9,634 downwards.
CGGCTGGTAGCGCTGCAGCCGGCGTGTGGCCGAGCCGAGCAGCTCGTCCACGCCGATCCAGTCGCGATTCAAGGTCAGCCCGGTGTGGCCGAGCCGGGTCATGTCGAGCAGGTTCTGGATGTAGCGATCCAGTCGCTCGCCTTCGAGCTGGATGGTGTCGAGCAGGCTGTGGCGGTCCTGCGCGTCCATCGCGTCGCCGTAGTTGGCAAGGCTGCTGGCCGAGCCGATCATCGACGCCAGCGGCGAGCGCAGATCGTGCGAGACAGACGACAGCAACGCCGAGCGCAGGCGCTCGGTTTCACCACTGACGCGCGCGCCTTCCAGATCGGCGACCAGACGCGTGCGCAACGCCGCCTGGCCGATGTCTTCCACCATCGCTTCGGCCAGCCGCCGCTGCTCCAACCCTGGCCGCTCTACGGCCTGGCGAAAGCGCAGCGCCGCCACACCCAGGCTGCCGCGTTCGTGCCGCACCGGCAGGCACCACCACTGCGCGCCGGCAAGCGTATCGGTGAAACGGCCGGCCGGTTGACCGATACGCTGGGTCCAATCCGCTGCGCTGCGATCGAGTGCGCCGAAGCTGGCCGGTGCATCGCTTTCACGTTGTTCCAGACGCAGCCAGGTTTCTGCATCGAGCGCTGTCGCCAACGCGCGGCGTCCGGCTTCCAATACCTGCCCCAGATCGGCGGCGGTGCTGAGTTCGCGCGCCAGCGTCTGCAGTGCATTGGCATGCGTGTTGGCGGCGCGCAGTGCCAGCACCTGGCTACGCAGGCGCGAGGCCAGGCGCCCGGCCACCAGTGCGGCGATCAGGAACAGGCACACCGTCACCACGCCCTGGCGCGCGCTGATGTGCAAGGTGAAGCGCGGTTCGATGAAGAAGAAGTTGTAGGCGACAAAACTCAGCAACGCGGCAATCACCGCAGCGGCCATGCGCGTGCGCGAGGCCACCAGCACCACTGCGACGATGAACACCATCGACAGATCGTCGATGTCGGTCCAGCGCTGGATCACCCACGCCACCGCAACGGCTGCGGCAGCCGCGATCGCTGCGAAGGCCAGGTCGTAACGCTGCAGCCACTGGCGCGGATTGCGCCAACGCTGGCGCGCACGTGCACGCGCATCGGCGGAGCTGACGATGACCAGTTCGTAATGGGCGCCACGCTGCAGCAGTTGCTGGGTCAGCGTGCGGTTGAACATGCGCGCCAGCGGGCGCTCGCGCGTGCGCCCGAGCACCAGCGTGGATACGCCGTTTTGCGCAGCGAAATCCAGCAATGCCTCGGCGACGTTGGCGCCGTGGAGCAGCGCGGTGTCGCCACCCAACCGGCGTGTCAGTGCGAACGCGCGGTCGATTTCCAGCTGCCACGCGGCATCGGCCACGGTGCGCGTCTGCACAGTGACCACCGTCCACGGCGCATCGCGGCGCTCCGACAATCGCCGCGCCACGCGCACCAGATAATCCGAGCTGCCACGCCCGTCGATGGCCACCACCACGCGGCGACGCAACGCAGCGATGCCCGGCAATCCGCGTGCGGCCTGGGTGTCGCGCAGGTCGCTGTCGACGCGGTCGGCCGCAGTCTGCATCGCCAGCTCGCGCAACGCAGTGAGGTTGGAGGGCGAAAAAAACGCCTGCAAGGCCTGCGTGGCCTGCTCGGGCAGATACACCTTGCCCTGCTGCAGCCGCTCGATCAGTTCGCGTGGCGGCAGATCCACCAGCACGATGTCGCGCAGGCGGTCGAACACCGCATCGGGCACGGTCTCGGACACGCGCACGCCGGTGATGCGCAGCACGATGTCGTTGAGGCTTTCCAGATGCTGGATGTTGACCGTGGTGTAGACGTCGATGCCGGCATCGAGCAGTTCCACGATGTCCTGCCAGCGCCGCTCGTGCCGGCTGCCCGGCACATTGCGATGCGCCAGTTCGTCGATCAGGGCAAGCTTTGGCTTGCGCGCCAGCAGCGCGTCCAGATCGAATTCCTCCAGCACGCGGCCCTGGTAACTCACGCGAGCGCGCGGTAGCAGCGGCAGGCCCTCCAGCAGCGCAGCAGTTTCGCTGCGGCCGTGGGTTTCGATCACACCGGCCACCACGTCCATGCCCTGCCGCAAGCGCTCGCGTGCGCGCGACAGCATGGCGTAGGTCTTGCCCACGCCGGGCGCCGCGCCCAGAAACACCGTCAGGCGCCCACCATGTTCGCGCTGCAGTTCGCCGATGAGTGCGTCGGCTTGTTGGGTACGGGCGTCGGGCATTGGGGCCGGGATTGGAGAGTCGGGATTGGGAATTCGTGGAGCCTACCGCGACCTGATGGCTCTAGCGCTGTTGCTTTGACCCATTCTCGATTCCCGACTTCCGATTCCCAGCCGCATCAAGCGCCAGATTCAGCGCTAGAACATTCACCCGCGGCTGCCCAAGCAGACCGAACTGTGGGTGTTCGGTGGCGGCTTGCGCCATGGCGGCGACGCGTTGCTCCGGCCAGCCGCGCGCGTTGGCGACACGGCGCAGTTGCACCTGCACGGCGGCCGGGCTCAGGTGCGGGTCCAGGCCGCTGCCGGATTGGGTGAGCAACTCGCTGGGAACTGCCCCGGGCGCGATGCCGTCGCGTGCAGCAACTTCTGCACGCGTTGCCGCGATGCGCGCTTGCAGGTCGGGATTGGAGCGCGCCTGGTTGCTGCCGGCCGCCGCAGTCGGGTCGTACTTGGCAGCCGAGGGGCGTGGCTGGAAATAACGCGCATCGGCGAACGGCTGGGCCACCAGCGCCGAGCCGACGACGCGCGCGTCCACACGCAGCAACGAGCCGTGCGCCTGCGCAGGAAACAACGCGCCAGTGATGCCGGTGGCGATCAGCGAATAGCTCAAGCCCAACCCGAGCAGGATGAACAACGCGAGCATCACCGAACCGCGTAGAGCGCCGTCGTCGCGCAACGGGAGCGACGTGGATAGGTTGGTGTTTGAAGAAATCGTCACGACTCAGTTTCCTACAGCGGCGACAAGCGCCAGGTCGATCAACTTGATTGCGGCAAACGGCAGCAATACGCCACCCACGCCGTAGATCAGCATGTTCCGGCGCAACAAGGCCGTGGCACTGGAAGGACGAAAGCGCACGCCGCGCAAGGCCAGCGGAATCAACGCCGGAATGATCAGCGCATTGAAGATCAACGCCGCCAGCACCGCATGCCGCGGGCTGGACAACTGCATCACGTTGAGCGCCGCCATCGACGGAATCGCCGCGGCAAACAGCGCCGGCAGGATCGCGAAATACTTGGAGACGTCGTTGGCCAGCGAGAACGTGGTCAACGCACCGCGCGTGATCAGCTGCTGCTTGCCCACTTCGACCACCGCCAGCAATTTGGCCGGATCCGAATCCAGATCGACCATGTTGCCGGCCTCCTTGGCCGCCTGCGTGCCGGAGTTCATCGCCAGGCCCACGTCGGCCTGGGCAAGCGCCGGCGCATCGTTGGTGCCGTCGCCGACCATCGCCACCAGCCGCCCGCCGGCCTGCTCGGCGCGGATGCGGGCCAGCTTGTCTTCCGGGCGCGCCTGCGCAATGTAATCGTCCACGCCGGCTTCGGCGGCAATCGCGGCGGCCGTGAGCGGATTGTCGCCGGTGATCATCACCGTCTTGATGCCCATCGCACGCAACTGCGCGAATTTTTCCTTGATGCCCTGCTTGACCACGTCGCTCAGCTCGACCACGCCCAGTACATGCCGGCCTTCGGCCACCACTAGCGGCGTGGCACCGCCGCGTGCCACTTCCTCGATGCGCCCGTTCAATTCCGGCGACACCGTGACGCCCATTGCCTGCACATAGGCCACGATCGAGTCGCCGGCACCCTTGCGAATACTGCGCCCGGCGATATCGACGCCGGACATGCGCGTTTGCGCAGTGAACGCAATGAAATGCCCGCCGTCCGGTTCGACTGCCACCGCACCCTGCTGGTGCGCGAGTTTGACGATGGATTTACCTTCTGGCGTCGGGTCCGCCAGCGATGCCAGCATCGCCGCATCGCGCAGTTGCGCAGGATCGATGCCGGCCAATGGATGAAACGCGGTGGCCTGACGGTCGCCGTAGGTGATGGTGCCGGTCTTGTCGAGCAGCAACACGTCCACGTCGCCAGCCACTTCCACCGCCTTGCCGGATTTGGCCAACACATTGGCCGACAACGCGCGGTTCATGCCGGCAATACCGATCGCCGGCAATAGCCCGCCGATGGTGGTCGGAATCAGGCACACCAGCAGTGCGATCAGCAGCAGCGGATCCAGCGTGACACCGACGAATCCAGCAATCGCCGGCAACGACGCCACCACAATCAAGAAGGTCAGCGTCATCGCCGCCAGCAACAAGGTCAGCGCGATTTCGTTCGGCGTCTTCTGCCGGTTGGCGCCTTCCACCAACGCGATCATGCGATCCAGAAAGCTATGCCCCGGCTCGGCGGTGACCTTGAACACAATCTCGTCGGAGAGCACCCGCGTGCCGCCGATCACACCACTGCGATCGGTGCCGGCTTCGCGCAGTACCGGTGCCGATTCGCCGGTCACCGCCGCTTCGTTGATCGTTGCAACGCCGCGCACGATTTCGCCATCGGCCGGGACGAATTCGCCCTCGGACACCATCACGTAATCGCCCGGGCGCAACTCTGCCGCCGGCACGCGCGTCTCGCGGCCGCCGAGCGCGGTTTCCACGCGACGCGCGACCAGATCCTTGCGTGCACGGCGCAACGATGCGGCCTGCCCACGTCCACGCGCTTCGGCGATGGCCTCGGCAAAATTGCCGAACAACACGGTGACGAACAAAATTGCCGTTACCGCCCAGCCGAAGCCGGCATTGCCATGCCCGCTGGCGGTGATCACCGCCGCCAGCACCGTGCCGCCCATCACCACCGCCATCACCGGGCTGCGCAGCAAATGCCGCGGCGCCAACTTGAGGAAGGCCGCACGCATCGCCGCCATCAGCACGGCAGCATCGAACAACGCTGCGTCGCCGCGCTCGCGTTTTTCAGTCGTATCGATCGTAGACATTGCTCAAAACTCTCAGGACGCCGCCAGGGCGAGGTGTTCAGCGATAGGACCCAGCACCAGTGCCGGCATGAACTGCAGCACGGTGAGCACCAGCACGATCGCCATCAGGGTCAACGCAAAGGTGGGGGTTTCGACCTGCAGGCTGCCGGCAGACTCCGGCGCGCGCCGCTTCACCGCCATGCGCGCGGCCACCATCAACGGCAGGATCAATGCCGGATACCGGCCCAGCACCAGCACCACCGAGCAACTCAGGTTCCACCAGTACGTGGCATCGCCCAGCCCTTCGAAACCCGACCCGTTGTTGGCGAAGGCAGAGGTGTACTCGTAGAACACCTGGCTGATGCCATGGAAACCGGGATTGGAATTGGCAGTGAACGCCGGCACCGCCAGCGCCACTGCGGTGAAGCCCAGCACCACCAGCGGCTGCAGCAGGATCAATAACGCCAGCAACTGCACTTCGCGCGATTCGATCTTGCGGCCGAACAGCTCCGGCGTGCGTCCGGTCATCAACCCGGCCAGAAATACGCTCAACAGCAGATACACCACGAACTGCTGCAAACCACAGCCGATACCGCCCCAGATCGCGTTGATCAGCATATTCACCAGCGTGACCAGGCCACTCAATGGCGCCAGCGAATCGTGCATCGCATTGACCGAGCCGTTGGAGGTCTGTGTGGTCAACGCTGCCCACAACGCCGAGGCATCCGCGCCGATGCGCACCTCTTTGCCTTCCATCAAGGCAGGCGAGCTCGTGCTGGCCGAATGCGCTTCGGACCACAGCAACAGCGCGGTGGATGCGGCCGACATCGTCAGCATGGTGCCGAATACCAAGGCGGTGAGACGTTTGCGCCCGGTCAGATAGCCGACCATGAACACCACGCTCATCGGCAACAACACGATCGCCAACGTTTCGAGAAAATTGCTCAACGGCGTGGGGTTTTCCAGCGCCACCGAACTGTTGGGGCCGTACCAGCCACCGCCGTTGGTGCCGAGTTGCTTGACTGCGACCATCGCGGCAACCGGGCCGACCGGAATGGTCTGCTTGGGCATGCTCGCACTGCTATCCAACGGTGTCGCAGTCGCAGCGCCCTGCAGCGTGGACGGCACACCTTGCCAGCCGAGCAGTACGCTCCACAGCAGGCACAGCGGCAACAAGACGCGCACGCTGGCGCGGATCACATCCGCCCAGTAGTTGCCGACGTCTGCTTCGGGCAGGGCTTCCAATCCGGAACTCGACTGCAGCCGTCCCTGACGCGGTATTGCGATCTCCGGATCGTCCGGCCCGGCCATCCGTGGCGAGGTACTCGTCGTCGCGTTCGATGCCAGCGAGGCATTGGGCACGCCTGCGACAGCTCGCCCGCCGAACAAGGCACGCAAGGTCGCCAACGCCAACGCCAGGCCCATCATCGGCGTCACGACCTGCAGGCCGACGATGCCGGTCATCTGCGCCAGATACGACAACTGCGCCTGGCCCGAATAATGCTGCTGATTGGTGTTGGTGACGAACGACACCATGGTGTGCAGCGCGGTATCCCAGCGCATGTTGGGGATGCCGTCGGGGTTGAACGGCAGCCACGCCTGGGTCATGAACACCGCCCAGGTCAGCAGACCAACAACCAGGTTGCTGAGCAAGAACGCCACGGCATAGCCGCGCCACGACATGCCCTGCTGCGGACGGGTACCGAGCAACGCATACAACGGCCGCTCGATCCAGCCGAACAGCGCATCGCCACGCATCGGGGCACCACGCATCACCGCCGCCAGATAGCGGCCCAGGGGCCACGCCAGCACGATGGCCAGCGCATAGATAAGTAGGGTTTCAATCATCGGAGCGCACTCGCATCAGAAGTCTTCGGGCCGCAGCACCACGTACAACAGGTACGCAGCGGCAACGAGCACGGCCACGCCGCACAACAGGGACAACCAGGCAGGCATGTCGGCTACTCCCCGAGACGCGCGCAACGCGGCGCGATGGATGCGATGTGCGACGGCGCATGCAGCGTGTGCATGCCAACAAGGCAAAACGCTGCCGCACCGTGCGCGCAGCGCCGATGGAGCAGACAGGTCAAGGGATGCATCGGGATCGTCCAGGGCGGAACCGCTCCGCCAACCTGCGCAGTGTCTTCCCGGCCTGCGTAAAGTCGCTATGGACCTACCGGGGCGGCGGCATAAATTCCGCATAAATGCTGCGTGGCGATGGTCTGTAACGACGCAGCCACACTCTCCAATTTCTCAAGGCAGCTACGGTCACTGCCTTATCCACACTTTCCAAGCTCAGATCACCAAGCTCAACTCAGGATGACCAGCTTTCGAATCATGGCGTTATGACTTTGTTGCGAAGCCTTGTTGGTCGAGGGCGCGGTGCCCTCGCCGCTCGCGGGACACGCCGCAAGTACGTCCATGTAGGCTCAGTGGCGGCATCCATGCCGCCACATGGTCCCGCAATCGGCGAGGACACCGCACCAGGACGTTTGTAGGTTGTTTTGTTGAAAGTTTGCCTGATGCTTGACTTGCTTGGGGTGCTGATCGGTCGAGCCGTTATCCGAACAGCGCATGTTGTGGCTTGCTTGCACCTTGCACACCGACCCTCTCGACTGGTCCTTGCCCGCCCACCGGCGCGGGACCTTACGCGGCATGGATGCCGCGTAAGAGCCTACAGGGACGTACTTGCGGCGTGTCCCGCGATGGTGGGCGGGCAAGGGCCCCGCAGCCAAGTAACAGATCACCCGCCCTGCAACCGGATAAAAAGGCAGGTGCGAGAGGGTGGGATGAAAACTACTCAACGCAATCACCCAATCAGATGCAAACCGGCAAAGACTTACCGCGTTACTGGCCGACCGCAACCTTATCGCAGCGGCACGTTCAACACCGATGGCGTTGCCACCGGCGAAGTAAATGTCACTGTGCCGCCGCCATCGCTTGCGTCGGTGTAACGCACGTCGCGCGTGTCGATCACCAACACCAGACGCTGCCCTGCCGGAATCTCCGCAGCGGCCGCTTGCAGCGACCAATCCAGCGTTACCGCACGACCCGGTGTGGCCCCGCGCAACGAATACGGCGCGTGCGTGATCAATTGCGCCACGCCCAGTGCATCCATGCGATACAGATACGCGAACAAACTCACCTTCGACTGACTGGGCACCACGGTCACCCGCAGCGATGGGCTACCCGCCAACCGCCGCACACCGCTTGATGGCGCGCCAACCCACACTGCAGCGCCAGCACGATTCACTAACGGAATCGAAGTAGTCACCGGCAGGCCGATGCCCTGCAACAGACCACTGACCAGTACCACGCCCGAATCGGCCAACGTCGGCACATCGGTGGCGATGCGCGACTGCCAACCGCTGGCAGTGCCGCCGATCAAACCGCCGGTGGGGCTAAGCAGTCCTGCCGGTGCGGATAGCCCCAAGCGTGTGCTGCCCTGCTGCACCGACGCCCAGTCTGTGTATTCCAACCATTGCCCCGCACGCGGCGACAACCGCACCGGCGCCTCGGCATCCACCCCGTTACGCACTTGCTTGAGATGACGATCAAACCAGCGCGTGGTCGCCGCATACACCTCGTTGGGCAGGCCCAACGCGCCCGGCAGTTCTGCTGTGGCGTGATCGCCCTGGCTGAGCAGCAACTGCTTGGGCCCGCGCAGCTGGTTGAAGAACGCGATGGTCTGGTTGGGCGGAAACAAGCCGTCGTTGAAAGCATTGCCCAGCAACACCGCCGTGCCACGCGCGTTAAGTGCGGCCACATCGCTTGCCGGGCTACGCGAGGCCGCCTGCGGCAGGAAGCCCTGCACCGCGCCGTCGTAATCGCCCACCGCAACCCGTGCGCCGATCTGCGCCAGATCCGGCCCGGGCCGCCCGGTCAACGCGCCGGCACCGACCAACAGCCCCACCCCTTGCTGGCTGACAGTGCGGTTGGAATACAGAGATGCCTCCAGATCGGCCCAACCACTGAGCGCAGCCACCGCCTTGATGCGCGGATCGCGCTCGGCCGCCAACAGACTGATGCCCGCCCCGTACGAGATGCCCGACGCACCGATCGCGTTCGGGTTGGCCGGCGTATGCGCCAACGCCCAGTCGATCACCGCACTGACGTCCTCCACGGTGTCCGCACCGGCAATGTCGATCTGCCCGGCCGAATCCCAGAATCCACGCGAGGTGTAACTCACCACCACGTAGCCGTCGCTGGCCAGTTGGGTCGCACGGCCAAGGTATTCCAAGTTCGGCAACGACCAGCTGGCCGGCATCACGATCAACGGAAACGGCCCGCTACCCTGCCCTTGCGGCACCAGCACCAGCGCGCCCATCGGGGCGCCATCCCAGCCGGGAATACGTTCGTAAGTCTTGCTGAAAGCGCCCGCCACTGCCGACGCCGATGCCACCAGCAACGCCAGTGCGGCGATGCTCCCGATCCAAGGCTTGTTCATGCTGCTCTCTCCCACGCAAGGCCAGGCCGGAATGGCCCAGCGGCAACTGCCATGCATCCGTGGTTCGGGGGAGAACGTCGCGAACGTACCAGACGGTACGGTATGGCTCAAGGGCCGGGATTGGGGATTGGGGATTGGGGATTGGGGATTGGGGATTGGGGATTGGGGATTGGGGATTGGGGATTGGGGATTGGGGATTG
>NZ_MDFM01000029.1 GCF_002939985.1 Xanthomonas hortorum pv. cynarae | reverse complement strand
ACGATCGGTAACGATCCAGGCTCTCACGGTGGCCCACGCCGGCTCTCGACACCTAAACTGCCAGAATCCGAACAGATAAGGCTCTTCTGCGGCATCCATGCCGCATAAGGTCCCGCGACGGTGGGCGGGCAAGGACCTGTCGGAATGGTCGGAATGGGCGGTGTGCATGATTGCAAGCACTGCATGACGTGCATTGCTCGGATAACGGCGCGTCCGATCAGAGTTCTTCGATCCGACCGGTGTCACTGCCATTGCTGACATCACTCCACTCGTCACGCAGCCTCCTCGTTTTCCTTCCCTACACGTGCACTCGCGATGATGTGCGTCTGAGATAGGACACAACAGACAGTGATCAAGCTCGACAGACGCTCATTGAGACGCAAGCTGGCCTGCCTGCTGCTTGCAGGCCTGGCGTTGACTGCTTGCGCGCCGCGCCGCCCTGGCGAGGTGCCGGCGCTGGTGCATGCGACCGATGCGCAGGCCGAGGTGGTGCAGACCGATGCCGGTGCGCTACGCGGCGTGCGTAGTGCGCAAGGGCGGGTGTTTCTGGGCGTGCCGTTCGCCGCGCCGCCGGTGGGTGCGTTGCGCTTCCGCGCGCCGCAAGCTGCGCCAGCCTGGAAGGGAGTCCGCGATGCTACGCAGGCCGGGCCGGCGTGCCTGCCGCGTCATCGCTTCGGGCAAAAGCAGGTGTCCGAGGATTGCCTTACCCTCAACGTCTATGCACCACCCGGGCCGGCGCCGGCGCATCCGCGCGCGGTGATGGTGTGGATCTACGGCGGCGCGCTGGAGTTGGGCAGCAATGTCGACTACGACCTGAGTGCGTTGGCAGCCCGGCAGAACGTCATCGTGGTGGCGCCCAATTATCGGCTGGGGGTGTTTGGTTTTTATGCGCATCCCGCGTTGGGTGGTGAAGGCGAAGGTGCGTACGCGTTGCTCGATCAACAGGCGGCGTTGCACTGGGTGCAGCGCAATATCGCCGCCTTTGGTGGCGATGCGCACAACGTCACCGTGTTCGGCGAATCGGCCGGCGCATGGAGCATCTGTTATCAGCTCGCTTCACCGGGCGCGGCGGGTCTGTTTCAACGTGCGATCCTGCAAAGCGGCAGTTGTCTTGCGAGCGATTCCAGCGTGCCGCGCAGCGAGGCCGAACATGGTGGCGTGCGCATGGCGCACACGCTTGGCTGCGAGCGTGCAAGCGAGGTTGCCGCATGCCTGCGCGCGCTCCCTGCCGACGCATTGGCCGATGCAAAACCCCAGCGACGTGGCTTGACCGGCAGCGATGCGTGGGCACCGATGTCTGGTGGCGACGTCTTGCCATTGCCGCCTGCCGAGGCGATCGCCAATGGGCAGCACGCACAGGTGCCGGTGCTGATCGGCAACAATCGCGACGAAGGGCGCCTGTTCGCGCAACTGCTGTCCTATTTCGGCGCACTCACGTTGCGCAGCGGCTATGAGGCGCGCATGCAACGCATGCATACCGATCCAACAGCGATCATGACGCAGTACGCAGATGTCGCTGCCCAATCGCGCTGGCACGCCTATGCCGACATCGTCACCGATGGTGGCTTCGCCTGCCCCACGCGTCGGCTAGGCCGGGCGTTGCGCGATCACGCAGCGGTCTATGCATACGAGTTCGACGACCCGCAGGCGCCGTACGGTTTGTTGCGCTTGCCGTTTTCGCAGCCACTGGGCGCCTATCACGCCTCCGAACTGGTGTATCTGTTCCAGCGCCCGTGGGTGCTCAGTGGCGAGCCGCAGTTCAGCCCGGCGCAGCAGGCGCTTGCCGATACCTTGCAGGATTACTGGGGTGCGTTTGCGCGCACCGGCGATCCGAATGGTGGCGGACGGCCGCCGTGGCCGCGCTTCGATGGCGACACGCCGTTGATGTTGTCGCCGGGCAGGATCGGGGCAACGCCCGACTTCGTGCAACGTCATCGCTGTCCGTTCTGGGATGCGCAAGCGCACGCCGCGTCCACATCCGTGCAGCCACCGTTGCATTAGAGCGACCCGCACAGATGGCAAATGGCCGTCACACCCAATCCAGCGTTATAGGAGTCACACATGTCCGAATCCACCTTGCAGCACTGCCCGGAGGTGCGCCTGCGAAATGGGCGCAACGTGCCCGCGCTCGGCCTGGGCTCGTGGAACCTGGGCCAGGGTCGACATGCGCCGCAGCAGGAAATCGATGCGCTGCAGACCGGCCAACAGCTGGGCATGCGCTTGATCGATACCGCCGAGATGTATGGCAACGGGCGCTCCGAGCAACTGATCAGCCAGGCCATCGGCAGCGCGCAGCCGCCGTATCTGGTGTCGAAAGTATTGCCAAGCAACGCCAGCGCGCGCGGCATTGCGCGTGCCTGCGAAGCCAGCCTGCAACGGCTTGGCGTCCGCACGCTGGATCTGTATCTGCTGCATTGGCGTGGCGGCAGCGATCTGCGCGAAGTGGTCGATGCATTCGAGGCCTTGCGCGATGCCGGCAAGATCCGCGACTGGGGCGTGTCGAATTTCGATGTCGAGGATATGCAGGAGCTGTGGGACATTGAGGGCGGACAGCATTGCCTGGTCAATCAGGTGCTGTATCACGCCGGCAGCCGCGGTATCGAATTCGATCTGCTGCCGTGGTGTGCACAGCACGAGGTCACGGTAATGGCGTATTCGCCGTTGGGAAGCCGCGCATTGCTGGATCACCCGGTGCTGCACGCCATTGGCGAACGACGTGGCGTGGCCGCAACTGCGGTGGCGTTGGCGTGGGCGATTCGCAGCGGCAAGGTCATCGCCATTCCCGAATCGGGAACACCTGCACACGTGCGTGCCAACGCAGCAGCGTGCACGTTGCAACTGGATGCCCAGGATCTTGCCGAACTGGACCATGCATTTCCACCGCCAACGCGCAAACAGCCGCTGGATCTGCTGTAGCCAAGTCACAACAGTCGGGCTCGTTAGATGTGAGCACGTGCACTGCATCGGCACGTTGCGTGACACACGCAACATCTCGCTGCGATGCATCGCAAACTTCTGGCTGCATGTGAGTATTCGTTCGCATGTAGACACGTGCAATTAACAGCGCCGCTCCCAAGCTCGTTGATCAGTCCGCATCCCAAGAGCGACTAACAAGCTACTGCGCAGCCGTCAGGCGGGCGCGGCCGGTGCTCCGAATCGGCGTGTACCAGACGTACACTCCGGTTCTCAGGGCCGTCCGCATCACCTGACGACTGCTCGCTACCTGTTGTTGGCCGCTCTAGCCCGCCAGAGTGGAGTCCCATGCCTAAGTCCCCCAGCAAGCCCGCGCAAGTTCCTTCGATTGCTCCCGTCAGCGCAACACCCGAAACATTGCGCGGTACGGGCGATGAGTTGCATCAAAAAGCCGGTGGCACGCATCCGCAACTGACCACCAACCAGGGCATCCCGGTTGGCGACAACCAGAACTCGCTACGCGCAACGCCGCGCGGCCCGACGTTGCTGGAAGACTTCATTCTGCGCGAGAAGATCACCCACTTCGATCATGAGCGCATTCCCGAGCGCATCGTGCATGCGCGCGGTAGCGCGGCGCACGGCTATTTCGAGCTGACCAAGTCGTTGAGCCAGTACACCACGGCCACGATCTTCACCGAGGTCGGCGAAAAGACCCCATTGTTCACGCGTTTTTCCACCGTCGCCGGCGGCGCCGGCTCGGTGGATACGCCGCGCGATGTGCGCGGGTTTGCGGTGAAGTTCTACACCAAGGAAGGCAACTGGGATCTGGTGGGCAACAACATCCCGGTGTTCTTCATCCAGGATTCGATGAAGTTCCCGGACCTGATCCATGCGGTGAAGATGGAGCCCGATCGCGGTTTTCCGCAGGCCGCCAGCGCGCACGACACGTTCTGGGATTTCATCTCGCTGACGCCTGAATCGATGCACATGATCATGTGGGCGATGAGCGACCGCACGATTCCGCGCTCGCTACGCATGATCGAAGGCTTCGGCATCCACAGTTTCCGTTTCCTCAACGAAAACGGCGACAGCACCTTCGTAAAATTCCATTGGCGTCCCAAGCTCGGCCTGCAGTCCACCATCTGGGACGAAGCGGTCAAGATCGCCGGTGCCGATCAGGACTTCCATCGTCGCGATCTGTTCGAATCGATCCAGAGCGGCGATTTCCCAGAGTGGGAACTGGGCGTGCAGTTGTTTACCGAGGCGGAAGCCGATGCATTCCCGTTCGATCATCTGGATTCGACCAAGGTGATCCCGGAAGAGCTGGTGCCGCTGCAGATCGTCGGCCGCATGGTGCTGGACCGCTGGCCGGACAACTTCTTCGCCGAGACCGAGCAAGTGGCGTATTGCCCGGCCAATATCGTTCCGGGTATCGACTTCAGCAACGACCCGCTGCTGCAGGGCCGCCTGTTCTCGTATCTGGATACGCAGTTGAGCCGTCTGGGTGGACCCAACTTCCATCAGATCCCGGTCAACGCGCCCAAGTGCCCGTTCGCCAACAATCAGCGCGACGGCCATATGCAGATGGGCGTGCCGAAGGGGCGTGTCGCATACGAGCCCAGCTCGCTGCAAGCCGATGCACCGCGTGAGGCGCTGCGCGGATTCCCGAGCCATGCGACACCGGCCGAAGACGGCGCCAAGGGCCGCGTGCGTGCAGAAAGTTTTGCCGATCATTACAGCCAGGCGCGGATGTTCTTTCGCAGCCAGACCGCGCCGGAGCAGGCGCATATGGCGTCGGCACTGGTGTTCGAATTATCCAAGGTAGAAACCGCGCACGTGCGCGAAGCCATCGTGGGCCATCTGCGTCACATCGACCCAGCGCTGGCACAGCGTGTGGCCGATGGCATGGGCATGACCACGTTGCCGCCGGCACCACCGGCTGCGGTTGCGCCAACCGACATGCCGTTGTCGCCGGCCTTGCAGCTGATCGGCAAGATGAAGGACACCTTGCAGGGCCGCACTGTGGGCATCCTCATTCACGATGGCTCGGATGCCGCTGCGATCAAGGCGGTGCGCAAGGCTGCCGAAGCCGCGGGTGCCACAGTCAAAATCGTCGCGCCGAAAGTGGGCGGCGCCAAGCTCAGCGACGGCAAGCAACTGGCCGCCGACGGCCAATTGGCAGGCACACCATCAGTGGTGTTCGATGCGGTGGCAGTGCTGTTGTCCTCGGAAGCAGCCAAGCTGCTGACGCGCGAATCGGCTGCACTGGATTTCGTCAGCAACGCGTGGGCGCATCTGAAGGCAATCGCCTACGACGATGGCGCGCAGCTGCTGCTCAAGGCTGGCAATGTCGGCAAGGACGCGGGCGTGATTGCAGCCGCAGATACCAAGGCATTCATTACTGCCGCCAAGACCCGCCAATGGGCACGTGAACCAAAGGTGCGCATGCTGGCGTAACCGCATCCGCACAGGCCGTGCAAACTTGGGCGCGAGCGACTTTCATGTCGTTTCGCGCCCAATGCATTTCATCCGCTACCTACCACTATTGTGCTTTGGCGAGGACACCGCGCGCGCAACTCACTCAGCCTCTAAGCGCGGTGAGATGCCGCTAGGACTCGAAATCTTGGTTGTCTAGGAGTGATTGGTTGGCTAGCACGGAGAGATCAGTTGTAGGGCGGATGATCTGCGGCTTGGCTGCAGGGCCCTTGCCCGCCCACCATCGCGGGACACGCCGCAAGTACGTCCTTGTAGGCTCTTACGCGGCATCCATGCCGCGTAAGGTCCCGCGACGGTGGGCGGGCAAGGACCAGTCGAGATGGTCGGGGTGCATGGTGCAAGCAGTGCATGATTTGCGTCGTTTGGGTAACGGCGCGCTCAATCAGCTTCCAAAGACAAGCCGAGAAACAAGCGGGCTTTCAACAAAGCAACCGACTCACTCTCTGGTGCGGTGTCCTCACCGCTTGCGGGACCGTGTGGCGGCATGGATGCCGCCACCGAGCCTACATGGACGTACTTGCGGCGTGTCCCGCGAGCGGTGAGGGCACCGCGCACTCGACCAACTCCGCTTTTGCCTCAATTCTCTGCTGCAGTGAGGGCACCACACATCCGACTAACTCCGCTGCCGCGCAGTCGTCTCGTTTAGGTGCTCTCAGACGTTCCGGTAGGAAACTGCGCAGCGTTAGCCAGCGCGCGGTACTCGCGTGGCGTCATGCCGACCGCCAGCTTGAACTGCCGTGCAAAGGCGCTTTGATCACTGAAACCGCAGGCATGCCCGATTTCGGTGAGACTCTTGTTTCCGTGCAGCAGATGCAGCGCCATCTGCAGGCGTAGCTTGGCCAGCACCTGTTGCGGCGTGAGCTGGAATACCTTGCGAAACGAGCGTTGCAGTTTGGACATCGAAAATCCGGTGATTTCCACCAGTGCCTGCATACGGACGTTCTGTGCGTAGTTGGCGTTGAGATACGCCAGCGCAAGCCGCAGCTTTTCGTACTGCGATTCATGCCCATCCTGCGGCCCCAGATCGCGCGAGATGCCGATGATGCCCTGTACCTTGCCGTCCACCAGCAGCGGACGTTTGCAGGTCAGGCACCAACCCGGTTCGCGGTTGGCGAACAGATGCAGCTCCAGCAGGTTGTCGATCACCGCACCGGCCAGCACTTGCTCGTCCTGATTGGCGTAATTGGCGCCCAAGCCGCTGGGATAGACCTCGGCAACGCGCTTGCCGATCAACTCCTTGCGCGACTTCAGCCCCAGCCGCCGCAGCATGGTCTGGTTGACGTGGGTGTAGCGGCCCTCGCGATCCTTGACGAAGAACAGCACGTCCGGCACGGCATCGAACAGCGCTTCCAGATCGGCAGGATCGATGCTCTTCATGCAGGAGGATTCATGCAGGCCAATGGACTCGGGATCAGGAAAGACGCGACTGTGCTACGCGCACCATCAGTGCACAACGCAACGCACGCAGCGCCATGATACGCCGCGCACCTGGGCTCTACGGAACCACGCTCAGCGCGGCGTGTCGGCCACGTTTGCCGCGGCCGGTGCGGCCTTGGCATCCACGGCCGATGCCGTGGGGTTGCCGATGCGATTCAACGGCACCTGCCGCGCTTGCCAGCTGCTCGCCACCGCCGCGCCGGCCTGCGACCCGACCTGCACGCGCAGCTGCGCACTCCCGCCGGGCGCAACGAATTCGACAACGCAATCGCCTGCGGCCATGCAGCTGTCGGCGGCCAGCGGGTCCACCGGCTGCCAGCCCTGCTCCATCACCGTCTGCGCGAACGCGCGGTAGCCCATGCCGGACTTCAGCGTGGCCGGCAACGGCACGCTCGGGTCGCTGGCGACAGTATCGCCACCGACGGCGACAGCACCATTCGCAGGCGCAGGCGCCGAAACAGGCGCACGCACAGCCGCAGGCCGCGATGCGGCATGCAAGGCAGGACTACAGAGTAGGACGAGTGCCAACAACGAGGGGCGGAATAACGTGCGCATGCAAACGGTCCTTGCGATCCTGGCAGGGAACTGAAGAAGTTAAAGAATCGCTATTTTGACATGGCTTGGATGCGCTGCGGCAGCCGTGGCCTGCCGACAGTTAACCGGCCTTCGGCCCCGAATGGGCTGCCGACCCAGGCCAAGCAGCCCCCTTGACCCGACGGGTTCATCGACATGGCCGATCCGCAGCTTGGGGAAGGCCAGCTGCACCTGCGAATGGCTGCAGACATTGCCGCTGCAGGATCGATTGCGCCGACCGACCACAGGAGCCAGGCAGTGATTGCCCGGCACCCCGCACCAGGCGGCGTGCCGGGTAAAGCATCACTGGCCGATATGCTGCTTCAGCCAGCTGTTGACGGTGTCGTGCCACAGCACGCTGTTGTCCGGCTTGAGCACCCAGTGGTTCTCGTCCGGGAAATACAGGAACTTGGAGTCGATGCCCTTGCGCTGCAGCGCGGTGAACGCGGCCAGGCCCTGCTCGACCGGGATGCGGAAATCCTGCTGGCCGTGGATCACCAGCATCGGCACCTTCCACTTGTCCACGTGCAGCACCGGGTTGAACTTCTCGTAGCCGGCCGGGTTCTGCCACGGCGTGCCGCCGTTTTCCCATTCGCTGAACCACAGTTCCTCGGTGGCGTAGCCCATGGTGCGGTTGTCGAACACGCCATCGTGATCGACCAGGCACTTCCAGGGGTGGTTCCCGTCTTTGTCAAGCCACGTCCCGGCCATCCAATAGACCATGTAGCCGCCGTAGCTGGCACCCAGCGCGCAGGCCTTGTCGCCGTTGAGGAAGCCGTACTGCTTCTGCGCAGCGGCCCAACCCTTCTGCAGGTCTTCCAGTGGGCGGTCGCCCCAATGCTGGCTGATCGCATCGGTGAAGTCCTGGCCGTAACCGGTGGAGCCGTGGAAGTCGATCATCACCACCGCGTAGCCCTGCCCGGCGTAGGTCTGCGGATTCCAGCGGTTGCTCCAGCCATTGCCGAAGCTGCCCTGCGGGCCGCCGTGGATCAGGAACGCCACCGGATAGGTCTTGCCTTCCTGATAGTTGTAGGGCTTGACCACGTAGCCATGCACGGTGTCATTGTTCCAGCCCTTGAACTGGAACTGTTCGTAGTCGCCGAACTGCACGTCGGGCAGCAGCTCGCCGGCGCTTTGGGTAATCGCACGCAGGCCCTGGCCTTGCACGTCGCTGACAAACACCTGATCGCCGCTCTTCAACGAATTGCGTGTAAACGCCAACGTGTTGCCGGCCAGCGTCGGCGCATGCACGCTGCCCTCGCCCACCAGCTTGGTCGCCTCGCCGCTGGCAATATCGATCTTGAACAATGGGTGCTCGCCGAGGTCGTCGGCGCTGGTGTAGAGGCTGGCGCCGTCATCGCTCAACACGATCTCGCCGGCCGAGCGGTCCCATTTGGGCGCGATTTCGCGGGTCTTGCCACTGGCGACATCCATCGCGATCAGGCCGAAGCGGTCGGCCTCGAAACCGGGGCGTTTCATTGCGCGGTAGTACAGCGTCTTGCCATCGCTGCTGAACACCGGGCCGGCATCCCAGGCCGGGTTGGATGCGGTCAGATTGACCGGTGCGGACTTGCCGGCCGCATCCAGCCGATACAGATCGAAGTTGGTCTGCCACGGCTCGTCGTTGCCGGTGGGCTTGCTGCCGGCCTTTGCATTCTTGCCTGCCTCAGGACCATGCGGCTGCGGCACGCGCACGCTGGCCACCACGCTGCTGCCATCGGGCGACCAGGTGTAATCGTCATTGCCGCCGAACGGCTTGGACGGCGCATCGCCGGCCAGCGTGGCGCTGATCGCCGAGGCACCGATCACCGCCTTGGCGCCGGCGGCAGGCAGGTCTGCGACGAACAGCGTGTTGCGGCGGCCGTCGTTCCAGGTGTCCCAATGCCGCACGAACAACTGGTCGTACACCACGCCGCTGGCCTTGGCGTTCTTGACGCTGGCGAGCTTGGTCTTGGTGCAACCCAGATCCGAGCCGCAGTCCTGGAACACGCCGGCACTGAAGGCAATGCGCTTGCCATCGGGCGAGAGCTTGTAGCTGTCCACATCCACCGCAAACGCGGTGAGTTGCTGCGGGGTACCGCCGGTCAGCGGTTGCGCGTACAGCTGCTGGGTGCCGGATCTGCTGCTGAGGAAATACACCGTCTTGCCATCCGGCGACAGCGCCGGGCTGTTGACGTTCCAGCCTTCCGGAGTCAGCCGTTTGGGCGGCGCTGCATCGCGGGTACGCAGGTTGCGCATCCACAGGCCGGTGGCCGGCTTGCCGTTGCTGCTCTTGGCCTGCCGCTTGGCAAATACCAGCACGCTGCCATCGGGGCTGAGCGCGGGCGAGGACACCCGGTCCAACGCAACTATGTCGCGCACATCGAAACCGCGCGCGGCGGCAAGGCTTGGCAAGGCGGCCAACAGACACAGGGGCAACACGGCGTAACGAAGCTTCATCGGCAGTTCCCGCAACGGCAAAACGTCGATGGTAGGCGTTGCCGTGGCGAGCGCGCAAAGGCTTGCGGTTGGGTCTGCCTTTATGGCCGCGTGCGCATGCCGGGGCAGCTGGAAAAATGCGCAGCTGGCGATACGTGCAACGTGGACCGTGCTGCATTGAAGCAAATCTTGCAGCGGCATCGACATGGGCGCAGGTTGCAAACTGCGCAGCAGATGCAGGCGGTCGGTCGTCGATCGCCCTGCGCGTGCAGCGCGCAGCTGATGTGGTGCCGGTCAACCGGCACCACATAAAGTCTTATCGCACCGCTGCTACCCACGCGGTTTTTATGTCGCAGTGATGCCCCGCTTCAACACATCAGAAGCGGTGAGACATCCCCACATACACCTGCGCGTCCGGGGTGCGGTCGTTGAGGCCGAAGTTGGCGCCCACATCCAGTTGCAACAGCGGATTGATCAGATACGCAGCAGCGATGTCGGCCGAATACTGTTCGATGGTTTCGGCGGGGTCGCGATTGATCGAGGACCACACTTCCACCGCCATCGACAACTTCGAGGTGAGCGGATGCGCCAGGTTGATCGCATTGACGATGGCGACATGGTTGCCGCTGCCATCGCTGTCGGCCAGCCAATCCACCTCCGGCCCAAGGGTCAGCGAGAAGCTATTGGGCAACACGAAATTGATCGGCAATGCGACGCCGCCTTCCCACTCGTCGTTGCCCAGGCCAGTACGTGCAGTCGGTGCCTTGACGAACGGCAGCAGCGCCACGCTGGCGGTGTCGCTTTCGTAGAAACGCGCCTTCATCCGTAGAAAGATATCGCCGCCGCCGCTCAGGCTGCTGCGTGCACCGGTAGCGCGATCGGTGGTTTTGACCTGCAGCTGCGGCGCCCAGTTGAGCTGCAGATCGATGCGGTCGCTGACGCCGTACTTGAGCGTGGGATTGGTGAAGTAGGAGGTTTCGATACGCGTGCCAGGCTGGCTGTCGCGGGTATAGCTGCCGATGTCGGTTTCCAGCTGCCAGGCGCCCGTGGGCACGGTACAGGTGGAATTGGCCTTGGTCGGGCGATCGGTACACAACGCCGCCTCGGTGGCGTCTTGTGCCTGCGCCTGCAGCGCCAGGCTGCACAGCGCGCCGGTCAGTGCGATGGCCAACAACGGTGCGCGTTGTGCGCGGGTGGAGCGCTTGGAGATAGCAGTCAGCATTGCAGTGGTTCCATGGCAAGACGCTGGACAGATCGTGTGAACGGTCAGCGTTAGTGAGGGGGAAATGCACGTGGAGGTAGAACGACTGCATGGCCGCCGACGGGCGACGTCCTGCCAATCGATCTTATAGGCGTCTGCAGGCCCGTAGGGGCCAACCATGACAAAAGCGACCGCAACCGCAAGCCGATGTTGCACAGCGTGATGTGAGTAGCACTTTCACTGACATCCATCGCAGCGTTACGCGGTGCGAGAACCTGCGTCGCGGGGTGTCATCGGGATCGATCGAGGCATGCAGTAGCCGTGGCGCACCATCCGTGCGGGAGACGGCACGATACGGAGCAGCGGCATAAAGTCGCTATGCATGGCGCCTGTGTAGCGCGTAAAGCCAACGCAAAGACGACGGAAGACCGAAGCGGCGCATCTCGCTGCGCGTGCGGCGCAGCGGCACTGGATCGCAACGCCACAACGAAAAACGGACACGCATCCAGCGATGCGTGTCCGTCGGGATGAGGCGTGCAAGCGCATGCCTCAATGCTGCATCACGCTCAGGCGGTCTGTTCGCCGCCCTTGCCGACGCGATACAGCAGCCAGCCGACCAGGGCCAGGATCGCCAGGCCGAACCACTGGTTGAGCTGCAAGCCAGCCGGCAATGCCAGCACATCGGCGCGGCTGGACAGCACGATCGGCACCGCGATGGCGATCCCCATCAGCGCCTCGCCGGTGATCAGGCCGGCGGCGAACAGCACGCCCGGGCGATGCACGCGGTCGCGGCCGTCTTCGTCGTCGGCGCGGATCTTGTGGAAGCGTTCCACCAGGTGCGCGATCAGGCCACCGATGAAGATCGGCACCATCAGTTCCAACGGCAGATAGATACCGATTGCCGCGGCCAGCACCGGCACGCGGAAGCGCTTGCCGGTTTTCTTCAGCCATTCGTCCAGCGCGATGATCGCCGCGCCCACGCCGGCACCGATGGCGATCATCGCCCACGGCAGCTCGCCGCCGAACAAGCCCTTGGCGACCGAAGCCATCAGCGTGGCCTGCGGTGCAGCCAGCGAATTGGGATGCTGCGGAGTGGCCGGGCCGATGCCGTACGCCTGCGCCAACAGGTTCAGCACCGGCGCCATGATCAGCGCGCAGGAGAACGCACCGATGCCCAGCATCAGCTGCTGCTTCCAGGGCGTGGCGCCGACCAGATAACCCGCCTTGAGATCCTGCAAATTGTCGCCGCCCACCGCCGCCGCGCAGCACACCACCGCACCGATCATGATCGCCGCCACCGCGCCCAACGGCGCGCCACCGATGCCGGCCGGCACCAGACCGTCCTTGCCGAGCAGCAATACCAGCACCGCCGAGGCGAACAGGATCGTGGAGATGGTGATGCCCGAAACAGGGTTGTTGGACGAGCCGATCAACCCGGCCAGATACCCGGACACCGACACGAACAGAAAGCCGGCCACGATCATGATGATGGTCATCGGGATCGACACGTGCCATTGCTGCACGATCGCCTGATACAGGCCCAGCAGCGGCAAGGTGCACAGCACCAGCGCCACCAGCATCCACTTCATCGGCAGGTCGCGCTCGGTCTCGGCGACCACACCGCCACCGCTCTTGCGCGCGGCGGCGAAGCCGCTCTTGACCCCGGACAGCAGCGACTTGCGCAGCGAGAACAGCGTCCACACGCCACCGATCAACATCGCGCCGACGCCGAGATAACGGATCTTCGCGCCCCAGATGGCGAATGCCGCGTCCGCCGCCGGTGCATTGATCAGGCTCTGCGCCAATGCCGGATCCGAGCCCATGAAGAACTGCTGATACAGCGGGATTGCGATATGCCAGGACAGGATCGCGCCGGACAACACCACGATGCCGACATTCAAGCCGACAATGTAGCCCACGCCCAGCAGCGCCGGCGACAGGTTGGTGCCCAGATACCCCACCAGCCGGCTGCTGCCCAGATACGTGGCCTGCGCCCAGGTGTCCGGGATCACCCGCAGGCCGCTGGCCGCCGCCAGCTTGACCAGCGCGCCGATGGCACCGGAGATGGCCAGGATCTTCAGACCCGGACCGGGGTTTGCACCGGCCTTGAGCACTTCGGCCGCGGCCTTGCCTTCGGGGAATGGCAGCGGGTCTTCGACGATCATCGAGCGCCGCAGCGGCACCGAGAACAGCACCCCGAGCAACCCGCCCATGCCGGCGATGCCGAGCACCCACCAGTATTTGAAGTCCGGCCAATAGCCCATGATCACCAGCGCGGGAATGGTGAAGATCACCCCCGCCGCGATCGACGACCCCGCCGAGGCACCGGTCTGGACGATGTTGTTTTCCAGGATGGTGCCGCCGCCGAGCAGGCGCAGCACGCCCATCGAGACGACCGCGGCCGGAATGGCGGTGGCGATGGTCAGGCCGGCAAACAGGCCCAGATAGGCATTGGCGGCCGAAAGCACCACCGCCAGCACGATGGACAGCACGACGGCACGGAAGGTGAGCTGGCGCGGTTGCGCGTCATGGCTCATGGGCAGTTCCCCTGTGGCAAAAAATCCGGACCACGCTAGCGCCTAGCTGAAGTTCCGTCCAGCTGCGGCGCGGCGTGACAGTGTGGCGGATGAGAGTGCAGCGGGCCGACGCGAGCCAGCGCGACAGGAGTGCCGCGCAGCGTCGTATCGGTTACGCCACGGCGCCGCCCTGCACGGCGCATGGCGCATGGCGCAGCGATTGGGCGCGGATGCCTAAACGACCGCGCAGCGCTCAGACAGGCATGCGCGGTGCCCGGAACCGGCATGCAGCTTTTTGACCCAGCGGTTTCTGCATGCCGTCAACATGCACCGTGATGAGCGCTCGCAACGGGTTGCCAGCGCTCCAGTCGCATCTGTGCAACCGCTTCGTCAATGCAGCAATTCGGCAAACGCGCGGTCGGCCTCGATCACGTCCGGCAGCGCCGCGAACAAGGCGTCCAGATCCACGCTATCCATCAATGGCCCGCGTACGGCTTCCAGAGCCGCCGGGATGGCGCCGTCATGGATGCGTAATGCGTCGGACACCTGGACTGCCTGGGCAAGCAGCAACGGCATCAGCGCGCCTTCCGGTGCGGCGGCCGGGCGGACCTGGTAGGCGATGGCTTGCTGGATCACCACCGGCAAGTGCCAGCGCCTTGCCAGTTCGGCGCCCACTTCCGGGTAGCCGAAGCCCAGCTGCAGCGTTTCCTCGGCAGCGTGGCCGGCCGATGAGGCCTCGTGATTGATGCGGCTGGCGTATTCCGGCGCGCCTGACTGGATCAGTAGCTCGCCGATGTTGTGCATCATGCCGCAGGTAAATGCGGTTTCCGGATCGAGACCGTGCTGGCGTGCCAGCAGCCGGCAGATGCCGGCCACGCCAAAGCTGTACCGCCAGAATGTATTCAGATCGAAGCCCGGGCCGGCACGAAACGCCCCGGTCATCGCCGAGGCCAGCACCAGCGTGCGCAGCGTATTGAAGCCCAGCCGCATGGCCGCGTCTTCGACGCTGGTGGAATCGCGCAGGCCATGAAAGCGTGCCGAATTGGCCAGCCGCAACACCTTGGCGGCGATCACCGGATCGCGCTCGATGGTGTGCGCCAACACATCGATGTTGGTGGTCGGATCATCGAACTGACGGATCAGGTCCTGCGCCACCTTGGGCACCGTGGGCAAGGTATGCAACTGGTCAAACAAAACCTCCAACTTCATGATCGCCTCGTGGGAAAGGAATAGGTCAGCGCAACTGCGCCCGCCATGGTGTAGTACAGGCCGCTTGAAAGTCACTAGCCCGATGCATGCCCTGGCGTGACCACGCCATCGCCATCACTGGGCGCCAAGCCGCAGCGCCATTGGATTTTGCGCGCCTGCGCAGAGCGCTGCGCGTCGCGCATGGAACACTGCAACGCCACAGCGAACACAGCGCCATGCGGCGATGCTGGCAGCAGGGCAATGTGGTCGAGGACGGCCACAACTGCGGATGATGGATGCCGATAGACCTGGTCTGGAATCGTGACCGTAACGCGATGCTGGTGTTGGTCGATTTTGCCGGCAAATACTCAATGAAAATCGCGCGAGGGCAGTTGCATTTCGCCGAGCAGCTCGCTGAGGTCGTACAGATCGCCGGCGATGAGATGCTCCACGCCGTCCACGCGTTCCCAGCGGCCGCGCACCGCCATCAGGCGCGATTCCAGCAGTGCGCGGCGGCGGCGTAGCGCCAGGTGCGACCAGACGATGACGTTGATCATGCCGTGTTCGTCTTCCAGGGTGACGAAGATGGTGCCCTTGGCAGTGGCCGGGCGCTGGCGCTGGGTGACCAGGCCGGCGACATGCACACCGCTGCCGTGGCTGCGGCCTTGCAGCTCGCGCAGGCCCAGGATGCGTCGCTGACGCATCTGCGGGCGCAGCAGCGCCATCGGGTGCTGGCGCAGGCTCAGGCCGACCGAACGGTAATCGGCCAGGATGTCTTCGCCTGCGCGCGGCGCCTCAAATTCCACCGGGCGCTCTTCGGGGCTACCAGGCAGCAGCGGCCGCCGCGCTTCCACGCCGGCCATGGCCCAACGCGCGGCATTGCGATTGCCCACCATGCCTTGCAAGGCGCCGGCCTCGGCCAGGGCGAGGCGCGCTTTTTCGTCGAGTGCGGCGCGCAG
This sequence comes from Xanthomonas hortorum pv. cynarae, assembly GCF_002939985.1. GTDB lineage: Bacteria > Pseudomonadota > Gammaproteobacteria > Xanthomonadales > Xanthomonadaceae > Xanthomonas > Xanthomonas hortorum_D. The sequence continues at coordinate 49,663 of NZ_MDFM01000029.1, read as the reverse complement.
GCACAGATCGCCGATATCGGCGAAGCCCCGTTGCGCGCGTGCGGCGACAATGCGCGTTGCCACCCCTTCCGATAATCCAGCGACCTGGCGCATGCCCAGACGGATCGCCGGTTGTTCGCCAGGGTCTTCGTCGCTACACCATGGCCGGCCACCGACCAGCGTGTTGTTCCAGACGCTATGCAGCACATCCACCGGCAACACCTCCACGCGCGCACGCTCAGGACTGCCGCGGCGCGCGTCCTGCACAATCTGGCTGGCCGAATAGAAGCCCATCGGCTGCGCATTGAGCAAGCCGCAGGCGAAGGCTGCAGGTTCGTGACGTTTGAGCCAGCAGCTGGCGTAGACGAGCTTGGCGAACGAGGCGGCGTGGCTTTGCGGGAAGCCGTAGGAACCGAAGCCTTTGATCTGTTCGAAGATCTGGTCGATGAAGGTGGAGGCGTAGCCTCTGTTCTGCATGCGTTCGCGCACGCGCGTGCGGTGCTGCTCCATGTCACCGCCACGGCGCCACGCTGCCATTGAACGACGCAGATTGTCCGCTTCGCTCTCTGTGTATTCGGCGGCATGCATCAGCAGCTCCATCACCTGCTCCTGAAACAACGGCACACCCAGTGTTGGCTTGAGGATCTCTTCCACCTCCGGCGATGGATAGTTCACTTCTTCGCGGCCCTGGCGCCTGCGCAGATACGGATGCACCATGTCGCCCTGGATCGGGCCAGGTCGCACGATCGCCACTTCGATCACCAGGTCGTAGAACACCACAGGCTTGAGCCGCGGCAGCATCGCCATCTGCGCGCGCGATTCGATCTGGAATACGCCCACCGTGTCGGCGCGCTGGATCATCTTGTAGGTGGGCGCATCCTCGCCCGGCAGCGTGGCGATGGTGTAATCGCGCCCGCGATGGCCGCTCACCAACTCCAATGTCTTGCGGATGCAGGTGAGCATGCCCAGCGCCAGGCAATCGACCTTGAGCAGCTTCATGGTTTCCAGATCGTCCTTGTCCCACTGGATGATGGTGCGGTTGGCCATCGCCGCGTTTTCCACCGGCACCAGCATCGACAGCGGTTCATCCGAAATCACGAAGCCGCCGACATGCTGCGACAGATGACGCGGGTGATCGCGCAGGTGTTCGGTCACCGCAAGAATCTTGTTGATCAGCGGATTGGCCAGATCGAATCCGGCTTCTTCGATGCGTTGCTCCATCGGGGTGTCGCCATTGCCCCAGCCGTAGCAATTGGCCAGCAACGCGATCTGGTCCGGCGGCAGGCCGAACGCCTTGGCCACATCGCGCACGGCGCTCTTGCCGCGATAGCAGATCACCGTCGCCGCCAGTGCCGCGCGTTCGCGGCCGTATTTGCTGTAGACGTATTGCAGCACTTCCTCACGGCGCTCGTGTTCGAAATCGACGTCGATATCCGGTGGCTCGTCGCGTTTTTCGGAGAGAAACCTTGCCATCAGCAAACGGGTTTCATCCGGATTGACTGCGGTGATACCCAGCGCATAACACACCGCCGAATTGGCCGAAGACCCACGGCCCTGGCACAGGATGTGCTGATCACGTGCGAAGCGCACCACATCTTGCACGGTGAGAAAGAATGCTTCGTAATTTTTGTGGGCGATCAGCGCCAATTCCTTTTCGATGTCGGCGCGTACCTTTGCCGGCGTTCCATTCGGCCACCGCTCACGCATGCCTGTTTCGGTGAGCAGTCGCAGATAGCTGGCCGGCGTATGGCCTTCCGGCACCAGCTCTTTGGGATAGGTGTATTCGAGCTTGGAAATGTCGAAGGTACAGCGCTGCGCTAACCCAACGCTGGCCTGCAACAGCGCATCCGGATAGATGTTGCCCAGGGCCCGGCGCGTGCGCAGATGGCGCTCGCCGTTGCGGAACAGGTGCGCGCCGCACTCGGCCAGCGGCAAGCTGTGGCGGATGGCGGTCAAGGTGTCCTGCACGATGCGCTCGCGGCGCTGCGCCATATGCACATCGCCGCTGGCCAGTGCGGTCATGCCCAGTTGCTGGGCCAGCAGCTGCAAGGCAAGCAACCGCACTGCATCGTCCTGTTCGCGATGCAGTTCCACCGCCAGGAATGCACGCTCTCCGAAAACCTGTTGCAACCAGGCACCCTGCTCGGCCTGCGGCTGCGCGCCGGGCATCCACACTGCGAACACGCCGGGTGCGACATCGCGAAACTGCGCCTCCACCTCGGCACGCCCCAGCCGATACGTGCCCTTGCTCGCCGCACGCCGCGCGGTGGTGATCAGCGCGCACAACTGCGGATAGCCGTGCGCGTTTTCCACCAACAGTACGAAGCGGGTGCCATCGACCAGGGTGAATTCGCTACCGACGATCAGGCGCACGCCGGTGGCGCGCGAGGCTTCCAGGCCGCGCACGATGCCGGCCAGCGAGCATTCGTCGGTGATGGCCAGCGCGCTGTAACCGCAGTGCTGCGCGCGTGCGAACAACTGCTCGGCACTGGAGGCGCCGCGCAGGAACGAGAAATCCGACAGGCAATGCAGTTCGGCATACGCGGGCAGGCCATCGGCCACCGCCGCATGACTGATGTCGTCATTGGCCGCACGCAAACGTGCAGCCACGTTCCAGGCGCGTGGCATGCGCCCGCCGGGCGTGTCGCGGTCAACACCGTCGACGGCGTCGTCCCAGCTCATGGGTGCACCTCTTCAACATCGCGCTGCCACCACACCGTCTTTCCAGTACACCGCAGATCGCCTCGTTGCAGGTACTCCTTCGCTCCGTGGCACCGGATGTTTGCGGTACCTCTGCGATGACCAGCCCGGCAAGCAGTGATGCGTTGCCGCAGTGGGATGGGTCGGATCATGCAAACCACCCATGCAACATCCAGCCATCCACACGGCCGGGTGCGGCGAATGCCCAGCCGCGACGGCCGCGCGCGGTTTCTACGACGTAATAGTCGCGACGTGCTTCGTCGTCGTCCCACCAGCCGCTTTCCAATCGCTCAGGACCGGAGACGATGCGTAACTGCGCATCGTGCAAGGGCACCGGCTGTGGCAACAACCAGGTGGGGCGCGGCGGGCGCGGTGGCGCATCGGTTTCGCGCAGCGTATCGCCGATGGCGCGCCGCCAGGCGCGTTCCGGGCGCGGGTCGTCGGCCGGCAGCACGCGATACACCGCCTCATCGCCGAGCCGCGCACGCAGGCGCTCGCGCAGCTGCGGCCACTCCACCGATTGCTGCGCACGTTGATCGAACAGATCGCGCATGGCCGGCACGAACGGCGGCAATTGCCGCGCCAGCAAGCGCATCGCCACTACCGGCCGCGGAATTTCCACCCGCTCCAGCCGGTTGCGTGCAAGCTCGAACAACAGCGTGGGCGCACGCTCCGGCGTCAGCAGGCCGATCTCGACATCGGTGGCGCCTTGTTCGTGCTCCAGTCGCAGCAAGAACCGTTGCACGCCACCATCGCGAATGGATAGATACGTGCACAGATCGCCGATCAAACGCCGCAGCGGGAACAACAGCGCCGGATGCATTTCCACCTCGTAGCCCAGTTCCACACGCTGGTCGAAATGATCTGGCGGTGCGTAACACTCCAAGGGGTCGTCGACCTGGCCGTAGAGGCGGTCCAGGTGATCGAGCAAACCCGCACCGAAACGCCGGCGCAGCCCATCGCGCGGCAATGCACGCACCGCAGCCAGCGTACGCACGCCCATGTGCTGCAGGCGCTCGCCGACATCGCCGGGCAAGGCGGCACGACGTACCGGCACCTTGTCGAGCGTGCTGTGCAAAGCCGGCAACTGCGTCACCACCATGCCATCGCGCAAGCCGGCCAGCACGCGCGCGGCGCGCGGTGTAGGTGCCAGTGCAAGCCGGTGCTGGAACCCCAACGCCTGCAGTTCATCGCGCAGGCGGCGCTCGAAACGTGGCCACGGACCGAACAGCCGAAAACTGGCGCCGGCTTCCAGCACGATGGCGCGCGACCATTGCTGGCTCACCAGCGAACTATGCCGATACGCCCAGGCCGCAAGAAACCGCTGCGTGCGCGCCTCAGCCTGCGCCTCGTAATCGATGGTGCGCACATTGGCCATCAGCGCATGCGCCGCCGACAGCCGCATGCCGGCTTTCAGACCGGCGGCAGACGCCGCTGCGTTGACCGAATGCAGGCTGCGCAACTGCGCCGGCCCTTCGACCAGCACCAGCGGCGCGTGCGGCTCTTCCAGACGCCGAAGGACGGCGTCCAGCGCCAGCTGCGGCAGCAGTATGCAGGCCCACAACATGCGCGCGCCTCAATGCGCCAGCCGCAACGGCTGCGAGGGGACCTGCCCACCGCGGCATTTGCGCACCTGCCAGGCATCGCGCTCGGGCAGAAATTCCAGCCGCAAGGCGGCCGGCGATGCATTGACCGCATGCTTGCGGTCGCGCAATGCGAAGGCGCAGCAATTGCCGCTGTCGGCGGCGACCTGCAGCCGCCGCAACGCGCGTGCATCGCCGGTCTGCGGCCAGCCCAACACCGCCGCGCAGGCACCGCTGCGCAGGCATTGTTCGAATGCCCACAAGGCGTCGCGCGGGTAGGCCTGTACCACTTCCAGATGTTCCAGCACCACCCCGCCCGCCTGCCAGGCCGGTGCGTAGGGAATGAACGGCGGCGCCACGAGCACTACGCGACTGCTGGCGCCAGTCATGCGCGCCAGCGTGGGCAACAACAATGCGATCTCGCCTACGCCGTGCGCGGGCAACAGCAATTCGGTCAGTGCCCGCCGCGGCCAGCCACCATCGGGCAGCAGCGCATCCAGTGCGGCATGCCCGGTGGATTCGCCGCCATGGGCAATGGCCGTGCCGTGACCTGCGCGCCACACCGTACGCGCGGCCAGCAGGGCGTCCAGCGGCAGTGCGACTGCCGCGTTGCCGTCCTGCCTGATGCGCGCGGGCTCCTGGCTCATCTCAACCCTGCCGGATCAGACCGCAGTACAGCCCTTCGATCGCGAAGTCGGCATCGGCCGCCACCACGATCGGCGCATGCGCGCGGTTGCGTGGCAACAGGCGGATGCGCTCGTCGCCGCGCTCCAGTCGTTTGATGGTGATCTCGCCATCCACCCGCGCCACCACGATCTGCCCATCGCGCGCATCGTTGCTGCGATGCACACCGACCAGATCGCCGTCCAGAATGCCGTCGTCGATCATCGAGTCGCCTTGCACCTGCAACAGATAATCCGGGCGCAGCGAGAACAGCGCGCGGTCCAGCCACAGCTGACGATCCAGCCCGATATCCGCCCCGATCGGCACACCGGCCGCCACCCGCCCCAGCACCGGCAAGGCCAGCACTGCATCGCGCGCCGGATCAGGCCTCATCCGGCCTGGCACGCGGATGCCGCGCTTTTGATTGGGCAGCAGCTCGATCAACCCGGCCTCGGCCAGTGCCTGCACGTGCTTCTGCGCGGCATTGCGCGAGGCGAAGCCGAATGCCTGCGCAATCTCGGCCAGGCTGGGCGACACCCCTGCGCGGGCCTGTTCCTGCAGGAAGATCAGCACCGCCGCACGTTTGGGAGAGAGAGGTTCCATGGAAGAAAACGGCCAGCCGGGACTAGGTGTACATTTGTACACCCCTCGGTCGCAGCAGGCGAGATTGGCCGACTCAGCTTGCTGAGCCGATTCAGCGGGCGAGCTTGTGACAAACCGGGCACCGAGTTATAACTTACGTAATAACAAAGGATGCTGCCATGAAACTCAAGATCACCTCCATCGGCAATTCCGCCGGCGTCATCCTGCCCAAGGAACTGCTGGCCCGCCTGCGCCTGGGCAAGGGCGACGAACTGTATGCGCTGGAAACGCCCGACGGCATCAAGCTGACCGCGTTCGACCCGACCCTGGCCGCGCAGATGGAGGTGGCCGAGCAGGTGATGCGCGAGGATCGGCAGGTGCTGCACAAGTTGGCCAAATGAACACGCGCATGGTCGTCTGGATCCAGCGCGCGCTTGCCTTGGCAATACACGAACGTCAGTTGAGCGAGCACGGTGGCGCAGCTGGCGTGCGTGATGAAGCCTTGCTGGATTCGGCGCTGGCACGCCCGCAACAGTTGTTCTCCTACGGCGATCCCCCGCCCGACCTGGTGGAACTGACTGCGAGCCTGGCCTATGGGCTGGCACGCAATCACCCGTTTGTGGATGGCAACAAGCGCACCGCCCATGTCTGCTATCGCGTCTTTCTTGGACTCAATGGTGCTGAGCTCATTGCGTCGCAAGAAGACAAGTACGTCGCCATGATGCAATTGGCCGATGGCGCCTGGAGCGAGAAGCAGTTTGGGCAGTGGCTACGGGCAAGGGTGCGTTTGCGTGACGACCGGCATATCCACGAGACACGACCCACCTATGGCTGAGCATCCCTCCGGCTGATAGCACTCTGCTTTGCGCTTGAGCCTTGCAGCCGTGCAGCGCGTTTCTACTTCCGTCATCAGCGGTCTCGTTGCACTGTGCACAGTGAAGAATCCAAGCAAGCACGGCGTCAATATCGCTGAAGCCTGGGCGTGCAGCCGCTCACGCAACACTGGCCATCCCTGGCCGTGCCGCTGCTACGCAACGCGTTACGCTCGTTACGCTCGTTACGCAGTCTGTTGCGTCAGCTACGCTCAGTCCTTCGCATACACCACACCCAACTTATAGATCTCCTCGCCGGCGCGACCGGTGAAACCGGCGATATGCCAGCCGCTCGGCGCGGGCAGCGTGTAGGTCTCGCTGCTCGGTGTGCCCACCTGCACGCTGCGGCCTTTGTTGGTGCGCAGGCTCAGTGAGAACACGCGGGTGCGGTCGTTGTACTTGCCCACTCTGAAGGTGGCCGAGGACAGCGTTTCGTTGGCACCCAGCGACAACGTGGTCGCCTGCCCGCCGCTGCCGCCATGCGCAAGCAGTTTGCCACTGTCCAGGATCACACCCAGGCCATCCAGGCGCGCGCCGCCGCGCAGGGTCACGCCGCTGAGCGGACGCCCACTGGCATTACCGGCCAGATCGTTGAACGGAATGCCATGCGGACCACCGAACTGGTCGCTGGTGCGCAATTGGTCGCCCACGGCCCAACCGAACTGCGCATGCAGTGGGTAATGGTCGGACAGGGGCTTGCCGGCGCTGTCGTAGAAGCCGCCGCCATCGAGCTGGTAACGGTTGGCCACCAGGGTCAGTTGCGGCGCATCGCGGTACAGGATCTTGTCGACCACCTCGCAGGCATTGGTGGGTGGCGTGCCGCAGAGCAGCGGCTCAGCGCCGGCCGCCGGTGCGCTGCCCTTGATCAATTCCAGCCATGGATCGCTCAAACCGTTGGAGGCGATCAGCTCGCGGACGTTGTCGTCGCTGCGGGTGTAGCGCGTGTTGGAATCCATCATCACCAGCACCGCGTTGCCAGCCGATCAAGTCTGGATGAACTGCGCCAGCTGGCCGATATTGGCACGGCGTGCGGACAAATCGCCCGCTTCGACACCGGCATTGGGATGCGCGTTGTAGACGTCCAGCAACACGCCATCGGCCAGGCGTACGCGCATGTAACTGAAACCCTTCGGCGTCAGGCAGTCGGTGCCGTTGCACTGATTCCACTTGATCCTGGTGAAGTCGCTGAAGGGATAGTTGCTGAGCGTATTGAGCCCGTCGCCGAAGGCAGCGCCGCCACTGGTGGCGGTGCGGTACGGATGCGCATCGCCGGCGTACAGCGTGGCGTGGTAGTTGAAGTCTTCCTGCACATTGACCAGGCCGTAAGGTGCCAGTTTCGGCGCCAGCAATGCGGTGTTGGTGGCCGGCGTTCCGCTGGACAGCCCTTCGGGCAGGCCGGCGACATTGTAGGTCAGCACGTCGAGGACGCCGACGTTTGTTTGCGCCTGGGCAATGCTTGCACAGGCAAGACCGAGCGTGATTCCGAGACTGACGAGAGTACGTAGCTGGTGGAGCATAAATCGCCTCTTGCAGTGGTGAAAAACAGCGGCTGGCACGGTGGCCAGAGAAACGGCGCTCATGCGCCGATGCAACTACACGCGCCGGTCGTGGCCGGCGCGCGCAGCGTCATTCGCTCAGGTAATGCGGGTCGATTGCGGCGCCGATCAACGTGGCCAAGGCCGGCAGTGGGCAGTCGTAATCAGGTGTGGCGCTGCTACAGCCGGGAATGAACACCGGCGATGACGGCGGCGGCGCCTGTGGCGTCAGCACGCGGCGTTCGCGCAGTTGCGCCAGGGTCTGCGCGGTGTAGCGCAAGCGGATCACGCGCTGCCCATCGGCACGGCGCCAGCGCTCGAATACCAGCGCGCCACCGGGCACGGTCTGGTCGGGCTGGTAACCGGGCAACTGCCAATGCAGATCGAACATGCCGGCCAGCAAGGTCAGCGTGCCGTCGTGCCCGGACAGCACCACCAGCCTTGCATCGCCGCCGATTGGGGTTACGCGCGATGGATTGCTGTTGCTGTTGCTGTTGCTGTTGCTGTTGCTGTTGCTGTTGCTGTTGCTGTTGCTGTTGCTGTTGCTGTTGCTGTTGCTGTTGCTGTGAGTATCAGTGGCAGCGTCGGCAGTGCTGCCTTGCTGCAAGGTCACCAGTAACCGTGCGGCCAGCGGCGAACTGGCCATGCGCGCCACCGTCGGCGCACGCAGACGCAGCGCGAACTCGGCCTGATGCGGTGCGAATGCGCGCAGCAGACTGGCCTCGTTCACGCCTTGCCACCCTAACGCGGCAAAGTCCTGTCCATCGGCCCAGCCCATGAGCAGGCTTTCGCTGATACCCGATGCCGCTGGTGCCGGGCCTTCGACACCGGCAATTCCATCGTGGGCATCGCCCATGCGTGCGGGCACCGCATCCAGACGTTGCTTGCCGGCACCGGCCTGCGCCGCACACGGCCGTTGCGCGCACTGCAGCAGCAGTTGCTGCAGGCTGTCGATCGCATCGTGTTGCGCGGCATTCCAGGCCGCCACGTCCCCACCGACGCGGCCGGCGATGGCCGCGCGCATCAATGCAGCGGCAGCCGGCTGCCGCAATGCCGGGGCACCGTCGAACAGTGGATCGGACGCGCCGTCGGCAACGCGGTGCACCGTGTTCGTGCACCCCGGCGTGAGCGTGCTTGCCAGCGCGCGTGCCGAGGCGATGGTGCGCTGGGTACGGTTGGCCCAGTAATACACGTTATCGCAACCATCGCCATCGAACACACCGAGCGGCGCGTAATGCGCGCGGTAATAGCTACCGAATAACGCTTCCAGACGTGCACCGTTCGCGGTCAGGTGACCGGCCGGCACAGCGAAGCGTGGCCAGGGACGTGCGGAGTAGCGACCCAATTGCTCCGGGCTGGACATCGCCGCACGCACGCCGTGGCGTTTGAGGATGACGACTTTTTCAAGTGTCTCCGGCGCTGCGGCAGCGGCATGCGCCACTTCCAACGCAGGCGGGCCGGCAACGAACAGCACAAAGAAACACATACAGATACGAGGCAGTAATGACATGAGTGGTCTCGAAACGTGTTGCACCCACTGCATTGCGCGAGATCTCGCGCAATGCAGCTGGCAACAGCGCCAACGCGGGCGATGCTGCCTTGCATGCGGCGCCCTGCAGTAGGCGCCGAGTAGCGGCAGTGGCTGCCGCCGACAACTGTGGAACGGCGATCAACGCAACTGCACAGCTGTCAGGTGGGCGCGGCCGATGCAGGAGCGGCATGCACCGCTCCTACGCTCGGACCACAAGCGCGCCGTCCGCAGCCAGCTGACGGCTGCTCGTCAGCCGGTCCCGGCCAATCTCAAAAACGCGCGCGCATCCCCACCGACCAGGTGCGGCCATAGTCGGTATAGCCGCCGAACAAGTGATCGCCAACGAACTGGCGCTGCACTTCGCCGGTGAGGTTGATCGCATTGACGAACACCGACAGCGTGTCGTTGACCTTGTAGGCCACATTGGCATCCAGGCTACCGAACTGGTCGCTGTTGAGCGTTGCCACATTGGCGGTGCCGACCGCGTTGAGAATGTCGTCGCTCCAGCTATAGCTGACGCGCGCCATCAACGGCCCCTTCTCATAGAACAGCACGGCGTTGTAGGTGTTCTTGGCCACGCCTTCCAGGCTGTCGGTGAAGCTGTTGCTACCGTCGTGATAGGTCGCCTTGCTGTCGGTCCAGGTGTAGTTGAGCTGCATGCCCAGGCCATCCAGCGGCGACGGCAAGCCGCTAAACACCTGCTGATACGCCACTTCCGCACCCTGCACCATCGCCTTGCTGCCGTTGGTCTTGGACGACAGCAGATAGGTCTGGCCTTCGTACACCAGGTTGGACATCTGGGTCTGGATGAAGCTGGAGATATCCTTGTAGAACAACCCGCCGGTCAGTGCGGAGGTACCGTCGATGTACAACTCGAAGGTCAGGTCGTACTGCCATGCCTCGAACGGCTGCAGCGCAGGATTGCCACCGCTGGCGGTGAAGCGTTCGCCGCTGGAATTGAAGGTGAGCTTGGACGACAGGTCGGTGAGATCGGGGCGCGTGATCACCTTGGCAGCGGAGGTACGCAGCACCATGTCCTCGCGCACGTCCCAGGCTGCATTGAACGAGGGCAGCACATTGGTGTAGGTGCGCTCGAAGTGCACCGGTTGCGCACTGCCGTTGACATCGGCATGGCCATCGGTGGCCTGTTCGGTGCGCACCACGCGCGCACCGAGATTGCCGCGCAGCTCGCGGCCGGCCAGTTCGGTGCCGAAGTTGGTCATCGCGTAGGCCGAGGCGATCTTTTCCTGCACCTCATAGGAATTCTGCAGGTCGGCGCTATTGGGCGTATTGCTCAGATCGGCGCTGGTCGGCCAATTGCCCCAGAACGTGGATTCAATCGGCGCCAACCATTGCCGCGGCAGATTGCCGTTAGCGTCCGACAGCATGTCGCCCACCGGCAATGCGGTGAAATTGCTGCCCGGAAAACGCACGCCGGCGATGCTGTTGAGCAGCAGGTCGGCACGGTCGTAAGTGCGCGAGCGCTGGCGATACTTGGCGCCCACCTTGAAGTCGCGGAAGAAGCCGCCCTCGAGCGCACGCTTGGCATCGAACTGCAGTGCGTCTTCCTTGTCGCGTGCGTCGATCTCGCGCCATTCCAGCCGGCGCCCTGCCACGGTGGCCGGGTTGGTTGGATCGAAACCGTTGGTGAAGCTCCAATCGGGCACGTTGTCGCCGTCGGCTTGCGGCATGTCCACGCGCATCGACAGGTTGGCACCGCTGCGCAGCCGGGTGCGCCGGATCGGATCCGAATCGTAGCTGTGCGCCTGCGAGTGGAATGCCACCGCGCCCAGCGTCCATTGGTCGCCGCTCCAGGTGCTGGACAGGCGCGCACTGCGATTGTCGTCGGTGATGCCAGAGGTTTCGCGCGAGATCTGCACCTGGCCGTTGCGATAATCGAAACCGGTAATGCCGCCGTTTTCCACGCGCAGATTGCTCAGCTTGGCCAGGCTGTCGAAGCCCACGCCCATGCTGTACTCGTCGTAATGCACGGTCTGCTTGGCATAGAGCAGATCCAAGTTGGTTTCCCATTGCGCGCTCGGCTTCCACTGCAGCGAGGCGGCCACACCGGTGCGTTCGCGCTCTTCCAGCTCCAGCGTCGGGCGCAGACCGGTGGGCACGTAAGTGGCGCCGGGCACACCCGGTACGCCGTTGCGGTAATAGTCCCAGCTCACCTCGTTGACGCGGTCCTGGCGCAGCGTGCGTTGCGCATACGCGCCGGAAATCAACATGCCGAAGGTGCCTTCGGCATTGACCCAATTGAACAGGCCGGAGGCGCGCGGATCGTTGGCCTGGGTGCGCTGGGCCTGGCTCGATTCCAGCGACACGTTGGTCAGCGTCTTGCCCAGTTCCAACGGGCGGAACGTGCGTACATTGATGATGCCGCCGATCGCACCTTCGTCCAGATCGGCGGTGGGACTCTTGATCACATCCAGCCCGGAGACCAGTTCGGCCGGCAGCGTGTCGTAACGGAATTGCCGCCCGGTCTGGCCGGAGGTGCGCACATTCTCGTTGACAGCCATGGTCTGGCCGTTGAGCGTGGTGACCTGGAAGTTCGGGCCCAGGCCGCGCACGCGCACGTACACCCCTTCGCCGCGATCGCGCACGATCGACACGCCGGGCACGCGCTGCAGCGCTTCGGCCACGTTCTGCGCCGGCAGCTTGCCGATGTCTTCGGCAGCGATCACATCCACCACGCTGTCGGCATAACGCTTCTGCCGCAGTGCGGCGCTGAGGCTGCCGGCGTAACTGCCGAGTACCTGGATGCTGTCCAGCTCCTGCACCGGTGCGTCTGCGCGCGGCATTGGCGCCGTTGCGGTCGTTGCGATTGCGGCTGTTGCAGGAACTGCCTGCGGCATGCCGGGTGCTGGCTCGGCGGTTTCGATCGTCACCGTGGTCGCATTGAGATAGCGGTAACGCAGGCCGGTGCCATCGAGCAATTGCTGCAAGGCCTGCTCCGGTGCAACGCCGGCAGCGGTGGCGCGGGTCTGCGGGTTGCCGGCCACGCCTGCGGCATAGACAAACTGCAGCCCGGTCTGACGCGAGAGCGCATTGAGCGCGCGTGCCAGTGGCTGGGCAGGAATCGCATCGACCGCGATGGTGGCAGGTGCCGCCTGGGCGCCGGCAGTGCCTGCATGCAAGGCGAGAGCGATCGAAAGAAACAACGTACGGCGCATCGTGGAATCCAGTAGGGGAGGAAGCAATGCGCAGCACCTCACGCGAGGCGGGAATGCTGCGTTGTACCCGGACTACGAGGATCGACAGCGACGATCGGGCACCGTTTTTTGATGAATTTTCTGTGACACGCACGGGAGGTGCGAGCGCTGGGCGCGCACAGGCGATGCACGCATCGAGACGTCACCTGGCACCACGGCTATCGCGCAAGCGTGTCTTGCGCAGGCCGGCTGCTCACGCGCAGAATTCCCGGTGCACTGACCACGCGCAGGTTCGGCTGGCCGTCGAGGAAGGCACGCAGCGAGGCGATATCGTCGCCGCGCAGATTGCCGGTGAGCCGCAACGCACCGGCGGCAGCGTCGTCGATCAACAAGCGCGTACGATTGAGCCGATTGAAGTCTTCGGCCACCGTGGCTAGCGGTGCGTCGCGGAACACGATGCGGCGCTGCCGCCAGGCATGCATCGTGGCCACCTCTTCGCTGGCGAGTTCGACCCGGCCAGTCGCATCGTCGATACGCGCGCTCTGCCCTGCCCCCAGATTGGCGAGCATCGGTTGCCCAGCGCGCTGTTCGTGCCACACGTGTACACGGCCCTCGGCCACCTCGATACGTGCCTGACGCTGATACAACGCGATGTCGAACGTGGTGCCGATATCCTCCACACGCAGATGGCCTGCGTGCACTTGCAAGGGGCGCCGGTCCGGTGCGACCACAAAGCTGGCCTGGCCGCGCAACAGCTGCAGGTGACGGCTCCACGGCGTCATGATCGCGCGCACGCTGGTCTGGGCATTCAGATGCACCACGCTGCGATCGGCCAACTGCACGCTGCGCTGCTCGCCGTGCACGGTGGCGTAGGTTTGCGTGCGCGGCCAGGCCCAGCCGGTCAGCACTGCCACCCCGCAGAGTGCTGCGGCAAGCCCCATGCTCCAGCGGCGCACGCGCGCACTGCGTTGGGCTTCGGAGCGGCGCGGCTGGGCCGCATGTTGCAACGTCAATCGTGGCGGCAACGGCAGCGCGATCACGTTCGGCGCCACTGCATCAGTGCTCTTGCGCCGGTCGGCGTCGAGCAGAGCATCCACGTCCAACTCCATGCCGCGCAACGCATCGCCCAGTTCGCCAGACACGCGCAGCACGGCCATGTATTCGCGCACATGCAGCGGCGATGCCGTCAGCCATTGCAGAAAGCTGGCCTGTTGCCCCGCATCCAGCGCCTGCATGCGTTGCAGCGCATGCCATTGCGCGGCCTCAGCGACAGCGCTGCGGCTTGGCACTGCAGACTTGCTCACCAGCTTTCTCCGCTGTCGGCCACTGCGCGTCTGCACGCTGATAACCCACGTACCACATGTTTCTTGACCATATGCGCAGACACCCCCATGCGCTCGGCGATCTGCTTGTAGCTCAGCCCATCGCGGTACTGCATCACAAGGACCGCGCAGGTGCGCTCCGGCAATGTCGCCAGCAAGGCCTGCAAGCGTTGTTGCCGCTGTTGCCGGTGCGCGGCGTCTTCCACATCGTCGCCTGCGGCCAACACCTGCGAAAACTGCTCCATCTCTTCGATGCGCAGCGGCGCCTGTTTACGTCGCACGGCCTGCTCGCGCGCCAAGTTCAGCGCCACCGTATACAGATAGGCCTCGGGATTGGCGATCGCCTCACCCTGATCCTGATGCGCACGCAACAGGCGTAGATAGGTCTCCTGCACCAGATCCTCCGCCTCTTCTTTGGCACCACGGCGCACGAAAAAGCCACGCAGCACCGATCCATGCTGGGTAAACACCTGCGTCCACGCGCGGGCGGCGTTGGCTTTCATGAGTGGGCGCTCCCCTTGCGCTGGGCCGGCTAGCCTGGCCAATGCAGGTGACACCACGATGACGCGCGGCTGCATGGCGTGCGCCCGCGCATGCAGCGTCGTGCCGCGCCGCTCCAACACGCGGGTTATCCACACAAGCGACGTCATGCGCAGCCAGCGCATCCCGCTGCACGCGTGAGCATGTTTCGACATCGCGCACGTGTGAAAGATGCATCACCCACCTACACCACACCTTGACCAGGCAGGCATCAAGGTAAGCGTTCTCCTCTCAGCCATCGCCACGGGGTTCGCATGAATGCCACGCCCGCCACTGCCACTCATCTGGCGCCGGCCACCGCCACTCCCGCTGCGCCGACCTACCCGGTCAACCTGCGCATCAACGGTCAGCCCTACCAATTACAGCTCGAAGCCTGGGTGAGCCTGCTCGACCTGTTACGCGACCGGCTCGATCTCACCGGCACCAAAAAAGGCTGCGACCACGGCCAGTGCGGCGCGTGCACCGTGCTGGTGGATGGTCGCCGCATCAATAGCTGCCTCACGCTTGCGGTCATGCAGGACGGGGCCGACATCACCACGGTCGAAGGCCTGGCCGATGGCGAACAACTGCATCCGTTGCAGCGCGCATTCATCGAGAACGATGCCTTCCAGTGCGGCTATTGCACGCCTGGGCAATTGTGTTCGGCTCTCGGCCTGATCAACGAAGGCAAGGCGCACGACCGCGATCAGGTGCGCGAATTGATGAGCGGCAATCTCTGCCGTTGCGGTGCCTATCCGCAGATCACCGATGCGGTGATGGAAGTGCTGGGCAAACCTAGCGACAGCAGCGAGAGCGCCACCACACCGTGGACGCCAGGGACGGTGCCGGCATGATTCCGCTTACCTACACGCGCCCGGACAACGTCGATGCGGCGCTCACTGCACTTGCAGTGCGTGGCGACCCACAGCCGGTGCCTGCCGAAGCCCCCGTGCGTCTGATCGCCGGCGGCACCAATCTCACCGACCTGATGAAGCTGCAAGTGATGCGGCCCAGCCGCCTGGTCGATATCAACCGGCTGCCGCTGGACAGCATCAGCACGCAGCCCGATGGCGGACTGCGCTTGGGCGCGCTTGCACGCAATGCCGACACCGCTTATCACCCGGAGGTGGAAACACGCTACCCCTTGCTGAGCGCTGCGATTCTGGCCGGTGCCTCGCCGCAGATCCGCAATATGGCAAGCAATGGCGGCAACCTGTTGCAGCGCACGCGCTGCGTGTACTTCTACGATCATGCCACGCCGTGCAACAAGCGCGAGCCAGGCACGGGATGCTCGGCCATCGGCGGGCTGACCAAATATCACGCCATCCTGGGCGCCAGTGCGCACTGCATCGCCACGCATCCCTCGGATATGTGCACGGCACTGGCGGCGCTGGATGCAGTCGTGCATGTGCAAGGCCCCAATGGCGAACGCGATATTCCCTTTGCGCAGTTCCATCGTTTGCCGGGCGATCATCCGGAGCTGGACAGCACCCTGGCGCCGGATGAGCTGATCGTGCATATCGATCTGCCCGATGCGCAGCGCTTCGCCGCGCACAGTGCCTATCTGAAAATTCGCGAGCGTCTGTCGTATGCCTTCGCGCTGGTCTCGGTGGCCGCAGCGCTGGAGTTGGCAGAAGACGGCAGCATCCGCGAGGTGCGCGTTGCACTGGGCGGCGTGGCGCACAAGCCCTGGCGCAATCCTGAGGCCGAAGCACAGCTGGCGGGCAAGCCGGCCACGGCAGAGAGTTTCGGCAGCCTGGCCGATGCGTTGCTGCAAGGCGCGCAATCGCAAGGCGAAAACGCCTTCAAATTGCCGCTGGCCCGCCGCGCGATCGTGCGTGCATTGGACGTCGCCCGCGAGGGCACCATCGACAACCGCGGGCGAACCAGCGCGCTGGAGGAATCGCCATGAACGCACGCAGCACCGATCTATCCAACAGCGACCTGACCCCACCGGTTGCCGACAGCGGCACCGGCTATCGCCCCACCGGCACCGGCGTCACCCGCATCGATGGACGCGCAAAGGTCACCGGCCAGGCGCGTTATGCCGCCGAATGGCCGGTGCCGGATCTGGCCTATGGCGTGGTGGTCAACAGCAGCATTGCCAAGGGCGAGATCGTCGCCTTCCATCTCGCCGCCGCGCGTGCAGTGCCCGGCGTGCTGGAAATCGTCACCCATGAAAACCGCCCGCATATGCGCGGCATGGACCTGTTCTACAAGGACATGACCGCACCTGCCGGTTCGCCGTTCCGCCCCTTGTACGACAACAAGATCCTGTACAGCGGCCAGCCGATCGCGTTGGTGGTTGCCGACACCTTCGAAGCGGCGCGCCACGCGGCGCATCTGGTGGAAGTGGAGCTGCTGCAGGACCCGCACGAAACCAACCTGATGACCAATCTGGACCGTGCGCACAAACCCAAGGCCATGAAGGCGGGTTTCTCGCCGCCGCCCAAGGACAAGGGCAAACCAGACACCGCGTTCGCCGATGCCGCCGTCCAGGTCCAGGCCGACTATTACAGCGGCGTGGAGCACCACAATCCGATGGAGTTGTTCGCCTCCACCGTGATCCGCGAGGACGATGGACACTTCACCATCTACGACAAGACCCAGGGCTCGCAGAACAGCCGTTGGTATGTCTCGCATGTGTTCGGTTTGAGCAAGCGCAAGGTCACCGTGCGCAATCCCTACGTGGGCGGTGCGTTCGGCTCCGGGCTGCGCCCGCAGTATCAATTGCCGCTGGCGGTGATGGCCTCGATCCTGCTGGATCGCTCGGTGCGCGTGGTGCTGACGCGGCAGCAGATGTTCACCTTCGGCCATCGCCCAGAGACATTGCAGCGGCTCAAGCTCGGTGCAGACCGCGACGGCACCTTGCGTGCGATCTGGCACGAAGCCATTGCCGAAACCTCACGCATCGAAGATTACGTCGAGGTGGTGGTCAACTGGAGCGGGCAGTTGTACGCCTGCGACAACGTGCATCTGGGCTACAACCTGGTGAGCCTGGACCAGTTCAGCCCGATGGACATGCGCGCACCCGGCGCCGCGCACGGCGTGCATGCGCTGGAAGTGGCGATGGACGAGCTGTCCTATGAGCTCGGCATGGATCCGCTGGCGCTGCGCCTGAAGAATTACGCCGAGGTCAATCCGGCCGACGACAAGCCTTTTTCCAGCAAGGCACTGCGCGCGTGCTACCAGCAAGGTGCCGAGCGCTTCGGTTGGGCGCAACGCCCGTTGCAGCCGCGCGCGCGCAAGGAAGGCAATGAATGGGTCGGCTGGGGCATGGCCACCGGCCAATGGGATGCGATGCAGATGTTTGCGCGCGCGCACGCCGTGTTGCATGCCGATGGGCGGCTGGTGGTCAGCAGTGCGGCCAGCGATATCGGCACCGGCACCTACACGGTGATGGCGATGATCGCCGCCGAAGCGCTGGGCTTGCCGCTGGAACAGGTCACCTTCCAGCTCGGCGATTCCACACTGCCGGTCGCACCGATCGAAGGCGGCTCGTCGCATGTGACCACGGTAGGTTCGGCGGTGGATGGTGCATGCGGGAAACTGCGCGCACGGCTGCTGCGGCTGGCCCAGGCGTTACCGAATTCGCGCTTTACCAAGGCCAAGCTGGACGAGGTGGTCTTCGCCGATGGCACGCTGGCATTGCGCGCCGATGCCGGCACCACAATCGCCTTGCCCGAGCTGTTGCGTGCCGCTCAGCTGGAACAGATCGAAGACAAGTTCCTGCTGTTGCCCAATGTGTTCAAGCAGCGCAACTACACCCGTGCCACCCATGGCGCGGTGTTCGTGGAAGTGCGCGTTGACGAAGAGCTGGGCACGGTGCGGGTAACCCGCGTGGTCAGTGCGATTGCGGCCGGTCGCATCCTCAACCCGATCACTGCGCGCAGCCAGATTGTGGGCGGCGTGGTCTGGGGCATCGGCCAGGCGCTGCACGAGCACACCCAGTCCGATCACCGCTTCGGCCGCTTCATGAATCACGATTTTGCGATGTACCACGTCTCGGCCAATGCCGACATCCACGACATCGATGTGATCTTCGCCGACGAGGACGACCGCATCGTCAGCAGCCTGGGCGCAAAAGGCGTTGGCGAAATCGGCCTGATCGGTGTCTCGGCAGCGATCTGCAATGCGATCTTCCATGCCACCGGCAAGCGCATCCGCAGTACCCCGATGACGCCAGACAAGGTGATGGCGGACTGACGAACGCGGGGCGATGTGCCTGCAATGCACAACGCAACCGACAATTGATGGGGTACGACAGGGCTCAGTGCATCGAATGCACTGGGTCCGTTTCATTTTCGTCACTGGTAGACATCTAGGCGTATTGCGCTACCGCACGTCCATCCAGCGCGCGTGCACGACACCGACGTGCATGACCGGTTCGTGATCGATCTGCAGGCCTCTGCGTTGTCACCGCGCGGAAAGCGAAAGCAGTCTGGTTACCGGGGTCGCCCATCCTGTAGCGTGCACACACACTCCACCCAAGAATCCTCACATGTCTCCACGCACGACGCGGCGCCAGCTGCTGGGTGGCGCCGCCGCGCTAGGCCTGCTCGCGCGCATTCCCACCGGCTGGGCGCTGCCGTCCGGGGCGGTGCGCACGCCTGCTTTCATCGACGCACTGATCGCGCGCATGAGCGTGGAAGAAAAAGCTGGCCAGCTCAGCCTGTTCAGCTCGGCGCAGCAGGATGGCAAGGCGATCGTCGCCAACCCGCTTGCACGCTCTGCCGATGGGGACGATCAGCTGGCTGCGGCCCGCGCCGGGCGGCTGACCGGGGTCTTCAATGGCTCCAACGTGCGCTGGCACCAGCAACTGCAGAAGGCAGCGCTGCAAAGCCGGCTGCGCATTCCGTTGCTGTTCGCCGCCGATGTGATCCATGGCTATACCACCGTCTTCCCCGTGCCATTGGCCGAAGCGGCCAGCTTCGAGCCAGACCTGGCACGGCGCACGGCGCGCGCAGCGGCCATGGAGGCCAGTGCGGTGGGTCTGGACTGGACCTTCGCGCCGATGGTGGACATCGCCCGCGATGCACGCTGGGGCCGTGGCGTCGAGGGCGCTGGCGAAGACGTGCTGCTGGCGCGGCTGTTCGCACAGGCGCGGGTGCGCGGCTTCCAGGGCGATGCAGGATTGGCAAATCCCGATGCGATGGCAGCCTGCCCCAAGCATTTCGCCGCCTACGGCGCGGCCGAAGGAGGGCTGGATTACAACCGTGTGGATGTCTCCGAGCGGACGCTGCGCGAGGTCTATTTCCCGCCGTTTCAGGCCGCCTTCGCTGCCGGTGCGGTCACGACCATGGCGGCATTCAACGAACTGTCGGGCATTCCGGCAACGGCCAACGCGTGGTTGCTGGATGGCGTGCTGCGTCAGGAGTGGAACTACCCGGGCTTGGTCGTGTCCGACTTCAGCGCCGACCAGGAACTGGTTGCGCACGGCGTTGCAGCCGACGACCGCGAGGCGGCCAGGCTGGCCTTCATGGCCGGGGTGGACATCAGCATGGAAAGCGGCCTGTATCTGCGCTACCTGCCTGCCCTGGTTGCCGCAGGCGAGGTGCCGATGGCACGGCTGGATGCCTCGGTGCGCCGCGTGCTGACGTTCAAGGCGGCGTTGGGGCTGTTCGACGATCCGTTCCGGCGCATCCGGCCCAGGCTCGCGCAGTCGCGTCAGCGCCGCGCCGAAACCCTGGCACTGGCGCGCGAAGCCGCATGCAAATCGGTGGTGTTGCTGAAGAACGACGGCGAGCTGTTGCCATTGCGACGCAGCGGCCAGCGCATTGCGTTGATCGGGCCAATGGCGCGCGATTGGCTCAATCACGCCGGGCCGTGGAGCCTGTTCGATGAAGAGGACAACCGCAACACGCTGGCCGCTGCACTGTCGGGCGCGCTGGACGACCCCACTGCACTGCGCGTGGAGGACGGTTGCGGCTTCGATCAAACGCTGCCGGGCGGGGTGCAGGCGGCAGTGGCAGCCGCTGGCAATGCCGATGTGGCGCTGCTGGCAATCGGTGAACCCTTGAGCTATTCGGGCGAGGCGCAGTCGCGCACCGAGATCAGCATTCCCGAGGTACAGCAGCAATTGCTGGCGGCCGTGATCGCCACCGGCACGCCGGTCGTGGTGCTGCTGAGCACCGGCCGTGCACTCGCGCTGGAGGGGCCGGTACTCGCATGCGCGTCGATCCTGGTCAGCTGGTTCCTGGGTTCGGAGGCGAGCGCTGCGGTAGCCGACATCCTGTTTGGCACGCGTGCGCCATCGGGCCGCTTGCCGGTGAGTTTTCCGCACGCGGCAGGCCAGGTGCCCTACTTCTACGCACACACCTCCAGCGGCCGCCCCAATCCGCAGCCGGATGTGCTGGAGCCGTATAAAACGCACTACCGAACGGTGCCCAACACCGCACTGTTCCCCTTCGGCCACGGGTTGACCTATGGCCGCATCGAATACGGCGAGCTGCGCTTGAGCGATACGCGGATGACGGCGACCGGCAGCCTGCGTATAAGCGCGCGCATCCACAACCGCGGCACGCGCGATACGGAAGAAGTGGCGCAGCTCTACATCCGCGACCGCAGCGCCAGCGTCACCCGCCCGGTGCGCGAGCTGAAGGATTTTCGCAAGCTTGCAGTGCCGGCAGGCGGCAGCGTGGCGGTGGAGTTCGTGCTGCGCCGTGAGGACCTGTTGTTTATCGGCCAGGCATTGCAGCCAACCGTGGAGCCCGGCGTGTTCGATGTGTGGGTGGCGCCATCGGCCGAAGCTGCAGGCGTTTCTGCGAGATTTGAACTGCTAGAGTGAGTGCTCTGCGTCGCTCAGTTTGGCGGCCTGGATCTCTCTCCCTTACGTCACCACGATTCTCGACTTCCAGCGTTTGCCTGACACAGGGGAAACTGCCGCGCAGATGCGGGAGACATTCAACGCGCATCTGGCGCGCACGGAACAGAGGCTGCGCACCGTGACACGTATTGATGCGGCGATCAACTTCGCATCGGCTCGACGAAGCGCACCGCTCGCGCGATCCCAGATGTATCGGATAATGAGGCTCGGACAATTGGCGCCGGCCAAGGCATGCTCCCCCAGCGTAGGACAAGCGGCCTGAAGTCCCATGCCTGATGATGCGAAAGCAGCGTTGCGCTGCGGAGCGACACAGCTGATTGAAACTGCACGATGCCTGGGTGGTCGGTTACTCCTGGCCCGACGTGATCTGGCTGCCGGCGACGTCCTGGCCCGGGGCATCGTCATCCGACAATTCCTTCAGCATGGCCACTATTGCGGCATGCGCACCGGCGCCCAGATCACGCGCCTGCATCACGACCGATCGCGCGGCAAGTGTATGCTCGTCGATGTCGCGCAACGCCCCGATATCGTCTGCCAGCCGGGCGCAAAGACTATCTTTCAACGACACGAGCTCTGCGATGCGATCACGGGTCGCAGCCATCTGCTGCAAGGCGTCCTTCATCGCATCTTCAAGTGTCTTGATGGCCTCTGCCTTGCCCTCCGCATCAATCGCTTTTGCAGCGTCCGTCCCCCCAGCATGCCTGTCCAATACCTGCAGCGCTTCGTTCCGGACCTCTACAAGGCGTTGTTCGGCATCTTCAAAAGCCCTGCGCTCCAGCTCAGAGGCCTGGCCCAGTCCATCGAGACGCGGCAGCAAGTCGTCCAGCCTGTCGTCCATATCCCGGAGCTCTCGGTCCTGCACCTCATATATTTCTGCGGTCCGACGCAAGAGAACGTCGACTGCAGACACCAGCGTGTGATCGCACTCGGCAGCGCGCTGTAGAAATTCGAACGCATGTTGAACCGCCGCAATGTCCCTGTTCTCAGCGCGACTGGCGTCCATGTGGGTGCGGAAGTCGTCGTATGCCTTGTCCAGCGCATCGGTTGCCTGATGCACAGCATCGCGACAGGCCTGCAGCGAAGCGAGCCTACGATGCAGGCCTGATCCGGTGATAGCTGCCTCGGTCACGCCGTCGTCTGCGGGTGCAAGCCTGGCCAACAATTGATTGATGCGTTCGCCTACATTGGCCTGTGCGCCACTCACTGCATCTGCTAAAGCGTCGTGTGCCAGATACTGTGCCACGGTGCGCTGGGTCTGCTCCTCGAACCGTGTCAGGTCGCGCGTCAAGGCGCGCAGGTGTGGGCCAACCGGCACGACGCCCATCTGGAGATGGCGTTCGAATTCCAGGTCGCGCGCTTCCTTCAGCCTGGGCCGTTCGCCGCGCGGCGAGGCCGGAACGGATGAGGGAATGTTCGCCCTCTGACGTTGCCCGAGCGCCTGCACACCCACCACCTGCAAAGGGTCCAGTGACTGTCGCAGTGCACGTACTCCTGCCTCGAGCACTTCGGCGCCCTCGATACGATCGTACAGCCCATAACGGAACTGGATCTCTGCCTCGAACAGCTGGTGCGACGACACTGCCGTAGCTGCCACATTCAGCAGCGGCAGGCCGACGCGACTGGTCACCGGGTTTTCGTCGGTATTGTGCACAGCGATAGCCGCCAGACGGTAGAGATCCGGCGACCGCTGCGCGGCAACGAGCGCATCACGCCAGGCCATTGCACCTGCGGGCTCCCGCAATCCCAGTGCGGCTGCAGCCTGCGCGTGCTGTTTGACCTCCAGCGCGTCGTTGATCGCGACAATTGCCTGTGGCCGCATTTCGAACACGAAGCGAACCTGATTCACGTTGGGAACATCCTTGAACCTCTGCAATACCTCGCCCAGCCCGGGAATCTTGCGACGCAGCTCCGCAACGTCGCGCATCTTCTCGCCAAGCGCGTAATGACCAATGGCATGGCTGACCACCGCGTCGAGCGATTCGCGCCCGAACATGTTGATCTCCACACGTGCGCCAGGAATGATGCGCGCACGCTGCTGGATGGCGGCAGCGTCCTCTTGCCGCAACTGGTGCAGCAGGTCGACCATGGCCGCGCGCTCGGAGGGCGAGCCGCCCTTCCATAGCGAGGACGCCTCGGCAAGGGTGGCTTGTTCGGCGCACGCACGTTGTTGTGCCAGCGCCGGACCCTCCAGCAAGGCGCCAGCTTCGATCGCACGCGCCTGCGCCCCCTGAATACGTTCGATTGCTTTCAGCAGTACGTCCCGTCGCTCGCCAGGTGTCGCCGGATATCGCATTCCATCAAGTTCGGCCATGCTCTCCGGGATGATCTCTTCGAGCCGTTTGCGCATCGCGTCCCATGCCTGCGGGCTAATCGGCTGGGCGGCTTGCGTGTCAAGCGTGCGCTTGTAGCTGGCGGTCCCCAGCAAAGGACCGGTGCGCGTATCGTCCAATGGCGCATCGGTCGGCAGTTGCACGTCGCTGGAGGCCACTCGAACACCGGCCAACTGCAGATTGCCGGCACCGGTAACCGCGTTGACCAGCCGTGCGAAATTTCGGCCAAGCACCGACGTCAATGCGCCCGAGAGATTGATGCCGCTGCTGACCTCGGCAGTGAGGCCGACGCGGCCCTGGAACTCGAGTCCGATGATCTCTTGCCACGCATGGTCCAGATGCAGCTCCATCTGGCTCCATTGCACACCGGCCTGCGCCGTCATGCTGAACGGCAAGGAGGCCGAGACTGCGCTACGCGGGTTGTCGGTGCCGGCTGCGTCTGGCGCGGCGTTGGGTGCGACGGGCTGTCTTGGACCGTAAGAATGCCGCACCGCGAGCGGCTGTAAGGTCAGGTTGACGTTGAGCGATCCATTGGCATTGGTTTCGAACAGATCCAGCCCGATCGCCCCCTCGTTCACGCCTGCACGCAATAGCTTGGTGGTGTCGTCATCATGACGATCAAACAACAGCCTGGCGAACTCAGGAATCGTCGATGGCGAGAGGATGACGGCTGCGCCCACGCCATGTTGGTAGGTACCGCCTGCGCTGAGATTTGCCGCCCCGCCCCACGTCGCCGACAAGGTCCGTGCAGGATCCGCATCGTAGACATGTGCGCCGGTTCCTGGGCCTGGCCGCAGATCAATGCGTATGCCTGCCGTCCCTGACGCGGTCGCTTTGGCATGCCGAACGAAGAAGGCAACCAGTCCCGCATCGCCGTCCTTCGAGTCGCCGATGCGTTCGACACCCAGCGCGTGGATGGCTTCGCCGCCCATGCCGACGCTGACCGGATTGAGATCCATCCATTGCGTAGAACCGAGCGAGCCGCGCAGCTCGGCAGAGCGCACTCTGCTTGTGAAGAACGTGCTGCGATTGAACAGGTCCTGCAACACATCGATCATGCGCGCAGCCATTTCGTCCGGGGCCGCGCCTGGCGACAGGCCGATGCTCTTGAGCAATTGCAGCTGACGCGCGCTCCCCGGGGTGGCGACTTCCTCGCGGAAGGTGGTCACCACGTCGTCGAAGGCCTCCAATTCACGCCATGACGACAGACCCAGCTTCGCCAGGGCTCGCAGCCCGGATTGCCGCTGCCTTGCGTCGGCCGCCTCCAGCGCCGCCGCATCATCGACATCCAGCAACGCGTTGTACTCCATCAGACTTGCGAGCAGGCATGCACTGCGCAGGGCATGCGGATCACTCGACGCATCGGTGGCGCGACCATTTCGGATCGGCAATCTGACCCCGGCAGCCTTGAGCCGATGACTGACCTCGCGCAATTCGGCCAGTTGTGCATGCTCCATAGCGGTCAACGCCTGCGGATGCAGCGACGCACCGCCGGCCAGCGCAGCGATGCAACGATCCAAGTGCGGCAACATGTCATCGCTGTTCTGTACCGTCGTGCGCATCACGGCCGAACGCGCCCGCCGCCAAAGCTCGGCGGCGCGATAACTTGCGGTCGAACTCGCGCGCTGGGTGCACCCGCCATCCGCCATGGAGAAATCGGCAGCCAGAACGCCCTCACGGAACCCGATCTTGCGCAGATCGCGCAGCAAGCCAGCCAAGGTTGTTTTACGCAGCGTCGTAAGTCGTTCGTGCTGGCTCTGCGACAGCGCGGCAGGCTGGTGCGGACCTGCGGCACCGGCAATACGCGCCTCTGCCAGTACCGGCAAGGTGTCGAACATCTCAAGCGCCAAAGACAGGACCTGCTCTGCCTCGGAACGGAAACGGGCGAGCCGCCGTTGCTGCGTGGTGGGGGCGTATCCAACGCCAGTCCACCCGGCCACGGCACGCGCAGTGCCACCGGCAACGTCCGTGAGCACCTTTACGAGCGCAGCGGCCTGCGCGCGGCCGCTCTGTGCGAGCACCCGTGCATTCGAGCGCAGGCTCAGTGGATCGGTGGAGGTGGTCCCCAGCAACGTGGTGCTGACCGCCGCATCGTGGTCCGGTGTCCTGAGACGGCTTGCCTGCTGCCGATTGACCCGTGCATTGGAGCCGGA
This sequence comes from Xanthomonas hortorum pv. cynarae, assembly GCF_002939985.1. GTDB lineage: Bacteria > Pseudomonadota > Gammaproteobacteria > Xanthomonadales > Xanthomonadaceae > Xanthomonas > Xanthomonas hortorum_D. The sequence goes on along the minus strand of NZ_MDFM01000029.1, from coordinate 23,913 downwards.
CTGGGTGCCGGAAACGGCCACGTCATCAGGCGACGCATGCGCAGCCACGCGTGCAGGCAAGCGGGCCCGGTCGGGACCGGTCATCGCTGGCAGCACCGTGTGCCACTGCGCGCCGAGCCGTAACTGCAGCTGTCCGGTACGCGTGGTTCGCAGCGCACTCGGGAGTGGAGAGGTCTGCGGCAACGTAACCGGAAAAGCCTCCCACCGGTCATGGTCGTGCGAAAGACGGTGCACGTGTGCAGATCCATCGCCGGGTTGGCTCAAGGCGTACAAGGCATCATCCAATCCCACCGCGATCGCGACAACGCCTTCCAGCGCGGGCACGTCCCCGCTGTTTCGATCCGCATCGACCTTGATCAATCGCCCCGAGGCGGCCATCACCACAGCGCTGCGGTCTGCATGCACCGCCGCCTGCGCGATGTCTTCATCGAAGCGGGCGATCGGCAGGCAACGCACCTCCACCACGTCCGGCACCACGGCGAGCGGCCCACCCGAGGGTGTGCTGGGCGCCGCATGAGCAGCCAGCCAGGTGGTGCGCCCGGGAAGCTTGAGCTCGACCAATCGGGACGGTGCGGCCAGCAGTGCGAACACCGGACGACGATCGACAAAACCGCGCGGACCGCTATGCAGGGAGACAACGCCGGTCAACGGCGCGCCGCCGGGAAGCGTCAGCCGCTCCCATGGCTGGTTCGGAGAAGGCGAGTAATGCAGTACGCCGTCCAGATGTCCCAGTTGCGCGTGCCCATCAAGCACCACCCGCGACTGCATCGCCTCATCCGCAGGCATCTGCAGCCCCTCGCTGCGCATGAGCAACAACGGACGATCCAGCATGAACGCCGGCTGGAACTGCGCTTGCCCTGCCGGCCGCTGCAGCGAGATGCGCCTGCCGTCGCTGTGTTCGAGCAGAAGATGCACGCTGTGATCGGTCGACAACCCCATGGAGGTCACCGCCCAGCCCTGCTCGCTGCCCATCGGGCGAGGCAACGTCAATCGTCGCGCGACAATTGGCCCGCTCCCGCGCATGTCGGCTTCATACACACGTCCCTTGTCATCAAGCACCAAGGCAGCGGCATGCGCCAGTGGCAACACATCCACAGGCATCGCAGGTGTCGACTCGAAGGCCGGGCCGCCAGCTACCGGACGCGTCAGTTCCACGACCCGGCCGGGCTGATCGTCATCGCAGCGGCGCAGTACACCAGCATGGAGCATGCATGGCCTGCCGTCCGCATCGAACCGCAGCAAGGCGCCTTCGGGCGTCGGGCCCACCGCGATGGACATCTGCTCGTTGCCGGCACGCCAGCACAGCTCGCCTGCACGGACGTACACACCGCCATCGGCCTGCCGGCCAAGCATGCAGAGATGAGCAATCGCATCACATGCCGGTGGCAGCGGTACGGCTGCCCAGTGCCCGGACGCCTCGACACGATGCAGTTGGTTGGCACGCAGGGCGAAACATTGCCCGTCGGCAGCCTGCCAGATGCCGGTCAGCTGGCCGATCGGCGGATCGGCCAGCTGACTGGCGACCTGGTCGGCCGTCGGCGTAGTACCGGTGCGGCGCTCGACCGCCGGATGCACGGTAAGAGCTGCGATCAGCAAGCCGGGGATGGTGGTGAAGAACGCCTCGTTGCGTGGCATGCGCGAGTCGTCACGATCCGGCATGTAGCGCAACAGACGTCCACCGCCACCCAGACTGGATTCGCTGTGAACGACGGGCCGACGCGCCAGACACGCCTCCATCAAGCTCGTGACATCGCCGTCTGCGGCAGCCGCGCCCTCGAGGTGCATGCGAGCCCGCCGTCCACCATGCGATGAAACGTTCTGCACGTGGAGCGCAGCATTGGCGGTCTTACTGGATGCCCTGCGCCCCGCCCGTGCAGGCAAGGCGCCCAGGATGTCGGCCGCAGTCTCGGGTGCAGGCCTACTCTGCGGTGAAGCCGTCGCTGGTTCTGCAGGCTCCAGCGTTGGCGTTTGTCGCGACTGACTCGAACGTGTGATCGAATCCGGTAAGGTCATTTGAATAGCCCAAAGATATGGATACTAGACATCGGCATCTACTGACGACGATCTCGCATTCTCTGCAACGCCCACGCGCGGCTATGCAGCAGGCGTGCGAATCCACGACGCCAGAAAATGCATGGGTCCGATCGCTGGCTGGAAATGCATTCGAACCGCTGCGATACCGGAGATGCACAAGGCATCCGACCGCTGAGGCGAAGCAGTGCTTACGTCCCCAGCTGCGCAAGCCGAGCGCACAGTCACGCAGCGCGGTCCATCTAGACCATCGCGCGCGGTGTTTGCACGCGCACTGCTGGCCGAAACATAAGCATCGTGATCAATACAGACCGACGCCGGTACCGTTGCATCTTCCACAATCAAGCACATGCCCGTCTCCCTCCCAGAAGAGTTGGCACATCGCGCGAGCACATAGTGTCCTAAGAACCCTAGACACCCAGCTTGGGTTAGTCCCGATTACCTTAGTTCGATTATTTCGGTGCGGAAATGCACATGCGAAACTCTGCGCGAGCTAGCGAACCTTCTTGACACTTAGACGGCGCGTTGTCGTCCAACTGCGACATCTATCATCAAACAGATCAGCGCCCCGAGAAAGGGAGCAGTCAGGCTGCCGCGATGCCGTGCAACCACATCAGGTGTACCCGCCACCACAACATGGCCGCCCGCACCACCGGCGCCCGGCCCCATGTCCAGCACCCAGTCGCTGCTGGCGGCCACGCGCATATCGTGTTCGACCACGATCACCGTATTGCCCGCCGCCACCAGGCCTTGCAGCTGGCGCATCAAGGTATCCACGTCGGCCGGATGCAGGCCGGTTGTCGGCTCGTCCAGCACATAGACGGTGTCGCGCCGCTGCGCGCGTTGCAGTTCGGTGGCCAGCTTGATGCGCTGCGCCTCGCCACCGGAGAGTTCGGTGGCCGGCTGGCCGAGCCGCAGATAGCCCAGCCCTACTTCGCGCAACACCTGCAACGGACGCAGCACGCTGGCGTCTTCGGCAAAGAATGTGGCGGCTTGGTCCACCGTCATTTCCAACACCTGCGCGATGCTGTGGCCACGCAGTTCGATCTCCAGGGTCTTGGCGTTGTAGCGCGCGCCATGGCAGGTTGGGCACGGTGCGTAGACGCTGGGCATGAACAGCAATTCCACGTGCACCGAGCCTTCGCCTTCGCAGGTGGCGCAGCGGCCCTTGGCGACATTGAACGAAAACTGCCCCGGGTCGTAACGTCGGCGACGCGCGGCCGGGGTGGCGGCGAATAGCTTGCGTACCGGATCGAACAGGCCGGTATAGGTGGCCAGATTCGAACGCGGTGTGCGGCCGATCGGTTTCTGGTCCACGCGCACCAGCCGGCGCACCTGATCGAGCCCACCGACGATCGCGCCACCCAGCGGCACCTGCGTGCCACGCTCCAGCGGATCCAGCGCCTCGTCTTCCTCTGCCTGCGTTTGCCCAAGATGGGCGGCCAGCAATTCCACCAGCGCCTGGCTCACCAACGACGACTTGCCCGAGCCGGACACGCCGGTAACGGTGGTGAACACGCCCAGCGGCAAGTCGACATCCAACTCCCGCACATTGTTGCGGGTGATGCCGCGCAGCTGCAGCCACCCGGTGGCATCGCGCGCATGGCTGTGCACCTGCGGCGGCGTGCCGAACAGATAGCGCCGCGTGGATGAGGCGTGCACCTGTTCCAATCCTGCAGGCGGGCCGCTGTAGAGCACCTGCCCGCCATGCACGCCAGCCGCAGGGCCCACGTCCACGATCCAGTCCGCATGGCGGATCACGTCCACCTCGTGTTCCACCACGAACACCGAATTACCCGCAGCCTTGAGCTGATCCAGCGCGCCCAGCAATGCCTGCGCATCGGCCGGATGCAGGCCGGCCGAGGGTTCGTCCATGACATACACCACGCCGAACAATTGCGAGCGGATCTGCGTGGCCAGCCGCAGCCGTTGCAGCTCGCCCGGCGACAGCGTGGGCGTGCTGCGCTCCAGGCTGAGATAGCCCAGGCCCAGTGCCTGCACTACCTCGATCCGCGCGCGTAGATCGGCAGCGATGCGTTGCGCGGCGATCGCTTGCTCGGGATGCGTGTCGGCCTGCGTGCGCGCGTTATTGCGCTTGCGCTTGCCAGCATTGCCCTCCGCAGCCGGGCGCAGCAACTCGGCCACGTCATCCAGTGGCCTGCGCGACAGCTCGCCGATATCCAGCCCGGCAAAGGTCACCGACAACGCCTCGCGCCGTAGCCGCTTGCCATCGCACTGCGGGCACTGGGTGCTGATCAGATACTGCGCCACGCGCTTTTTCATCTGCGCGCTTTGGGTGGTGGCAAAGGTGTGCAGCACATAACGCCGCGCACTGGTGAAGGTGCCCATGTAACTGGGTTCTTCCTTGCGGCGCAGCGCGCGCTTGACCTCGTCCAGGCTGTAGCCGGCATACACCGGCACCACCGGCTGTTCGTCGGTGTAGAGAATCCAGTCGCGGGTTTTCTTCGGCAGCGTGTGCCACGGCACGTCGACGTCGTGGCCCAGCGTGGTGAGGATGTCGCGCTGGTTCTGCCCGTGCCAGGCGCCAGGCCACGCGGCCACCGCACGGTCGCGGATGCTCAGTGTGCGATCCAGCACCATGGTCGCTTCGGTGGCATCGTAGATGCGCCCCAACCCGTGACAGGTGGGGCACGCACCGGCCGGCGTGTTCGGCGAAAAACCATCGGCATAAATGATCTCCTGCCCTGGCGGATACGTGCCCGCACGCGAATACAGCATGCGTAAGGAATTGGAGATGGTGGTGACGCTGCCCACCGACGAGCGCGCACTCGGTGCGCCGCGCGCCTGCTGCAAGGCCACTGCCGGCGGCAGGCCTTCGATGGAATCCACTTCCGGCACGCCGACCTGGTCGATCAGGCGCCGCGCATATGGCGAAATCGAATCCAGATAGCGGCGTTGCGCCTCGGCAAAAATGGTGCCGAACGCCAGCGACGACTTGCCCGAGCCGGACACTCCGGTGAACACCACCAGCGCATCGCGCGGGATGTCCACGTCCACGTTCTTGAGGTTGTGCTCGCGCGCACCGCGCACACGCACCAGGCCAGAGGACGACGAGATTGCGTTGGACATGACTACCAGACCGACGTTCGACAACGCACTAGCCTAGCGCGGCGCGCATGCAGCCGATGTCGTCGTCGCATCGTTTAGGTGCAGTCGAGTGCTTTAGGTCAACAGTCAACAGCCTGGTCGGTCGAGTGCGCGGTGCCCTCGCCGCTCGCGGGACACGCCGCAAGTACGTCCATGTAGGCTCGGTGGCGGCATCCATGCCGCCACACGGTCCCGCAATCGGCGAGGACACCGCACCAGAAAGTTGGTCGGTAGCTGAGTAAAAGCTGGTGGTCTCGCGAGTTGCGGCTTGCTGGTGCGGGTAGCAGAACTACAGATGAGCTATCGAGTCAGAAGCACGCCATGCATTGCTTTTAACCATACACACCGACCATCTCGACTGGTCCTTGCCCGCCCACCGTCGCGGGACCTTACGCGGCATGGATGCCGCGTAAGAGCCTACATGGACGTACTTGCGGCGTGTCCCGCGATGGTGGGCGGGCAAGGGCCCTGCAACAAACCCGCAGATCAGCCGCGAACCAACGTGCCGATGACACTACAAGGACGTACTTGCGGCGTGTCCCGCGACGGCGGGCGGGCAAGGGCCCTGCAGCAAACCCGCAAATCAGCCGCTCTACAATGCGATCACCCCAACGCATGCGCCGGCACCGGCTGCTCGCCGGTATCGGCCAACGCCTGCATGCGCGTCACCACGCCACTGAACAACCGCGCAGTGGCGGCATCGCGCGTACGGAAGATGGCTTCCAGCTCGCCGTAGTACCAAAGCGTGCCCTCGCGCCCGGCAGTAAACACGTTGAAGATGTCCTGCCCCACGGCGGGGTTTTCCAGGTCCTGCACGATGGTGCGCGCGTTATAGAGCTTGTCGCAGCCCGATACCAATAGCGCGCGCTCCGGCGTCTTGCGCAAGTGGTCCAGGTAGGCCGACTTGCGCTCGCGCCAGTCGCGTTTGCGTGCGCGCTCGGTGTTGTCCACCTCGGCCTTGTCTTCGGCAGTGGCGTCGGTACACGCCATCACGATATCGGCCACGGTATCGCCGAACTGCGCGCGGATCGAGGCCTCATGGCCGCCGCCGCAGTCTTCCACCACGTCGTGCAACAGCCCGGCAATGGCCTGCTCCTCATCGCCGCCGCATTCCAGCACCAGCGTGGACACGCCCAGCAAATGGCTCAGATACGGAATTTGCGTGCCCTTGCGCAGCTGCCCGGCATGGGCGATGCGCGCGTAATCCACAGCCAGGGCGTAACGTTCGGTGAGAGCGGTCATGGGGCGTCCGATGCGAGCGATGGCGCATTATCGCCGAGCGTGCCCAGACGCAGGGTGAGGACGCCGCGATGATGTGTGCAGGCTCAATGACACGCTGTTGCAGTCGATAAGGCTAGAGTTTCCCCACGCCGCACGATTGCTCAGCCATGCCGCCCCTTCCCGTTTGCAATGCCTGCCGCGATGGTCAGGACTTCCCCACCGCCATCACCATGGCGTTCCAGCCCATCGTCGATGTGTCCACCCGCACGGTCTACGCCGGCGAAGCGTTGGTGCGCGGCGTCAACGGCGAATCGGCCGGCAGCATCCTGGCCGCAGTGGATGAGCGCAACCGCTACGCCTTCGATCAGGCCTGCCGCATCAAGGCGATCGAATGCGCCGCGCAGATCGCACTGCCGGCCTTGTTGTCGATCAACTTCATGCCCAATGCGGTCTACAACCCCGAGCACTGCCTGCGCGCCACGCTCTCGGCCACCGAGCAATACGGCTGGCCGCTGGACGCCATCATTTTCGAAGTCAGCGAACAGGAGCACCTGGCCGAGCCGGCGCATCTGCTCGACATCATGCGCACCTATCAAGCGCGCGGCCTGAAGACCGCCATCGACGACTTCGGTGCCGGTTATTCCGGGCTCGGCCTGCTCGCCGACTTCCAGCCCGACCTGCTCAAGCTGGACATCGCGCTGGTGCGCGGCATCGACGCCGACCGCAGCCGCCAGTCAATCGTGCGCCACACCACCCGCATGTGCGAAGAACTCGGCATCGCCGTGATTGCCGAAGGCATCGAACACCCCGACGAATACCGCGCCCTGCGCGATATGGGCATCCACCTGCAACAAGGCTATCTGTTCGCCCGCCCGCAGATCGGTGTGTTGCCGCAGGTGCATTGGCCGGAGTGATTCGCATGTGTGCGAGTGAAGCAAGCGAACCAGCACACACCTCATCAGCGGGTGCCACTAGCAATCACCAACGCACAACGTCCCAGCAGGAAAGAAATTAAACGCATCGAAACCGCAGTTACGATTCCCGATTCCCCAATCCCGATTCCCGGCGGCGCCCAAGAACCCATCACCGCCCCAGCAAACACCCCGCGCCGCCAATCACACATACCGCGGAATCGGCCCCAGCTGCGGCGTCTGATCCGGCAACGCCACTTCCACCTCGTCCACATAGCACCAGCCCCACCCTTCGGGCGGGTCGTAGCCTTCGATGATGGGGTGGTGTGTGGCGTGGTAATGCGCAGTGGCGTGTTTGTGCGGCGAATCATCGCAGCAGCCCACATGGCCGCAACTGCGGCACAGGCGCAGATGCACCCAGGTGCTGTCGATGGCCAGGCAGTCTTCGCAACCACGCGCGCTCGGCGTGACCTCGGCAATCTGCCCGGTATGCGTGCAGTGATCACTCATGATGTGGCGGACTCCTGGGTGGCAGTGGCAAGTTCGGACTCGGGCACCGGGTTGGCCTGGTGCGCAAGGTACTGGTGAATCTGCGCCACTACTGCAGCGCCCTCGCCCACTGCGGCCGCCACGCGCTTGACCGAGCCGGCGCGCACATCGCCGATGGCGAACACGCCCGGCCGATTGGTTTCCAGCGGCAGGCACGCCGGCACACCATCGCCGCGCGTGGTGCCGGTGATGACGAATCCGCGTGTATCTGTCTCCACGCACTGCTGCAACCAACCGGTGTTGGGGTCGGCGCCGACAAACAGAAACAGATGCCGCAGCTCCACATGCGTGGTCTGCCCATCCGCGCGCGTGCGCAACACCGCCGCCTGCAGACCGCGCTCCGGGTCGCCTTCCAGTGCGGACACTTCGGTGCCGGTATGCAGTTGCACATTCGGCAACGCCGCGATGCGTTCGATCAGGTATTGCGACATCGACGATTCCAGGCCTTCGCCACGAATGATCAGGTGCAGTTGCTTCACCCGCGGTGCCAGAAACGCCACCGCCTGGCCGGCCGAATTGCCACCGCCCACCAGCGCCACCACCCCGCCCTCGCACAGCCGCGCTTCCACCGGCGAGGCCCAGTACGAGACCCCGTGGCCTTCGAAACGGTCCAGCCCTTCGATCTCCGGGCGCCGGTAACGCGCACCCGAGGCGATCACCACGGTGCTGGCCAGCAGTTGCTTGCCATCGGCAAGATCCAGCTTCAGCGCACCGTCTTCGCGCCCGCATTCCAGCGTGCCGGCCTCGATCGGGATCGCCAGTTCGGCACCGAATTTCAGCGCCTGGTTATAGGCGCGCCCGGCCAGGGCCTGGCCGGAAATCCCGGTCGGAAAACCCAGATAATTTTCGATGCGTGCCGATGCACCCGCCTGCCCGCCGATGGCACGCTGGTCCAGCACCATCACCGACAAGCCTTCGGAGGCGGCATACACCGCGGTGGCCAGACCGGCCGGCCCGGCGCCGACAATCGCCACGTCGTAGCGCTTGTCCGGGTCGATCTCCGGGGTCATGCCCAGGCAATGCGCGGCTTCGGTATCGCTGGGCTGGCGCAACACGCGCCCGCTGGGGCACACCATCACCGGCAAATCGTGTTCCTGGATGCCCAACCGCTCGACCAACGCGCGGCCTTCCTCATCGGAGACATCCATCACCGTGTTGGGGTAGCCATTGCGGGTCAAAAAGCCCTGCAAACGGGTCAGGTGCGGGTCGTCCGGTTCGCCGATCAACACCGACCCCGAGGCATCGCCTTCGATCAAACCCACGCGGCGCAGGATCAACGCGCGCATCACCACCTCGCCCACTTCCGCCGAGCTGATCAATAAGGCGCGCAAATGTGCGGTGTCGAAGGGCAATGCCAGGCAACCTTCCGGCCCGGCACGTCCGCCGGCCAGCGACGCGCGCCCGGCCAGTTGGCTCACCTCACCGGTGAACTGGCCGGGCGTATGCAAGGTGATGGGCTTTTCGTTGCCCAACCCGTCGCGGCGCACCACCTCGATGGCGCCTTGCAGCACCACCCACACCGGCGCATGCGCATCGCCAACCTCGAACACGGTCTCGCCCGCATCGAAACGCTGTGCCGGCCCGCTGGCAAAACGCCGCGTGATCGCCAATTGGCCCGAGTCCAGCTCGGGAAACATCTGATGGTGGCGGGTATCGGCCAGGGACATGGGATGGCGACGCTGAGGGGGACTGCATGCAAGCATGGCCAGCCGTGAGGGCGATGGCAATCACCCGAATGCGCAAGACCGGCGATGACACGCAGCACACGCGCACGCGAGCAAAAGCTGCTGCTGTGCAAGGACATGTGCAGCGTTTGCGCAGGAACCGGGCCAGTGGCGCGTTACCGAACTCAACGCAGCAATCAACCGCAACCGTGCGCACTATGTCTGCGCCGGCTCCCAATGTGGGCCGTGCTGCCCGGCAGCCATGCGCTCGGCCGGGCGCACACGAAACACCACACTGATGCGCTCGCCCACCGCACGGGCCGTCTTGGGAATGCCGTGTTCGTGGGTGACTTGCGAGGCATGGCTCATTGCCAGCAGGCTCCCGGGCGCCAGGTCCACACCCATCGCACGCGTGCTGCCGTCCTTTACCCGCAACTGCATCCGGCGCGGCGCGCCCAACGAGATCAAGGCAATCGGGTGCGGCGCCAGCAGCGTCTGTAGTTTGTCGTGATGCATTGCCACGCTGTCGCGGCCATCGCGATACAGATTCAAGCCCACTGCGTTGTACGGCGCGGGCAGCACGGCCTGCACTGCAGCGAGCAGCGCGTGCAATGGCAACCCCGGCGGCAGCGGTGCATCCAGCCGATACGAGGCGAGCATGCGCGGCACCGCGACGATGCGGTCGTACATCTCGCGGTGTTGGCTGCGCCAGTCGATTGCCTCACGCAATGCGGCGAAACATTCCTGCGCCAGCGAAGGCGTCAGGAGCTGCGGCCAATAGCGCACACCGCCCTCGGCATCGTGCAGCACCTGCAAGGGCATGGAAGGAGCGTCGAACAGATCCATCTGCGTGATATGCGGGCGGTCTGCGCGATTTCAGCAGCACGGCTTGGCGTTTTTCTTTGGCAACCGCGTTGCGTGCAGACCAGCGAGCTCAACGATGCAGGCGCACGATGCCACACGATCAGGCCCGACAGCTGTGCTACGGTCCGGCGCTGCATCCGCCTGGAACCTTCCGCATGCAGCATCGGTCGATCGCCTTGTCTCCTCTGCGCTGGCTGGCGCTGTTTGCCGCCCTCGCCACGTCTGCCGGCATCGCTGCGCCACGCGTTGCAGACGCTGGCTTCCAGGCGGTGGACCCGTTTATCGGCACCGGCGGCGAAGGCCACACCTATCCCGGCGCCACGGTGCCGTTCGGCATGGTGCAGCTGAGCCCGGACACGCAGATCAAACCGCGCAAGGAGGCCTACGGCTGGGCCGCCGGGTATCGGCAAAGCGACAGCACGATTGTCGGTTTCTCGCATACGCACTTCTCCGGCTCCGGGCATTCGGACCTGGGCGATATCCTGCTGATGCCGCAAACCGGCGAGGTCAAACTCGAACGCGGCGATATCGCCACACCCGGCAGCGGCTACACCGCGCAGTTCGACCACGCCAGCGAGCAGGCCCAGCCCGGGTACTACGCGGTGACATTGAAAGACCGCGCTATCCGCGCCGAACTCACCGCCAGTGCGCGCGTGGGTGTGCATCGCTACACCTTCCCCAAAGACAAGCCGGCACACGTGCTGGTGGACCTGCGCACCAGCCTGTACGACTACCCCGGCAAGGTGCAGTGGTCGCGGCTACGCGTGCGCAGCGATGGCACCGTCACCGGCTTTCGCGAAACCCGCGGCTGGGCACCCGGCCGCCAGCTGTACTTCGCCATGCGCTTCTCCCGCCCGCTCACCGCCACCCAATTGCACGACACCGAGCAGGACATCCCGTACAAGGGATTCCCGCCGCCGGGCGAGAAGAACCCAGCGCAACGTGCGCAGATCGAAGGCCGCCAATTGGTGGGCGTGTTCGATGTCGCCAACGACGGTACCCCGCTGGTGGTCAAGGTCGCGCTGTCGCCGGTCAGCGAAGCTGGCGCCATCGCCAATCTGGATGCGGAGGTGCCCGGTTTCGATTTCGACCGCGTGCGCGCCGATGCGCGTGCGCAGTGGACGCAGGCACTGTCGGCGATCGATGCGCAAGGCACGCCGCAACAACGCACCCAGCTCTACACCGCGCTGTATCACACGCTGCTCGGGCCTACGTTGTTCATGGACAGCGATGGCCGCTATCGCGGGCCGGACAATGCCGTGCATCAGGCCAAGGGCTGGACCAACTACTCCACTTTCTCGCTGTGGGACACCTACCGCGCCCTGCATCCGCTGCTGACCCTGGTGCAGCCGCCGCAACGCAGCAGCGACGTGGTCAATTCCCTGCTCGCCTCGCGCCGCGAAAGCGCCTACGGCATCCTCCCCGTCTGGGCGTTCCACGGCCTGGAAACCTGGTGCATGATCGGCTACCACGCCGTGCCGGTGATTGCCGACGCCTACATGAAAGGCATCGGCGGCTTCGATGCCAACGAAGCGCTGGAGGCCATGGTCGCCAGCGCCAATTACGGCCACTACGACGGCATCGCGCAATACCGCGAACTCGGCTATGTGCCCATCGACGAAGAAGGCGAAGCCGCCTCCAAGACGCTGGAATATGCCTTCGACGACTGGACCATCGCGCGCATGGCCGACAAGCTCGGCAAGCCGGCCATCGCCGCAGAATTCAGCAAGCGCGCCAGCAACTGGAAACACGCCTTCGATCCCGCTACTGGCTACATGCGCGCGCGCACGCGTGCTGGAAATTTCCGCGAGCCGTTCGATCCATCCGCCAGCGGCTATGGCAGCGACTACACCGAAGGCAATGCCTGGCAATACTCCTGGTATGTGCCGCAGGACGTCGCCGGGCTGGCTGCCGCGCATGGCGGCGACGACAAACTGCTGGCACGTCTGGACGCGGTGTTCGATGCCAAAGTCGACCCCAAGGTGTTCGAGCACATGGAAGACATCACCGGCCTGATCGGCTGGTACGCGCACGGCAACGAGCCCAGCCACCATGTCGCCTATCTGTACGCCTACGCCGGCCAGCCCTGGCGCACCCAGGCGCGGCTGACCCAGATCATGGACACCCAGTACCACGCCGGCCCCGAAGGCCTGGCCGGCAACGACGACCTCGGCCAGATGTCGGCGTGGTACGTGTTCACCACGTTGGGTTTTTATCCCGTCGCACCGGGCAGCAATCAATACATCATCGGCCGCCCGTTCCTGCCGCGCGCCACGCTCAACCTGCCCAACGGCAAGCGTTTCAGCGTGATCGCCGAGGGATTGAGCACTGCACGCGCCTATATCGGCAGCGCTACCCTCAACGGCCAACCACTGACCCGCGCCTACCTCACGCACGAGCAGATTCAGGCCGGCGGCGAACTGCGCTTCCACATGCAGGCCACGCCGAATCAGCAATGGGCCACCGACCCGGCGCAGCGACCGTATTCGATGTCGACGCAGACGCACTGAGTCAGTAGTGGATGCCCATGCGCAACCCGCAGGCATCCCGCTCCACCACCGCCGGCAAGCTGCCGGCGGTGCCTGCGGCAATGCGCTGCGCACTCCAGCAGGCCACCAAGGCATCCAACACATCGTCCGGCTTGGCCAGCGCACGCGGCACGCGCTCCAGCAATGCGGCGACCTGTCCGTCGCCGTAGCATTGGCCCAGCAAGGCGGCTCGCTGTTGATGGCCCGCACTGCTCTTCTTTCCCGCCGTCAGGCCCTGCCCGCCAGCGAGCACGGCGAACGACACTTCCGGGTGCACCTCGAATACGCGCTCCGCCCACACCGGGTCAGCGCGCAAGGCGTCGTCCCAGGCGCGAATCTTCGACAGCAGCGCAAACGACTGCACGCCAAAGCCACGCTGCCCGTCGTGGTCCAGCACCCGATGCAATGCAGAGGCTTCCACCTGCGTGCTTGCATGCAACATCCCGCGCAGCGGCGCGGAAAAGATGCTGCATGCGCGTCTGCCGCCGACAAAGCGCCGCGCCTGCGCATCCGCAGCGCGGGGCGCGTGCTCGCTCAAGCCGATCGGAATATCCACGCCGAGCACATCGATGTGGCGCAGTGCGCTCGCCAAGGCGTCAACTGTCGGGTAACAGGCAAATTGCAGCCCATTGTCTTCCTCCCACACCGCCAACCAACCGCTGCCGGCGCCATCGATCCCCACACACTGCATTGCTGTTCTCCGGTCGTGACGTGCGTGCACGGCGCTGCGCCATCGCTCGCATGCGATCTGCCTGACGCGTTCACATCATGCACAACATTCTTTCACCCGCACGCATCGCGTTGCTTTCCAGACTGATCTGCATCGGGCCGCAGCACCCTGCGGCCTGCCATCCCCCACTGCAGGAGCCAGTGCATGTCCAGCACCAAGAACCAGTACGCAATGCAGAACCCGCTCACCCAGTTTCCGCAGCCCAAGTTCCCCGAGCAAACCCAGGAAGCGCCAGGCACCATCCATGCATTGCAACCCAAGGCCGACCACGGCGAGCAGAGCTACCGGGGCTTCGGCCGCCTGAAGGGCCGCAAGGCGCTGATCACCGGTGCAGATTCGGGCATCGGCCGCGCCACCGCGATTGCCTACGCACGCGAAGGCGCCGACATCGTGCTGAACTACCTGCCGGAAGAAGAACAGGACGCGGCGGAGGTGGTGCAGTTGATCCAGGCCGAAGGCCGCACTGCCATCAGCATCCCGGGCGACCTCAAGGACGAAGCGTTCTGCAATGAACTGGTCGCACGCGCGGTCAAGGAACTCGGCGGGCTGGATCTGCTGGTCAACATCGCCGGCAAGCAGACCGCGGTGAAAGATATTGCCGACATCACCACCGAGCAGTTCGACGCCACCTACAAGACCAACGTCTACGCGATGTTCTGGCTATGCAAGGCGGCCATTCCGCATCTGCCGCCGGGCGCATCCATCATCAACACCGGCTCGATCCAGTCCTACCAGCCCTCGGCAACCCTGATCGACTACGCCTCCACCAAGGCCGCCATCGTCAACTTCACCAAGGGCCTGGCGCAGCAGGTCGCCGAAAAGGGCATCCGCGTCAACGCGGTCGCACCCGGACCGGTGTGGACCCCGCTGCAACCCAGCGGTGGCCAACCGCCGGAGAAGATTCCCGATTTCGGCTCGGAAACCCCGCTCAAGCGTGCCGGCCAGCCGGTGGAGATGGCGCCGCTGTATGTGATCCTGGCTTCGCAGGAATCCAGCTACGTCACTGGCGAAGTGTTCGGTGCCACCGGTGGTCTGCTGCTGTCCTGAGCCAACCGGCTGTCCTGAGCCAACAGAAAGAGCTTCCGCCGTAGCGTCACCAAAACCTTGCCGATCGCTGCATGCGCAGTGATCGGCAAGCGTCTCTTCGGTGGCGTTTTTGGTACTGGCGACAGTATCGACTGGTGATGCATCAGTAAGACGGATACGCAAGTTAGTTCGACCGGCTACGCAAAGATGGCTTCGATCACGCAAGCCCCTCCTTCTCCCGCCGGGAGAAGGTGCCCGAAGGGCGGATGAGGGTACGCAATCTCCCACCAACACTGCGACCACCATCCACCCTTACTGCGTCATCACCACCGTCTGGATCGCATGCGCCGGGATCTCCAACGCGCGCGACGCCTCGCCCACATACAGGTTGTAGCGGATCGCCACATCGCCGGCATTCATCACCACCGTCGCCAGTGAGCCATCGCGGTTCGCAAATGCAGTGGTCATCAGATTGCTACGGCTACTGGCCGCACTCACCCGCTGCGCACCCGGCCGGATGAATTTGGAAAAGTGGCCGATATACCAGTAGCTCGGCGTGTAAGTCACCTCGCCTGTGCGCGTGTCGGCATGCACCGGTGCAAAGCAGTAATTGCCTACATGATTCGGCCCGCCGTTCTGGTCGAGCAGGATGTTCCAGTCGGTCCAACCCACCGCCCCATGATTGAGGTCGTTGATGATCGCCGTGCCATAGCGCTCGCCATTGGGCCAGTACTGCAACCTGGCGGGGTCGAACTTTTCCACCGCCGCCTCGGTGAGCAGCAGATGCTTGTCCGGGTACGCCTGCGCCACCGCCGCCACGTTCTCCACCATCGGCGCAAACCCGGCCCAGGTCTCGTACCAGTGGAAGCCCATGCCCCACGCGTACTTGGCCGCTTCCGGATCGTCGAAGATCACATGCGCGCGGTGCACCATCATGTCGCGGTTGTGGTCCCACACGATGATCTTGCGATCGCCGTAGCCGGCTTTTGCCATGGTGGGCCCGAGGTGGTTTTTGAGGAAATCGCGTTCTTCTTCCGCAGAAAACTGCATCGACTCCCAGGTCTGCACCGCCATCGGCTCGTTCTGCACGCTGATGCCCCAGATCGGAATGCCGGCTTTTTCGTAGGCCGCAATGAAGCGCGTGTAGTACGTGGCCCAGGCCTGCGCATACGCGGGCAATAACTTGCCGCCCTTGAGCATGGTGTTGCTGTCTTTCATGAAGGCCGGCGCGCTCCAGGGACTGGCAAATGTCGTCAACTTACCGCCGGCCGCCGCAATGGCCTGGCGTAGCATCGGGATGCGATAGCGCTGATCGTGCTTGACCGAAAAGCTCTTCAGTGCCGCATCGCCCTCCTTGATGTAGGTGTAGCTGGCGCTGCTGAAATCGGAGCTATGGATGGTGGTGCGCGCCAGCGTGTAGCCGATGCCTTTTTGCGGATCGTAGTAGGCAGTGAGCAGTTCGCGCTGCGCACGCTTGGGCAGCTTGGCGAAGGTCTCCGCACTGGAATCGGTGATCGCCCCGCCAATGCCCAACACTTCCTGAAAGCGGTGCTGCGGATTGACGAAGATGCTGTTCTCTTTCTCCGTCAACGCATGCCCGGTCTCGAGTGCCTCGACGGTGCTGACCCGCATCTGCTGCGTCGCCCCTTGGGCGGTGGTGTAGACGCGTAGCGTGCCGGCGGGTGCTGCTGGCTGAGTAGCAGCATCCGCAACTGCGGCATCCGCCACTTTCGATGTCCGCCACTTTCGATGCAGGTGTAGAGACAGATGATGCCGTCGATGTCGGCATCGGAATCGGCGTTGCTGCGGTTGTTTTTGCTGCGGCTGTTTTTGCTGCGGCTGTTTTTGCTGCGGCTGTTGTTGCTGCAGTTGTTGTTGCTGTTAATGCAGATGCAGATGCCAACACCATTTCAGTCGCAACGCCCCAAACCCCCAAAACCCCCACCATCGACCACGCAATCGTTCGCTTCACCGTGCACCCTCCCAGGTTGGTGTGCAAGCCTAACCGACCAACGCGCCGCAACATCGCGCAACAAACGAGCGCAAGCGCGCATTCCTTCATATCGCTCCAGACCTTCCCTTCTCCCACCGGGAGAAGGTGCCCGAAGGGCGGATGAGGGTACGTCTGCTGAGAGTGCGATCGAGCCCCTGCAATCAAGGCAACAACATAAACCCCATCTGGAAAGACAGACCCACTGCTCCAGCAGACGTACCCTCACCCCAACCCCTCTCCCGCTGGAGAGGGGCTTCTGGCCTGCGTACAGCATCAAAGATGAAGAGCTTCGATCACCGGCGCGACAACCGATCCAAAATCCCCGGCACTTCCACCCCAAGCTCACGCGCCAGAAATCCCACCGTCCCAATCCGTTTCGACAGCAGCTTCCCCGCCGCCGCATGCACAAACACACCCCATAACGCAGCCGTCAACGCATCGCACCCACGCGCGGCAAACCCGGCAATCAATCCCGCCAGCACATCGCCCGATCCGGACGTCCCCAACCCGGATGCACCACCGCGATGCACCCACAGCGCCCCCTCCGGCCCGGCAATAAAGCTGTCCGCGCCTTTGACAATCACCACGCTGCGCAGTGTCTTCGCATAGGTCAGCGCGTACTCGCCCGGCGCCGCTTCTATCGCTGCCTTGTCGTCTCCAGCCAATGCCGCCATCTCGCCCGCATGCGGCGTCAACACGAATGGCCGCCCAACCGGCGCACGCAAGCCGCGCGACAACGCTCCCGCATCCAGCACCAACGTGCAAACCGCTTTTTCAGCCGCGCTTTTCACCAATGCAGCGGTGGTTGCCGACGACGCCATCCCCGGCCCGATCACCGCCGCATCGCAGGCTTCCAGTGCCGCATCCAGCGCACGATGCCCACGCGTAATTTCGCCCTGCCCGTTTTGCGCCAATCCCAGTACCAGGGCCTCCGGCACCGCCAGCGCCATGCCGGGCGCCACGCTCGCAGCGGTGGCGATCTGCAACTTGCCCGCACCTGCGCGCAGTGCCGCCTCGCCGGCCAGCAGCGCCGCGCCCGGCACACGCATCGACCCACCCACGATCAACACCCGCCCACGCTGTTCCTTGTCGCCACCGGGCGATGGCAGCGGCAGCGCACGCAATGCGGCAGCGCTGAGCGTGCGGACGCGTGCGGTGGCCATCAGCGTGCTCCGGCCGGGCGGTCGGATTCAGTGGTCACCGGCTCATCGGCAAGCTCGGGCGAGACGAAGTTGGTCCGCACCAGTTGCAACGCCTGCCCCCCGCGGCCGGCCACGTATTCGGTGACGCCGCAGTTGGGCACCTCGCCTTCGCGGTCGATGCCCAGAATCGTGGCCTCGTCCATGCGTTCGGCCAGGTAACGGAAACAATTGACGATCACCTGATGCCCCACGATCAACACCCGCGCACCCACATGATTTCGCTGCAGATCGCCAACCACCGCGCGCAGCCGGAAGATCACATCGCACCAACTCTCGCCACCGGGCGGGCGGAAGTAGAACTTGCCCACCAACTTGCGTTGCTCGGCCAGCTCCGGAAACGTCGCGAGGATGCCGGCCGTGGTGTAACGGTCGAGCACGCCGAACTCCTTCTCGCGCAGGCGCTCGTCGATGCTGAGCATATCGTCGCCGTGGCCCAGCGCGCGCACCACCGCTGTGGCGGTCTGGCGCGCACGCACATAGGGCGAACACAGCACCACCGTGGGCCGCTCCCGCTGCGGCAGACCCGACATCCATGTGCCCAACGCATGCGCCTGCCGCTCGCCCAACGCCGACAGCGGCACATCCGCATCGCGATGTTCCAGATCGATCAATGCATGGCCATGCGCCTCTGCCACATCGCGCGCCACATTGCCCGAACTCTGCCCATGCCGCACCACCCACAACCGCTCGGGCCACTGGGTCGACACGCCAGCCATCGCACTTTTCTCACTCACATCCATCTCCTGCACAAATCAGCCCCACGTGTCGCACAGCGCCCGTGAAAACGTGGTCGATCACCCGTTGCCTGCAGGCGTTTCAGCACCGCGCGCAACGCGGCACACCAACAAGCAGGCACAACGGGGCGATAACGTCGCGCCGGTATACTGCAGCCCCCTGCCACCCTGCTTCCCATGTCCAACGTTCTGCTGTTGCGCACGGCGAAAGAGCGCGAAGAACTGCTGCTGGAAGAGGTGCTGGACGCCGCCGAGCAATGCATCGACGCCGCCGGCCTGGGCGCCACCAGCTTCGAACTGATTGCCGAGCGCGCCAAGGTCAGCTGCGGCTGCCTGCTGCAGCGATTCGAAGACAAGGACGCGCTGGTACGCGCCTTGCTGGAGCGCAACTACATGCGCGCCATCCGCCAGATGTGGCTGGTGGAACGCCCGGCCAACGTGCACGTGGTGGATTTCATCGCCGGCCTGCTCGAAGAATGGCTGCTGCAGGAAATCAACATCAAGCGCACCCGCATCGACCTGGAGCTGCACCTGGCCACCCTGCGCGACCCGGTGTTGGCCGCCTTCATGCGCAGGCAGAGCGCATCGCTGATCGAACACCTCAGCGCCCTGCTCAAGCGCCTGCTGCGCGGCCACGCCGACCCGGCCAGCAGCGAGCAGGAATTCCAGGCCCGCGTCTTCGCCGTGGCCGCCATGTGCGGCGGCCTGCACAACGTGATGACCAGCGGCATGGAACTCAACCGCATGCATCTGCAGTTGATCCTGCGCGAGAGTTTGTCGGGGATTTTGAAGTCTGCGCCGGTGTAGTTCGGAAAACCCGGCAGGGCATGCGTGGCCCGCCACTCCAACCAGCAACGCGTGGGATCGCCTTTCAACTGCCGTACGATGCAGACGCCTCTGCAGACGCGCGGGCTCTTGCGGCCAAGAGCAGTCGAGTGACCAATGCGCAGGCGTCGTCGCCAACGCCGCTGGCAGCGCGCCAGAGCTCTGGCGGCAGCCGGGAACGGTCTGCGGTTGCCAGGTTCTGAAGATCTGCTGCCAGCGCAGCTGCCTCTTCTTCGGTCATCTCACCCCCGGGACCGGCCACCTCCCCCTTGTTCACCATGGCAACGGCCGCGTCCAGACATGCTTCGGTGACGCCCAACTCCTTCGCCCTGTCGGCCTTGCTGACACTCGTCTGCGACTGCGCTTGCAGGTACCGGTTCGCCAGATACTGCACGGCAGACAGCGTGCCCATCACCACGGCGTAGGCCAAGGCCGGCGCAAGCGTGACACCCGCATTCTTTTTCCAGGACACCTCCCCTTTTGCATATTCATATGCCGCCGCAGCGGGCGCATGAACCACGTCCAGAACTGCGGCTTCGGCTGGCCCTGCGACCGCAGAGGTGGCAAACCGCGCTGCCTGCAGCCCGGTGTTCGCAATGTGCACACCGATGGGCACGCGTGGGGCCTTGAGCCGCGCCGCACGCACGGGCGCACGCGACAGGTCTTGCTTCAATTGTGGATTGGCCTGCGGGTCGCCGCGTTGCGAGGAGTAACCCACCTCACGCGGGGCCTGCGCCTCGCGTTGATCGTGTCTTACCGCTTCACGAGCCACAGAACTCACTGGGAAGGAACCCATGTCTCACCTCTTAGAACAGATTCACCAAAGTGCTTGCGTACCACTCTGCTACGCAAGCGTCATTGCGCTTGGCGCAAGACCGAAAAAATGGACGGTCTGGCGACGTGCATGCGTCGCAGCGCGCTCAGCCAGCAGATGATGCAGACGCTTCCGCAGATGCGCGGCTTCGCGCAGCCGCAAGGAAGTGACTGACCAATCCATCTGACAACGGCGTAGAAGGCAGTCGTCAGGCAGACGGCAATGGCATCGTGAGGGCGCAGGATCTCTGCAGATCGCAACGCGCGCCATGCTGATGGTCACGCTTTCACACTCAAAGCAGTGCAACAGGCAACCTCCGCTTCGTGTCGTTGCAACGCCCTTCGCCGATCGATATCCCAGAGAATGGAGCCGCCTCCATCCTGATCGCCTCATTGGCCAGCATCGACGCAAGGACAGCAGATGGATTCCATCAGGCATCGCCCCACACTGCACGTGCCTGCAGGCGCTCATGCAACGTCCGGGTCTACGGGTGAGCGCACTGCAACCGTGTCGGCAGATCAACACCTGCCCTGCGCGCAGATCAGCGATGGGGCGCTGCAGGCATTGCCGCGGAAAAGACCACAAGGCGCTGCCATTCTCAAACGCTCACTCAGTGCGCCTGCGCTGACGGCAACACAGCGCCGAATGCTTGCCGAACTCGGGGCTGAAGGCGGTACGTGCCTGACGCCCGACGAAGCAGCGGTGCTGCGGGAGCTCAGTTTCCACACCCCGGCGACACCGCGCGATACGGTGCTGTTTACCGACCCCAACAAGGACCCCGACGATGTGGTCGCCTACACCATCGGCAAGCAACTGCAGGTAACGGGCTTTGTACGCCTCACCGACGTTGCGGTGACCTTGGGCGATGCCAGCGTGCGCGAGCAGCGCGCCCGGCTCGCAAAGGGCGTGTTCAACCGCCTGCAACTCCCCGATGTGCGTGTCTCACGCGGGCAGGATTACCCGATGAGTGCGAAACAGGCCAAGGACCATGCCAAATTCCTGCAGGAAGGCCAGGGGTTGCGTGCGGAATCGGCCGAAATTTGCGACAACAGCCTGCAAGCGCTGCAGGAGCGCCTGATGCAGGCACCGCAGGGGCTGAGCATGGTGGTGATTGCCGGCATGACCGACGCCCATGCGCTGGTCGATGCGCATCCGGCGCTTGTGCGCGAGCGCGTCAAGAGCATCACCATCATGGGGGGCGTCGAGCCGGCCAGGGACGCTGAGGGCCATGTGCAGCCCGACGCACGCGCCTACAACAATGCGACAGACCTGGACGCGGCCCGTGGCCTGTACCGCAAGGCACAGCAACTGCAGATCCCGTTGCGCATCGTTACCAAGGAAGCTGCCTACAAGACAGAGGTGTCGCCCTCGTTCTACGAAGGCCTGGCGAAGAGTGGGCATTCGGTGGGCAGGTATCTCGAAGACGTGCAGAAAAACGCCTTGAACGGCTTGTGGGACGGAATTCAGGCAGGGCTGCTTCCGGGCCTGGATCAGGCGTGGTTCTTTCGCACGTTCACCGCAGACGCACTACCGCAGGCAAGCAGCCCGCAAGAGGGCGCAAATCAAGCCATGGCCTTCGACCAGATCTGGCCGAGGGTCACCAAACTCAACTTGTACGACCCGTTGACGCTGCTGGCCTCGGTTCCCGGCGCGGCAGGCATGCTGTTCACGCCAAGGCAGATACAGGCCGATGGACTCAGCGTTGTGGAGCTGGTGGACGAACAGGAAGTCAAGCACCCAGAAAAGGCGAAGCTGTTGATGTCTGCCTTGGCAAAAGTGGCGCTTGCTTCTGAAAAATGAAGGGTAAATCACTGCAGTAACACGTTGAGTCCGCGTTAGGAAAAATTGCCGAAGGCCGCCTCGGCGTGCCCTTGGCGGTGTGCCTCACCGGCGCCAATCGGCACAACTCGGTCGTGTTCGAGGAGCTGATCGACGCCTTGCCGCCAATTGGTGGCAAGCCAGGGCGCCCGCGACGCTGGCTAGGCAGATTGCACGCCGACAAGGCCTACGACATCGCCCGCTGTCGCACCTTCCTCAAGCAGCGCGGCATCATTGCGCGGATCGCACGCAGAGGCATTGAGCGCAACCACCGGTTGGGCCGTCATCGCTGGGTCGTCAAGCGCACGCATGCCTGGTTCGCAGGCATGGGCAAACTGCGCATCCGCTTTGAACGCTGCATCGATCTCCACTTGACGTTGCTCTTGCTTGCTTGCTCCATCATCTGTTGACAGCTTCTTCCTGGGTGTTGTTAACCGCCCTGAAAATAGAGAGAAAGTCTCGCAAAATCCAGTTCGACTAAACGTTCTTTATTGCGAAGATTTCTTCGCATTGCGGTGAGCATGGCTCCCGTGCGGCCATCATATTGTGCTGCGGCTGGGGAGCCGCGAAGATCTAGTTTTCTACACTCTTCAAAAACCAAACCGCCGTCACTCACACTGCGTGGTTCATGCCCACGCGGCTGCTCTGTGCGACTCACTCCTTAAGCGAACTAGAAACCAATGAAACAATTATGCTCGATTTCCACTTGCCTCGTTGTACTGATGGGGTGCTCCACCATGTCCCTTGCGCAGGCTGCAACCCATGGCAAAGGCTTCAAGCAGTCTTTGATGGTCCAGCCAGTCACCCCCATCTTTGGCACCACGAGCACCGGTGCCGGCGACCTACCCGCCAGTGTTGATCTGCGCGGCTTTGCCATTGAGCCCGGTGACCAGGGGCAAGTCAATTCCTGCGCATCCTGGTCCACGGCTCACACATTGGGCGGCTGGTACGCCAACGCAGGGAAGCAGGCTGTTAAACGATTTGCCCCCATGTATCTTTATAGCCAAGTAAATAATGGCGTCGATGAAGGTAGCTACATCGAAACGAACCTGGATACGGCGCTTCTACAAGGAATCGACACGGAGCAGCATTATTCCTGGGGCAACTATAACTGGAAGAACAAACCAACCGCAGCCGACCGTGCCAGTGCGGCAAACCATCGAACGCCGTACAAGAAATACACTGTGATTTATTCGGGTAGCGGGAACGGAAAGGCCCCGCTGATCGAACAGATAAAACGAGCGCTAGCTGCATCAACACCGGTGGTGATCGGCTTCAACACCAGACAAGGCTTTGACGACCTAGGCGCCAACGAAGTAGACAACGACACTACCAGTCCTATCAATGGTGGGCACGCCGTCGTAGCACTTGGCTACAATCAAAGCGGGCTGATTATCGAGAACAGTTGGGGCGAGAACTGGGGCTCTCGGGGCTTTGGCACGCTGTCTTGGGAAGTAGTTGGCAAGGATGTCCTCATAGCGGTAGTAGCTCATTAGAAGCCGCTAAAGGAAACATGATGATGGCCGCGTCCGCCGCAAGTGCGGGCGCGGCCAACTTCCGAACGAAGGGTACCGCCTCAATGCATCTGACTCCACCGCCAGCGTCAAACACTTGAAATTCAATGTTCAGCGCTACAAACTAAGAACCGTTAACAAAACCCCTTGAATATTGCTCTAAGTGTATCTTATAGATATTTCACTAGACCAGATATTATTGGCCTACTTCGCATTAGCTGATAGATTTGCGCACTTAGATAGTAGCAACGTACAGGCAAATGTATAGAGCGTGTTATGAACTTTGCCCTTGTCGCGATAACGTATACGGATGAAGCCTCGTAAGCCATATCCAACCGATATCTCCGACGAAGAATGGGCCTTCGCTGCGCCATATCTCAC
>NZ_MDFM01000028.1 GCF_002939985.1 Xanthomonas hortorum pv. cynarae | reverse complement strand
CGTGCCCGGCTTACGGAGTGGCCAAAGCCCCTCCAACAACACAGTTGCTACATGGACGTACTTGCGGCGTGTCCTGCGATGGTGGGTGGGCAAGGGCCCTGCAGCAAACTCACAGCGTCAAGGTCGCGGCAAGGACACCGCACCCGACAGTTTGCTGGCTGTTTATTGAAACTATGCGCACCGACCATCTTCGATGGTGGGCGGGCAAGGGCCCTGCAGCCAAGCCGCAGATCAGCTGCTCTGCAACTGATCTATCCGCGCTGTCCAACCAGGTGCGATGACAGCGGGATAAGAGCCAGGAAACAAGGTCGGCTGCTCCGCACTCACACGTTTTTGAAGGATTTCCGGCGCTGCGCCTGTACGACATCATGGATGGCCTGCCGGGCGTCGCCCAGCAGGCCACGCTCAAGTTGCACTTGCCACGCATTGCTCGTGACACACAACAGGCCAGTCACACAGACATCAACCCGCTTCGCGCATCCGGGCGGTCAGGCCTTTGAGGAAAGCGCGCAGCAACTGGTCCAGGCAGGGGCGGAAATTCTTGTGGCCGGGCTGGCGGAACAGCGCAGACAACTCCGGCTTGGACAACGGGAAGCCGGCGCTGGCGAAGATCGCGTGCATGTCCACGTCCTTCAGCTCGAAGGCCACCCGCAGCTTCTTCAGCACCAGGTTGTTGCCGACCTTGGTTTCCAGCGGGCGGACCGGCTGACTCTCGTCGCGGCCGCGGAAGCGCAGCACCAGGCCATCGAGAAAGCGCGCCATCATCGCGTCGGGGCAGGGCTCGAAGCCGGGCTCGTCTTCCTTCTTCAGCCAGGCCTGCAACTGCGCCTTGTCGAGCGCGAACTCCGGGTCGGCCAGGCGGGTGATTTCCACCACCTTGTCGTCGCTGAGGTCGAGCATGTAACGGATGCTGCGCAGTACATCGTTGTGGATCATGACAATTCCGGGGCCCCGGCCTGTCGCCGGAAAGGCGTCATTCTACGGGGCCGATGCGGAACGCGGCATATGCCGATCCGATCCATTGCGGACCTGAAGTCGCTCAGCTGCCGCGATAAGTGGAATACCCGTACGGCGAAAGCAGCAACGGCACGTGATAGTGGCCCTCGCCGGCGATGCCGAAGGCGATCGGAACCTGCTCCAGAAACGGCGGGTCGGTCAACGCTACGCCGGTTGTGCGCCAATACCCGGCCACCTCGAATTCCAGCCGATAACGGCCGGATTGCAGCGTGAGTGCGGCCAGTTCCGGGCAGCGCCCATCGACATTGGTGACACCCTCGAAGCGCAGCGTCTCGCCGGCGAACAGGCGCAACGCGATACCTGCGGCGGGGCGGCCGCTGGCGGTATCCAGCACATGCGTAGAGAGCGTGCTCATGCCACCGCCTGGGTCGGTTGCGGCCATTGGCCGACGAATTCGGGCTGGTCGTAGGCCAGGTAGCTGTCGACGATGGCCTGGCGGTCATCCAGGAATAGTTGATCAGCCACCGCGCGGGCCAGCCGTGGCAGCGCGATCTTGAGCCCGGACAGTGCCGCCGCCGAGGGGCCGTGGTTGATCAGCGCCGAATAGTTGAAGGCGAACAGCCCGTGCAGCAGCGCGGCATCCTCGGGCGTACGCGGCAGCAGTTCGAAGCCCGGCCCCAGGTAGGGATGCGCATCCAGCACCGCATTGGCCTGGCCCGGTGGCGGCTGGTAGCGGTCGGCCCAGCAGGCGATGCGCCCGGACAGCGCGGCCAGTTCCGGGCGCAGTTGCGGGTCGGTGACCAGGCCGGTGGCCACGGCCAGAAAATCGAAGCGGTGCTCGCCCTGCGGCGTGCGCACCACCACCTCACCCTCGCGCTCTGCCACTTCCAGCCACGGCGCGCCCAGATGCAACGCAAAGCCGGCATGCGCGCATGCCCGTTGAAAGGTGTCGTTGGTCGGCGGCTGGTTGTGCGCGAAGAAGCTGGCCATCATGCGGTACTTGTCCGCATCCGGCAGTGTCAGAAAGCGCGGAATGATGCCGGCCTGCTCCATGTGGCGGAACGGATTGATGCGCGGCAATTCGCTGCGCCGCACGAACACTTCGGCAGTGGCGACGCCTTGATCCAGCGCGAAACAGGCGTTGTCGAATGCAGAGGCGCCGCCGCCCAGAATGCCCACGCGTTTGCCTGCCAGTGCAGCGAAATCGATATGGCCGGAGGTATGCGCGTAGCGCTGTGCGGGCAGCGCGCTGCTGATCCACTCCGGCACCATCCATTGCCCACCGCCCTGGATGCCGGTGGCCAGGATCAGTTTGCGCGTCAGCAGCGGTGCGCCCATCGCCAGATGCAGGCGGTGGATGCCGGGCGCTACGTCCGGTTCTACCCGCGCCAGTTGCGTTGCATTGCGCACCGGCAGGCGCAGCACGGCGCGGTACCAGCGTAGATAATCCATCCAGCTGTCACGCGGAATCTTGTCCAGCGCGTCCCAGCCGGCGACGCCGTGTTGCGCCTCCCACCAGGCGCGGAAGGTCAGCGAGGGCACGCCCAGGTCGATCGAGGTGATCTGCTTGGGCGTGCGCAAGGTCTGCATGCGCGCATAGGTCACCCACGGGCCCTCCTGCCCGGCGGTGTTCTCGTCGATGATCAGTACGTTGTGCACGCGCTCGCGTTGCAGCGCGAACGCCGCGCCCAGGCCGCTTTGGCCGGCGCCGACGATGACCGCGTCGTACACGTGCCCGGCCGGATGCACGCGCGGCTGCGTCCATGCGTCGCCGCCGTGGGCCAGGCGTTGCAGATCGTGGTGGAGCTCGCGTTCGAGTTGGGCCAGGCTCATGGCAGTGCCTCCAGGCGCAGGTGAACGATCTTGCCGATCTCGGCGAGGGCGGTGGAAATTTCTTCGCTGCGCGATGCGTCCAGCCGCCGTTCCAGCGCGGCAAGAATGCCGGCCTTGTCGTGCAGCCGCACGCAGATCACGAATGGAAATCCGAAACGATGGCGATACGCCTGATTGAGCGCATGGAAGCGCTTGAACTCGGCTTCGCTGAGCCGATCCAAGCCGGCCGACGCCTGTTCGGCGGCCGATGCTGCAGTGAGTGTGCGATCGATCGCAGCCTTGCCGGCCAGCTCGGGATGCGCGCGGATCAAGGCGATCTGATCTACCTGCGAGGCTTCCAGCACCACCTGCATCAGCCCGCGATGTACATCGTCGAACGGGCGCCGCTGTGCAGCGCGTTCCACCACCCACGGCGAGTGCTCGAACAGTTCGCGGTAGCGTGCCACGAAGGCGGCATTGTCCAGCGCGTTGGCATCGACCACGCTCATGCGTGCGTGCCTTGCAGCGAGACATGCGCGGCCACCACTTTCCAGCCATCGGCAAAGCGCACCCAGCTCTGGCTCTGGCGGCCGCGCGCGCTGCTGCCGTCGCGAACGAATTCCGCATGCGTGGTAGCGAAATCGTGGCCGAAGCCGTGCACTTGCACATGCGCGAGCCGGCGCTGCGGCGAACCGCCGCGGCCGATGCGGAACGCGCGGATCGCCTCGATGCCGTACAGCACTTCGCCTACGCCATAGCGCACCGTGCTTGGCGCGGCGTGAAACAGCGCATCCATCGCGGCGATGTCATCGCCCATCAAGGCATCCTCGTAGGCATGGAAGGCGGCAGTCACTTGCGCGATCACCTCGGGCAGATCGATGTCGGAGGCGTGGATGCTCATGTCGGGTTTACCTGCAGCCAGTGGCGTGCGATGTCGATGCGGCGCGCCACCCACGCATCGCCGCTGGCCAGCACGTGATCGACAAAGCGCGCCAGTGCGGCCGCACGTGCGGGCTTGCCGACGATGCGCCCGTGCAGGCCGATCGACAGCATGCGCCCGCCTTCGCTGCGCAGCTGCTCGAAGCTGTCGCGCAGATAGCGGAAGAACGGCTCGCCATCGGCAAAGCCGTTGTAGGCGACGAACTTCATGTCGTTGGCATCCAGCGTGTACGGCACGATCAACTGCGCACGGCCATGTTGACGATCGTAATACGGCACATCGTCGGCATAGCTGTCGGCGTCGTAGACAAAGCCGCCTTCTTCGGCCACCAGCCGCGAAGTATTGGGGCTGGTGCGGCCCTGGTACCAGCCCAGCGGGCGGCTGCCGGTGACACGGGTATGCACGGCGATGGCCTCGGCGATATGCGCGCGCTCGGCGGCCTCATCCATGTGCTGATAATCGATCCAGCGCAGCCCGTGGCTGGCGATTTCCCAGTCTGCCGCACGCATCGCGGCGACTGCCTCGGGATTGGAGGCCAATGCCTGCGCAACGCCGAACACGGTCACCGGCACGTTGCGCGCGGTGAACAGCCGATGCAGCCGCCAGAAGCCGGCGCGGCTGCCGTATTCGTACAGGCTTTCCATCGCCATGGCGCGCGCGCCGGGTTGCGATTGCGTGCCGACCATTTCCGACAGAAACGCTTCCGAGCCGGCATCGCCGTTGAGCACGCAGTTCTCTGCGCCCTCTTCGTAGTTGATGACGAACTGCACCGCGATGCGCGCGCCACCGGGCCACTGCGCCGCAGGTGGGGTGGCGCCATAGCCGACCAGGTCGCGCGGTGTGCTCATGCATGCGGCTCCGCATGCCAGGCCGCCAGCGCGGCTTCCACCGCCAGCCCTGGCGTGCACGCGTAACCTTCGGCGCGCAACACGGCTTCCAGCGCGGCCAAAGTAATCAAAACCTTGTGCTTCATCGCGTTGTAGCCCATCGCGCCGATGCGCCAGATCCTGCCCTGCAACGGCCCGAACGCGGTGCCGATCTCGATCTCGAAATCCTCGCGCATGCGTCGCCGCACCGCATCGCTGTCGATGCCTGGCGGAATCACCACGCCGGTGACATTGGTCATGCGGTGCGCATCGTCGCCGAACACTTCGAGTCCTAACGCGCGGATGCCGGCACTTACCGCGCGCCCGGCTGCAGCATGGCGGGCGAAGCGTGCATCCAATCCTTCCTGCAGGGCCACGCGCGCGCATTCGCGGGCGCCGTAGAGCATGGTGGTGGCTTCGGTGTGGTGGTTGAGGCGTTTGTCGGACCAATAATCCATGATCATCGCCAGATCGAAATAATTCGAGGCGATGCGTGGCCCGCTGCCGTTGACGATGTCCTCGCGCACGATGCCGCGTTCGACGTGGCGGCGCGCGAAGATCGCTTCGGCCGCCGCGCTGGACACGGTGATCGGTGCCGAGCCGGACGGCCCGCCCAGGCATTTCTGCAGGCCGCCGGTCACCACGTCCACGTCCCAGCGATCGCTGGCGATCTCCATCCCGCCGATGGTGGCGGTGGCATCCACGTAACTCAGCGCGCCGGCCGCCCGGCACAGCGCGCCGAGGCCATCGAGCGGCTGCGCCATCGTGGTGGAGGTGTCGCCGTGCACGGTGGCCACCAGCTTGGGTGCCACGCGCTCGATCGCTTCGGCAATCGCGCTCAGCGGCACTACCTCGCCCCAGGGCGCATCCACCGTATGCACCTCGGCGCCGAGCCGGCCCAGGATTTCGGTGAGCAGCAAGCCGAAGCGCCCGAAGTTGATGACCAGCACGCGGTCGCCCGGGGTGACCAGCGAGACCAAGGCAGCCTCGATACCGGCGCGCGCAGTGCCATCGACCAGAAACGTCCAGCGATTCTCGGTGCCGAACAGCGGCCGGTACAGCGCCATCACCTCGTTCATGTAGGTGGTCATTTCCGGGTCGAACTGGCCGAGCAGATCGGCCGCCATCGCGCGCAGCACGCGCGGATGCGCATTGACCGGGCCCGGACCCATCAACAGCCGCTGCGGGGGATCGAGTTCGCCGAAGGTGTGCAGGTGACGCAGATCAGGTGACAAGGGGATCTCCCAGGTGTTCGATGAAGTGGCGCATGACCGCCAAGGCAACCTCGGCATCGGCCGGGGCGACGTGTTCGTCCGGATGATGGCTGATGCCGCCGGCGCAGCGCACGAACAGCATCGCGGTAGGGCACAGCGCGGCCATCACCATTGCATCGTGGCCGGCGCCGGAGACCAGTTGGCGCGGCGCGATGCCTTGCGCGGCGACTGCGTGTTGCAGACGTGCGATCAAGGCCGGTGCGCAGGGGCTGGCGGCGAGTGTCTGCAACGGGTCGATGGCGATGGCGATGTTGCGGCTTGCGCTGATTCGTGCGAGTGCGTGTTCGATCTGTAGCACCGCCGCATCGCGGCTGGCATCGTCGCCGGCGCGCACGTCCAGCGTGCAGTCCACCCGGCCCGGCACCACATTGGTGGCGCCGGGTGCGACCTGCAGCTTGCCGACGGTGGCGACCAGATCGTCGCTGCCGGCGCGGGCGATGCGCTCGATCGCCAGGAGTGCGTCGGCCGCTGCGCTCAACGCGTCGCGGCGCAAGCCCATCGTGGTGGTGCCGGCATGGCCGGCGCGGCCGTCGAAGCGCAGGGCGAAGCGTCGTTGCGCGGCAATGGCGGTGACGATGCCGACCGGCAGGCCTTCGGCTTCCAGCACCGGGCCTTGTTCGATATGCGTTTCCAGATAGGCCAGCACGCTGCCCGGGGCGCGTGCGGCGTGGCCGATCGCTGCGATATCCAGGCCCCAGTTGGTCAGTGCCGCCGCCACCTCGACGCCGTCGGCATCGACCACGGCCAGTGTGGCCGGATCCAGTGTGCCGGCTACGGCGCGGCTGCAGAACATCGATGCCGGGAAACGCGAACCTTCTTCGTCACCGAAGGCGATGACTTCGATCGCAAACGGCAGGCGCCGACCCTGTGCATGCAGCGCGGCCACGCATTCGATGCCGAGCAGGATGCCGAGCGGGCCGTCGTAGCGGCCGGCATCGCGCACGCTGTCCAGATGGCTGCCGATCAGCAGCGCCGGTGCATCTGCATGTGCGCCGTCGTAGCGGCCGATCAGATTGGCCGCTGCGTCCAGTCGCACCTGCATGCCGGCCTGGCGCATCCATTCGCTCACCTGCGCGGTGGTCGCGCGATGCGCCGGACTGAGCCAGGCGCGGAACAGGCCGCCGGGTGTGTCGCTGTACGGTGCGACGCCCAGTGCATCGCAGCGCGCCACCGCGCGTGCGCCGGAGCAATGGTCGGTTGCTGCGGTGATTGGAGCGCTCAGCATGCGGCGCGGTGCAAGCGTGTTGCCGCATAGGTGCTGCGTGGCCTGGGATGCGACAGGTGCTGATGCATAAAGCCTCCGCAGGCGGTGGGGAAGTGGGCAAGGCGACGTTGAGCGATTCATTGCTCTGCGCAGCCGTGGCGATCGGGCGTGCGCAGCGGGCGGCAGCCGTCCAATCCGACTATACGAACCGCCCCCGTCACCCCAAAGCGGTTTTTTTAGGGTCAGGCGTTGCAAAAAATGCGACGGGCGGTGGCGGCTGCGTTTTGTTCCTTCTCCCATCGGGAGAAGGTGCCCCGAAGGGGCGGATGAGGGTACGGCAGCGTCGAGAATGCTGGGCGGCCGTACCCTCACCCCAACCCCTCTCCCGCAGGAGAGGGGCTCTGGTATCACCTCTCCTGACGGAAGAAAGTGCCCATAGGGGCGGATGAGGGTGCGCCGCAGAGAGCAGCCAGTCTCGCAATGACAAACGCGTCGCCACGCGCCTTCAGACGTGACGCATCGCTTGCGTCGCCACGTACCGTCACCCCAATCCCCAATCCCCAATCCCCAATCCGCGCCCCGGCCCGGCCCTGGCTTGCGGCGCGGGCGCACCAATGCACGCGCGCCATTGCTGCGCAAGCCGTGCATTGGTGCCCCGAAGGAAAAGGGGCAGAAGCGCCACCGCCTCGCATCCGAACGGCTGCTACAGTCGCCTACATTCCATGAATCGGATTCACCAATGGCCCGCGACAGTTTCAAGGACCTGCTGGCGCTGATCGCCATCGTTCGCGAGGGCAGCTTCACGCGTGCTGCAGCCAAGCTGGGTGTCTCGCAATCGGCGCTGAGTCACACCATTCGTGGGCTGGAAGCCAGCCTCGGGCTGCGGTTACTGACCCGCACCACGCGCAGCGTGGCACCGACCGAAGCCGGCGAGCGCCTGATCCAGACGGTGGCGCCGCGCTTTGCAGAAATCGAAGAGGCGCTGTCCGCACTCAGCGAAATGCGCGACACGCCCGCAGGCACGGTGCGCATCACCGCCACCGACTACGCCGCGCGCGCGATCCTGTGGCCCAAGTTGTCCAAGCTGCTGCGTCAATACCCGGACATCAAGGTCGAGATCGTGGTCGACAACGGTCTGACCGACATCGTGGCCGACCGCTACGACCTGGGCGTGCGCCTGGGCGACCAAGTCGAAAAAGACATGATCGCCGCGCGCATCGCGCCGGACATGCGCATGGCGATCGTCGCGGCACCGTCCTATCTCGCGCGTCGGCCCATCCCCAAGACGCCACAGGATCTCACCGCGCACAGCTGCATCAATCTGCGCATGAAAACCGCCGGCGGCATCTACGCCTGGGAACTGGAAAAAGACGGCCGCGAGGTCATCGTGCGTGTTGAGGGCCAGCTCACCTTCAACGGCACCTACGAAGCATTGGACGCGGCGGTGGACGGCTTCGGCATTGCGTTCGTGCAGGAAAATCTGGCGCGCCCGCATCTCAAGGCCGGGCGCCTGCGCTGGGTGATGAAGGATTGGTCGCCGACCTGGCCGGGCTTGCACGCGTTCTATCCCAGTCGCCGGCATTCGTCGCCAGCGTTCAACCTGGTGGTCGATGCGTTGCGCTACAAAGGCTGATAGATGCGCGCCTTGGACAGGCGTTCGACGCAAACGTGCCGTTGATGAGCGGGCTTCATAAGCCCGTGCGGATCAGCCATCTTTATCGCCGCCCGCTGCCTGCGTAAGCTGCAGCACCTCCAGACACGCGCACGCCCGAGCCGCAGCATTCGTTGCTGCATTGCGCCCGTCGTGCGTCGTTGCAGTGGCAGGTCGATGCGTCGCATCGCTGTCTGCAGCGCATCCCTCTCGAACGCCAGGTTCGCTCTCGAGCGGCGCTACATCGCGCGCTTGCGGCTTGGCGTTCTTACCGCATCCACTCTTCGCGCAAGGCCCCCACATGCCAACCAGTTCGCTCGCCACAGACACATCCTCTCGCGCCGCACCCGCAGCAACACGCCAGACCTGGAGCGCAGTCGGCTCGATGTCGCTGTGCGTTGCGTTGTTGATCGCCTCCGAATTCATGCCGGTCAGCCTGCTCACGCCGATCGCTGCGGATCTGCACGCAAGCGCTGGCATGGCCGGACAGGCGATTTCGATCTCCGGCCTGTTCGCCGTGGTCGCCAGCTTGCTGATCGCACCGCTGTCGTCGCGCTTCAATCGGCGCCATGTGCTGCTCACGCTGACCACGATGATGTTGGTGTCGCTGTTGTTGATCGCCAACGCGCACAGCTTCGGCATGTTGATGGTCGCGCGTGCGCTGCTCGGCGTCGTCATCGGTGGGTTCTGGGCGCTCTCCACCGCCACGGTGATGCGCATCATGCCCGAGCATGCGGTACCCAAGGCCTTGGGCATCATATTTATCGGTAACGCGGTCGCTGCCGCATTCGCAGCGCCGTTGGGCAGCTATCTGGGTGCGACCATCGGCTGGCGCGGTGTGTTCTGGGGCATGCTGCCGCTGGTTGCGCTCACCATCGTCTGGCAGTGGCGCAGCCTGCCGTCGATGCCAGCGCAAGGCGCCACTTCGCTGAGCGGTATCGTCACCTTGTTGAAGCGTCGTTATGTTGCGCGCGCCATGCTGGCGGTGATGCTCGGGTTTGCCGGCGCGTTCTCTGCGTTCACCTATTTCCGCACGTTTCTGGAAACCATTGCGCAGGTCAATGTGTCGCAACTGTCGTTGTTGCTGCTTGGCCTGGGTTTGGCCGGGTTCGTCGGGACCTATGCCGCCACCGCGCTGGTGCCCAAGCGCCTGTTCACGCTGCTCAGCGTGCTGCCGGCCGCGTTGGGCGTGGCCACCCTCGGCATGTTGCTGGCCGGGCATCTGCTGTGGGCGGTGGCCATCGCGATGATCGCCTGGGGCACGCTCAACGCGGCGATACCGGTAGCGTGGTCCACCTGGCTGAGCCGTTGCGTCAAGGACGCGCCGGAAAGCGGTGGTGGCCTGATGGTTGCCGCGATCCAGCTCTCCATCATGCTGGGCGGCGCCGCAGGCGGTGTCCTGCTGGATCATGTCTCCATTGGTGCCACGTTCGGGGGTGCCAGCGTGTTGCTGCTGGCATCGTCCTTGGTGGCAGGGCGGGGCGATCGTTTGCAGCCCTGAGTGTTGGTGATTGCACGATGCAGTGCTCATCGCATGGAAGGCAGCTCGCGCCACGCTATGCCGCCAGAGCAAGGGTTCGATCAAGTCATCAGCTCAAACGCCAGCGTAAAAACCCAGATCCTGCCGCAGGGCATCCACGCAATAATCGACAAACGTGCGCACCTTGGATGAGCCCCGGCGTCCTTCCACGTAGACCACTTGCACCGGCTCTGGTGCGATCTCGAACGCGTCGAGGATGCACGTGAGCTTGCCGCTCTGCAGGTGTTCGCGGATCTGGTAAGACGGCACCTGCGTCAATCCCCAGCCCTGCACTGCGGCGATGATGGCGGCGTTGAACGAGGTCACATTGAGGCGTGAGGCGACATCCACCAGATGCTCACGGCCATCGATGCGAAACGGCCATTTGGGTGGACGCTCGGAAGATGCGGTGGAGATGGTGGCGTGCTGCAACAAATCGTCCGGCCGCTGTGCAGTGCCGTGCTCTGCCAGATAGCCGGGCGAGGCGCAGATCATGCGACGCACGCTGCCGACCGGGATGGCGGTCGATCGCCAATGTATCGGCGTCACCGGGCATAGCCATGGCGCGCTGATGACGGCCAACCTGTTGGCACAGACCGACCTGTTCCGCGCTGGCGCAGGTACCAGCGGCAGCTACAACAAGACGCTGACGCCGTTCGGATTCCAGAACGAGCGCCGTTCGTTCTGGGCCGCACCGGAGGTCTATGCGCAGGCGTCTACGTTCTTCCACGCCGAGATCAACGAGCCGTTGTTGATCGTGCACGGCATGGACGACGCCAACCCCGGGACCGAAACCACCCAGGCACTGCGATTGTTCCAGGCGATCGGTGGCAACGGCGGCACTGCGCGGCTGGTGTTGCTGCCGTTCGAACCGCATTGGTACACCGCACGCGAATCCACCGAAGACGTGGTCGCCGAGATGCTGGACTGGTTCGACCGCTACGTGAAAAACGCCCCACCGCGCGATGCGGGCAGCCAGCACAAAATGTGAGATGACGAGCACCTCACACCAAAGCGGAGCTTGCCAGGCTTAATCCGCCGACAGCGATCCCAGGGTGAAGCCGGAAACGGCATTCACCTTGCCGCGCCACAGCACACCACGGTTGCTGGGCAGGGGCTGGCCGCCGGGTGAAAAGCAACGCGATTCAATCAGGTGAATGAACTGCGGAGGCGTGCTGCTCGGCTGAACATCTTCTTCGGCGTCGTAGATACTGGCGTGGCTGGCAAACGCGCGGCGAATATCTTCTTTTTCGTCGGCGTTGCCTGGATAGGCGGCAGAAAATTCCTGCGCAAATGCCTCGAAGTACTGTTTCCCGCTG
Source organism: Xanthomonas hortorum pv. cynarae (assembly GCF_002939985.1). Taxonomy (GTDB): domain Bacteria; phylum Pseudomonadota; class Gammaproteobacteria; order Xanthomonadales; family Xanthomonadaceae; genus Xanthomonas; species Xanthomonas hortorum_D. The sequence continues at coordinate 55,532 of NZ_MDFM01000028.1, read as the reverse complement.
ACAAGCTGGCCTGAAACAATGATGCCTTCAACAAACAGCGTAATGCCGAACTGCACATTCGAAGTGTTGACGGTCGCGACCAGCTTTTGCAGATACCAATCCAGGCTCTGACCATCGAACGCCAGCTTGACGTCTTCCAGCTTGGGTTGAGTGTCGTCTTGATCTGTCATGTGGCTCTCCTTGGTGAAAGGTCTAACGCGTATGTTGAAGTAAGCGCAGCGACGTACCTATGCATCGCCCCGCATGCCCAAGAAAGCAAATGCGTCCTGTCCAGTGATCGGCGTGGTTGAGTCCGCCATGGTCGCCTTGGAGAGCATGCTCTGAGTCTATGACATGTTTGCCTTGTTGGTTTGCCCTGACTACAGTCTTGATCCTGAGCACTAGCGCGTGCTGTTGCACAAGCTCTCTCACCTAAGCGGGGGATCGATTGTCCTCTAGCAACCTCTGTTTTTATGAACGCAGGTCCAGAGATCCCGCCGGACCTGCCAGCCCATCGAAGGCGTATCGCGTCGTTCGATGCTGCGCACTGCTTACTCGGCGGGCGTCATGTCACGTAGTGCAATCACCAGCTCGCCATCGCGCGCACGGATACTGAGTTTGCTGCCGATCGCAAAACCAAGTTGCTCCAGCCACAACCCACTCAAGCGCAGATGCGGCACGCGTTGATCGCCGCCATGCTCATAGTCACCCGCGTAATGCGTATAGCTCACCGTGCATGCCTTGGGCTTGCGTGCGCGACGCGGGGCAAGCAGACGGCCAGGGCCGTCGGGCAGCGGGGGCGTACTCTTGGCGAGTTCCTCGGCAGTGGGTAGCGGTTTGCGCTGCGGCTCGACACAAGTCCAGGTGGCGAAGGTTTTCTGTGGTGGCTTAGCAGCGCGCTTCGGCTTACTGGCTAAGGTCGCCTTCGATGGAGTGCGGCGCATTAGCGTGCCTCCTTCGAATCATGCTGGACGCATACGCACTGGGGCACCAAACGTAGCAAGGCACTCTGGCGTTGCCCGGACATTGCAAACAGCCCATGTGGTGAAATGAATCGGACCGACACGTCCGACAAGCGCAGGGGTGCACGAAGCATGACCAACCTCCATAAGCCAAAGACCATCGCCCGCAGGCGACGGGATGTCGGGAGGTTAGAAACCGCACGTAGCCGGCGGGCTTATTCCCCTTACGGGTGTTGTATTCGCCGCCCTCCCGACGCAGGCATTGCGTCGGTCGCGCCTGCAGGTTGCAGACACAAAAAAACCACCGGTTTGACGGAGGTGGGTGCCGCTACGTGAGGAGTTTCTACGCTCCTTGGTGTTGAGTCTGCTACCAGCACGTTCGGGCTGTCAAGCAGTGGTCATTCGCAGCCTTGCGATTGTGGCAAGCTAGTTAAACTTCACTATTAGGGGCTTGCATTGATGAACTGCAGTAGGTCTTATGCTGAATCTTCTTCGTGCAATTAGATTGGTTCCGTGCTTTCCGGTAAAGCTGCGGACTAATTATGCTCTAGACAATCAATTATATTAATTTACAAAATAAATTTAATGGGTTTGTAAGGTTCATAATTTTGTGCTAAAAATGTTTAAGATGGCATTAATTTGAAATTCGCAAAAAAAGGATAAATAATGAAAGTCGAAGAGGCGAAGTACTCGATTGCGGAAATAAGGGGATGGTTTATTGATAAGGTTGTTTCTGTCAATAAGGACTATCAGCGTTCTTCCGGACTCTGGCCGGCGTCAGCCAAAAGCTACTTTATTGATAGCATTCTCAGGGACTTTCCATTTCCAAAAGTTTACTTCCATGAGCGACTGGACAAGGCACTCAAGAAGCCGCATCGTGAAATCGTAGACGGTCAGCAACGTTTAACAACCATCTTTGACTTTGCTGAAGAGAAATTTGCACTAGGCAAGAATGCAGGAGAGTTTGCTGGGATGCGTCTCAGTGATCTTCCTCAAGAACTTCAGGATGAGTTTTGGTCTTACACAGTATCTGTGGATGTTATTAGAAATGCTGATAGAGCAAACATTCTTCAAATGTTCCGTCGAATGAATGCTTTTACTCTTCCGCTCAATGCTGCAGAAAAGCGTCACAGCGAGTTTTATGGTGATTTTAAAGACTGGGTTAACCGAACTCTAGATAAATATGGATCCATTCTAGTTGACTGGAAGGTTTTTACGAGTCGGCAGATTGTTCGCATGGTTGACGCAGAGTTTATAGCCGACGTTGCGCTGGCAGCCAAGGAGGGATTAGTTAGTACGAGCCCGAAGAAGTTAACAAAAATTTATGCAGATTATGAAAATTCTAATGGCAGCCTGGCTGAGCTAGACGATAAGGTGTGGGGAGCACTTGATGTCGTAAGGCAGCAACTTTCAGGTATCCAAGGAAGTTATGCGGTCAAGCCGCATATATTTCACTCTCTTCTGTGCGCGTTAATGCACAATAAGTTCGGGTTGCCCGATGTTGCAGTAAAAACGGGTATTCAGCCGTCAGGGATATGGCTAGATAATCCCCAACGAGCAGTAGCACAAATTAGAGAGCTGGTGGAAGCTTTTGAAACAAGAAGTGTTGATAAATATTCTGAATTCGTAAATGCAGCAGCTGAGGGCGGTAACCGGGCCCCGCAGAGGCAAATTCGTGTCAAATGGCTTTGCGCTGCTTTGCAGAGTGAACTACCGTAGTCCAGGCTGGAGAGTGTATGACTTTGTTGCCCGCGTGGACAGTAATGTCACATAACTTTGACGCTTTCAGTGAAGAATTTTCGGCTTTCCTAGGCAGGAAATCCATTAGCATAGTGTGTGCAGCAGACTTTTCACTTGCAGATGAATGCTTTTTAGAGGGATTATTATCGCGATTATGGCAGGAATGGGGCTATTTCTGCCGCTCGGTAGTATTTCTTTCGTGTCGTGGAACACTCACTTCAGGTGGTTTTCCCGTGCCTCAGCATCCTAACGCTCTTAGCGAGAATCATATCTCTGGCGCGGTAAAGCGAGCCAAGGCTACCCCTAATCCTCCGACTTGGGGAAACACTAATGACTCCCTACGAAATGAAGTGACATGGGGTGATACAGATGTTTTGGCAACTATTATTCCACGCATGGAAGTGCCCCGTCATGGGCAGCTAGTGGCTGCCTTTTCTCAAGCGCATTCCAGTTCAAAGGCTATGCAGATTATTAGAAATGCAAGCGCTCACAATAATAGGCAAACTATGGAAGAAGTAGTTGCACTAAGTTCGAGATACATAGCGTTCGAAATTTCTCATCCAACCCATGCACTTTTTTGGATTGATCCGTCTTCAGGGGACTATCTCTTTCGCCATGCTTTAGAAGATCTAAGGGAAAACGGATCTTTTGCGATCACCTGATTGAATTGGGTTGCTTTAATAATTAGAAATTTATTTATTACTGAGTAATTTTTGAGTCTACAGAGTCCTCATCGAGTCGGTCCGCCCTGGCTAGGATCATTCATTCCACGCGCAACTTCCTGCTGTTGCATAATCTGTCTTTCCTGTGCGATCGCCTGATTAGCTGCCAGCAACTTCTGGTCTGATTGCTCAATCGGAATGTTGATCGCTTGATCAATTTGCACATGCACCCGCTTGTTCGCCGGGTCGTCCAGCCGGCCTTCTACCGCAAACAGGTTGCCGGTCTTGCTCATCAATACGTGATCGACGCGCGTCAACGCATTGCTCTCCATGGAGCGGTCTGCCGCTTCTGGGTAACTCTCGCGGTTGTCTTTACATGCGGCCAGGAGGCATCGGCTTGCTCGCTCACTCATCTCGTCGTAGGGCTTGCCAACGCTCTCGTCGATCTTGCGCATGCCATCGCGGATCTGCTCAAGCATGGCGTGGTCGGGATGATCTGGGTCGTCTGGACCGCGCTGGGCTAGAGTCGAACTGGATGTGGGCGCTACTGGTACATATTTATGATCATGTGCCGGATTTACGCTTCCATCCTGGGTGTGATCGAAGTGATGGAGGACTGGTGGTGTTGTGCTGCTGTCGTAGTAAGGAAAGGGAGCCTTGTTCTTGCCAAAGTCCAAACCCTCAGCTTCAATGATCGGCTCTTTCATTCCGACAGAGGCCATATTGATGGTTGCTGCAGGCATCACACCCTGTATTGGCCTTGCATACTTCCTTTCGTACTCAACTATATGCTCTACCCCTGAGGTCGCGTAATAGTTTGGATAGTCAGATGTGCCTCTATCCCCGATTCCAATTGGGTTTCGACCTGGGATAGGGTGTGTCGGATCTGGTCTATTGAAGTAATGTTGTCCCATTGCCGCAACATTTGTCGGCGACATTTGTAGCTGACCATCCGGGTCGAATTTTAGTCCTGGCCGTGGCTGAATAGTTGCGCCGGCACCCTGTGGCTTGACGATAAAATCTTCGATCCTGCGGTTTCCTAGAGCATTCATTTCTGGTAAGCCTGCAGCTGGATTGCCCTGCTTTTGTCTACTCAGTAACGCGTTCCAACCTGCAATTTCTGCTTTCGCTTCGTCGTCTCTGCTTGCTTGAATGGAAGTGGCGAAGACACGCGTGTAATCGTGAACAGGATTTGTACTTTTAGCTATGGAAACGGCATCGTTGTGGAACGCCGCGTTCGCTAGCCTTCTTTCGGGGGCATTGAAACCGTGTTGAATCTCGTGTCCGAGGACAAACGTCATGTCATTGGGATCGTACCCGTTAGGGTTTGCCGCAGACCTTCCCTGTAATCTGGCAGCAGGCATGTTCATGGAGTGACTGCTAGCGCTGTAGGTGCCACCAGCCGTGAATCCTGGAGGTATAAAGTCGAAGTGTTCTAAATGCTTATGCGGCGGATCACCCTTGTCGGTCGTCATTACCGCTCGCTTGATCTCATCTGCAAGCACTGGCGAGCCATTGATGGTCGATTGGAGGTTGTTGACCATATCTTGCGTCACTGGATGAGTCGCCCTCGCTGCATCCAGATATGTCTTCTGGGAAAATTCGATCGACATATGCTGCAGCCTGAGAGTTGCTTGCAGATCCGGGTTGTGTCTAGCGCCAGAGGATTGAAAATCAGCTGCCGGTAGAGTGACGGTCCCGGACTGAATATCGTAACTCCCAGCAAGATTTTGTTGTCCTGTAGAACCTTGCAGTGCAAATGCTTTCAAGTGCCCATTCTGGGCATCTTGATTGAGAAGCCCAAGCTGTTGTGAGTCAGCAACTACGGCCGAGCGAAGTTGCGCAACTTGCTCTGGCGTAACACCTGATTGACTTGCGAACTGCTTCAAAGCCGCTTCAAGTTGAGCATTTGGACTAGCCATGTCGGTAGGTGCTCCTACTCATTCACGGTGGAAATCGACGTTACGCAGGCGCGATATTTCTTGCCATCAAGCGCTGTTACTTCAGGCCTGGAAGCAATAGAGACCGTCATGCCGTCTTTGTGATAGCGCCAATCAATGAGCTGGCCAAGTTCGCCGTAGTTAGGCGCATCGCCAAAGCCCATTGCCTTCATGGCGTTGTGGTAATCCTCGAAACTGAGCTGACAAATATCCGTCATGGCTGCATATCTATCTGACTTGTGCACGAAGTCCAGCGACACGCCAGGGCTACGCATAGCGGCTGACGGCAGGTACTGAATTTCGTATGACCAATCGCCTCTTAATAGTTGGCTGTAGGCAAAGGATTCGACTCGCTGCCCTGGAATCGCGTTGAAGTGTTCAAGGCGAACTCCGATCACTTCATTCACATGCTCAGGGTTGAGATCGCTGGAGGATTTCAGAGCACCGATCAGTTTCAAGAACCGCTTGCCGATCTCGTCGGCGCTGAGTTCAGAGGTGCTAGCCGATGTACTGTCAGTCGAGGTCATGGTGGCATGTTCCTTCGCGGGTGGCTGTATTGCATCGGCCGAGGTGTGCGCGCAAGCACAGAGTGTCGTTCCGCATAGCGCGAGTATCGAAAGCAGGACGGTTCTTGAAAATCTCATTGACTCGTTCCGTGCAAATGACCAGGGGAAGTTAGTTTTCCTAACATGAATCATCAGTTAAGTTTTTCGCTGAAATTATCAGTCACAGCATTGACGGATCCAGGCCCCATCCATCACCACCCAGCCACCGCACCATCGGAGCGCGGATCGCTTGCTCCGCTGATCACGCCATCCACCTCGCGCACCAACGCGCCCGCGTGTCCCATGATCGAGGTATATGCGGGCAACAGTTCCACTGCATGCCCGGCATCGCGTAGTGCTTGCACCACCGCTGGATCGAAGCGGTCTTCCAGCTTCAGCGAGGTGCTGTCTTCGCCCCAGGTGCGGCCGAGCAACCAGCGCGGTGCCGTGATGGCCTGTTGCAGCGGTACGCCGAAGCGGGCGTAGCGGGAGAAAAGGGCGGCCTGTGTCTGTGGTTGGCCTTCGCCGCCCATGGTGCCGTAGGCCATGACACGGCCGTCGTCGAAAGTGGCGAGTGCGGGGTTGAGGGTGTGGAAGGGTTTGCGGCCCGGTGCGAGGGCATTCCAGCCGTCGGGGGCGAGGCGGAAGCTGCAGCCGCGGTTTTGCCAGGTGATGCCGGTGCGCGGCAGCACCAGGCCGGAACCGAATTCGAAATACGTTGACTGGATGCAGCTGACGGCGCGGCCGTGCGCGTCGATGGCGCCGAACCAGACGGTGTCGCCGGCCTGCGAGGGCTGCGGCCAGGGCAATGCAGTGGTCATGTCGATGCGTGTGGCGAGCGCGTCGAGTGCGGCCTTGTCGTCAAGTAGGGCCTGAGCGTCGAGCGTCATCCAGGCGGGGTCGCCGACGTGTGCGTCGCGGATCAGGAAGGCCTGTTTGGTGGCTTCGATCAGGCCGTGCAGGTGTGCGTAGCTGTCGGGGTGTTCGGCATGCAGGCGATCGAACAAGGCGAGGATCAGCAGTGAGGCGAGGCCTTGCGTGGGCGGTGCGTGGTTGTAGAGGCGTGCGCCGTGGATGGCGACCGAGAGCGGCACAGTGGTTTCGGCATGATGGCTTGCGAGGTCATGTGCGTTGAGCGGGCTGCCGAGCGCTTGCAGATCGGCGGCGATGTCGTTGGCCACTGCGCCGCGATAGAAACTCTCCAGGCCTTCGTCGGCGAGCCGTTGCAAGGTGCGTGCGAGGTGCGCTTGGTGCAGCAGCGCGCCTTCGTGCAGGGGCGCGCCGTGTGGCTCGAAGATGCTGGCGTAGGCGCCGGGTTGCACGTGCAGTTCGGCGCTCTTGCTGGCGGCGATGTGTGCGCCGCCTAACGTGACCGGTACGCCATCGCTGGCGTGGTGGATGGCGTCCTGCAACAAGCGTTGCAGCGATAGCGTGCCGCCTGCGTGCTGCAGGGCGAGCGCCCAGCCGGAGACGGTACCGGCCACGGTATTGGCCGCACCGGGGCCGCGCCACGGAATGCTGCTGTGGCCGCGATAGAAGTCCAGGGTTGCGGCTTGCGCGGCGCGGCCGCAGGCGTCGATGGCGTGTACGCGGCCGTCGGGTTCGTGGATCAGCCAGAAGCCGTCGCCACCGATACCAGTCATGTGCGGGTACACCACGGCCAGGCAGGCGGCGGTGGCGACGGCGGCTTCGATGGCGTTGCCGCCGTCGCGCAAGATATCGCGCCCGGCCTGTGCGGCCAGATGATGCGGGGCCACGACCATGCCGCGACGCGCGCGCAAGGTGTGCAGCATCAGCGTGTCTCCGCCGGTGGACTGAAGGCGAGCAGGCCGTCGCGTTCGAGTTGCGCCGCCAGTGCGAACAGGCGGTCTTCGCGGCCGGGCGCGGCAATCAATTGCACGCCCAGCGGCAGGCGGCCGGGGCGCGGCAACGGGGCGGCCAATACCGGGCAGGCGGCAAGCCCGAGCGGTTGGGTGAAGATACCTAAGTTGGCGCGCGCGGACACCGGCAGGCCGTCGATCTGGATGGTGTCCTGGTCGATGCGTGGTGCCACGCACGGTGTGGTAGGCGCGATCAGCACATCCACCTCGTCCCACAGGCGTTGCATGGCGGCGCCAAACCACTGCGCGAAGCGGTGTGCATCGGCCACCGCGCTGGCAGGCAATTGCAGGCCGGCAAGCAGGCGGTCGCGGGTGGCCGGGTCGAACTGCTCGGCATGCGTGCTCAAACCGGCGCGATGACGATGGCCGCCTTCGGCAGCGGTGAGCACGAAGGCGGCGGCGCGGGCGCGTTCTGCTTCGGGTAATTCGATGAGGGTGGTGCTGTTGCAGGCGGTCAGCAGCGTGGTGAGCCCGGTATCCAGGTCGGGATCGAGATTGCGTTGGAACCAGCCGCCCAGGCGTGCGATGCGCAAGCTGCCGGCATTGCAGGAGGCAACGGCGTGACCAAGCATCACTTCATGGACGCGGCGTAGATCGGCGATGGAGGTGGCGAACGGGCCGACCACATCCAGCGCATCGACGAAGCCGAACACGCCGTCCAGCGGCAACGCGCCATGCGTGGGACGCAGGCCGTACACGCCGCATAATGCGGCCGGAACGCGGATGGAGCCGTTGGTGTCCGAGCCGAGCGCGAATGGCACCAGACCGGCGGCCACCGCAGCAGCCGAGCCACCCGACGAACCGCCGGCCAGATGGCGGTGATCGTGCGGGTTGGCGGTGGTGCCGTAGTGCGCGTTGACGGTGGCAAACCCGTAGGCGAATTCGTCCATGTTGGCGGTGCCTACCAGCACCGCGCCCGCATCGCTCAGCCGTTGCACCACAGCCGCATCGCGGGTGGCAGGTGCGCACTGCGCGCGGACGACGGCACCAGCGGTGGTGACCTGGCCGGCGACATCGAACAGGTCCTTGACCACGAACGGCACGCCGGCCAACGCGCCGCCGTCGCTGCCGCCGGCCAGCGCGGCCTGCACGCGCGCGGCATCGGCGGCGGCGCGTGCAGGCAATAGGCGGGTGATCGCACGCAGGCTGTCGTTGGCCTGGTGGATGTGCGTGAGTGTCTGGGTGGCATGGCGTGCGGTCAGCGTGGGCTGGCTGCGGGTGGTGCTGACGATGGAGGCGATCTGCCCGCGCGGAGTGGTGCTGTCCTGTTGCGTTGGGCGCGGGGCGGTGAAGCTGGCGAGCAGCTGCGCGTGGCCGCGCAGGACCTCGGTATTGCGATCGATGCCGGCCTGCCACTGCGCTGGGAGTTGCATGGGGTCACCTTGGGTTGCTGGAAGTTGCGGGTATGGGTGTCTTCCAAGCCCCTCTCCCGCCGGGAGAGGGGTTGGGGTGAGGGTGCCCCGCTAGTTGGAGATGTATCAGGTACGCGTTTACCTTGCTTGCCACCTACTCAACTGGCGCAGCATTTTTCGTAGTTGCCGTACCCTCATCCGCCCTTCGGGCACCTTCTCCCGACGGGAGAAGGGGTAACGGCAACCCCACTGCCGGCGGCTGCGGCGCAGTGAGGTGATCGACCAGTAATTGCTCGAACGCTTCCACATTCACCGCATGCACCACCGTCTGAGCTTGTTCGCCCAGTCCAGGCTGATAGCCTGGTGCCCACGACAGGATGTCGCCATAGCCGGCATCGAAGGCGGTATTGGTATCGACATAAAGCGTCTCGGTGTGCGTTGCCAACTCGGGGCACAGCCACACCGCAGTGGCCAGCTCATCCCACATCGGAAAGCCGGTTTCGCGACGGCGCAATGCGTGGCCGATGCTGGTATCGGCAGCGCTCATGCGTGCCAGCAAGGCTGGCGTGAGTTCGGTCGCGGTCGATGGGTCCACCGGCACCATGGTGATCTTGCGCCAGGGCGCACGCATGACGATGCTGGCCGCTTCCGGATCCCAGCGGATGTTGAATTCGCGGCGTGGCGAGTTGACGAATTCGCGCGCGAATTGCTGTGCGCTGATGCTGTTGCGTTGCTGCCGCGGGTTGAGGCTGCCGCCCATGTAGACCAGCTCGCGCGCCAGTGTGGCGAAGGCCGGGTCCAGCGATTGTGCAAGCGCCAGATTGGTCAGCGGGCCTGTGGCAATGATGCTCACCTCGCCTGGATACAGGCGCACCATGCGCAGCATGAACAACGCAGCCGGTTCGTCGGATGCGCGCACCACGCTGGGATTGCCCAACGCCAGGTCGGGCACCACGTCGTGGGCGTGATAACGCGGCGCGCTCTGCACGGTGTCGCCATCCACCCAGTGTTTGGTCCATGCACCTTTCCAGACCAGCTTGCCGTACAGCGCTTCCCAACGCTCGGTGGCGAGCTCGCTGTTGAGCAGCGGATGCACCGGGCCGGGTAGCACCGGGATCTGCGGCTGGCCGGCCAGTTCCAGCAGACGGCAGCTATGCGCCAGCACTTCGTCGCGCCAGATGTTGCCGCTGACCGCGCTGATGCCCAGCACCTCGACCTCGGGCGATTGCAACAGCAGCAGCTGCGCGGGGGTGAAGCCGTCGATGTCGTCTTCGAGAATGACGCGGCGTTTTGATGGGGCGGCGTGCGAGTGGGTCATTGCGCTTTGGTCATGGGGAAGAATGCGTTGCGGCGAGGATGGAGTGGACGTCGCGTTTGTAGGAGCGTGCCTGCGCGCGATGAGGCGTTACCGGTGAAGCCGATTCGCGCTCGGGCGCGCTCCTACGTAAAGCAGCATGCGCTCGTATTGCGCCAGATCGGTTTCAAGCTGCCATTGCAGCCGTGCCTTCTCGCTGCTCTGGCGGAAGGCGCGACACACGGCATCATCGGTTTCGCGCTGCAATGCAGTGGCGCAGGCCTGCGCAGCTGTACCGTCTGCGCTCCACACGCTGGTGCCCGGCAGGAAGCTGTAAGTCAGCCCGTTGCGAGCGAGCTGCTTGAGCGTGGGGTAATCGATGCCTTGCTCCTGCATCGCGCGTTGATACTCGTGGGTCATGTCCGCGCGCGAGACGCCGGCATCGTCGGTGGACAGCACCACCGGCACACCGGCGCGCAGATACATCGCCAGCGGATGCGCGCCACCTTTGACGCCCAGAATCACATCGTTGCTGGTGAGGTTGATCTCCACCGCGATCTGGTCGCGGCGCATGCGCTGCAGCAATCCATCCACGTCGTCTTCGTAAGGCAGATCCACACCGTGACCGATGCGGCGTGCACCCACGTCCACCGCCTGGCGGATGTGCGAGCGCAGTTGCGCGGGTGGCACCAGACCCAACGCCAGCTCGCCGGCATGCAGGGACAGCGGCACGTTGGGATAGCGCGTTGCGAAGAAACGGAACATCGCCATGTGGCGCGCGTAATCGGCCAGCGCCACCGGGTTGTCTTCGGGCGCAACGATGTTCAACGCCACCGCGTGGCTGCCGCCGGCAGCGATCAGCGCGTGCGCAAGCGCCATCTGCCCGAACACCATCGGCTGCGGCAACACGCGCAACACGTAAGGCACGTAGCGATACGCGACCTGGCAGCCGGGACGTGCATCGGGCTGGTCGCATTGCAGCACGCGGCGCACCTGGGCATCGGTGTCGGCAAGGTCGCGTTGCGCAGCCTGCACCAGCGGCGGCAAGGCATCCTGCAAGGCAAGTAGATTGGCTGCGTCGTCGTCGGCCTTCCATGGCAGAGCCTGCATCTGTTTTGCGGCCTGATCCATCTGCGGCGGGTTGGCGATGATTTCCACATAGGGCACGCGGTCGCGTGCGGCCTGCTCCAGCACCGCGGCCACGGTGTCGGCAACGCGCGCGCGCACTACCGCGTCGAACTTGCCGAAGGTGCTGAAGAACTGATCGTGTCCGGTGGGTTGCGATGAGCTGGGCAGGAACTTGCGCATCGACAAGCTATCCACCACCCGGCCATACAGCGCGGCATTGCGCGTTGCCAGGTCGCGTGCAGGCTCCTGGCCTTTACCGCACGGCGGCGCGCGCAGGCTCAGGTCGTCCAGCTGCACGCAGGCGCCGTCGTCGCTGGCCCATTGCAGATAGTTTTCGGCATAGACCGAACCGGAGAGATGGTTATGCAGGTCGCCGCCCTTGGGCATGGCTTGCAGCCACGCGCGCAATTGCGCAGGTTGCGCGGCCGCGTCGTGAAACAGCTGCGCTACCTGCTGCTCGCGCTGTTGCGCAGGCGCCTGCGCCGGGCGTGCGAGCGTCATGCCCGGTAACAAGGTGCACAAGCTGAGGATCAGACAGCGATAACGATGTGGCATGTGGTGAGCTCTGGGAATGAGACAGCACCGTCGTGGCGCTGCCGGTTGCGGTGCAGCTTGCCGCGCGACGCGGTGGGTGACCAGGGGGGCAGGAAATGAAATAGCTGCGGCGACTCGCTCACTCCAAGGCATAGCGCAGCACGAACAGGCCGGCAATCGCCCAGGTGGCCGGATGCACGGCGCGCCAGCGGCCGCTGCCCAGCTTGAGTGCCGCATAGGTGATGAAGCCGAAGGCCAGGCCGGTGGCGATGGAATAGGTGAGCGGCATGGCCAGCATGCAGATCGCGGCCGGTAGCGCGTCGCCGACATCGTCCCACTGGATCTGCGTGCACTCGCGCAGCATCACCGATGCCAGGTAGATCAGCGCCGGTGCGGTGGCATACGCCGGCACCATCGCCGCCAATGGCGAGAACAGCAGCGCCAGCAGAAACAGCGCTGCCACCACCAGCGCGGTGAGCCCGGTACGCCCACCCACCTGTACACCGGCAGCGCTTTCCACATAGGCGGTGGTGCTGGAAGTGCCAAGCAGCGAGCCGGCCAGGATGGCGGTGCTGTCGGCGAACAGGGCGCGGTCGAACTGGCGACGGTGCGCCTGTGTGTGCAACAGGCCGGCGCGCTGGGCCACGCCCATCAAGGTGCCGGTGGCATCGAACATTTCCACCAGCACGAACACCAGCACCACGTGCAGGACGGCGGTCAGTGCGCCGCTGCCACCATGGCCTTGCAATGCGCCGGCAATATCCAGCTGCAGCAGCGTCGGCGCCAGGCTCGGCGGCAGCGACAGCACGCCCTGATAGTGCACCAGACCCAGCGCCAGCGCCGCGACGGTGACCGCCAGGATGCCCAGCAACATCGCCCCGCGCACGCGGCGCACTTCCAGTACGCCGATCAGCAGCAGCCCAGCCAACGCAAGCAATGGCTCGGGCCGATGCAAGTCGCCCAGGGTCACCAGCGTCTGCGGATGCGCCACCACCAGCCCGGCTTTTTGCAAGCCGATCAACGCCAGGAACAGGCCGATGCCCGCTGCAATCGCACTGCGCAAGGTGGGTGGGATGCCATCCACCAGCCAGCGTCGCGCGCCGGTGACGCTGAGCAGCAGGAACACGCAGCCGGACACGAACACCAGCCCCAGCGTCTGCTGCCAGCTGTAACCCAGCGTGCCCACCACGGAGAAAGCGAAAAACGCATTCAAGCCCATGCCCGGTGCCATGCCGATGGGATAGTTGGCCAGCACGCCCATCAGCAGCGAGCCAAGCGCGGCGGCCAGACAGGTCGCCACGAACACCGCGCCGTGGTCCATGCCGGTGGTGGCCAGGATGTCGGGGTTGACGAAGACGATGTAGGCCATGGTCAGGAAGGTGGTGGCACCGGCCAGGACCTCGGTACGCACGCTGCTGCCATTGGCGGACAGCGCAAATCCGGGCCAGCGCATCAGCGTGCGCCCCGGCACGGGCGGGCGAAGGCGATCGCACAAACAACCATCGGCAGGTATCTCATCGGCACAAAGGGGCATGCGCGATTGCGGTGGACGCGCGCGGGCCAAATATCTTGCACTGTGCGACGGCGGTTGCCACGGACCTTGGGCACCGATTGCGCTGCAAGTGCAATGCGTGTTGCGCGGCGTAATGGCATGACCGCAGGCTTCGTCTGTCTCTGCGCCGGCGGCGCCTTGTGCACCCATCGATCAAACCGTGAAAGAAGATGCGGGGCTCACGTCCGTCCACAGGTGTCCTGCGAGGTTGGCGGCCGCTTCGCGTTGCAGCGTGACCGACGTTAGCCACCTGCGCGCCCGCTGTCGTCCTGTCTGCGCAGGCGCACGACATACGGAGCGCTCAAAGATCCAGCACCAGGCGTGGCGAACGGCTGCGCGAGCAACACAGCGTGATCTGGGTATTGGCGGCGTGCGCGCTGTCGCTGAGCACGCTGTCGCGGTGATCCGGCGTGCCGGCCAGCACGCCGGTGAGGCAGGCGCCGCACATGCCTTGCTCGCAGGACAGCGGCACCTCGATGCCGGCATCGAGCAAGGCGCTGGCGATGCTGCACTCGGCCGGCACCTGCACCACGCGGCCGCTGGCGGCCAGCTCCACTTCGAAGGCGCTATCGGCATCGTGCGCCACGTTGGTTTCGGCAGCGGCAAAGTGTTCGCGGTGCAGTTGCTCCGGCGCCCAGCCGTGGGTTTTGGCAAGCAGCGTGAAGTGGTTCATGAAGGCGGCAGGTCCGCACAGATACAGCTGGTCGCGCGCACGCGCCTGGCCCAGTTCCTCGGGCACATGCACGCGCGGGCTCTCGCCGTCGTCGCTCAGATGCACCTGCACCTGGCCATGCGTGAAGCCGCGTTGCAGCCGCTGCCCGAACGCCACATCGGCATGCCGGCGCGCGTAGTAGTGCAGCACGAAGGTCTCGCCGCGCGCTTCCAGCGCCTCGGCCATCGACAGCAGCGGGGTGATGCCGATGCCGGCGGCCAGCAGCACGTGGCGCTCGCCCGGATGCAAGGGAAACAGATTGCGCGGTGTGGAGATACGCAGGCGGTCGCCGGTACTCAGCTGCTCGCACAGATGCCGCGAGCCGCCGCGCGACGCATCGGCCAACTTCACGCACAGCAGATAGTGATCACGCACATGCGGCGCACTGGCGATCGAGTATTGGCGGATCAAGCCATCGGGCAGATGCAGATCCACATGCGCACCGGCTTCGAATGCCGGCAATTCCGCGCCCACCGGCTCCAACCGGATCGCGCGTTGGCGGTGGCCCTGGTCGAAGACGTCGGCGACGCGGACCTCGTGCAGCTGCATGGCGTGCTCCTCGGCCGTCAACGCAGAAAGAAGTCGCTATAGCCCTGACTGCGCAGGCCACGGCGGTAAGCGATCGAACTGCGATCGGCCGGGATATGCACTTCCAGCAGCGGATCCAGCGGCAGGTATTCGGGGCGCTGCGCCTCCACCATGGCGCGGTCTTCCTCGAACACGCGCAGGTTGAAGGCGTGCACGTCTTCCACTGGCAGATGGGTGTCGAAGTTGCGCGCGATCGGCACCAGCAGGCGGGTCTTGTGCTTGGACACCGGGCTGGCGGCATTCATGATCACCAGCCGCTTGCCCGGCACCGGGAAGTGGATGGTGAGGGTGGCGGTGAACGGCAGATGCACCTCGAAATGGCGCAGCCACTGGAAGTCCGGCGCCACGTCCGGCAGCGGCATGTCCACCGAATAATTGGCCACCGAGCTCAGGTAATCGGCATTGAAGCCGGTGGGCGTTTCGGTGGTGGTGTAGGCCGGTACCTCGCGCTTGTCCGGCTGGGCGAAGGTCGCGGTGTGCACGAAGGCGAAATGCGCCACGTCGATGAAGCCTTCCAGCTGGCGTGCGGCGCTGCCGCCGATATCGAAAGCCGGGCAGACGATCTGTTGAAAGCCGTCCTCGTCCCAGCCGGGCATCGGCGGAATCTGCACCTCGGCCTCGCTCACCCCGGCCGGTTTGGACAGACACACCCAGATCAGCCCGTAGCGCTCGGCCACCGCGTAGGTATGCAGCCGCATCTTGGCGGGGATGTTCTGGTTGGGACTGGCGGGGATGTGATTGCAACGCCCGCCCGCGCCGAAGCGCAGCCCGTGGTAGGCGCAGACCACGCCGCCGCCATCGGCGGTGCCCATGCTCAGCGGCACGCCGCGGTGCGGGCAGACATCGCGCGCAGCCACCAATTCGTCGCCCAGCCGGTACAGCACCAGCGGCTCGTCCAGCAGGGTGGCCTTGAACGGCGCTTCGCTCACTTCGCTGCTCAGCGTCACCGCGTGCCAGTGCTGGGCCAGGCGCCGCCAGTCGGCGGCGGCGAAGGTGCAGTGCAGCGGCAAGGCGGGGACGGCGACATCCATGGGTCCAGTCTCTGGCGTAGGGCGGGAGCGGTGCCGGATTGACTCTAGGAAGCCGGGGGTGTGTTATCAAACATCGATTTTCAGCCAAGCCATTGCAAAAAATGCAACGCCAACCGAGCCCCACCGCATGCTGACCTTTTCCCGCTTCACCCGTTACTTCATCGAAGTGGCCCGCTGCGGCAGCATCCGCAAGGCCTCCGACGTACTGCACGTGTCGGCCTCGGCGATCGACCGGCAGATCCTCAAGGCCGAGGAAGAACTGGGCGCGCAGCTGTTCGAGCGCCTGCCCGGCCGGCTGCGCCTGACCGCCGCTGGCGAGCTGCTGCTGGTGGACGTGCGCGGCTGGGAGAAGGCCTACGCGCGCACGCTGGAGCGCTTCGACGAGCTCAAGGGGCTGCGCCGCGGGCATGTGGAGATCGCCATGATCGACGCGCTCAGCGAGGGCGTGGTGCCGGCGGCGGTCGCCGCGTTGGTGCAGGAGTACCCCGGCATCACCTTCAACCTCTCCACCGCGCGCAACCAGCGGGTGATGGAGATGGTGACCTCGGCCGATGTGGACATCGGCCTGCTGCTGGACCCGGTGAGCAGCGTGGACCTGGAGGTGCGCGCATTCGCCGACATCCCGCTGGGGATTGCGATGCCGGTGGGCCATCCGCTCAGCACGCGCACCGAGCTGCAGCTGAGCGAGACGCTGGAGCACCGGCTGCTGCTGCCGGCCGCCCCGTTGATCGTCGGCGAGCACGCCAAGGTGCTGTACCAACGCCAGCATATCGACGTGAAGCGGCTGACCCACTGCAACGATGTGCGCACCCTGCGTGGCCTGGTGCGCGCCGGTGCGGGTGTGGGTTTGATGTCGTGGCTGGATGCCGCCCCGGATGTGGCGGATGGGCGGCTGGCGTTCGTGCCGTTCCGCCGTCATTTGACCAAGCCGATGACGCTGGCACTGTGTGTGGCTCCGCAGCGGCAGCTTTCACGCTCGGCGCAACTGGCGATCCAGGCGCTGGCGGCGCGCATCGAGGCGATGGCGGTGCCGGTGGTTGGTTGAACCCCTCTCCCTCTTGGAAGAAGGGAGCAAAGCCCCTCTCCTGCGGGAGAGGGGTTGGGGTGAGGGTACGGCGGCGCAGCAGTCGGTGCAGCACTTCTGAAGGCGCGTGGCGAAGCGCATACAACCCCCACTCGTTACACTTGCCCAGCTCTTTCCACACGACACCCGCACCATGCAGTTGATCGATATCGGCGCCAATCTCACCCATGACTCTTTCGACCGCGATCGCGATGCGGTGCTGCAGCGCGCACGCGAGGCCGGTGTTACGCAACTGGTGATCACCGGCGCCAGCCGTGAGCACTCACCACTCGCCCTGCAACTGGCACAACAGCACCCGGGATTTCTCTACGCCACCGCCGGCGTGCACCCGCACCACGCGGTGGAATTCACCGCCGAATGCGAGGCCGAAATGCGCACGCTGCAGGCGCACCCGCAAGTGGTGGCGGTAGGCGAATGCGGGCTGGATTACTTCCGCGATTTCGCCCCGCGTCCGGCGCAGCACAAGGCCTTCGAACGGCAACTGCAGTTGGCTGCCGACAACGGCAAACCGTTGTTCCTGCATCAGCGCGATGCGCACGACGACTTCCTCTCGATCATGCGCAGCTTCGACGGCCGTCTGGGTCCGGCGGTGGTGCATTGTTTCACCGGCACGCGCGAAGAACTGTTCGCGTATCTGGATCGCGATTACTACATCGGCATCACCGGCTGGCTCTGCGATGAGCGCCGTGGTGCGCATCTGCGCGAGCTGGTGCGCTCGATCCCGGCCAACCGGTTGATGATCGAAACCGACGCGCCTTACCTGCTGCCGCGCACGCTCAAGCCGATGCCCAAGGACCGCCGCAACGAGCCTATGTTTCTGTCGCATATCGTGGAAGAACTCGCACGCGATCGTGGTGAGGACGTGGCGCTGACCGCGGCCAACAGCACGGCAGCAGCGCGTGCGTTTTTCCGTTTGCCCGCGCCTGCGGTCGTGGCGTGAAGCGAGCGGCGTGGGCGGTCACGCCGCCAGCAATTCCCACCCTTGCGCGTCGCGTAGCCGCAGCCATCGCGGGTGATCAGCTCCAGCACAGCGCCATCGGGGCCGGCGAAATACACCGACCGCGATTGCCACACCCTGGCCAGCGTAAAACGTTGGAGGCCCTCCGGGTCGGCAAGCAGCGTGCTGCGCGCAGCGATCCATTGCGCGGTGGCCTCCAAGCGCGAAGGGGCGACGTTGAAGGCCAGATGCCTACCGGGTGCTGCGCCTGCACGCAGTCCAGCGTGGTACAGCCGATGCGCAGTGTGTTGCCGTGTAGCGGTAGCTGCAGTGCATCGCGATAGAAACGCCGGGTCAGGTCGGGGTCCAGGCAGGGCAGCAGTAGATGGCGGAGATGCATGGCACTGAGTTCGATGGAAGAGGCGTGCATTGAAAAACCTCAATCCAAGTTGAGGTCAAGCGCCTATCCGGATAGGCATCAGCTTGCAATGTGCAGTATCCAGGCAATGCGCATTGGTTAGGAGAGTGCAGCAGCGCATCATGGCCGAAGAACGCGCAACAACGTGCAGGGCATTGAGATGCATGCTTCAGAGCTCATGCATCGTCGCTGGTCGATGTTGCCGTTTACGTGCATCCACCTTGTGCGCTGATTGGCTTGCGTCCGTAACGCTGCCTGATGACCGCTGGAGAAACTTCGCATACGCAAGCGGGTCTTCCATCGGCACGAGCGTGTTTGCACAAGTACTGCCTATGCTCCTCATACAAACTCGGAGACCTCAAATGGGAAATTGCATCAGCGGAGTCTCTTCGGCACAGCCAGCTCTGGCGCCTGAATTGCAAGCACACCCTGCCGCCGAAGCATCCACCAGCAGCCACACCATGCACGCACAAACGCACCTGTCGCCACTGGGTCGGGCGCCTGCCAGATCTCCCTCGCGTACAAGCCAGGCAAGGGCCAGCGAGCCACTGCAACCGGAGCTCCGGCGCGCCACGCAGCTCTGTGAGCGCTGGAATTCCCTGATCCCTTCGCTGGAGACAAGGGGCGAGATGGATCTGAAAGATGCCTTGGTTGACAAACAGCTCGTGCTTGAAAACATCAAACAGGTGTTGGAAGACATGAGCAGTGCGAACGCCATTGCCGATGACAGAGATGTTGACGCGATAGGCAAACTGCTCTCCAACATTGAGGGTATCGTGGCGATGCTCGAGCGCATGCTCAAGAACCGGGACGTCAACGTGTTTACCAATATGCGCGCGCCGCCGCTTGCCCAGCTGAAAGGCCTCAAGGCTCCTGTGCTTCATCGGCCATGAGGCATGCTGTTTGCAGGAGTGAGTTGAGCGTGACAGCAGACGTGCTTCCCGACACAAACATTGGCCAGGTGACATACGCAGCTTTGGGGCACGCTCACAGCAACTCCGCCAACGTCCACAAGTGACGCACCAATGGCGCGGTCTCCAATGCACCTGGCGAGACCGCCAACGCAAGCCTTGCCATTGGCATTTGCCCTTCGATATCCAGATAGCGCACGCCGGGCAGTTGCAGTTGCGCAGTGGAGGCGGGCACCACCGAGACGCCCAATTCGGCGGCGACCAGATTGACGATGGACGACATCTGCGGCGCGTCCTGGGTGATGCGCAAGGTCACGCCGGATGCGCGGCAGGCGGCGAGAATCTCGTCGTACAGGCTCGAACCGAAGCTGCGCGGAAACAGGATGAACGGCTCGCCCGCCAGTGCCGCCAACGGCGCGCTGCTGCGTGCAGCCAGGCGATGCGCGGCGGGCACGGCGATCTTCATCGGCTCATCGGCAAAGCGCAGCAGCTGCAGATCGGGTGGCGTGCTCAAGCCGTAACGCACAAACGCCGCATCCAGCCGGCCATCGGCGAGCGCGATCAATAATCCGGCGGTGTTGGTTTCTTCCAGCAGCAGCTCCACCTGCGGCCATTGCCGGCGAAAGTCGCGGATCAGATGCGGCACCACCGGGTTGAACGCCGCCGATGCGGTAAAGCCCAGCCGCAGCCGGCCGGATTCGCCACGCGCCACCCGGCGCGCCGTTTCGGCAGCGCGCTCCACATCGGCGAGCACGCGGCGCACCTCGACCAGGAATGCCTCGCCGGCGGGGGTCAGCTCGGCGCCGCTGTGAGTGCGCCGGAACAGTGGCGTGCCCAGATCGCGTTCCAGCGCCTGGATCTGCTGACTCAGCGGTGGCTGGCCGATACCGACCCGCGCTGCTGCCCGAGTGAAGTTGCCTTCTTCGGCAACGGCCAGGAAATAGCGGAAGTGATGAAGCTCCATGCTATCTGTTCTGCATATGGCAACTGCCAGCATCATATATTGGACAGGGGGTAGTGGAAGGCGAATACTCGCCGTCCCATGTCTCATCATCGCCCCCGTGTCCTGTTCTGATCGCCCCTCCGGCACGTCACCGGATACCGCCGCGAGCGGTGCAACCCAGGCGCCTGCCATCGACGCGCCCGCCAGCGGCCGCATCCGGTTGGCATTGTTTCTGGCTGGCTTTGCCACGTTCTCGCTGTTGTACAGCGTGCAGCCGGTGCTGCCCGAATTTGCGCGCGCGTTCGGCGTGGACGCGGCCACCGCCTCGCTGCCGTTGTCGTTGGCCACCGGTGCGCTGGCGCTGGCGATCTTCTGCGCCGGCGCGGTGTCGGAAAACCTCGGCCGGCGCGGGCTGATGTTCGTGTCGATCGCACTGGCCGCAGTGCTCAACCTGGTCGCTGCGTTCCTGCCGCATTGGGGCGCGTTGGTGTTGGTGCGCACCTTGTCCGGCATCGCGCTGGGCGGAGTGCCGGCGGTGGCGATGGTCTACCTGGGCGAAGAGCTGCCGGCCAACAAGATGGGTGCGGCCACCGGGTTGTATGTGGCCGGCAATGCGTTCGGCGGCATGAGCGGGCGCATCGTGATGAGCGTGCTGACCGATCATTACGACTGGCGCACCGCACTGGCGGTGTTGAGCGTGTTCGACCTGCTGTGCGCGCTGGCATTCTTCTGGTTGCTGCCGCCGTCGCGCAACTTCGTGCGCCGGCACGGCATCAATCTGCGCTTCCATCTGCGCGCCTGGGCCGGGCATCTGCGCGATCGCAATCTGCCTTTCCTGTTTGCGTTGCCGTTTTTGTTGATGGGCGTGTTCGTATGCCTCTACAACTACGCCGGCTTTCGGTTGGGCGGGCCGGAGTTCGGCTTGAGCCAGAGCCAGATCGGGATGATCTTCAGTGCCTATGTGTTCGGCATCGTCAGTTCGTCGGTGGCCGGTGCGGCGTCGGATCGTTTCGGTCGCGGCCCGGTGGTCACCACCGGCATCGTGTTGTGCGTGCTCGGCGTGGCGTTGACCCTGGCGCATGTCCTGGCGCTGGTGGTGGCCGGCATCGTGTTGTTGACGATCGGCTTTTTCATCGCGCATTCGGCCGCCAGCGCCTGGGTGAGCCGGCTCGGCGGTGCGCATCGCAGTCATGCGGCGTCGCTGTATCTGCTGGCGTATTACGCCGGCTCCAGCGTGATCGGCGCGCTCGGCGGCTGGTTCTGGCAACACGGTGGCTGGGGCGCGTTGGTGGGCATGTGCCTGACGTTGCTGGCGCTCGCTTTTGCGGCTGCGCACGTGCTGCGCCAACGCGCCGACGACGCACGCCCATACGGACGGTTCGCTCCGCATCCTGCGCGCAGCGAGTGATGCAGAGCGACCGACGCTTCTAGCGTACCCGCTTGCTGCGTGTCGTTTGCGCTAAAGAAGGCGGGGCGGGCGTTGCATCCGTCGCCCTGTGCCAAGATTGCCAACAACCGCGTACGCCGCCGCTCCAGATCGGCCAACTGGCGTTCGGTCAGCTGCAGGCGCGCGCGATGCGCGTGTGCGGTTTCCGGGCACATCTGTGCGCCTTCGACCAGGCGCATGCAATCAGGAAACCCGAGGATGTCGTCCAGGCTGAAGCCGGTGGCGATCAGCCGCTGAATCTGCCGCACCTGCGCGACGCACGCAGCGGGAAACACCCGGTAAGCCATTGGCACTGCGCGAAGAGGTGCCGGTGTGGTGTATGTCGATGGCGGGATCGAGCTGGGCGCGCATCCGGCGATCTATCGCGATCTGTCTCCGACGATCTGCGTACGCATCTGCAGGCGGTGCAGGACTTCCTGCGGCTGTGCTTCGCTACCCAACCGCCTGCGTCGGTGTTCGACGCCTTGCTGGCCGGTGCAGCGCTGGCCTCATGGGACATGCGGCATGCCGTGCAAGGCATGTCGATCTATGTCGCCGGCCTATAGCGCACGCGTTTGCCGGTGCTGCTGATGTGCACGCGATGCGCTGGTAAGTACCGAGCCGACCCTGGCAGGTTGAGGTCAAGGGGAGGACCTTGTAGATGTTCTGTGCTGCGCAAAAATATCGCGGCAACCGAAGTTTTTGCTAGATGTTTAAAAATTTTACTGCTCTGTGGTAAACACTGCTTTAACTTAAGTAAGCAAAACCCATAGTCAAGGAGCCCAGCCATTATGACCATTGCATCCGCCAGGATCGCAGCTGGCATTATTTGGGTTTGTTCACGGCTACATCAGGGTTGCGTGCGAATAAAGCCTAAAGAATTCCACAAAAAAATTTTACCGTCGTAATTGAAATGTGGACTCTTATATACTGCCGGAAACGGCGCGCTACATTTTGAGAAATTATATGTATGTATTCATATTAATAGTGAGAGAGGAGAGTTATGAAAAACAAAGTGAAAAATCCATCTTTTATTGCAGGCGTTCTGGTGGTAGCAATCGCATTGTCGTCAGCAGCTGAAGCGCAAAGTTATTTTGGCTTCCATAGGCTGGCGATCGGTATCCCTAACCGGAGTAATGTGAACTCTGTCTATGTCACTGCGACAGGAAGTAATAACTTTCAGATCGGTACTTGCGTAAGGACTCCCAGGGGAGACAATCGCAGCGCGGTGACATGGACGCTGCTTACAGATCCCTCCCTGGTGACGGACGGAACTCCCGTTAGGCTGCTCGGATTTGCTTCAACTGAATGCACCAATACCCTGCTGCGCAGCAGAAGCGGAACCGTTCCAAATGCTGATAACTTGGAAAATTACTGGTTTCTGCTGAAATAACGTCTGCACTCAGAGCCGCCTGCTCGCAAGGCTGCGCCTTCGATCGGTGACAGCCAAGCGCCCTGGCTGACACCGCTCCAACGGCATCGAACAAAAACGTGTTGTGCCATGGGGTCGCTTGCGGCGCTCAGATCAGTTCCGCCAGCGCCCACAGGTGCCCCACCAGCGGCATGCTGTCGAGAGCACCCGGTGCAACCGCCAATGCCAACCGCGCCAGCGACATGCGGCCTTTGATGTCCAGGTAGCGCACGCCGGAGCGCTGCAATTGCGCGGTGGAGGCGGGCACCAGCGAGACGCCCAGTTCGGCGGAAGACGGGAAGGCGTCATATGAGCGTCCTTTGTGGCCTGCAGCGGGCAAGCCATGCTGGAGGCGATGCATCAAGAGAGTGAGCGCTGACATCCAAAGATGCAGCATTTCAACGTCAGCGCACTCAGAAGTGGTAAGTCACCACCAACCGCGAATTGCGCTCGTAGATCGGCCGGCCGTAGATCGGCTCGCGCGTGCCCTGGCCGGAGATGGTGTCGGTGCGTGGGTTGCCTTCGGTCAGCGCAAACGTGTTGGTCAGATTGTCCACCGACAGCTGCACATCCCACGGCCCGCTGCGGACCAGGATATTGGCTGCCAATGTGTCGTAGGCGGCCAGCTCGGTGGTGTTTTCCAGGTCGGCGTAGCGCTTGCCCACATAGGCGTAGCGCAACGAGGTTTCCCAATCGAACTTGCCGGTGGTGAAGAACAGCGTTGGCCCCGCATTGCCGTACACCTTTGGCTGGCGGTTGGGCATGTTGCCGTCCACATCGACCACGGCCACCGCGCCATTGGCCACCACTTCGGTCAGATCGGACACCTTGGTGTCGTTGTAGGTCAGATTCGCATCGAAACGCAGCCACTGCGCCGGTGTCCATACCGCCGCCAGTTCGATACCCGGGTTGGTGACGCTGCCGCGGTAGTCCTTGGATTCGGCTGCGCCGGTCTGCGGGTTCACCGCGCTGGTGCCGATGTTGTACGGGTCGTACTTGGTGTAGAAGGCGGTGGCGAACACGTCCAGCGTGTCGAAATTGAGCTTGGTGCCGAGCTCGAACTGGTCGGCGGTGGGGATGTTGACGTTGCCTTCGTTGGCGCCTTCGCTGGGCGCGCGGTGCGCACGCGAGGCGCGGCCGTAGATGCCGACCATGGGGTTGATGTCGTAGTTGAAACCCGCCGTCCAGTTGGTCACGCCCACGTCCAGCGCGGTGCGCGCGCGGGCACCGGTGAACAGGCGTGCGGCATCGTCGGCCAGGGTGTCGGTCATGCCCAGGTTGCCGGTGCTGCGCAGCATGCTCCAGGCGCGATAGCGGTAGCGCTCGTAACGCACGCCGCCTTCCAGGCGCAGCTTGTCGGTCACCTGCCAGGTGTCGGCGATGTAGGGCGCCAGCATGCTGGTGTAGGCCTTGCCCTGGGTGCGGTCGGCGCCGTAGATCACCACGCCGTCCTTGGTCACGCCACCGACCACGTTGCCGGCCGCGTCGTAGCCGAGCAGGTCGATCGTGCGCGGGTTCTGCCGCATCTCGAACAGATAGCTCTGGTAGCGCGAGTTGTAGGAGCGGGCGTAATAGGCGCCGTAGATGCCCAACGTGATGTCATGGGTGTCGCCGCCCCAATCGAAGCTGCGATGCAGGCGCAGATCATCGGCAAACGAATCGGCACGCACGTTCATGGCGCGGTACTGGCCCTGGATCACCAGGCCGTCGGTGCTGGCCGGGTCGAAGCGGCTGCCATCGTCGGTGTACGCATAGGCGAGCGAGGTCAGGCCGGGAAATGCTGCCGTGGCGGCAGCGCGGCGGCTGTTGGCATAAGCGTTGGCATCCTGCGGCGCATTGCTCGAATACAGCGCGTCGAAGGTCATGTCCAGGCGATTGACGATGGCCTTGTTGGACAGGCTCCAGCCATTGTCGAAGGCCAGGTCCAGGTTCGCACCCAGATGATTGAACTTCATGTGGCGGCCATCGGAGAGATCGCGCAACTCGCGCTGCGGCGCGCCGTTGGCATCGCTGGAAATAATCGTGGCGCGTTTGAGTTGCGCGGTGCTCAAGGTGCCGGTGAAGCGGTCGATCAACGGGTCCAGCGAGCGCGTGGTGTCACGCGGGTCGTACAGCGGGATCGGCATGTAGAACGCGTTCTTGTCGTCCAGATGCTTGGCGGTGAAGGTGATCTTGCCGTGGTCCAGCGTGTGCGTGAGGTTCATGCGGAACTGCCCGCCCTCGTCGGCCGGAAAGCCCACATCGCGGTAGCCGTCGTTGCGCCGCACGAAGCCGCCAGCAGCCAGATACCAATCCTGCGCCAGCTTGCCCGACCAATAACCATCGAGCCGATACAGCCCGGTGTCGCCGACGGTGGTGCGCACCGCGCCTTCGGGCGTGTCGCCGCCCTGGCGGGTGACGAAATTGACGATGGCCGCGGCATTGGAGGCAAAGATCGGCGAGGGCCCGCCGCGCACGGTTTCCACCGATTCGACCATCAGATCCGGGCGCACCAGGCCTTCGGTCTTGTAGAAATAGCCGTTGTTGTCCGGGTAAGGGCTGATGCCGTCTTCCTGGATGACCGCAAACGAGCCTTCGTCGGGAATGCCGCGGATGCGGTAGACGTTTTGCACTTCACCGCCGGTCGATTCGGCATAGATGCCGGGCATCGAGCCGATCAGGCTGGCCAGGTTGAGCGGGGCCAGTTTGTCGATCTGTTCGGCGGTCAGCGCGGTGATCGCATACGAGGCGTCGAATTGATTCTGGGCCTGGCCGGCGCCGGTGACGATCATCCGGTCCAGCGAGAAGATGCCGTCCTCGCTCTTGCGTGTGGCAGGCGTGGAGGGCGCGCCGGTTTCCTGCGCGAATGCGGGTGTGGCCAGGGTCAGTGCAAGGACGATGGCGAGCGGACGACGCGACACAGCACGACGCACTCCGGAGCGTGTCCGGATGTGGGTGTAGGGCATGGCAAGGAGTGGGGCAGCGGGGGAGTTGCCCACTGTCGCGGCGACATGTTTCCGCAGCGTTGCGTGTGCACCCGATCACGCTAGCTTGGCGGACTCGCACGCCGATTTGTGACGTAGTGCTTTTTTTAAAGCGGTTTCAACCGTGCACAGCAGGTTGCCGGCTGTGCGTCGTTCGGTGCGCATCACCAAGCCAGTCGTCCGCTCCGGTGTCATCGCGTCGGTGCCGAGCTCGGACATCGCAAGCTGCGTCACGCAGCTCCCTTGCCAGCAGCACGGTGAAGGCATCGGGCGCGGTCGGCACCGTCGCGCAGCGCAACAGGCGCGGAGCTGGGACAGAAGACGCTTCCTTGGAATCACCAAGAAGGCCCCCCAGACTAGGTGTCATCCGTCAGTGTGTACATTCGCATTCGTGAGCACCTCCTTGCCGCTGCAAAAAACGCGTAAATCCCCGCAACAAGCGCGTTCGCGCGCCACCGTGGAGGTCATTCGCCAGGCCAGCATTCAGGTTTTGGTGGCCGACGGACTGCAGGGTTGCACCACCACGCGGGTGGCCGAGCGCGCCGGCGTGTCGGTGGGCAGCGTGTACCAGTACTGCCCGAACCGTCAGGCCATGTTGACCGCCTTGCTGGACTGGCACCTGCAGGCGGTGATCCATGCGGTGGAACAGGCCTGCGCGCAACACCATGGGCACACGCTCGCGCAGCAATGCGAGGCACTGGTGCATGCCTTCGTACAGGCCAAATTGCAGCACGTGGATGTCTCACGCGCGTTGTATGCGATCTCCGAACTGCATGGTGGCGCCGCATTGGGATCGCAGGCGCGCAAGCGCTCGCAGCAGGCGTTTGCGGCTGCGCTCGCCACCGCATCGGATGTGCGCTTCGATGACTGCGAGGCAGTGGCCAAGATCGGGATGGCCGCCATTGTCGGGCCGGTGAGAAACCTGCTGGAAGATGGTGCGCCTGCGGCGCGTGTTGCACCGCTACAGGCGCAACTGGTGCTGTTGCTGCACAGTTATCTCATGGCCACCGGAGTTGCACGATGACTGCGGCACTCGTTCAGGACAGCTACGTGCTGCAGGACTTCATCGAGCGCCATCGGCGCCTGTTCGTGCTCACGGGCGCCGGGTGCAGCACCGATTCGGGCATCCCCGATTACCGCGATCTGCAAGGCGGCTGGAAGCGTCCGCAACCGGTGACCTTCCAGGCCTTCATGGGCGAGTTGTCCACGCGGCAGCGGTATTGGGCGCGCAGTCTGGTCGGCTGGCCGCGCTTCGGGTTGGCGCAACCCAACGCCACCCATCACGCACTTGCCGCGCTGGAAGCGCGTGGCCAGCTGGAACTGCTGCTGACGCAAAATGTGGATCGCCTGCATCAGGCCGCCGGCAGCCAGGCGGTGATCGATCTGCATGGCCGGCTGGATGTGGTGCGCTGCATGGGTTGTGAGCGGCGCATGCCACGCACCGAGTTTCAGGTGTTGCTCGAACAGGCCAACCCCGGTTGGGCCGAGCTGGAGGCCGCGCAGGCGCCCGATGGCGATGCCGATCTGGACGATGTGGCCTTCGACCGTTTTGCGGTGCCGCCATGCCCGGTGTGCGGCGGCGTGCTCAAGCCGGATGTGGTGTTCTTCGGCGAGAACGTGCCGCGCGAGCGCGTGGAGCGCGCGTTCTCGCATCTGCAGGCGGCCGATGCGGTGCTGGTGGTGGGCTCGTCGCTGATGGTGTATTCGGGCTTTCGCTTTGTGCAGACCGCTGCACGCAATGGTCTGCCGATCGCCGCGCTCAACTTCGGGCGCACCCGTGCGGACGAACTGCTCAGTTTGAAGGTGGAGCAGTCGTGCGCGCAGGCCTTGGCGTTCCTGCATGCGCCGGTCGACCCGCCGCGTACGCGCGGCGTCAATGACGTGAGTGCGCGTTCGGCATGACGCAGTGATCCATCGCAGCGGTTGTGCGCACGCGCGCGGCGCAGTGCAATGGGCATCCCCGTGTCATGTGTGGATGCCCTCTTGAGCCAGCTGTTCTCCCCCATTCGCTTCGGTCCGCTTGCGCTCGCCAACCGGATCGTCATCGCTCCGATGTGCCAATACTCCGCACAGGACGGCCGCGCCAGCGACTGGCACCGCATCCATCTGGGCACCTTGTCGCAATCCGGTGCCGGCCTGCTGATTCTGGAAGCGGCCGCAGTGCAGCCGCAGGGCCGCATCTCTTACGCCGACCTGGGCTTGTACGACGACGCCACCGAGCAGGCGTTGGACGAAGTGCTGCAATCGGTACGGCGCTGGTCGCCGATGCCGATCGGCATTCAATTGGCACATGCCGGGCGCAAGGCCTCCACCGATCTGCCGTGGAAGGGTGGCGAGGCGATCGCACCGGATCACGCGCATGGCTGGCAGACCGTGTCTGCGTCGGCCGTGCCGTTTCGCGAGGGCCAGCCGTTGCCACAGGCGCTGGATGAAGCCTGCATCGACGCGGTGGTCGATGCATTTGTCGCCTCGGCACAGCGCGCCGAACGTCTGGGCCTGGAGTTGATCGAGCTGCATGCCGCGCATGGCTATCTGATGCATCAGTTCCTGTCGCCGCTGAGCAATCAGCGCAGCGATGCGTATGGCGGTTCGTTGGAGAACCGCATGCGGTTGACCCTGGGCATCTTCGATGCGGTGCGTGCGGCGGTGTCGGACAAGATCGCCATCGGCGTGCGGATTTCTGCCACCGATTGGGTGGAGGGCGGTTGGGATCTTGCGCAGAGCATTGCCTTGTCCAAGGCGCTGGATGCACGCGGTGCGCATTACATCCATGTCTCCAGCGGCGGGCTGGATCCGCGCCAGCAGATTCCGGTGCAGGCGGGTTATCAGATTCCGTTTGCGCAGCAGATCAAGGCGCAGGTCGACACGCCGGTGATCGGGGTGGGCCTGATCACCGAGCCGACGCAGGCCGAGGCGATTGTGCAAGACGGGCAAGCCGATGCCATCGCATTGGCGCGCGGCATTCTGTACGACCCGCGCTGGCCGTGGCATGCGGCCGCTGCACTCGGTGCCTCGGTCACGCCCGCGCCGCAATACCTGCGCTGCGAGCCACGTGAGGCGCGCGGCGTGTTCGCCAGCTGATTGACGCTGGGGGTGGTAAACAAGCAGAGCGGGCCGGTGTCTGGATCGCCGCTCTTGACGCAAGATCGCATAAGGAAAACAGATGCCGATAGGATTTCTGGGCTTGGGCACGATGGGCCTGCCGATGGCACACAACCTGCTGCGCGGCGGGTTCGAGCTGAGTGTGTGGAATCGCTCGCCCGAGCGCGCGCAGTCGCTGCGGCAGGCCGGTGCAACGGTGGTGGACGCACCACGCGACGCTGCACACGGCCCGCTGTTGTTCTCGATGCTGGCCGACGACAACGCGGTGCGTGAAACCCTGCTGGAACGCGGTGTGCTGGACGCGCTGCCGGCCGGCAGCGTGCACGTCAACATGGCCACCATCTCGGTGGCGTTGGCGCACGAGTTGACCGCCCTGCACGCCGAACGCGGTGTGGCCTACGTGGCCGCACCGGTGCTCGGCCGCGTCGATGTGGCCGAGGCCGGCAAGCTCAACATCCTGGCGGCCGGCGACGAGGCGGCGTTGGCGCGCGTGCAGCCGATGTTCGATGTGCTCGGCCAGCGCACCTGGGAGATCGGCCGCAGCCCCGAGCAGGCCAATGCGGTCAAGCTGGCGGCCAACTTCTGCCTGGCCAGTGCGATCGGCGCCATGGCCGAGGCCAGCGCGCTGGCACGCGGCCACGGCGTGGAGGCCACCCAGTTCCTGGGCATGCTCACCAGCACCTTGTTCGCCGCGCCCGCGTATCAGGGCTACGGCCGCTTGATCATGCAGCGCGAGTATTTGCCGGCCGGCTTCACCGCCACGCTGGGCCGCAAGGATGTGGATCTGGCGATCCAGGCCGGCGCCGACAAGCAGGTGCCGATGCCGCTGGGCGAGTTGCTGCGCGTCGGCCTGGACGAGGCGATCGCCCATGGCGACGGCAACGCCGATTGGGCGGTACTGGCAGAGGTCTCGGCGCGCCGGGCAGGGCAGGTGGCCTGATCGCAGCGCAGGGGCGCAAGTGGGTTGCGCGCATCGCGCTTCGCTTGAAGGCGATGCGCGATGCATCTTGCTCACCCCAACATGCAGCAGACCTTCTAAAATGCCGGCTCGTTATAGCCGCCGCTCCAGGGAGGATGCGATGCGACACCTGCATATCACGCTCGGTTCGACCGAGCGCACGCCGCGCGCACTTGCCTGCGCCGGTGCTGCACGATGACCGCCGCACTGGTCGTCGACCAGGGCCCGGTAGGCCCGGACCATCCCGAGCATCCGGACCATTATCTGTTCGCGCAGATCCGCGAAGCGGTGGCGGTGCTCGATGCCGAGTTGAACAAACCCACCGACCAGGCCAGCGTGCGCATGGCCGCGCGCCTGTTGCCGCTGGCCAAACAGCACGGCTTCGATCAGGTGGACTACGTGGTGCTCAGCCGGCATGTGGGCGAAGTGGGCGAGAACGTGTTCCTGGTGCGTGGCGAGCTCTCCGACCCCGCGCATCTGCGCGCGCACATCACCACGCACGAAGCGATGGAAACCTCGGTGGAGGCATCGATGGCGCAACTGGACGAGATCAATCGGCGGCTGATGCTGCGCCTGCCGCCGCGCTGAGTCGGATGGAAAAGTTACGGGCGCAAGCACCGCGCCCGCAGCTGCGCGCATTGGCTATCATTGTGCAGATGCGCTCCGACTACATCCTCACCCTGTCCTGTCCCGACCGTACCGGCATCGTCTATCGCGTGACCGGGCTGTTGTTCGATCTGGCCTGCAATATTCTCGACGCGCAGCAGTTCGGCGACGACGAAAGCGGCCGCTTCTTTCTGCGCGTGCACTTCAACAAGCCGCAGGCCACCGAGATCGCCGGTCTGGAGCGGCGCTTTGCGCTGCTGGCCGACGAATTCCAGATGCAGTGGCAATTGCACGACGCGCGCCGTCGTGCGCGCTTGCTGGTGCTGGTGAGCAAGCAGGGGCATTGCCTCAACGATCTGCTGTTCCGCATGCATAGCCGGCAACTGCCGGTGGACATCGCCGCGGTGGTCTCCAACCACGCCGACTTCGCGCCGCTGGCGGCCTCCTACGGCATCGCCTTCCACCATCTGCCGGTGAGTGCAGACACGCGCGCTGCACAGGAAGCGCAGCTGCTCGCACTGGTCGAGACCTTGCAGATCGATCTGGTGGTGCTGGCGCGCTACATGCAGATTCTTTCGCCGGAACTATGCCGCGCATTGGCCGGGCGCGCGATCAATATTCATCACAGTTTTCTGCCCAGCTTCAAGGGTGCGCAGCCGTATCATCAGGCGCACGCGCGCGGGGTCAAGATCATCGGCGCCACCGCGCATTACGTCACCGAAGACCTGGACGAAGGCCCGATCATCGAACAGGACGTCGCCCGCGTGGACCACGCGATGCCGCCGCGCGATCTGGTGCGGCTGGGCAGCGATACCGAATCGCTGGTGCTTGCGCGTGCGGTGCGCCGCCATGTCGAACATCGCGTGGTGCTCAATGGCCATCGCACGGTGGTGTTTCGGTGAGGCGGGCCGAGCCGTGCATCGCGTTGACCCAGCCTGCGCCAGGCGTCCGTGCGCGGCAACTCCCCCCAGCGGTGTCGAGTGTGGTGTCGGAGCGCGACAATCCAGCCTGGAACCGGGCGGCATTGACGCCCATCACGCCATCCCGATGGCTTCAAGGTCGCACCAGGCCGGGGCACACATCGTCCGACGGCTAAGAGCGGCTGACAGAACTGCCATGTGTGCGTAGCCGGTTGATCTGCAACCTGGCGGGCAAGGACCAGTCGAGCGGGTCGCTGAAGAGCTCTGGGAGGATCACGGCTCGTTCTTGAGCCGTCCTGATTGTTGGAGCTTCTGCAGGAAACTCTGAGTATCCATTGCTTTCAGGCGGCGCATCGCTCATCTGCAAGCAGTGCCCTGGTGTCGGGACAGACGGTTCGAACTGGTATTCAGCAGCCTATAAGATCGATTAATTCGAATAATAAATGGAACCAGTCGGGAGAAATCAACGAAGTTTCGGAAGCGTTCGTTATTGGTAATGCATTTTCGCCAAGAGAAGGCGAGAGCCATGGAAGGTGCGACACATTGGCCGGCAGCTCGCGCTTTCGTACAAGGCATAGCCGGAATAAACATTGGCGATACCTGCCGCGGTCTGCTGCGAATTCTTTAAGAACTCCGTCCGTTGCGCAGTGTAGTGACTTGCCGAATCATGCTAGGTGGCTTGCCCTTGCATATCGCATCCGCGCGCATCGGGAATACATCAATGCAATCATGGCAGGTGCACAATGAAATTTCCGAAAGAAGCTCGACCCCGCCCCAGAGTGACCGTGGTTGTTTTTCTGGTGACGTCCTGTCTGCTCAGTGGGCCGGGCGTGTCCGCAGAGACAACTGTCGTGAACCGCGCCGATGGCGGGGCCGCAACATCCAGATCGGCTCTCAGGACGGCCTCGTTCGTCGAGCAGGGCGCTGAAAATGGCGCGAGGTATGTTCATTCGGTCAGCGCCAAGAGTGCCGCAGGCCCCAGCGGGAGCATGTCCAACATGGGTGGCAGGCAGAGGGCTGCCGCAAGCATAAGAGAAAAAATAAGGGCAATGACGCTCGAGGAGAAAATTGGGCAAAAAATAATGCTTGATTTTCGCTACTGGGATCCAGCCGGTAATGAAAAGCGGGATATGACGGCTCCCGATGAGGTAATCGGCCGAATAATCAAGAGCAATCACGTTGGCGGCGTCATTCTTTTCTCGAATAACATCAAGGAGCGCTCCCAGATCGAGAAACTTACGTCTTGGTATGCTGGAATGGAAAGCAGCGCAGGGGTGCATCTGCTGATTGCGACGGACAATGAGGGAGGTAATGTCTTTCGACTTCCCCGTAACGAGTATGCCTCCTTTCCAGGCAATATGGCGCTTGCAGCAGCCATTGAGGGAGGCTCAAGCGAGCAGCTTGCCTTTGAACAGGGCAGGTTATTGGCGCAGGACCTGCTCGCCTTGAAGATAAATACCAATTTCGCACCGGTGGCCGATGTCAATGCAAACCCCTTCAATCCGGTCATCAATGTTCGCGCATTCAGCGACAACGCAGATGTCGTCTCTCGCTTGGCCGGAAAAATTGCAGCCGGAATGGAACGGCAAGGGCTGGTCACGACCTACAAGCACTTTCCGGGCCACGGCAGCACTTCAACCGACTCGCACACTGGCCTTCCCCGCGTGGATCTCTCACGGGACCAAGCCTTCGCAATCGATATCGCGCCCTATCAACAGGCTATCTCCGCACACGCCGCTCCAGACATGGTCATGACGGCGCATATCCAGTACCCGGCGCTGGATGAAACCCTGGTCACCAATCGTAACGGACAAAGGATTATAGTTCCCGCCACCATGTCACGTCAGATACAGACGCATATCCTGCGCGACGAACTGGGCTATGCCGGCGTGACCATTTCCGATGCGCTGGATATGGGCGCGATCACCGACAACTTCGACGAGGAGGATTCTGTCGAGAAGTTATTTTCCGCAGGAGTGGACATTGCGCTGATGCCGATCAGCATTTCTTCACCCGCTCAGGCCGAGCTTCTGCCTCGACTTGTCGGTCTGATTGTCGAAGCGGTCAGGGAAGGGCGCATCAGGGAGGATGATATAGATGCTTCGGTCGAACGAATCTTGGAACTCAAGGCGCGGCACAACCTGCTGGCGAGGAGTGAGCGAAATTCTTCCGAAGCGCCCTCCTTGTTGGCAGGAGAAGTCCAGAAAGCGATTGCGGATCGGTCTATAACCGTGGTGATCAATCGCCAGTCCTTGTTGCCGTTGAAAGACAAATCGTTACGCTATTTCGTTCTGACGCCTCAAGCTCAGCAGGCTACTGGCATTGCAGTGGCGATGGGGCAGGAAGGGTACCGCAGTGTGGTTGCCGCAGATGAGGCAACGCTCACTGACGCGCAGATAAGAGAAAATATTGCCAGGTGCGATATTTTCCTGCTTGGAACCCTGCCGACGAGTTTTACGGCAGTCGAACAGGATATTGTTCCTGCAGCACAAGCGACTGTGGTGCAAAACGACAGCAGGTATCTGGACTGGCTCAGTTATGCTGCGGGCTTGGGGAAGAAGCGCGTCCATCTGTCGTTGCGCGCGCCATACGACATCGTCAATTATTCCGGGTATACGGATGCGGCTGTCGCCGCCTATTCCTATTACGGATATAATAACGGTGTTTGGCTCGGTCCCTCCATGTTGTCGCTGGCGGAAGTACTCACTGGCAAACTGACGCCGCGCGGCAAATTGCCGGTCAATCTCTGGAAAAACTATGACGTGGAGGCAAATACAGGGATGGTGGCTTATCCGCGAGGATTTGGATTGAGCTGGTAACTGCGATCAGACACGGGCGCAAAATCGATCTGGCACAGGGCCGCGAGGAGACTATGCGTCTTGGAAAAGCTGACAAAACTCCTGTGCAGCCGTCGGGCGGGCGCGGCCGATGCTCGGAATCGGCATGTACCATTCGTACACTGCGGTTCTGAGCGCGCAGTCCGCGCCCACCTGACGACCCGCTCGCTACGTCTTGGTAGCCGCTCTTGGAACATACCCGTTGCGTCTCATGCTGGAGGAAAACCGGCTGTAGCCTGTTGCAGGTCGTGAAAGAAGACGGCCGGCGCGCAGGCGCCGGCCGTCGCAGCACACCTCAGCTCGCAGTCATCTTGCAGCGTTGGCGTTCATCACCGCATTGCGGCTGGCATCCAGATACTGCGCCGGATCGCGCATGCCGGTGGTGTGGCATTGCCCGGTGGTGTGGCCGCGATTCACCCCTCCCGGCAGCTGCGCATTAACCTGCTCCACGGTGCCGTCTTCCGGGTCGTTCAACACCAGGTCCGAGGCTGCGTTGCAGTAGTCGTTGGTGTACCAGTTGGTCTTGGCGAACGAGGTCGTGTAGTAGTTGACCTTGGCCCGCGCATCGGCCGGAATGCCGGCCAGCCACGCCTTCGCGCCGTCGTAGGTCATGTCGGTGTTGGTGCCGCAACCAACACCGAACCACGAACCCACCGCCGCCAGAATGCCCGACAGATTGGTGCCCTGATACGGCGTGCCCACCGACTGCATCACCCGCCCGCCGCTCGCGTTATCCAGCCCGCTCCAGTAGTAGGTATACAGATGCAGTGCGGCCATGCCGCCCTGGCTGTGCGCCACGGTGGCGAACGAGGACCACTGGCTGGCGAACTGCGCCAACCGCTGCGCGAACTGGTCGTTGCTGCGGTTCTGTTTGGCATCGATAAACGACGAGGCACTGGTGAATTGCGCCTGCGGCCACACGCCGTTGGAGCAATAGCCGTGCACCAGTACCAATTGCGAAGTGACTGCTTGCGGCTGCGCCATCGCATTGGCACTGGCCAACGCAGTCGGGCGCGGCCCCATACGCATGCTTTCGTCGATCGCACCGGCAGACCGCGCGATGCTGGCACGCCGCAACGCGGGAAGCTGCAACGGCAGCATGTCGGCCTGCACCAGCGGGATGTAATGGTCCGGATCTTCGATACGCAGCCCACGCACGCTAAACGGCGCACGTGCACCGGCACGCGCAATCCAGCGTTCGTCCAGGCTCAGCGGCAACTGGCCTTGTTGCGGCGTCAGCATGCCGCCGATCCATGCTACCGGCACCTCCTTGCCTTTGGCATCGGTGCCCCACACCTGGCCGAACACACGGTAGTGCGACGGCGCCTTGCCGCGCGCGGCGATGGGCAACGCAATGCTGAGCCGCGTGCCATCGGCAGCACGTGCGCTCAGTGCATTGCCGAGCAGACGCAACGAGGTGTCCAGCACCGGCAACACATGCTCGCTGGTGCGCACGAACGGCTGCCCGGCCTGGTCGTGACCGTGCAGGATCACCTGCGCGATCCAGGTGCCTTCGGCTGTCGGTTGGAACGTACCGCCATACACGCCATCGCCGGCTGCGCCATCGTCGTGTTGCCCGTCATCGGCCATCGGCAGCGTGCGGATGCCGCCTTGCGGATCGATCACACGCAGGCTGGCTGTCTCGATCTGCCCAGCCTGCGCGGCAAGCAAGGTCGCGCCGTGTGCATCGTTGCCGCTGAGCAGCGCGTTGAGCGTCAGCGATTGACCCACCTGCTGGCGACGATTGCGCGCATACGAAGCCAACTGCGTGCGTGCATCGCCTTCCATCAACACATAGCCGCGTTGCGCCACCGGCGATGCCGATTGCAGGGTCAGCGACCATGCACCGTTCTGTGCCGATTCCACTGCGTAACGCATGCCGCTGGTGCCACTCTCTGCGCTGCCCAGCAATGTGCGTTGTGCCTGCAGTTGCGGTGCAACGGCAGCGGCACGCGCGCCGGCAACGCGTGGTGCAGTCACTGCCGCATCCCACAGCTGATCGCCGGCCAACACCATGAAACGCAGGTGGCCGTTTTCCACCGGCAACCTGCCTTGCCAACGCGCCGATTTACCAGCCGGCGCCAACTCCACCGGTAGTAACGCGCTCTTGGACAGAATCGCCGACTCGGCCGGATCGGGTACGCGCATCTGCGCGAACTCCTCCGGTGGGCCAGCCAGTTGTTTAGGCTGCAACTCGGCCGCCGCAAGCGGCAGGGACACGAGCGACAGGCTGCACAGTAACGACAATAGCGACGGCTTCGGCATGGCGACATCTCTCCTTGAACGTTGCGAAGCAATGCCGTTGCGCATGGCAACGACACCGGATGCAGCGCCCCCTCGCCGCGATTCGCCGATGGTTATACCGCGCGCTCGTGACAGGTCTGCTGTGCGCTGCAGCACCTCACGCGAAGCCAATAAATAAACAGAAATGAATAGTACGGACTGTGATCCAGGTCGTGGACATGTGGACGATCCACACTTCCGTACCAACTAAAACTGTAAGTCTGCGGTCGCTGTTGACCGCCGAACTCTGCGGGTCTTAGTCCGCACGGACTGCAGACTACCGTGCGAAATCTATTGCGATCTTCGCGATGCCGAGGTCTACAAGATGTGGGCGGCGGTGCGGGAGCGATACTGCTCTACCCACGCGACAGACTGTGCAATGCCGCCGAAGGGAAAGAAGTGCAGGCTGACGTCGCCATGCGCCTCAGTGAGGCCGGTGGCGAGGCGATCCACAAAACAATCCGGCCCCGCGCTACCGAACAGTTTGCCGATCGAGATGCCGTACTTGGACAGCATCGATGCGCATGCGCCCACACCGCAGCGTGCGGCATAGCGCGCGAGCACCGCGACGCCGGCAGGACCGGGAACGCCCACACGCACGGGATGTGCAATGCCACGCGCGCGCAGCGCTTCCAGCCACGTCAGCACGATGTCGGCATCGAACGCGAATTGGGTGACGATCAGCGGCGCCATGCCGCGCTCGGCGATGCTGCGACACTTGCGTTCCAGCACATCCCATTGATCGGTTGCAGGCATGCCCGGATGTCCTTCCGGATGTCCCGCCACGCCGATGGTCTTGATGCCCGCGCGCTCAAACACGCCTGTCGTGATCAGCGACACGCTGTCCGGAAACGGCCCGATCGCAGAAGGCGCATCACCTGCGATCACCAGGCAGCGCTCAACGCCGGCGTCATCGACGGCGCGCCTGACGAAGGCGTGTAGCTCCTCCAGCGAGGTGATGCGGCGTGCGGACAGGTGCGGCATGGGCGCAAAGCCGAGTGCGCGCACGCTCTGTGCGGCGGCCAGTCGTGCATCGTTGTCCTGGCTCGGCAAGTAAGGGATGGCAATGGTCGAGCCACGCATGATCCGCGGCGCCGCTGCGGTCAGCCCGGGAATGTCGGTTGCGCTGACCTCCAACGAATAGGCGTCGGTAACGGTGCTGGCGAGGCTGGGCGTATCCGGATAAATCAAGATCTTTTGCCGTGCTTTGGTGGTGATTGGGTGGTACAGGTACGTCAGCCCTGATCGAGCGGGAAGGGCGCCATGGAACGCACTGAAATCCCGGTGGCGTTGTTGCCCTGGCGAGGCACTCAGTCTTCCTGCTCCCCATCGCCGTAGAATTTCACGCCCAGTTGAATGCGATTGCGCCCGCTTTCCACGCGATGCCGATTGGTGTCGCGCAGCGAGTAGACGCAGCCGCAGTATTCCTGCTGGTAGAAGTTCTCGCGCTTGCTGATCTCGACCATGCGCGAGGAACCGCCGCCCTTGCGCCAGTTGTATTCCCAGTACATCAGGCCGGGATACCTGGCCGCAGCACGTACGCCGCAGTCGTTGATCTGCTGCATGTTCTTCCAGCGCGAGATGCCCAGGGAGCTGGTGATCACCGGGAAGCCATGTTCGTGCGCATACAGCGCGGTGCGTTCAAAGCGCATGTCGAAGCACATGGTGCAACGCACGCCGCGTTCGGGTTCGTTCTCCATCCCGCGTGCGCGTTCGAACCAGTTGTCACGATCATAGTCGGCATCGACGAAGGGCACGCCGCACTGCTCGGCAAAGCGGATGTTCTCGTCCTTGCGCAGCTCGTACTCCTTGCGCGGATGAATATTGGGGTTGTAGAAGAAGATGGTGTAGTCGACGCCGGAAGCCAGCATGGCCTCCATCACCTCGCCGGAGCACGGCGCGCAGCAGGAATGCAGCAAGACCTTGTCGTGGCCGGCAGGCAGTGGAAGTGGCGTGCGCGTGGCGATGCTGTCCATCAGTTGGCTCCCGGCGTATTGGTGTTGGTGTTGGTATTGGCGGTGGCATTGGCATTGCCAGGCGCGCGCGCCAGTTCGATAAAGGCCCGCAGGTAGTCGACGGCGATATCCGCCTCGCGTGCGCCCAGAAAGATCTGTTTGGGAATGCCGCGCGCGCCCAGCCTGACCGGCACCACGTCCATCCTGGAGGCATATTCCTCCACCAGCCAGCGTGGCATGGCGGCCACACCGCGGCCACTGGCCACCATCTGCATCATGATGTCGGTGGTTTCGATGGCCTTGTGGCGCCTGGGCGTGACACCGGCCGGCAGCAGGAACTGGCTGTAGATGTCCAGCCGCTCAAGGTCTACGGGATAGCTGATGAGCACCTCGCGTGTCAGCTGCTGCGGCTTGACGTAGGCAGCCGACGCCAGCGCATGGCCGCTGGCCACGACCAGCACCTGCTCGTAGTCGAACACCGGCTCGAACCGCAGCCCGGGCTTGTACAGCGGGTCGGGCGTGACCAGTAGATCGATCTCGTAGCCGAACAGCGCGCCAATGCCGCCGAACTGGAACTTCTGCTTGACGTCCACATCCACATCCGGCCAGGTGGCCAGATAGGGCGCCACCAGCTTGAGCAGCCACTGGTAGCAGGGATGGCATTCCATGCCGATGCGCAGCGCACCGCGTTCGCCCTGCGCGAACTGCCCCAGGCGCTCTTCGGCCAGGTCCAGTTGCGGCAATACCCGGTTGGCCACCGCCAGCAGATATTGGCCGGCCTGGGTCAGCCGCAGGCTGCGGCCCTCGCGCAGCCAGACGTCGGTGCCCAGCTGCTGCTCCAGCTTTTTCATGCTGTGGCTCAGCGCCGACTGGGTCAGGTTCAACACGCCAGCGGCGGCCGTCAGCGAGCCTTGCTGCTCGACCTGCTGGACGATGGTGAGATGGATGCGCTCAAGCATTCAGATGATCCGAATTCATGGATTGTTGAAATAACACCATTTTACTTCATTGAATGCGAGCCCTAGCATCGGGGTTCGTCGTTCTAGGCCCACCTGCATGACTGTCAACGTGCCACACCCTCTCCGCGTCGTTGCGGTCTCCGGCGGGATGCAACGCCCCTCCAAGGCTGTCGCCCTGGCCGAACACCTGCTAGCGCTGATCGCCGATGCCGTGCCGTGCGAGCAACATCTGGTCGAACTCGGGGCGTTGGCGCCGCAGTTCGCCGGTGCGGTCTGGCGCTCGCAGCTGCCCGCAACGGTGGAGCAGGAACTGATCGCCGTGGAGCAGGCCGACGTGCTGGTGGTGACCACGCCGGTCTATCGCGGGTCCTTCACCGGGCTGTTCAAGCACTTCTTCGACTTCATCCATCAGGACGCCTTGATCGACACGCCCGTCCTGTTGGCTGCAACCGGCGGCAGCGACCGCCATGCGTTGGTGATCGACCACCAGCTGCGTCCGCTTTTCAGTTTCTTCCAGGCACGCACGTTGCCGCTGGGCGTCTACGCCACCGATCGGGACTTTCTGGACTACCGCGTGCACAACGAGGCCCTGGCCGAGCGGGCCAGGCTGGCGGTGCAGCGGGCATTGCCGCTGATCGCATTGACGCGGCAGCCAAGTTCCATCGCCGCAGAAAAAGTCGCTGCGGCCTGAGGGCCATCCCGCCCACGGTTGCCTGGCGGGCCACCTCGCCCTCTTCGGCCACCGGATCCGTTGGCGATGGCCCGCCGATCCAGAGTCCCGGCGTCCATCCAGCAGGCATCAACAGCTTCGCTGAAAAGTGCGCTCGTATTTAATCTCGAAACAAGGCGTCAGCTTGCAATGACTCAGGAATTGACCTTCACCATCAAGAGCCTTTGGTTCGATGAGGACTACCGTCCCGCGGCCAATACGCGCAACACGACCAACTTTGCCAATCTGGCCAGGGGGCAGCGTCGTCAGGAAAATTTGCGTAACACGCTGGCGATGATTAACAACCGCTTCAACGACCTGGCGCATTGGGATAACCCCACGCTTGACCGCTACGCGGTCGAACTCGAAATCATCTCTGTCGAGATGAAGATCGGTGGGAGCGAAGCAGGTGATGGATTTCAAGCAGGCGATGCATTTCCGTTGATCGAGATATTGAAACCCAGCATCCTCGATAAAACGACCGGCGCGCGCATCGACGGCATTGCAGGGAATAATTTTTCCTCCTATGTGCGTGACTACGATTTCAGCGTGCTGCTGCCAGCGCACAATCAGGATGCGTCCAGCTTCAGCCTGCCGAATGATTTCGGCAGCCTGCATGGCAAGCTGTTCAAGCACTTCGTGCACTCGGACGCCTACAAGGCGCGGTTCGCCAAGCCGCCGGTCATCTGCATCAGCGTCTCCAGCAGCAAGGTCTATCACCGCACCGGAAACCAGCACCCCATCCTGGGCATCGAATACCGGCAGGACGAAGGTTCATTGACGGATCGGTATTTCGAGAAGATGGGCCTGCAGGTGCGCTATTTCATGCCGCCCAACAGCGTCGCCCCGTTGGCGTTTTACTTTCTCGGCGACCTGCTGAACGACTACACCAACCTTGAGCTGATCGGCACCATCAGCACCATGGAGACGTTCCAGAAGATTTACCGGCCAGAGATCTACAACGCCAATTCTGCGGCGGGGGCCATCTACCAGCCGAGCCTGAAGCATCAGGATTACTCGTCTACCCAGATCGTCTACGACCGCGAAGAGCGCAGCCAGCTCGCGGTGACGCAGGGCAAATTCACGCAGGAGCACTTCATCAAGCCCTACGGGAACATTCTCGAGCAGTGGGCCTCCAGCCACGCTGTCTAATCAACACGAACGCAAGACATCACTCATCATGAATAAGCTGCTCCCCACCTCAACCGCCGGTAGCCTGCCCAAGCCGTCCTGGCTCGCGCAACCGGAGAAACTCTGGTCTCCCTGGAAGCTGCAGGACGAGGAACTGATCGAAGGCAAGCAGGACGCATTGCGCTTGTCGCTGCAGGAACAGCAGCACGCCGGCATCGATATCGTGAGCGACGGCGAGCAGACCCGCCAGCATTTCGTCACCACCTTCATCGAACACCTCAGCGGTGTGGATTTCGAAAAGCGCGAGACGGTCAGGATTCGCGATCGCTATGACGCCAGCGTCCCCACCGTTGTTGGCGCGGTGAGCCGCCCGAAGTCCGTCTTCGTCGACGATGCCAAGTTCCTGCGCCAGCAAACCCGGCAGCCGATCAAATGGGCGCTGCCTGGTCCCATGACGATGATCGACACCCTCTTCGATGCGCACTACAAAAGCCGCGAAAAGCTGGCATGGGAATTCGCCAAGATCCTCAATCAGGAAGCCAGGGAGCTCGAAGCTGCCGGCGTGGACATCATCCAGTTCGATGAGCCGGCCTTCAATGTCTTCTTCGACGAGGTCAACGACTGGGGCGTTGCCACGCTTGAACGCGCGATCGAAGGGCTCACCTGCGAGACCGCCGTGCATATCTGCTATGGCTACGGCATCAAGGCCAATACCGACTGGAAGCAGACCCTGGGGTCGGAGTGGCGTCAGTACGAAGAATCGTTCCCCAAGCTGCAGACATCCAATATCGACATCATCTCGCTGGAGTGCCACAACTCGCACGTGCCGATCGATCTGATCGAACTCGTTCGCGGCAAGAAGGTGATGGTCGGCGCCATCGACGTGGCAAGCAATACGATCGAAACACCGCAGGAGGTGGCCGATACGCTGCGCAAGGCGCTTCGGTTTGTCGACGCCGACAAGCTCTACCCGTCCACCAACTGCGGGATGGCGCCGCTCGCCCGGCACGTTGCACGAGGCAAACTCACTGCCCTCAGCGCAGGCGCAGACATCATTCGCGCAGAGCTGTCAGCGCGGTAGTGCGCTGGTGCTTTCGATGGATTAGCTGCCGTCGCAGGTGCCTCGCTCTCAGCGTCATGATGTGGAATCAGGTCGTTTGCTTGTCGAGTGTGCCGTGCGCGTACCTAGGCTGAGGCATGGTAGCTAACACCGCATGTGATGCTTGGCTGCCATGTGCGATGTCGATCAGGACCCATGGTTGGCTCCCAGTCCGGGAAGATGGTAAGCCGATAGTGGGCTCTGGCCTGGTTTAACCATTGCTGCGAGGACTTGCTCGTCAGCGCCATCACTGGCCTTGTTAGGAACTGCACGCGCGGGGCGGCTACGTAACCCTGCAAGTGAAAAAGCTGCGAGCTGAACGCGTCACATTTGGCTAACATTTGGTTGCTGTGCGGTACCAAATGGTGCAGAATTTCGTCAACACACCCGCCACGCCTCTACAGCTTCTGCTGAAAGCGCAATTTGGCGGGTTTTTTTTGCCTTGGGCACAGGGAGGTGGGGACAATGCAGTACACGAAGGAGGCGTTGGACTACGCCCAGCAGATTCAGCAGTTGCAGGACCGAGGTCTGGCAATCGCCGATCCCGTCACAGCAGAACTCTACCTGCGGAGGGTTGGTTACTACCGCCTGATGGGCTATCTGTTTCCTTTGCGAGTTGCAGGCAGCGATACCTATCTGCCGGGCGCGAGCATGGACACCGCGCTCGGACTTTACGAGTTTGATCGTCTTCTGCGCCATCTTGTAGGCGAAGCCATTGGACATATTGAAGTGGCCACCCGGACGGCAGTGACCTATAGGCTGGCTCACGCCTACGGAAGCTTTGGCCATCGCAACGCGGCTAATTTCAGGGCAGACGGTGGGGACCGACGCAGTTTAGGTAATTGGCACGTAATCTGGCTAAGAAAGGTCGACGACGAGGTCTGCCGCGCCCGGGAGACGTTCATAGACCACTACAGACAGCGATACACCACCCCACCGTTCCCTGAAGTGCCCATTTATATGGCCAGTGAGGTGATATCACTTGGCACGCTGTCCAAATTGGTGCGTGCCATGCATGGCGTGGATCAAACCGCAATTGCCGCTGAATTTCAGACGGCTGGACCGGTTTTGGTCAGTTGGCTTCATACCGTCTCCGTGGTTCGCAACATGGCGGCGCACCATGGTCGGTTGTGGAATCGGGTTCTTGGCGTGTCGCCGATGATTCCCAGGCACGGGGTCTGGGCGAGCACGTCGTCGGTGGTTCCAGCAAACCGCCTGTTTTTCGTGCTGTGCGTGTTGAATCACCTGCTCAAAAGCACTGCGGCCAACGTTACGAACTGGCGGATGACTGTCAGCAATCACCTGCGACCGCTTCTGGTCGACGCGTCGCATAGAGCCGGCATGGGAGCCCCGTACAACTGGGAGACGCACGCGCTGTGGAGATAAGCACTGACCTGCCACAAGGCTGGTGCGCGGGCATGTCTGCAACGGCCGCTCGATAGCGCGTTTGAAGTGTGTGTATCGCCGTCCTGATTGTCGAGTTGCGCGCTGCTGGCGAACGCGCAACTCGATGTCTTGCATGCAATGCCACCAAAAACAGGAAACTTCCGTAGTACGGGGATCCGGGTAGTTACATCAGGCTCAGTGAATCAGTAATTGACCTGCAACTGCAGCCGCAGCAGATCGCCTTCCACCACCGGATACGGCGCAGTGGTGACGTCGGTGCGCTTCATCTTCGAATACGCGAATACCAGTTCCAGCGCATCCATCGGTTGCCACTCGACACCGGCTTCCACTTCGTCCAGACGCATGCGCGGCGCATTGGTATCGAACTTGGAACCGCCGCGGTAGGTCTGCCATTTCAGGTACGGCAGCAGAGTGCCGTAATTGAAGTCGTGCTTGTACATCGCCTGCACGTAACCGCCGCTCAGCGAACGGGTACGGATGCGCCGCTGCGCGACATCCAGCTCCGGGCCGCGACCCACTGTCCACTCGGCCTGCAGGCCGAACGGCTGCGGGTAGTAAATGATGTGCGCGGCCACGCGTTGGTCGGTATAGCCGTTCGGGTCGGTGATGGCGGGGGTGAAACTGCGCCCATCGATATTCACCGCTGCAGCCGTCGGCACGAAACGTCCGCTGTAGGCATCGGCGCCCACTTCCAGATACTGGCCATTGGCG
The DNA here is from genome assembly GCF_002939985.1 of Xanthomonas hortorum pv. cynarae. Classification (GTDB taxonomy): domain Bacteria; phylum Pseudomonadota; class Gammaproteobacteria; order Xanthomonadales; family Xanthomonadaceae; genus Xanthomonas; species Xanthomonas hortorum_D. The sequence goes on along the minus strand of NZ_MDFM01000028.1, from coordinate 10,863 downwards.
AACTTGAACGGATAGGTGGCGTGCACCACCGCATGCATGCCGTCGTTGCGTTCGGCGCGGTTGGCGCCTTGGCCGTTGTAGACGCCGGCGCCGATCACGCCGTAATCGCCCGAGCCCTTCAGGCCCGACTTGACCAGATCCTGGAAGCGGCCCTTGGCCACGGTGGGGCTGTAATAGAACACCGCACCGATATCGCGTTCGTCGCGCAGGCCGGAGTTGAGCGCGTCGGCGCGATCCAGCGTGAGACGGTTCTGGCTGGACTGCAGGTTTTCCCAGCCGTACGGCATCTTCGACTGGCCCACACGCACGCGGTATTCGCGCTTCTTGTCGAAGTAGATATCGGCATACGCATCGCGCAGCTGCGCGAAGTTGGAGGTGGTCGAACCGGTGGGCGTGCTCGCAAAGTCCGGCTGGAAGTACAGCGACACGTGCTCGTTGAGATCGCCGCTCAGCACCAGGCGCGCACGCCGGATGCCCAGGCTCTGGTCGTTGCCGATAAAGCGGTCGCCAGGCGCACGCAGGTCTTGCGCGTCGCCGCCGATGCCCTGGTTGTAGCGGATCTGGGTGTAGCCGCGCAGGCTCAGCTTGTCGTACCACTTCTTGCCGGCCTCGCCGGGCTGGGCCGGCGAGGCCGGTACGGGTGCAGGTGCGGTCTGGGCGATGGCGGTGTCGGCCGCCACTGGCGCGGCGGGCGGCGGCGGCAATGCCGGCGCGGCAGGCAGTGCCGAGGCCGGCAGCTTGCCGTTCTCGTCCACCTGCACGAACTTGCCCAGCTTGTCGCGCCCCGGTGCCGGCTCAGCAAAGATCTGCTTGGTCTTGCGGTCGACGTACAGCTCCAGCTCGGCAGCCAGCGTACTGCCGCTGGCGGTCGCGCTGAGGGCGCACAGAACGGTGGCGAGATTGCGTTTTTTCATGGGTCCGGCTCGTGCAAGGGAAACGGGTCGGCGGCAGCGTCAGGCCTGCGGCTGCCCCCAACCGGGGCGGCGAACATGGCGTCTGAGCGCCTGCCAGGCGCCCAGGTCGTCCTGACGTAGCGGCAATGGCAGCAGTTATATTTAGATTTGATGTCAGTTTGGTGACATCTACGGCACGCGTGTACGCAAGCCTGTGTCAGTAGCGTGTCCGGCCGATGTCAGTTATGCGACGCGCGGGAGGCGAACCCATCAGCGCGCAATGTGAGGTGCGGGGCGTTTTTGCAACGCTGTCGTTGCCGCCGCGCGTCCTCAAGTCTGCAGTGCCACTGGCAGGCAGCGACGCCATGAGGCGGATAGTGATGCAGGGCGGAAGGCGCGCGCCGCGTACGGCAACCGCGCCGCTGTCGTCGTCTTCCCGAGCAGCGGTGGGCGAGGGGACGAATGAATCAAAACGCGGCGAAGGCGGGTCAGAGCCCGCCGTCGTCTGATCAAACACCCTGGCGTATCGACGAGCAGGTGCTGGTCAACGCATGTCGACCAGCACCGTGCCGACGCCCGACTCAGGCTGCCGGTGCCGCCTTCAACGCCGCAGCCACCGCATCGTGCAGCGAGGTGGTCGGGCGGCCGATCAGCTGGCTCAGCGTGTGTCTGTCGTCGAACAAGCTGCCGCCGCGCGAAGACGCCGAGCACTGCGCCAGCACCTGGGCGAACGGAGCCGGCAAGCCGATCTGCACCAGCGCCGCCGCGTAGTCGGCTTCGGGCAGATCGTGATACGCCACCGGCTTGCCGGACTGCTGCGCCAGCTCGGCGGCATAGTCGGCCATGGTGAAGGCGGTATCGCCGGCCAGCTCGTAGACCTTGCCGGCCTGCGCTGCGTCGGCGGCCAGCACCGCTGCGGCGGCTGCGGCGTAATCGGCGCGCGTGGCCGCACTGATCCTGCCCTCGCCGGCGCTGCCGATCACCGCGCCATGCGCCACTTCGGCCGCGATCGAGCCGGTGTAGTTCTCGGTGTACCAGCCATTGCGCAGCAGCACATGCGGCACGCCGCTCTCGCGCAGCAGCGCTTCGGTGGCGACATGTTCGGGTGCCAGCGACAGCGTGCTGGTATCGGCGTGCAGCACGCTCGTATAGGCCAGCAATTCCACGCCGGCACGCTTGGCCGCCTCGATCACGTTGCGGTGCTGCGGCACGCGTTCGCCCACCGCATTGGACGACACCAGCAATACGCGGCCCACCCCGGCGAAGGCCTCATCCAGGCTCTGCGGGTCTGCATAGTCGGCGCGACGCACGCTGATGTCGCGTTTTGCGAACTTTGCGAGTGACGCAGTATCGCGGGCCGTTGCTACGATGCGTGCCGCTGGCACACGCTCTAGCAAGGCTTCGACGACCAACGCGCCCAACTGCCCGCTGGCGCCGGTGACGAGGATCAGGGGGGAAGTGTGTGCCATGGTGAACTCCAGTTGGTATTGATAAGAGGTGTGGTCTACTATCTAGACTCTAGGTCCGCGCACCCATTATCAGGGCCGTTCGATCCTCCACAAGGAGGCAGTTTCCTTCCCCCTGGTTACCGTGAGATACCCCCGTGAACGCGATTGCTCTGTTTCCACCGCCGCCGTCCCTGCAAGGCATGCCCTTCGACGCCACCAAGTGCCCGGTGCGCGATGTGATCGATCAGATCGGCGACAAATGGACCATGCTGATCCTGCTGACGTTGATCCCCGGCCCGTCCCGCTTCAGCGCCATCCAGCGTGCCGTGCCGGACATCTCCAAGCGGATGCTGACCCAGACCCTGCGTAACCTCGAGCGCAACGGCATGATCACCCGCAAGGTCTACGCGACCAAGCCGCCCAGCGTGGAATACGCCTTGTCCAAGCTGGGCGTGGCGCTGCTCGGCCCGATCTCGCAGCTGCTCAACTGGGCAGGCGAGAACCATGCGGCCATTCGCTCCGCACGCGAACGCTTCGATCATGCCCAGCAGCCGGCGGTCGCGCTGGGTGCCGATGAAGCGATGGCGTAAGCGCTGTCAACCCAAGTTGGGCCGAGTTGCAAACAACTTGGTAGCACGCCTTGAGATGCCTAGCACAACCATTTGCAGTTGTTGTGCTAGGTACTCTACCGCTCTTGTTGGATTAGGCAGTACGCAACGGCGCTGACTTCGCCAGCGCCGTGCATCCCTCGAAGCTGCGGAGCGAGGTATCCCAATGATCCCCCAACCACTGATCGCAACCCCGGCTATCCCGTGGATTACGGCTCAGGGTGCGGGTTGGTGCGCCGTATCAGACACAGCCAGGTCCTGATACGGAATACGTTCGGCCAAAGGAGTTTCGCCATATCCAAGTTTACGGGCCAGCGCGGGAAGGGCCTCGAAGCTTGCATTCATGCCTTTGACAATCGCGGTTCCTACATGACGAAGGAACTCGCTCCTGGGAGCCAAAATCTGATGCAACTCTTCTGCGGTAATCTCCCGTTCTTCGCTTTCCATGTGCTCGCTTGCTCGCGTCAGAATGGTTTGCACAACGCGCGCGTGCTTGGCATTGTCGGATTCGAATAGCCCAGGAACATGCACGCGTCCGCCAAGCGCCAGCGCGTTCAGAGCGATGGCTTCGATCGGATTGAAGACGGCGCTCCGGAAGATACGTAGCACCTTTTCCGAGAGCAATCCTGTGGCTTTGTCGCTGGCGATCAGCGGGATCATCCCGACAATGGATGCCAGCCCCATAGACTTGACAGCGGTGCTTTCGCCGGGGGCAATATCGAGCGCATGGCGCGTCATCTGCTCAATCGCCTCCTCCGGGCCCATGTTCTCGCCGGGATGCGCCATCACGCCATCCTTAATGCTCTGGAACAATCCAGCACGCATCAACTCTTCGCTTTCCTTGACTTCGGGTGGAATGCCCGAAGCAGCGCCAAAAATGGCCGCTTCGGTTGTCGTCGTATTGGCCGCAAGATCACCTAATCCTGACTTAAAGCCTGCGTACTGCAAGACGTTATTGGGGAATGACACAACTGAAGAGATGGCACCGGCTTTCATCGCCTTGGGGAGCAGGTCGCGCATTGACCAGTCCTCACCCTTCATACCCTTGATGATTGCGAGCACACACATGGTGTCCATAGTCTCGATTATCAAAGGCGGCACTGAATCGATTCCGGCCAATTGCAGAGCATACTGACTGGGCGAGAAATTTTTGCCGAAGATGGCTTTTTTCAACAGTTCCGAAGCGCCGAGTTCCCATGCGGAGCCGAGCATGCTGCTGACGCCAATGCTACCGGCCAAGCCGCCGAGCTGGAATTCTTTCTTGGTCGCCACATGTAGCAATTCCTGTGCACCCAGACGAACCTGGAGGTCCTCGTCCCCTTTGAGTTTCTGGTTGATGAACGCCGACAGGACATCGTCATTGGACATGACATCTGGGGCACACGAGGCGAGGAACGCTTTCGCGCTGATCTGGCTGCCGTCTGCCATCTCGATCAAAGCGCTTGGGCCAAATGCTGCGGAGCCCCGCTCAATCGCCTTAAGCAATAAGGGGATATGAATGTCAGCATCGATTTGCTCAGCTGTCCGCTCTGACGAGTCGGCGGTGGGCATCAGTTGCGCCGTTTCCACCGTGAATGCGTCCTTGAACTCCTCAAGCGCTTTCTCCGGGTCTCGACGCGACGCCATCTCTAGTCGGACCCCCTCAATGCTCGCGGCCTGTGACGGGAATGGCTGGTCAGCCTGCGCGAAAGATAACAACGCGTGCACGACCGGGTTGTCAGAAACAAGTCGGCCCGACTCCCTGCGCACCGAGCCGACATGCCCGGGTTTTTGAAAAGCCGCTAACGAGGTCAGTAGTGGGGTTTCCAATCCATTGTTATCAGTACGGCCGGATCCTTGCCCGGCAGCCTCGGGGCTAGCTGGCCGGAGGCTTACACCGCGCCGCTGCGGGGGCCTGGTGGTTGGCAGCCTGCTGTCTTCGGACTGACGGTAGACGCTATGGCTAAGCTGCGCGTCAGGTGCCAAACCCGAATTGTTATCCGTGCCAGATTCAGGTTGGCGTATGTGATCGAGTGACGACAAGGAATGGGATCGTGCAAGCACTGCCTTCATATTGTTCACCTCATGGAAAATTCATCAAGTTTGGGTAACGCAAATACAGCTTGTGGCGAGACCTTCCCAGCCCAGATGGAGAAAGCCATTCCGTAACACCAAATGTTTGACACGGATCTTCTTTTTTTACTGGAAGAGCCGCGTTGATGCACTGTTTCATGATTAAAAATGAGACGGGATCTTGACCAATGAGCGCTATGCTTGGCTGCGGGTCAGAATTTAGTTGACCGTCCAACCCCTTCCGGTCAAAAAATGCGGTAAATCGTCTAGCTTATATGGATATCTCCAACATAATAAATGTGACATCGATCTAATGTCGGCATATTCTGACTGGTCAGCGGAGCCGGATGGCGCGACCACACGGCGCAGGTGCCGCGCCTCGCGAAGAGTAACCTCGGACGCAGGGCGCGGAGCATCTGGAATGCTTTTTGCTTAGGGGCAAGCAGGATATGGCGTTTTATTCGAAGTTTGATCTATAGGTGTGGCGCCACCGACGGTCTAGATAAGCGCTTATTATGAGGCGGCTACACCGCAATTTAACGGACAGGTGCGAAATGAATTAGCAGGTTGCGAAATTACTTTCGCATCCGTGCGCCGCCGCCTTATCGCATCTCCAGTCTTCTTCAAAGCCACCATGAAGATTCGCAAGTAGTAAGCAAGCAGGTGCGGTGTCGACTCCCCACAATTCAGTGCCAGCCAAAACTAGAGGTCTGCGGTTGATGTTGCTCACGGAACTCGGCGGGCGTTAGCCCGCCCAGGCTGTCGTGCGGGATCTGCTGGTTGTAGTCGGCCAGCCAGTGTTCGGTCTGTTCGCGAACCTCGCTCAGCGTGCGGAAGATGTGCATGTCCAGCACGCCGCGCCGGTAGCTGCCGTTGAAGCGTTCGATAAAACCGTTTTGCATCGGCCGTCCCGGCTCGATGAAGTCCAAGGCGATGCCTTTGCGCTCGGCCCACTCGGCCAAGGCCAATGCGACAAACTCCGGGCCATTATCCAGGCGAAGCTTGACGGGATAGCCGCGCCAGGCTGCGATGCGCTCCAAGGTGCGGATGACGCGGGCGGCCGGAAGATTCAAGTCCACTTCGATCGCCAAGGCTTTCCGACTGAAGTCGTCGATGACATTGAACGTGCGGAAGCGTCGACCATCCCACAGCGCATCGGACATAAAGTCGATTGACCATCCAGCATTGGGGCGTGCTCCGCATGTCAGCGGTTGTGGATGACGCGTCGGGACCCGGCGCCTGCTGCGACGACGCTGATTAAGCTTCATCAGGCAATACACGCGCCAGACCCTTTTGTGATTCCACACATGCCCGCGACGGCGGATGATCTGAAAGAGCTTTCCAAAACCACGCTCGGGAAAACGCTCGACCAATTCGGAGAGCAGCGCAATGACCTCCTCATCCCGATCAGGACGGCGCTGATAGCGTGCAGTCGAGCGCGCCACGCCAACCACCGCACAGGCCCGGCGCTCGCTCCAGCCATGCTGCTCGACGAGCCAGGCAAGAAGCGGGCGCTTGTGCGCCGGGTCTACAGTTTTCTTGCGATGACATCCTTGAGTGCATGGTTTTCCATCGCGAGCTCGGCGTACATGCGTTTGAGCTTGTTGTGCTCAGTCTCCAGGTCGCGAAGGCGCTGCACATCAGCTGCCTCCATGCCACCGTACTTGGACTTCCAGACATAGTACGTCGCATCGGAAATGCCCAGCTCACGGCATACATCCTTGACCTGGCGGCCGCCCTCAACCTGCTTCAGCGTGGCGACAATCTGGCTCTCGGTGAACTTGCTCTTGCGCATCGTTGGTCTCCTGAGTGGCTAGTGTGCCCGGAGACCTCTAACTATGGATGGATCAATTTTACGGGAGGCTGACACTTGGTCATGCAGTAGGCGATCAAACAGTGCAACGACATCAAGCCACTTGAATGCAGTCCCACGGTACAGGTAGTGTAGTTTTGTTACCCAGAAATATCCGCTAACTCACTGATGCAATGAGTGAAATCCGAGCTTGTGAGTCATTTTTACACGTTTGTTGGCTGAACCCCAACTTGGGCTGGCCATGTGTATGCGGTCCAAGCCTGCGCACAGGTTTTCACAAGTAAATTATGTCGGCTGAACCCAGTGTGGGGAGGAGGCCAGCTTGGCCCCCATCCCCGGCATCGGAGATGGGGGCATGCGCTATTTGCCCATATGTCTTGCTAGAGAAACGTCTTCACCATTCAATGGCTCGCGACGTCACGATTGTTTCGAGCCTCTGCCCAGCTAAAGTTCCGTGATTTTAGAGACAACACGGGTTGGAACTCCGTCGACATCAATTTCCCTGCCCACGTCGTCACGCTGCGCGTTGACGATCACCCCCTTGAGTACACGACCCTTTGGCTCCGCAACACTCTTTAATTGCTTGATATCGGAGGGTTGATCGCCGTAAGAGGTTATCGGCACATTAGGTTGAACCGACAGCCGTTCAAGGCTCTCTGCCAATCTCGTTGAATCGGGTTTTTTGTCGATCCGTCCAATGATCGTGGAATCCGGATGGGAGTAAATTGCTGCCTCTGCAAGAGTAGCCCGTAGGGGTTCTTCGTCACTGCCATTCAATGAACTGATAAGCCGTTTCTGCAAATCTTCAGGCATTTGAGAAGGGGCCCAATGCGGCTTTTCAAGGGTCACTTCTTCCGCGCCGGACACCACGTCAAAGTAGTGCATCATTCCAAGATGATTGATCTCGTTTTCCAAATCGCCGTGACCGCGATTACTAATCAATATAACGCGAGAATTCGCATTGCGTGATTTCTCCAGAATTTCTTTTGCGCCAGGAAGCAGGGAAAGCTCGATGTCCTGGAAGGGAACATCCCGGCGATAATTTTTTTTCGAAATTTCCGGTTTTACTAGCATTTTATATTGGCGGACAAAATTAGAGTAAATGGCATTATTTATCGACGCCGCTTTCTGCTCAGAAATTCCTGGTAGCATTTTCCTAACAAAATCTTCAATTATGTGGCGCTTATATACGCTTGGCTTACCCATCAAATAAGATGAAAAGTCTTTTTGATTTTTCATCAGCAATGGCGCTTCATCGTCGACCGGTCCTGCATCTTTCAACTTACTGTGCAGGACCCCTACGGCATCTCCGAGCTCAGGCCACGTGGACGCATGCTCCCTTGCTGCGATAGCTAATGCGTTATGCATAAGCTTGTAATTCAATCCTTTCTCGTCACGCAGACAGTCGTCCCAATCCAATACGACAACCTGTTTTACTTCAGATGCTTGGATTGAGGAACGGCTCGCTAAACTAACCTGGTCGAGCTCTTTCACGATTTCATCAGGTGAAGCAGGTTTCATCTTCAAAATAGGAATAAGCGAATCATGCTCACCTTCGAGAACTTTCGCATCATCTACGAAGTTACGCGCAGAATCCGTCCCTGCCATCTCTTGCATGGAACGTAGTTTTTGCATTTGCTCAAGCGTATCTGGCGCGTCCGGATCTATCCCTACATTGTGAAGATGGGCTCTTTCGAATAAGTTATTTTGAATTGACTCGAATCTTGAGATTGCCGAATCGCTCGCCGGATCTATTGCGTAGGCGATTAAAATCATCGCTTCGCTATTGGTTAACTTCTCACGCGGCATTCCGATTGCGGCAAGGCGTTCAGTAACCTTTCCTTGAGGATCCCAAGATGCTAGGGTTTCGTCTAGAAAAGCGCTAACCTCGGAGGACATGGTAAGTTGCGGTGAAAATGGATGAGCGCTCAGCGTTGCAAGAGCAAGCACGTCCACACCTGCCTCCTTGGCTGCTGCTTCCATTGCTAGCATAGAACCTCCTGCCTGAATGTGGTCATCTGTAATGACAACTTTATCGCCGCGTTTCAGGTCGGTTGTAACGAAATAAGGCTGCTGTACCAAACGGCCGATCGGACTCGCTTCCGTGCGCGAGGTTCTTGAGAGACCCACGAGGGACTTATGATCTGTAAATACAATAGGCTTTCTGCCATTCTTCTTAGCTGAAGTAGCTTCTAAGGAATTTAGTGAACTAGCCAGCTCTGTTTGTTCGCAAAAAGTAAAGAAGTTTAACGTACTATCTTCGGCATAATGGTCGCGCGTCGGCCTTAGCAAATGAACCACTCCGCCTTCATCGCCCAAAGCCTCAACTACATGGCGATGTAGCCGTGCGACGTATTCTCCACGAGATTTATCGATTGTCGCTGTAGCCGCGAGAGCTCGAATAGCACGTGCTCCCTGACTCTGAGTACTCAACAACGGGCTGGTTTTCAGTCTGCCGAGTTTGCTATTTTCGCCCTCGATTGGTTCATCAGTGAAGAGATCTCGACCACGCTTTCCCACATGTCTAACTGCATAATAGTCCTGCTTTCCCTTCGAGAGGCTTTTCACTGATTGCAAAGATGGCTTCTCGGTAGCAAATTCGCTAAAAAAGAAAGGCGCTTTCCCGGATTCATCCCGTGAATGATAATTTTGCGAATCTACACGCTTTGCAGACCCTAGGTTTTGGGTAGAGAGAAGAAACTGACCTTTTCCAACGTTGTTGTTCGAGCGTTGCTCGGCAATCATTTTATTGACCGCCTGAAGGTTGTCGCTAGCGGTTGGTACCTTAGATGGAGTGCGATTGAGAGGGCGGAGCCCTTTTAGCTCTGCGCTTAACGCTGCATCCTTTGGAATGTCGCTATTGCGACCCACTGGAATTAAAATTTCTGGCGTTAAATCTCCCTCAGGAAATTGGCTAAGATCATGAGACTTGCTTACACCACTTGTTTTCATCAAGATTGACTCCTGTTGATTGCCCCATTCCCCCTGATTGCTTGATTTTATAAATTAAATAATTTATTAATTTTATTTAAAGTGTCTTATAAAGATTCATGGCGCCTCAAATTAAATCATTATTTTCCCTGGCACCCTGGTGCGCTTCCGCTAATAAAACAGATCCTTATATGAAGGGCCTCGACGAACGCTGCAAAAAACTAATAAATATTTTCTCAGGACCTCCTTGAATTGAAATAAAATAATTTTGCACGGAAATTATTGCCTTAGTACGGCGGTTACGCTGATGGGGAAATTAAAGTCATATCGACAGCAAATATTTTAGCTTTGCGGTATCAGTAGACGGGTACTTAAAAGAAAAAACCTGTCTGATAGCGAATATTCGATTCTGCAGGACAGTGACGCGTTTAACAAAAAGAGGGTTTGTAGGAGTATTAAGCGTCCGACGCCCCACCCTGAGTTGCGGTAGGTTTAGAGTCCGGGGCTGGGTCAAGGTGGTGAGAAGTGATGAGGTGGATGCGGCGGCGGGGCAGGAATCGGCCTGTACGAGGGGTACATGAGGATTCCGAGCAAGGACCGTGCCCGTCTGGCAGCTGCGCAGTCGTTTTGTTAGCTGCTCTTAGGTGTCTCCCGTAATGTAATCCCCCGCGGAGTAGCAGACGCCAGAAGTGGAATTCTCTCGTATCCTTTTCCGAGCAGGTTCCATGAAGACATCCCGCTTCACCGACAGCCAGATCATCGCCGTACTCAAACAGGCCAGGCTGGCACGCCGGTGCCGCAGTTGTGCCGCGAGCACGGCATCAGTTCGGCGACGTTTTACAAGTGGCGCAGCAAGTTTGGCGGCATGCATGCGTCGCTGATGTCCCAGCTCAAGGAGCTGCAGGACGAGAACCGGCGCCTGAAGAAGATGTACGCCGACGCCCAGCTCAGTGCCGACCTGCTGAAGGAGGCGATGGCAAAAAAATGGTGAGGCCATCTCAACGTCGGGAGATGGCCCGAACAGCGGTCGAAGTGTGATACGCCCAGGGTTCCGTAGACACTCAAGACCCTCGTTGCGCGTAGCGCCGTTCAAACTCTACAGGGGACAGGTCGCCAGT
>NZ_MDFM01000027.1 GCF_002939985.1 Xanthomonas hortorum pv. cynarae | reverse complement strand
CGTAGATCTGGCTAACACGAGATTTGGGTTTATCTGGCTCCGCCACCATATCCGTCACGTCGGCAACATCGCCGGCCTCGCCTATTTGGATATCTGCATGCCTGAGCTGCCCGAAGTCGAAACCACCTTGCGCGGCCTGGCCCCGCATCTGGTTGACCAACGGATTCATGGCGTCATCCTGCGACGACCGGATCTGCGCTGGCCCATTCCCGAGCAGATCGAGCAGCTGCTTCCTGGCGCCACCATTACCAACGTACGACGTCGCGCCAAGTATCTGTTGATCGATACCAATGCTGGCGGCAGTGCGCTGCTGCATCTTGGAATGTCCGGAAGTCTGCGCGTGTTGCCTGGCGATACATTGCCGCGTGCGCACGATCATGTGGATATCAGTTTGGAAAATGGACGCGTGCTGCGCTTCAACGATCCGCGCCGATTCGGCTGCCTGCTGTGGCAATCCGATACGCAGGCTCACGAGTTGCTTGCTGCACTTGGTCCCGAACCATTATCGGATGCATTTACTGGCGATTATCTGCATGCATTGGCGCGTGGACGTCGGGCCGCGGTGAAAACCTTTCTGATGGATCAAGCGGTCGTCGTCGGCGTGGGGAATATTTACGCTGCCGAAAGCCTGCATCGCGCGGGACTCAGCCCCTTGCGAGAGGCTGGAAAAGTATCGTTGGACCGCTACCGGCGCTTGGCTACAGCAGTCAAAGACATTCTGGGATATGCGATCCAGCGCGGAGGTACGACGTTGCGTGATTTCATTAGCCCGGACGGTGCGCCTGGTTACTTCGAGCAGGAACTCACGGTGTATGGGCGTGAGGGTAAGGCCTGCAAGCAGTGTGGACGTGTGTTGAAACACGCCACCATCGGACAACGCGCGACGGTGTGGTGCGGGAGTTGCCAACGTTGACAGCTGGCTAGGTCACACGCGCTGATCGAAACAACAGTAGCCAGTTCTGAATCAGCGAAGGCATCTGGCGAGCAGCCCTGAGGTAAATGCAAAGGGCGCGCTCAGAACCGCAGTCACCGATGGCTCGCTGGTGCGTGGCTCTGCATCGCGCCACAATCGTTGCGTCCTGCGATTGGAGTTGTACATGCCTGCCTTATTGCGTTGCTTCGTGCCGCTCATTGCTGTTGGTGCATTTACGTTGCAGCCTGCAGCAAGTGTGTGTGCCGCGGAGCTTGCGTCCAGCCCCGAGGCCGCAATCGAGCGCATCCAGTTGCATAACGAGGTTATCGAGCTCAGTGCCACGCCTGCGCTCGGTGGGCGAGTGCTGTCCTTCAATTTGCGTGGACACCCCAACGTGTTGAAGACGGGCATCGCCGTAGACCAGCAACCTGCGCCGGAGGTCTCTGCCACTGCAGGCGATATCCCATATCTCGGCCACGATGTCTGGGTAGGGCCGCAGAGTCAGTGGTGGCTGCATCAACAGGTCAACCCCGCACGTAAAGCCGCAGCTGCAGTGTGGCCGCCGGATCCGTATCTATCATTGGCAACCACACGCCCGGTTACACGCAGTGGCGATCAACTGATCCTGGAAGGCGTACCCAGTCCGGTCACCGGTGTGCAACTACGCAAGCGTGTTGCGCTCTCATCCACGCGTGCCGATACCGTGGAAGTGGAGGCCACTGCACGCAATATCCGCAAACAGCCTATCGCTTGGGATCTGTGGTTCAACACGCGGGTTGCAGCAAGTACGCGTGTCTTCGTCCCGGTGGCCAACGGGGCTGATATCCGCGTTCAACCGCCGACGGAGGCTGGCACGACTGCGCCGACGTATCGCCATCACGAGGGCGTTTTCGTGCTGAGTGCCGATACACGGCAGGACGGGCTGACCCAGCGCGGCAAGCTGTTGCTGCAGCCTTCGGCTGGCTGGATGGCGGGTTTTGCAGGTGGTCAGGTGCTGGTGATCCGCTTTACGCATCAGCCACCGGCGGCGATTCACCCTGAACAAGGGCAGGTGGAGTTGTATCTGGATGCGCCACCACAGCACCCCGAGCAAGGACTGCTGGAAATGGAGGTGCATGCGCCGTATCGGCAGCTTGCACCCGGTGCCCAGATGCAGGCGCAGGAGCAGTGGACCTTGCTGCGTTACAGCGGCCCTGACGAACAGCAGGCACAGCGACAGTTCCTGTGCAGCAAGGCGAAAGAGCTGGGGCTGAGAAATGCGTGCGCGTCTTCTTCAGCGGTGCCCTGAGCGTCGCATTCACGTGCAGGCCGGGCTGTGGCTATGATGTCGCCATTCCCTGATCAGATCGATGCGCATGCAACGACGCCACTTCCTGAAAAATGCCGCTGCCGCTTTGGCCGCGCTCGGTTTGCCGGCGTTGCCGCAATGGGCGTTGGCGGCCAAGGCGGTAGGACTGCGTCGGTTGGGGCAGCCGCAGCCGTTCGACTATGCCTGGCTGAAGGGGCAGGCGCGTGCGCTGGCCAAGTCACCGTACAAAAGCCACAAGCAGGTGCTGCCGGGCCCGTTGGAGGCGTTGAACTGGGATCAGTACCAGTCGATCCGCTACCGTCAGGACCACGCGCTATGGGCCGATGGCAATGGCAAGTTCCAGGCGAAATTCTTCCACCTGGGGCTGTACTTCCATACCCCGGTGCACATCTACGACATCGTCGATGGCAAGGCGCAGCAGCTGGCCTATGACCCGGCTGCGTTCGATTACGGCAGCAGCGGGCTGGGCGGCAAGCAGTTGCCTAAAGACCTGGGGTTTGCAGGATTTCGTCTGAACACGCGCAAGGACACCGACCGCGACTTTTCCGCGTTTCTGGGCGCGAGCTATTTCCGTGCGGTAGGCAAGGAAGGCCAATACGGGCAGTCGGCGCGTGGCTTGGCGATCGATACCGGAACGGGCGGGCCGGAGGAGTTTCCGGATTTCATCGCCTATTACCTGGAGCAGCCGGCGGACGATTCGGACACTGTGGTGGTGTACGGGCTGCTGGACTCGCCCAGTGTTGCCGGCGCGTATCGGTTTGCCATCACCAATGGCGAGGTGCTGGTGATGGACATCGACAGCGCGCTGTATCCGCGCAAGGCCATCGAGCGGCTGGGCATTGGCCCGTGCACCAGCATGTACCAGGTGGGCGAAAACGACAGCCGGATGGATTGGGACTGGCGCCCGGAGATCCACGACACCGACGGGTTGGCGATGTGGACCGGCGGCGGGGAATGGATCTGGCGGCCGTTGTGCAACCCGCCGCAGCTGCGCTTCAACATGTTTGTGGACGAGAATCCACGCGGGTTCGGGTTGCTGCAGCGCGATCGCAATTTCGACCATTACCAGGACGATGGCGTGTTCTACGAGAAGCGCCCGTGCCTGTGGGTCGAGCCGAAGAGCGGTTGGGGCAAGGGCTCGGTGCAACTGGTCGAGATTCCGACCGTGGACGAGACCTTCGACAACATCGTGACGTTCTGGAATCCGCAGGCCAAGCCGCAGCCGGGGCAGGAGCTGCTGATGGGATATCGCCTGTATTGGGGCGCGCACCCGCCGGCCAGCTCGCCGTTGGCGCATTGCGTGGCCACGCGCACCGGCCTGGGCGGCATCGTCGGGCAGAAGCGCAGCCATTTTTCCTGGCGGTTTGCGGTGGATTTCGCGGGCGGCGACCTGGCTGCATTGGTCAAGGATTCCAAGACCAAGGTCGAGGCGATCATCCAGGTGTCGCGCGGAACTACCGAGATCGTATCGGCGCGTCCGCTGCATGAACTCAAAGGCTATCGGGCGATGTTCGACCTGGTGCCGCCAGATGACAGCACCCAGCAGATCGATATCCGTCTGTTCCTGCGCGCCAACGGCAAGCCGCTGACCGAAACCTGGCTGTACCAATGGACGCCGCCGCCGGCGAGCGAGCGCAAGATTTACTAGGGCGCAGGCACGTCGCGCAGCCATGCTGCGCGATCGATAAGTGGCACCATCGTCAGTGACTTACGAACAGCGTGATGCCAGACCGTCGATTTTGAGGATCGACCGCGGCCGCGTGACAGCCGCGCAGTTATTGATGCACCGCCAACGCGCCCCGGCTCAGGCCGACGTCGCGCTGTTGACCAGTTGCATGCGTGCACGCGGGCGCACGCAGGCCAGCTCTACACGGAAACAGGTGCCATCCTTGCCGCTGGTGATGCGCAGTTCGCCTTGATGGGCCTGGGCGATCTGGGCGGCCATATGCAGACCCAGATCGACTTCGGGCAATGCCCGTCCGGGGGTGTGTACATGGGTGGAGGCTTGCAGCACATCGAGCCGGCGCGGATCGATGCCGTCCAGATTGCAGACTTCGATGCGCAGGCGGCCGTTCTCGGTCACTGCAACCGCCTTGATCAGCGAACTCTGCTGACCCTGCACCACCGCGTTGATCATCAGGCTGCCGAACATCTGCGCCAGGCGCACGGCATCGCCATGTACCGGTTCGTCGATGGCCACATGCGTGGACAGCACCTGGTTGGGGTACGCGGCGCGGGTTTCGTCGACCACTTGCGAGAGCGCATCGAGCAGGTCGCTGCCGTTGCCGTAGTCCAGCTGCAGCCAGTCGCGTTCGATGCCGCGTGCGAAATCGGAAGCGAAGTCGATCAGTTCTTCCATGCGCCGAAGGCTGCGCTGCATCGAGCGGATCGCACCGCCCTGGCGTTGGTTGAGCGGGTCGATGGCCAGCACGTCCACCACCGCATGCATGGACTGCAGCGGGTTGCGCAGGTCGTGGCCGAGAATGCCGATGAACTCTTCGCGCAGGCGCGCCGAGGCGCCGATGCGCCCCAGTTCGCTGCGTGCCCGCAGCGATTCCTGTGCGCTTTCTTCGGCACGCTGCTCGGCCTGGATCTGCGCTGCCAACAGTTGCGCCAGCAGCTCGACCTTTTCCACCATCGGTGCGTCCATGACGCGCGGTAATGGGTCCAGCGCGCACAAGGTGCCGAACACGCTGCCGTCGTCGAACTTGATCGGCACCGAGACATAGCTTTCGAAGCCATAGAGCCGCGGCGTGGGGTGGTCGCGGAAGACCGGATGCTCGGAGGCATGGCCGAACCACAACGCATTGCCCTGGGTGCGCACGCTGTCGCAGAAGGTGGTGACCAGGGGCAGCTCGTCGCCAGGCGTCAGACCGAAGGACAGGTCGTCGCGCACCTGGCAGGTCACCCAGCGCGTATCGGTCACGCGCGCGACGGCGGCGAACCCCATGCCGGTCAGACGAGTCAGGATGGTCAGCACATCGGGGACCGACGATAGCCGGCCAACACGCGCGATATCTGCACGTAATTCGGGAGGAAGCGGACCCATGTATTGCCTCCCGACAAATGGATGGTCGCAAGCTTACAGGACTGTGGTGGAGCTTGGTTGCATGTAGATCGCTGCAACGCTGGGCAAACGATACGCTGGTTGGTGGGGCGCAGATATACAGCGGCGATTGAATGCCCGCCTGGGTTTAGCCTCGCATCACAAGCGCATAGCGAGCCAGATGATTAACGGCATTTCGGCTGAATTCTTCAGTGAGTCATCACTGCGCGCTGCGCCGCTGGCAGAATGAGGCGGTGGGGCGTTACGCCCCCGCAGGCGGCAACGGCAGTGCAATCTGCAGCGGGTCGATGCGGCCTTCGCCACGCATGATCTTTTTGAACTCGGCACGGCTGACCGACACGTAGCGCTCGTTGCCGCCGATCTCCACCTGCGGGCCGTCCTGTACCGCATGCCCTTGCGCATCCACGCGCACGGTCATGGTGGCCTTGCTGCCGCTGTGGCAGATGGTCTTGATCTCGTCCAGCTCGTCGGCCCAGGCCAGCAGGAACTGGCTGCCCTCGAACAGCTCGCCGCGGAAGTCGGTGCGCAACCCGTAACAGAGCACCGGCACGCGCAGGCGGTCGACCACCTCGCTCAACTGCCAGACCTGCGCACGGTTGAGAAACTGCGCCTCGTCGACCAGCACGCAATGCAGCGCACCCTCAGCCTGGATATCGCGCTCGATGAGCTGCTGCAACTCGGTATCGCGATCGAAGGTGCGCCCGTCCGCGCGCAGGCCGATCCGCGAGGCCACCACGCCGCTGCCGGCGCGGTGATCGAGCTTGGGCGTGAGGATCAACGTGCGCATGCCGCGTTCGCGGTAGTTGTGCGCGGACTGCAGCAAGGTGGTGGTCTTGCCGGCATTCATTGCCGAATAGTAGAAATAGAGCTTGGCCATCGGTGGATTTTACCGGGCCGCGCGGCATGCGGTACTGGCTGGGCAGCATGAACCGGCACCACCGGCTCGCCCGACGCGGCGCCGGTACAATGGCCCGCTCTGTTGGAAGCCTCTATGCACGGTCTCAATCCCCCGCAAAGCGCCGCAGTGCTGCACTGCGAAGGTCCCTTGTTGGTGCTGGCCGGTGCCGGCAGCGGCAAGACGCGCGTGATCGTGGAGAAGATCGCGCATCTGATCGCCATTGGCCGCTATCCGGCCAAGCGCATCGCCGCGATCACCTTCACCAACAAATCCGCCAAGGAAATGCGCGAGCGTGTGGCCAAGCGCATCCGTGGCGACGGCGCTGAGGGGCTGACCATCTGCACCTTCCACGCGCTGGGGCTGAAGTTCCTGCAGATCGAGCACGCCGCTGCCGGTTTGAAGCGCGGCTTCTCGATCTTCGATTCCGACGATGCCGCCGCGCAGATCAAGGACCTGATGCATGGCGCCAAGCCCGATGCGATCGAGGACGCCAAGAATCTGATCTCGCGGGCCAAGAACGCCGGCATGTCGCCCGAGCAGGCGATGGCCGCGGCGCGCAGCAACCGCGAAAAGGAAGCGGCCAGCCTGTACGAGCGCTACCAGGCGCGGCTGACCACCTTCAACGCGGTGGACTTCGACGATCTGATCCGCCTGCCGGTGCAGATTCTGGAGGGCAACGAAGAGATCGTGATGGGCTGGCGCGAGCGCATCGGCTATCTGCTGGTGGACGAGTGCCAGGACACCAACGATGCGCAATACCGCCTGCTGAAGATGCTGGCCGGGCCGCGCGGCAACTTCACCTGCGTGGGCGACGACGACCAGAGCATCTACGCCTGGCGCGGCGCCAATCCGGAGAACCTGCAGCAGATGGGGCGCGATTATCCGGCCCTGGAAATCATCAAGCTGGAACAGAACTACCGCTGCTCCAACCGCGTGTTGCGCGCGGCCAATGCCTTGATCGCACACAACCCGCACGAGCATCTGAAGACGCTGTGGAGCGACCAGGCCGACGGTGAGCGCATTCGTGTGTGGGAATGCCGCGACAGCGAGCACGAGGCCGAAAAGGTCGCCGCGGAGATCTCGTTTCTGGGCACCGCCAAGCAGGTGCCGTGGAGCGATTTCTGCATCCTGTTCCGCGGCAATTTTCAATCGCGGCCGCTGGAAAAAGCGCTGCAGCTGCTGCGCGTGCCGTATCACCTGACCGGTGGCACTGCGTTTTTGGAGCGGCAGGAAGTCAAGGACGTGTTGTCGTGGTTGCGGCTGATCGTCAATCCCGAAGACGACGCGGCGTTCTTGCGTGCGGTGCAGTCGCCCAAGCGCGAAGTCGGTGCGACCTCGCTGGCGCGATTGGCCGAACTGGCCAGTGCCAAGTCGGTGCCGATGTCGCGCGCGGCCGAATCGATGGGCGCGCTGCAGCACTTGCCGCCGCGTGCGGCCAACGGCCTGAGCGCGTTTACCGACATCCTGCGCGATATGCGCGAGCATTCGGCCGCGATGCCGGCGGGCGAATTGGTGCGCACCTTGGCCGAAAAATCCGGCCTGCTCAACGACCTGCGCAACCAGTCCAAGGACGAAACCGGCTTCCAGCGCCGCAAGCGCAACCTGGACGAACTGGCCGAGTGGTTCGAAGGCGGCCCGCGTGGGGCAAGCGCCAGTGATCTGGCCGCGCAGCTGGCGTTGTTGTCGCGCAACGACAAGGACGACGGCGGCAACCAGGTGCGCATGATGACCATGCATGCGTCCAAGGGCCTGGAATTCCGTTATGTGTTCATCGTCGGCTGCGAAGACGGCGTGCTGCCGCATGAAGTGAGCCTCGAAGAAGGCAACCTGCAGGAAGAACGCCGCCTGCTGTACGTGGGCATCACCCGCGCCAAGGAGCAGCTGTGGATGAGCCACAGCAAGCTGACGCGCAAGTTCGGCGAGCATGTGCGGCTCAAGCCGAGCCGGTTCTTCGACGAGATTCCGGCCGAAGAACTGCAGCGCGACGGCGCCGACCCGGTGGCCGATGCCGAGCGCAAGAAAGAGCGCGCCAGTGCGGGGTTGGCGGCGATCCAGGCGTTGTTCGACTAGCGGTTGTTGCGCATGCGCAGGCTTGCCAGCGACAGGCCTGCACGGCAGTCTGGTTTTTCCCGATGCCGGAGTGCGCCGTGACTGTTGTGATCGAAACCGCTCGTTTGCGCCTGCGCACGCTCGATCCCGAGTGCGATGCCGATGCGATATTGGTATTGGTCAACGACCCCGGTTTTATCGCCGGCATCAACGATCGCGGCGTGCGCACGCGCGAGCAGGCGCGCGATCATCTGCGTGAGTGGGCACAGGCGCATCAGGAAACACACGGCTTCGCGCACTGGGCGGTGGAGACGCGCGAGGGCGCGTTTGCAGGCACCTTGGGTCTGCTGTGCCGCGATACCTTGCCGGTGCCGCATATCGGCTTCGCACTGCTGCCTGCCTACCGAGGCAAGGGCTATGTGACCGAGGCCGGACGGGCGGTGCTGACGTATGCACGCGATGTGCTGGGGTTGTCGCAGTTGTGCGCGATCGTGTCGCCGGACAATGCCGACTCGATCCGCGCGCTGGAAAAACTCGGATTGCAGCGGCAAGGCCTGCGGGTGTTGAGCCAGGAGGCCGATCCGGTGCTGTATTACACGATTGAGCTCGGCCCCGCCGGCATGGACAGCTGAGCGTGCCTCCGGCACCCTGCCGGCTTATCGCACGGCCAAAAGTGGCTACAAAACCTGGCGAGTGTTCGTCAGCTCGGCGCGGACGGCGCGGAGCAACCGCAGTGTACGAGGGGTACATAAGGGACCGAACACCGATGACATCTGCCTGATGGTGAGCGCGGTAGTTTTGTTCGTCACCCCAACAAGGACACCCGCATGCCATTGCTGGTCAACGCCTATTCCACCCTGCGCGACCCCGTGTGGCCGGATTTTCTGCCGCGCACCGCCGTGCAGCACCGCGACCACGCCGATCCGGAACTGGCGACGCATCTGCATGGCTTTGTCGGCTACGTGAATCAGGCCGGCGACGGCCAGATGACCCAGGCGCGCTATCACCTGATGCGGCATGTGCAGCGGGTGCGTCAGCACTTCACCTTCGAGGTCGACGATGCGGCTTTCGGGGAATTGGCGCAGTGGGCCGAGCAGGCCAACGCGGTGTGTTTTCTGGCCGATGGCAGCGTGCGCGACCCGCACGGGCGGGTGCTGATCAGCCAGGGCGAGCCGGCGATCGACGATGAGGCGCAGGTGCCGTATCCGCCGGATGCGTGGGAGCGGCGTGCGCAGCAACTGGCCCGGCTGACCGCGCAAGGCATCCGCGTGCCGCCGAGTCTGCCGCCGGTGCCCGGTGAGGCCGAAGCGCGGGTGCGCGATGCCGCAGCGGTGACGCAGCGCATGCTGGCGTTGTTTGCGGTGGCCTTGCGTGCGGAGATGCTGGCCGCCGGCGATACGCCACCGTCGTTGGAAGACATGGACGCCCGCCTGCCCGGCGTGGCGGCGGCACTGTCGCCACAGGAGCGCGCCTTTTTTGCCCAACCCGCGCCGGAGCCGCAGCAGCTCGCCAACTTCGGCTGGCGCTACGAGAGCCTGGCCGTGCTGCAGTGGGCCCTGGGGCTGGCCGACGCGCTGCCGGAGCCAACCGACCTGTGCGATGTGCCCTCGGCTGCCCAGCGCGCGCTGGAACATGCCGAAGCCGCGACGCGGCCGTCGCTGACGCTACGGCCGGTGCCCGAACTGCTGGATGCGCTGGACCGGCACTTGCGTCTGCATTGGGCGGTACGCCAGGCCGGCCAGACCCAGCAACCGCCACCGGCCGGCATCGTGCCCGGCGTGGTCTACGAGCGTCACTACACCCTCAACTGGTTGCTGCACTTCGAAGACGCCGACTGGGACGAGGTGGATACGCCGACCTAAGCGGGTGGCCGCAACGTGCGCCATCACCACTAGGAAAGGACGTCGTCTGTCGGCCTGGCCGGTCGGTGTGCGGGTTGCGATCCGATGATGGGCGGCGAAGTGAAGTGGACATCTCCGACAGGAGAACAGCGCCCTCAGGCGCCAGCCGCCTCCAGGCGTGCCTGCACCGCAGCCAGCGCATCCTGCAGTTCGGCGACGGTGGCTTCCAGGCTGTGCACGCGCGCTTCCAGCTCGCTGCTGTCGGCGTTGCTGCGCGAACTCGGTGCGGCACGCGCAGCCGCAGCCTGCAGGGCTTCCACGTCCAGCTCGCCACTGAGCAGATGCGCATAGCGCTCCTCGCGCTGGCCACTGGCACGCGGCAGCTGCACCGCCAGGTTGCGCTGGATCAGCCGGTCCAGATGGTGGCGCACATCGTCGGCATCGTTGAAGCGCACCAGCCGCTCGCTGCGCGCGAACAGCTCGCCCAGCGTCTGCGGGCCGCGCAACAGCAGCAGGCCGATCACGGCCACTTGTTGCCGGGTCAGATCCAGCACGCTGCCCAGCCGGTGTTCGTAGCGTTCGGCGCGCGAGGAAAACTGCTGGCGTACCAGGCCCAGGGTTTCAAGTTGACGCAGGGCGTGATGCACCACGCCGGTCTGCAGATTCAGCACCGGCTCGCGCGCGGTCTTCTGGTTGGCGGCCACCTGCGCGGCGTTGACCGTGAGCGGATACGCATCCGGCGTGGTCGCCTCTTTTTCGATCAGGCAGCCGAGCACGCGGGCCTGGGCGGTATCGAGGACTGGCGGGGTAGGTGCGTCTGTCATGAGTGACTCCGGGGGCGATCAGCCCGCAAGCATACCGATCCTGCTCGCGGGCGCTGCCAGCAGTGCGATGGAAGCGCCAGCGCACGAACCCGCTAAAATCGCCGACTTCATTGCCGCTCCTGTTCTGGTGGATGCCATGCGCCCCTCGTTTTACGCACCGTTGTCCCTGCTCGCCTGCACCGTGCTGGCCTTGAACGCCTGCAAGCCCGCCGACAAGGAGCTGGCGCAGCGCGCGCAGGAAGCCGCCGTGTCCGCCAATGCGGCCGCCAGCGCCGCCGCCGCCAAGACCGCCACGCAGCCAGCAGCCACCACCGCACCGGCCGGCGATGACAATCTCAACGCGGTGCTGTGGATGCAGCGCTCGGAGGAATACCGCGCCGTGGCCGAGCAGACCTACCGCGCCGCCGCCGACAAGCTGGACGCTGCGCTGAAGCAGCCCAACTGGGACGCGCTGGTGCCCGAAGAGCGCGGCAATGCCGCCACCGGCCTGAAGCCGGCAGTGGTGCTGGACGTGGACGAGACCGTGCTCGACAACTCGCCCTACCAGGCCCGCCTGCTGCGCGACGGCAAGGAATACGACGAGCTGAGCTGGGACCAGTGGGTGGCCGAGAAGAAGGCCACCGCGATCCCGGGCGTGGTGGATTTCGCCAAGGCCGCCAACGCCCGCGGCATCACCCTGATCTATATCTCCAACCGCGCCGTGCACCTCAAGGACGCCACGCTGGCCAACCTGCGCAGCGTCGGGCTGCCGGTGGCCGACGACAGCGTGTTTCTGGGCCTGGGCACGGTGGTCCAGGGCTGCGAGCAGAACGGCAGCGAGAAGAACTGCCGTCGCCAGCTGGCCGGGCAGACCTACCGCGTGCTGATGCAGTTCGGCGACCAGCTGGGCGACTTTGTGCAGGTCACCGCCAACACCAGCCAGGCCCGTGGTGCATTGCTGCAGCAATATCACGACTGGTTCGGCGAGCGCTGGTGGATGCTGCCCAACCCCAGCTACGGCGGCTGGGAGCCGGCGCAGTTCAACAACGACTTCAGCCAGCCCTGGCAGCAGCGGCACGACGCCAAGCGCGCCGCGCTGGAGGTGGCCCGATGAGCCGCGCACCGTTGCCGCTGGCCGCACACGAGCGGCTGATCTTCGCACTGGATGTGCCCAGCCATGACGAGGCGATCGCCTGGGTCGACCGCCTCGGCGAGTCGGTGGCGTTCTACAAGATCGGCATGGAGCTGCTGGCCTCCGGCGAGTACTTCCATGTGCTCGATACCCTGGCCAAGCGCAAAAAACGCATGTTCGTCGACCTGAAGTTCTTCGACATCCCCGCCACCGTGGCCGGCACCATCCGCCGCCTGGCGCAGTGGCCGGTGAGCTATTGCACCGTGCATGGCTGGCACGCGGGCATGTTGCAGGCTGCCGCCGAGGCCAACCACGGCGACATGCGCTTGCTGGCGGTGACCGTGCTGACCTCGATGGGCCGGCCGGATCTGGCCGCGATGGGCATCGACCGCGAACCGGTGGAGGTGGTGGTGGAGCGCGCGCTGGCCGCCCAGGCCGCCGGCATCGATGGAGTGATCGCCTCCGGCCAGGAAGCCGGCCCGATCCGCCGCGCCACCGGCCCGGCCTTTTCGATCGTCTGCCCCGGCATCCGCCCCGGCGGCCCGGTCGGCGACGACCAGCAGCGCACCGTGGGCGTGGCGCAGGCGTTCAACGACGGCGCCGATGCCATCGTGGTCGGCCGCCCAATTCGCCTGGCTGCCGATCCGGCGACGGCGGCGAATGCGATCCAGGCCGAGATTCGTATGGCATTGGCGCAGCGCCAGGCGTAGTGGAGGCGCTTGATGGGATCCGCTGGCTAATAAAATCAATAAGTTAATTCGGTAGAATTAAAGTGTTGCTTTAACGTTAAGGGCTGCGTACGATGCCCTCGTCCGATGTCAGTCGGAAGCTGTGCCACTCATTGTCCACCGGGCTTGTCCCGGTTTTCGAAGGGATCGGGCCTTGTGCCCGATCCTTTTTTTTGCCTGCAGATTGGCGAGTGCGGCGACTGCGGCGTCGAGCCATCGCTCAACGCGGCGCCGCCGCCTTGCAATAGCGATCGATGAACTGCTGGTGGGTCGGCATGGCGTCCACGCAATGGCCGATGGTTTGCGCGATGCTGGCCAGGAAGCGTTCGGCGTCATGGTCGGGCACCTGATCCACCAGCGGGTGATAGCCCTGCGGCAACACGCCCTGGCCCACCATCACCTGCACCCAGCTGATCTCGGCGAACATTTCCTCGGCATTGCGGTAGAAGCGCCCGCTGTCGCGGAACAGGTCCAGGGTGAATTGCAGTTCCGGGGTGATCTGCATGGTGCGGCAGTGGCGCCAGAACGCGCTGTCGTCGCGCTCGGTGGCGTGGTAATGCAGCACCAGGAAATCGCGGATGCGGTCGAACTCGAACGCCAGCCGGTCGTTGTAGCGCTGCACCAGCACCGGGCTGATGCCCTCGCGCGGAAACAACTCCAGCAGCCTGGAAATGCCGGCCTGGATCAGATGGATGCTGGTCGATTCCAGTGGCTCCAGAAAGCCGCTCGCCAGGCCCAGCGCCACCACATTGCGGTTCCAGAACTGCTTGCGCCGCCCGGTGGTGAAGCGCAGCGGGCGCGGGTCGGCCAGCGCTTTGCCATCCAGGTTGGCGAGCAGCGTGGCGGCCGCTTCGTCGTCGCTGATGTGCGCGCTGGAATACACGTAGCCGTTGCCGGTGCGGTGCTGCAGCGGAATGCGCCACTGCCAGCCGGCGGCGCGCGCGGTGGAGCGCGTGTACGGGGTGGGCGGGCCAGCGTTTTCGCACGGCACCGCCAGTGCGCGATCGCAGGGCAGCCAATGGGTGAAGTCGTGATAACCGGTATGCAGCGCTTCTTCGATCAACAGCCCACGGAAGCCGGAGCAGTCGATGAACAAGTCGCCGCTGACTACTTGTCCGGAGGCCAGCTGCAGCGATTGCACATGGCCGGTGTCCGCATGCAGCTGCACCTGTTCGACCAGGCCTTCGATACGCGTGACGCCGCGCTGTTCCGAATAACTGCGCAAAAAGCGCGCGTAGTGCGAGGCATCGAAGTGGTACGCGTAGGCGATATTGGCCAGCGGCGAATTGGCCGGCACATCGCCGGCCGAGGTCATGAACTTGCCGCGCACGGCGGCCACGGTATTGAGCGTGTACGCACCCAGCGGCTGCGCCTTGCCACGCAGGTGTTGCTTGATCCAGTACTGATGGAACGGCAGCAGCCCGAGCGGATGCCCGATCTGGGTGCCGAAGCCGTGGATGTACGAGGTGCCGGGCCGCTGCCAGTCGACGAACTCGATGCCGAGCTTGAAGCTGCCCTGGGTCTGTCGCACGAACTCGGCCTCATCGATGCCGAGCAGATTGTTGAAGGCCTTGATGTGCGGCACGGTAGCCTCGCCGACACCGACGGTGCCGAGCTGTTCGGATTCGATCAGCTGCACGTTGAAGCCGGGGCCAAGCACGCGCGCGAAGGCGGCGGCCGCCATCCAGCCGGCGGTGCCGCCACCGACGATGACGATGTTGCGAAGCGGAGCGGGGATCATGGAGGTCCGGTCCTCAAAAGAAATAAAGCCACTCACAAAACGTCTGCGCTCACTGCCTGACGGTTGCAGCCGGTGCGACATGCAGCACCATTTGCACGTGTTGACGCACCCATCTGACAACTGCTCAATACGTTTTGTCAGCTGCTCCAGAAGCTGATAGGCGAACGGGGCCAATCGGCCCCGTTCGAATCACGCGCATCCAAGCGTATGCGCGTGCAGGTTACGTTGGATCAGAACTTTGCGCCCACCTCGAAGATCACGCTGCGTGGCACGTAGCTGATCTCGCCGTTGTTGACAACAGTGATATCCGGGTCAAGCCGTCCGTTGCTGCCGAAGCTGTTGTATTCGTACTGGGTGAAGTTCTTGAAGTCGAACGCGTTGAGCACGTTGACCCGAGCGGTCAGCTTGAAGTCGCCGGCCACGGTGAAGTCCTTGGTGGCCTGCAGATCGACGGTGCGATACCCCCAGATCTTGCCGCCGAGCAGGAACTTGCCGTTGCCCGGCGGTACGACGCCGACCTGCTGGCAGGTGCCGCCATCGGGATCGGTGAAGCCGTAGCAGGCAATCGTGTTGATCGGCTCCGGCGTGGCCAACACCAGCTTGGCGCCGAAGGTGACGCCCCACGGACCATCCAGCGAGCCGGAAGCCACGAAGCGATGCGCAGAGGCCGCATCGGACTTCACGAACGGGTAGTCGCGGATGGTGGCCTTGTCGAACGCAAACGGCTCGTCGATGTTGCGGTTCTGGCGCGCGCTGGTGTGGGTATAGGCCAGGTTCAAGCCCCAACCCGATTCCTTGGTGTAGGGCTTTTCGGCCGACAGCAAGACCTGGCTGCTGCGCTGCTCCAGACCGTTGTCGCCGATGATGGTATTGCGGTAGCCAGGCACCGGCTCGCCCCACGGCACGCCACCGTTGGCATCGAAATACGCGCCGTTCGGATAGCGGTTGACCAGGCTCATCACCAGGCCGTCGTAAGACAGGATGCGCTGGAAGGTGACATCGGTCAGCCAGTCGCCGACCTGGTTGCTGATGCCGATGCTGTACTGGTCGCTGTACGGGGTCTTGAGCTTGTTCTTGAACATGAAAAGCTCGGAGCTGTCGTTGGTGCCATCGATCGTATTGAGCTGATCGATACCGTTGAGAAACGCCGGATTCCATGGGGCGCAGACACGGTCGGTGCGGAAGCAGCCCTGGCCGCTGGCGGCATCGCTGAAGTACACCACCACCGGCGACAACGCGGCCTTGACCGATTCCAGCGCCAGCTGCTCGAACAGATTGCGGTCGTAGGAACGACCTGCACCGCCGTGGATCACCGCCGCCTCATCGCCGAACAGGTCGTACGAGAAACCCAGACGCGGCGCCCAGGCGTCCTTGAAGTTCTTGCGGTTGTTACCGGTGCTGATGTAATCGGCCACGTTGACGCCGCTGGGCAGCAGGCGGTTGGCCCACGGCTGACCGGGGTTTTCCGGATCGTCGGAATACAGCGCATCCACGAACGGCTGCGAGGTCACGAAGTCGGTGTAGGCCGGGGTGTCTTCGTAGTCGTAGCGCACGCCGATGTTGATCATCAGCTTGTCGGTGGCAGCCCAGTCGTCCTGCAGATAGATGCCGTACTGCTTGGACGGCGATTCGACCACCGGCAGCTGGCCGGGATTGTCGAACGCACGGATGTAGCGCACCTGGAACGGCACCGGCGCCACGCCGTTCTGGCCGACTTCATAACTGAACTGCGGATTGAGCGAGCTGGATTCGCGCGAGGTCAGCTTGATGTCGCGGTAGGTCACGCCGGTCTTGATGGTGTGCTCGCCGTGCCACTCCAGCGCATTGAAGGTCAGGTCGTTCTGGAACGACCAGCCCTTCTGGCTGCGCAGTTTGAAGTCTTCGCCGCTGGCGGCGCCGGTATTGAGAAACACCCACTGGCGCGGGTCGGCCTGGGTGCGATCGATGTAGGTGTAGATCGAACCATTGCCGACGCCGCGCGGCGTCGGCAGATTGCGCGAATCCTCGGTGGTGAGGATGGCTTCGTTGAACCAGCCATCGGCACTGTGCTGCCAACGCAGGCTGGTGCGCTTGTCCTTGTTGACCTTGTCCACGGCGCGGTCGGGCGCGTTCTGGCCGCCCACGTTGCTGACCTGGGTTTCGTCGCGGTACTGCGTGGCCAATTCGATACGATCGTTATCGGTCGGTTCGAAGTCGATCTTGCCGAAGTACAGGTCCTCGCTGAACGGCATGTTCGACGCGCCGTATTGATCGCGCAGGTTCGACGGCAACAACCCGATGAAGGGCGTCGCTTCGGCACTGGGCTGCACGCTCTTGGGCGCGACGTTGTCCTTGCCTTCGTAGGCGAAGAAGAAATGCATGCGGTCCTGGATCAGCGGTCCGCCGATCGCAAACCCGTATTCCTTGGTCTGCGAGTCGACCTTGCCATCGGCTTCGTCCGGGCGCTCTTTACGCAGGTCCTGATTGGTGAAGCGGTAGAACGCCTCGCCGTGGAACTCGTTGGTGCCGGACTTGGTTGCCGCAGTGATGGCCGCGCCGCTGATCTGGCCGTACTCGGCCTTGTAGTTGGAGGTAATGACCTTGTATTCGCCGATCGCCAACTGCGGGAACGGATTGCCCTGGGTCTCGTCCTGGCCGGCAATGCCGCCGCCGGAGACGTAGCTCTTCTGGCTCACGCCATCAATGTACAGATTGCTGGAGCTGGCGTTGGACGCACCGCCGCGCAACTTGGTGTTGCCGTCCTGGTCGATGGTGAACACCATGCCCGGCACGGTGTCGGCAAATTCCAGGAAGTTACGCGTGGCCTGCGGCAGCTGCTGGATCTGGCGCAGCGACACGGTGTTGCCCACTTCCGAAGTTTTCACGTCGCGAATCATCGGCGCGCTGACCGTCACCGTGTCCAGCGTGGTCGCATCGCCGGCCGGCGCTGCTGCCGCCTCCGTGCCGAGATCGACGGTGGCGCTGGAAGCCACCGACAGGGTCACCGTGCGGCTGGCGCCGTTGGATTCAACCTTGTAGGTGCCCGGCTGCAAACCGACGATGGTGTAGTTGCCGTTCGCATTGACCGGTGCGCGTCGCACCGAGCCGGTGGCGAGGTTGGTGACGACGACCTCGCTGCCGCTTTGCGCGGACGCGACCTGGCCGCGCAACGTGGCGTTGCTGGACTGGGCCATGGCCGGGGTGGTGGCGAACAACGAGGCAGCCAGGGCGCAGCACAACAGGCTACGTGCGGGCAGGGTGGAGACGGTGCGGTGATTCTTCATGACTTTCCCCCTCCCAGGGGTAAAGCGCGAACCAGTGAAGTGACTGGCGCGTCAGGTTGGTGCTTGGTGTGGTGAAACGGGAACGGCTAGCAACAACAGCAGGTACTGCAAGAAACACAAAATCAGCAGAAAGGTGGCGCGTCTCAGGTAGGAGGCGCAGCACGCGGCGCGCTGGAAGCGCGCACGATCAATTCGGGAACCATCTCGGAAAACGCCGGCGGGGCGGCATCGGCGGGCGGGGCGGGCGCATCGATCAGTTGCTGACCCAGCAACAATTGCAATGCACGCGCGCCCAGCCCGGCGATATCCACCCGCATGGTGGTCAGCGCCGGCAGCACGTAGCGCGCCATCGGCACGTCGTCGAAGCCGGCCAGCGCGATGTCCTGCGGCACCTTCAGCCCGGCATGGCCGAGCGCGAACAGGCAGCCCAGCGCCATCATGTCGTTGGCCGCAAACACCGCATCCGGGCGCGTGTCCTGCGCCAGCGTCTGGCCGGCGCGGTAGCCGGATTCTTCATCGAAGTTGCCCGGCAGCACCCACGGCTGCGCCTGCGCATCCAGCGCCAGCTCGTCGCGGTAGCCGCGCAGACGCTCATGCGCGTCGAAGTTGTCGGCCGGCCCGGCGATGAAGGCGATGCGGCGATGGCCGCTGTCGCGCAGATGCCGCGTCATCAACCGCGCGCCGCCGTAGTTGTCCACGTTGAGCACCGGGCGCTGGCTGGCCGTGCCGGCGCAGTTGAGCAGCACTGCCGGCAGGCCGCCGGGCAGCGCGTCTTCGTGCACGCCGGAGTCGCCCAGCGAGGGCGACATCACCACCACCCCGTCCACGCGCCCGGGCAGGCGTTCCAGCGCCTTGCGCTGCGCCTGCGGGTCGCCGTGCGAGCTGGACACCAGCAGGTGATAGCCCTGCTCGCGCGCGACCTGGTCGATGCCGCGGATCAATTCAGAAAAGAATTCGCCATGCAGGTCCGGCAACACCACGCCGATGGTGTGGGTGCGACGGCTGCTCAAGCTGCGCGCGGCGTGATGCGGGATGTAGTGCAGCGCACGGGCGACCTGCAACACGCGTTCGCGCACCGACTCGGCCACGTGCTGATGCCCGTTCATGGTGCGCGAGACCGTGGCCACCGACACCTGCGCTTCGCGCGCGACATCCTTGATGGTGACGCTACCGCCTTCGGACCTTGGTCGACTCATGCTCTCGCACTCCCCAAAACAACGCGCCTGGCGCCGCGCGCCGGGTCAGGGCGCATGGTCCGCTGGCGCAGAACATTCGTGCCACACATGCACATGGATGACATCGGCCCCGACCGATGGCGATCTCAGAACGAGATGGCGCGCACGCTAGCAGGAACTGCAAGCGCTTACATGATGCGCTGCAGCATTGCAGCAAACGCAGGCGGCACAAGGGCTCGGAGCAGACGCCTGGACAAGTTTGTCCGGAGAAGACAACAGCGGTCAATGTCGGACACTGGACGACAACATGCCTGGAACTACGAAAATCTAACGTTTTCCACCGTACCCGAGCGCACGGTTGTCGCGCGCCTTGCCGCCAACGCATTCAGACAGCAAGATGCGCCGATCGATCAGGGGAACATCGTGCGCATGTCGCTATCCACCGTCCGCGCCGGCCGGTTCCAGTCCATCGCGTGGGTGCTGCTGGCAGCGCTATGCGCCAGCAGCTGCCAGCGCAGCGACACTGCCGCTGCCTTGCCCGGCGCCACCGCCGAGCCGGCAGCGGCGATGCAGTCGATGACCATGCCATTGCGGCGCAACGATCTGGTTGCCTATGCGCGGATCCGGGTCACGCCTGCGCAGTACACCCAGCTGGAAGCGGCCTGGCGCAGCGGTGCCAGCCGCTGGCCGCTGACCGAGCTGCCGCTGCCCAATGAGGTGGGCAACCTGCTCGGCACGCTGTCGGCGCCCGGTGCCGAACGCCAGCTGCAACAGGCCTTCGATGCGCAACTGGCCGGGCAGGCGCAGGGCATCCGCCAGGCCGCGCAGTCGCTGGGCCAGTTCGGCGTGCAATACCTGCGCAGCCGCAACGACTACCAGCCCGAGCAGCGCGCGCATTACGTGCAACTGGTCGACGCGCTGAGCGCCTGGGCCGCCACCGCGCCGCTGGCCGATCGCGCCCGTGCCAAGGCCAGCATCACCGACCTGGTGACTGCCGCCCGCGCCACCGGCATCGGCTCGGACGCCGATCTGCAGCGCTTGGGGATGGAAGAGAGCCTGCGCCGGCTCGGGCCGTTCTGGGAAGCGGCCAAGCAGGTGCTGGAGCGCTACGACCTGTCGCTGGACAGCAGCCTGGATGCGCTGCGCACCGGCCTGATCAAACAGGAGGGCGAGCGCGCCCAGGTACGGCTGCGCTATCCCCTGGCTGCGCATGACATCGACCTCACCATCGCCCTGCTCAAGCGCGAAGGCCATTGGTACCCGCAGCAAACCCAGGACGAGGTGCAGGCGCTGCTCAGCGCCGCGCCGGCCGCGCCCTTACCCGACGCCGCTGCAGCGCCCGACACCCCGCCGGCCGCGCCCGCCAAGCCCGCCGCCACCGGGCAACGCCCGGCTGGGCGATAATGACCGTGATGCCAGAACAAAATCCCCTGCCGTTCCCGGACGGCCAGTCCGCCCCGCCCAGCGCTGCCGCCGCCGATCTCGGTGCCACAGCCGCGGCATTGCCGACGGCCGTACCGGTTCCGCCGGACGCCGCGCCGTCGATCGCGCCGGCCGTCGCCGCCGCCCGTAACGCCAAACGTCCGTGGTGGGCGCGCCTGCTTGGCCGGCTGGCCGACCCGTGGCTGAGCCTGACCATCGAACCGGATCAACCGAGCCGCTACGACGACGGCACGCCGGTGGTCTACGTGCTGGAGGACTACGGCCTGTCCAGCGCGCTGATCCTGGACAAGGCCTGCCGCGAGGCCGGGCTGCCCTCGCCACTGGTGCCACTGCCGGGCGACCCGCTGCAGCGCAAGCGCGCCTACCTGGCGCTGTCGCGGCGCAGCAGCAGTAATTCGTTGATCCCCGAGCAGCGCGGCGGCAAGACCCATTCCGACTCGCTGGCCAAGTTGCTGCAGGCGCACCGCGTGCGCGACGACCTGGACGTGCATCTGGTGCCGGTGTCGATCTTCGTCGGCCGCGCGCCGGACAAGCAGAGCGGCTGGTTCGCAGTGCTGTTCTCGGAAAACTGGGCGCTGGTGGGCCGCTTCCGGCGCCTGCTGGCGGTGCTGCTCAACGGCCGCACCACCATCGTGCGCTTCGCCCCGCCGATCTCGCTGCGCCAGACCATGGCCGAGGGCCTGCCGCCCGAGCGCACCCTGCGCAAATTGCAGCGCGTGTTGCGCACGCATTTCCGGCGTATCCGCGAGGCGGTGATCGGGCCGGATCTGTCCACCCGCCGCCTGCTGGTGGACCAGGTGCTGGCCGCCGACTCGGTGCGCGAGGCCATCGCCACCCAGGCCAGGCGCGACAACTCCAAGCCGGTCGATGCCTGGCGCAAGGCGCACGCCTACGCCTGGGAAATCGCCGCCGACTATTCCAGCCCGGTGGTGCGCTCGGCCAGCTTCCTGCTCACCCACGTCTGGAACCGCATCTACGCCGGCGTGCTGGTGCATCACCTGGACAAGCTCAAACAGGCCGCGCCCGGGCACGAAGTGGTCTACGTGCCCAGCCACCGCAGCCATATGGATTACCTGCTGCTGAGCTACCTGCTGTACGAACGCGGCATCGTGCCGCCGCATATCGTGGCCGGCATCAATCTCAATCTGCCGGTGGTCGGCACGCTGCTGCGCAAGGGCGGTGCGTTCTTCATCCGCCGCAGTATCCGCGGCAACGCGCTGTATTCGGCGGTGCTCAGCGAATACGTCGCCCAATTGGTGGCCGGCGGCTATTCGATCGAGTACTTCGTCGAAGGCGGGCGCTCGCGCACCGGCCGTTTGCTGCAGCCCAAGGGCGGCATGATTGCCATGACGCTGCGCGCCTACCTGCGCCAGCCGCGCAAGCCGGTGCTGTTCCAGCCGGTCTACATCGGCTACGAAAAGCTGATGGAAGGCAATAGTTATCTGGACGAGCTCACTGGCCGGCCCAAGGAAAAAGAATCCATCTGGGGGTTGCTGTGGTCGATCCCGAAGGTGCTCAAGCAGAACTACGGGCAGGTGGTGGTGAACTTCGGCGAGCCGATCGCGCTCAACGACGTGCTGGCCAAGCACGCCCCGGAGTGGGATGGCCAACCGCTGCCCGACGATGAAAAACCCAGTTGGCTGGCACCGGCGGTGGATACGCTGTCCACGCAGATCCAGACCCGCATCAACTGCGCCGCCGACGTCAACCCGATCAACCTGCTGGCGTTGGCGCTGCTGTCCACACCCAAGCACGCGATGGGCGAGGCCGACCTGATCGCGCAGATCGAGTTGTGCAAGAAGCTGCTGGCGGAGATGCCGTATTCGGACCGCGTCACCGTCACCCCGCACACCCCGGCGCGCATCATCACCCACGCCGAAGAGATCAACGTGCTCACGCGTGTGTCGCATCCGCTGGGCGATGTGCTCAGCGTCAGCGGCGACACCGCGGTGTTGCTGAGCTACTTCCGCAACAACGTGCTGCATTTGTTTACCGCATCGTCGTGGGTGGCGTGCTGCTTCCAGAACAACCGCCGCATGAGCCGTGCCGGCCTGCTGCGGCTGGGCCGCACCGTGTACCCGTTCCTGCAGGCGGAGTTGTTCCTGCCGTGGAGCGAAGATCGCTTCGCCGAACGTATCGAACAGACCATCGACATGTTCGTGCGCGAAGGCCTGTTGCTCAACGTCGCCGACGACGATGGCGGCGTGCTGACCCGTAACACCGGGCAGACCGATGAAGTGTTCCGCCTGCGTGCGATCGGCCACTCGTTGCAGCAGGCGTTCGAGCGCTATTACATCGCCATCTCGGTGCTGGTGAAGAACGGCCCCGGCGTGCTCGGCGCCGGCGAACTGGAAAGCCTGTGCCAACAGGCTGCGCAACGCCTGAGCCTGTTGTATGCCCCGGCCGCCCCGGAGTTCTTCGACAAGACCCTGTTCCGCAGCTTCATCCAGAAACTGCGCGAACTGCGCCTGGTGTGGCCGGACGAGAACAGCAAGCTGGTGTTCGACGAGCGCCTGGATGCGTGGGCCAAGGATGCCAAGTTCATCCTGGGCCGCGAGCTGCGGCACACCATCGAGCGCGTCAGCCCGGAAGCGGCCAAGCCGGATGTGGTGCTGCCGCCGGCCGAGTAAGACGGCGATGCAAACGCCGCTGTCTCCCTGCGGTACGTGAGGGTGCGGCAATAGACAGGGCAGCAGCAGGGCAGCAGCAGGCAAACGTAGACATGCGCGACGCCTCCCTTCTCCCTCCGGGAGAAGGTGCCCGAAGGGCGGATGAGGGTCGGCCAGCAGCAAATCCTCCAGCGCTGCAGCAGACCAACCTCACTACTCGCGCACGCCAACAACTTCACACAGCAGTTCCGTTCGTTTCATCCCTCCCTTGCAGCCCTGCCGATAGCATCGCGCCACCTTTCACAACGATCGGGCGCGTCGCAGCAAGAGCGTGCCCGGCAGGAGACCTCCATGCGCGCAGCCATCCACACCCAATTCGGCGACCCCGCCAAGGTGCTCGAACTTGGCGAGCGGCCCACGCCGCAGCCAGGCAAGGGCCAGGTACGCATCGCGATGCGGCGCTCGCCGATCCACAACCACGACCTGTGGACCGTGCGCGGCAACTACGGCTACAAGCCCGAACTCCCGGCCATCGGCGGCAGTGAAGCGGCGGGCGTGATCGACGCCCTCGGCGAAGGTGTCGAAGGCCTGCAGGTGGGCCAACGCGTCGTCGCAGCCGGTGTGCACGAAAGCTGGGCGGAGTTTTTCCTCGCCGACGCCTCCGGCGTCGTCCCGCTGCCCGACGCACTCGATGACGACCGCGGCTGCCAACTGATCGCCATGCCGCTGAGCGCCTTGATGCTGATCGAGTTCCTGCAGGTCGAAAAAGGCGACTGGATCGTGCAGAACACCGCTAATGGCGCCGTCGGCAAGACCTTAGCCATGCTCGCCGCCGCACGCGGCATCAACGTGATCAACCTGGTGCGTCGCGATGCCGGCGTGGACGAGTTACAGGCACTGGGCATCGGCAACGCGGTCTCCACCGCGCAGGACGGCTGGCAGGACAAGGCGCGCGCGCTGGCCGGCGACGCGCCGATCGTGCGCGCCATCGACTCGGTGGCCGGCAGCGCGGCCGGAGAGTTGATGGCGCTGCTGGCCGAAAGCGGCGAGCTGATCTCGTTCGGCTCGATGACCGGCGAGCCGCTGCAGATCTCCAGCGGCGATGTGATCTTCAAGCAGGCCAGCGTGCGCGGCTTCTGGGGCAGCAAGGCCACGGCCGCCACCAAGCCCGAGGACAAGCGCCGCATGATCGGCGAACTGCTCAAGGCCGCACTCGACGGCACCCTGGCCCTGCCGGTGGAAGCAGTGTTCGATCTGGAAGATGCCGCCAAGGCCGCCGCGGCAAGTGCCGAACCGGGACGCAGTGGCAAGGTCCTGCTACGCGCGGGCTAGGGCAAGAGAGCGGGCTACTCTAGGAAGCTTGCCAATGTTCACCATCAGGCAGATCTACGAGAATCGCTTTGAACTCCTCCATTTCGCTGGCGCGCCGCAGTCGCCCATTGGTGTGTTTTAACGTTCGAATACGTACTAGACGGAGTTGATCATGGGACTGTGTGTATCCAAAAATTCGACGAGTGTTTACGGTGGCGATTCGTCCTCCGCTGCTTCAACTAGCCCGATGCCACAAGGTGCGTCAGCGGGTCCGACCCAAAGCACGCGGTCTTCGGTACTTGGTGGGTTATCGCTGCGCTCGACGGCAGCGCGTACGTCGCCTTCTCATTGGTCCTCCATACGGACCAGTCTCCGTGTGAGTGACCCGAGGGATAGTCGTTTGACGAGAGCCATTCACGTGCTTGGTGATCTCTACCGCAGTTCGCCTACATTCAGGGCTGTGGCAGAAAAAGTTCGGGACGAAGGAGGGGTTGACATTCGCGAGGGGAACGTCAACGTCGCGTCAACGGATTTAACCAATCGCGCCATTCTCCTTTCGCCGCAAACGTTGTCAAATGCCGGGAGTGGAGACGGACCGTCCCTGGTCAGCGCGCTGGTGTTCGAAATGAATAATCTGGCCCGTAGTTCCGAAGCAGAGGCCGTGTACGGCCTTGCCCAATACGGCGCATTCAATGCTAGCAGCTATGCGCGAGAGCTCGAGCGCATCGAATACAACACCAGCCTGTCGAGCGCCCAGATCTTTGAGGAAGCGCGTGGCGCATTACGCGCCCATGGAGAGGGCGATCACCCTGACCGCTGGTTTCTTCAGGAGCATCCTCAGAGCGGAGCTCTGGAACCGATGTACAGTTCGTTTGAGGATTCGCTTGCATATCAGTACGAGATTCAACACGCAACCGCTTACGAAAGCGAGTTCCAGCGATTCTTCAATAACGCGTGACCGGCTTCAGATCCAAGGCAGGAACCACAGAAAGTTGGTGCATCGCGACCTATCTTTTGAGAAGGTTACGAAGGCCTTGGCGAAGATCGCGCAGGCCCGCCACGCTGTTTTATTAGCCCCCACGGACATATGAGCGCAGCGAAAGAATGGTTCCGGATGAACTGCGTACAAACGGACTCGACCTTCCGCCCCCAGACGTTTCAACAACAGGTGATGGTGGCTGGCGACACAACTGCTTTTTCCACCTGTCCTGGAGCGCCCGCGCCGTAAGCGGGGCCGGACGCGCGGCGGGGGGCAAGTGAGCCCACCACCGCAAAGCAAGCCCAAGCAACCGCATGCATAAACCTCACGCCGGCTCGTCAGGCACCAGCTCCATTTCCAACCGCGTAATGCAGTCCTTGAGATGCAGCTTGCGCTTCTTCAAGCGCTTCATCTGCAGCTCGTCGTCCATGTTCGCGGGCACGCGCTGAATCTCCTCGTCCAACGCGCGGTGGGCGCGCCGCAACTCGGCGATCTGCTCGGCAATCTCGGCGGGTGAGAGGGTTTCCACGGCTCCGAGCATACACAAACCGATGCCGGCCGCGTCACCCGCCGCGCTTGCCAAGCTGCCCGAGGCTGCGACAATGCCTGCGCGCCGTTGGGGAAATGGCGGCGCGCCTCACCTCATCATTGCCGCGCGGCCACGGCCGTCGAGAAAGGAGTCTTTACGATGCGTTTGCGTTGTTCCCTGCTGGCCCTGAGCCTGCTCACCGCCTCCACCCTGGCCACCGCCGCCGACGTCGCCAAGTACGAGGGCTTTCTGTGCTGCAACCTGCGCACCGACGGCAGCTGGATCAGCGACAGCAACTACGCCGAAGACGGCAAGCGCGTACTCCCCGTCGGCACCCCGGTCAGCGTCACCGGCTTTGGCCGCAACCGCGTCAACCTCAAGATCGCCGGCGAAAAGCAATCCATCGGTAACGACTACAGCCGCGATCTGGACAACACCGCCTTCGCCGCCCGCTACATCGTCACCGCCGACCCCAAGCTCAAGCTCGCCACCTTCCCGCCGAAGATTCGCCAGGCCATCAACGATGGCAAGCTCACCGGCGGCATGACCCGCGAACAGGTCCTGATGGCGGTCGGCTACCCGATCAGCAGCGAGAACCCCAACCTGGAAGCCTCGCTATGGCGCTACTGGCGTGACAGCTTCTCCGAGTATCAGGTGCAGTTCGGGCCAAGTGGCAAGCTGGTCAAGGTGACGGCCGACCCGCAGTTGATGAATTTGATTTGGGTGCAGTAATTTTCATTGGTTTACGCAGGAAAACACTCAAAGAGCCAAGCTTATTTAATTTGAAATGTGCTGTGGTGTCGATTAATAGAGGGGCTATATATAGAATAGCTTTTTCGAAACGTAACCCCTAATGGCAATATAATTATAATTGGATGGTGCGATATGAATCCCGTTGTTAGTGCTCAGCTCGGAGAGTTCAAAAGATCGAATCCGAATTGTTTTGAGAAAGATAGCGAATATTTCGAAGTCTTCTCTATTTTTTCGGTAGAAAATGGACTCTTAGGTGAAAATATCGATCCGTTCGATGCTCATCTTAAGGGGGAGGAGTTTGGAGTCGATGGAATCGCTGTACTAGTTCAGGGAACCCTCTGCAAGGACACGGATGACGTTGCGTCAGTACTAGCCGTTGGGAACCACCATCTAGCGGAGTTTCATTTCTTTCAATCAAAGACATCGGAGAAAATGGATTACGGCGATTTGTCTAAATTCATAGACGGTGTCTATGATTTCTTTACAAAGAATGCTCTGCTCCATAGCGGTCAAATAATTGATCTGATAAGCGCAAAAGATCTTGTTTATTCTTCTTCTACCAAAAGCAACCCTCGTTTAAAATGTTTTTTCTGCACGACAGGATCCGACATGCCCTCCGGGGCGATAGAAAGTCTAATTTCTGCTGGTAAGAAAAGGCTTGAGGAGTTAAGTATATTTGATGACGTGGAAATAATATGCGTGGGGGCCAAGCAGATTCAGTCTGGATACCGATCAGCTACCAACTCAAATTCTGCTGCGTTGAACTTTCCAAAAGCATTGACACTTCCTGCGCATGAAAAGGTTGACGAGGCTTACGTTGGTTACATCCAAGCGGACCAGCTTCTCGAAATTGTTCTCACTGCTAAAGATCCGGAAGGAAAAAGTTCAATTAATCGCGCCGTTTTCTATGATAATGTGAGAGACTTTAATCCGGATTCTGAGATAAATAAGTCAATTGCAAATGACCTGTTAAATGACGGGTGCTCATCATTTGTTTTTAAGAATAATGGCGTCACGGTCGTAGCAAAAAGCATAAATAGGAAAGGTGACGTATTTTCTATAGAAGATTATCAAATTGTAAATGGGTGCCAGACAACTAATATTCTGGCGGAAAATGCCGGCTATGCTTCTCTTATCTATGTTCCACTTCGATTGATCGGAAGCAAAAACGCCGAGTTCATTTCTAGCATAATTATAGGAACTAACAAGCAGAACGAAGTTAGGGCGGATCAGTTTTGGGCATTATTGCCGTTTATGAAAGACCTTGAAGAATACTGTCAGTCCAAAGATGGTGATGAGAGAATATTCATAGAGCGGCGAGAAAATCAGTATCGAAATGTTTCGATCGAAAGAGCTAGAATAATGAAACCCTCCGACTTAATGAAAGCTGCAGCGGCGATGTTTTTTTTCCAGCCCAACAGAGCTGCACGTGATCATCGAGGAATAAGAAGTGAATTTGCTGACAAGATATTCCAGCCATCTCATAGCGTAGAACTCTATCACCTGGCCGCATACGCGTCTTACAGGTTTGGCTATCTTATAAGAACTTCGAAGGTTGATAGAGCAAAGGCGATTTATAAGTACTACTGCCTTTTCTCACTAGTTAGAAAACTCTGGACTACACCAAACATTATATCGGCGAGCAAAAAAGACCAGCGCAAAGTCCTTGAGGGGGCATATAAAATATTGCTCGACGAGGATCAATTTGTTCAGCATATTAATCAAGTGTCGGATCAGCTTGACGGGTTCTTAGGCGATGGGAGAACGCGGGAGCAAGTGCGTGACGCCATCAGATCAGATGCGGTATTTGCGCAATTCAAAGTCTCATTCACATAGCGTGGATGCGCCCTCGAATCATGCACTTTCATCCGCTACGACTGCGCTGAAAGTGCGTGTTAATAAGGTCCTGGCAAGCAGCGAGCTATAAATATCTTCTTACATCGAGCGTGCTTGTGTTGACTGTGCTTGTACGGCCTCTTGCTGTTGAGTGATTGTGGCTTCCTGCGCTTTTGCTTGCTGCATCACCTCCACTTGCGCGAAGCGCTGATCCGCAGGAATAGAAAGCGCTTCCTGTGTAGTCATATGCGCTCGATGTGCAGCCGGATCGGGGGACTGGTGGCCTTCTCGCCACATGTGCAGGACTTCACCACCCGCCATCTTATCGGTCGGTGAGTTGAACGCAAACTTCAAATCGTCTTTTGCTGTAAAGCCCTTTTCTGCTGCCATGAGCATCAAACTTGCGCTTAGTCGATCGCTATTCTCATCCCAAGATTTCCCCGCTTGCTGGTCAAGGCCGCGAACGCCACCGCGAATTTTATCCAGCAGCTCATTGTCTGGTTGCACTGTCTTGC
The DNA here is from genome assembly GCF_002939985.1 of Xanthomonas hortorum pv. cynarae. GTDB lineage: Bacteria > Pseudomonadota > Gammaproteobacteria > Xanthomonadales > Xanthomonadaceae > Xanthomonas > Xanthomonas hortorum_D. The sequence continues at coordinate 39,699 of NZ_MDFM01000027.1, read as the reverse complement.
CGGGTACGTTGAGTGCTGGCTGTTGAGGATCGATGTCGGGAGTCGGGCTGATGTGCTGGTGCGATCCTTTTGTGTGTTGCAACAGCCCGCGGGTTGGCGGATTGCTGCCGGTGTCCCAATAGACCTGCGGTGTGGCGGTGGTGCCTGGGGGCAGCGTGATTCCGTTATGTTCTAAAAGCTCTTCTTTGAAGCGCAGGCGTTGCATATCAAGCTGCATTTGCGGGGCGACCCCACCCACCGGATGCGCATAGGCCCTGTCAAATGCAATCGCTCGACTGACAGCGCCGGCCCCATAGTAGTTGGGGTAGTCCGAGTCACCGTGGAACCCGATGCCTGTTGTCTGAGTCCTTGATAGTCCCGGCGCGCCTTGTGGAGGTTTGTCGAAGTAGTAAGTCGCCTGCGCAGCGATATTTTGAGATGTCATGGGTAGCGAACCGTCCTGGTTGAACGTAATCCCTGGCAGTGCCTGTGCCTGCTTCCCGTTGGTCGGACTAGCCTGGATGAAGTCATCCAGGCGAGCGTTCCCGAGGCCTTTCATTGTGTTCAGATCGACAGCCGGGTTGATTTGTCGTTGCCGATCAATCAAGGCATTCCATCCTGCAATCTGAGCCTTTGCCTCATCGTCTCGAGAACTTTTAACAAGAGCTTCTACAGGCAACGTGTAATCGTTGATTGGATTGCTGTCTTTCGCAATTGCTTTAACTGCATTATCAAACTGTTTGTACGATGAGGCCATGCTCACTTGATTGAAAGCATGTTGCGTCTCATGGCCCAGAACAAATGTTAGATCATTGGCATTTAGCTGATTAAACTGGCTTTGGAGTTTCCCAACCGTGGTTGGTGGAATGCTCATGGTCTTGTTTGTTGGATTGAAGGTCCCGCCTGCCACCGTGCCGCTGAGAGGCGAAAAGTTCTCAAGCAGCATCGGGCTTTTCGGGTCCTTGCTGTCAATGGCAGTCGTGACGGCGCGTTTCATCTCGTTCGCCAACATTGGGGAACTGTTGATTGTCGCCTGAAGATTGGCAACCATATCTTGCGTTACAGGCTGGCTTTGATGGTTTACATCCATGTACGCACTAGTTGCAAAACGGATACCCATCTCTTGCAGCCGGAGCGAACCACGCAGGCTCGTTGTTGGCGCAGATCCCGGCTCAAAAGCCGGGAGGGTGACGATTCCGGATGCCTTGTCGTAGGAGCCCGTCAGCGGTTCGGAGCCGCCAACGCCTGGCAAGAATCCTTTTAGATGGCCGCTGGCTGCTTCTTGATTGAGTCTCTGTGTAAGGTCCGGATCGGACGCAATCGTCGCGCGTAACTGCGCTTCTTGATCGGGGGTGACATCTGACCGACCCGCGAACTGCGCCAATATGGACTGCAATTGAGTGTTGGCGTTTGCCATTATCGTTACTCCTCAAACTTGTGCAGACTTATCGACTTGACACAGTTTTCTCTTGATTTTCTTTGGGGGTCTACGGAGACAGGGTGCCATGGATTGATCTGGGCACGTATATTCTTACGTAAGTATTGAAAGGACAGGACCCACCCAAACTCATTATAAGACCAGTATCCTATTTCAGTTTTGAATCCAGCGTCTTTCAAGGCCTTGTCGTATTTCTCAAAGACTAGCTCGCAAGGAGGAAGGGTTGAAGGAGGAATACTGCTCGGCGGTAAAAGTTCCAGAGTGACATTCGAATACTCCGAAAATTTCTCGTCGAATTTGTAAGTGGTGGCATATTTTGAATAAGGAGAGGATTGATCGAGCACATAGAACCCAGAGTTTTCACCTGCATTCCTGGTGAAGGGAACTTCTAGATACCTTTCAAGAATTAATGGCGACAGCTCGTCGAAATTTTCGACATCTCTTATCAAGGATAAGAAGCGATCCATCAGGACTTGGGGTGTCAGCTCAGTGTGTGTTGTCATCTTTGTTCCTCGAGGTTCTTCAGCCGTCGGTTTGGCAGTTGCACAAGAAGTTGCCAAGCAGATGAGCACTGCGACTACCGCTAGATTTGCTTTGAATTTCATTTCGCATGCTCCCTTCATTTGCCAAGTGCATCGCTGAAAAATTCTGTTGCCTGACGATGTTCAGTGGCTTGGTGCTTTTCTCTGTCAAATTGCTTATAGCTTGTAAAAGCAGCAACAGGTAGCCGAGATCGGGACTACAGCGATTGCCCATGTTGATTCAAGTCATGTGCATGCTATGACGAAGCACGTCGCTCTGTCATGTCGTCAGGCACCTTGGTCTGCATCAGCACATCATCCAATTGCTCAGCTAACAGATCGAAGCAAAAAGCCAAAGCATCGATCGGTACGAGAGGCTCATTGATGCCTGAGGTGTTCGACATGCAACAGGGACGTGCCAATGCGGCCAGAAAGCGTAAATGATCGCGCGTTTGCAGCAACCGAAGCTGCGCGTTTTCCGGCAGCAGGTAATACCCGAACAGAGACTGCTCCATGCTCACTCCTCCGGAACAGGCTCCCGCCGCACGATGCGGCGGGATGCCGGGAGGTTAGCAACCGCAAACAGACGGCGGGCTTATTTCCCTTGCGGGTGTTGTATTCGCCGCCCTCCCGGCGTGGAGACGCCGAGCATGTGCCCGAACATCAGGCACAAAAAACCACCGCTTGACGGGGGTGGTGCCGCTGTTTGCGGAGTTGCTACGCTCCGTGAAGAAGTGTGCTACCGATGCATGGAGGAGTCAAGGTGCAGGCCTGGAGTCTTCGCGCCCTTTCGGTTATCAATGCCGTATCGCAGAGATGTAGGTATTAACATGCAGAAATTTCAGCTCAGGGGATACTTAGGCGACGCGAATGCGCCTGCTGATGAAGCGGGAAATGGTGTGATCGCCAGAAATATAGTGAGCGCGAAGGGCATTTTGACACCATTTGATTTCAGGCACGCAGTTAATGACAGGCCCCACACAAGCCAGGCGCTAGGATTCCTCCTCGGTAAATTGGTCAAAAAAATGAAGCTTCCCATGCAACGAAATCCGGATCTGTACCCTAACGACGATAATGGCGACACCCTTTGGCATATTGCGCAACAGGGGGTGGATCTTTCGACGTCGCGAGAGATTGCGTTCTCCGTGGTCTTCCCCACGAAGGAGTCTGCATTGGCGTTTTCGGTGACGCTGCTGCGCTTCGAGCAAAAGGTGCGTTGTTGCCATTACCCGGAAAATACGGCGTTTCCAATGGACGTGACGGTGTATCCGACGATGGTCCCGTCGCACAAGGCGATTTCGGCGTTCGAGGAGGAGTTGGCCGTGGAGGCCAAGCCGTTGGGAGGCTTGAATGACGGCTGGGAATTTTCTATAGATGACAAGGACGTCTGACGCAGTCGGTGTACGAGAGCAGGCGATGCAGTCACTGCATCGCTGAGCGCGTTGCACTTTTTACCGCGTCACTGCTTTACCGCATCAACGCTGCGACTGCGGTACGCGGCGCAGCTGTGGCACGTCGTAGCCCATTGCGGCGATACGTTTAACGGCTTGTTGATAGTCGGCATCGGAAACCTGCGGGGTACGCGCCATATACCAGACGTAGTCGCGCTTGCTGCGTGCCACGATGGTCTGCGCATAGTCTGCATCCCGCCAGGCGATCACGTACTCGGCCTTGAACGGCCAGAGGAACTGCATGCTCCATAGCGCGCCATTGCCCTCCTTTGCGACCTCGCCGATCGGATGCATGGACTTGAGCGGCGCCTCGAAACTTCCCTTGCGGAATGTAAACGTGGTCTGGATGCGGCCATCCGGTCGCAGCGCATAGCGCTCGACGGCATCGTAGGCCTTGCGCTCGGGCCGTGTAGGAATGTGCGCGATGACGTACCAGTCGCCCATGAAGCGTGGCACGTCAACGGTGTCTGCGCGAGGCAGGGCAGCGCGTGAGTCGCTTGCGCTGGCACTCCCATAGACCGCAAGCGTCAGTAACAACAGCATCGAGCGATGTCGCATGGCAACATCCATCAAAAGAGCACGTACATGGGCCTACGTAGCTGCAATGCGATTGGATGCAGCCCCATGCGATGCAGTTCGGGCCCGGGCGCAAGCGTGCCTCTCTGTGCCAGTGACATGACGGTACCGTGCGAGAAGTCGTGGCAGCGTTGAGGAGCGAGATCCAAGAGTTGCGCAGACGGCAGGAAACGCGCGATCAGAAAGCCGTGAGGATTGGTTCGACGATCGGCCATAGTGAGGACCACGACGCGCCTGGAACCTTGGCGATGATTCTCTCGTGCAGTGCTGGCGGGCGCGCTATGACGCCTTGACGGAATCTCGGGAAGGGGCCGCCCAACAACGCATCACCAAGGCGACACCGCTCCCTCCCCATACGGATAAATCGTTGCGATCCTTCCATCCGCATCGTGCTCCAGCGACGCCATCTTGATGCTGCGTAGATGCGTCTGCCCGCCCGACAAAACAGCGTCGTGATAGAACAGATACCACTGGCCTTCGAACAGGCAAATGGAGTGGTGGGTGGTCCAGCCGACCACTGGTGCGAGCAGCACGCCTTGATAAGTGAACGGGCCGTACGGCGTGTCGCTGGTGGCGTAGCAGATCAGGTGGGTGTCGCCGGTGGAATACGACAGGTAATAGCGGCCGGCGTGGTGATGGACCCAGGGGCCTTCGAAGAAGCGGCGGGCATGGTTGCCGGCGCGTAGCGGGATGCCGTGTTCGTCGAGGATGACGATCTCGCGGGTGGGTTCGGCCAGTTGGGTCATGTCCTCGTGCAGGCGCGCGACGCGTGGGCCGAGTGCGCGTGCGTCGTCGCCCGGTTCCTGATGGGTCGGCGCATAGACGTTGTCGCGGTAGTGCTGCAGCTGGCCACCCCAGATGCCGCCGAAGTACAGGTAATGCGTGCCGTCGTCGTCTGCAAACACCGCCGGATCGATCGAGTAGGTGCCGGCGATGGGCTCGGGTTCTGCGACGAACGGGCCTTGCGGGTGATCGCCTACCGCAACGCCGATCTGAAAGATGCCGTCGGCACGCTTGGCAGGAAAATACAGATAGGTCTTGCCGTCGCGCTGCGCGGCATCCGGCGCCCACATCTGTCGCTGCGCCCAGGGCACGTCGCGGACGTGCAGCACTTGCCCGAGGTCTTCGACCGGCGCGTTGGGGTGCGCCATCCGGAACACGTGGTAGTCGGCCATGTCGAAATGCGAGCCGTCATCGCTGAAGGCAACGCCGGCATCGATGTCGTGCGAGGGATACAGGTACAGCGCGCCGTCGAACACGTGTGCGGAGGGGTCGGCGGTGTAGAGATGGGTGACCAGCGGTGCGGAAATGGCGGTGCGCGCCAGCGCCTGCAGTGCAGCGGAGTGCAGTTCATCGGACATGCGCGTACCTGTGCATGAAGTGGAGGGGGAGGGCGTCAGTGAGTAGCGAGCGTTGCGGTCTGTCGGCGTGCGCCCAGCTCGTGTTCGATGCGGGTTTCCAGTGCCTTGTCGATCTCGTACACCACCAGCAACGCGGTGCCGAGCAGGAACGGGATGGAGGCGTACACGCTGATGGCCAGGCGGATGCCGTCGGTGACCGCGCCGCTCTGTTGCGGCAGTGCGGCGTCATAGCCATAGAACGCCAGGATGCCGGCGACCAATGCGCCGCCGACGCTCAGGCCGATCTTCAGCCCGCACAACATCGCCGAGAAAATGATCGCGGTGGCGCGGCGGTGGTTCTTCCACTCCGAGTAATCGGCCACGTCGGCGATCATCGCCCACAGCAGCGGGATGGTGATGCCGTAGAAAAAGCCGTGCAGCACATAGGAGGCGAACACCCAGCCGATCGCCTCCGGCGGGTACACGTAGAACGCCAGCAGGAACACGGTGGAGATCAGCAGCGCGCCACCGAACACGTTGCGCTTGCCGTAGCGATCGGCCAGCCGCTTGGAAAAACCGATGCCCACGATCATCGCCAGGATACCGCCGGCACTGAACACGCTAAATGCGGATGTCGGCGCATCCTGCGGCCACTGAAGTGCACTCATGCCGGCACCGGTCAACACACTGTTGATGCCGCCGATAAAGCGATTGAAGCCTGCGTGATCCAGAAACAGCGTCAATGCGTTCGCATCGAGGTAGTACTTGAAGTAGTAGATATACATCCCGCCCTTCATGGCGAGATTGATGAAGACCAGGATGGTCAGCGCCAGCATCACCAGCCAGGGTTTGTTGCGCACCAGGTCGGCGAGGTCCTGGCGCACGCTGGTGCGCTGTTCGCTGATCGGCAGCACGCGCTCGCGGGTGGTAAAAAAGGTGATCAGAAAGCACAGCGTGCCGACGGCGGCGAACAAGGCCATCGTGTTGCGAAAGCCCTGCGCCTTGTCGCCATTGCCCAGGATCAGCACCAGCGGCAGCAGCAACACCTGGATGATGAACTGTGCAAACGTCACCGCCAGAAAGCGATACGCCGACAGACTGTTGCGCTGCTCCATGCTGCCGGTGAGCACGCCGCTCAATGCCGAATACGGCAGGTTGTTGGCCACATACACCAGCATCAGCAGTGTGTAGGTGGCGAAGGCGTATGCGATCTTGCCCTGCTCGCCGAGTGCGGGCGTGTTGAACGCGGCCAGCGATAGCGCGCCAAACGGCAGTGCCGTCCACAGGATCCACGGCCGGAACTTGCCCCAGCGCGTGCGCGTGCGGTCGGCCAGGATGCCGATGATGGGGGTGAACACGAAGGCGCCGAGCATGCCCACCACAAAGATCAGGGTGGCTGCCACACTCGCCGGGATGCGAAACACATCGGTGTAGAAGAACGCCAGAAAAGTGACCAGCGTCTGGAAGATCAGATTGGCCGCCAGGTCGCCCAGGCTGTAGCCGATCTTTTCGTGCAAGGAGAGCTGCTGTGAGCGATCGTTCATGAGGTGGGGCGGGGCTCAAGGAGTGCTGCGGAAAACGCCGCGGTGCGTGCTGTTTCGCCGGTCGCGATGGGGATGATCGCGACGGCGAAGACAGCACTTGGAGTAGCTAACAAAACGTAGCGCAGTAGTGTTGATAGCCACTCCTAGAAGGTACCGCGGATGCCGAGCATGACGGTGCGCCCGGGCTCGTACAGATCGTAGGTGGCGTTGGGCCAGGCGTAGGTGGTGCGCAGGGGTTCGTCGGTGAGGTTGGTGACGTTGAGGGTGATCTGCGGCTTGGACGGCAACGATTCCAGCGTGTAGCTGGCCGACAGATCCAGCTGGCCGCGCGCGTCGGCGTTGAGGCGTGCATACGGGATGCCGTTCTGGTTGGCGCCGGAGATCACCATGTCGTCGTTCCAGGTGTAGGACAGGCGCACCGAGGCGGCGTCTTTTTCCCAGTACACGGTGCCGTTCCACAGGTTCGGCGCAACACCGACCGCCACTGCGGGAATGCCTTCGCCTTCCGAGGATTGGGTAACGTGCGTGTAGTTCACGCTGAAGCCCATGCCGTCGACCAGCTTGTCCAGCGGCTGCACCCAGATGGCCTCGGTGCCGCGGATGTTGAGCACGCCGTCGGCGTTGACCTGGGTCTGCACGTCCACCGTGGCGGCATTGGGGCCACCGCGCTGGTCCAGGCCGGCTTGCTGGATCGGCAGCAGGCTCTCGTACGGCACGCCCAGGTCGTTGAACGGAATGCGCCGCACGCCGTTGACGGTGAAGCCGCTGATGCGCTTGTTGAACAGCGTCAGGCCCACATAGCCCTCGCCGCCGGTGTACCACTCGCCGCCGAAGTCCACGTTGGTGGACAGATACGGCGCCAGGTTGGGATTGCCCTGGGTTGCGGTTTGCGCGGAGGGGTCGCTGAAGTTGGTGTTGGGCAGCATCGCGCTGGGGTCGGGCCGGGTGAGCGTGCGCGAGCTGGACAGGCGCAGCACCACGTTGTCGGCCACATCCCAGGCGGCGTTGAACGAGGGCAGGGTTTCCTTGTAGTCCGAATCCAGCACCTGGATGCGGCGGATGCCGTTGATGGTGACCGGGCCGGTGATGGTCTGGTCGGTGGTCACGTAACGCACGCCGGCGTTGAAGCGCAGCGTGCGGTTCCACACTTCGGTTTCTGCATTGGTTTCGATGTAGAAACCCCAGTTTTTTTCGCGGATGCCGCCGGCCGAGGCGCCGGTGTTGGCGGAGTTGGTTTCCGGTGCGGAATCGCGTAGCGCGTAGTAATTGGTGTCGCCGAGGAAGCGGTTGAAATCGGCGGTGATAAAGCCGTCCGGGCCGGGCCGCAGATAGCCGGCCAGGGCCGCATTCGGCACCGCCGAGCCAGGGCCGCCGTTACACACGTTGCCGCCACCGCCGCGGCAGACCACCTGCTCCCAGGCGATGCTGTTGTCGAAGCCGCGAATGGTGCGCTCGGCCTGGTCGTAGGCGGCGCCGATCTTGATGTTGCGCTTGTCTTCGCCGAACTGCAGGTCGGCGCGGCCGCCACGGGTTTCGGTCACGCGCTTTTCGTTCTGGATATTGACCCGGCCGCCGTTCCAGCCCCAGCCCAGATTGGGGTCGTTGAGATCGAGCGGGCTGCTGATCGACGGGCGGTCGCCGCCCTCGTTGCGGTAGTCGACGGTGGTGAACGGCGAGGTCACCAGGATGCTGGGCGACTCACGATCCAGCCAGCTGCGCGTGGCATTGGCCTGCACGTTGAGCTTGATGTCCTGCTCGGCGCCGAACAACAGTTCCGCGCCCGGGTTGACGCTCCAGAACTTGACCTCTTCGCGATACGGGCGCGCTTCCAGAAAGTACTGCGCGTTGGCAAACGTGGCGCTGGTGACCACGTTGTTCTGATCCAGCTGCATGCCCAGCGGGATCATGTTGCCGTTGCGGCCGATCAGATTCATGCTGATCCGCTCGGTGGTGCGCTTGGCCTCGGAATACAGCGTGTCCAGATAGAAATGCATGCTGTCGGAGGGGCGCCACTCCAGCGACATCACCGAGGCATCGCGGTCGCGGTCGCCATTCATGTAGACGCTGCGGCCCAGGCGCGGAATCAACGCGTCGCTGATCTGGTCGATGCTCAAGCCCGGGTTGCGTGCGAGCAACCAGGCTGCATCGATGGTCTCGCCGGTGGTGAGGCCACTGCCGGCGGTGGCCGGCACGCGATCGGGAATGCGCCAGTTGCCGCCGCCATTGACGTTGCAGGCGGCCGGTTGATTGGTGGCCGGCGTGCCCGCAGGCGGGGTGAGACCGCACTGGGTGTAGGTCAGGCCTGGGTTGGTCCAGCCCACGCTCTCGAAGCCGCGCACGCCCAGTTTGCCGCGCACCGAGGCCACGCCCAGCAATGCGCCGAAGGTGCCTTCCTCGTTGGTCCAGCTACCCATGAAGGCGCCGCGCGGGGTGGTCTTTTCGCTGGTGCTGTTCCAGTCGGCTTGTGCCTGATAGGTGAAGTGCACGCCGGGGCGATCGAACGGGCGTGCGCTGCGCATGTCCACCACGCCGGAGACGCCACCTTCGAGCATGCCGGCGGTGGGCGTCTTGCTCACGGTGAGCTGGGTAAAGAACTCGGTGGGGAACAGGTTCAGATCGACTTCGCGGTTCTGGTTCTGCGCGTTTAGACCGATCGAAGCAGTGGCGATGCTGGCGCCGTTGAGCGTGGTCTTGGTGAAGCTGGTGCCCAGGCCGCGGATGGCGATGTTGACGCCTTCGCCATTGACGTCGCGCGAGAGCTGCACGCCGGGGATGCGGTTGAGCGACTCGGCGATATTCATGTCCGGGAACTTGCCGATGTCCTCTGCAAACACGGTGTCGGCAAAGCCCACCGAATCGCGCTTGGCATCGGTGGAGAACTGGATGCTGCGTCGGTAGCCGGAGACGGTGACGGTGTCCAGCTGGGTCACTGCATCGCCGCTGGCGGTTGCGGCCGGTGGAGTTTGTGCGGTCGTTGCGCTGGCGGCGTCGGTGGACTGGGCCAAGGCGGACGTGCTGGCCATGCCCAGCAGGACGGACCCCAACGCGCAGGACAACGCGGTTTGTGCGTAGCTGTTCTTCACCGTAATCCCTTCCCTAACAGGTGAGCGGATGTCCCACGCATCGCCCCTGCGCAGGGAGTGCCGCTGCCGATGCGCGGCGCGACGATGATGCGATGGGGGAGACGGGCGATCAGTGGTGGCGGATGTTAGCGCTACCAAATTCAGAACATCACGCTGCAGGGCAGCATAGATGTCGGGGCATAGCGACGAATGTGGCAGTAGCGCTTATCGAGACGGTCTTGAACGTCGGCGCACAACTGGCGTGCTGCACTGCGCGATGGATTTTACCGGACGGCGTGGTAATGGTAGCGCTATCACCCGTGGCGCAAGGCCACCTTTGTGCAGGTGCAGTGGTCGATGAATTTCACCGAAGAACGCGGCAGCAATGCGCCGAACTGCCCCGGACATGCGGCAGCGCATTGCAATGGTCGTTGTGCGATTGCCCATCGCGCGCTGCGTTTAGCTGCGTTGCGACGCTCAGGCGCATGAGCGAGTTGCCGCAGGCGGTTGCACCTGACGGCACGCTAACGCGCCTGGGCCGTGTGCGTTGGCGCGTGTGCGCGTTGCTGCTCGCCGCCACCACCATCAACTATGTCGACCGCCAGGTGCTCGGTGTGCTGGCGCCGTTTCTGCAGACGCAGATCGGCTGGAACGAAATCCAGTACGGCTACATCGTCACCGCGTTCCAGGCCGCCTACGCGCTGGGGTTGTTGTGCAGCGGTGCGGTGATCGACCGCTTCGGCACCCGCATCGGCTATGCGCTGGCGATCGGCATCTGGAGCCTGGCGGCGATGGGGCATGCGCTGGCCACCACAGTGGTGGGATTTGCGATTGCGCGCTTCTTTTTGGGGCTGGGCGAGTCCGGCAACTTCCCCGCCGCGCTCAAGACGGTGGCCGAGTGGTTCCCGCGTCGCGAGCGCGCCCTGGCCACCGGCATCTTCAATTCCGGCTCCAATATCGGCGCCATCGTCGCGCCGTTGCTGGTGCCGGTGATCGCCACCGCCTGGGGTTGGCAGGCGGCATTTCTGTTCACCGGCGTGCTCAGCGCCACCTGGCTGCTGGTGTGGTGGCTGAGCTATCACCCGCCCGAGCAGCAACCGGGTTTGTCGGCTGCCGAGTTGGCGCATATCCGCAGCGATGCGCATGAGCCGGTGCAACGGCGGCTGTCGTGGTTGCAGGTGCTGCGGCATCGTCAAGCATGGGCCTTCGTGCTGGGCAAGTTCATCACCGACCCGATCTGGTGGTTCTTCCTGTTCTGGCTGCCCAAGTTCCTGCATGCCGAATATGGCCTGAGTCTGTTGCAACTGGGCGCGCCATTGATCGTGATCTTTGTGCTTGCCGATATCGGCAGCATCGCCGGTGGCTGGGTCGCCGGGCGCTTCATCGCGCGCGGGTGGAGCGTCAACCGGGCGCGCAAGACCGCGATGCTGATCTGCGCAATCTCGGTAGTGCCGATCGTGTTCGCCGCACGTGCAGACAACCTGTGGGTGGCGGTCGGTTTGATCGGTTTGGCCACCGCCGCGCATCAGGGCTGGTCGGCCAACCTGTTTACGCTGCCGTCGGACATGTTTCCGCGCCATGCGGTCGCCACGGTGGTCGGTATCGGTGGCTTTGCCGGCGCGGTGGGCGGCATGCTGATCGCTACTTTCATCGGTTTTCTGTTGCAGGCCACCGGCAGCTACGTGCCGGTGTTCCTGATGGCGGGCTCGGCCTACCTGCTGGCGTTGACGGTCGTGCACACGCTGGCGCCACGCCTGGATCCAGCGCAGCTACCGGCCGATGCTGCCGTTGCATCTTCCCCTTCGTCCTGAGGTGATCGCCATGCGTACGCGGGTCGTTTTCTCCAGTCTGCTGCTCGCAGCCAGCCTCGCAACATCTGCATCTGCTGCGCAATTGGCATCCGGTGCGTCCAAATTCCTGGGCAGCGCCTACAGCCCGCAGCAAGCGGCAGGATTCACCCAGTACTGGAACAAGCTCACACCCGAAAACAGCGGCAAGTGGGGCAGCGTGGAAGCGGTGCGCGACCAGATGGACTGGAGCGGCCTGGATACCGCCTACAAGTTTGCCAAGGCCAACGGCATGCCGTTCCAGATGCATGTGATGGTATGGGGCAATCAGCAGCCGGAGTGGATCAAGACCTTGCCGCCGGCCGAGCAACGCCGCGAGATCGAGCAGTGGTTTGCCGCAGTGGCGCAGCGCTATCCGGAGATCGATCTGCTGGAAGTGGTCAACGAACCACTCAACGACCCGCCCAGCAAAAACGACACCGGCGGCGGCAATTACCTGCAGGCGCTGGGTGGCAACGGCGCCAGCGGTTGGGAGTGGGTGCTGCAATCGTTTCGGCTCGCACGCCAGCACTTTCCGCGTGCGCGGCTGATGATCAACGACTACAGCATCACCAACAACCCGCAGGCCACACAGAAATATCTGCAGATCGTGCAGTTGCTGCAGCGCGAGCAGCTGGTCGATGCCATCGGCATCCAGGAGCACGCCTTCGAAACCACTCCGAATGTGGCGATGTCGGTGCATCGCGCCAATCTCGATGCGTTGGCTGCAACTGGCCTGCCGATCTACATCACCGAGTTCGATCTGGACGGGCCAAGCGATGCGCAGCAACTGGCCGACTACCAACGCGTGTTCCCGGTGTTCTGGGAGCATCCCGGTGTGCGTGGCATCACGCTGTGGGGCTTTCGCCCAGGGCAGTGGCGCGACAAGGAGGCGGCCTATCTGATTCGCACCGATGGCAGCGAACGGCCGGCGCTGACCTGGCTGCGTAGTTACGTGGCCGCACATCGCAACGCCACGCCGTGAGCGTTGTGCCACTCACCTTTCGCTTGTTTGTTGACTGACTTATGCCCACGCCCACGCCCACACCACTGACCCTGCACGCCGACCGCCTGTTGCCCGCCGAACCCGGCACGCGTGCGATTGCGCGCCGCCTGTATGCGCAGATCGCCGCGCTGCCGATCATTAGCCCGCACGGCCATACCGACCCGGCGTGGTTCGCCACCAATGCGCCGTTCGCCAACGCCACCGAGTTGTTGCTGGTGCCGGACCACTATGTGTTCCGCATGCTCTACAGCCAGGGCATCGCGTTGGATGCCTTGGGCATCCCGCGTGCGGATGGATCGCGTGCAGCGGTAGATCCACGCGCGGCGTGGCGTGTGTTCGCCGAGCACTACACGTTGTTGCGCGGCACGCCATCTGCGTTGTGGCTCAATCACGTGTTCCACGACGTGTTCGATCTGCGTGTCCGGCTGGATGCAGGCACTGCCGATCATTACTACGACCACATCACCGCAGCCTTGCAGACGCCGGCATTTCGCCCGCGTGCGTTGTTCGAGCGTTTCAATATCGAGGTGATTGCCACCACCGAATCGCCGCTGGATACGCTGCAACATCACGCCAGCATTCGCGACAGCGGTTGGAAGGGGCGCGTGCTCACCGCATACCGGCCAGACCCGGTGGTCGACCCCGAACACGAGCAGTTTGCCGGTGCGCTGCAGCAGTTCGGCACGCTCACCGGCGAGGATGTGCTGACCTGGCAGGGCTATCTGCGTGCGCATCGGCAGCGCCGCGCGTTCTTTGCCGCGCATGGCGCAACCTCGACCGACCACGGCCACCCCAGTGCGGCCACCGCCGATCTGTCGCCGGATGAGGCACAGCGCTTGTTCGACACCGTGGTGCGTGGCGCAGCGACGCCCGCACAGGCCGAGCTATTCCGCGCGCAGGTGCTGACCGAGATGGCGGCGATGAGCCTGGACGACGGCCTGGTGATGCAGCTGCATCCGGGCTGTTTCCGCAATCACAACCGGCAGCTGTTTCACACCTTCGGGCGCGACAAGGGTGCTGATATTCCGATGCGCACCGACTACGTGCACGCACTCAAACCGCTGCTGGATCGTTTCGGCAACGACCCGCGCCTGCGTCTGATCGTGTTCACGCTGGACGAAACCAGCTACAGCCGCGAACTTGCGCCGTTGGCCGGGCATTATCCCTCGCTGCTGCTCGGGCCGGCGTGGTGGTTCCATGACGCGCCGGAGGGCATGTGGCGCTTCCGCGAGCAGACCCTGGCCAGCGCCGGCTTCTACAACACCGTGGGTTTCAACGACGACACCCGTGCTTTCCTGTCGATCCCCGCGCGGCATGATGTGGCGCGGCGCGTGGACAGCGCGTTTCTCGCCAAGCTCGTTGCCGAGCATCGGCTGGACGAGGATGAAGCGGCCGAGGTCGCGATCGATCTGGCATATCGCTTGCCGAAGCAGGCCTACAAGTTGTGAGGGTGAATGGCGCGCAGTGTGGCGATGCCTTCCCACGTGCGTGTGGAGTCTTTACACCGAGCGCATGCGTCTGGTCGGATGGAGTAGCGACATGATGCGCGTAGAGATGTGGTGCGCGCTGAAGCGCCGTGTTGCCGAACGCAGCGTGCGTCTTGCACAGGTGATGTTCGTCTGCCTCTGCGCCACGCTTCCTGTGTTGCCCGCACTGGCGGTACCACCGGCGCCAACCGAGATGCCACGCGAGCGTGTCTCGCTCAACGCGCAATGGCGCTTCCACCGCGGCGATCCCCCTGGCAATCGCGAAACCCTGGACTACGATGTGCGTCCGCAAGTGGTGCGTAGCGAAGACGGCAAGGTGGCCGATGCACAACCCGAGCAGGCGCAGCACATCGATGCCGCCGCAACACGCGTGCTCAAGCCGTGGATCCTGCCGACTGCCAATGGCTTGATTGCAGATCCCGCAAAGCAGCACACGCGCCCCCCCGGCAATCCCGGCGGCACCGTTGCCTTCGTGCAGCCGCAGTTCGACGACAGCGGTTGGGAGCCGGTGGACCTGCCGCACGATTGGGCGATTGCAGGGCCGTTCCTGGCAGATGGTCCCTATGGCGGCATGGGGCGCTTGCCTAGCTGGGGTATCGGTTGGTATCGCAAAAGCCTGGACATTCCTGTCAGCGATCGCGGCCGCTCGTTGTTTCTCGATCTCGATGGCGCGATGTCATATGCCACGGTCTGGCTCAACGGCAAGCTGGTCGGCGGTTGGCCGTATGGCTACAGCTCCTGGCGCGTGGACCTGAGCCCGTACGTGGTGTTCGGTGCACGCAACCAGCTGGCGATTCGTCTGGACAACCCGCCCGACTCGGCACGCTGGTATCCGGGTGGCGGGCTGTATCGCAATGTGTGGTTGACCAAAGCTGCTCCGCTGCATATCGCCCAATGGGGCACGCAGCTGACCACGCCGCAGGTGTCGGCAGACACTGCGCAGGTGCAGCTAGCGATCACGCTGGAGAATGCCGCCCGCAGCGCTGTGCAAGCGCAAGTCAGTACCGCGATCTATGTGCTCGATGATGTGCGTGGCACGCGCAGTGGTGAGCCTGTTGCACGCATTGCGCCTGTGCAGGTTGCGGTTCCCGCAACGGGTAGCGCACGCGTGCAAGGCACTACGCAGATCGATCAACCACGTCTGTGGGGCCCGCCACCAACACAGCGCCCGCATCGCTACATCGCCGTGACCGAAGTCAGCCAGAACGGGCGCGTGGTAGATCGCTATGACACACCGTTCGGCATCCGCAGCATCGTGTTCGATGCCGGGAAGGGGCTGCTGGTCAACGGCGAACATGTGCCGATTCGCGGCGTGAACAATCATCACGATCTCGGTGCGCTGGGTGCAGCGTTCAATCTGCGCGCCGCCGAGCGGCAACTGCAGTTGCAGCAGCAGATGGGCGCCAACGCCATCCGCATGAGCCACAACCCGCCCGCGCCCGAGCTGTTGGAGTTGACCGACCGCATGGGCTTGCTGGTGGTGGATGAAGTGTTCGACAGTTGGGAGATGAAGAAGACCCCGCTGGATTTCCACCTGGTGTTCCAGCAGTGGCACGAGCCGGACCTGCGCGCGATGCTGCGGCGCGACCGCAATCATCCCTCGGTGATGCTGTGGAGCGTGGGTAACGAAGTCGGCGAGCAATACACCGGCGAGCAGGGCGCCGCGATCGCCCGCACGCTGCATGCCATCGTGTACGACGAAGACTCCACTCGCCCGGCTACTGTGGCGATGAACTACGCCTCGCCCGAGATGCCGTTGCCCGCTGCGCTGGATGTCATCAGCCTCAACTATCAGGGCGAAGGCATTCGCGACATGCCGGAGTTCGCAGGCACCGAGCGCATCCGCAAACAGCCGCAGTATCCGGCGTTTCATAGCAAGTTTCCGCACAAAGCGATTCTCAGTAGCGAGACCGCATCGGCATTGAGCAGCCGCGGCGTGTATCTGTTTCCGGTGACGCCGGATAACAGCGCACCGGTGCGCGATGGGCGCGGCGGCGACTCAGCCACGCATCAGGTCAGCGCCTACGAACTGCATACGGTGGATTTCGGCTCCAGCGCCGACAAGGTGTTCGCTGCACAGGACCGGCATCCATATGTGGCCGGCGAATTCGTCTGGACCGGCTTCGACTACCTGGGCGAACCCACGCCGTACTACAGCTCGCGCAGTTCCTACTCCGGCATCTTCGATCTGGCCGGTTTTCCCAAGGATCGTTACTGGCTGTATCAATCGCGCTGGCGCCCTGACCTGCCGATGGCGCATCTGCTGCCGCACTGGACCTGGCCCGGTCGCGAGGGTCAGCTCACGCCGGTGCATGTGTTCACCTCGGGCGATGAGGCCGAGCTGTTCGTCAACGGCGTGTCGCAGGGGCGCAAGCGCAAGGCGCCCCTGCAGTATCGGTTGCGCTGGGATCAGGTGGTCTACCACCCTGGCGAACTGCGTGTGCAGGCGTACAAGGATGGCAAGCCCTGGGCCAGCGACCGTGTGCAGACCGCCGGCCGCGCCGCGCGCATGCAGGTGACGCCCGACCGCAGCAGCATCCGTGGCGACGGGCAGGATCTGAGTTTCGTCACTGTGCGGCTGCTCGATCGCGCCGGACGCCCTGCACCGACCGCCGGCGACCGCCTGCGTTTCCGCATCGAAGGCCCGGGCGAGCTGGTCGCCACCGACAACGGCGATCCGACCAATCTGGAATCGTTCGTCTCGCCGCAACGCAACGCCTTCAACGGGCTATGTCTGGCCATCGTGCGCGCCAAGGCCGGCGCACGTGGGACGATCACGGTCCATGTCGAGTCCGACACCTTGCAAGCGGGCAGTGCGCAGGTGGTGGTGGAGTGATGGGGCTATCGATGACGCAGTGCATGCAGTACCTCAACAGGAACCCAGCGATGCAGTACAGCCCCAAGGGTCCAGCAACGCGCTTGCGTTTCGGTTTGGCCCTCATCGGCGCCGTCATGGCGCTGCCGGCACTTGCTGCATGCGACACCCGCAGCAATTCGCTCAAGCACGCCTATGCCGACGGCTTTCTGATCGGCACGGCCGTCAATACCGACATCGTCTCCGGCAAGGACGCCGCCTCTGCCGCGCTGGTCGCCTGCCACTTCAACGCCATCACCGCCGAGAACGTGATGAAGGCCGAAGTGGTTGCTCCACGTCCGGGCGTGTTCGACTTCAGTGCTGCCGATGCTTTCGTTGCCTACGGACGCAGCCGTGACATGTTTGTGATCGGCCATACGCTGGTCTGGCACAACCAGACCCCGGACTGGTTCTTCGTCGATGCGCAGGGCAACCCCAACACCGCGAACGCGCAGCTGGAACGCATGCGCGCGCACATCGAACGCGTGGCGGGGCGCTACGTGGGCAAGGTGCAGGCCTGGGATGTGGTCAACGAGATCATCGACGAAGACGGCAGTTATCGCGCTATCAACTGGGTGCAGCGCGTCGGCGACGGCGACACCGTAGTGCGCAATGCCTTCAGCTTCGCGCAGCGTTATGCGCCCGATACACAGCTGTATTACAACGACTTCAATGCCTGGCGGCCGGCCAAGCGCGAGGGCATCGTGCGCATGGTCAAGATGTTGCAGCAATCCGGCATCCGCATCGATGGTATCGGCATGCAAGGACACTGGGGGCTCGACTATCCCAGCCTGCGCGATATCGAAGATGCCATCGACGCTTACGCCGCGCTCGGCATCAAAGTCATGATCACCGAGCTGGATGTCGATGTGTTGCCGCTCACCAAGGAAGGCCAGGTCATCGGGACCGGGCTTGCGCACAAGCAGTTCCAGCTGCCGGAATTCAAGCGCTTTCTCGACCCCTATCGCGATGGCTTGCCGCCCGAGGTGCAGGCGCAACTGCGCGATCGCTATGCCGAACTGTTCGCGCTGTTCTGGCGCAAGCGCGACAAGCTCGCCCGCGTCAGCGTCTGGGGCGTCACCGACGGCATGTCGTGGAAGAACGATTACCCGGTACCCGGCCGCACCAACTACCCGCTGCTGTTCGATCGCAAGCACCAGCCCAAACCTGCACTGGATGCGGTGTTGGCGGTGCCGGCGGACTCAAGCGCGCGATAGGCAAGGTGTTAGCGCTCTAGATAACCTGCACAGCCATGATGGCATCATGGCCCGACTTCGATTACCGGACTGACCGATGCGCCTGCCGCCCTATCTGTTGTTGGCTGTTCCGCTGCTGGCGATTCTTGCCGCCTGCACCAAGAAAGACGCACCGCCGCCGCGCTTTCCTGTGATCGGGCAGCTGAAAACCTTCGATCGCAGCTTCAGCGATGTGATCGCAAGCGACGCGCGTATCGAGAAGCTCACCGAAGGCTTCACCTGGTCCGAGGGTCCCGCATGGGTGCGCAACGGTAGCTATCTGTTGTTCACCGATGTGCCGGAAAACAAGCTCTATCGTTGGTCCGAAGACGCAGGGCTATCGGTCTTTCTGTCGCCTTCCGGTTACAGCGGCCCGGAGCAGGCCACGCTGCGCGAGGCAGGCGCCAACGGCCTGTATGCCGAACCGGGCGGCACCGTGTTGCTGGCGGACTCCGGCACGCGCATCGTCGCCAGGCTCGACCCGGCCACGCGCAAGAAGACACCGCTCGCCACCCAGTTCGAAGGCCACCGTTTCAACAGCCCCAACGATCTGGTTCGCCGCAGCGACGGCGTGGTGTTCTTCACCGACCCGCCGTACGGCCTCAAGGGCATGAACGACTCGCCGGTCAAGGAGCTGCGCTTCAACGGCGTCTACCGCCTGGATACCGACGGCAGCGTGCATCTGCTCGATGACAGCCTGAGCCTTCCCAATGGCATTGCGCTCTCGCCCGACGGGCGCACCTTGTATGTGGCCAACTCCGATCCGCAGCGCCCGATCTGGATGGCCTATGCGCTCGACGCAAACGGTGCGGTGACCGGCAAGCGCGTGTTCGCCGATGCCTCCGATCTGGTTGCAAAGGACTCACCCGGCCTGCCCGACGGCATGGCGGTTTCCGCCGACGGCCACCTGTTCGCCACCGGCCCCGGCGGCGTCATCGTGTTCGCCCCCGATGGCCGCCGGCTGGGCCGCATCGAAACCGGCGAGCCGATCTCCAACTGTGCCTTCGGCAACGACGGCCACACGCTGTACATGACCTCGCACGCGATGCTGACGCGCGTGCGGGTGAAGGCGCTTGGGTTGGAGTTTGCACGCTAGCGCCTGCTGGGCGATTAAACCGCAGCACACACGGTCGCCGCTCTTGTAGGAGCGGCCCTGGCCGCGATGGGGCGTTACCCATCGCCGTACATGCTAAGTCGCGTTTTCTTCAAGCCAATATTGCGATTCGAGTCGGGTGTAGCCCACGTCGCTTACCGCATGGCTCCCGCGTCGCTCAACACCAACACATCATCCAAATCCGGTCCACCGCCGCGATTGGCGCTTCCCGCAACCAGATAGAGATCGCCGTCGATGGTTGCGGCCTGTGTGCCATGGCGGCCTTGCGGCAACGCAGCCATCGTCTTCCAGGTAGCGGTGGCCGGATCGTAGGCCTCGACCTCGTCGTGCGCCTTGAACTGGCGCGTACTCTCGCCGCCCATCACCAGCAGCTGGCCATCGTGTGCGATGGCTGCGGTGCCCGCGCGTGGGGTCGGCAACGCCGCCGGGGCGACAGTCCAGGTGCCGCGTTCGATGTTGTAGATATCGACCTCGCCGATTGTCTGCGCCAGGGTGTTGCCACTTTCATGCGCCGAGCGGCGTCCACCGGCCGCATACACCTTGCCATCGATCACCACCGCGTGGAAATGGTCGCGCGCACGTGGTGCATCGGCCAGTCGCGTCCATTGCTGCGTTTTCGTATTGAACGCATCCAGCCATGGCACATAGCCGCTCATGTGGCCGCGCGTATTGCCGCCGACCAGGTACAGCACGCCATCGTGTTCCACCGTTCCGGCAGCGCCGCGGCGGCGATCCTTCGGGATCTCCGCACCCACCTGCCAGCGATCGGCGGCAGGATCGTAGATCAACAGGTGGGTCAGCGCGGCTTCTTCCGGATAGTCGCCTGTGAGGCCGCCGACGAAGTAGAGTTTTCCGGCCGACACAACCGCCTGCGCGTGGCTCACTGCCAGCGGCGGCGGTCTGCCTTTGGACCAGCGGCGCGTTTTGGTATCGAGGATGTCCAAGGGCCGATCATCGCGCCCACCGATCAGGTACAGACGGTCGCCGATGGCGACCAGGCTGTTCTCGTGACGCGCATGCGGCTTGCCTTCGCCAGAAACACTCTTCCACTGCGCAGCAGCTTGCGTCGCCGGCACTCCAGGCGCATGCACTGCAGTCTGGGCAAACGCAGGCACGCTTGCGGATGCAAGCAACAGAACAGCCACACGGAATGCATTCGCTGACGGTGTCATGGAAGATCGCTCTCTGAGTGCGAAGTGCAGTGAGTGTAGCGGTATCGCGATGAGGCAGCCTGCGAAGCCGTGCCGGACTTCTCAAGCAAAAAATGCTGTGCGCACGCCATGGCGGGCTCAACAAATACGCGTGCCTGATCGCTCGGCGACGGCGACGGCGACGGCGACGGCAGGCAGAGCACGGCGTGCGCTTGAAGCAACCCACGCGTCGCGCTGAAAAGGAGCGTGCCGGTGCATTCGAAAAATCAATGCAGCCAGCACGCAGCGACTGCTTTCACTGCAACACCATCGACAACAGCCACGTACAAAGGCACACATACGCAAGCAGCCCAAGACTTGCGGCCAAGGTGGTGCGCATGATCGCCGACTCCTGCCCCACCAACTTGACCGCAGCCGCGGCAATGGCGATCGATTGCGGCGAGACCAGTTTCGCCATCACACCGCCTGCGGTGTTGGCTGCCACCAGCAATGCAGCAGGCACGCCGATCTGTGCTGCCGTCACCGCCTGCAGGTGCGCAAACAAGGTGTTGCTGTTGACCACCGAGCCGGTGATAAAGACGCCCATCCAGCCGATGACCGGCGACAGCAGCGGGAACACGCCACCGGCTTGTGCCAGGGCCAGACCGATGCTCGACGAGGCACCGGAATAGTTGGTGACATAAGCCACCGCCATCACCAGCGACACGGTGGCCAACGGCTTCCACATCTCGCGCGCGGACTGTGCCAACTCGCCCGCCGCCGAGCGCAGGTTCAAACGCGGCGAGAGCAGCACAGTGAGCACCGCCGCGATCAGGATCGCCGTACCGGAAGCGTTGAGCCAACCAACGTTCCACACCGCAGGCAATGTACGCACGCTGGCGACCAGTGGCGGCACTTCCTGCACGCGTTGATCGAGCAGGCCGATGGGCAGATGCAACACCGTGGCCGCAAGTGCGCCGTCTGCGGCAAACAGCGCCTTGAAGGCAGGCAGGCTCCACACCAGGATCGCGCCGGTGAGGATGTAGAACGGCGACCATGCCAGCAGCACCTGCTTGAGCGTCCAGCGTTGCGTGGAGCAGGGCGGTGCCTGCGCTTCGCGGTAGATGCGCTTGGGGCGCCAGAACCGCATGAAGAGTGCCAGCCCGCCCATGCCGGCCAGCGGGCCGAGGATGTCCACCAGTTCCGGCCCCAGCAGGTACAAGGTCAACGTCTGCACGCCACTGAACACCACGCCGACAAACAGCAGCACCGGCCAGGTCTCGCGCACGCCACGCCACCCATCGAGCATCGCCACCAGCCCCGCAGGCACAGACCTGCACCAATGCCATCAGCATCAGCGACATCTCGTCCAGCTGCACGCCGCCCTGCTGCGCGCCGACCAGTACCGGGATGCCGATCGCACCGTAGGCGCCCGCTGCGCCGTTGGCCAGCAGGCACAACATCGCTGCCTTGAGCGGACGGAAGCCCAGCTCCACCAGCAGTGCCGCGCAGATGGCGATCGGTACGCCAAAGCCTGCAGCGCCTTCCAGAAATCCGCCGAAGCAGAACGCGATGAGCAACACCTGGATGCGTTGGTCTTCGGACACCGTGGCGATGCTGCCGCGGATCACCTCGAACTTGCCGCTGCGGATCGCCAGCTTGTACAGCCATACCGCCATCAGCACGATGAAGCCGATCGGGAAGATGCCGTTGGCAATGCCCAGCAGCGCGGCGCCCACGATGCTTGCCATCGGCATGCCGAACACCAGCGACGACACCGCCACCGAGACCAGCACCGCCAGTGACGCAGCGGTCAGCCCCTTGAGCCGCAGTACCGTCAACGCCAGCAAAAAGAACACCACCGGCAAGGCAGCCAGCAAGGCCGAGAGGTTGGCGTTACCGAGCGGGTCGTAGAGTTGTTGCCACATGGTCGGGCCTGCGCGGGTGGTGAACGGAAAAGGTGACGCTAAGGTGCCGCAACAAGATTCGCGCACGCAGTGCCCGCAGCGAAATCAGCGAGGTTGCGCAGGGTAATTTCGGAGATCTCCTGCAATGCTTCGGCAGTGAAAAACCCCTGATGCCCGGTCACCAACACATTGGGGAAGGTCATCAGGCGTTGAAACACATCGTCGTCGATGATCTCGCCAGAGCGGTCCTGAAAGAACAAGGCGCTTTCCTGCTCGTAGACATCGATGGCCAGATGACCGAGCTGGCGGGATTTGAGCGCGCGGATCACCGCATCGGTATCCACCAGCCCGCCGCGTGAGGTGTTGACCAGCATCGCGCCGGGCTTCATCGAGGTCAGCGCTGCGTCATCGATCAGGTGTTGCGTTGCCGGCGTCAGCGGGCAGTGCAGCGTGACGATATCCGCCTGTGCGAACAGCGTATCCAGTTCGACCCGCTCACCGAGCTCGTCGAATCCCGATGAGGGATAGGGATCGTAGCCGAGCACGCGGCAGCCCATGCCACGAAAGATCCGTGCGGTCGCAAGGCCGATCTTGCCCAGGCCCACAAGGCCCACCGTCTTGCCGTGCAAGGTGCGGCCGAGCAGGCCATTGAGCATGAAGTTGCCCTCGCGCACGCGGTTATAGGCACGGTGCGTCTGGCGGTTGAGCGTCATGACCAGTGCCAGGGTGTGCTCGGCCACTGCTTCGGGCGAGTAGGCCGGCACGCGTGCGACGAAGAGATCCAGCGCCTTGGCAGTGGCCAGGTCGATGTTGTTGAAGCCGGCGCAGCGCAGCAGCACTGCGCGCACGCCCATCGCATGCAGCGCCTGCAGCACGGGTGCATCCAGTTGATCGTTGACGAACACGCAGACTGCTTCGCAGTCCTGCGCCAGCGTTGCGGTCTGCAGATCGAGCGATGCTTCGAAGTAAACGAACTCGGCTGTGGAGTCCTCTCTCAAGCGCAGTTTCGCTTCTTCGAGAAATCGCTTGTCGTAAGGGCGCGTGCTGAAAACAGCCATTTTCATGCAGAGAACTCCATAGGTGCGAGAACACGGTAGCTCACCAGCCGCCACGCGTCTTGCACCGTGTTCCGCCAACCAGTGCGAACACGGTTAGCTCAAGCGGCCGCATGAAGTCAGCCTGGCACTGAGCTTCGCCTCTGCATATCGAGTTCCAACACTAGGCGAATGCACATCTGCGAACCGGCCTGGTAGCGGTGCCGCGCGGGCTGTCGATCGGCGATCAACAAAATGCACTGGTCACGGAGCCGGACGCGTCCGCTTGCTCTCGCCACGGCAACGGTCGGAACAATACTTCACCTCGTCCCACACGCGCTCCCACTTCTTGCGCCAACGAAACGGCCGCCCGCAGTGCATGCAGGGTTTTTCCGGCAACTCGTGTTTCTTGCGCATGGCCATGCGGGTTTCAGACCTCACGGAACATGGGTGGGAGCAAGGGTGAGCCAAGCATGTCATGTTGAGCGACATGGCGTAGCTGTCTTCTTAGCTGCGTAGGTCTCAAGCCGCTCAAACATAACGCAGCTACTGTTCTGCCATTCGCGCCGGAACAGACAGTTCCCCCTCTCCCTTGCACGGGAGAAGGGGCGCAAAGCGCCGGATGCGCGCGCTCAAAGCGTGTCACCTTCTGCGTGGTCTTGCCGAAGGAATAGCGGGCGCCACGCGGCTGATCAACAACACGCCACGCCCCACCGTGACCCGCAGCGCATCGCCAACGGCAAAACCGCATTGCTCCAACCAACGCCCGGAAAGCCGCAGCTTGGGTACCGCGCAGCCAACCACATCTTCGGCACGCCGCACGTTGTAATGCTGGCGGCTCATGGTGACCTGGTCCGGGATGCGGAAGTACGGTTTGCGTAAGGGCGGCGTAGGCGCAAGCGTTGGATCGACCGATGTCTCATCAGTAGTACTGGTGAAGACCGGACTCTGCTTTGCCGTCTTGCGTACAACGGAGGCGCGTTTGGCGGGCGGTGCAGAGCTTGCACGGGCTGTTGCTTTGGGACGTGTCATATCGAACTCCTTGTGCGATAGGAAGTCCGCCGCATCGCTGTCAATCGAGGTGGCGGACGGCATGCGGTTGACAGACCGGCCACAAGGTACCGGCAGACCTTTCGGTCTCCGCACACCGCCCGCCATAGAGCGGGCACGCTCCCCAACGCAGACATCGGGCAAAGAAAAAGCGCCGACATCGTGCAATGGGCGCTGGTGCGCCTTGTGGTTTCGGACTGTCAAATCCGGCTGCGGAATGTGCCGCAGCACCCTCATCTTGCTACCTGCCGATGAAGTGAGTCAACAGATATCGACCCGACCACGAAAGGCCTACGGTTCGAAAGACAGTTGGTATATTGAGGTACGTCAAATCCACCTCGCTAGTCAGCCAAACTCAGGCGTTGATCGAAACCAAATATCATGGACGCACCCAAGTCACTTGCTTCTCCTGCGGTTAGGCAAGCGCGCTTCGGCATGCTGCAGCAACTACATGTGCTGGCGCTAACAAGGTACGTCGAGTCGTTGAGACTTGAGATGGGTAGCGAGTACGGTATTCCGTACTTCGATCCGCTCGATGGCGGCACGGACGCTGAGTGTTTGTTCCTTCTCGAAGCTCCAGGACCCAAAGCCATCGCTACTGGCTTTGTGTCTCGAAATAATCCAGATGAAACGGCAAAGAATTTTTTTCAATTGAATAGGGATGCTGGACTTGAGCGGAAGCGTACCGTTGTCTGGAACATCGTGCCGTGGTACATCGGGTCTGGAACAAAGATCCGTCCAGCGACGACGCGAGATCTAGGTCAAGCTGCACCTGCATTAGCAGACCTGCTTACGCTCCTGCCAGCAGTCCACACGATAGTGTTAGTTGGTAAGAAGGCAATGCTGGCGCGGGAAGCAGTCACTCGTCTTGCGCAAACCACTGTGATTCATTCGATGCTGCATCCGAGCCCGATGTTTGTGAACCGGGCTCGCGGAAATCGGAAACTTCTTCTGGATCAACTTGCAGTGGTCGCCGCTGGAATTCACGCCAAGAGCTAGTTGAGAAGTTGCCATCTAGGACCAATCGTCCCTCCTTGATAAAACTCGCCGAGAGCTTGCACATCGAACCTGCATCGAGACTATCCTACAGCCCAATTCGAGGTAGTAATGACTTCCAGTGCCGAAACGCCAAACCGCACTATTCCACTGCTGCCTAGCCGGTCGATTGCGCACACAGTCGCCTTTTATCGGCGTCTTGGGTTCGTTGGCGATGCGCATCCACATGATGCGGGGTACGCGATCCTGACGCGTGGCGATGTCGAACTGCATTTCTTCGCGCATCCTGATCTTGATCCTGCTGTCTGCTATGCAGGTTGCTATCTCCGGGTTGGCAATGTCGACGAGCTCCACGCGGAGATGTGTGTTGCAGAGCTGCCCGCGCGTGGCATTCCTCGGATGGATCCTGTCGGGGACAAGCTTTGGGGAATGCGTGAGTTTGCGATTGTGGATGAGAACGGCAATCTGATTAGGATTGGGCAGGTGGTCGGCGGGTAGGCGTCCAACAATCGCACAAATTACGCATCGGACTCTGTTGACATGCGATGGCGCCAAAGATGCATTTGCTGCGCATCACCTCGAATCGATCATCCGGTTTATCTCTGCTGGTGTTGCTCTGCCCAGAGCACCGTAGGCAGCTTGCAGTGCTTCAACAAAGCGCGCATCGCCAGAGAGCGGAGCAAATACGGCATCGAGAGTGAGGGACGCTGCCACGTCGTGGATGGCATCGCCGGTTGCGTCGCACCCGATCTTGCTCAGCATCTCACTCAACGGATCGATCAAGGTCATGCCATTACGTGCCTGCCTGCGCACGAAGTGCAACCACGCTGCGACCGGCAGGCATAGCCGGTCTATGCGTCGCCCGGCAGCCAGTGCATCGCTGATCGCGGTGAGCAAGCGCACGGGAATCTTCTGCGAGCCATCCCATGCGATCTGGGCAAGCAGGTGGCGGATGGCGGGGTTGCGGAAGCGGGCCAGGATGGCGTCGCTGTAGTGCTGCGGGTCGAAGCCTTGCATCGGTTGCAGGGTGGGGGCGATGTCCTCGCGCATCAGGGTTTCGACAAAGGCGGCCAGTTGTGGGTGACACATGGCGTCTGCGACGGTCTCCAACTCCAGCAGGCTGCCGAGATAGGCGAGCGCGGAGTGCGGGCCGTTGAGCAGGCGCAGTTTGGCGCGTGCGTAGCCGGCGATGTCGTCGCTGAGAGTGACACCTGCGCGCTCGAAGGCGGGGCGTCCGTTGCAGAAACGGTCTTCGATCACCCACTGGGTGTAACGCTCGCGTTGAATCGGCCAGGCGTCGTGCAGGCCGGTTTGGGTGTGTACCTGCGTACGCAGCGCGTCGTTGGTGGCGGGCGTGATGCTGTCGACCATCGAGCGCGGGAAGGTGACGTGTTGGTCGATCCAGCCAGCAAGCGCGGGATCGTTCTGCTGTGCGAGCAGCAACACCGCGCGGCGTAGCAGGCTGCCGTTGTCGGGCAGGTTGTCGCAGCTGAGGACGGTGAACGGCGCGTTGCCTTGCTGCCTGCGCTGCCGCAGGCCGGCGACGAGATAGCCGATGGCGCTACGCGGCGTCGCTGGATGTGCGATGTCGTGCGCGATATCGGGGTGGGTGAGGTCAAGGGTGTCGCCTGCGAGGCAATAGCCCTTCTCGGTGATGGTGAGAGTGACCAGGCGCACGGCTGGGTCGGCGAGGCGTGCGAGCACCGCAGCTTGTTCGTCCGCGGCGCACAGCACTTCGCGGATGGCGGCGATGATGCGCAGTTGCGGGTGTTCGTCGAGCAGGGCGAGGGTGTAGAGACCGTCTTGTGGGCGTAGGGCGTCGCGCACGTGTGGGCTGTGTAGCGAGACGGCGCTGATCGCCCAGGTGGGGTCATGCGCGAGTAGGTCGTCGATGTAGACGGCCTGGTGGGCGCGGTGGAAGGCGCCTGCGCCTAGGTGGACGATGCCGATGGTGGTGTGTTTGGCATTGTAGTTGGGAGTGAGGACGGTGGTAGGTAGGTGGCCGAGTGTTGCGATGGAGAGCGTTGAAATTGGCATGGGTTTTTGTTTGAAAGCGTGGGGTGCTGCAAGTTCGTTTGATGGCCGTACCCTCACCCCAACCCCTCTCCCGGCGGGAGAGGGGCTTTGATTCCGCGGCTTGCGGTGGGATCAGTTTGGGGTGACGGTGAAGCGTTGTTTGCTGCGGATGTCAGCGCTTGAGGCCCCGATCTGCACCTCGTAGGCACCTGGGTCCACCGCGTAGGCTTTGCGTTGCTCGTCGTAGATACGTAGGGCGTCTTGCGCTTTGATGGTGAAGCGCAGCTGCCGTTGTTCGCCGGGCTGCAGGGTGATGCGCTGCAAGCCGTGCAGTTCCTTGAGGGCGCGTTCGCGTTGTGGCTTCAGCGGATGCAGATAGAGCTGCACCACTTCATCGCCTGCGCGTTGGCCGGTGTTCTTCAGCGTGACCGTGGCGGTAAGCGTGCCATCGGCTGCAACCGTGGTGCGATCGAGGCGTAGTTCCGAATACGCGAACTGCGTGTACGACAGGCCGTGGCCGAACGGGTACAACGGTTTACCTTGGAAATAGCGATAGGTGCGGCCGCGCATGGCGTAATCGTCGAAGGCGGGCAGGCGCTCGGCTTCCTTGTAGAAGGTGACCGGCAAGCGGCCGCCGGGACTGGCCTGGCCGAACAGCACATCGCCCACCGCGCTGCCGCCGCGTTGGCCGGGGTACCAGGCCAGCAGGATGGCGGGCACGTGTTGCTGCGCCCAGTCGATCGCCAGCGCCGAGCCGGTGGTGAGGACTGCAACCACCGGCGTGCCGGTGGCCTGCAGTGCCTGCAGCAGTTCGCGTTGCGGTTTGGGTAGGCGCGTGTCGGTGCGGTCGCCGCCGGCAAAGCCGGGATAGTTGACGTCCATCTCTTCGCCTTCGACATCGCCGGTGAGGCCGCCGACGAATACCACCACCTCCGCATCGCGGGCGGCGTCCACGGCTTCCTGCAGCGGTGGTTTGGCGCCAGGCATGCGCCAGGCCAGACGCACGCCGGCATCGCGGGTGGCCTCGTAATACTCCACGCGCAGGTCGTAGGCCTTGCCGCCCTCCAGCGCCACGCTGGCGTTGCCGCCGCGCATGCGCGGGGCGTCGCTCCAGTAATCGATGAGCAGCTTGCCGTCCAGAGACAGGCGCACACCATCGTCGGCGGCCACTTGCAACTCGTAGTTGCCCGAGACCGGCGGCAGCAGCTGGCCATGCCAGCGCACGCTGAAGTCGTCCTTGTCGAGTGCGCGGTCGGCATGCAACTCGCCACGGCCCACCGCATCGTCGGTGGGTGCGTTGCGATCCCAACGGAAGGCAATGCGCGGGTCGATGCGGGTCAGTACCGGCGTGCCGGCCAATGCGCGGCCTTTGAAGTATTCGCCGGTCAACCCGTTCTGCGTGGCGCCAGCGGCCGGGCGCAGATAGCGCGTGTCGATCGGTGCGGCGGCGTTGGGGTCTTCGCGTCCCTCCACCAGATCGCTGCCGCGCGCGTAGATCACCTGCGCCTGCGGTGCGGCGTCGCGGATGCCTTGCAGGATAGTGACCGGTGCAGCCGGGGTGCCGTAGTAATTGCCCAGCAGCGACATCGGGTCGTCGGCGGTGGGGCCGATCACGGCGATGCGCTTGAGCGTAGGCTTGAGCGGCAGCACGCCGTCGTTTTTTAGCAGCACCAGCGATTCACGCGCAGTGCGGCGTGCCAGTGCATCGTGCTGCGGCGATTGATTGGCTGATGCGGGAATCTGCGCCCACGGCACCTTGGCGGGCGGGTCGAACATGCCTAGCCGCATGCGTGTGGTCATCAGGCGCTTGAGCGCGGTATCGATGGTGGCCTCGTCGATCAAACCGGCACGCACTGCGGCCGGCAACGCGGCATAGGTGTCGCCGCAATCCAGGTCGGTGCCGTGCTTGACGCCGAGTGCGGCGGCGGCTTCGGGCGTGGGGACGATCTTGTGGTTCTGCCAGATGTCGCGGATCGCCGCGCAGTCGCTGACGATATAGCCATCAAAGCCCCAGTCGCGGCGCAGGATGCCTTCCAGCCGCGTGCTGGCCGAGGCGGATTCGCCATTGACGCGGTTGTAGGCGCCCATCACCGCGGCGACCTTGCCTTCCTGCACCAGGGCTTGAAATGCAGGCAGATAGGTTTCGTGCAGATCGCGTTCGCTGGGATGCACATCGAAGTGATGACGGTCGGCCTCCGGCCCGCTGTGCACGGCGAAGTGTTTGGCGGTGGCATCGAGCTTGCGATACGGACCTTGCTGCGCCTGCAGGCCTTGCACGAAGGTCACGCCCATGCGCGCGGTGAGGAACGGATCTTCGCCATAGGTTTCCTGCCCGCGGCCCCAGCGCGGGTCGCGAAAGATATTGATGTTGGGCGACCAAAAGGTGAGCCCCTGATAGCGCTTGTACTCGCCGCGCGCGAGGAAGGCATGATGCTTGGCGCGCGCTTCGTCGCTGATGGCAGTGGCGACCTCAGCCATCAATGGCGTGTCGAAGGTGGCGGCCAGTCCAATCGCCTGCGGAAATACAGTGGCGCCACCGGCACGCGCCACGCCGTGCAGCGCTTCGTTCCACCAATCGTACTCGGGCACCTGCAGGCGCGGGATGGCGGGCGCGGCGTTCTGCATCTGCGCGGCTTTTTCTTCCAGCGTCATGCGCGCCACCAGGTCGGCCGCGCGGGCGTCGAAGGGGCGTTGCGTGTCCAGATACGGCGGTGGCGTTGCGGCCTGCCCAGTGGTTGCGACAAGTGCAATCGCCAGCAGCACGCTGCGTGCGCGTGCACGGGGTGTGCGAGCAACGGATGGTGCGAAGTGCGAATGCATGGTCAGTCCTCCTTGGTGCGATCCGGTTCCAGCTGGGCAAAAGGCCCGATCATGCTGCCGACGAAGCCGCCGGCCTGTGCGGTGCTGAGCATGCCTGCATCGTCGTTGCGGCGTAGCGATTGCCAGCCGCGACCATCGGCGTCGAAGGCGAAGCTGTAGGCGCCGCCGTCGCCGCTGATCTGCAGGCGCAACTGTGTGGTTGCCGGTATACGTGTGTGTGCGAGGGTGGCGGTGTTGTCGCCATCGCGCTTGTCGAGAAATACTTCCAGCGCGTTGCCATTGCGTCGCACACCCAACGCATACCACGCATTGGAATTTTGAAAAGCGGCAAGCCCGGCACTGACGCCAGCCTGGGTGGGCGCAGTCAATTCAGTGCTCGCAGTGAAGCGCGTGTGTTGCTGGCGCCGTGCGAGGAAGGCCGGTGTAGAGGTGCTGTCCAGGCCGTGTGCACTGGCATGCAGGGTCAACCAACCGGGGCGTGCGCGCAGGTTGGCCACATCCTGTTTGGGCACACGTAAATAGAGCCATTCGCGCTGCAGCGAGGTGCCGGCGAAGTCATCGCGCCACGTGAAGTTGCCCGACAACGGTGCTTGATCGGCGGGTGTCTTCCCACCGCGCGGGCTCTGTGCGTGATACGGAATCGGCTCGCCGGCCGGCAAAATCGACGGCCAGCCATCGTGCCATTGCACCGGCAGCAAAAAGGTTTCGCGCCCGGTGTTGTAGCGCTCGCCCGCATACGGGCGGCTGGCCAGAAACACCGCCCACCATTGCCCATCCGGCGTGTCCACCAGATCTACATGGCCGGCGTTGCTGATCGGGTACGTGCGTTCGGCCGGCAGGTCGCGTTGGGTCAGGATCGGATTGTGCGGCGAGGCGGCATACGGCCCCCACACGTTGCGACTGCGCAGCACCACCTGCGAATGCTGCGGCCCGGTGCCGCCTTCGGCACACGAAAGGTAATACCAGCCGTCGCGTTGATACAGGTGCGGGCCTTCGATCCAGATCGGCTTGCTGGCCAGATCCACGCCGCCGTTGAGCAGTACCTTGCGCGGGCCGGTCGGTTGATTGGTGGCGAGGTCGAAGCGCTGCATCCAGATCGCGCGATGGCCTTCGTACAATGGCGTGCCTTCCGGCGGGCCATTGTTGAGCAGATAGGCGCTGCCATCGGTGTCGAAGAACAACGACGGATCGATACCATCGATGCTCGGCAGCCAGGTCAGTGGCGACCATGGGCCGGCGGGATTGCTGGCACTGGCGATGAAGTTGCCACCACTATCGACCGAGGTACCCACCACATAGAAGCGCCCGTCGTGATGGCGAATGCTGGCGGCGAACATGCCGCGCGACACACCCAGTCCGTCGTAGTTCAACTGCTCGCGGCGCTCGACCACGTTGCCGATCTGCGTCCAGTGCACAAGATCGGTGCTCTCGAACACCGGGATCGCCGGGAAATACGCAAAGGTGGAATTCACCAGGTAATAGCGATCGCCCACGCGTGTCACGCTGGGATCCGGGTAGAACCCGGCCAGCACCGGGTTGCGGTAATGGCCGGCCGGCAATGGCGTGACGAACACCGCATCGTCGCCGCGATAGTCGAACCAATCGAAGGCGACATCGGCTTGCGCTTGCGCCTGCACGGTCGTGGGTGCGAGCACTGCGATGACAGCACCCAACACCACGTGGCGAGCCAGCATCAGAGCAGCGCAGGCGGCGCGCAGACGCCGCAGGCTCGGCGCCGGCTCCGCATGCCGGACAGGCCCGCTTGGCTGCCGCACAGGCATTGTATGGGGTTCGCCTTGACGCACCGCGGCATCAGCCGTTGTGGACCGCATCACCAGTCCCACATCGCGCCGTCTTCCAGGCGAGCAACCGGCAACTGCTTGGGCACGTACGGATACTTCGCCGCCAGCGCCTCGTCGATCTCCACGCCATGCCCGGGTGTCTCGCCGCAATGCAGGCGGCCATCGCGAAACACATAGTCGTGCGGGAACACCGCATTGGCCTCGTCGGAATGGAACATGTATTCCTGGATGCCGAAGTTGGGCACCCAGGTGTCGAAGTGCAATGCCGCGCCCATGCACACCGGCGACAGATCGGTGGCGCCGTGGAAGCCGGTGCGCACCTGATGCAGCGCGGCGAAATCGGCCAGCCGCCGCACATGGGTGATGCCGCCGGCGTGGACAATCGTGGTGCGGATGTAGTCGATCAACTGCTGCTCGATCAGATGCTTGCAATCCCAGAGCGAATTGAACACCTCGCCCACCGCCAGCGGTGTGACCGTGTGTTGGCGAATCACTTCGAACGCGCGCTGGTTTTCGGCAGGCGTGGCGTCTTCCAGCCAGAACAATCGGTACGGCTCCAGGTCGCGGCCCAGGCGGGCGGCTTCGATCGGGGTGAGCCGGTGGTGCGCATCGTGCAGCAGCTCAATCTCATCGCCATGATCGTTGCGCAGTTGCTCAAACAATTTTGGCACCACGCCGAGATAGCGTGGCGTGGACCACACCGTTTCGGTCGGCAGTTCGCTTTCGGCCGGCTCGTACGGTTTGCCGCCGCTGGAAATGCCGTAGGTCTTCTTGACGCCGGGCACGCCGCATTGCGCGCGAATGGCGATAAAGCCGAGCTCGCGAAAACGGCCGACTTCCTCGCTGGTTTCGGCGATATCGCGGCCATTGGCATGGCCGTAGACCAAAGCGCCCTCGCGCGAGCGCCCGCCGAGCAACTGATACAGCGGCATGCCAGCCATCTTGCCCAGGATGTCCCACAGCGCCACATCCACTGCGGCGATCGCGCTCATCGTCACCGGGCCGCGCCGCCAATACGCGCCGCGGTAGAAGAACTGCCAGATGTCTTCTATACGGCCCGCATCGCGGCCGATCAGGTTCGGCACCAGGTGTTCCTGCAGATACGCCGCCACCGCCAGTTCGCGGCCATTGAGCGTGGCATCGCCCAGCCCGGTGATGCCCGAGCGCGTGCGGATCTTCAAGGTGACGAAGTTGCGCCCGGGGCAGGTGACGATGACGCGCGCCTCGACGATCTCGCGATCGCGGGCCGAGCCTTGCAGCGGAGCAGGGGAGTCGGGAGTCTGTGACATCGGGGTCTCGCTCATGGGGAAGAAGCGGCAGTGATGGGGAGTTCGAACGGGCCGGCGGGCAGGCCGTTGCGGTCATACAGCGTGCACACCGGGCTGTCGGCCCAGCAATAGCGCACGCGCGTGGCAGCCAGGCCAGAGGGGATACGCAGATTGATGGCCTGATCGTGCAAGGTGGCGACTGCATAGCGACACGTGTTGGGCGCAGAGCCACACACTTCGAAACCGATCGGCGCATCGGCGCCATAGCTCAGCAACGCGGTGTCGACGTCATCGAAGTCGATGCGCAGTGCGTCGCCGTCACGTCGCACGTTGCGCGGCACCGGTCCGGAGGGCGCAATCGCCTCGCCATACACCACATGTCGCGCCGCACGCGCCAGGCGCCGGCCCAGCTCCTGCTTGTTGGCCGGATGGATGTCGTAGCGGTCGCCGAGATCGATCGCTACTGCCAGGCCCGCATGCGCATCGTTGGCGACGAAGCGGCGCTGCGCCTCGCGCAGTTGCGCCCAACCGCTTTCGACCGGCTGGGTGGGCGGTGCGCCGTAGTTGGCCAGTTGTACGATCAGCAGCGGCAACTGCGCACCGAAGCGCTGCCGCCAATCGCGCTGCCATGCGGTGAGCAAGGCCGGGTAATGCGCTGCATCGCCGGCATTGGATTCGCCCTGGTACCACAGCACGCCACGCAGGCCGAGCTGACCGAGCGGGGCGATCATGCCGTTGTACAAGGTGGTCAGCCCGGCCGCCGACGACCACGGCGCACGCGGTGGCGAGCCCAGTTGCGGCGGCACGATGCGGTACTGCCAGGGCGCGGCCAGCGCTAGTGTGCTGCCATCGGCAAACTGCAGCGCACGCGATTGCGCATCGCCCAGCAAGCCGCCACGCCGATAGGTATTGAGCACATTGAGCACGACGCTGTTGCGCCCGGCATGCAGGCGCCCGCGCGGCAAGCTGTAGCGACGCGGCTGATCGGCGCCGTAACTGCTGCCCACGCCGCGCCCGTTGACCCAGGTCTGGTCCAGCTCGTCCACCGGCCCCAGCAACAAGGTGGCCTCCTGTGCGGCCTGCGCCTCGGTCAACTCGATGCTGGTGCGATACCAGACCATGCCGTTGAAGCCGACCAACTGCGGCACGCCCCAGTCATCCCACGCGCCCAGCGCGGCTGGTGCGCTTTGCCACGTGCCCGGCGCATCCGGTTGCCAGGGCTCGCCTTCGCCGTGTGCATGCCACCAGGCCTCCCACAGCGCGCCCCAACGTGGCGCGGCATCCACCGGGTCGCGTGCGTAACGCGCCAGCACATCCAGTGCCGCGCCATCGTCGCCGGCTGCGCGCAATGCCTTCTCACCGATCCAGGCCTGCAGTTGCGAGCCGCCCCACGAGGCGTTGATCAAGCCTATCGGCACATCGACGGTCTTCTGTAACTCACGCGCGAAGTAGTAACAGGCGGCAGAAAACTCCTTCACCGTCTCCGGTGTGGTGAGCTGCCATGCCGCAGCGCCACCGAAGCTGCGCTGCGGCGTCGGGCTGGACTGCGCCGGCACCTTGAACATGCGAATGCGCGGGTTGTCGGCATCGGGGATCTCGCTGCGCGAATTCAATGTGCGATGCACCTGCAATTCCATATTGGATTGGCCAGAGCATAGCCACACATCGCCGATCAGCACGTCGTTCACTTGCTGCGCCGCGCCCTGGTTGGTGCGTGCGCTCAAGGTGTACGGCCCGCCCGCGGGTTGCGCAGGCAGGCGCGCTTCCCAATGGCCTTGTCGATCTGCGCGTGCCTGCACTTGTTGTGCAGCCAGTTGCACGCTCACGCGCGCGCCAGGGGGGGCGTCTCCCCACACGCGGATCGGCGCATCGCGCTGCAGTACCACATGCTCCTGAAACAGCGCATGCAGCAGCGGTGCGTCGGCTGCATGCGCGATGCGTGGTAGCAGCGATGCCGATAGCGTGGCGATGACCACGGCCAAACCACGCACGCTCATTTCGGATTCCCCGGCGCATACGGAAATTTCAATGCCTGGTAGTACGTCAACGGATGCGCCGGTGGCGCCGTGCCGGCAGGCAACGGCCGACCGGACACGCTCTGGAAGTAGGCGATGCTGGCATCGCGCCACCACTGCGCCTCGTCCTGCTGGATCGCCAGGAAGTTCGCCACCTGCTGATAACGCGGCGCATCGATCCTGCCGGCAAGCCCCTGCCAGGTGGCTCGCATTGCACGCACCTCGTCCACGCCATGGTCGTAATGCCACACCAACTCGTCCCACAACGGCCGCCCGGAGGCCATGCGGTGGTCCCAGGGCACATGGTGGAACCACAGCAGATCGCGCTCGGGCACGCGTTGCACATCGCCGAACATGCGCGCCACCGGCTTCGCGTATTGCGCCACCGCATTGCTGCCGCTGGCACTGCGGTCGAAGCCGATGCCGTTGCGGTCGGCGCGGTGGTAATACACCGGGTCCCAATCCGGGCGCTCGCTGCCCGCATCCCACGGCGCCGGGCCGTAGTGATGGCCGCGTCCCATCAGATGATGCAGGCCGAGCGGGGTCATGTAGTCCACCACCGCCTCGCGCGAGCGCAGCATCATGTCGACCACGGGCGTGACCACGGCAGCATCGTTGGAAAACGTCATGCGCACCCATTCCTGCGCGATCGTCTGCGGCGACAGGTCCGGGTTCCAGGCCAGCCGCCCGTACGCATACCAGTTGGCCTGATCGAAGATCGAGCCGCTCCAGTTGCGGTCCGCGCCGATGTTGGCCACGCCGGCAATGCCGGTCAGCCGGGTGCGTTGCGTGTCGTTGAAGAGCGAACCATCCACGGTCTTGGCCACGGTCGAGCCCTTGCCGCGCGCATAGGTATCGGCCTGCAGGGTTTCGGCAAACAGCGTGCCCAGGTAGGCCAGATGCGTCGAAAAGCCCAGATACTCCTTGGTGATCTGAAACTCCGGCATCAACGGCGTTTTGTGCATCGCGCCGAACAGCGGATGGAACGGCTCGCGCGGCTGGAAGTCGATCGCCCCGTTCTTGACCTGCACGATCACGTTGTCGCGAAATTTTCCATCCAGCGGCACGAACTCGCTATACGCCTGCTTGGCGCGATCGTCCGGTTGCTCATGCGAATAGACGAACGCGCGCCACATCACCACACCGCCATGCGGCGCCAGTGCATCGGCCAGCAGATTCGCGCCATCG
This sequence comes from Xanthomonas hortorum pv. cynarae, assembly GCF_002939985.1. GTDB lineage: Bacteria > Pseudomonadota > Gammaproteobacteria > Xanthomonadales > Xanthomonadaceae > Xanthomonas > Xanthomonas hortorum_D. Next base: position 3,040 of record NZ_MDFM01000027.1, on the reverse strand, counting down.
GCATGGCTGCGCCCGTAATCCTGCGGGCCGGGTTGGCCTTCGGAATTGGCCTTGACCAAAAAGCCGCCAAAGTCCGGAATGCGTGCGTAGATCGCGTTGGCTGTGTCGCGCCACCACCGCTGCACCTGCGGATCCAGCGGATCGGCGCTCTTCAAACCACCGATCTCGATCGGCGCACTGAAGCGCGCGCTGAGAAACACGCGAATGCCGTACGGCTGAAACACCTTGGCCAGCGCCGCAGCCTTGTCCAGGTACTGCGGCGTCAGGCTCCATGCCTTGGCATTGACGTTATTGAGCACAGTGCCATTGATGCCCAGCGAGGCATTGGCGCGCGCGTAGTCGGTATAACGCGGATCCAGATAACCGGGCAAGGTCTGCCAGTTCCATAACGAGGCACCGGCATAGCCACGCTCGACCACGCCATCCAGGTTGTCCCAATGATTGAGCATGCGCAGCTGCAGCCGCGGCGACTCACGCACATCCAGTGCGGTGAGCGATTGGCCGGTCTGCAGCAGGCGCAGGAAGTGAAACGCGCCATACAAGGCGCCGATGTCGCTACCGCCGACGATGGCGGTGATGCGATGCCCGCCCACGCTGACGCTGCGAATCAGATACCCCTGGCGGCCCAGGCCGGTGGTCTGCAGTTTCAACGCAGCGATCTGCGGCGCCGTGGCAGCACCCAATACAATCGCGCCATTGCGGGTGACAGTGGCAGACAACTGCGGCGAGGCACCAAGCAAGCCCGACAGTCCGCGCTGCAACTCGTCACGGGCTGCCTGCAAGCTGGGTGAATCACCGGCAACGATCACTTCGCTCGTGTTCCCGCGCAACTGCGCCGCGTTGGCCAGCGGGTGGTAGCGCAACCATAAATCATAGCCGTCTTCGGCTTGCGCACTGGTGCTGGCTAACAGCCCGCTACATAGCAGCATCAGAACCAGCAACCACTGCAGCAGCAACGCACGGCAATCCGCGACGCAGCGAACAGTCAGGCGCGCGCTCATGCCGCATGCTCCATCGGCGTCAACGCGCGCCGCCGTGTATCGCCGCTGTGCCTGCTTCCCGGTACCATGCCTTGCATCGTCACGCACGCATGCGGCGCTTGCGTTCTGCCCGCAGCATGTGTGCATCGTGCAGGTTCGCCACCCACTTGAAGAGGCCACGCTTGGAGAAGGTCAGGAAATCGGTCCGCCGCACCAGCCGCGCGATCACCATCGATGAGGTGGCGGCGCTGGCGAAGGTCTCGCCGATGACGGTCTCGCGCGTGGTCAACAACAATGGCAGCGTGCGCGATGCCACCCGCGCGCGCGTGCTGCGCGCCGTGGACAAGCTCGGTTACACGCCCAACCTGGCCGCCAGCGCACTCGCCGCCGCGCAGAGCATGCGCATCGCATTGATCTACAGCGACCCCAGCGGCGCATATTTGCGCGAATTGCTGCTGGGCGTGTTGCGGGTGGCCTCGCGTACCTCGATCCAGTTGGTGATCGATTGCTGGGACGACCTGGATGCCGATGCCGAACGCCGTGCCGCACGCAAGCTCGCCAAGGGCGTGGCCGGGGTGATCCTGCCGCCGCCGCTGTGCGAATCCAAGGCCGCAGTACTGGAACTGGTGCGCGCCAAGGTGCCGGTGGTGGCGATCGCCTCCAACCACTTCAGCCCGGATGTGGCCTGCGTGCGCATCGACGAGTTCGCCGCCGCCAAGGAGATCACCGAGCATCTGATTGCGCAGGGGCATACCCGCATCGGCTACATCGCCGGGCATCCCAATCTGTCCGCAAGCGCACGTCGTTTCGAAGGATTTCAGGCAGCGCTGTCCGATGCCGGCTTGCGCCTGGATCGGCATCTGGTGCAGCCGGGCGACTACACCTACAAATCGGGTCTGGTCGCTGCGGAAAAACTGCTGGCGCGCAAACGCCGCCCCAGCGCCATCTTCGCCAGCAACGACGATATGGCCGCCGCTGCAATCTCGGTTGCGCACCGGCGCGGTCTGGATGTGCCGCGCGATCTGTCGGTAGTCGGTTTCGACGATACTTCTGCCGCCACCGCAGTGTGGCCCGAGCTCACCACCGTGCAGCAGCCCATCGCCGCCATGGCCGACGCTGCACTGGATATCCTGTTGAAGACGATTCGTGCCAAGGAGCGTACGGCGAAGATGGTCGATCATGTGGTCGCGCACCTGCTGGTCAAGCGGGATTCGGTAGCCGCACCGGCAGCGCCGGATGCAGCGGAACAGCCCTAACGCTGCGCGCTTTCAGGCGCGCAGACAGCAGGTGATCGCGTGCATGTGCAGCGATCACCTGCACAGCATCAACGCGTCAGATACTGGTTGATCAGATTCTCGTAGGCTTCCTGGCGGCCGCTGAGTTGCTTTGGCTCGTTGCCAGCCGCATGCTTGGCCACATCCACCAACGTGCTGGTGCCATCGGCAAACGCCGCACCGGCGCCGCTGTCGAAGCTGGCGTAACGCTCTGCGCGCCACTGCTCCAACGGCGAAGACGTCAGCAGCGCGTTGGCCACTTCCAGCCCGCGTGCGAACGCGTCCATGCCGCCGATATGCGCCAGGAACAGATCCTGCGGATCGGACGATTCGCGGCGCACCTTGGCATCGAAATTCAAGCCGCCCGGTGCCAACCCGCCCTGCCGCAGCACCACCAGCATCGCGCCGACGGTGTCGTACAGGTCGGTCGGGAACTGGTCGGTGTCCCAGCCGTTCTGCGGGTTGCCACGGTTGGCGTCGATGCTGCCGAGCAGGCCGGCATCGGAAGCCACCTGCAAGTCGTGCTCGAAGCTATGGCCTGAGAGCGTGGCGTGGTTGGCTTCGATATTGAGCTTGAAATCCTGGTCCAGGCCGTGCTGGCGCAGGAAGCCGATCACCGTGGCGCTGTCGAAGTCGTACTGGTGCTTCATCGGTTCCATCGGCTTGGGCTCGATCAGGAAATTGCCTTTGAAGCCGATCACACGCCCGTAGTCGCGTGCCAGGGTGAGGAAGCGTGCCATGTTGTCCTGCTCGCGCTTCATCTGCGTGTTGTGCAGGCAGGCATAG